>NZ_JBWKRI010000018.1:0-695 GCF_059419205.1 Variovorax sp. GW821-FHT06D12 | reverse complement strand
GGCTGCGGCGTGTTCGGCTCGGTCTCGGGCTCCTCGGCCGCCACCTGCGCCACCATCGCCAAGGTGGCGCTGCCCGAGCTCAAGCGCCGCGGCTACAACGAGAAGCTGGCCATCGGCTCGCTGGCCACGGCCGGCACGCTGGGCATCCTGATCCCGCCCTCGATCACCATGGTGGTGTACGCGGTGGCGGCCGACGCGTCGATCATCCGCATCTTCCTGGCCGGCTTCCTGCCGGGCTTTTTGCTGATGCTGCTGTTCTCGGGCTACATCGGCTGGTGGAGCCTGCGCCACCCCGACCAGGTGCCGCCGGCCGATCCGCCCACCACCTTCATGGAAAAGATCCGGCTGTCGGGCAACCTCATTCCCTGTGCGCTGCTGATCGTGTTCATCGTCTGGGTGCTGGTGGCCGGCTGGGCCACAGCCACCGAGTGCGCGGCCTTCGGGGTGCTGGGCTCGCTGGCCATCGCAGCCTACGGGCGCAGCCTCACCTGGCAGAACTTCAAGGACGGGATCATGGGCGCCACGCGCACCAGCTGCATGATCATGTTCATCCTGGCCGGGGCCGCGTTCCTGACCAAGACCATGGCCTTCACCGGCATCCCGCGCGAGCTGGCCGAATGGGTCGACAGCATGCACCTGTCGCCCTATGCGCTCATCGGCGCGCTGGTGGTGGTGTACCTGGTGCTGGGCACGGC
>NZ_JBWKRI010000017.1:0-1802 GCF_059419205.1 Variovorax sp. GW821-FHT06D12 | reverse complement strand
GTATCCAGCACGACCGCCTGTGATTGCACAGTGCCGATGCTGCCGGCTTCATTCACCACGCGCGTCTGCACGGTCCAATCGCTTGAATGGCTGTTGTCGTCTTGCGCGCTCCACTTGTTGCCTTCCACGAAGGCTGCCTTCCAGGTCTGGCCGCCGTCGGTCGACACCTGCAGGGTTTCGCCCTTGGCGAGTAGCGTAGACAGAGTGCCTTGCATCAGGCGCCCTGCGCTGCCGTCGTTGGTCAAGAAGTCGGTGGCGCTAACGCCGCTGTCCTTGCCCACCGACGCAATCGTTGCCACCGTCAGCGGCACCGTCGTATCGACGGTGAAGCCGAATGCCTGCGAGGACATGCTTACGTTGCCCACCTTGTCCATTGCCGCCAAGGTGATGCTGTGCGCACCCTCGCTCAGGGGCATGCCCGGCGTGAAACTCCAGTTGCCTGCGGTGTTGGCTTGCACCCGGCCGATCTCCACCCCGTTGTCGTAGATGACCACGGTACTGTTCGTTTCGGCCTTGCCCCTGAACGCGGGCCGGGTGTCGTCGGTCATGGCGCCATTGACCAAACGGCCGGTCATGAGACCTTGGTCGTCGGCCACCGAGACGATGACTGGCTGGGCCGGCGCACTGAGGTCGACTGTCAGGTCGAACATCGCGGTCCGGGGGCTTTCGCTGCCGCCCACCGGGGTGACGGTGGCGGCCAGGCTGTGTCGCCCTTCGCTCAGAGGTGTGTCGGGCGTGAAGGTCCAGTTGCCGCTGGCGTCGGCCACGACAGAGCCCAGCAGGGTGCTGCCGTCATAGATCTTCACCGTGCCCCCGACGGTGGCCTTGCCGCGCAGGGTTGGGGTGGTGTCATCGGTCACGCCCCCCTTGCCAATGGCGCCCGAGATGGCACCTGCGTTGTCCGTGGCGGTGTCGATGCTCACGGGCAGAGGCTGTGAGCCGACCGTGAAGTCGGTCGCCTGGCCGCGCGCACCCGTGTTGCCGGCCACGTCGATCACGGCGTGGCTGAAGCTGTGTGCCCCGTCGATCAGCGCGGAGCCTGGCGTGAAGGCCCAGTTGCCTGCAGCGTCGGCTTGCACGCGGATGATCTCGCTGCCGTTGTCGTAGATGACCACGGTCGCATTCGATTCAGTCTGGCCTGCATATGTCGGTGTGCCGTTGTCGATGGTGTCGCCATGGAAGATCTGGCCCGCGTTGCCGCTCAGCATCGCGGTCGAGGCCAGCGGTGCCGTGTAGTCGGTGGTCAGCACGAATTCGCCCGACAGCACACTCACGTTGCCCCTTTTGTCCGTGGCGGTGGCCGTGAACCGGTGCTCGCCCTCGCTCAATGGCGCGGTCGGCGTGTAGCGCCAGTTGCCATCGGCGTCTGCCACGGCGGTGCCCAGCTGCGTGGTGCCGTCGTAGACCGTCAAGGTGCTGCCTGGTTCGGCCTTGCCCGAGAGCGTGGGCGACGGGTCGTCCGTCTTCGCTCCGTCAGCGAGTGGCCCTTGCACCGTGCCCGCGCCGTCCGATGCCACCTCGATGCTCGGTGCGTTCGGGGCTTCGGCATCCGTCGTGTTCTGCAGCGTGACGGTCACGCCCTGCTGCACGAGCAGTTCGGCATCGAAGCCCGAGTGCTGGTAGACCTCGTAGACCACGCCACCCACCGTGACGTTGGCCTTCTTGACCCAGTCGCCGGGGTCGGTGCCGTTGGGCAGCACGTCGGACAGCGTCACCGCATCACCGGCATTGCCCTTGACCATCATCTGCACGCGGCCGTCGGCCACGAACTGGTTGATGGCGCCGTTGTTCATCACGTCGGC
>NZ_JBWKRI010000016.1:0-2523 GCF_059419205.1 Variovorax sp. GW821-FHT06D12 | reverse complement strand
GTGATAAGTGATCTTCCCCGGACACTCGAAGGTGATGTCCCCATCCTGCAGCGTGATCGACGCGCCCTGCGCCGTCGCGATGCGGATCTTCTTCTTGGCCGCGAACTCCACCGTCTGGTCGGTGCTGGCGATCTTCAGCGCGTCCTTGGCCTGCACGCGCAACTCGTCGTGCTGCGCCTGGAAGTCCAGGTCGTCGTTGCCCGCGATGACCGACAGGCCTGTGTCTGCATCGGCCTTCTGCGCCCCGGCCAGCACGCCGATGGCCTGACCGCTGTGCACGCGCAGCACGTCGGCCAGCGCCAGGTTGATGTCGCTGCCGCTGGCCAGCGTGGCGGTCTCGCCGCTGACGACCTGCAGCTGCTGACCCGCCACCATCGCCAGGCCGCCGCGCGCGGCCAGCGCGATCACGGCGTCGCTGGTGTGCGGCACCTTGCCTTCGCCGGTGGCGATGGCCTTGTCTGCTGCGTCCGCGTAGGCGGCATCGAGCGCATCCGCAGCGACCATGCCGCTGGCGGTGCGCTCCATCGCGGCGTAGGGCGAGCGCTCCTTGTCCAACTGGGATTCGTTGGCCTTGCCGGCCCCGATGTGCCCGGCCAGCTGCACGGTCTCGTGGGTCTTGGCCGCATCGCTCAGGGCCTGGCTCAGCTGCTGCACCTGCTTGAGCAGCGCCATGCCGGCGGCGAAGTCGCCCACAGGTTCGAGCTTCTGGCCGCCTGCGCCGTGGTAGGTGCTCAGCAAGACGCCCTTGCCGCCGCGCAGGGCCGCGTAGCCGTCGGTGCGCAGCTCCAGGCCCTGGCCTCGAAAGCTGCCGCGGAAGTTGTCGGCCTGGTGGATCAGGTGGCCCAGGTTCAGCTGGCTGTGGGCGGTGCTCGCATGCAGCTGCACGCGCAGCTGCTGGCTCGAATCGTCGAACACCAGCTGGCTGAAGCCCTCGCCGCCGAACTCCTTGGTCTTGAAGCCGCTCAGGGCGGCCGCGTTGCGGTGACCCTTGTCGTCGGCGCTGGCGCCGTGCCAGGGCGGGGCGTGGCCGGCCGCGAGGTTGGCCTGGGCGCTGGGCGAGGCGTTGCCGGCTTGGGCGAAGACATCTTCATTGGTTTCACCGGCGCGCGATGCGCCGCCGGGCGTGGGGGCGATGCCGCCGTCGCCGCGGCCGTTGTACAGCGCACCGACGATGACGGGCTGGTCCACATCGAGGTCGACGAACTTGACCAGCACTTCCTGCCCGATGCGCGGCAGCCACTGCCAGCCCATGCCGGGACCGGCCTGGCGTTGGGCCACGCGGATCCAGCGGGTGCTGCGGTTGTCCTGGGCGTTGTCACCGTTGCTGCTGTTGCCGTTGCTGCTGTTGCCGTTGTCGCTCGATCTGTTCTGCCAGTGGAAGCGCACGCGCACGTCGCCGCGGTCGTTGCAGTACAGCTCGTCGGCACCGTTGGGCGAGGTCTCGCCCGAAGGCCCGACCACGATGGCGCTGTGCACGCCGCTGGCCGTGGGCCTGGCGTGCAGGCGGGCACCGTCGGCCGCCGCCAGGGCCGGGCGCCAGGGGCGAGGGGCGTGCACGCCGGAGAAGCTGTTGGCGTAACCCTGGGCCTGGGCGGTGGCCAGGCTCTGGGGCTGCGGGTGGATAGTGTTGTTGTGCGTGCCTGTGGCTGCAGACACCAGCCCGAACACATCGGCCTCGGCCGTCACAGGGGCGCACGGCTGGTCGAACACGAGGTGCTCCGTCAGCGCACCCAGCTGCGCCGCAATCGATGCGGCCGTGTCCTTGGGCAGGTTGTTGATGCCCACGTGTTCGACGGTGTCCAGCAGCAGCGCGGGCTTGGCCTGCAGCCCGAGTGCGGGCGCGTCGTCGATCTCGATGCGCGTGCCCGCGCGCAGGGTGCGCACGGTGCTGTGGCCCAGCATCAGGTCCGCGCGGCATTCGGCCGCTTCCATCATCAATGCGGCGTAGCGCTCGACGGTGCGGTTGGTGTCCCAGCCGCGGCTGCGGTCGTTCAGGCCGAGCACGTCGTCGTACTCCAGGCGCGGGGCGTTCTTGCCGCCGACCGGAAAGCGCGCCGGGGCGCTGCCTGTGAGCTGGCGCTTGCCGTCGACATTCCAGGCGCTCAAATGCACCTGGGCCACCGACTGGCGCATGCGCCGCACCAGCGCCTGCACGGCGTCGCTGCGCTCCTGGGAGCTCTTGCGGTGAAAGCGAACGGGCGAGCCCGCATCGGCGGGCTGGGTGTCGTTGGACGAGAAGATCACGAGCTTGTGGCCCGTCGGGGCCTGGGCGTCTTCCTCGATGCGCCAGGCCAGGCCTTCTTCGGCCAGCAGGCGCGAGAAGAAGTCGTAGTCGCTCTCGCGGTACTGGGTGCAGTAGGTGCGAACGGGGGCGTCGGCGAGGAAGCTGTTCACTTCGGAGGAGAAGGCCCAGCTGCCGGCTTCGGCGTACGGGGCGAGCACGCGCTCGATGATGTCGGCGACGCTGCGTTGCTGGAAGACCTGGCTGCGCCCTTGCTGGGTGGCCAGCCAGAGCCAGGGCAC
>NZ_JBWKRI010000015.1:2500-5795 GCF_059419205.1 Variovorax sp. GW821-FHT06D12 | reverse complement strand
AAGCACGCGCGTCACGCGATGAAGGTGCTGATGAAGTTCAAGCTTCTGGAATTGCATGCGGTGTCGCACGCTGAGTGGGATGCGTGGCTTGGCGGGACGCCCTACTTCGAGCTGATTCGAGCTCGATTCTTTGCGGATGCGTCGCTGGAGGCCCTGACGACGGACCTGCTTGCAGAGCTGATTACGGCCGGCGCAGCACAATCCGATGCTTTGGGAGTACGCAACACCTGATTGGTGGATGTTCGCCGCAATAAAAAAGCGCTGCTTCTTTCGAGTCAGCGCTTTTTATGCGTTTAGTCTTTGCATTGCGCAAAGCAAAAAACCCCAGTCATTGCTGACTGGGGTTTTCTGGGCTGTAAGAGCCTGACGATGACCTACTTTCACACGGGAACCCGCACTATCATCGGCGCTGAGTCGTTTCACTGTCCTGTTCGGGATGGGAAGGAGTGGTACCAACTCGCTATGGTCATCAGGCATAAAGGGTTGTCCGATTGATCACACGATCAATCAAACGAATTCATAGAGTTTGGAATCAGCTTTTGGCGAATTATTTTGAATGCGTCAACTTGGCATAACACCTTGATCAGATTGATCAAAGTTATAGGGTCAAGCCGCACGAGCAATTAGTATCAGTTAGCTTAACGCATTACTGCGCTTCCACACCTGACCTATCAACGTCCTGGTCTTGAACGACTCTTTAGGGGGCTCAAGGCCCCGGCAGATCTCATCTTGAAACGAGTTTCCCGCTTAGATGCTTTCAGCGGTTATCTCTTCCACACTTAGCTACTCGGCAATGCCACTGGCGTGACAACCGATACACCAGAGGTGTGTCCACTCCGGTCCTCTCGTACTAGGAGCAGGCTTCCTCAAATCTGCAGCGCCCACGGAAGATAGGGACCAAACTGTCTCACGACGTTTTAAACCCAGCTCACGTACCTCTTTAAATGGCGAACAGCCATACCCTTGGGACCGGCTACAGCCCCAGGATGAGATGAGCCGACATCGAGGTGCCAAACACCGCCGTCGATATGAACTCTTGGGCGGTATCAGCCTGTTATCCCCAGAGTACCTTTTATCCGTTGAGCGATGGCCCTTCCATACAGAACCACCGGATCACTATGTCCTGCTTTCGCATCTGCTCGACTTGTCAGTCTCGCAGTTAAGCACGCTTATGCCATTGCACTATCGTCACGATGTCCGACCGTAACTAGCGTACCTTCGAACTCCTCCGTTACGCTTTGGGAGGAGACCGCCCCAGTCAAACTGCCTACCATGCACTGTCCCCGATCCAGATAATGGACCTAGGTTAGAACCTCAAACACACCAGGGTGGTATTTCAACGTTGGCTCCACAAGATCTAGCGACCCTGCTTCAAAGCCTCCCACCTATCCTACACAGATCTGTTCAAAGTCCAATACAAAGCTACAGTAAAGGTTCATGGGGTCTTTCCGTCTTTCCGCGGGGAGATTGCATCATCACAAACATTTCAACTTCGCTGAGTCTCAGGAGGAGACAGTGTGGCCATCGTTACGCCATTCGTGCAGGTCGGAACTTACCCGACAAGGAATTTCGCTACCTTAGGACCGTTATAGTTACGGCCGCCGTTTACTGGGACTTCAATCAAGAGCTTGCACCCCATCATTTAATCTTCCAGCACCGGGCAGGCGTCACACCCTATACGTCCACTTTCGTGTTTGCAGAGTGCTGTGTTTTTAATAAACAGTCGCAGCCACCGATTTTTTGCAACCCATTCATGCTTCGTTGTTCACTACACACTAATAGGGCACACCTTCTTCCGAAGTTACGGTGTCAATTTGCCGAGTTCCTTCTCCTGAGTTCTCTCAAGCGCCTTAGAATACTCATCTCGCGCACCAGTGTCGGTTTGCGGTACGGTCGTTGTTAGCTGAAGCTTAGTGGCTTTTCCTGGAACCTCGTTCAGTCACTTCACGGACAAGTCCGCTCGATCGTTGGCCTCGGTATATGTGCACCGGATTTGCCTAATGCACGCCTACATCCAACTAAACCAGAATAATCCAATAACTGGATGACCTATTAAGATCCGTCCCCACATCGCACTAACAATCGGTACAGGAATATTGACCTGTTTCCCATCAGCTACGCATCTCTGCCTCGCCTTAGGGGCCGACTCACTCTACGCCGATGAACGTTGCGTAGAAAACCTTGCGCTTACGGCGAGGGGGCTTTTCACCCCCTTTAACGCTACTCATGTCAGCATTCGCACTTCTGATACCTCCAGCACGCTTTACAACGCACCTTCACAGGCTTACAGAACGCTCTCCTACCACTTGCAATAAATTGCAAATCCGCAGCTTCGGTAACTGGCTTAGCCCCGTTACATCTTCCGCGCAGGACGACTCGATCAGTGAGCTATTACGCTTTCTTTAAATGATGGCTGCTTCTAAGCCAACATCCTGACTGTTTTAGCCTTCCCACTTCGTTTCCCACTTAGCCAATTTTAGGGACCTTAGCTGGCGGTCTGGGTTGTTTCCCTCTTGAGTCCGGACGTTAGCACCCGGTGCTCTGTCTCCCAAGCTGTACTCATCGGTATTCGGAGTTTGCCTTGGTTTGGTAAGTCGCCATGACCCCCTAGCCAAAACAGTGCTCTACCCCCGATGGTAATACTTGAGGCACTACCTAAATAGTTTTCGGAGAGAACCAGCTATTTCCAAGTTTGTTTAGCCTTTCACCCCTATCCACAGCTCATCCGCTAGTTTTGCAACACTAGTCGGTTCGGACCTCCAGTACCTGTTACGGCACCTTCATCCTGGCCATGGATAGATCACTTGGTTTCGGGTCTACACCCAGCGACTGATCGCCCTATTCGGACTCGATTTCTCTACGGCTTCCCTATTCGGTTAACCTTGCCACTGAATGTAAGTCGCTGACCCATTATACAAAAGGTACGCAGTCACCCTTGCGGGCTCCTACTTTTTGTAAGCACGCGGTTTCAGGATCTATTTCACTCCCCTCCCGGGGTTCTTTTCGCCTTTCCCTCACGGTACTAGTTCACTATCGGTCAATGATGAGTATTTAGCCTTGGAGGATGGTCCCCCCATATTCAGACAGGATTTCTCGTGTCCCGCCCTACTTGTCGTTAGCTCAGTACCACACAGGTCATTTCACGTACGGGGCTATCACCCGCTATGGCCAGCCTTTCCAAGCTGTTCCGTTATGTCTTGTGCTATCACTAACAGGCTTCTCCGATTTCGCTCGCCACTACTTTCGGAATCTCGGTTGATGTCTTTTCCTCGAGCTACTGAGATGTTTCAGTTCA
>NZ_JBWKRI010000014.1:0-12308 GCF_059419205.1 Variovorax sp. GW821-FHT06D12 | reverse complement strand
CAGAAGGCAGGCTTCGACCTGGTCTGGTTCGGCATCTTCGTGGTGCTGCTGGTCGAGATCGCCGAGGTCACGCCGCCGGTGGGCTTCAACCTGTTCGTGCTGCAGAACATGACCGGAAAAGACAGCAACGTGATCGCCCGGGCGGCCATTCCGTTCTTCTTCTGCCTCGTGCTGTGCATCGCGCTGATCACGCTGTTCCCGGGTATCGTGACGATCCTGCCTGACCTGGTGATGGGCAAGGAGCGCTAGCGCGGCAGCCCGCGCGGCGCGGGCGGATTCAACTAGTTGTCGAGTCCGCCGTCCGGCATCTGCCGCGCATACACCGCGAGCACGATGCGCTCGGAGTGGATGAGGTAGTCGTTCAGCGCCGCCGAGCCCTCGGCGAACTTGCCGGCCTCGATGAGTTCGAGCAGCTTCGTGTTCATGTCCACGTAGGGCGCGTGCAGGAACTCCGGGTCTTTCAGCAGCCCGAAGGCCAGCCGCAGCTCGACCAGGATGTGGGCGAACAGCACGTTCAGCCGCTCGCTGTCGGCCAGCTCGACGATGCCCTTGTGGAACTCCATGTTGGCCGTGCCCACGCCCAGCCAGTCGCCAGCGTCGCGGCATTTCAGCGCCATCTCGACCGCCTCGCGCATGTGCTTCTTGGCGGGGTGGCGCGGGTAGGCCTGCGCCAGCGCCTGGCACTCGATGAGCCGGCGCACGCGGTAGATGTCGATGATCGACGCGATGCTCGGCACCGCCACGAACACGCCGCGGTTCGGCGCGTGCTTGAGCAGGCCTTCCTTGGTCAGCGTGCGGAACACCTCGCGCAGGGTGTTGCGCGAAATCTCCAGGCTGTCGGCCAGCGCGGCCTCCGACAGCCGCTGCCCCGGCGAGAACTCGCCCTTCACGATCTTCTGGCGGATCAGCTCGGCCACGCGGTCGTTGAGCGTGAGCGCGCCGGCGGCCGGCGAGGCGGGGGAGTTGGGGGAATCCAGTCGGGTCATGCCGGTCGGTCGGAGGGGAAAAGAGAGGGGCGCAGCGAGCCTGCGTTGTAACAGACGGCTCCCGTGCCACGCGGCGCCCATGCACCGAAACGCACCCGTTTCAGGGTTTTCATGGGGGTATTCAGGCACTGTTGTTGGGCACACTACATGAAATTGTTCAACAACTTGTTTGAAATGAGTGATTCATAAGAAATGAATTGCTCATTCATTGGCATGAGGTTTGCATCAATCGACCGCACCGGTGCCCCTGCGCCGGTGTTTTGCATTGCAACGAAAGACCAACCATGACACCTGAAGTCCCCCTGTGGCCGCTGATCGGCGTGGCCGTGATCATTGCGGGGTTCATCCTGCGCTTCAATCCGATGCTGGTGGTGATCGTCACGGCCATCGTCACGGCGTTCGCCGCCGGCTTCGGCCCGATGGCGATCCTCACGGCCATCGGCACCGGCTTCATCAAGACGCGCAACCTGCCGCTGATCATTCTTCTGCCCCTGGCAGTGATCGGCCTGCTGGAGCGCCACGGCCTGCGCCAGCACGCGCAGAACTGGATCAGCCGCATCAAGTCGGCCACCGCCGGTCGCCTGCTGATCGTCTACCTCGCGGCGCGTGAACTCACGGCGGCCATGGGCCTGACCAGCCTGGGCGGCCATCCGCAGATGGTGCGTCCGCTGCTCGCGCCGATGGCCGAAGGCGCCACCGAAACGCGCTACGGCAAGCTGCCCGACCGCATCCGCCACAAGCTGCGCGCCTACGCCGCGGCCACCGACAACGTGGGCCTGTTCTTCGGCGAAGACATCTTCGTGGCCTTCGGCGCCATCGTGCTGATGACCACCTTCCTGCACGAAGCCGGCATCGACGTGGAGCCGCTGCACATCGCGATGTGGGGCATTCCGACGGCCATTGCCGCTTTCATCATCCACGCCTGGCGCCTGCGCCGGCTCGACCAGGCACTGGCCCGTGAGTTGGGCGGCGCTGCAGAAGCCGACGTGCCCGCCACCGCCGTGCCCGCCAAGGAAGGACGCTGAGCATCATGATTCTCTCGATCCAGCACCTGTACCTTCTGGTCGGCTTCATCCTCGCCGTCACGGCCGTGATGACGCTGGCCGACCGCCAGCATCCCAAGCGCTACACCAGCGCGCTCTTCTGGGGCATCTATGCGCTGGTCTTCCTGATCGGCGACAAGCTGCCGCCCGCGCTCGTGGGCGCCGGTGCGATCGGCATGGCCGTCATTGCCGGCCTGCGCGGCGTCGGCGCGGGCAAGCACCGCGAGCCCACGCCCGAGCAGTACCAGGCCAGCGCCACGCGCCTGGGCAACAAGCTGTTCATTCCGGCGCTGGCGATTCCGCTGGTCACCGTGATCGGCACCGTGGGCATGAGCCACATCAAGCTCGGCGGCACGCTGCTGCTCGACCCCAAGAACACCACGCTGGTGAGCCTGGGCATCGGCTGCGTGGTGGCGCTGGCGCTGGCCTGCTGGCTGACGCGCGAGACGCCCGTGCAGGGCATGCGCGAGTCGCGCCGCCTGACCGACGCGCTCGGCTGGGCCGTGGTGCTGCCGCAGATGCTCGGCATGCTGGGCCTGGTGTTCTCCGACGCCGGCGTGGGCAAGGCGGTGGCGCACATCACCACCAGCTACATCAACATGGACATCCGCTTCGTCGCCGTGGCCGTGTACGTGCTGGGCATGGCGCTCTTCACCATCATCATGGGCAACGGCTTCGCGGCCTTCCCGGTGATGACGGGCGGCGTCGGCGTGCCGGTGCTGGTGGGCGTGTACCACGGCGACCCGGCCGTGATGGCGGCCATCGGCATGTTCTCGGGCTACTGCGGCACGCTCATGACGCCGATGGCGGCCAACTTCAACATCGTGCCCGCGGCCCTGCTGGAGCTGCCCGACAAGAACGCGGTGATCAAGGTGCAGATACCCACGGCGGCCGCGCTGCTGGTGGTCAACATCTTCCTGCTGTACTTCCTGATGTTCCGCTGAGGCACCGCGCATGACGATCGCCACCGATGCCAAGGCACGCCGCGTGCTGCTCGCGGGCTTCGAGCCCTTCGAGAACGACCCGGTCAACCCCGCGTGGGAAATTGCCCGCGCGCTCGACGGCTGGACCTGCGAAGGCGCCGTGGTGCAGGCGGTGCAGCTGCCCTGCGTGTTCGGCCGCGCCATCGACACGCTCGACGCTGCATTGATCGGCTCGCCACTGCAGCTGGTGCTGTGCATCGGCGCGGCGGGCGGGCGCACCGAAATCTCGATGGAGCGCGCCGCGCTGAACATCGACGATGCGCGCATTCCCGACAACGCCGGCCAGCAGCCCATCGACCTGCCCGTGGTCAGGGACGGCCCGGCGGCCTACTTCTCGACGCTGCCGATCAAGGCCATGGTGCGCGACATGCGCGCGGCGGGCCTGCCCGCGGCCGTGTCGAACAGCGCCGGCACCTTCGTGTGCAACCACATCTTCTACGCGCTCATGCACCGGCTCGCGACGCGCCCGGCGCTGGCGCACACGCGCGGCGGCTTCGTCCACGTGCCCTACCTGCCCGAGCAAGCCGCCTCGAAGCCCGGCGTGGCGAGCATGGCGCTGGCCGCGCAGGTGGAGGCCTTCCGCGTGGCGATCCGCACCGCGCTCACCGTGCGCCACGACGTGCGCGAGACCGCCGGCCGGCTGCATTGATTCCTGAGGCGTGCCGTGCACGCCGGAGACCCCCGATGAACATCGACTTGAACAGTGACCTCGGCGAAAGCCTCGGCGTCTGGCGCATGGGCGACGACGCCGCCATGCTCGACATCGTCAGCAGCGCCAACGTGGCCTGCGGCTTCCACGCGGGCGACCCCGCGGGCATCCTGCGCACGCTGCGCCAGGCGAAGGAACGCGGCGTTGCAGTGGGCGCCCACGTGGCCTACCGCGACCTCGTCGGCTTCGGCCGCCGCAACATGGACGTCGACAGCGCCGACCTGCGCGCCGACGTGATCTACCAGATCGGCGCCTTGAAGGGCCTGGCCGCCGCGGCCGGCACCGAGGTGCGCTACGTGAAGCCGCACGGCGCGCTGTACAACACCATCGCGCACGACGAGCGCCAGGCGCGCGACGTGATCGCGGCCCTGCGCGAGATCGACGCCAGCCTGGTCCTCGTCGCGCTTGCGGGCTCGCCGCTCGTGGGCTGGGCCGAGGCCCAGGGCCTGCGCGTGGTGGCCGAGGCCTTTGCCGACCGCGCCTACACGCCGCAAGGCACGCTGGTGTCGCGCCGCGAACCCGGCGCCGTGCTGCACGACGCGCACGACGTGGCCGAGCGCATGCTGCGCCTGGCCAACGAAGGCACCGTCACCGCCATCGACGGCAGCGTGGTGCGCATCCGCGCCGATTCGATCTGCGTGCACGGCGACAGCCCCGGCGCGGTCGAGATGGCGCGCCGCGTGCGCGAGCGGCTCGTGCAGGCCGGCGTGACGATCCGCCCCTTTGCCGAGGCAGCGACCGCATGACGACCTCGATGCGCTTTCTTCGCGTCAACCTCAATGCCGTGCTGGTCGAGCTCGACGACCTGGCGCAGACGCTCGCGCTGCTGGCTTCGCTGCGCGCCGAGCCCCTCGCCGGCATCGACGAGCTGGTGCCCGCCGCGCGCACCATCCTCATCACCTTCCGCCCCGCCGTGCTGTCGGCCGCCGCACTGGCACACGCCGTGCGCCAGCGAAAGCTCGACGCCCGCGAGGCGCGCATCGACAAGCGCATCGAGATCCCCGTGCGCTACGACGGCGAAGACATTCCCGAAGTGGCCGGCCTGCTCGGCATCACGCCCGACGAGCTGGTGCGCCGCCACACCGGCAGCGACTACACCGTTGCCTTCACCGGCTTCGCGCCCGGCTTCGCCTACCTGAGCGGCGGCCACCCCAGCCTGAACGTGCCGCGCCGCGCCGTGCCGCGCACCCGCATCCCGGCCGGCGCGGTCGGGCTCGCGGGCAGCTTCAGCGGCGTGTACCCGCAGGCCAGCCCCGGCGGCTGGCAGATCATCGGCGTGACCGACACGCCCATGTGGGACCTGTCGCGCGAGACGCCGGCGCTGTTGCAGCCCGGCGATGCGGTGCGCTTCGTCGATGTCTCGTCGTTGAAGGTGGCGCTGCCGGTGGCCGAGAAGGCTGTCGCGGCACCCGCGCCTGCTGCCATCGAAGGCGGCAGTGCCTTCGAGGTCCGCGCCGCTGGCTTGCAAGCGCTGTGGCAGGACGGCGGTCGCCACGGCCAGGCGCGGCAGGGCGTGTCCGCCTCCGGCGCGATGGACCAGCGCTCGCTGCAAGCGGCCAATCGATTGGTCGGTAATGCGTCAGACGTGGCCTGTCTCGAGCTGGCGTATGGCGGCTTCCAGTTCGTCTGCCGCGGCGACGCCGTGATGGCTGTCACCGGCGCCGACGGCCCGCTCACGCTGACCCGCGCTGACGGCGCGCAATGGCCGCTGCCGCGCTACCAGCCCGTTGCGCTGGCCGACGGCGACACCGTCACCTTCGGCGAGCCCGTCGCCGGCATCCGCAGCTACCTGGCCGTGCGCGGCGGCTTTGCCGTGGCGCCCGTGCTCGGCAGCTGCGCGACCGACACGCTGGCCCGCATCGGCCCGCCCGCCGTGGCGGCAGGCGATGTGCTGCCAGTGCGTAGCGTTGCCATTGGCGCCGTCGTCGGTGCCACCGAAGCATCACCGACCGACCTGCCCACCGTGCAGGAAGAAGTCGTGCTCGACATCGTGCTCGGCCCGCGCACCGACTGGTTCACCGCCGACGCCGTCGAGCGCCTGTGCAGCCAGCCGTGGTCGGTGACGCCGCAATCGAACCGCGTCGGCATCCGCCTGAATGGCGAAGCGCCGCTGGTGCGTGCCAACACCGCCGAGCTGCCCAGCGAGGGCACGGCGCGCGGCTCGATCCAGGTGCCGCCCAGCGGCCAGCCCGTGCTGTTCCTGGCCGACCACCCGCTCACCGGCGGCTACCCCGTGATCGCGTCGGTCGTCACCCACCACCTGGACCGTGCGGGGCAGATCCCCGTGAACGCCCGCGTCCGCTTCCAACCGATGGCCAGCCACGGCGCCATCGAACTTTAATTTGAGATCGAGAGTCCCGCGATGAAAAAAGTCCTGATCGCCAACCGCGGCGAAATCGCCGTGCGCATCGCGCGCGCCTGCGCCGACCACGGCGTGCAGTCGGTTGCCGTCTACGCCGATCCCGATCTGAATGCGCTGCACGTGCGCCGCGCCGACGAGGCCTACGGCCTGGACGGCCACCGCCCGGCCGACACCTACCTGAACATTCCCAAGCTGCTGGCCATCGCCAAGCGCAGCGGCGCCGACGCCGTGCACCCCGGCTACGGCTTCCTCTCGGAAAGCGCAGCCTTCGCGCAGGCCGTGATCGACGCCGGCCTGACGTGGATCGGCCCTTCGCCTTCGGCCATCGCCACGCTGGGCGACAAGGTGCAGGCCCGCAAGCTCGCCCTGAAGGTCGGCGCGCCGCTCGTCGCGGGCACGGCCGACCCGGTCAGCAACGCGGGCGAGGTGCTCGCCTTTGCCGAACAGCACGGCCTGCCGATCGCCATCAAGGCGGCCTTCGGCGGCGGCGGGCGCGGCATCAAGGTCGCGTGGCGGCTCGACGAGGTCGAAGGCCTCTACGAATCGGCCGTGCGCGAAGCCATCACCGCCTTCGGCCGCGGCGAGTGCTACGTCGAGCAGTTCCTCGACCGCCCGCGCCACGTCGAGGCACAGGTGCTCGCCGACACGCACGGCAACGTCGTCGTGCTCGGCACGCGCGACTGCTCGCTGCAGCGGCGCAACCAGAAGCTGGTGGAGGAAGCGCCCGCGCCCTTCCTGAGCGACGCACAGCGCGAGCGCATCCACCAATCGGCGCGCGACATCTGCGCGGCCGCCGGCTACACCGGCGCCGGCACCGTCGAGTTCATGCTGAGCGCGAGCGGCGCGATCTCTTTCCTCGAAGTCAACACGCGCCTGCAGGTCGAGCACCCCGTGACCGAGGAGACCACCGGCATCGACCTCGTCATCGAGCAGCTGCGCATCGCCGAAGGCCTGCCGCTGTCAATCAAAGAGACGCCCGCACCGCGCGGCCACTCCTTCGAATTCCGCATCAACGCCGAAGACGTGGGCCGCGGCTTCCTGCCGACACCCGGCCCCGTCCATGTGTTCGACGCCCCCTCGGGCCCGGGCGTGCGCGTGGACACCGGCGTGGACGCCGGCTCGCAGGTGCCCGGCACCTTCGACTCGCTGATGGCCAAGCTCATCGTCACAGGCGCCACGCGCGCCCAGGCCATCGCACGCGCACGCCGCGCCCTCAAGGAATTCCGCATCGAAGGCCTGGCCACGGTGCTGCCGTTCCACCGTGCGGTGATGGCGCACCCCGACTTCGTGTCGGAAGACGCCTTCAAGGTCCACACGCGCTGGATCGAGACGGACTTTGCGAACGACGAAGCGGCAGGCATGCGACCTGATCCGCTGCCGGATGCGTCGCTGCACCGCACGGCCATCGAGATCGACGGGCGGCGCTTGTCGCTGGGATTGCCGGCGGAGTTGCTGCGTGGGTTGGCGTCGGCGGGTGGTGGTGCTGCTGCTGCGCCTGGCGTTGTGGCGAACGCACCGGCCGCCGATGCCGCTGCTGTGGCTGCGCCGGTGTCGGGCACCTTGCAAGGCTGGAAAGTCGAGGACGGAGACGAGGTCGCCGAAGGCGCGGTGATCGCGGTGATGGAGGCGATGAAGATGGAGATGCAGGTGGTTGCGCACCGCGCGGGGCGCATCGTGTTCGCGGCGGCGGCGGGGGGCTATGTGGCGGCTGGGACGGCGATCGCGCGCATTGACATTGAGTGAGTGAGGGCGGTCAAGGTCTTGCAGGCGCGGGAGAAGGCCAAGGCTGCAACGCGATCGGCAAAGTTTCCCAAATTTCTGGCACACGCTCTCCGGGATAGAACTTGTCCCGGCATGCGGGACGCATCAGGCAGTACTGCCGAGGGTTGATGAGTTCAGGATTGGGGAACTGGGGGTGTCCCGGTGCGTACTGAGATGCATAGACCTTGATCTGATCGCTAGGCAGGAATGCCACCCAGAAGTAGCCCCCTTGAAAGCCGGTGTACCGAGGGACCTCCACCACCGTGGTGTAGAGGCCCTCGGGCTCCTTGGCATACAGCAGGTCATTGCGCCACTTGATGGTGACTTCGAGGCCAGGGTGCCAGATCGTTGGCAGGCCAATGGCGGTGGCGGTGCTCCTGCCGCCGGCATAGGTGCCGACATTGCCCGCCCATTGATCGTTCACATAGAAGACGCCGATGGGAACGTTTGAATAATTCAGCCCTTCGACTTGCAAACCGATGCTTTCACGCGCGACCTCTGCGGGTGACGGTTTGTTCTTGACGTCGCAGCCAGTGGTCAGTGCTCCGACACACAGAATCGCCATAGGCACGAACGCGAATGCGGCCGGCTTGCGCGAAAGTTGTGTGGAATATCGCGCCTCGTACGCCGCTGCGGTGTGAGTCCTTGTCGCATTGCGTGCGCTCGTGACGAGGGCTTTGTGCAGAAGGTTGTTTTTGGTGTCTTCGAAGAAGAAGCCAAAGTACAACTCCTTGCCGCTCATGCTCGCTGACCAGATCACCAAGGTTGAGGATTGGCCCGCTGATAGTTGGCAGCCTCGAGATCCCATTGCGCCCGCTGGGCGCGTTTTGCTTTCGCAATACTGATCTGCTGCTTGTTGCGTGCCTCAACGGCTTCGCGGATCACCGCATCGCCGCGATTCCCGAAGTAGATTCGACGGAACTTGGCGATTCCAAAGCCATTGGCTTGAAATTCCGGCATGCCAAATCCGATGAACCCCGCCATCGAGTCATGCACCAAGTTCAGGAAAAAAGTGGAAATTTCTGCAGGTACCGGGTCTGCCTTGAGGCTTTCCAGCAACAGGAGAGGCTCGCGTTCCATGTCCGTGTCGTGCACTTCCGCTTGCAGGTTGTCTTGCAACCAACGGCGCCACTTGGTCACATATTCCGGCGCCTTGCGCGCGAGTGCTGCGGCTGTCGCTTGAATGCCCCCATCTTCCAATACCTTCCCACGCTTGTAGGCTGTGGAAGCCAATTCCGCGATCGCCCAAAGTGGCAATAACATCTGAACACCGAAGCCGAACGCGAGTGGTTGCTTGAGGCGATCGTCCTTTCCCCCGCTCCCAGCCATGCGGCTATCGATTTCTTCCAAGATGGCCGCGACGACTTGAATCAACGCGCGCTGCGTTGCCCTAAGCCAATCCAACTCACCGTCGTAGTTTTCCCCTTGGTTCGGGCGGGTGCTCGCACGAGCCCATTCTGGTGATGCTTGCAGGCCTCGGTCCAGCATTTTCCAGCGATGCGTGAAGTACCAGCTCATGTGCTGGCGATGCATCATTTCAACGGGGCCAGGTGTGATACCCGCCATCTTGTAGTAGGCGTTGAAGGCCGCGACGGTAGCGCTGTGTGGAACCAGTGCCTTGGTCACTGCAGCAAGGTCCAGCGCGGCCAGTTGTGTTTCCGTGAGAAACGGGACACCGGCCTCGATTGCGGCGCAGTACATCTCATAGCCGGGGATTCGTGCAAGTTGACGATCGTCTTGCACCCAATCATTCTTGCCGAGGCACATTGGCATGTAGCCGCCTCCTACGTCCGAATGCGAGCCGGGATAGACGTATTCCTTCGCGTTGGGAGGATATCTACCATCGATACGCACAGAGTCCAGGGGAAAACAGGCACGCACTTCTTGGCCCGCGACCAGGTGCAGGCACTGCTCTACGCCCTTATGGATCTGCATGTTGTCCCACGCCCAGCTTTGTCGGCCTTCCATGATGCTGTACAGGCCCGCTGCGCCAACGGAGGAAACGGTGTCGAAGATTCCGAGGAACTGCAGGCGCACAGGAATTCCGGCGAACTCCCACCCTTGGCCTTTCTCTTCGCAGAGTTCATAGAACCAGTTGACAAACGCTCGCGCCTCTGCGGCCCCGCGCGAAAATCCGTAGACGCTGAGATTGATCTGCGTGACTTGCGGGGTACGGTTCTTCAGCGCAGCTTTGAGCTTGGTTTGCCATTCGTCCTTAAGCGTGCGACGTCGAAGAAAGGGGACGATCAAGCCACTGCTGCTCAACTGGTCGGCGAGCGAGCCCGCCGTCTCGTCATCAATGATGTCGCCCTTGTAGACATACTGACTGACAGCATTGAATACGCGCGTCAGTCCCCAAATGATTCTCGGCTCTCCATTCCATGCGGCGATCGAGCCGAGCTTTTGTGCGAGCTTTCCAAAGTATCCGACCCCATCGTCGCCGATCTTGTCGAAGGGCGTGCCTACGCCAGGGATGTAGTAGCGGTAGTAACCAGTAGTCCCGACTCTGGCGGTAGGAAACGCGTGATACAGCCTCACGACGTTGCTGTGTTTCTGTTGGCGAGGTTCCTTGCGTGGCTTCACAAAGTCTTGGACTTCGTTGTTGCCCGTTCCGTCAAAGAAAAGTCCAATAAAGATGTCACCGGAGCAACTGAGCTTCGCGCCCTTGAAATCGGTTGTTGGGTCGCCAGCAGCTGAGCAAACAGCTTTGACGCGTTGCATCTGCTCCTTGTTGCTGAGCGGCCGTTCTCGGCTGCGCGTCTTGCCCAAGGCTGGATTGAGGGCGGATTCGATGTTGACGCTCATTCTGGAAGAGTCCCTTGCTTTTCGTCCTCGAGCAATTGAAGGCTGGTTTTCCAAGGGAGCTTGTCTCTTTCGCTCATCGGATAACGTGGGTGCTCGATGCCATAGCGCGAAACAACGATCTTGACTTGGTGGTCCGCGTAGAAATGAACCTGAACACTGCCAGCTCGCTTGTTGGGGTACTCGGGGATGTCGACCACGGCTTCATAAGACGGCGGTTCCGAGGTGTATCTGGAACCATACGTCCATGTCACTCGGGCTTTCATGCCGGGATGCCATCGCCTTGGGAGTGCCGCGCAACACGTACTCCCTGTTTCGCCACTTTGGGGGGCAAGGTTCGAGCCGCCTGCGCCATCGACGGAGAAGCTCAGAATCGCACGATTGGGCAAGTGGTTGTAGCCGCCTACGGAAGCCGTCACTGTGTCCTCGCTGCAGGCAATCGAACTGGCGGCGATGGTTGCACAAAGTACCAGGCGCTTCAAGCATGAGGTGGCGAGATTCAACCCCCTCGGAACCTTTCCCGCGTTCGATGTGGCCGGACGCGCGAGTGTGTGGACTGGATCAGAAGGACGCATGGTCTAGACAATACTTTCTGCCACGAGTCGCTCGCCCAACCCATTGGGTGGCCAATCGCCTTCAGCAAGCACCTCGGTCAGTCGAGGATTGGAAAAGAATGCACTGCCTGTCAGGCAGGCGGCAGTTGCCAGCGCGACCTTGTCGGTCCACGAATCAATGCCATTCGTCTGCGCAAGAGTGCACGTGGAGGCAAGCAACTCGTAAACGGTTGCGCGGGAAGCGTCGGCCGGGATCACATCGAACATGTGCTGCACAAGATAGTCGAGCAGAGTGTCGGCTTCTGAACGATCGACCAAGGTGCCGAGTTGGTGTGCATCCAGTTCTATTTGAAAGGCAGGTGTCGTGTCCGCATCAGTCAGCGCGCAGATGCTCGGCTGACCCGTCCTGTCGATGTAGAACCAGCTCCGCACTGATGATGTCAGGGCGGCCCATTGATCGGGGTTCAGCACTGACGGCAACATGGGAAGCACACGTGTATCGGCAAAGCGAAGCAGCAATTTTTGCCCATCTGCTGTGTAGACCCAATGATGCGGTTGCCACTGATCGAGCAATTCGCTCATGGTGGCGTCGGCAGCAAGCACCGAAAGCATGGGGCGCTCGCTGCAATGACGAAGCAGTCTTTTCAGTATGTCGAGGTCCGATGATGGGTGACCGTCCAGCGCGAAAAGTCGAGGTGCTACGTCCCCGAGCGGTTCAATGTCTAGGCTTCTGTAACAAGAGATGCCGCCAAGGTAGTCGAGATTTACTCGCTGCTCATGGTCGAATGCGGTATCGACGAGGGCGAACCAATATGCCTCAGGGTATGCGGTGATCTGCTGCTGAAAGTAGTCGAGGACTCTCGTCAGATCGGTAGGGTTCTGACCGAAATAGAAGTGGCTCATGACAAGACTGCTGCGACAGGACTGCCGGCTCGCAATGCCTTGAGCAAACAAGGCACACACACGCTGCTCGGGAACTGCGGCAGTGGAAAGCTCCCCTGCACCGGCCCCGCCAACTTCCGCTGCACCGCGTGATAAGTGATCTTCCCCGGACACTCGAAGGTGATGTCCCCATCCTGCAGCGTGATCGACGCGCCCTGCGCCGTCG
>NZ_JBWKRI010000013.1:0-120655 GCF_059419205.1 Variovorax sp. GW821-FHT06D12 | reverse complement strand
GGGTGCTTCCCGCAGCGAAATCAAGGAGGAGGCCGCAGGCCGGGGGACATTCGCGGAGGGAAGTACCCGGTGGCCTGCGCACTCGCCCTGAACAAACCCAGCCTCAGCGCATCTGCAACCGCGCATCCTTCGGATACCCGATCGTGTAGTCTGCCGACACGCGCGCCGTCTGCCCCGCGTCCAGGTCGAAGCGCCACATCGCCAGCCCCGGCTGCTTGTTCCACGCTTGATCAGCGGGTTGCGGTGCAAAGCGTGTGGTCACGCGCACTTGCTCGTCGACCGACACCGGCGCGGCCTCCAGCACCTGCACCGCGATCGGCGTGCGGTGGCGGTTCTCGACCACGTAGGCGCGCTGCACCTGGCGCTCGGCGCGCGAGCCGACAAAACCGCCCGAGCCCTGGTTGTCGCGCTCGGGCTCGACCAGCACGCGCACCAGTTCGTCGCGGCCGAACGAGAGCGTGAGCTTCGCGTCGCTCGGCGCGTTCCAGCGGCCCTGGCCGACGAAGTTGCCGTCGCGGTACAGCTGCATCGGGCCGGCCGGCCACACGCCCGCGGGCTGCGCCATCTCGGCGACCAGGAAGGCGCTCGGGTCCACGCGCGGGCTGGTGCGCGCGGCGAGCTGCGCGGTGTCTTCATGCTGGCCCAGTGCCAGGGTCACGCGCTGGCCGTTGGACGGCACGTCGATGCTTTGCGGCACGGAGAATTCGGTGGCGAAGCTGTTGTCGAACACGCTCACGTCGAACAGCGGCTCGCGTGCGCGCTCCATGGCCATCTTGCGGTCGGCGGCGATGGCGGCCGGGGCGGCGGCAGGCATCGGTGCGGCCATGTACGCCGACTCGGCATTCGCGCGCGGCGGCGGTTCGATGCCGATGCGCCACGCGCTCGGCGTGCGCCCCGTGGTCTCGCGGCGCGGCTGGCCGGTGGACAGCACCAGCTTCACGCCGCGCCAGTCCTCGCCCGTGGCCTGCGCCACCAGCGCCTGGCGCTCGATGCGCACCTTGCGCGTCGTGGTGTCGAGCAGCGCGCGGTAGCTGGGCGTCCAGCCCGGACCGTTGACCTGGTAGCTGAGCTTCACGTCGGCATCGGCACTGGCGGCGAGCGTGACGGTGACGGCCGTCACTTGCGCGCCCTGGCCCTGCGTGCGGCCGCGCTCGGCCAGCAGCGGCTTGAGCTGGCGGTCGAGGTCGGTCTGCTGGCGCTGGATCTGGTGTTGCTTGAGCAGCGCGTCCTGGCCCGAGCGGCGCATCGCGTCGGTCACGGCTGTGAGGTTGCGCGCGTCCATCGGCGCGCGCGCGCCGGGGCCCGATTCGCCGCCCGACAGCCCCTTGAGATAACCCGTGACCATGCCCAGCGCATCGGTCTCGGCCTGCAGCGCGGCCTTGCGGTCTTCGAGCTCGCGGATGCGGCCGTCGAGCGCGCTGGTCGCGCAGTTGGCCGAGAGCTCGCGCGCCTCGCTGAGCACCGAGGTCTCGCCCACGCGCACCGCCGCGCCGGCCGACACCTGCAGGCTCTGCACGTCGAGCCCGGCCGGCAGGCAGGCGAAGGTGACCGAGCGGCTGCCCGCCGCGACGCGCGCCACGCGCTCCACCGTGGCGCTGCCGGGGTAGACCTTGACCTGCGTGATGCGCGAGGCATCGGCCTGCAGTTGCGCGTGAGCGCCGGCGCCCGCGGCCAGCCAGAGGGCGGCGACGGCGGTGGCACGCAGGAGGGGACGGGCGGAGAACGGTGTGTGCATGGAAAGCCTTCCGGAAGAAAGTCGGTGACGAATCTCCGCTTCTACGGACGGGGCGGGCGAACGGGGTTAAGGCGTCGCAAAGTTTTTTTCATGACGCCGATGTGACGCGGGCGCGTTGCTGTCGCGCAGGCATCTGCCGGCGGCGAACCGGTCACCCAAGAGACGGTGCGCGGCGGCTCCGCTTCCTAGAGTGGGTCTCGCCTTCCCTCCATTGATTCACCCTGAAAGGACCCCCCCATGCTCGACACGATCCAGGCCATCAACCGTTCGGCCGCCTTCAACCGCTGGGCCGGCTTCGACGTCACACAGGCCGCCGACGGGCAGGCCGAACTGCGCATGAAATGGCGCGAGGCAGACATGGGCCAGTACACCGGCTTCCTGCACGCGGGGATGATCGCCGCGCTGCTCGACACCGTGAGCGGCTTCGCGGCCGCCACCGTGGCGGGCCGCGTGCTGGCCTCGCATTTCTCCATCAACTGCATTTCGCCGGCCATTGGCGAGGCCTTCGTGGCGCGCGGGCGCGTGGTGAAGGCGGGGCGCAAGCAGGTGTTCGTCGGGGCCGAGCTGTTCGCGCAGCCTGAAGGCCAGGGCGAAGACAAGCTCAAGCTCGTGGCGACGGCGAACGCCATCCTGGTGCCGGTGGATGAGGCGTCGACGACGCCGAAGCCGAAGCAGGCGGCGTAAGCACCACGGCAGGCTCGGCCTCGGGCTTGCGCTTCAGCCCGAACAGCGGGCGCAGCCAGCCGATGCGGCGGATCAGCCCGTCGGTCAGCAGCCAGCAGCCGGCAATGGTCACGGCGACCAGCGCCACGGGCTCCCACACCGGGCCCAGCGCCAGCGGCACCAGCAGCGCCACCCCCGCGACGATCAGCGTCTGGTGCAGCATGTACCAGGGGTAGACCGACTCGTTGGCCCAGCGCAGCCACGGCCAGGGGCGGTTCAGGTGGCGGTGGCCATGGCCCAGGATCGTGGCGACCGCGAGCCACAGGTAGGCCGTGCGCAGCACGTCCATCAGCAGCCCTTTGGGCGGAACAAGGGCCCCGACGCGCAGCGCGATGAACGCGCCGATCGTCGCCACCGCCAGCAGCAGCGACACGCGGCGCAGCCGTTCGAGTTCGCGCCAGATGCCCGTGTCCACGCCCATCCAGTAGCCGTAGAGGAAGACGGTGAAGTAGATGCTGTGCAGGTGGAAGTCCCACACCAGGTTGTGCGTGGCCGGGAAGTGCCGCGCCAGCAGCACCGTCCACGCCAGCAGCGGCAGCGCCGGCAGCACCAGCAGCTGCCAGCCGCGCAGCCCGTTGAAGCGCCGCCGCACCCACTGGCCGGCCGCCGAGCGCCACAGCGGCAGCGTCAGCGCGACCAGCGCCGTGTAGAGGAACAGGTAGGGCAGGTACCAGAGGTGGTTCCAGGTGATGCCGAACTCCGCCCCCGCGAACGCGCCCTTGGGCCACGGCGCGCCCATCGACAGGTAGCGCAGCAGGAAGGTGCCGAAGCCCGGCGCCACCAGCCCGCGCGCCACGCCCTCGGCGTAGGCCTGGTAGGGCACGACCACCGCCATGCCGAAGGCCAGCGGCAGCATCAGCCGCAGCCCCCGGCTGCGCAGCAGGCCCCAGGTGCCCTGGCCCCGGCTCAGGAAGCCGAGCGACACGCCCGAGATGAGAAACACCAGGTCCATGCGCCACAGGTTCAGCACCCGCATCGGCCACGGCAGCCACTCGGCCGCGTGCGGGCTCTTCAGGTGCCAGGGCCAGTCGGCCACGTAGTACATGCCCACGTGATAGAGGATGACGAGCAGGAAGGCGAGGGCGCGCAGGGCGTCGATGTCGTGGCGGCGCTGTGGCGTGGGAACGGAATCGGAGGGCATGGCGAGCTCCTGGAACGAGGAAACGGCGGTCATCGTGGCCCCCGCGCCCGTCCCCGGGGCCATCGCCGGGACGGACCGGCCCGGATTTGTGACGAACGGTGGCCCCCAGGGACGAAATCCGGCCCCCGGTTCGCGAGAATCCCCGCATGAGCGAGCCGCACAAGAACCTGTACGAGCGCTACGAACCGATCCGGCGGTACGTCGAGGTCGGCTTCTGGATCGTGCTGATGACGGTGCATGCCGCGATCAGCACCGTGGTCGCGCTCATCGACGCCCGCAGCCGCGCCGTGCCGCGCGCGAACTGGGAGGTCGTCACCTGGGAGGTGTCGAGCCACATCGCGCTGCTGGCCCTGGTGCCGGTGCTGGTGGCCGTGGAGCGCCGGCTGTCGCCGCTGGCGCGCGACCACTGGGTGCGCTTTCTTGCAGGGCACCTGGTGGCCAGCGTGCTCCTGAGCCTGGCGCACGTCGCGGCGATGTTCGGGCTGCGCGCCGCGGTGTACGCGGCGGCCGGCGAGCCCTACGACTTCGGCGGCGCCATGGGGCGATGGGGCTACGAATACCTGAAGGACGTGCGCGTCTACGCCACGATGGTCTTCGGCGTGTGGGCCTACCGGCTCTTCATGCTGCGGCTGCAGGGCGAGGCGCGCGTGCTCGATCCGCCGGAAGAGGGCGTGGCGCCGGTGCCCGAGGCTTTGGAGGAGAGGGAGGGAGTCGAGCCCTCGGTACAGGAACTGCCAACGCCGGCAGCGCCGCCGCCCGCCCGCCCCGAACGCTTCCTCGTGCGCAAGCTGCGCCGCGAATTCCTCATCGCCGCCACCGACATCGACTGGCTGCAGGCCGAGGGCAACTACGTCGGCCTGCACGTCAACGGCCACGACTACCTGCTGCGCGCCACGCTCACCGACTTCCTGACCCAGCTCGACCCCGCCACCTTCGTGCGCGTGCACCGCAGCCACGCGGTGAACCTGGGCCGCATCAAGGAGATCGAGCCGCTCGACGGCGGCGACGCCCGGCTGCACATGCACGACGGCACGAGCGTGCCCTGCAGCCGGCGGTATCGCGACGCGCTGCGCGGCGGCGCCAGCTGAGCGTTTCGGCGCGTTCCGATCCGGTGCGCGTCCTGCGAATTCGGCCCATTCCTGGGTCGTTTCGCACCATTCAAGAGCCTTCAGGCACCATTTTTGCTTTCTTGCGCCGGCGCCCCGAGCCGTTCGGGTGCGACGCACCAAATCAAACCAAAAACCTGCAAGAAGCTCTCATGGACGCACTCAAACAGGGCGCTGACGCGCTGTTCATCCTTCTCGGCGCCATCATGGTCCTGGCCATGCATGCCGGCTTTGCCTTTCTGGAACTGGGCACCGTGCGCAAGAAGAACCAGGTCAATGCGCTGGTCAAGATCCTGGTCGACTTCTCGGTGTCGACCATCGTGTACTTCCTGGTGGGCTACGGTGTGGCCTATGGCACGCATTTCTTCGTCAGCGCCACCGAACTGTCGGCAAGAAGCGGCTACGAGCTGGTGAAGTTCTTCTTCCTGCTGACCTTCGCGGCGGCCATTCCGGCCATCATCTCGGGCGGCATCGCCGAGCGGGCCAAGTTCTGGCCGCAGCTGATCGCCACCGCGGTGATTGTCGGTTTCGTCTACCCGTTGTACGAGGGCATCGCCTGGAACAAGGCCTTCGGCATCCAGGGCTGGATCGCCTCGGTCACCGGCCACGAGTTCCATGACTTCGCCGGCTCGGTCGTCGTGCACGCCGTGGGCGGCTGGCTCGCGCTGCCGGCCGTGCTGCTGCTGGGCGCGCGCCGCAACCGCTACCGCGGCGACGGCTCGCTAAGCGCACACCCGCCCTCGAACATCCCGTTCCTGGCGCTGGGCGCGTGGGTGCTGTGCGTGGGCTGGTTCGGCTTCAACGTGATGAGCGCGCAGAGCATCGACAAGATCTCGGGCCTCGTCGCCGTCAACTCGCTGATGGCCATGGTCGGCGGTACGCTGGTGGCGCTGGCCATGGGCAAGAACGACCCCGGCTTTGTCTACAACGGCCCGCTCGCCGGCCTCGTGGCCGTGTGCGCCGGCTCCGACCTCATGCACCCGCTGGGCGCGCTCGTGGCGGGCGGCGTGGCCGGCGCCATCTTCGTCTTCATGTTCACCCGCACCCAGAACAAATGGAAGATCGACGACGTGCTCGGCGTGTGGCCGCTGCACGGCCTGTGCGGCACCTGGGGCGGCATCGCGGCGGGCATCTTCGGCACGCAGGCGCTCGGCGGCATCGGCGGCGTGAACCTGTGGGCGCAGCTGATCGGCACCTTGCTTGGCGTGGGCTGGGCGCTGATCGGCGGTGCGGTGGTGTACGGCGTGCTCAAGGCGACCATGGGGCTGCGGCTGTCGCAGGAAGAGGAATACGACGGGGCGGACCTGTCGATCCACCATATTTCGGCGACGCCGGAGCGCGAAGTGAATTGGTGAGGGCGATGCGGCTCAGGACATGAGCCGCAACGGGGGATTTGCGGCGCACGGCACGAATTTGCCAGCTGTAGCAAACTTGCCGGCGGCCTCCGATCCCACCTGTTCACCACCCCCAATGACCCAATCTCCCCCCGCCCTCGAAGTCCTCCCCCGCGACCTGTCCGCCTACCGCGAGGGCAACGTCGGCATCGACTACGTGCACCGCTTCGAGTCCGGCAAGCCCGGCCCGCACGTGCTGATCAATGCGCTGACGCACGGCAACGAGATCTGCGGCATGACCGCCGCCACGCACCTGCTCGACACCGGCGTGCGCCCGAAGATCGGCACGCTGACCGTCAGCTTCGCCAACGTGGCGGCCTACGAGTCCTTCAACGAGGCGCTGCCTTTCGACAGCCGCCAGCTGGTGCACAACCTCAACCGCGTGTGGTCGCCCGAATGGCTCGACGGCAGCGAAGACAGCCCCGAGCTGCGCCGTGCCCGCGAGCTGCGCCCGGTGGTGAGCGCGGCCGACCACATCCTCGACATCCATTCCACGAGCCAGCCCGTGATCCCGTTCTGGGTGTACCCGGCCTTCGACCGCAACGCCGAGGCCGCCATGGCCATTGGCCGCCCGTCGGTGCACCTGGTGATGCCCGACGGCCTGGGCTCGGGCACGCCGCTGATCCAGCACGGCCAGCATGGCCGGGCCGACGGCAAGGGCGTGGCGCTGGTGGCCGAGTGCGGCCAGCATTTCCTGCGCTCGGCCTCCGAGCTGGCCACCGCCATCTCGCTCGACTTCCTGGCGCACTTCGGCCTCATCGACAAGGACCCGGCCGTGCCCGCGCCCGGCGAGCAGCGTCGCTTCGAGCTGCTCCAGACGCACGTGATCAAGTCGGAAGACTTCGCCTTCGTGCGCCCGCTGATCGGTTTCGAGACCTTTGCCAAGGGCGAACTGATCGCCACCAACGGCCCCGACGAAATCCGCGCGCCGTGCGACGACTGCACGATCTTCATGCCCGCGCAGCGAACGATCGTCGGGCGCGAGGCGGTGTACCTGACCAGGCCGCTCTGAGGCGGGCGCCCTTCAGTTCAGCAGATCAGCAGGTGCCGCGGTTTGTCCGCGGTGCTGTAGTCGGCATGCCAGTAGTGCGGGTCGTCGCAGAGGCTGAAAGCGGCGTCTGCGCTGGCGTGGCGGTCGCCGAAATGTTTGCCCATCGTCACGTGCACCGAGCCCAGGTCGGGCCAGTCGATGCCGACGCCATTGACGCGGTTGCCCGAGGCGACTTCGGCGGCGACGATTTTCTGCAGGACGGGGTGCAGGCGGGTGTTGAGCAAGGCGAGGGCTTCGCGGCGTTCGCTGGTGCGCGCGAACGAGGTGTCGAGGCAGGCTTCGGTGAACATCGGTAGATGGGCCATGGCGCGCTTTCCGGTCAGACCGTTGCAGATGCCCTCGACTTCGGGATCGTCCGGCCTTTGCACTTCGGATAGTTGGCGCAGCCCCAGAAGCTGCCGTCGTTCTTGGACGAGCTTCTTTCGACCATCTTGGTGCCGCAACTCGCGCAGGTGGGCCGCCAGTATTCGCCTTCGTAGGCCACGGCCAGCAGTGCCGCCTGTTGTTCGGGCGTGCGCTGGCCGATGAGCCGGAGCAAGGCCGCGCCGTCCTGGGCGTGGATGCCGTTCGCCTTCGCAAACGCCGCCGCTTCCGCCGAGAAGGTCGAGCTCGTCACGTAGGTGCCGCTCTTCAATTGGTGCGAAGCCATCACGCCAAGGAACTCGCGCATTTCCTTGACGCCCACGGCTTTGCTCTGCCAATGCTTGCACTGGACGATGCGCGGCACGTCACTGTGCCTGGACTGGAGCCAGATATCGACGCCGCCGTCCGCGCCATGCGATTGGCTGCGCGTGGTGAACCCGGCTTGTGCGTAGAGCGCTTCGCACAAGGCCTCGAAGCGACGCCATTCGATGGCGTGGAGCACGGCGGGGCTCCACTGCGATTCCTGGCCCGCATGGGGTGTCGTCGATGGCGCGGGCGACAGCACGGGCTCGCGACGCTCGGCTGTCGAGGTGGGCGCGGGGCGTGCGGGAGCGCGAGCTGCTGCGGACTCGATCTCCACGGGGGCAGCCTGACGGCGGACGACGTAGTGCAGGCCCAGCAGCACGGCCCCGATCGCCAGCGCGACCCAACCGGCAGGCCGGAGCGCAGGCCCGAGCGTGCCCACGATCGGCCCTTTCAGGAAGGCGGGAGCGACCACCAGCAGCAGGATGCCGACGAAGATCGCCATCCAGGCCTTGCCGGCCAGTTCCTGTCGCGCCCGCTCGCGTCGGCGCTCGGCTCGTGTCTGTTTTGCCATCGGTCGCTTGCCTCGCTCCTCGAAAGATCTCTTTATAAGCCGGGGCGGGCGCCCGGGTCTTCACCGTGCGACTGCGGTGTTCTGCGCGTCGCGAAGCGCGTTGTCTGCGGCTTGCCGCGCTTGCGAACTGCTGGACTCGTGGGCACGGGACTCTGCCGGTGTTTCGGGTGGCTTGTTGATCTCCTTGACCAGGTCGGCCAGGTGCGTGTCGTCGTCTCCCCCGCACTGCTCGGATGGCCACCTCAGACGGGCGCCGTCGAAGTGCCAGCCGGCCGTGCCGCCCGTGGCGGCTTTTGTGCGCAGCCAGAGCTGTTCCCAGCGCGGAAATGCCGCCGGGTCGTCGCGCCAGTACAAGGCCTGCAGCATCTGGGACAGGGCCACTTGCGTTTCGCGTTGGGACGGCTGTGTCGAAACGAGGATCTCGGCCACCTCGAAGAGTCGCGGCGTCGAGATGAAGTAGCGATTTCCCTGGCGGGTGCGCTGCGTATCCGGGCCCTCGGGCATGAGATAGCCTGAGCCGCCGGTTCCGCTCTCGGAACCAAGGATGCAGAGCGCTTCGGCCGGCGTGAAGCGCCGGAGATCGTCGAGGGCCGCTGCTGTGGCCTTTCGATCGCCGCGTGCCACGACTTGGCTGAACTGCCGGAACTCGTTGTACGAAGCGTTCCAATCCGCTCGGTCAGCGGTTTTGACGATGTCGTAGGCGACGAACACCAGCACGACGCCGGCAGCGAGGCCCCCAAAGCTCGCGCCGAGAGTCTTGGTCGCACCGCCTGCGGCCACGATCGCCACGAGGATCATCAGCAAGGCCACCCCGATCGCATAGGGCAAGAGGTACACGAACCACAACGGCAACAGGTTCAGGCCAACGACGCACAGGGCCGAGAGCACAGGGACGACGGAAAGCCAGATGAGGAAGGATTTCGTCCGGACGGTCATGCGCCGCGATCCCCGAGGCTCGTGAGGGCTCGTTCCCACGCGCGCAACTCAACTGGCAACGAACAACGCCGGGTCCACCATCGTCCGGTTCAGCATCACCCCCCAATGCAGGTGCGGCCCGGTCACCCGTCCCGTCGCGCCCACGGCGGCCAACGGGTCGCCGACCTTGAGCACGTCGCCCACTTTCACGTCCCAGCGGCTCAGGTGGCAGTACATCGTCAGCAGGCCGCCGCCGTGGTCGACCCAGACGGTGCCGCCGTTGAAGAAGTAGTCGCCGGTGTCGATCACCTTGCCGGCCAGCGGCGCGCGCACGGGCGTGCCGGTGCCGGCTGCGATGTCCATGCCGCTGTGCGGATTGCGCGACTGGCCGTTGAACACCCGGCGCAGGCCGAACGAGCTGGAGCGGCGGCCCGGCACGGGCACGCGCATCTGCAGCGCGGCGTCGGGGCGCAGGTCGGTGAGGGTGGCCATCACGCCGGCCAGGTGGTCGCGTTCCTTGGTGTAGCGCGCCTCGTCCTCGGGCGACAGGTCGACCGTGCGCGGCGCCACCGTCAGGCGTTGTTCGCGGTACTGCTTCGGGGCGATGGTGTAGGCGATATGGCGCTCGGGCTTGTTGCCCTCGGCGCGCACGCTGATGCTGGCTTCGCCGGGTGGGGTGGCGAGCGGAATGCCGACCAGCGCGGTCCATTCGATCGGATCGCCCAGCACCAGCAGCGGCACGTCACCGGCGAAAGCCTTGGGGCGCGTGGCGGCGGGGCCGAGCGACAGGCGGGCGACGCCGCCGGGCACCAGCAAGGCGCGTGGCCAGACATCGGACGCCTGCGGCTTGCTGTTGTTCTTCTTGGCCGGGGCCGCGGCACTGGCAGGCAGCGCCAGCAAGCCGAGGGCGCCGAGCACGGCGCTGCGGCGGTTCAACGCGGCAGAAGGGAGATCGGAGAGAGGAAGGTTCATGTGCATGGACAGGATTCGAAATGAAGAGTTGGTGGTGCGGCGGCTCAGCCGCCGCTCTGTTCCCGCCAGGTTCCGGGCGCGAGCCCGTCGAGCGTGTAGGGCCCGATGGCGGCGCGGATGAGGCGCAGCGTCGGCAGCCCGACGGCCGCCGTCATGCGCCGCACCTGGCGGTTGCGGCCTTCGCTGATCGCCAGCTCCAGCCACGCGGTGGGAATGAGCTTGCGCTCGCGGATGGGGGGCTCGCGGTGCCACACCTCGGGCGGCGGGTCGAGCCGGCGCGCCCGTGCGGGGCGCGTGGGGCCGTCGTTGAGCTGCACGCCGTTGCGCAGCGCCGCCAGCGCCTCGTCGGTCGGCACGCCCTCGACCTGCACCCAGTAGGTCTTCTCCATCTTGAAGCGCGGATCGGCGATGCGCGCCTGGAGCTTGCCGTCGTCGGTGAGCAGCAGCAGGCCCTCGCTGTCGGCATCGAGGCGGCCGGCGACGTAGACACCGGGCAGGTCGATGAAGTCCTTCAGGCCGCGCCAACGACCCTCGGGCGTGAACTGGCTGAGGACGCCGTAGGGTTTGTTGAAACGGATGAGGCGAGAAGAAGGGCTCGTAGCGTTCATGAACCGACAGGATAGCCGGGGTCTGTCGACGCTCGGCGCAAGAAAAAAGCCGGAGCCATGACGGCCCCGGCTTTGCGGGAGAGAGATAGACCGGGCCTACTTGGCCCAGCTGTCCCGCATCCCCGCCGCGCGGTTGAACACCACCTGTCCGCCGGCGGCGCTGCCCTTCGTGTCGCGCACGAAGTAGCCGTGCCGTTCGAACTGGATGCCCACGCCGGGTTCGGCCTTCGCCAGCGACGGCTCGACGAAAGCCGTGCACACCTCGAGGCTGTGCTTGTTCAGTTCGTCCAGCAGCTCGCCGCTGCCCGGGTTGGCTTCGGCGAACAGGCGCTCGTACAACCGCACCTCGGCCTGCACGGCATCCGCAGCAGCCACCCAGGTGATGTTGCCCTTGACCTTGATCGCGTCCGCGCCGGGCGTGCCGCTCTTGGTGTCGGGCACCAGCGTGGCCTGCACTTCGAGGAGCTTGCCGTCGGCGTCGCGCGTGGCGCCGGTGCATTCGATGACGTGGCCGTACTTGAGGCGCACCTTGTTGCCGGGGAACAGGCGGAAGAAGCCCTTGGGCTGCACGTCTTCGTAGTCGGTGCGCTCGATCCAGACCTCGCGGCCGAGCTTGAATTCGCGCTTGCCCATCTCGGGGTGGTGCGGGTGCACGGGGGCGGAGCAGTCGTCGAGCGCGTCGTTGCTGCCCATCAGCTCCCCCCAGTTGGTGATGACGAGCTTCACCGGGTCGAGCACGGCCATGGCGCGCGGCGCGATGGGGTCGAGGGTGTCGCGCAGCGCGGCCTCGAGGCTGGCGTACTCGATCCAGCCGCCGGACTTGGTGGTGCCGCTGCGTTCGCAGAACAGCTGCAGCGCGGCGGGCGTGTAGCCGCGGCGGCGCAGGCCGGCGATGGTGGGCATGCGGGGGTCGTCCCAGCCGTCGACGTGCTTCTCTTCGACCAGTTGGCGCAGCTTGCGCTTGCTGGTCATCACGTGGGTGACGTTCAGGCGGGCGAACTCGTACTGGCGCGGGTGCGGGCTGGCGACGAGGCCGCCTTCGGCCAGGCGGTCGAGCAGCCAGTCGTAGAAGGGGCGCTGGTCTTCGAATTCGAGCGTGCAGATGGAGTGGGTGATCTGCTCCAGCGCGTCTTCGATCGGGTGCGCGTAGGTGTACATCGGGTAGATGCACCACTTGTCGCCCGTGTTGTGGTGGGTGGCCCGGCGGATGCGGTACAGCGCGGGGTCGCGCATGTTGATGTTGGGGCTCGCCATGTCGATCTTGGCGCGCAGGATGGCGGCGCCATCGGCGAGCTTGCCATCGCGCATCTCGCGAAAGCGCGCCAGGTTTTCGTCGGGTGTGCGGGCGCGAAAGCGGCTGTCGGTGCCGGGCGTGTTGAAGTCGCCGCGGTTGGCGCGCATTTCTTCGGGCGTCTGCTCGTCGACATACGCCAGGCCGGCGCCGATCAGGTACTCGGCGGCTTCGTACATGAAGTCGAAGTAGTTGCTGGCGAAGTACTCGTGCTCCTGAATCGTGCCGGGCGCGCTGGGGCGGTCGGCCAGGTAGGTTTCGTAGCCGAGCCACTTCACGGCGTCGCGGATGGAATCGACGTACTCCTGCTCTTCCTTCTCGGGGTTGGTGTCGTCGAAGCGCAGGTGGCACACGCCGCCGTATTCCTTGGCCAGCTCGAAATTCAGCCAGATGCTCTTGGCGTGGCCGATGTGCAGGTAGCCGTTGGGCTCGGGCGGGAAGCGCATGCGCACCTTGGCGGGGTCGGGCATGCCCTGGGCGTGGTGGGCGGCGTCGCCCGGGGAACCGCCCCAGGTGCGGCCTGCGTAGGCACCCTGTGCGAGGTCGTTCTCGATCACATGGCGCAGGAAATTGCTCGGTGCAGCGGTCGTTTTGGTGCCGCTTTTGTCGGTCGGGGAGGTCATCGCGTCATTCTAGAGGGGGGCCTGTCGGGGTTACTTTTGGCAACGCTCTTCACAATGCAGCGTCCACCCGCTTTGCAATTGCAGCGTTCAATACGGACATGGGGCGCACAACGCCCCCCAACAAGGAGTCCCACATCATGAGCGTCACACGTTCTACCCTCTTCAAATGGGCCGCCGCCGGTGCGGTGGCCTTCGGTGCGCTGTTTGCCGCCACCTCGGCCAGCGCCCGCGGCGACGTGAGCTGGTCGATCGGCGTCGGCGTGCCCGGCGTGGCGGTCGGCGTGGGCGGTCCCGCCTACTACCCGGCCCCGGTCTATGCGCCGCCGGCCCCGGTGTATTACGCACCGCCGCCCCCGGTCTACTACCGTCCGCCGCCGCCGGTGTACTACCGCCCGGCACCGGTCTACTACGCACCGCCGCCGGCCTATTACGGCCCGCGCTACTACGGTCGTGGTTATCACCGCGGTCATGGCCACGGACACGGCCACTGGCGCTGATTTACAACGCCATTCGTGACTGAATGAAAAAAGCCGGCCCCGAAAAGGCCGGCTTTTTGCTGCGTGCCCGGCGCCTGGATTTCACATGGCGCGAAACAGGTGGGCGTAGAGCCGGCTGACCGGGATCTTCTCGGCCCGCCCGCGCAGCGCGAGGTGCAGCTTGCCGGCCTCGTCGCGGTGCACCGCCTCGATGGCCGCGCTGCGCACCACCACCGCCCGGTGCACCTGCCAGAAGGTGTCGGCATCGAGCTGGGGCAGCAGTTGCTTGAGGGGCGTGCGGATCAGGTATTCCTGCGTGGCGGTGAGCACGCGCAGGTACTTGTCGGCGGCCTCGAAATACAGCACCTCGTCGATCGGCACCATGCGCACGGTGGCGCCGCCCGCATCGCTGGCGGCGATCATGCGCAGCGGCGCTGACGGCGACGACGATGCCGACGGCGCGCCGCCGGCGGCGCCCAGCACCTGGCGCCATTGGGCGAGGGTGCGCTCCAGCGCCTCGTCAGGCGGGATAGGCGGCGTCATCGACGGCGCGGCCGCCGCCAATGCTTGCCGCAGCCGAGCCACCGTCTTGCGCAGGCGCTCGGGCTGCACGGGCTTGAGCACGTAGTCGATGGCTTCGGCCTCGAAGGCGCGCGCGGCGTATTCGTCGTAGGCGGTCACGAACACCAGCTGCGGCATCGGCGCCTCGTCGGTGGGCCAGCTGTCGGCCAGTTCGGCGGCGGCGCCCAGGCCGTCCAGGCCGGGCATGCGGATGTCGAAGAACAGCACCTGCGGCAGCAGCCTTAACGCCTCGCGCACGGCGCTGCGGCCGTCGCGGGCGGTGGCGACCACGCGCAGCTCGGGCCAGGCGGCGGCCAGTTCGGCCTGCAGGGCCTGGGCCAGCAGGGGTTCGTCTTCGGCGATGAGGGCGGTGAGGGGCATCGTCTTGTTGTTGTCGTGGGGCCTGTTCAGGCGGGCAGGGGAAGGTTCAGGGTGACGCGCGTTCCGCCGCCCGTGGGCGCGGGGGCCAGGCTCAGACGGCCTTGCTCGCCGTACACGGTGGCCAGCCGCTCGCGCACCTGTTCGAGCCCGAAGCCGCTGCCTTCCGAGGCCTGCGGCCGGGTCGCATCGAGCCCGACACCGGTGTCGCTCACCTCGATCACCAGCTCGCCCGCCTCGCGGCGCGCGCGCACGGCGATCTCGCCGCCTTCGACCTGGGGCTCGAGGCCGTGGCGGATGCTGTTCTCGACCAGGGGCTGCAGCAGCAGCGGCGGCACGGGCGTGTCGCGCAGGTCGTCGGGCAGGTCGAGCGTGTAGCGCAGGCGCTCACCCATGCGCACCGACATCAGCTCGAGGTAGTCGCCCAGCCGGTCGAACTCGGCCGACAGCGGATGCGACAGCGCGCGCGAGCCGCTGAGCGTCATGCGCAAGTAACTGTTCAGGCGGTCGAGCATGGCCACGGCGCGCGGCGGATCGACGGTGATCAGCACGCGCAGGTTGGCCAGCGTGTTGAACAGCATGTGCGGCTCGAGCTGGGTTTCGAGCAGCTTGAGGCGGGCTTCGGTGGCGTTGCGCTGGGCCAGTTCGATCTGGCTCTGCATGTACTTGCTCTTGCCGAGGCTGTAGAAGAGGAAGCAGATGCCGGCCCCCGCGATGATGGTGACGGTGACGCCCGTGGCCAGCTTGTGGCCCCGCAGGTCGAGAAAGTCGAAGGCGGGCGCGCCGCTCCAGGCGTCGCCGATGAGGTTGCCGGTGAGGAAGCCGAAGGTCACGCCCGCCACGACCAGCAGCGGGCCCCACGGCCATTTCGGCCAGAGGGCCTCGCGGTGTCCGGTGATGAGGAGCCGGCCGCCATCGATGAACAGCCAGCTCGCGGTGCCGATCGCCAATGAGTAGACCATGTGGGCGGCCCAGCTGCCGCCGCCGGCGATGGTCAGCGCGCTCGCGATCATGCAGTTGAAGACCGCGGTGATCAGCCCATGCCGCAGCATGGACTGGAGGTTGGTGGCGCTGAACCGGGCACTGAGCCCGGCGGCAAGAGGCGACAGCGACAGGCCCAGGCTCACCGGCGGTCCTCGCCGCCCAGCGCGCGGCGCTCGCGCTCCAGCAGCCGGTCGTACAGGCCGCCGCCGGGCGCGATGAGCCAGACCACGGCGCCATGGATCAGCAGGCCCAGCCCCCAGCCCATGAGCGGGTACACGGCCCAGTTGTGGCCGCGCGAGGCGGCGAGTCCCACCAGCCCGACGTTGACGACCACGTAGACGAAGGCATGGATGAACCAGCCCATCTTGGCGCCGGCGCGGCGGCGGGCGCGCCGCTCGATGTCGGCGGACGAGGAAGAGGAGGAGGAAGAAGAGGAAGAGGACATGGGGGTCATGACAGCTCCTTGAGAGAGACAGGTGAAAGGGGAACGAAGTCGCTGGCGGCCGATGCCGGCATTGACGGTGAAGGTGGCAGTGCCGCGCGCTGGCGCAGCTCCTCGGTGGTCTCGCCCGGCCCGTCCGGCCTCCAGCCCGGCGGCTTCACGAGGTGGCCGACGAAGGCGCGCAGCGAGCGCGCCGAGCGCAGGTCACGCCACAGGTCGCGCCACTGGCTGAACTCGATCTCGAACAGGTTGTACGAGGTGATCGGCTTCACCAGCCCGTAGCGGCAGGGCAGGTCGGCGCGCTCGGGGATGTAGGTGCCGAACAGGCGGTCGAACACGATCAGCACGCCGCCGTAGTTGCCGTCCAGGTACTCCAGGTTCGAGGCGTGGTGCACGCGATGGGCCGAGGGCGTGTTGAGCACCCATTCGAGCGGGCCGAGCTTCGGAATCCAGGTCGCGTGGATCCAGAACTGGTAGAGCAGGTTCAGCGTGAGCATCAGCAAGATGATCCGCGGCGGCATGCCCAAGAGCGGCGCCAGCAGGAAGAAGGCCAGCGTGCCGGTGAGCCGGCCGGTCCAGCCGAAGCGGTAGGCGGCCGACAGGTTCAGCTGGTTCGGCGAATGGTGCACGGCGTGGGTGCACCAGAACCAGCGCACGCGGTGCGCGGCGCGGTGGTACCAGTAGTAGCAGAACTCCTGGCCGACGAAGCAGGCGAGCCAGCCGGTCCAGTGGTCCATCGGCAGCGTGAAGAGCCGGTGGGCGTAGAGCCAGTCCATGGCGCCGACCCAGAAGGCCAGCGGCAGCAGCCAGCGCAGCGGGTATTCGCGCACCAGAAAATCGAACACCGAGATGCCCGCCGCCTTCCAGTCGTAGCTGCGCCAGCCGTTGCGCCACGACAGCACCAGCGCTTCGGCCAGCGAGGCAAGCAGCACCACCGAGATGGAAATCTTGAGGATCAACACGAGCACGGTCATGGCGGTTCCTGGCGGCGAAGGGCGGGCGGGGCGTCGGAATCTTAGGCCGCGCGGGCGCCGCTGACCATCGCGCCCGACGCGGCGGCCAGCCGCCACAGGCGCGCGGCGCGGGCCGCGAAGACACCGCTGAAGGCGCCGTACAGCGCCGGCACGCCCAGGGCGAAGGCGGCCTGGTGGCGCAGTTCGGGGTGCAGGGCCAGCGACACGCCCACCACGTACTTGGTGAGGAAGATGCCCATCATGAGCATCAGCGGCACGGCGGTGCCGGCCACCTCGAACTGGCGCGCCGCCGCGTCGTAGCGCGTGGTCGCCGGCAGCGGGCGGCGCAGTACCAGCACCATGAGCAGCAGCGCGGCCACGGCCCAGCCGAGCAGGGCGCCGGCCGACTCGCCGGACACCGACACCACGCCCCAGAACGACAGGCCGGCCATGGCGACCGGCATCACCAGCACGCGGTTCAGGCCGATGCGGTTGGCCACCAGCTGCCGGCCACCGAGCCAGGCCAGCAGGACGAACACGGCGAACACCCACTTCGGGGTGTGAAGAAGGATTTGCATCAGCATGAGAGGCTCCGTTCGGTTGGAAGAAGACAAAGGGGGCAGGGAATCGATGGAGCGGACTGTGCCGATGCCGCCCGGCCGCCGCCACGGCCATGCGACGAAATGCGGGTGGGCGGCGTGAAGTGCCGGTCGCCGGCGCGAACGGCGGCCCGGTGATGGCGGGGCGCCGCGCAAACGGAAGCTTTACCGTCGCTTTACGGCACGGAAAACTGCGGGAGTGATATTTCGCGCTGTACTCTAGGCCGCCTCCCTTCAGGCCGCCTTTTCGCACCCCTTCGCACGCACCGCCCATGGATTCCCAAACGCCCCCCGAACCCCTGCCACCCGTCGTGTCGCCGACCCATCCTCCGGCGCGCCGGCGCCGCTGGGTCGGGAGCCTGCTGGCCCTGCTGCTGCTCGTGGCGCTCGGGGGCGGTGCCTGGTACCTGGTGCAGCGATCCAAGTCGCCGGCACCGGGCGCGGGCGGACCGGGTGCAGGCGCAGGCCGCCCCGGCGGCGGTGGCCCGGGCGGTCGGGCAGGCGGCGGAGGCCCGGCCTCCAGCACCGTCGGCACCGCCGTCGCGCGGCAGGCCGACATTCCGGTGCAGCTCGAGGCGCTGGGCACGGTCACGCCGCTGGCCAACGTGACGGTGCAGCCGCAGGTGTCGGGCGTGCTCACGGCCGTGCTGTTCAAGGAAGGCCAGATGGTCAAGAAGGGCGACGTGCTCGCCACCATCGACCCGCAGCCCTTTGAGAACGCGCTGGCGCAGGCCGCCGGCGCACGTCAGCGCGACGAGGCCCAGCTGGCCGCGGCGCGCGTCACGCTGCAGCGCTACCAGACGCTGCTCGGGCAAGACTCCATCGCCCGCCAGGACGTCGACACCCAGGCCGCGCTGGTCAAGCAGCTCGAAGGCACCGTGGCCATCGACCGTGCCAACGAGAACACCGCCAAGCTCAACCTGGCCTGGAGCCGGATCACGGCGCCGGTGAGCGGACGCATCGGTCTGCGGCCGGTGGACGCGGGCAACTACATCTCGACCGGCAGCACCGGCGGCGTGGCCACCATCACGCAGATCGCGCCCATCGACGTCGAGTTCGCCATTCCGCAAGACCGCGTGCCCGAGGTGCAGGAGCGGCTGGGCCAGGGCGCCACGCTCGCCACCACCGCCTTCGACCGCACGCGCACGCGCCGGCTGGCCGACGGCAGCTTTTCCACGCTCGACAACATGGTCGACACGCAGACCGGCACCGTGAAGGCCAAGGCGCGCTTCACCAACGCCGACGGCGCGCTGTTCCCGAACCAGTTCGTCAACCTGCGGCTGCTGCTGCGCACCGTGAGCAGCGCGGTGGTGGTGCCGGTCACGGCGCTGCGCCATGGCCCGAACGGCGACTACGTGTACGTGGTGACGGCCGAGAACACGGCCTCGCAGCGGCCGGTGACGCGCGGCGAATCGAGCGTCGATTTCGCCTCCATCACCAAGGGCCTGCAGCCCGGCGAAACCGTGGTCACCGAAGGCGGCGACCGCCTGAAGGACGGTGCGCGCGTGCAGACCACGGTAGATCGGCCGGCCGGTGCGGCCTCCGGCGCAGCGGCGCCAGGTGGACGGCGTGGAGGACGTCGGCAAGAAGGTGCCGGCGGTGCGGGTGGTGCCGGTGGCGCGCAAGGCGGCGGTGCCCGTCCGGCCGAAGCGGCGGCGCCGGCTTCGCCATCGCAGGCACCTGCTGCGCCCGCTGCAGCGCCAGCGGCAACAACGCCCGCACCTGCGGCAGCCCCTGCACCTGCAGCCACACCCGCCAAGCTCCCCACCGCCGAGCAGCGCCAGCGCATGCTCGATGCGGCCAAGGACGACCCCGAACAACTCGAACGCCGCAAGCGTTTCCTCGAAGCCCTCGACCGTGGCGAGCCGGCCGCGCTGGAGCGCTGGCAGCGCATGGCCGAGCGCGGCGGCGCCGGCGCCGGTGGCGAACGCGGCGGTGAGGGACGGCGCAGCCCATGAGCCCCTCGCGCCCGTTCATCCTGCGGCCGGTCGCCACCTCGCTGCTGATGCTGGCCATCGTGCTGGCCGGCCTGGTGGCGTTCCGTTTTCTGCCGCTGGCGGCGCTGCCGCAGGTCGACTACCCGACCATCCAGGTCCAGACGCTCTACCCCGGGGCCAGCCCCGAGGTCATGAGCAACACCGTCACCGCGCCGCTGGAGCGCCAGTTCGGCCAGATGTCGGGCCTGGACCGCATGAGCTCGACCAGCGCGGCGGGCGTGTCGATCATCACGCTGCAGTTCTCGCTGGGCCAGACGCTGGACGTCGCCGAGCAGGAAGTGCAGGCCGCCATCAACGCCGGCGGCTCGCTGCTGCCGGCCGACCTGCCTGCGCCGCCGGTGTACGCCAAGGTCAACCCGGCCGACGCGCCGGTGCTCACGCTGGCCATCACCTCCGACACGCTGCCGCTCACCGAGGTGCAGAACCTCGTGAATACCCGGCTCGCGCAGAAGATCAGCCAGGTCTCCGGCGTGGGCCTCGTGTCGCTCAGCGGCGGGCAGCGCCCGGCCGTGCGCATCCAGGCCAACACGCAGGCGCTGGCGGCCAACGGCATCGGGCTGGATTCGCTGCGCACCGCCATCAGCGCGGCCAACTCCAACGGCGCCAAGGGCAGCTTCGATGGCCCCAAGCGCGCCTACACCATCAACTCGAACGACCAGCTGCTCACGGTCGACGACTACAAAAACCTCATCGTCAGCTACAAGAACGGCGCGCCGATCCGCATGGTCGACGTGGCGCGCGTGGTCAACAGCGCCGAGAACACGCAGCTCGGTGCCTGGGCCGGGCGCAAGGTCGACGGGCAGGTGCAGCTCACGCCGGCCATCATCCTGAACGTGCAGCGCCAGCCCGGCGCCAACGTGATCGCCACCGTCAACGCCATCAAGAAGCAGCTGCCCGAGCTGCAGGCCGGCATGCCCGCGGGCCTGCAGGTCGAGGTGCTGAGCGACCGCACCGCCGGCATCCGCTCGTCGGTGCAGCACGTCGAGATGGAGCTGGTGCTGGCCGTGGTGCTCGTGGTGCTGGTGATCTTCGCCTTCCTGGGCAGCCTGCGCGCCACCGTCATCGCCAGCATCGCCGTGCCGATCTCGCTGATCGGCAGCTTTGGCCTGATGTACCTGCTGGGCTACAGCCTGAACAACCTGAGCCTGATGGCGCTGACCATCGCCACCGGCTTCGTGGTGGACGACGCGATCGTCATGATCGAGAACATCGCGCGCTACATCGAGGAGGGCGAGAAGCCGTTGCAGGCTGCGTTCAAGGGCGCCGCGCAGATCGGCTTCACGATCATCTCGCTGACCGTGTCGCTCATCGCCGTGCTGATCCCGCTGCTGTTCATGGGCGACGTGGTGGGCCGCCTGTTCCGCGAGTTCGCGGTGACGCTGGCGATCACCATCCTGATCTCGGGCGTGGTCTCGCTCACGCTGGTGCCGATGATGTCGGCGCGCTGGCTCAAGCACGAGCCGAAGAAAGACGCATCGGGCACCGGCTTCGGCGCGCGCGCCCAGCGTTTCTTCGACGGCGTGATGGTGCGCTACGACCGCTCGCTGCACTGGGTGATCGCGCACCAGCCGCTCACGCTGCTGGTGGCGCTGCTCACCCTGGTGCTGACCGTGGTGCTGTACCTCACCATTCCCAAGGGCCTGTTCCCCACGCAGGACACCGGCCAGCTGCAGGCCCGCGTGCAGGCCGCGCAAGACGTGTCTTTCGAGCGCATGGCGCAGCTGCAGCAGCAGGCCGCGCGCGCGATTCTTGAAGACCATGACGTCGAGAACCTCAGCTCCTTCGTCGGCGTGGATGCGGCCAACAACACGATGCTGCACACCGGCAGCATGCTCATCAACCTGACCCGCAGCCACGACAACCAGCAGGAGGTGATGGAGCGCCTGCGCGAGCGCGTGCGGCAGGTGGCCGGCCTCACGCTGTACCTGCAACCCACGCAGGACCTGACCATCGACGCCGAGACCGGGCCGACCGAGTACCGCGTGTCGCTCGAAGGCGTGAACAGTGCGCTGGTCACCGAGTGGATGCAGAAGCTGGTGGCGAAGCTGCAGGAATCGGACAAGGTGCGCAACGTGAGCAGCGATGCCGGTGCGCAAGGCCTGGCGGCGTATGTGAACGTGAACCGCGACACGGCGTCGCGGCTGTCGATCACTGCGAGTTCGGTGGACGACGCGCTGTACAGCGCCTTCGGGCAGCGCATCGTGTCGACCATCTTCACCGAGACGAATCAGTACCGCGTGATCCTGGAAGCGCAGCCTGGCATGGTGAACACGCCGCAGACGCTGGGGCAGCTGAACCTCATTGCGGGGTCGGGTACGGCGACGCCGTTGTCGGCCTTTGCGGAGATCAGCGAGCGGCAGGCGCCGTTGCAGATCACGCACGTGGCGCAGTATCCGGCGAGTACGTTGAATTTTGATACGGCGCCGGGGGTGTCGCTCGGTGGATCGGTTGCCGCGATTCGCGCGGCTGCTAAAGAGATCGGGCTGCCTAGCAGTGTGACGATGACTTTTCTGGGGGCTTCTGGGGCTTATGAGAAGTCTTTGTCGAATCAGCTGTGGTTGATTTTGGCGGCGGTGGTTTGTGTGTACATCGTGCTGGGGGTGCTGTACGAGAGCTATGTGCATCCGTTGACGATCTTGTCTACGTTGCCTTCTGCCGGGGTCGGTGCCTTGCTGGCCTTGATGCTGACGGGCAATGACCTGGGGGTGATCGGGATCATCGGGATCATCCTGCTGATCGGCATCGTGAAGAAGAACGCGATCATGATGATCGACTTTGCTATCGATGCTGAGAGGACGCAGGGGAAGTCGGCTCGTGAAGCCATTCATCAAGCTGCTTTGCTGCGGTTTCGTCCGATCTTGATGACTACTTTGGCTGCGCTGTTTGCTGCTGTGCCGCTGATGTTCAGTTTTGGGGACGGGGCTGAATTGCGACGTCCTCTCGGGTTGGCGATCTTTGGCGGGTTGATCGTTAGTCAGCTGCTGACTTTGTTCACTACGCCTGTTATTTATCTGGCGTTTGATCGGTTGGGTGGGGGGAGTGCTCGGGCTTCTTCTTCGGAGCTTGAGGAGGAGGCGGCTTGATCTGTCTGTGCTCCTGCTGCTTGTTTGCTTCCCGGGGCCGGGAGTTCCGCCCGGCGGCGGACTCACTTTCTTTTGCTTCGCCAAAAGAAAGTAAGCAAAGAAAAGGCGACCCCACTGTCTGCGACCCCTTCGCTTCGCTACGGGGCAACCTGCGGTGCTCACGTTTCGCGGGGTCTCGCAGAACTCGCTTCGCTCAAACAGCTGCGAGCCCTGATCCGCGAAACGCTCCGCTCCTCGGCGCAGCCAGAGGGGAGGGGAGCTTCGGGCCGTCGCTTCGCTCGGCCATGCAATACCAACAGCCGAATTCAATGCCCGTGCGCGCGGCTTCGCCTGCGCGCGGTTCCTTGCCAACAGCAAGGGCAACGCAAACCCCAACGGCAACACCAGCGCCCGCGCCCGCGCCCGCGCACCAACCAATCCCAGCCGCAGCAGGCGCAAAGCGCCTGCTGCGGCCCACTGGCCGAGCGAAGCGATGGCCCGTTGGTATCCCAACCCCTTCTGTATGCGCCGAGGAGCGCAGCGTTTCGCGGATCAGGGCTCGCCCTTGTTTGAGCGAAGCGAGTTTGGGCGAGACCCCGCGAAACGCGAGCACCGCAGGTTGCCCGAAGCGAAGCGGAGGGACGCAGACAGTAGGGTCGCCTTTCTTTTGCCTACGTTTCTTTGGCGAAGCAAAGAAAAGTAGGTCGCCTGCCGGGGCGAGACCCGGCCTCGGAACTCAAAAGAAGGCACTGCGATGAACCTGTCGCGCCCCTTCGTCCGCCGCCCCATAGGCACAGTCCTGCTAACCATAGGCATCGCCTTGGCAGGCATAGCCGCGTTCTTCGTCCTCCCAGTCTCCCCGCTACCCCAAGTCGACTATCCAGTCATCTCGGTAAGAGCCTCGATCCCAGGCGCCAGCCCAGAGACGATGGCAACCAGCGTCGCGACGCCACTAGAAAGACACCTGGGAACAATCGCAGGCGTCAACGAAATGACGTCCACCAGCTCGGTAGGCTCCTCCCGAGTCACGCTGCAATTCGACCTCAGCCGCAACATCGACGGCGCCGCCAGAGAAGTCCAGGCCGCCATCAATGCCAGCCGCGTAGACCTGCCCGCCACGCTAAGAAGCAACCCCACCTACCGCAAAGCCAACCCAGCCGCCTCCCCAGTCATCATCCTGGCCCTCACGTCCAAAACAAAGACCCCAGGCCAGATCTACGACGCCGTCTCCAACATCGTCAGCCAGCGCCTGTCGCAGGTAGACGGCGTAGGTGACGTAGAGATCGGCGGCGGCTCGCTCCCCGCGGTACGCATCGAACTGCTCCCCTTCGCCCTCAACCGCTACGGCATCAGCACCGAAGACGTGCGCGCCGCCATCCAGGCGTCCAACGCCAACCGCCCCAAGGGCATGGTGCAGGGCGAAGGCCGCAAGCTGCAGATCTACACCCAGACCCCGGCGCTGCGCGCGAGCGACTACGCCTCGATGGTCGTGGCCTGGCGCAACGGCGCGGCGGTGCGGCTGCGCGAGGTGGCCGACGTGATCGACGGCGTGGAAGACACGCGCACGCTGGGCCTGTTCAACGGCGAGCCGGCGATCATCGTGCTGATCACGCGCCAGCCCTCGGCCAACATCATCGAGACCGTCGACAACGTGCGCGCGCTGCTGCCCGAGCTGCAGGCACAACTGCCGCCGGACGTGACGCTGCAGGTCGCCTCGGACAGCACCAACTCCATCCGCAGCTCGCTGCGCGAGGTGGAGATGACGCTGGTCATCGCGGTGCTGCTGGTGGTGCTGGTGGTCAGCCTGTTCCTGCGCAGCGTGCGCGCGACGGTGGTGCCGGCGGTGGCCACGGTGGTGGCGCTGCTGGGCACGTTCGGGGTCATGCACCTGCTGGGCTTCAGCCTCAACAACCTGAGCCTGATGGCGCTCACCGTGGCCACGGGCTTCGTGGTGGACGACGCCATCGTGGTGCTGGAGAACACCAGCCGCCACATCGAGGCCGGCATGTCGCGCATGAAGGCGGCGCTGCTCGGCGCGCAGGAAGTGGGCTTCACGGTGCTGTCGATCAGCGTGTCGCTGGTGGCGGTGTTCATTCCGCTGCTGTTCATGGGCGGGCAGGTGGGGCGGCTGTTCCGCGAGTTCGCGGTCACGCTGTCGGCGGCGGTGCTGATCTCGCTGGTCATCTCGCTCACCACCACGCCGATGATGTGCGCGTGGATGCTCAAGCCCGGCGGCGAGCACGACAAGAACAAGCCGCAAGGCCGCTTCGGCCGCGCGGCGGCGCGCAGCTACGACTGGATGCTCAAGCGCTACGAGAGCGCACTCGACTGGGCGCTGGACAGCAAGGCGATCGTCATGGTCGTGCTGCTGGCGGTGGTGGGGCTCAATGTCTACCTGTTCAGCGCGGCGCCCAAGGGCTTCTTCCCGCAGCAGGACAGCGGCCAGCTCAACGGCGGCCTGCGCGCCGACCAGAGCATTTCGTCGCAGGCCATGGGCGCCAAGCTGCGCGAGGTGGTCGACATCATCCGCAAGGACGAAGCGGTCGACACCGTGGTGGGCTTCACCGGCGGCGGGCGCGCGGGCGGCGGCTTCATGTTCGTCAACCTGAAGCCGGCCAGCCAGCGCAAGGACAGCGGCCTGGCGGTGATCGCGCGGCTGCGCCCGCAGCTGGCGCAGGTGACGGGGCTGCGCGTGTTCCTCGGCCCGGTGCAGGACGTGCGCTCGGGCGGGCGCTCCAGCAACTCCACCTACCAGTACACGCTCAAGAGCGACAGCCTGTCCGACCTGCGCACCTGGGCCGTGAAGCTGGCCGACGAGATGAAGCAGCAGCCCACGCTGACCGACATCGACACCGACCAGGACCAGAACGGCGTGGAGACGGTGGCCAAGGTCGACCGCGACAGCGCACGGCGGCTGGGGCTCACCTCCACTGCGATCGACAACGCGCTGTACAACGCCTTCGGCCAGCGGCAGGTGGCCACCATCTACACCGAGCTCAACCAGTACCACGTGGTGATGGAATGGGCGCCGGGCTACACGCGCAGCCCGAACGCGCTGCGCGACGTGTACGTGCCGGCCACCAAGACCTCGGTGGTCGCGGGGCAGGCCGTGACCACGCAGGTGGCGGCCACGACGGCCACGGGCGGCACGACGGCCTCCGCCAGCGCCGCCGCCGCGACGGTGCCGGTGTCGGCCAACGCCGGCTCGCGCAACGCCTCGACCGGCAACGTGCTGAGCAACACGGCCACCGCGCTGGTGCCGCTGTCGGCGGTGGCGAAGTTCGAGGAGCAGTCGGTGGCCACGTCGGTGAGCCATGAGGACGGCGAGCTGGCCACCACCATCTCGTTCAACCTGGCCGAGGGCGCCAACCTCGGCGACGCGCGAGAGGCCATTGCCAAGGCCGAGGCCAACATCGCCATGCCGACCAACGTGCGCGGCGCCTTTGCCGGCACCGCGCTGAGCGCGCAGCAGTCGCAGGGGCAGCAGGCGATGCTGATCGTGGCGGCGCTGGTGGTGATCTACATCGTGCTGGGCATCCTGTACGAGAGCCTGGTGCATCCGGTGACGGTGCTCTCGACCTTGCCCTCGGCCGGCGTGGGCGCGGTGCTGGCGCTCTTGATGTTCCGCATGGAGTTTTCCATCATCGCGCTGATCGGCGTGTTCCTGCTGATCGGCATCGTGAAGAAGAACGCCATTTTGATCATCGACTTCGCGCTGGAGGCCGAGCGCTCGCGCGGCCTGAGCCCGCTCGAGGCGGTGCGCGAGGCCTGTCTGCTGCGCTTCCGCCCGATCCTGATGACCACGCTGGCCGCCGCGCTCGGCGCGCTGCCGCTGGCCATCGGCTTCGGCGAGGGCGCCGAGTTGCGCCGGCCGCTGGGCGTGGCGATCATCGGCGGGCTCATCGCGAGCCAGCTGTTGACGCTGCTCACCACGCCGGTGGTGTACCTGCTGCTGGACAAGCTGCGCCGCCGCGGCAAGAACGAACACGCGCTGAGCCGCGCCCCGGCCGCCTGAGATCCATGACCATGAATGCCTCCATTTCTTCCTTCGGTTCTTCACGACGCTTCTTCGCGCTGAGCACGCTCGCGCTGGCCGCCGTGCTCGCCGGCTGCGCCGTGGGCCCGGTCTACAAGGTGCCCGAGTCGGCGGCATCGGCCGGCTGGAAGGAACAGCCTGCCGCCGACGGCTGGCTGCCCGCCGCGCCGGCCGACGCGCTCGACCGCGGCGAGTGGTGGAAGCTCTTCGGCGACGCCACGCTCGACGAACTCGCGGCGCGCGTGCAGGTGTCGAACCAGAACATCGCCGCCGCCGTCGCCAGCTACACGCAGGCCCAGGCGCTGGTGCGCGAGCAGCGCGCGGGGCTGTTCCCGTCGGTGTCCTTCGACGGCAGCGGTAAGCGCTCGGGCACGGTGGGCGGCAACGCCTCGGCCAGCCCGTCGAACACCTTCGGCGCCACGCTGGGCGCGAGCTGGACGCCCGACGTGTGGGGCCGCCTGCGCGAGGCCGTGAACAGCGCGCAGGCCAACGCGCAGGCCAGCGAGGCCGACCTGGCCTCGGCGCGGCTGTCGGCCGTCGGCGACCTGGCGACCAATTACTTCTCGCTGCGCGAGGCCGACGCCGAGATCGTGCTGCTCGACGAAACCATCCTCGGCTACCAGCGCGCGTTCGAGATCACGAGCAACCGCTACGCCGCCGGCATTGCCGCGCAGACCGACGTGCTGCAGGCGCAGACGCAACTGGTGAACGCCAAGGCCGACCGCGTGGGCCTGCAGCGCACACGCGCCACGCTGGAGCACGCCATCGCGATGCTGGTGGGCGTGGCGCCGGCCGACTTCAGCCTGCCGCCCGCGCGCTGGACGCCCACGGTGCCCGGCGTGCCGACCGGCGTGCCCTCGACGCTTCTGCAGCGCCGTCCCGACATCGCGGCGGCGGAGCGCGCGGTGGCCGCGGCCAATGCGCAGATCGGCGTGGCGCGCTCGGCCTACTACCCGAACATCTCGCTCACGGCCTCGGTCGGCAGCAACGCCAGCCGCGTGAGAGACCTCTTCGGCGCGGCCAACACGCTGTGGGGGCTGGGCCTGTCGGTGGCGCAGGTGGTGTTCGATGCGGGCGCCATCAGCGCCAGCGTCGATGCCGCCAAGGCCGGCCACGAGGCCAGCGTGGCGCGCTACCGGCAGACCGTGCTGGCCGCGTTCCAGACCGTGGAAGACCAGCTGACCAGCGGCGCCACGTTGGCGCAGCAGGAAGGCTTGCGCCGCGAGGCCACGGCAGCGGCCGACAAGACCGAGCAGCAACTGCTCAACCGGTATCGCGCGGGGCAGGTGAGCTACACCGATGTGGTGCAGGCGCAGGCCGCCGCACTGAGCGCGCGGCGCGCGCTCGTGCAGCTTCAGGTCAATCGCCAGGCCGCGGCAATCGCGCTGATCCAGGCCATGGGCGGCGGTTGGCAGGCCGACTGGATGGGGGCGACCCGCCCGGCCGGCAACAGCCCTTCAAACAACAGCGCCGCTTCCCGCACACCGTAAGGGGCGGGTGTTGCGGGCGGGCATGGGAACCTGCCTGGCCCGTCGGCCCGACCGGCGCGAACACCGGACCGGGCGTCGTCGCTTCGCGGCGGTGGTCACCGCTCGGCGCTCACAGGATCGCTCTCTCCCCATCAGTGCGCTGGTCGGTCGAGGGCCTCGCCCAGGTAGTCCTTGTCTGTCACCAGGACCCAGAGGGCGAGCACCATGATCACCGCAGCCACGAGGACTGCATTGACCAGCGCCGGCTCGACCATGCGGAAGTCGAGCAACCAGGGCGACACCGCCAGCCAGGCTGCCAGCGCCACTTCGGTCCACTCTTCCCACTGGTGCGGCACGAAGGTCGCGCCCAAGGCCACGGCGCCCAGCACGATGCCGGTCGCCACCATGGTCCACATGGCGAGCGAATTGCCCTGAAAGCCCAGTACCCATGGCGAGACGATCAGCCACACGCCGGCGACGGCGTTGACGGGGTCCTGCCAATGCTTCACATGCTTCATGGTCGTACCTCCTGTCGCAGCACGACGCCACGACACTGGTTGGACTGCCGCGCCGCGTCGTGGTTCCGCCATGCGGCATGGCGCGGGCCGCGCGGGGCTTGCGGATCGGCGCCGCGTTCCTATACTTGAGTGAGCACTCAATTAAACGAACGATGGAGACCGTCCGCGCATGGCCCGCCCCCGCAGTGTCGACAAGCACAACGCCATCCTCGAGGCCGCGCTGGTCGAGTTCGGCCGGCGCGGCGTGTGGGCCACGCCGACCTCGGCGATCTCGCGCACCGCGGGCGTGGCCGAGGGCACGCTGTTCACCTACTTCGCGAGCAAGGCGCTGCTGACCGACGCGCTGTACCGCGCGCTGAAGACCGAGCTGGCCGGCGTGATGCTGGCCGACTGGCCCGAGGCCGCCGACCCGCGCACCCAGTTCCGCCACATCTGGGACCGCTACGTGCGCTGGGGCGTGGCGCACCCCGGCAAGCTGCGCGTGCTGGCGCAGCTCAAGGTCTCCGACGAACTGAGCGACGAGAGCCGCGCCGCCGGCATGGCGCCGTTCGCGCGGCTGGAAGCGGTGGCGCAGGAGTGCATGCGGCGCGGCGAGGTCGTCGAGCGGCCGATCGAATTCCTGGGCGCGATGCTCACGGCCATGGCCGAGACCACTGTCGGCTACATCGCGCAGGCCGGCGACGCCGAACCGGCCTTCGATTACGCCGAAGCCGGCTTCGAGATCTTCTGGCAAGGCATCGCCGTGCCGCCCTGACGACGACCGCACCTCTGAACGACAAGACCCCCACCGAAGAAAGACCCCGCCATGCCCACACTCAAACGCCGCCACTTCGTGCTCGGCACCCTCGGCGCCGCCGGCGCCCTGGTCGTCGGCTGGGCCGCCACGCCGGCGGCTTCGCGCCTCGTGCCCGGTGCGCCGCTGCCGGCGGGCAACGGGCAGGTCGCGCTCAACGGCTGGGTCAAGGTGGGCAGCGACGACACCGTCACGCTGGTGATGACGCAATCGGAAATGGGGCAGGGCACGCACACCGGCCTGGCGATGCTGCTGGCCGAGGAAATGGATGCCGCGGTGTCGCAGGTGCGGCTCGAGCAGGCCGGCTTCGACGCCATCTACAACAACCAGGCCATGATCCTCGACGCGCTGCCCTTCAAGCCCGGCGACGAGGGCTTCGGCAAGCGCGCGGCGCACCAGGTGGTGGGCAAGCTGCTGCGCACGATCCCGGGGCTCTCGGGCACGGGCGGCTCGTCGAGCGTCACCGACCAGTGGGGCCCGGTGCGCGAGGCCGGCGCCTCGGCGCGGCTCATGCTGGTGAGCGCGGCGGCGGCGCAGTGGCAGGTGCCCGCCGGCGAATGCCGCACCGAGGCCGGCCGCGTGCTGCACCCGGCCTCCAACCGCAGCGCGCGCTTCGGCGAACTCGCGGCAAAGGCCGCGCAGCAGCCGCTGCCCACGGCGGTGAAGCTCAAGGCGCAAGCCGACTTCCGCGTCATCGGCCAGCCGCAGCGGCGCATCGACAACGCCGGCAAGCTCAATGGCACGGCCACCTACGGCATCGACGTGCTGCCGCCGGGCCTGCTGTACGCCAGCATCGCCATGTGCCCGACGCTGGCCGGCCGCGTCGCGCGCTTCGACGCCAAGGCGGCCGAGGCGCTGCCCGGCGTGCGCAAGGTGATGGCGCTGGAACCGGTGGCCGCGAGCCTTGTCGGCACCGGCAGCACGGCGGGCGGCGTGGCGGTGATCGCCGACACGCCGTACCACGCGATGCGCGCGCTGAAGCAGGTCGACATCGAATGGGATCACGGCCCGGCCGCGAGCCTCTCGAGCGCCGAGATGATCGACCGCCTCGCGCGCACGCTCGACGCCGATGCGGGCAATGCGCGCCTCGATACCGGCGGCGTGGCGGCGGCGCTGAAGTCCGCCGCGCGCACGATCGAGGTCGAGTACCGCGTGCCCTTCCTGGCGCACGCCACCATGGAGCCGATGAACTGCACCGTGCAGTTCAAGGACGGCGCCGCCACCGTCTGGGCGCCCACGCAGGCGCCGGGCTTCGCGCGCGCCGCGGTCGCCAAGGCGCTGGGCATCGACGCCGACAAGGTCACGCTGCACGTCACCTACCTGGGCGGCGGCTTCGGGCGGCGCTACTTCATCGACTTCCTGGTGCAGGCCGCGCAGCTCGCGCGCGAGGCCGGCGGCGCGCCGGTGCAACTCATCTGGTCGCGCGAGGAAGACATGACACACGACTTCTACCGCCCGGCCTACGTGGCGCTGTGCAAGGCCGGCTTCGACGCGGCGGGCGCGCTGGTCGCGTGGCAGACCACCAGCGCCGGCTCCAGCCTGGGGGCGCCGTCGTTCATGGACAACTCGACCGACGGCGCCTGGAACACCGCCTACGATTTCCCACAGGCCCGCGTGGCGCACGTGCCGGTCGAATCGGCCGTCACCACCGGCATCTGGCGCTCGGTGGCGCATTCGCAGAACGGCTTCTTCGTCGAGAGCTTCATCGACGAATGCGCCGTCGCCGCCGGCAAGGACCCGGTGGCCTTCCGCGCCGGCCTGCTTGCCAAGGATGCGCGCCACCTGGCGGTGCTCAAGCGCGTGGCCGAACTCTCGAAGTGGGGCGAGCCGCTGGCCGACGGGCCCGACGGCACGAAGCGCGCGCGCGGCGTGGCCATCCACCGGGCCTTCGGCAGCATCGTGGCGCAGGTGGCCGAGGTGTCGGTGACGCCCGAGCGGCAGATCCGCGTGCACCGTGTGGTGTGCGTGATCGACTGCGGCCTGCCGGTCAACCCCAACCTGATCCGCCAGCAGATGGAAGGCGGCATCGTGTTCGGCCTGTCGGCCGCGCTGCGCGGCGAGATCACCGTGGCGCGCGGCCAGGTGCAGCAGAGCAACTTCCACGACTACACGCCGCTGCGCATCGACGAGTGCCCGGCCATCGAGGTCGACATCCTCGCCGGCACCGGCGCCGAGGTGCCGCCTGGTGGCGTGGGCGAGCCCGGCACGCCGCCCATCGCGCCCGCCGTGGCCAACGCCGTGTTCGCGCTGACCGGCCAGCGCCTGCGCAGCCTGCCTCTGCGGCTGGCCTGATCTCCCGGAACAGCAAGAAAGACACCCCATGACCACCACCACGCTGAAGATCAACGGCCAGACCGCCACCGTGAGCGCCGAGCCCGACACCCCGTTGCTGTGGGTGCTGCGCGGCGAGATGAAGCTCGTCGGCACCAAGTTCGGCTGCGGCAAGGCGCTGTGCGGCGCCTGCACCGTGCACCTGGACGGCCAGGCCGTGCGCTCCTGCGTCACCCCGCTGGAGGCCGTGGGCGGGCGCGAAGTCACCACCATCGAGGGCCTGAAGGGCCGGGAAGCCGACGCCCTGCGCGCGGCCTGGACCGAGGTCGACGTGGTGCAGTGCGGCTATTGCCAGAGCGGCCAGCTCATGTCGGCCTGCGCGCTGCTCAAAGCCACGCCCAAACCCAGCGACGACCAGGTCTCGGACGCCATGCGCGGCAACATCTGCCGCTGCGGCACCTACCCCCGGATTCGCGCCGCGATCCACCTGGCGGCAGAAACAGCGGGGCGGTAACGCAGAAACCGGGGTGGTTGTTTACAGAAGTTAATAATTTTTCCGTAATTCTCGAAAAAGTCGCCAGAACGGTATTTTTACGGAAATTGGGGATATGAAGCTTCGATACGCCGCCGTACCATCCGCGCGGCCTGCTTCCGGCCGCCCCCTGTTTCCGACTTTCGATGACCCCCCCAGACCCCTCGCGGACGCGCGTTCTGTCCGTGGCCGACACGCTGCGCACCCGCATCTTCGACGGTGCGATCGCCCCCGGCGCCCACCTGATGGAGATTTCGCTCGCCAACGAGCTTGGCGTGTCGCGCACCCCTGTGCGCGGCGCCATGGCGCGGCTGGCCGACGAGGGGTTGCTGGTCTACCACCCGCAGCGGGGTTTCCAGGTGCGCCGTTTCGACGCCAAGGACGTGTTCGACGCCTTCAGTGTGCGCGCCACGCTCGAAGGCATGGGCTGCCGCCTGCTCAGCGAGCGCGGCCTGGACGACGAGGCGCTGGCCGAACTGACGGCCATGGTCGACGAGCAGCACGCGCTGCTGCACGACAGCGGCGAATGGACCGACGAGCGGGCCGACCTGTGGCAGGACCTGAACCAGGCTTTCCACCACAAGCTGCTGTCGCTGGCCGACAACCGCTGGCTCAGCGAGGCCGTGCAGCGCGCCTGCCAGCTGCCGGTGATCTTCGACAGCCGCTCGCGCCCGCACAGGCACGACGCCGCGATGCTGCTGTACCGCCACAGCCAGGCCCTGCAGGCGCTCGAAGAGCACCGCTGCATCGTCGAGGCGCTGGGCCGGCAGGAGGCCTCGGGCGCCGAAGCCGCGATGCGCGAGCACATCAACGCCAACCGCGACCTGCTGGTGCTCTACCTGCGCCAGAGCGCCGGCCGCACCCGCGCGCTGGCCTGATCCTTTTCCCTATCCGCCGCGCGCCACCGGCGCCATGAGGTAGGCCCCCGACTCGAACAGCTGCGCCTCGGCCTGGTCGATGCGCCGGATCACTGGCTTGCCCGCGCGGCTCGCCAGCAGCTCGACCAGCGCTTCCGTCACGGCCACGCCGGCCGCCACCGACGGGAAGAACGAGGGGCTGTGGATGGTGAAGAGCAGCGTCTCGTCCGCCAGCAGCGACAGCGGCGAGGTCACGCTGTCGGTGATCGCCACGATGCGGCAACCGGCCGCCTTCGCAGCCTCGGCCACCTGCAAGGCTTCGCGCGAGTAGGGCGCAAAGCTCGCCACCACCAGTGCGTCGCCCTTGGCGAAGGCGCGCTGCTGCATCTCTAGCGAGCCGCCCTGGCCGTCCACGAGGTGCACGCTGGTGCGAAAGAGCCGGTACACGTACACGAACGAGAACGCGATCGGAAAGCAGGCGCGAAAGCCCGCCGCGTGCACGGCCGGCGCCTTCTCCAGCAGCGCGCAGGCCTTGAGCAGCGCCGGCCCGCTCTGCTGGTGCGTGAGCTCCAGGTTGCGCCGCTGCACCTCGAACATCTCGCCCGCCAGGCCCTGGTCGGCGACACGGCCCACCAGCTGCTTGGCGCGCCCGCCGTAGGTCTCGGTGCCCAGGCCCATGTCGGCGGCGAAGGCCTCTTTCAGCTGCGGCCAGCCCTCGAAGCCCAGGTGCTGCGCGAAGCGCACCAGCGTGGCTGGCGTGCTCTGCGCGCGCGTGCCGACGTTGCGCATCGAGCCTGTGACCACTTCGTTGGGGTGGTCGAGCACGTAGCGCGCCACCTGCTGCAGGGCGGGGCTCAGTTCGTTGAAACGCTGGCGGATCAGTTCTTTGGCGCCCATGGCGGTGTCTCTTTTCTCTCGGTGTCTGGAACGAATGTACCGGAGCAGGGAAATCCCGGGAGTTGACGGAACAAATGTTCCAAACAATAATTCGGCCGAAACGTTAGTTCCAAATACAGGCCCCGCTTTTCCCTCGCCATGACGCACGTCTTCCACCGCCACCTTCGCCAGACCCCGCCCGTTGCCGCCAGCGCGCAGGGCATGTTCATCCGCGACGCCGAAGGGCGCGAGTACCTTGACGCCTCGGGCGGCGCGGCCGTGTCCTCGCTCGGCCATGGCCATCCCGAGGTGATGGCGGCCATGCACGCGCAGATCGACACACTGGCCTACGCCCACACCAGCTTCTTCACGAGCGAGGTGGCCGAGCAGCTGGCCGACGAACTCATCGGTGGCGCCCCCGAAGGCATGAGCCACGTGTACCTCGTGAGCGGTGGCTCGGAGGCCGTGGAGTCGGCGCTGAAGATGGCGCGCCAGTACTTCGTGGAAATCGGCCAGCCGCAGCGCACGCACTTCATCGCGCGCCGCCAGAGCTACCACGGCAACACGCTGGGCGCGCTCGCGGTGGGCGGCAACGCCTGGCGGCGCGAGCCCTTCGCGCCCATCCTCGTGCCGGCCACGCACGTCGCGCCGTGCTACCCGTACCGCGAGCAGCGCGAAGGTGAAAGCGCCGAGCAGTACGGCCTGCGCCTGGCAGATGAGCTGGAAGCGGCCATCGTCGCGCAGGGCGCTGACCGCGTGATCGCCTTCGTGGCCGAGACCGTGGGCGGTGCCACCGCCGGCGTGCTCACGCCGGTGCCGGGCTATTTCAAGGCCGTGCGCGAGGTCTGCGACAAGTACGGCGTGCTGCTGATCCTCGACGAGGTGATGTGCGGCATGGGCCGCACCGGTTCGCTGCATGCCTGCGAGCAGGAGGGCGTGGTGCCCGACCTGATGACCATCGCCAAGGGCCTGGGCGGCGGCTACCAGCCGATCGGCGCGGTGCTGGCGCAGCGCCGCATCGTCGAGGCCATGTCCAAGGGCAGCGGCTTCTTCCAGCACGGCCACACCTACCTGGGTCATCCGATGGCCTGCGCGGCGGCGCTCGCGGTGCAGCAGGTGATCCGCCGCGACGGCCTGGTCGCCAAGGTGCGCGACGACGGCGTCGCCTTCGGCGCGATGCTGGCCGAGGCGCTGGGCGACCACCCGCACGTGGGCGACATCCGCGGACGCGGCTTCTTCTGGGGCATCGAGCTGGTGGCCGACCGCGCGAGCAAGCAGCCCTTCGATCCATCGCTGAAGGTCCATGCGCTCATCAAGAAAGACGCGATGGCGCGCGGCCTGCTGTGCTACCCCTTCGGCGGCACGGTCGACGGCCGCCAGGGCGACCACGTGCTGCTGGCGCCGCCGTACATCGCGACGCGCGACCACCTGCACGAGATCGTCGCGCGGCTCACGGCCTCGGTCGACGCGGTCACGCGCGGCGCGACGCGCTGAGCCACCGCCCCTTTTTCTTCAACCGCTGTTCCGAGGAGCGTTCCATGCCCCAGCTTCGCCCGTCGCTTTCCATTGCCGCCGCCTTCGCGCTGGCCTGTGCCGCCTTGGTGCCGACCACCGCCGCGCAGGCGCAGGCCGCCAACGACACGCTCGCCAAGATCAAGGCCAGCGGCGCCATCACCTTCGGCTACCGCGAGGCCTCGTTCGGCTTCTCGTACCTGGACGCCAACCTCAAGCCCGTGGGTTACAGCATCGAGATCTGCAACCGCATCGTCGACGCGCTGAAGACCGAGCTGAAGCTGCCGGCCCTCGACATCAAGTACCAGGCCGTGACCTCGGCCAACCGCATCCCGCTGGTGCAGAACGGCACGGTGGACATCGAGTGCGGCTCCACCACCAACCTGGTCGAGCGCCAGTCGCAGGTGGCTTTCTCGCCAGACATCTTCCGCTACAACGTGCGCACGCTGGTGAAGGCCGATTCGGGCATCAAGAGCATCGCCGACCTGCAGGGCAAGACCGTGGTCACCACCGCCGGCACCACGTCGTTCCGCCTGCTGCGCGCGGCCGACAAGGGCCGCAGCCTCGAGGTGAACCAGCTCTCGGGCAAGGATCACACCGACTCGTTCCTGCTGGTCGAGAGCGGCCGCGCGCAGGCCTTCGTGCTGGACGACATCCTGCTGGCGGGCCAGATCGCCAACGCGCGCAATCCGAAGGACTTCGTCATCACCGGCGAGAGCCTGCGCACCGAGAACCAGTCGCTGATGTTCCGCAAGGACGACCCGGCCTTCAAGGCGCTGGTGGACCGCGTGGTGTCGGGCATGATGAAGTCCGGCGAGATGGAAAAGCTCTACAGCAAGTGGTTCATGTCGCCGATTCCGCCCAAGGGCATCAACATCAACTACCCGCTCAATGCCGAGACGAAGGAGGCCTTTGCCAACCCGTCGTCCAAGGGCATCTGATCTCACCCGACTTCATGACACGCATCGCCCTCATCCACGCGCTCTCGCATTCCGTCGCCCCCATCAACGAAGCCTTCGCACGCGACTGGCCCGAGGCCGTGCGCATGAACCTGCTGGACGACAGCCTCTCGGCCGACCTCGCGCGCGACGGCAAGGGGCTCGACGCGGCCATGCACGAGCGCTTCCAGCGCCTGGCGCAGTACGCGGTGGACACGGGCGCGCGCGGCATTCTCTTCACGTGCTCGGCCTTCGGGCCGTGCATCGAGGCGGTGGCGCAGTGGCACGCGGGCATTCCGGTGCTCAAGCCCAACGAGGCCATGATCGAGGAGGCCGTGCAGGGCGAGGGCCGCCTGGGCCTGATCGCGACCTTCGCGCGCACGCTGGAATCGATGCCGCCAGAGTTTCCGTCGGGCATGGCGCTCGAACTCGCGCTGGCCGAGGGCGCGCTGGCCGCGCTCGATGCGGGCGACGCGCAGCGCCATGACGCGCTCATCGCCGAACAGGCCGCGGCGCTGCGCGCGCGCGGTTGCACGCGCATCGCCCTGGCTCAGTTCAGCATGGCGCGGGCGCGTGGCGCCTGCGAAGCGGCCAGCGGCCTGCCGGTGCTGACGACGGTCGACAGCGCGGTGCGCGCGTTGCGTCGGCGCTCAGTGTGAGCCGCCGTTGCCGACGACCGTGACCAGCGTGGTCATCGCCACCTGCGCGGCCTCGCCGCGCGCGAGCGGGCGGCCCGGGCCGGCGTTGCCGCTGTCGGTTTCCAGGCCCTGCGCCAGGCGGCGGTAGATGTCCGACGAGGGCATGGTCGCCGCCGTGCCGAGTGCGTCGCAGTAGGTGTCGGTGAGCACGGCGGCCAGCCGTTCGCGTTCGGCGTCGCACAGCACGGGCGCCTCGGCGGCGAAGACCGACGCCACGCAGTGCATCAGGTAGGCCTGGGTCTCGAGCGAGAAGGCCTGCTGGCGCACGTAGTCTTCCACCGCGTGCCAGAAGAGGGTGTCGGAGGTGCGGCGCCAGCTTTCGAGCACCTTGCGCGACTTGGCGACCAGGTCGGCGTGCGCGTCGTGCGGTTCGGCCGGGCGCAGCGCCAGGCCCTGCAGCGTGAGCGCGGCCACCGGGCCGGCCGCGCCGAGCAGGAAGCTCCAGAACTTCCAACGCGCAAACCATTTCTTGTCATGGGCCGGGCCCAGCGGCTCCAGCAGCCGGAAGTCGATGCACAGGGCGGCGTTGGCCTGCAGGCCGGAGGCCATGCGGTCGGCCTCCACATGGCCTTGCGCGACGATGCAGGCGCTGGCGCCGCAGCGGTCGATGTCGGCCAGGCGCTGGGTCAGCTGGCGCAGCTCGTGGGCCGAGGCGCCGGTGGCTTCGGCCACGCGCAGCATGCCGTGGCACTGCTCCCGCTCCAGCTGGCAGGGGCTCTTGAGACGGTCTTCGACATGGTCGTCGAGCGTCGAGGGGCGTTCTTCTGCGACGCAGTCCTCGAGTTCACTCCCGGTGGTGAACGTTGACATGGATGCTCCTTCGGGCGCAGATGAATAACTGTTATCAATATGTATTAACGCGCCGAGGTCGAACATCACCTGAACTAGGTATTTCCGTGGGCGGGCTGCCTTGCGTTCCACCGGCGGAACGGCGCCTGAACAGGGCCTGACCGATGGCCTCGCCATAATTGCCGCTCTTTCAAGGAGTACGCGTGGATATCGTTTTGCTGGTCAAGGCCGCTGTCATGGGCATCGTGGAGGGTCTGACCGAATTCCTGCCGATCTCGTCGACCGGCCACCTCATTCTTGCGGGCTCGCTGCTGGGCTTCGACGACGCCAAGGCCAAGGTGTTCGACATCGCCATCCAGACCGGCGCGATCTTCGCGGTGATCCTGGTCTACTGGCAGAAGATCCATTCGACCGTGGTGGCGCTGCCGCGCCAGCCCAAGGCGCGCCGGCTGGCGCTGAACATCGTCATCGGCTTCCTGCCCGCGGTGGTGCTGGGCCTCCTGTTCGGCAAGATGATCAAGGCGCACCTGTTCATCCCGACCGTGGTGGCGAGCACCTTCATCATCGGCGGCTTCATCATCCTGTGGGCCGAGAAGCGCCCGCCCGGTTCGGTGCGCGTCGAGCACGTGGACGACATGACGCCCTGGGACGCACTCAAGGTCGGCCTGGTGCAGTGCTTCGCGATGATCCCCGGCACCAGCCGCAGCGGCTCGACCATCATCGGCGGCATGCTGCTGGGCCTGTCGCGCCAGGCGGCGACCGATTTCTCGTTCTTCCTGGCGATTCCGACGCTGATCGGCGCGGGCGCCTACAGCCTCTACAAGGAGCGCGCGCTGCTGTCGGTGGCCGACATTCCGCTGTTCACAGTGGGGCTGGCCTTCTCGTTCATCAGCGCGTGGCTGTGCGTGCGCTGGCTGCTGAAGTACATCAGCACGCACAACTTCATTCCGTTCGCCTGGTATCGCATCGCCTTCGGCATCGTGGTGCTGGCCACAGCGTGGACCGGCGCGGTGGTCTGGGCGGAATAAGCCTGCAGCTTCAGGCCGCCGCGCCCAGCAGCGCGCCGGCGGCCTTCGCCTCCCGCCGCACGGCGATGGCGATCGGCCCGTCGATCGACGGGTCGAACCCGCCCGTGGCACCCAGCGCGGTGATCACGGCGCACACCCTTCCCGCGTAGTCGTACACCGGCGCCGCCACGGCGCTGATGCCGCGCAGGTAGGTGTCCCGCACGATGGCGCAGTGCGCCTGCTGCACCTCGCGGCGCAACGCGCCGATGGGGTCGTCGGCATCGAGCAGCGCGCGCATGTCCTCGGTGGCGTCGGCCAGTTCCTGCTCGGCCAGCGCCACCACGCGCGACTCGTCGAGCAGGCCCAGGAAGGCGCGCCCGGTGGCAGACCACAGCATCGACATCACCGAGCCGGCGCGCACGTTCACCGTCACCGGCAGGCCCGGCTCCTCGAAGCGCACGATGGTCGGGCCCTTGTTGCCCATCACCGCGACGAAGCAGGTCACCTCCAGCGATTCGCGCAGGCGGATCAGGCAGGGCTCGGCCGCGCGGATCGGGTCGGCCTGGCGCATGGCGGCCAGGCCGATCTGGATCGCCTCGGGCCCCAGGTAGTAGTGCTGCGAGGCGGTGTCCTGGCGCACCAGGCTTTCTTCCATCAGGCTCGCGAGGTAGCGGTGCACCTTGGCCGGGCTCTCGCCCACATGGGTGGCCAGCGCCGTGAGGCTGCTGCGCCCGCCCAGGTGCGCCAGGCCCTTGAGCACGGCCATGCCGGTCTCGGCGGACTGCACGCGCTGGCGGCGCTCGCGGGGAGGGGAAGAGGGAACCGGGGGTGCTTCGGCGGGGGAGGTCATGTCGTCCTCATCTTAGGTGGCGGCCTCGGTGGCCGGGTAAACCCGTGGTCTAGTGATTACGCAATGCGTATGATAATTACGCAATACACAATTTCTACCACGGAGACACCCCGATGAAGAAGCACTTCGCCCGCGGCCTTGCGGTCCTGTCCCTGGCTGCGCTGGCCACCGCCGCCAGCGCCCAGACCACCTTCCCCGCCAAGCCGATCCGCTGGCTCGTGCCCTACGCAGCGGGCGGCGGCTCCGACTTCCTCGCGCGCACCGTCGCCCAGACGCTGTCGACCCAGGTCGGCCAGCCGGTGCTGGTGGACAACAAGCCGGGTGGCAACACCGCGCTGGCCGCTGCCGAAACCGCGCGCGCCCCGGCCGACGGCTACACCGTGCTCTCGGCCGACAACGGCACGCTGGTGTTCAACCCGGCGCTGTACAAGTCGCTGAGCTACAGCCCCACCAAGGACCTGGCACCCGTCACGCTGATGGGCAAGTTCCCCATGATCCTGGTGGTCGGCGCCAACTCGGGCTTTGCCTCCGCCAAGGACTTCATCGCGCAGGCCAAGGCCAAGCCGGGCGGCATCAACTACGCCTCGGCCGGCGCGGGCAGCCCGCACCACCTGGCGATGGAACTGCTGAAGGTGGAAGCCAAGCTCTTCATGGTCCACGTGCCGTACCGCGGCGCGGCGCCTGCGCTGGCCGACGTGGTCGGCGGGCAGCTGCCGGCCATGATGGTCGACATGGCCGCCGGCGCCGGCTTCATCAAGGGCGGCAAGGTGCGCGCGCTGGCCGTGGCCAACCCCACGCGCCTGCCGCAGCTGCCCGACGTGCCCACCTTCGCCGAGCTCGGCTACAAGAACGTCGAAGCCGCCGCGCTGGTCGGCGTGGTGGTGCCCGCGGCCACGCCGGCCGACGTGGTGAACACGCTCAACCGCCAGCTGGTGGCCGCCATCCACGAGCCCTCGGTGAACAAGCGCATGGTCGACTTCGGCGTCGAGCCCGTGGGCAACACGCCCGCGCAGTACACCGAGCTGCTCAAGGCCGAGACCGCGCGCTGGCACAAGCTGATCCGCGACCTGAAGATCACGCTCGACTGAGTCTGCTGCCATGTCCGACACCGCCATGCCTTCGCGCACTTCCGGTTGCCCCATCGCGCACGGGGCGCTCTCCGCCGAGCGCACGCCCACCGGCTGCCCCGTGAGCCAGCGCGCCGCCGAGTTCGATCCCTTCGAGGACGGCTACCAGCAGGACCCGCCCGAGTACGTGCGCTGGGCCCGCGAGCAGGAGCCGATCTTCTACAGCCCCAAGCTGGGCTACTGGGTGATCACGCGCTACGACGACATCAAGGCGGTGTTCCGCGACAACCTCACCTTCAGCCCGTCGAACGCGCTGGAGAAGATCACGCCCACGGGCGAAGAGGCCAATGCCGTGCTCGCAAGCTACGGCTTTGCGCTCAACCGCACACTGGTGAACGAGGACGAGCCGGCCCACATGCCGCGCCGCCGCGCGCTCATGGACCCGTTCACGCCCGAGGCGCTGAAGCACCACGAGCCGCTGGTGCGCGAACTCGCGCGCAGCTATGTCGACCGCTTCATCGACGACGGCCGCGCCGACCTCGTCGACCAGATGCTGTGGGAAATCCCGCTCACCGTGGCGCTGCACTTTCTCGGCGTGCCCGAGGAAGACATGGACACGCTGCGCAAATATTCCATCGCGCACACCGTCAACACCTGGGGCCGCCCCAAGCCCGAGGAGCAGGTGGCCGTGGCGCACGCCGTCGGCAACTTCTGGCAGTACGCCGGCAAGGTGCTCGACAAGATGCGCCAGGACCCCGATGCGCCCGGCTGGATGCAGTACGGCATCCGCAAGCAGATGCAGCACCCCGAGGTCGTCACCGACTCGTACCTGCACTCGATGATGATGGCCGGCATCGTGGCCGCGCACGAGACCACCGCCAACGCCACCGCCAACGCCGTGAAGCTGCTGCTGCAGCACCCGCAGGTGTGGCAGGAGCTGTGCGACGACCCGGGCCTCATTCCCAACGCGGTGGAAGAGTGCCTGCGCCACAACGGCTCGGTGGCCGCCTGGCGCCGGCTCGTCACCAAGGACACGCAGGTCGGCGGCGTCGACCTGCCGGCGGGCTCGCGGCTGCTGATCGTCACCTCGTCGGCCAACCACGACGAAGGCCACTTCGCCGATGCCGACCTGTTCGACATCCGCCGCGACAACGCCAGCGACCACCTGACCTTCGGCTACGGCTCGCACCAGTGCATGGGCAAGAACCTGGCGCGCATGGAGATGCAGATCTTCCTGGAGGAGTTCACGCGCCGGCTGCCGCACATGCGCCTGTCGGAGCAGCGCTTCAGCTACGTGCCGAACACCTCGTTCCGTGGCCCCGAGCACCTGTGGGTCGAGTGGGACCCGCGCGCCAACCCGGAGCGCGCCAACGCGGGCCTGCGCGACGTGCAGGTGCCGGTGCGCATCGGCGAGCCGTCGGCGCACGCCATCGCGCGGCCCGTGGTGGTCGAGCGCGTGACGCCGGTGGCCGACGGCATCGTGCGGCTGCGCCTGGTGTCGCCCGACGGCAAGCCGCTGCCGCGCTGGACGCCGGGCTCGCACATCGACGTGGAATGCGGCTCGCCCGAGCTGTCGCGCCAATACTCGCTGTGCGGCGACCCCGACGAAGCCCACGCGCTGGAGATCGCCGTGCTGCACGAGCCCGAAGGCCGTGGCGGTTCGGCCTGGGTGCATGCGAACGTGAAGGTGGGCGAGCGCCTGCGCATCCGCGGCCCGCGCAACCACTTCCGGCTCGACGAGTCGCTGCCGAAGGCGATCTTCATCGCCGGCGGCATCGGCATCACGCCCGTGAGCGCGATGGCGCGGCGCGCCAAGGCGCTGGGCATGGACTACGAACTGCACTACAGCGGCCGCAGCCGCGCGAGCATGGCCTTCGTCGACGAGCTGGCCGCGCTGCACGGCGAGCGCCTGCACGTGCATGCCGCCGATGAAGGCCGGCGCAACGACCTGCGCGCGCTGCTGGCCACGCCCGTGCCCGGCGCGCAGGTGTACGCCTGCGGCCCGCTGCGCATGCTCGAAGCGCTGGAAGATTGCTGCGCCGCGTGGCCCGAGGGCGCGCTGCGCGTGGAGCATTTCGAATCGACGCTGGCCACGCTCGACCCGTCGAAGGAACATGCCTTCGAGGTGGAGCTGAAGGACTCCGGCCTCGTCATCACCGTGCCGCCCGACCAGACCCTGCTGACAGCCCTGCGCGCGGCCAACGTCGATGTGCAGAGCGACTGCGAGGAAGGCCTGTGCGGCTCGTGCGAAGTGCGCGTGTTGGCCGGCAAGGTCGATCACCGCGACGTGGTGCTCACGCGCAGCGAGCGCGATGCGAACACCAAGATGATGGCCTGCTGTTCTCGCGCCTGTGAGGGGCGGCTGGTGCTCGAACTCTGAGGCTTTTCGCCGCGCATTGATTCATCGCAAGTGTTTCGCGGCACGCCCACCGCACAGTGGGGCGTGCCGAATCGGCACCTCACCGAAGGAACCATGTGATGAAGACGAGAACCACCGCGGCCCTGCTTTTCACGGCGCTGCTTGCCGGCCCCGTGCTGGCCGCCACCTGCGACATCGAGATCGAAGGCAACGACGCGATGCAGTTCAACAAGAGCGCCATCGCCGTGCCGGCCAGCTGCAAGCAGTTCACCGTGAAGCTCAAGCACGTCGGCAAGCTGCCCAAGGCCGCGATGGGCCACAACTGGGTGCTGAGCAAGGCCGCCGACGCGCAGGGCGTGGCGGCGGACGGCATCGGCGCGGGGCTGGACAAGGCCTATGTGAAGCCGGGTGATGCCCGCGTCATCGCGCATTCGAAGGTCATCGGCGGCGGCGAGACCGATGCCGTGAGCTTCGACGTGAGCAAGCTCAAGGCGGGAGACAGCTATGCGTGGTTCTGCTCGTTCCCGGGGCACGCGTCGCTCATGAAGGGCACGCTGGCACTGGTCAAGTAGCCGCCGCGCCGCCCAGGGGCATCCGCAGCAGCACCTGCGTCTCGCCGGGGCGCGACTGCAGCTGCAGCTGCGCGCCCAGGCGGCGTGCCCGCGCCCGCAGGTTGCGCAGCCCCGCGCCGCCGCTCACGCCGTCCACCGCGAAGCCGCGGCCGTCGTCGCGCACGCTGAGCTGCAGTTCGGCGCCTGCGCGCGCCACCGTCACGTCCACGCGCCGGCCCGCGCTGTGCTTGAGCACGTTGGTCAGCGCCTCCTGCAGGAAGCGCATCAGGTCCAGGCTCTGCGAGGGCGCGAGCTCCAGCGTGTCGATGCCCGAGACCTTCCAGCGGCAGTCGATGCCGTTGGCGTCCAGCAGCTGCGCGCTGCGGTAGCGCAGCGGCGCCAGCAGCTCGCCGAGCGCGCGTGCGCCGTCGTCGCGGCCGGTGGCGTCGATGATCAGTCGCAGGTCGTCGCGCAGGCTCTTGAGCATCGCCAGCAACTGCGGTGCGCTGAGGTGCTCGGGCGTGCGTTCCAGCGTCGCGATGCTGCCCACCAGCATGCCGCCCAGGCCGTCGTGCAGGTCGCTCACCAGCGCCACGCGCTCGCCGATGCGCGCGTGCGCGAGCTCCAGCGCGTGCTGCTGCGCGAGCGTGGACGCGAGCTCGGCCTTGGCGGCGTTCACTTCCTCGATCAGCTCGGTGTTGAAGTTCTCGATGCGCCGCAGGCTCTGCACGAAGCGCCCGGCCTGCGTCAGCGCCATGCCCAAGAGCAGCACGTACGAGGACATGGTCGTGTAGTAGATGTTGCTGTCGATCACCTGCGTGAACACCAGCAGGTCGTGCGCGCCCGTGAGCGCCGACACCGCCATGAACGGCGCGAGCGAGCGCATCGGGCTGCCCCGGTGGCGCAGCGCATGGAAGATGCCGCTGCTGTTCACCACGATGATCGTGAGGCCGCCCACCAGCGTCCAGATCGCGCGGTGGGTGGGCAGGTTGGCGGTGCCCGCGAACCACAGGTCGAGCACGCCGATGGCCGCCACCGCGAACGCCGCGATCTCCAGGCGCGGCAGGCGCCGCCCGGCAAAGCGCAGCACGAACACGCCGTACGACACGCTGAACACCAGCAGCAGCGAGGTGTTCAGCGCCTGCCAGCTGTGGTTGCTGGCAAAGGGCCACGGGCTGGTGGCGATCTGGTTGTAGCCGAACAGCAGCCACAGCACCGACATCGCCGCGAACCAGCCGTAGGCCGTCTCGCGCCGACGCAGCAGCCACCACGCCGCGAAGAAGGCCGACACCGCCGCGCTGGTCGCCAGGCCGAACACCTGCAGGTCGCGCCGCATGAGCTGCTCGCGGCCGAACTCGGCCTGCATGGCCGCGGGCGTGCCCAGGCTCACCGGCCCCAGCCCGGCCTGGTAGGCCGACAGGCCCGACACGCGCACCAGCAGCGTGTTGGTGCCGGCGCGCAGTTGCGGCGCGTCCAGCAGCCAGTAGCGCGGCGAGTTCCATGCGCGCGTGAGCGGCTCGACCAGGCTGCGGTCGCGCCAGATCGTCGTGCCGTTGAGCGAGACCTCTCCGGCCATGTTCAGGTAGTGCAGCAGCAGCCCGGTCTCGCCCGCCGGCGCGGGCTGCTCCCAGGTCAGCCGGTACCAGACCACGCCGTCGAAACCGGGCCAGCGCGTGGCCCAGCTGTCGGGCAGGGCCACGGGCGTCCAGCCGTCGGCGGGCGGCGTCGTGTCGTCCCAGCCGGTGCCTCGTGCGGCTTCGGCGCGAAGCTCGGGGACCACCGGTGTTTGTGTGTGTGCGCTGCCCGTCGAGAGCAGCAGCCACAGGGCCCACAGCAGCAGGCCCGCAAGAAACCTCAGCGCAGCAAGCCCTGCCTTCGGCCCTGGTAGACCGCCTCGGTGCGCGAGTTGACGGCCAGCTTGCGGTAGATGTTCTTGGTGTGGCATTCCACGGTCAGTCTGGAGATCGACAGCGCCTCCGCCATGTCGCGGTTGCTCATCCCTTGCGACACGAGCTCGAGGATTTTGCGCTCGCGCGGCGTCAGCATGACGGGCGTGGTGGCCGGCGTCAGCGACGGGTCGTCGGGCGGCGAGGGCAGGCCGGGCAGCTGGGTCGCGACCCAGCCGAGGATGCGGCGGGCGATGGCCGGGTCGATCGGCGCGCCGCCTTGCTCGATGCTGCGCAGCGCGATGCTGAGCTCGAGGTCGTCGCGTTCCTTCAGCAGGTAGCCGATGGCGCCGGCACGCAGCGCCGCGAAGATCACGGCCTCGGTGCGCCAAGCCGAGATCACGACGGCGGGCACCAGCCGGTGGTGCACGTGCATCCACTCGATCAGGTCGACGCCGCTGCCGTCGGGCAGGCCGATGTCGACCAGCGCCACGCCGAAATGCTGCTGCTCCAGCAGCGAGCGGGCCGAGGTCAGGCTGTCGGCCCAGGCGATCTGGGGCTCGTCGCATCCGAGCGTCGACAGCACGTACGCCAGGCGCTCGCGCATCGCCGGATCGTCTTCGACCACCAGCGCGGGGCTCAGCGAGACCACTTCAACGTCTTCCAGGAGAGGGGCAGACATAGGACGACATTTTTGAGCCGTGGTGTACGTGGTGCAACGTTTTTTCTTAAATGAAACGACTGTTTCTAAAGTTCCTATTTGTATCTTGATGTTAATTCAAAGCGACCACAACCCTAATCGAGGATGACCCCTCCGCTCAGGTTGACTATTGCCCCGGTCATGGCCCCGGCCAGCGGCGAGGCCAGGAACACCGCGGTGCCCGCGAGCTGGTCCAGCGAGGGCAGGCGTTCGACCAGCAGGCCCTCGGGCCGCTCGGCCAGCATCTGCTCGACCGTGAGGCCCATGCGCTCGGCCGCCGGGCGAAACACCTCGCCGCTGTGCGAGCCCGCGGCCACCGCCTCGGGAATCGCGTGCGAGCGGATGCAGGCCGTGCGGATGCGAAAGACCGCCAGCTCGCCCGCCATGTGACGCGCGAGCCCCTCCACGCCGGCGCAGGCCACGGCATGTCCGAGGTACCCGGGGCCGGGTAGGCGCGAGGCGGGCGTCGACACCGACAGGATCACGCCGCCGCCGCGCGCCGCCATGTGCGGTGCCACGGCCTTGGCGGTGAGGAAGTTGGCGCGCGTGTAGGCGTGGATGGGGAGGAAGAAGTCCTCCAGCGACAGCTCGGCCAGCGGCCGGCCCTGCACGTGGAAGACGCCGACGGCGTTGAACGCGAGGTCGATGCCGCCGGCTTGTTCGGCCACTTCGGCTGCGTGGCGCAGCATTGCGGCTTCGTCCAGCGCATCGACCACCGCGGCCTGCGCATGGCCGCCGGCTTGGGTGATGTCTCGCACCACCGCGTCGAGCTTGTCGCGGCTGCGGCCGGTGACGAACACGCGGGCGCCTTCGCGAGCAAAGGCGCGGGCGACGGCGCCGCCGAGGGCACCGCTGCCGCCGTGGATCACGGCGCAGCGGTCTTTCAAAGAGGGGACATTCGAGGGCATGGACGTTTCTCCTTGGCGTGAATGGCGACCCGCGACATGCGGGCGCTCGTTCCAAGGACGGTGCAGGCCCAGCTGATCCGACAGCGCAGCGGGATTTTTTTCAGACCTGCGGGATGCGCGGCGCGATCACGCCCGGGTCGTACCAGGTCACCGGGCGGATCTCGAACACGCCGCCCTCGAAGTCCAGCCGCCGCGCCGCATGCCGCGCGTCTTCGAGCGACTCGCACTCGACGATGTAGATGCCCATCAGCTGCTCCTTCGTCTCGGCGAACGGCCCGTCGGTCACCAGCGGATGCGCGGCGCCGGCGTGCCGCACGGTGGTGGCGGTGTCGGGCATCAGGCGCAGCACGGTGCCGAGGCGGCCGGCGGCCTGCAGCTCGTCGCGCAGGTCGGTGTGGCGCTCGAGCATCTCGTCTTCGACCTCGGGCGCCCAGCCGGCCGCCGCAGCTTCGGAACCGTAGATCAGGATGGAATAGAGCATCGTGCGTCCTTTGCTTGAAGGGAGTCGGAAGAGGCGTCCGCGCCGAGACGGTCCAGCAGCAGACGGATGTGCGCGGCCTCGGCGGCGGTGCGCGCCAGTGCGAGCGCGTCGGCAAAGGCGCGGCGCGCTTCGTCGGCGCGGCCCAGCTGCATCAGCAGCCCGCCGCGCAGGCCGTGGAAATGAAAGTACGCCGACAGCGGCTCTGCCAGCCCGTCGACCATCGCCAGCGCCGTCTTGGGCCCGCGCACCTTGGCCACGGCCACCGCACGGTTGAGCGTGACCACGGGCGAAGGCTGCAGCTTTTCGAGCCCTGCGTAGAGCCGGTCGATCTCGGCCCAGTCGGTGTCGGCCGCGCGCACCGCCCGCGCGTGCGTGGCCGCGATGGCCGCCTGCAGTTGGTACGGCCCGACGCGGCGCTCGCGCAGCGCGGTGTCGAGCAGGGCCAGGCCTTCGTCGATCGCCGCGCGGTGCCAGCGCGTGCGGTCCTGGTCTTCGAGCAGCACGACCATGCCGGCCGCGTCGAGCCGCGCATCGGCGCGCGCGTGCTGCAACAGCAGCAGGGCGCACAGGCCGGCGGTCTCGGGCTCGTCGGGGAACAGGTCGCACAGCAGGCGCGCGAGGCGGATCGCCTCTTCGCACAGCGCCACGCGCACATGGGCCGTGCCGCCGCTGGCGGCGTAGCCTTCGTTGAACAGCAGGTAGACCACCGCGCCCACGGCCGCCAGCCGCTCGCCGCGTTCGCGCACACCGGGCGCATCGAAGGGCAGGCCGGCCGCGGCCACGCGCTGCTTGGCGCGCGTGATGCGCTGCTCCATCGCACGCTCGCCGACCAGGAAGGCGCGCGCGATCTCCGGCACCGACAGTCCCGAGACGATGCGCAGCGCCAGCGCGATCTGCTGCGCAAGCGGCAGCGCGGGGTGGCAGCAGACGAACAGCAGGCGCAGCACGTCGTCGCGGTAGTGCGATTGGTCGAGTTGCTCGGCGAGGTCGGGGTCGAGGGTCATGTCCGCGTCGCCGTCTTCCTCTTCGGGCAACGGATCGTGCCGGTCGCGCCGCCGCAGCTCGTCGAGCGCCGCGTTGCGCCCCACGAGGATCAGCCACGCCAGCGGATCGTCGGGCGGGCCCTGCTCGGGCCAATGCCGCAGTGCGCGCAGGCTGGCTTCCTGGAAGCCTTCCTCGGCCGTGTCCAGGTCGCGGAAGTAACGCAGCAGCGCCGCCACCGCGCGCGGGCGTGCGGCGGTCAGCGTGGTGGCGATCCAGCTCAGCTCGGTGGTGGTCATCGTCGGCGCGGTGCGTGTCGCTTCGAAGAAGGTCGGTTCAACCCCAAGGACGCGCCAGTATGCGGCGGGCCGACAGCAGCGCGCAAAAAAAGTCCGCGTGGACAATGCGGCGCATGTCCGACCTCCACGCCCTGACCCGGCAGTTCCCACACCCTGGCCGGCTCGATGCCATCCTGCTGCGCCCCGCGCGGCGCACACCAGTTCAATCGGTGGAGGAGGTGCAGGCCATCGAAGGGCTGGGCCTGGCCGGCGACCGCAGCAGTGCCGGGCGCGGCGGTGGCAAGCGGCAGGTCACGCTGATCCAGGCGGAGCACCTGCCGGTTGTCGCGGCGCTCGTGCAGCGCATGGAGGGTGTCGACGCGGGGCTGCTGCGCCGCAACCTCGTCGTGTCGGGCCTCAACCTGCTGGCAGCGCGCTCGCTGTTTCGCGACCAGCCGCTGGTGCTGGCGCTCGGGCCCGAGGTGCTGCTCGAGATCACCGGGCCCTGCGAGCCCTGCTCGCGCATGGAAGAACTGCTCGGCCCCGGTGGCTACAACGCCATGCGCGGGCATGGCGGCGTGACGGCGCGGGTGCTGCGTGGCGGTGTGCTGCGCGTCGGCGACGCGGTCGCCTGCCGCACCGCCTGAACACCACCTACATCAGGTTGCGCAGCGAAGCCTCGATGGCCGCCGCCGTGGCCAGCGGCTTTTCCATTGGGAACAGGTGGCTGCCGTCGAGCATCGTGATGCGGCCCTTGGTGACCTGCTCGGTCATCGCCATGCCCACCTGCTTCATCTCGACCGACTGGCGCCCGCCGATGAAGGCCGCCTTGCACTTGAGCGGATGGCGGCGCAGCAGCGCGCCCAGCGTGTGGGGCAGCGTGTTGTAGATGGCGGTTTCCACGTCGCGGTCGAAGCTCAGCGAGCGCGTGTCTTCGCTGTCGAAGGTGCCGTGGTCGATGTAGTCGTGCAGCACCTGCTCGTCCCACTTCGCGAACGCCTTCTTGCTGCGGAAGTGCTCGAACACCGCCTCGCGGTGCTCCCAGCTGTTCTTGCGCTTGCGGCTCACGGCGCCGGGCGAAATGCTCTTCATGAGCGGCGTGCGCTTGACCACGTTGAGCGTGTTCGCGCGCCAGCCGCCGAGGATCGGCGAGTCGATCAGCAGCACGCCGCGTGCCAGCTCGGGATGGCGCGCCGCGCACATCAGGCTCAGGAAGCCGCCCAGCGAATGGCCGATGAGGAACACCGGGCCGCCCGCGCGGTCGGCGCGCAGCTTGGCAAAGTCGGCCAGCTGCTGCACCAGGTGCGGCCAGTTGTCGGTGACAGGGTACTTCGGGTCGTGCCCGAATTTCTCGATGGCGTCGACCTCGAAGCCCCGGTTGCGAAGGCTGTCGAGAACGACGCGGTAGGTGCTCGCCGGGAAGCTGTTGCCGTGCGAAAAGATGACAGGAGGCACGGACAGATTCAGATGAGCTTTTCGTCGGGGGTCGAGATCTTGCGCAGCGGGCTGTGGCGCGTGGCCGGCATCCGCAGCGGGTGTTCGGTGGCGCTGTCGTCCCACACCGGGTCTTCGATGCTGTCGAACACCTCGCGCAGCTTCTGGCCCCAGCTGTTGTGCATCATGCGGTAGTAGGGGTTGTCGGCGTCGATGCAGATCACGCGGTCGGTCTCGAGCTTGTTGGCCTCGTACACCACGAGGTCCAGCGGCAGGCCCACCGACAGGTTCGACTTCATGGTCGAGTCCATCGACACCAGCGCGCACTTGGCGGCTTCGTCCAGCGGCGTCTCGGGCGTGAGCACGCGGTCGAGCACGGGCTTGCCGTACTTCGATTCGCCGACCTGGAAGTAGGGCGTCTCGGTGGTGGCTTCGATGAAGTTGCCCGCGGCGTAGACCAGGAACAGGCGCATGCCTTCGCCTTTGACCTGCCCGCCGAAGATGAACGACACGTTGAAATCGAGGCCCGCATGCTTGAGTGCTTCGGCGTCGCGGTCGTACACATGGCGCACGGCCGAGCCCAGCACGCGCGCGGCGTCGAACATGCTCTTGGCGTTCCAGATGGTGATCGGCTCGCCCTGCGTGCCGTCTTCGCGCGTTTCGCGCAGCTCTTCGATCTGCAGGATTTCGCGCACCGACTGCGAGATGCTCAGGTTGCCCGACGACAGCAGCACCATGACGCGGTCGCCCGGCTGCTCGTAGACGATCATCTTGCGGAAGGTGCTGATGTGGTCCACCCCCGCGTTCGTGCGCGAGTCGGAGAGAAACACCAGGCCGGCGTTGAGTTTGATGCCTACGCAATAAGTCATGGGTTCGCCTTGCAGGAACTGGGCCCGCTCATGCGGTACTGCGTTCACGTGCGTTCAGTTTCTGGAGGGCATAGAGCGCGTCGAGGGCTTCGCGCGGGCTCATGGCGTCCGGGTCGAGGGCAGCCAGCGCGGATTCTACGGCGCTGGCCATGGGGGTTTCGGTGGCCGGCGGCGGCGCGAACAGGTCGACCTGTGCACGCGTTTGCGCATGCTGCGCTTCGAGTGCATCGAGCGCCTGCCGCGCGTGGTTGACCACCGCCGCGGGCATGCCTGCGAGGCGCGCCACCTGGATGCCGTAGCTCTTGCTGGCCGGGCCCGGCTGCATCTCGTGCAGGAACACGATGTCGCGGCCCGACTCGGTCGCGCTCACGTGCATGTTCACGGCGCCGTGGTGCGTGGCCGGGAACTCGGTGAGCTCGAAGTAGTGCGTGGCGAACAGCGTGAAGGCCTTGCTGCGGTCGTGCAGCTGCGCCGCGATGCCGGCCGCCAGCGCCAGGCCGTCGAAGGTGCTGGTGCCGCGGCCGATTTCGTCCATCAGCACCAGCGACTGCGCCGTGGCGCTGTGCAGGATCTGCGCGGCCTCGGTCATCTCGAGCATGAAGGTCGACTGCGCGTTGGCCAGGTCGTCGGCCGCGCCGATGCGCGTGTGAATGGCATCGATCGGCCCGAGCCGGCAGGCCGTGGCGGGCACGTGCGAGCCGATGGACGCCAGCAGCACCACGATCGCCACCTGCCGCATGTAGGTCGACTTACCGCCCATGTTCGGGCCGGTGATGATCTGCATGCGCTGCTGCGGCCCCATCTGCGTGTCGTTGGCAATGAAGCCGCCCGACGACTTCTCGGCCAGTCGCGCCTCCACCACCGGGTGGCGGCCCTGCTGGATCTCGATGCACGGGTGCGACACGAAGGTCGGCGCGCGCCAGTTCAGCGTGTGCGAGCGCTCGGCCAGCGCGCACAGCGCGTCGAGCGCGGCGATGCCGCCGGCCAGCTGCGTGAGCGCGGGCACCGAGGGCTGCAGCGCGTCGAGCAGCTGCTCGTAGAGCCACTTCTCGCGCGCCAATGCGCGGTCTTGCGCGCTCAGTGCCTTGTCTTCGAAGGCCTTGAGTTCGGGCGTGATGAAGCGCTCGGCGTTCTTCAGCGTCTGGCGGCGGCGGTAGTTGTCGGGCACCTTCGAGAGCGCGCTTTGCGTCACCTCGATGTAGAAGCCGTGCACGCGGTTGAACTGCACGCGCAGGTTGCTGATGCCTGTGCGCTCGCGCTCGCTGATCTCGAGCTTGAGCAGGAAGTCGTCGCAGTTCTCGCTGATCTCGCGCAGCTCGTCGAGCTCGGCGTCGTGGCCGGTGGCGATCACGCCGCCGTCGCGCACGAGCGCCGACGGGTCGGGCTTGATCGCGCGCACCAGCAGGTCGGCGCAGCCGGGCGGCGGTGCGAGGCGTTCGGTGATCTGCGCCAGCAGCGCGGCCGCGCCCGGCAGCAGCGGCGCCAGCTGCTCGGCCTTCGCCAGCGCGAGCTGCAGCGCCACGAGTTCGCGCGGGCGCACCTGGCGCAGCGCGATGCGCGCCGCGATGCGTTCCACGTCGCTGGTGTTCTTCAGTTGCTCGCGCAGCGTGCGCCAGGGCGCGGCCGTGGCGCCGGGCCCGGGGGACTGCAGCGCACCGATGGCGTCGAGCCGGCCCTGGGCTTCGCTGCGGTCGCGGCGCGGCGAGAGCAGCCAGCGCTTGAGCAGGCGGCTGCCCATGCCCGTCATGCAGGTGTCGAGCAGCGAGAACATCGTGGGCGCGTCTTCGCCGCGCAGCGTCTGCACCAGCTCGAGGTTGCGGCGCGTGGTGGGCGGCAGCTCGATCAGGTCGCCGTCGCGTTCCACCGACAGGCGCTGGACGTGCGACAGCGCGCGGCCCTGCGTGTGCTCGGCGTAGCCCAGCAGCGCGGCGGCGGCGGCGTGCGCGTTGCCCAGCGATTCGGCGTTCCAGGCCGCGAGGCTGTGGCTGCCCATCTGCTCGCTGAGCTTGCGCTCGCCCAGGCCGGGATCGAACTGCCAGGCCGGACGCAGCGACAGCGTGAACGGCACGGCCGCGCGCGCGGCCTTCAGGCGCTGCTCGAAGGCGGGCGTGACCTCGGCGCTGTACAGCAGCTCGCTCGGCGCGATGCGTGCGATCCAGGCTTCGAGCGCATCGGCCGGACACTCGGCCAGCCGCAGCTCGGCACCTGTCACGCTGAGCCAGGCGAGGCCGCAGAAATTGCGCGTGCCCGCATGCACGGCGAGCAGCAGCGAATCGCTCTTGTCGTTGAGCAGTTCCGAATCGGTCAGCGTGCCGGGCGTGACCACCCGCACCACCTTGCGCTCGACCGGCCCCTTGCTGGCGCCGACCTCGCCCACCTGCTCGCAGATGGCGACCGATTCGCCCAGCTTGATGAGCCGCGCCAGGTAGGTGTCGACCGAGTGGAAGGGCACGCCGCACATCAGCACCGGCTGCCCGGCCGACTGGCCGCGCTGGGTGAGCGTGATGTCGAGCAGGCGCGAGGCCTTCTCGGCGTCGGCCCAGAACAGTTCGTAGAAATCGCCCATCCGGTAGAACAGCAGGGTGTCCGGATGGTCGGCCTTGAGGCCTAAGTACTGCGTCATCATCGGCGTGTGCCCGGCGGAATCGCCAGCCGAGGGGGCTTGATCTTTGGTGCTTTTCACCGGTAAGGTCATTGAATCCGTGGAGAAGAAAAGAGGGTGCGCGCTGCGCATCCCGGGGATCGGGTCATTATCGGGGACGGCCATCGGCGTGCGCGCCGGCCTCCCCGCACCGACGCCCCTGCCGCGTCCACTTTGGCCGCATTCCCCTGAATCCAGACAGCTCCCCCGCGCGTAGTCATGCGCATGCGCATGACTACGCGGGCGCACGCGACCCTCATCGATGGAGACCCCAGTGAGCTACGAGGACATCCGGAAACGATTTCATGTGCCTGCCCGCAAGGGCGCCAGGGTGCTGGTGCACGGGCAGCCCGGCACCGTGACCACCGTGCGGGGGCTCACGCTGCGCGTGCGGCTGGACGGCATGAGCTGGTCGCGGCCGTACCTGCCGGACGAGCTGCAATGGCTGCCGGCCCCAGCGCCCGAGCCGCAGGGGCAGGGCGGCCCCGAGCACTGACGCGGCCGGGCGCGGGCGGCGGCCCGCATCGCCCCTCCTAAAATCCCCCGGCGCAAACCCCGCGTGAAGAACAAAGGCGCCCATGGCCCCGTCGGATGAAATCAAAGGCCCTGCAGCGGACGCGCTCCCGGACACCGCCACCCTGCCCGCTGACCTCGCGGCGCTGTACCTGTGCATGTTGCCAGCCCAACTGGCGGACCTGCGCAAGTCGAAACGGCCCGAAGGGCGACCGGGCACGGGCAACAGCGGCCCGACCGTCATCCGGCCCGTCGAAGGCACAGGCGGTGCCAAGGACCCGGCGCTCTACCAGCTCGGCACGCTGCGCGAATTCGCCAAGGCGCACGCCGCGCCCTCGGCCTTCGACACCGCGCTGAACACCGGCCTGCCGGGCTGGTTCGGCGCCAAGTTGCCTTTCTTCGCCGAGCGCGAGCCCCGCATCAAGCGCGGCAAGCGCGTGCTCATCGGCGGCGCCTGGGACCGGGCCGATCCGCTGCGCGAGCAGCGCTTCGTCGCGCTCGCCAAGGGCCGCATCCGCTTCACGTCGCTGACGTGTGCCGAAGCCGCGGCGAGCCTGTGGGCCGACGTGGCCAGCCACCGCGCGTTCGCCGACCAGGGGTTGGCCCTGCTCGCGCGCGAGACGCAGGCCATCGAGGCCTCGCTGGCCGACACGGCCCGCCTGGCCGCGACCGCACCGACCGATGCGGCGGCCTGAGTTCATTCCAAGTTCGAAGAGGGAAACGTCCCGATGCTGATCAACTGCGTGGCCTATGAAAACGGCGCCAAGCTCGCCGACATTCCCGTCGAGGACATCAGCGACTACATCTCCCGCGCCGGCTGCTTCGTCTGGGTGGCGCTGAGCGACGCCACGCCCGAAGAGCTGGCCCAGATGCAGGACGAGTTCGACCTGCACCCGCTGGCCGTCGAAGACGCCCAGCACGGCCACCAGCGCCCCAAGGTGGAGGAGTACGGCGACTCGCTGTTCGTCGTGATGCACCTGGTCGAGCCCTCGACCGAAGGCGAGAGTGGGCACAGCGTGAACGTGGGCGAGGTCAACGTGTTCGTCGGCCGCAACTACGTGCTGTCGGTGCGCAACCGCAGCCAGCAGGGTTTCCTGGGCGTGCGCGAACGCTGCGAGCGCGAGCCCGACCTGCTGCGCAACGGCGCGGGCTTCGTGCTCTATGCGCTGATGGACGCGGTGGTCGACCGCTACTTTCCGGTGATCGACGCGCTCGAAGTGGAACTCGAATCCATCGAGCAGCAGATCTTTGCCCAGGGCGGCGCGGCGCGTGACAAGATCAAGCAGCTGTACGACCTGAAGCGCCGCAGCCTCATCCTCAAGCGCGCGGTGGCGCCGCTGGTGGAGGCGGCGGGCAAGCTGCACGGCGGGCGCGTGCCGCAGATCTGCGTGGGCACGCAGGAGTATTTCCGCGACGTGGGCGACCATCTGGTGCGCATCAACGGCTCGATCGACGCGGTGCGCGACACCATCGCCACGGCGGTGCAGGTGAACCTCTCGATGGTCACCATCGAGGAGAGCGAAGTGACCAAGCGGCTCGCCGCCTGGGCCAGCATCTTCGCGGTGTGCACCGCCTTCGCGGGCATCTGGGGCATGAACTTCGAGCACATGCCGGAGCTGAAATTCCGCTATGGCTATGCGATGGCGCTGGGGCTGATCGTCAGCACCTGCGGGTACCTGTACTACCGGTTCAGGCGTGTCGGCTGGCTTTGACGCGAGGCTTACCAAGCTGAAGCGACTTGTCATCGGCTGACGTTGCGTTGAAGCATCCTGGATGCCAGATCGCTTCCTGGCTCCGAGGTGCCGAGATAGGATCAGCCGATGTTCAACAGGGGGGAAGACATGCGCAGAAAAAGAGCACTCGCGTACGTGCTGACGGCAGTTTTGTTGGCAGGCTGTGCCAATGCGAGGGGGCCGACTTTCCGACCCGCGGAGAACATCAAGCCGGAAGACGGTGTTGTCTACGTTTACCGTGAAGAGGCGTTCGCTTCGGGCGCTCGATCTGCATATTTCTATGTGGATGGCGTCAATGTCTTCAATCTGGATACCGGGGGCTATTCCTGGGCTGCGCTGCCGCCAGGCAGCCACAAGCTGCGCCTGGAGTGGGCGTGGGACATGCTGAAGAAGCCTGTCGAAATGGACATTTCGATCCGCGCCGGCGAAGCCAAGTATGTGGCGCTCAAGACGAACACATGCATGGTTCCAGGCAACGTCACGTGTCTCGATGTTGGGCTGCGCGAAACATCTGCGGCCATTGCTTCTCAGGAAATTCGAAGCATGGCCTTTCAAGAAAACTTCGGGTTGGAGCGTTTGAAGGCGCGCAAGCCCTGATCAAGGCTGGTGCGGGCCAGCCTTTCGCTCTTGACTGGGCACATCGAATCCAGGCACTGGAGGCGGAAATCGTCCGATGTGCTTGGTTCTACGACGAGCCCCAGGCGCCGTCGTTAGACGCCTGCGCCGCGTTTCACTCGTCGTGCGTGTCGTGCGTCGCCACTGCACCGCGACGCCAGTAACCCGACGCCCGAACCCACTTCGGGTTCGCGCCGCGCTCGCCCACGAGGTGCGCGCGCAGCGCCTTCGCGATCGCCGATTCGCAACCCACCCAGGCGTGGAAGTCGCCGGCTGGCAGCGTCATGGTTTTCAGCGTGTCGACCAGCACGGGGCTCAGGCCCGGCGCGGCGCCCTGGCGGTGCACCCAGCGCAGCGTGAGCTCGGCCTGCGTCTCCAAAGGAATCTCGTCGGCCGCGCTGTCGACTTCCGCCAGCACCACCACGCGCGCACCGGCCGGCAGTTCGGCCAGGCGGCGCGAGATGGCGGGCAGGGCGGTGTCGTCGCCGATCAGCAGGTGCCAGTCGAATTCGGTCGGCACGATGAACGAGCCGCGCGGGCCGCCCACGCCGACGATGTCGCCGGGCTTGGCCTGCTCGGCCCATTGCGTGGCGGGGCCGGCGTCGTGCAGCGCGAAGTCGATCTCGAGCGTGTTGGCTTGCGCGTCGTGGCGGCGCGGCGTGTAGTCGCGCATGGCGGGGCGTCCGCCTTCGGGCCACACGGGGCCGTCGGGGCCGGCGGTCGGCAGCGTGAGCTGGCCGGTGGCGGCATCGGGAAAGAACAGCTTCGCGTGGTCGTCGAAGCCGGGGCTGGTGAAACCTTCGAGCGCGTCGCCGGTCAGCGTGATGCGGATCAGGTGCGGCGTCACGCGCTGCACGGTCTTCACCGTGAGTTGGCGAAAACGCAGTTCGTGGCGCACGCGGCGGGGCGTGCGGTCGGGCGTGTTGGAAGAAGAAGCAGCGGTTGTGAAGTCGGTCATGTCAGAGTGGTTCAGATGCGTTCGAGCTGTTGTGCGGCGCTGTCGAGCACCGCGGCGAATTCGTGGGCTTGTTGTTCGGTGAGAGGGGCGCCGCCGAGGCGCAGGCGCATCGCGAGCTTGAGGTTCTCGATGGCGCGGGTGACTTGCGGGGGCCGTCCGGCGCGCGGGCCGGCGCCGTCCACGCCGCCCGCCATGCGGGCCATCATGGCGTCGGCCGTCTCGCGGTTGGCGGCCAGGAACTCCTGGCCGCTCGGCGTGATGCTGTAGCGCTTGCGACCGCCGACATCGGCGGTTTCCACGCTCAGGTAGCCCAGCTCTTCCAGCAGCGTGAGCGTGGGGTAGACCACGCCGGGGCTCGGCGCGTAGGTGCCGCCCAGGCGGTCCTCGATGGCCTTGATGAGCTCGTAGCCGTGCGAAGGCTTGTCGGCAATGAGCTGCAGCAGCACGAAGCGCAGCCCGCCGTGGCCGAACACCCGGCCCGCGCCGCCGCCGCGTCCGCCGCGCATCCCGCGGCCGCCGCCGGCCAGGCCGTCTTCGTGTTCGCCGCGCGGGGCGTGGCGGTGGTGATGGTGGTGCGGAGCGTGGTGAAGGTGGCGCATGGGGATGGCTTTCTTGAGTGGGTCGAGACTATTCTAGATATATCGAAATAGAAAGTGAAAGCCCACCCATGGGGCGACCCTGCCGGTCGCATGGGTTCTGGCGGTGCGGCGCAGGCGGGCGAGAGCGGGCTACAGCGGACGCAAAGGCGCCGCGCGCGCAATCAACCGGATCTGCTCGAAATCCAGCCGGTCCAGCGCCTGGCGCAGCGTCAGCACCATCGGCTGGCTGTGCGCCTCCGTGGCCAGCCGGTTCACCCACTCGTGCAGGTCGCTCCAGCGCCCGTCGCGGGCGAGCACTTCGAGTTCGTCCTTCTGCGCCGGCGACAGCGGCGTCAACACCGGCAGCAGCCGGCCGCGCGCCCGGGGCCTGGCGCGCGGGCGCGGCGCGGCGATGGGTTCCGATGGCGGCGGTGCAGGCGCGTCCGACGAAGGCGCCGGCTCGGTCGACAGCGAGAACACCACCCGCGTCCCCGAGCCCATGCCGCTGTGGATGGCGAGCCGCCCGCCCATCCGCTGCACGATGCGCTGCGCAATCACCAGCCCGAGCCCGCCGCCCGCCATGCTGGGCGCGTTGTCGGCCAGCAGGCGCGTCATGCGCTCGAGCGTGTCGGCGTCGATGCCCGTGCCGCTGTCGGTCACTTCGAAGTGCAGCTGCCACGCGCCGTCGCTCGGCTGCGCCTGCAAGCGCAGTCCGATGGCGCCGTTGCGCGTGAACCTGGCCGCGTTCGACAGCAGGTTCAGCACCACCTGCTGCAGCCGCTTGCCGTCCAGGCGGACCAGGGCCGGCAGCTCGCCGTCGATCGTGAGTTCGAAGCTGTTGTGCTGGCGCTGCGCGAGCGCGTGCGCGTACTGCGCGACGTTGTCGACCAGCGTGCGCAACTGCACCGGCTGCGCCTCGACGGCCAGCGGCGCCAGCTCGCCCTTGGCGTAGTCGACCAGGTCATCGATCAGCTCCAGCTGGTAGGCCGCGCTGCGCTCGATGGTGGCGAGCCGCGCGGGCGCCGGCGTGTCGCTGCCGTCCTGCATCAGCTTCAGGTTGCCCAGGATGGTGGCCACCGGCGCGCGCAGGTCGTGGCTGATGTAGGCCAGCAGTTCCTTCTGCTCGCGCGTGCGCTGCTCGGCCTGGCCCAGCGCCTCGCTCAGGGCGCGGGTCTTGCGCACCACTTCTTCTTCGAGCCGCTGCTGCTCCTGGGCCTGCCACTGCAGCAGCGTCTGCTGCGCGGCGTTGCGCTGGCGCGTCTCCTGGAACGACCACGCCGTGATCGCGAACGCGCCCACCAGCATGCCCGGGAACGCCAGCGCATAGTGATCGAAGTCGGACATCGAGCGCTCCGCGAACATCAGCGCCGACATGCGCATCAGTGCGCCCACGCAGATCACCAACATCACCAGCAGCGACAGCCGCCCGCCCGGCCCGGCGCGCCGCTGGTAGATGAAGGTGCAGACGGTCAGCGCGAGCACGATCAGTGGCGCGTTCACGATGCCGATGGCTGCGAAGGTCGCATAGGGGCCGAACAAGGTGCCCAGCAGCACGACGATCTCGACGCCGGCCAGCACGAACAGCAGCGGGCGCCCGGGCACGCGCACCGGGCTCTGGCGGCCGCGCTCGTGAAAGTACAGCAGCAGGCACAGCGCCGTGGCCGCCACCATCACGCTGTGGCCGCGGTAGCTCCAGACGGTGCTGTCGGGCCACAGTGCGATGCGCGCATAGCCCCGGTAGGTGGCCTCGTACAGCGCCAGCAGCGCAAAGCTCCCCGCCTGGAACGCGAGCATCGGCGCGCGCGAAATCCACCATAGCGCGGCCGAATACACCGCGAAGGCCAGCAGCCCGCCGATCAGCAGGCCGCTGAGCAGCGCATGGTTGCGTTCGATGTGATGCCACGCCTCGTCGGTGTGCAGCTCCAGCACCAGCTTGATCTGGCCCGTGCTCATGACGCGCACCAGCACCTGCACCGACTCGCCCGGCTGCAGGTCGATCTGCAGCTGCGGAATGCGGTCGTGGCGATGCGTGCTGTCCATCGGGTCGGACACGCCGGCCTGCGCGTGCGTCCATGCGGGTTGGCCATTGCGCGTGCGCAGCAGATGAAAGTCGACATGCCGCAGCCACGTCACGTTGAGCCCGAACCGCGCCGTGCGCACCTCCTGCGCATCGTTGACCAGCGACAGGCGCAGCCAGACCGCCGAGGTCGAGAACCCGCGCATCAGCTGGTCGGGCGTGGCGGGCACGAACCCGTTCGCACCGCTGCTGGGCAGGGCGAGCACCTCGCGCGCCGACAGGCGGGCCGTGGGGTCTTCCAGCACCTCGACGGTCTGTTCGACGGAGACATTGCCCCGGTTCAGCGCGCTGAACCTGACGGCTTCCGCCGCGCTGGCCGCGAAGCCCCACAACCACAAGGCCAGGCCGAGCAGCAGACCGCTTGCCCACCAGGGGCGTGTGCGCACCGGATGCATCGCGCGTCAGGTGCCGGAACGTTCGACACCGGCCTGGCGGCAGGCCGAGGGCGTGCAGTCGAAGTACTCGCGAAACGCCGTCGCGAAATTCGCGGCGCTCGAGAACCCCACCGCCGCGGCGATCTCTTCGATGCGCATGGCCGATTCGAGCAGCAGGCGCTGCGCCTCGTGCAGCCGCGCTTCGCGCACGAACTCGAACACCGTGCGGTTCGTCAGCTCCTTGAACACGCGCGACAGGCGCTTCTCGTGCGTGCCCACGCGCGCCGCCAGCTCGCGCAGCGGCAGCACGCGGCTCAGGTCGGCCAATATCAGCCGCTCCGCCGCCTGCATGAGCGCGCGGTCCATGCCCGAGCCCGGCGCGCCGCCGTCGTTCGCGGCGGGGCTGTCGGGCGGGGGCGCCGGCTGCGGGGCAGGGGCGGTGCGCGCCCTGCGGGATTCCGCCAGCGCCAGGTGAATCTCGACGCGGGCCATCACCTCGGCCGGGTCGAAGGGCTTCACGATGTAGTCGACCGCACCGGCCCGCAGGCCCGTCAGGCGCTCTTCCAGGCTGGCCGACGAGGTCACGAAGATCACCGGAATGTCCGCCGTGGCCGGGTCGGCCTTCAGCAGGCGGCAGGCGGCAAACCCGTCGGTGCCGCCCAGGCGCACGTCCAGCAGCACCAGGTCCATCTGCAGCGTCGTCGCCCGCCGGTAGCCCTCCATCGCGTCGAAGGCGAGCGTGATGCGGTAGCCGGTGCCCCGCAGCGTTTCCAGCAAGAGCTTGAGTTCGTCAACGTTGTCGTCGACAACCAGCAGATGAGCTCTCCGGGGCTCCGGAGGTGACCAATAGGACATGGAAAGAGGGGGCGCCGGCACCGCGTTGGAACGCCCTGTGGCCGAAACAATGTAACCAAGAAATTAATTTGGTAATCATTGTCACAAGAAATGCAAATTCATCCAATGACCGGTCTTCATTCCTGATCGATCCGCCCGCCATTGCCGCCCGAGGCCTTAAAAAAGGTGCCGCGGCGAGGGGGGCTGTCAGAGGGAAAACGGGGGGCTGGACAGGGCCCGTCCGGTATTGCAGGAAATAGCCGGGCCGATTCCGTCCATCAAAAGAATTGGACGCTCCGGCAAAAGCCCGTAAGCCAAAAGACCGCCAGCGCTCGCTTTCCCAACTTGCGAATTGCTGATTTTCTTTCGCCAATCGTGTGAAGTATTCGACATTCACACACGTTTGTGAACAGTTGTACGCCACGGCAAACGCCACGGCCTCTCCGGCAAAAGTCCGGACACCCCCCCGAACCAAGAATCCCGCCCCATGCAAGCGCAAGCCTGCGTGACCCGCACACCGGGTCGCGCCGGCGAGTCCTCGAGAGCCACCCGCGGCCTTCGAGATTTCCCAACGTGCGACCCGGGCTGTTCGCTGAAAGCGAGGGCTCGCCCGAGGTCCGGAATCAAGGAGAAAGACCAATCATGGAAGCTGTTTACAAGTCTGGTGGCGCGTCATCCCGCAAAGCGACGGCGGAAGCCCCTCTGGTTCTGGATCGCCCGTCGATCGTCACGCTGAAGATCGCGCCCGAGAGCGTGCTCAAGTTCGAGCGCCGCGGCGACGACCTCGTGCTCGTGCTGCGCGACGGCCAGGAAGTCGCCGTGCGCGGCTTCTTCGCCGAGTACCCCGACGCCGGCCGCAACGACCTCGTGCTCGAAGACGGCGCCGGCGTGCAGTGGTGGGGCCAGTACACCGCGCCCTGGAAAGACTTTCACTTCACCGAGATCGAGTGGAACGACGCCGGCGGCGCCTTGCTGCCCGATGGCGTGCCGGGCTGGCTGCTGGGCGCGCTCGGCGTGCTGGGCGTCGGTGCCGCCGCGAGCGGTGGTGGGGGCGGCGGCGGTGGCCCGGCTTTCATTCCGCCGTTGCTGCCCGCGCAGAACCGCGGCCCCGAAGGCAAGGCCGATCCTGTCGTCACCGACCAGGACAAGCCCGTTAGCGGACAAGTGCAGGCGACCGACCCGGACCGTGACACGCTGACCTACACCGTCGCCAAGGGCCCCGAGCACGGCACCGTCACCGTCGATCCGTCCACCGGCCAGTTCGTCTACACGCCCAAGCCCGGCTACGAAGGGCCCGACAGCTTCGAAGTGACCGTCAGCGACGGCAAGGGCGGCACCACCACCGTCACGGTGCCCGTGACCGTCTCGCCCGTGAACGACGCGCCCACCGCGCCCGACTACACCGAGACCACGGCCGAAGACACGCCCGTGAGCGGCCGCGTGACTGGCAGCGACATCGACAGCGGCGACACGCTGACCTACACGAAGGGCAGCGACCCGGCGCATGGCACGGTCACGGTCAACCCGGATGGCACGTACACGTACACGCCGAACCCGGACTTCCATGGGACGGACAGCTTCACTGTCACGGTGAGTGATGGCCATGGCGGGACGACGACGAGCACGGTGACGGTGACGGTCGATCCGGTGAACGATGCGCCGACGGCGCCTGCGTATGCTGAGACGACGAACGAAGACACGCCCGTCAACGGCAAGGTCACCGGTACCGACGTCGATGGCGATCCACTGACCTACACGAAGGGCAGCGATCCGGCGAACGGCACGGTGACGGTCAATCCCGATGGCACGTATGTCTACACGCCGAACCCGAACTTCAACGGGACCGATACGTTCACCGTGACGGTGAGCGACGGCCATGGCGGCACGACGACGAGCACCGTCACGGTCACGGTCGATCCGGTGAACGATGAACCGACGGTGCCCGACTACACCAAGACCACGAACGAAGACACGCCCGTCAGCGGGCAGGTGGTTGGCAGCGACGTTGACGGCGACACGTTGACCTACACCAAGGGCAGCGACCCGGCGCATGGCACGGTCACGGTCAACGCCGATGGCACGTACACCTATACCCCCGGTGCGAACTTCAATGGCACCGACAGCTTCACTGTGACGGTCAGCGACGGCCACGGTGGAACGAAGACCAGCACCATTACGGTGACGGTCGATCCGGTGAACGATGATCCGGCGGCACCGAACTACACCAAGACCACGAGCGAAGACACCCCGGTTAGCGGCAAGGTGACGGGCACTGACGTGGACGGCGATGCGCTGACCTACACGAAGGGCAGCAATCCTTCGAATGGCTCGGTGGTTGTCAACCCCGACGGCACCTACACGTACACGCCGAATCCGAACTTCAACGGTACCGACACGTTCACCGTCACGGTGAGCGACGGCCACGGCGGTACGACGACGAGCACGGTGACCGTGACGGTCGATCCGGTGAACGATGCGCCGACGGCGCCGAACTACACCGAGACAACGAGCGAAGACACGCCGGTCAGCGGGAAGGTGATCGGCAGCGATATCGATGGTGATGCGCTGACGTACACGAAGGGCAGCGATCCGGCGCACGGCACGGTTACGGTCAACGCCGATGGCTCCTACACCTACACCCCCGGCGCGAATTTCAACGGCACCGACAGCTTTACCGTCATCGTCGACGACGGCCACGGCGGCACGACCACCAGCACGGTGAACGTGACTGTCACCCCGGTGAACGATGCACCGACGGCACCGAACTACACCGAGACTACGAGCGAGGACACGCCGGTCAGCGGGAAGGTGATCGGCAGCGACGTCGATGGCGACGCACTGACCTACGTGAAGGGCAGCGATCCATCGCACGGCACGGTGACGGTCAACGCCGATGGCACCTACACCTACACCCCGGGTGCCAACTTCCACGGCACGGACAGCTTCACCGTCACGGTGAGCGACGGCCACGGCGGCACCGCCACCAGCACCGTGAACGTGACCATCAACCCGGTCAACGACGTACCGACAGCGCCTAACTACACCGAGACCACGAACGAAGACACGCCCGTCAGCGGCAAGGTGACCGGCGCTGACGTGGACGGCGATGCGCTGACCTACACGAAGGGCAGCAATCCCTCGAATGGCTCGGTGGTCGTCAACCCCGACGGCACCTACACGTACACGCCGAACCCGAACTTCAACGGTACCGACACGTTCACCGTCACGGTCAGTGACGGCCACGGCGGCACGACGACGAGCACCATCACGGTCACCGTCGATCCGGTCAACGATGCCCCCACGGCGCCCAACTACAACCAGACCACGAACGAGGACACGCCGGTCAACGGCAAGGTCATCGGCAGCGACGTCGACGGTGACGCATTGACCTACACCAAGGGCAGCAATCCTTCGAACGGTTCTGTCACGGTCAATCCGGATGGCACATACACCTACACGCCGAACCCGGACTTCCATGGGACGGACAGCTTCACGGTAACGGTGAGCGATGGTCACGGCGGTACGACGACGAGCACGGTGACCGTGACGGTCGACCCGGTGAACGATGCACCGACGGTGCCTGACTACACCAAGACCACGGATGAAGACACGCCCGTGAGCGGCCAGGTCGTTGGCAGCGACGTCGATGGCGACACGCTGACCTACGTGAAGGGCAGCGATCCAGCGCACGGCACGGTCACGGTCAACGCCGATGGCACGTACACCTACGTCCCTGGTGCCAACTTCCACGGCACCGACAGCTTCACCGTCACGGTGAGTGACGGCCATGGCGGCACCACCACCAGCACGGTGAACGTGACCATCAATCCGGTCAACGACGCACCGACGGCGCCCAACTACAACAAGACCACGAACGAAGACACGCCGGTCAACGGCCAGGTCGTCGGCAGCGACGTCGACGGCGATGCACTGACGTACGTGAAGGGTAGCGACCCCGCGAACGGCACGGTGACGGTCAACGCGGACGGCACCTATACCTACACCCCGAATGCCAACTTCAACGGCACCGACACGTTCACCGTCACGGTGAGCGATGGCCATGGCGGCACGACGACCAGCACCATCACGGTCACGATCGATCCGGTCAACGATGCACCGACGGTGCCCAACTACATCGAGACCACGAACGAAGACACGCCGGTCAGCGGCCAGGTCGTCGGCAGCGACGTCGATGGCGACACGTTGACCTACACCAAGGGCAGCGATCCATCGCACGGCACGGTGACCGTCAACGCCGATGGCACCTACACCTACGTCCCTGGCGCCAATTTCAACGGCACCGACAGCTTCACGGTCACGGTGAGCGATGGTCACGGTGGCACGACCACCAGCACGGTGAACGTGACCGTCAACCCGGTCAACGACGCACCGACGGCGCCCAACTACACCGAGACCACGAACGAAGACACCCCCGTCAGCGGCCAAGTGATCGGCAGCGACGTGGACGGCGACGCGCTGACGTATGCACTGGGCAACGGCCCTGCGCATGGCAGCGTCACGGTCAACGCCGATGGCACCTACACCTACGTCCCCAGCGCGAACTTCAACGGCACCGACACGTTCACCGTCACCGTGAGCGACGGCCACGGCGGAACTACCACCAGCACCGTGACGGTCACGATCGACCCGGTGAACGACGCGCCGACGGTGCCCAACTACGCCCAAACGACGGACGAAGACACGCCCGTCAGCGGCCAGGTCGTCGGCAGCGACGTCGACGGCGACACGCTGACCTACGCGAAGGGCAGCGACCCCGCGAACGGCACGGTCACGGTCAACGCGGACGGCTCCTACACCTACACCCCGAACGCCAACTTCAACGGCACCGACAGCTTCACCGTCACGGTGAGCGACGGCCACGGCGGCACGACCACCAGCACCGTCACCGTGACGATCGACCCCGTCAACGACGCCCCCGTGTTCGTCGACGGCGGCGGCACGCCGGTGGACACGGCCACCGGCTACGTCTTCGGCTACGACGAGAACCGCCCCGCGGGCACCGTGCTCGGCACAGTCCACGCCACCGACATCGACAGCGCGAACGTCACCTACAGCATCCTATCGGGCAACGACCAGGGCTACTTCGCCATCGACCCCACCACGGGCGAGATCAGCCTCACGCCGGCAGGCGCTGCGGCCTTCGTCAATGACTACGAAGCAGGCGCCAACGCGCACTCGCTGGTGATCGGCGCGACCGATGGCACGGCCACGACCACCATCCCCGTCACGCTCAACGAGCAGAACATCAACGACGCACCGACGGTGCCCGACTACGCCAAGACCACGGACGAAGACACACCCGTCAGCGGTCAAGTGGTCGGCAGCGACGTCGACGGCGACACGCTGACCTACGCCAAAGGCAGCGACCCATCGCACGGCACGGTCACCGTCAACGCCGACGGCACCTACACGTACACGCCCAGCGCCGACTTCAACGGCACCGACAGCTTCACCGTCACGGTGAGCGACGGCCACGGCGGCACCACCACCAGCACGGTGAACGTGACCATCAACCCCGTCAACGACGCCCCGGTGTTCGTCGACGGCGGCGGCACGCCGGTCGACAGCGCCACTGGCTACGTCTTCGGCTACGACGAGAACCGCACTGCGGGCACCGTGCTCGGCACAGTCCAAGCCACCGACATCGACAGCGCAACCGTCACCTACAGCATCCTCTCGGGCAACGACGCTGGCTACTTCGCCATCGATCCGGCCACGGGCGCGATCAGCCTCACCCCGGCAGGCGCTGCAGCCTTCGTCAACGACTACGAAGCAGGCGCCAACGCGCACGCGCTGGTGGTCGGTGCGAGCGACGGAACCGTCACGACGAACATCCCCGTCACGCTCAACGAGCAGAACGTCAACGAGGCACCAGAGGCGCTCGACGACACCAAGACCACGGACGAAGACACGCCGGTCAGCGGCCAGATCGTCGGCAGCGACGTCGACGGCGACACGCTCACCTACACCAAGGGCAGCAACCCGTCGAACGGCACGGTGACGGTGAATCCCAACGGCACCTACACCTACGTTCCCAACGCCAACTTCAACGGCACCGACAGCTTCACCGTCACGGTGAGTGACGGCCACGGCGGCACGACCACCAGCACGGTGACCGTGACCGTCAACCCGGTGAACGACCCGCCGACGGCCACGGCGACCGACGCCGGCATCGTCTCCGAAGGCAGCCTGCCCGGCGGCATTGCGGCGGTGGGCGAGCCGTCGGTGCAATCGACCGGCAAGATCTCCATCGCGGACCCCGACAGCCTGGCGGGCGACCTGTCGGTGTCGCTCAGCGGCCCGGCCGGCGTCACCTCCGGCGGCCAGCCGGTGTCGTGGACCTGGGACGCGGGCACGCACACGCTCACGGGCAGCGTCACCGTCGACGGCGTCACCACCCAGGTGATGACCGTGGCCGTGGGCAATGTCACCGCCACGGGCGCGGGGCAGTTCGAGGCGGGCTACACCGTCACGCTGAAGGCGCCGATCGACCACCCGGCGGGCAACGGCGAGGGCGTGTCGAACCTGCACTTCGAGGCCGTGGTGAGCGATGGCCAGCTCAGCGGCGCGCCGGTGGGCTTCAATGTGCCCGTCAAGGACGATGCGCCGGTGCTCGTGAACGGCGAGCAGTCCGTCGACGTGGCACCGATCAACACGAACCTGATGGTGATCCTGGACCTCTCCGGGAGCATGGAGGAGGAGACGCCGACGCGGCTCTCCCGTGCGAAGGCGGCCGTCCAGAACCTGATCGACGGCTACGACCTATACGGCGAGGTTCGGGTGCAACTCGTCACCTTCAGCACGACCGGGCAGGCACAACAAGCCTGGATGACGGCAGCCGACGCCAAGGCGCTGGTGCAGGACCTGCAGGCCAGTGGCAGCACCAACTACGACGCTGCCCTGGCTTCGGCGATGAGCGGCTTCTCGGCTGGCGGCAAGCTGCAGGGTGCCCAGAACGTGTCCTACTTCCTCACGGACGGCGAGCCGACGCGTGGGGACGGCAATCCCGACCAGCTCGGGAACAGCAGCAGCAGCAACGCGGCTGACAAGGGCATCCAGGCAGCGGAAGAAGCGATCTGGAAGACCTTCCTCACCAACAACAAGATCAACTCGTTCGCACTGGGCCTGGGTTCCAGCCTGGGCCCGACGGAGCAGGCCTACATCGACCCCATCGCCTACAACGGCAACACCGGCACGAACACCAACGGCAAGATCGTCACCGACACGAGCCAGCTGAACGACATGCTGCAAGGCACGATCAGCGTGCCGCCCACGGTCAGCAACCTGCTGACCGGCGGCCTCGGTGGCTCGTCGGGCTTCGGTGCCGACGGCGGCCATGTGTCCACGCTGACCATCGACGGCACCATCTACGCCTTCGACAGCAGCACGGGCCTGATGACGAAGACCGGCCCCGCCACCAGCAGCGACTACAGCTACAACCAGGCGACGCACCAGGTCACCATTGCCACCGACAAGGGCGGCAAGCTGGTCGTGGACTTCGACACGGGCGAGTTCAGCTACCAAGTGGCACCGCGCACCACCACCTCGCACAACTACGACGAGACGCTCAGCTACCAGGTGGTCGACCGCGACGGCGATGCGAGCAACGTGGCCACGCAGACGCTGCACGTCAACTACACGCCCGCGGCGGGGGCGGCAGCGCTCTTCACCTCGGCCGACTCGCTGGGCCTGGCCGGCGTCGACGAAGTCACGGTGTCGATCGAGCAGCAACAGCAACCGCACGATGCGCCGCATTTCCCCTTCGGCGACGGTCCGGCATGGGGAGGGCTGCAGCTGTCCGACATGCTGCAGGGCTTCGGCGCCGCGGAGTCGCTGCATGCGCTGCTGCAGGCCGCGTTCCCGCCGGCCTTCGGGGGCACGCAGGCGTCTCCCACGGTGCTGTCGCTGGCGTCCTCGGCCGATTCGCTCGCGGCCTACGCACCGCCGGTGACGCCTTCGCTCGACGACGAGCTCCACATGGGCCTCGCGCTTCACCACTGACCGACCGGTGTGCCGGCGCCGCTTGCGGCGTCGGCACCTGGTGGTCTGCACGTCTTCACGCATGCTTGCTTCCCGTCATCTTTCGTCTGCTGCCGCGGGCCTTTTCTTCCTGCTCGCCGGATCGGCGGCGCTTGCGCAAGCGAGCACCGCCGCTCCGCTGGGCATGGCCGAGGCCGTGCGCCTGGCTGCCACCTCGCACCCGACCGTGCGCAACGCCGTCGGCCAGGCGCTGCAGGCGGGCGAGGGCATTGCGGCGGCGCGCTCGGGCTACTACCCGCAGGTCAGCGCCGGCGTCAGCGCGCGCACGGGCAACCGCCAGCTGCAGGCCGACGGTCGCCGCCAGGTGCACCAGGCCTCGCTGTCGGTGACCCAGCTGCTGTACGACTTCGGCAAGGTGTCGAGTGCCGTGAGCGAAGCCGAAGCCTCGGCCACGGCCGCGCGCGCCAAGCTGCTGGTGGCGGTCGACGACGTGGTGCGCGACACCGCGCAGGCATGGATCGAAGTGCATCGCCAGCAGGCGCTCGGCGAAATCGCGCAGGCCCAGGTGAAGGGCGTGCAGTCGCTGGCCGGCCTCGTGGGCGAGCGCCAGGCCAAGGGCGCCACCAGCCAGTCCGACGTGGCGCAGGCGCAGTCGCGCCTGGAGGCCGCGCGGGCCCAGCAACTCAACACCGCGTCGCAGGCCGAGCGCTGGCGCCTGAACCTCATGCACCTGACCCAGGGCCGCGCGCCGGCCGGCATCGCCGGCGAAGCGCCCGTGCCGCTTGCGAGCGCCTGCGCCGCGCTGCCGCAGACGGCCTTGCCCGCGCCGGCCGTGCAGATGGCGCAGGCCGAGCGCGACATGGCGCAGGCCGCGCTGCGCGGTGCCGATGCGCAGCTGCTGCCCACGCTGTCGCTCAACGCCGCCGTCAACCGGGGGCTCGAATCGGGCGCGCGGCCCGCCGGCCAGTCCGCCAACGAAAGCACGTTCACCGTCAACTTCACCGCGCCGCTGTACGAAGGCGGGCGCAGCCAGGCCCGCCAGCGCGCCGCCGCGCACGCCGTCGAGGCGGCCGAGGCCGCGCTGGGCTATGCCGAGCTCAGCGTGCGCCAGCGCCTCGAAGACGCGCGCGTGCAGTCGCAAGGCCACGCGCTGCGCCTGCCCGTGCTCGCCGCGCGCGTGCACAGCACGCAGCGCACGCGCGACCTGTACAGCGAGCAGTACCTGCAGCTGGGCACGCGCTCGCTGCTCGACCTGCTCAATGCCGAGCAGGAGTTCCACGGCGCGCGCTTCGAGCAGGCCGAGAGCGCGCACGAAGTGCAGCGGCTCGCCGTCGAGTGCCTGTACCAGTCGGGCCGCCTGCGCGAGGCCTTCGGGCTGGTCGATGCGGGCGAGCTCGTCGCCGGAGGCCAGCCATGACCGCCACCACCATGCCCGAACTGTCCGCCGCGCGCGGCCCCGAGCTGCTCGCCGGCTGGGTCGACGCCGTGCTGGCCGTGGCCGCCCACTACCACCTCGACACCTCGCGCGAGCGCATCCGCGGCGCCGCCGCATGGAGCGACCACGAAGACATCGGCGAGCGCGTGCGCCAGATGGCCCGCCAGGCCGGGCTCACCGTGCGCCAGGTCGCGCCGCGCCTGGACACCCTGAGCCCCTGGCGCCTGCCCGTGGTGCTACAGCTGCGCGACGGGCAGGTGGCCGTGGTCACCGCCATCTCGGCGCAGGGCCTGCGCGTGATGCTCGGTGGCGATCAGGGCGCGGAAACCGTCTGCACCGTGGACGAGCTGCAACCCGCGCTCGAAGCCATGGCCGTGCTGCGGCCCGCGCAGTCGGCGCCCGACTCGCGCGTGGACGCCTACATCCGCCCGGTGGAGCCGCACTGGTTGCGCCAGATCGTGCTGGCCGACTGGCGGCCCTACGCGCACATCCTCGTCGCGTCGCTGGCCTACAACCTCATGGCGCTGGCCGGCACGCTGTTCTCCATGCAGGTGTACGACCGCGTCGTGCCCGCGCAGTCGCTGCCCACGCTGCATGTGCTGTTCGGCGGCGTGCTGCTGTCGATCGCGTTCAGCTGGGTCATGCGCGGCGCGCGCATGCGCATCACCGACGTGGTGGGCAAGCGCGCCGACCTGCGCATTTCTGACCGCGTGTTCGGCCACGCGCTGCGCGTGCGCGGCTCGGCGCGCCCGCGCGCCACCGGCACCTTCATCTCGCAGCTGCGCGAGCTGGAGCCCGTGCGCGAAATGCTCACGTCGACCACCGTGGCGGCCGTGGCCGACCTGCCGTTCTTCTTCGTGTTCTGCGTGCTCTTCTGGTTCATTGCCGGCTGGCTCGTGCTCGTGCCGCTGGCCGCGTGCGTGCTGCTGATCGTGCCCAGCCTGCTGGCGCAGCCGCGCCTGCGCGCGCTGGCCCAGACGGGCATGCGCGAATCGTCGCTGCGCAACGCCATGCTGGTCGAGGCGGTGCAGGGCATCGACGACATCAAGGGGCTGCAGGCCGAGCCGCGCTTCCAGAACCAGTGGAACCACTACAACGCCGTCAACGCCGACTCGGGCCTGCAACTGCGCGCGCTGCTCAACACCCTGAGCAACTGGACGCAGACCGTGCAGGGCGCCGCCTTCGCCTTCGTCGTGTTCTTCGGTGCGCCGCTGGTGATGGACGGCCACATGAGCACCGGCGTGCTCGTGGCCGCATCGATCCTGTCGACCCGCATGCTCGCGCCGCTGGCCGGCGTGACGCAGGTGCTCAACCGCTGGCAGCAGGCCAAGGTGGCCGGCGAGGCGCTCGACCAGCTCATGAAGCTGCCGGTCGACCACCCGCCCCACGAGACCCGCGTGCACCGGCCCGCCGTGCAGGGCGACTACACGCTGCGCGACGCCGTCTTCAGCCACGACGGCCAGACCACCGCGCTGCATGTGAAGGCGCTGCACATCGGCGCGGGCGAACGCATTGCCGTGCTCGGGCGCAACGGCGCGGGCAAGTCGACGCTGCTGCAGGCGCTCTCGGGCCTTATCGAACCGCGCGCGGGCAGCGTGCTGCTCGACGGCGTGTCGACGGCCCACATCGACCCCGCCGACGTGCGCCGCGACGTCGGCCTGCTCGCGCAGGACGCGCGCCTGTTCCACGGCACCCTGCGCGAGAACCTGCAGATGGGCATGCCCCACGCCACCGATGCCGAACTGGTGGCGGCCCTGCAGGCCACCGGCGCCTGGGCCTTCGTGCGCCGCCTGCCCACCGGGCTGGACCATCCGCTGCTCGAAGGCGGGCGCGGCCTCTCGGGCGGACAGCGCCAGAGCCTGCTGCTCGCGCGGCTCCTGCTGCGCCGCCCCGGCGTGCTGCTGCTCGACGAGCCCACCGCCTCGCTCGACGAAGTGGCCGAGCGCGAAGTGATCGAACACCTGCGCGCGTTGCCCGCCGGCCGCACGCTGGTGCTGGCCACGCACCGCCCGGCCGTGCTCGAGGCGGTCGACCGCATCCTCGTGGTGGACGGCGGCGCTGTCGTGCTCGACGGCCCGCGCGACCAGGTGATGGCGCGGCTGCGCCAGGGCGCGGTCGCCTCGCGCGAGGCGATGGCTTCCGCAGGCCGCAGCAAGGAGGGGCAGGCATGAACGCCGTGACATTGACCAAGGCGCAGGTGCAAGCACAGGCACAGACACAGGCGCAGGCACCGGCCGTATCCACCGCCACCGTGTGGGGCCCAGGCGGCGCCGACGACTTCGACGAGGCCCGCGCCAGCGGCTCCGCGCGCGTCGTGTGGTTCATCGCGCTCTTTCTGCTCGCCTTCTTCGTGTGGGCCTGGGTCTTCGAGATCGACGAAGTGTCCAGCGGCATGGGCAAGGTGATTCCCAGCTCGCGCGAGCAGCGCATCCAGTCGCTCGAAGGCGGCATCCTCGCCGAGCTGCGCGTGCAAGAAGGCCAGATCGTCGAGAAAGGCCAGGTGCTCGCGCAGCTCGACCCCACGCGCGGCGAATCGAACGTGGAAGAAACCGCCGCGCGCTACCGCGCCGCCCTGGCCAGCAGCGTGCGCCTGCGCGCCGAGGTGCAAGGGCAGGGCAGCCTGCAGTTCCCCGCCGAGCTGAAGGCCTACGCCCAACTGGTCGATTCCGAAAGCGCGCTCTTCCGCTCGCGCCAGGGCAGCCTGCGCGACACCGTGTCCGGCCTGGGCCAGGCGCTCGCGCTCGTGCGCAAGGAGCTCGACATCACCCGCTCGCTGCAGGTGAGCGGCGCGGCCAGCAACGTCGAGCTCATCCGCCTGCAACGCCAGGCCGCCGACCTGGAGCTGAAGATCGCCGAGGCGCGTGCCAACTACATGGTGCGCAGCCGCGAAGAACTGGCCAAGGCCGATGCCGAGGTCAAGTCGTTGTCGTCCGTGGTGCGCGGGCGCGCCGACTCGCTCGAGCGGCTCACCCTGAACTCGCCCGTGCGCGGCATCGTCAAGAGCCTGCAGGTCACCACCATCGGCGGCGTCGTGCCGCCCAACGGCTCGCTGCTGACCCTCGTGCCGCTGGACGACCAGCTGCTGGTCGAGGCGCGCATCTCGCCGCGCGACATTGCCTTCATGCGCCCCGGGCAGGAGGCGCAGATCAAGATCACCGCCTACGACTACGCCGTGTACGGCGGCCTCAAGGGCCGCGTCGTGACCATCGCGCCCGACACCCAGCGCGACGAGGTCAAGCCCGAGATCGTGTACTACCCCGTGCTCGTGCGCACCGACTCCGACGCGCTCACCGACAAGGCCGGCCGCCGCATGCCCATCGTGCCCGGCATGGTGACCACCGCCGACATCCGCACCGGCCGCAAGACCGTGTGGGACTACCTGACCAAGCCGCTGAACAAGGCGCGCGAAGCCATGCGCGAGCGCTGACCCGCGCGCGCCCATCTCTCCCCGCAAACCCATCCGACACCCATCCGACCCAAGAGGACGCTAGCCATGAAAACCACCCCGCACGCATCCCCCGCCGCTGCCGCCTTCGTGCTCGCCGCCGCGCTGCTCGGCGCCGCCGCTCCTGCGGTGGCCCGCGACAACCCCGTGGACCCCGTGAGCAACCCCGACAAGCTCGACTACCGCGACGTCGAGGCGCGCCGCCCCGACTTCAAGGAGCCCTTTCTGCGCGACGGCGTCGTGTCGCGGCCCGAGCGCTTTCGCGAGATCAAGCCCGGCCTCAACCAGGCCCAGGTGCTCGCCGTGCTCGGGCAGGCCCTGAAGCAGCAGCGCGGCGCGCTCGGCACCGAGTGGGACTACCACTTCAAGTTCCAGATGCCCCAGTCGGCCAACTACCTCGTGTGCCAATACAAGGTCGTGTTCGACGACAGCCAGGCCGTGCGCAGCGCCGTGTGGCGCCGCCGCCAATGCCTGGACCTGCTGCCGCGCTGAGCCGCAACGTCGGCCCGCAGCCCATGCCCCGCGATTCCAAGCGCGCGCCCCGTCCCTATGAGGCCTTCGTGTACGGCAACTCCGCCGACGAGCCCACGCGGCTGGCCGAGCGCTGCCTGGAGGTGATCGAGGGCACGCTGAAAAGCGTCGACCGCGTCGTGGCCTGCCTGCGCGCGGCCGAACTGGAACACGGCATCGGCATCGCGGCCATGACGCGCGCACAGATCGCCGACGCCGCCGAATGGCACCGCGCCAAGCTGCAGGGCCTGCTGGCCGTGAAGCTGCAACTCACCAACCGCGGCGGCGACATTCATCTGGTGGACGACCTGCACCTGGTCGTGCGGCTCAAGTCGCGCCTTACTGCGCCCGGCGGTTTTCTGCCGGAGCTGTACCACCTCATGCCCCATGGCTGACGTGGACGACGCGGCCCTCGAGGTGGATGCGTTCCGCCGCATGGGGCTTGGTCTTCTTCCGGCGTTGAGCGACAACGCCCGCACGGCCGCCCCGGGAGGCGCGCCGTGATCCGCCGCACCAAGCGCTTTCGCAAGAACCTCTACCGGTTGAGCGACGTGGCGCTGTGGCTGCTCCTTGCGCTCTTCCTTGCGCTGGCGGCCGACGCGCTGCCGGCGCGAGGCGTCAGCCAGGACCACCACGACAGCGAAGCCGAGCGCACCACGCACGCGCACTAGCTAGCGGCCGGCCCCGAGCCGGACCTTGCTTCGCCTCGTCTCGCCTCCGGTGAGGCAGAAAACCGGGGCACCTCAGATATCTCGTCGATTCGAGAAATCGTCGACGAATTCTTTTCTCTTGCGCGGCTTCGCTTCTCTACAGTGAATGCCCCCGCGACAAGACGGCCCGCTGTAGCGGCCGACGAACCCCGTGAAAGGAACGCCTTCTTCCCAGACATTCATTGATTGATCGATCGATTGATTCGTGCGAGCGAATGAACCGCCTTGCCTCACGGCGGGTGTCGATGCCTCTTTGTGAAGCAGCGACACGAATGTGAGGCACAAAAGGCGACGGCCAGGGTGCGTGAACACCCTGACCGTCTGACCAAGAGACGTGCATAGCTTTTGAGAGGAAGCACACCAAATGGCTGATCGAATTATGGCCGGGCGTTCCACGCCCCAATCTCCCCGCCGCAAGAGCGGGGCGACCCCTTCGTCTACCCCCACAGGCGAAGACGCCAGAGACCTCCTCGAAATCAAACTGGCCCAGCTGAACTCCCTGCTGTGGTGCTGCTACGGCGACGGCAACGGCTGGTTCGAGGAAGCCGGGGAGAAACACCGGGATCACATGCTGTGGATTGCAGCGGATCTGGCGCGGGAGGCGGAGAGGTTGTTGGGGGAGAGTGGGAGGGGGTAGGGGGCTGTTGCTTGCCGCTGTGTCTTTGTGGCCGGCGGCGGTTCATTTTCTTATCTCCAGCAATATGGCAAAGGGCTGGTGTCGTCGGCTCCCCGATCAGGATTTGACCGCTTTGCAGAGGTTGCGGTCGGTGGCCCTCAGAGATAGAGCTTGCGGTCTCAGCTTCAAACCGGTCATTCAGGCGAAAGTATCGTCGCCGCACCGATGACGGGTTCTAGATGTGTACCTGAAATCGGCGGCGCGCCGAAGTGCGGTTGCTTCGTGAACGTCCGCTGTGTTGAGGCGCGAACTGGTGCTGTCGCTCCATCGCAGTACTTTGGATTGCCGCGAGGCAACACAGGAGCACGTCGCATCCGAGCCTCATTCCGAGCTAAGCAAGCTTGACTCGCCGGAAGACCTCGCTCGTCTGAATCGCAGCAGCACGTCTGTCACCCATATCGACGAGGCTATCGAGCGCTCGCAATAATTTTCGTGCGATGGGTTCGGGAAGCTCTACGCCTCGCTCCGAGAAACGCTGGATGAGACTCGCGACCCGCGGCGGCACGAGCGCGCTATTCCAGCCAGTCGGCGCGGCTGTGCCATGCAGAACCAGCTCCAGGTGCTCAACAAAAGATTCAATCGGGTAGTGTTCGAGCGCGCGCTCGCACAAGGTTGCCCAGATCGCAGCCAATGTTGCATCGCTTCCATGCGCGCGAAGAAGAGGAACGACCAGATCAAGAACCCGACCCAGTTCTTGCCAGTTACCGTTGGCGAACCGCGCGGTTCTAGGAAGGTCTCCCCACTTAATAAAAAACACGGATCGAAGGATTCTTTCAAGTTCGTTATTTCTCATTCCTTCATCGCGCCAAGAACTTCTTTTCCATGCGGAATGGCTCGTAACTCTGGGCATTAAGGCAGCAAGCAACTCGAGGACTTTTGCGGGGAGAACCGGTGCATCCACAATGTTTGCCACCAAAGGCGATGCGAATGGATCAGCAAACGAAACGAAGGTCTCGTCGTCCAAGGAAAGAATCGGATTCACGAAGCGCCGAAGGGCCTCGGTCGGCTCCAACCGGGCACTGACCAGGGCGAGGAAAGAAAATAGCGTGATGCGCCACTCATACAACTCGGTGGGCTTTTCATCACGAGTTCTCTTTCCGGGGCGGTCTCGAGTCGAAGGTGGATTGAACCGATCGATAGTCCATCGCTCAAGGCCTTCGAGCCAATCCAGAACAAATCGGAACCGGTGTTCGTCATTCACCACGGCTTCCAAGGGTATCGCGGCTATCACTCGCGACAGATGACGCCAGTCGAGATCACGCTCGGCCGGTCGCCATTTCGCAGGTTGGCCGCCTTCCTCAGCGACGTCTGAGCCGCTTGGCTCGACCTGATCCCATGCATCGGGGACCGCCGGCAGTGCAACTGGAGGCGCGTCGATCTCAGCGATTTCATCCAAGGCCCAACGCACGCTCGCATTGATGCGATCTTGCTCGTGCCGAAGGCGATCCTTCTTGACCACCATGTACTGCGAGCGTTCAAGGATCGACAGGGATATCCCAAGTCGAAGTCCCAGCCATGCAGCATCGGGCGCAGCATCCCAGAGTCCGATTAGACCCTGCATCGCTACCCCTTCGATCTGAGTATATGGGTGGCTAAATAGCTGCAGCAGCGCCTCTAGCGCGTCATGACGAGCGCGATCCGCTCGCAAAATGCCGGCGAGCCCTTGGGTTGCGAACAACACCGGATGAAATACCAACTGTGAGTCTCGGTACGTGTAATTGCTCCCCACTTCCGCAGTCCGCCAAGCGCGAAAGCACACATTCGAGGCCCACTCGCGCGTGTCTGCATCGATGGGAGTTGGAAGCGAAAGAATGACCGCTGCGACGCCTGCGACCAGCGACTGTCGCGAGTGCTCAGAGCTGATGTGGTCGTACCCTTGGCTGAACAGATCGGCCGCGTCTAGCTGTCTAGCCGTATTGAGTGCATTTACAAACTCCACTTCATCATCTATGACGCCTGCCTCCAAGGTCTTCTCCGCCCATTGATTCACTCTCATGTGCAAGACCATGGTGGCCTGACGCTCGTTGATGGCATCGATGTCCGGACCGACTGCCTTTGGGTTGTTCAGGGAGATCAGCGCTCCCTTGCCATCGTCCGTTGTCTTCGCCTCGTAGTTCTCGGCTTTTCCGACCTCAGCCCAGATTTCAGCCGTTCTTCGCAGACTTGATATGAGACTTGCATTCTTCGTTTCGTCGACGTAGTCGAAAGGAAGGGCATGCGGAAAATCCGCGATCTCCTTCGAGGCCTGTTGTGCGAATTCCCCACCCTGCAGAACGGCCAAAGAGGCGAGCCATCGCAACTCGATCTTTCGCGCGCGCCTCTTGCCTGTCTCATGCGCTGCCTGTGTGTGCCTTTCATCAGCCGAATTGAAACTTCCGGCACCTAGTAGGAAACCGTTTTCGGAGACCATCCTCTTGATGTCCCACTTCCAAAGTCGCTGGTTAGTAATTAGCGGCAAAGTTGTCGCGGACACATGGTTCTTCTCGAGAGCGATGGAAACCGCGATGCCTAGGACAGCGACGGAGTGATGACCATCCAGCACCAGGGCAATAACCTCGTCAACTGAAGTGCCTGCATCTACTTGCTCGAACGCCCAAGACTCGAGCGCCATCAACGCGGAGTCCGCTAAGTAGGAGCCATGAGCGCCCCTGAACCATTGATAGACTTGGCCATCGCCCCAAAACTCTTGCTCTCCCCAGGGAAAGATCAGCTTCAGAGACAGTGGTTTTCGAGGGCCTTGTCGATCGAATTCGCAGAGCTGTCGCCAAGCTTCAATAGCGCGATTCGCCAACGATCTCACTAAGCGCCGTCCTTCATCCGGGGCGGCCTTAAAGACTGACGGAAATGGCTCGCGAGATGGGGCTGCCGGCAAGTAGGCTTGATGGTCATCAAGGCCCAGGTCGTGCCAGGCTTGGGTGTCCGGACCGCTGTAAAACTCGTGTCGCTTCTCTTCCTTCGGCAGGTCGTTTTTCGTGGTCACAATGACGAAGTCGACGAGTTCCTTAGGACACGATGCACCTAGCCTCGGGCTAAACGTCAAGATGCCCTCGAAAGCCCCTTGTGGAAGATGCTCCAGCGTCAGTAGATGGCTCATGTAGGCCTTCGCTACCTCTGGATAGGCCGGGGAAGCAATCAATATCAACGATCGAAGCCGCTCGGATAGCGAAGATGGTGGTCCTGGTGCCTTCGTTAGATCCGCTTCGCCTCGGAGTCGTCGCCAGTCCTCTTCTCCCGCATCAATCTGAACAGTCCACTTGGCGACGATGTCGACAATGCTCTTCGAGACCTTATTCCTGACGTCCTGCCACAGGTTCTGCCACACCTCGAATACTGTCAAGACGTTGCCCCAGTACTTGGGGTCAATGCTCTCAACGCATGTCAAGAGCCAGTTGCAGAGTCTTCGCCAAGTGTCGACGTCTGACGGCCAAGCCATGGCATCGGCGTATCGGAGGCGCTGTTCCGGACTCAACTGTGGAAACTGAGCCGCATCGAGAACGGTCGGATTGGCCTTGCTTTTCTCTGCCTGGAACCAGACAGAGAGCTTCGAGACGCGCCTGCCGCCTTCGACTAGCATGGCTGCCTCGTAGGTCGCCTGAACTGAGGTGAACTGAGGTAGGCCCAGTGGCCCTGTCATCCACGCACGGAGCCACTGAGTTCGGGCCCCACTGACCTCCTCGAGCCGCTCAAGTTGCTTCGCCCAATCATCCCCGTCCTTGATCTCGGATTGCGAGAGCAGTTCGACGACTCGGCCAAGTGCTGGCGGCTCCCCTGCTTCCTGAACCGTAGTCAGCCAATCCTCACCGTTTGAGATGAGGAGCTGCAAGAACGCCCATTCAAAAAAGATGTCGTGCGAAAATCGCCAGGTCTGGCCAGCTCGCAATGGCCGTACCACCCCATCTATTTGCAGCTCATGCAGTGCCCGAGCATCAACATCTAGGGCAGGGATCTTGCGCCCCAATGCAAATGCACCTTTGCGAGCGAGTTGCACCAGTGCCTGTCGCCTGCGACCGGCCGCCGCGGCTTCTGCACTGTACCCACCGCGTTCCCACCAAGCGCTTGCTAGCTCGATTTCAGACATCGGCACACTATCGCCATCGGTGTGCCCAGCGCTTAGGACGGCGGCGAAGAACGGCCGCCTGACGATGGCTCGCACGTCGGGTGACCCGAAAAGCATCGGTCGTAGCGAGGGGCGGGCATTCGCCAAGGCTTCGGATTCTTCTTCGCTAAACTCGCCGACGGAGAGAGTGGCTGCACCCTTCCTAAGTAGTTCTGGAGGTAGCCAAGTTCTCAACGGCTCAATGCCGTTGTCCCGCAACGCGGCCACGATCTTCCAGCCCTTGAGTAGTGGTGACTGAAGGATGACCTTCAGAAGATCGGTGACGATGCCTCGATTTTCGATTTCAATTCGATCTAGCCCGTCGACGAAAAGCGTCGGAACCCCCACCGCCTCGATTTCAACAAGCAGTTCCTCGATGGAGGACGGTGCAATCCCGTTCGCGGCGAGGTACTGCGTCCAAGTTCCTCCCGCAAGGCGATCGGCTTTCAAGAAAAGCGTCGTCCCTTGGGTGGTCGCCCGTTCTACTAGCGCTCGAAGGACTGCTGATTTGCCGGTGCCGGGCATACCGGTAAGTTGAACGAACAGATGTGCGCCAATCGCCGTAGTCGCTTCAGCCACCAGATGCGCACGTGCGACCCCGAAGCCATCTACTTGGTTGCCGATTTCGGCCACTCCACGGACAGACTCCTCCCGAATAAACGCGAGCGTGCTCTGTAGAACTGCTGAGCCAGAGAGTCTGAACGACCCATTGAGCCTGCTAACGAGCGTCTTGCGATCAAATACGCCCGCTCCACCCTCACTCGCCCTGACGAGGGTGAGAAGTCGTTGCCAGAGGTCATCGGCTCGTGCGCGGTCCTGCGGTTGCAATACGTTTGCCAGCGATGCGACGGCGTTAGCCTGGGTCGCAGAGCCCTCATGGAGCATGTCCACTCGCATTAGTACGAAGTGAGCGAGAAGCTTGTGCGTTGCTGCATCAAGGTCAGATATTTCGGCGATGCCAGATAGGATGTTCTTGACAGCGGCGTACTGACCAGTTTTCGCCCCTCCGACTCCCTCCGTGTTCAATTTGGTCACAAGACTGGCAGGGACTGGATCCATCCGCGCCCACTCGCAGAGTGTCTCGAAGTCACGTCTGGCGCCTTCGGCAATCTCGTCCGAGATAGCGCCGACGCGGTCTATCGTGGCTTGAAAACCATTCGAGACCACAGTGGCATACGCACGGATGATTGTTTCGCGGAAGTCCGAGTTCGTCCTGGCATCGCTGATTCGCAGACTGCGCTTGACCTGGAGACTCAAGCGCATGACGACGCTATCCTGCCCCTCCGCTTCAACGATCACATCGTCAAGGGGCTGGCCCACTGCCCCCTGTTGAATCGATACCTTCTTGACTATGCGGCCGGGCACCCCTTGAGCTGTCGCCTCGGCCAACAACGCCACGACGTAGGACGCTGCGACTCCGTCTTCGTAGGTGAATCCAGCGCCCCCAGTGAGTTCGGGGCTTGCCGCGGATGGCAGTAGTTCTCCCAACGGCTTGGGTTCGTCGGGCTTCTGTGCAGGAGAGGGCGTAGGAGCGGCGGAAGTCATCCTGGGAGGATAGCGCCGCTCGGTGAGTCCCTACCCTGGAACCGCTTGCGTCGACACCCGGCCACACCAAGAGTATTCCGAGGTGCTACGGCGCGCACCCGATAGATTTCCTGCACTCGCGCTTCACCTCTGCGGCATATCCTTAACCGAATACCCCAAACTCACAGTCGCATCCTCCGGAATCCCCGGCATCGTCGAATTCCAAGCCTGCCACTGCGCCCGCATCGCCTCCAGCCGCTGCGGCTCCTTCTTCCCTAGGTTCGCGCGTTCGCGCTCATCGGCCGGAATGTTGAACAGGTACTCGTTGCCGTCGACCTTCAGGTACTTCCAGTCGCCGTCGCGCATCGCTTCCTGGCCGCGGTGGTTCATGCGCCAGTGCAGCGGGCGGCGGAAGGTGTGGGTGGCGTCTTTCAGCACGGGCATCAGCGACACGCCATCGAGCGGGTACGCCGCGTCGGCCTTCACGCCGGCGGCGTCGAGCATGGTGGCCGACCAGTCCATGGTCATGCACAGCTGGGTGCTCTCGCCGCCCTTGGCGATCATCTTCGGCCAGTGCGCAATCCATGGCACGCGGATGCCGCCTTCGGTCAGGTCCATCTTGCCGCCGACCAGCGGCCAGTTGTCCGAGAAGCGCTCGCCGCCGTTGTCGCTGGTGAACACGACGAGGGTGTTGTCGGCCATGCCGTGCTTTTCGAGCGCGGCCATGATCCAGCCGATGCCTTCGTCCATGTGATGGATCATGCGGCGGTACACGTGGATGTTGCCGCCCGACAGGTCGAACAGGTTGTCCTTCACGAGCGGCGCCTTGTCGGCGTCGTCGCGGGTTTCCCACGGCCAGTGGGGGGCGGTGTAGTGCAGGCTCAGGAAGAAGGGCGCCTCTTGCGTGGCCATGCGCTCGACGTAGTCGACGGCGCGCTTGGAGAGCACGTCGGTCAGGTAGCCCTCGTCGTCCTTGTGCTCTTCTTCGCCGTACCAGAGGTCGTGGCGACCGGCCGAATCGCAGTGGGTGAAGTAGTCGACACCGCCCGACATGGGGCCGAAGAATTCTTCATACCCCGAGCGCAGCGGGCCGAAGCTGGGCGGGTAGCCCAGGTGCCACTTGCCGATGAGCGCGGTCTTGTAGCCGCTGTCTTTCAGCAGCGACGGCAGGGTGGGGTGCTCGGTGGGCAGGCCCAGGGTGGTGCTGCCGCGGCTTCGGCTGTTGATGGGCTCTTCGGCCGCGCCGCGCAGGCGGTACTGATACCGCGCGGTGATCATCGCGAAGCGCGTGGGCGAGCACACGGGCGAATTCGAATAACCCTGCGTGAGCTTCAAACCGTTGGCGGCCAGGCCGTCGAGCACGGGCGACACGCGGCCAAAAGGCGCCTCGCGGCCGCCGTAGCAGCCGAGGTCGGCATAGCCGAGGTCGTCGGCCACGATGAAGATGATGTTGGGGCGGGTGCTGCGTGTCGTCATAAGTCGCTGAGAGGTTTTTCGATCAGGGCTGGTAGCCGGATTTCTGCACGACCGGGGCCCACTGCGCCTTGTAGGCCTTGAGCATCGCGGCGGTCTGCGCCTGGGTGCTCACCACCGGCGTCATGCCGGCGTCCTTGAACTTGCGTTGGGTGTCGGGGTCTTGCATCACGGCGTGGATGGTGGTGGCCAGGCGTTCGACTTTCTCCTTGGGCATGCTGGCCGGCGCGAAGAAGGTGTTCCAGCCGGTGGCGGCGAGGTCGAGGCCGGCTTCCTTGAAGGTGGGAATGGTGGGCGCGAAGGGCGAGCGCTTTTCGCCCGACAGTGCCAGGATGCGCAGCTTGCCGGCGGTGTGCTGCGGCAGCACGACGTCTTCGGTGTCGACGGCAATGGGCACCTGGCCGCCGATCAAGTCATTGAGCAGCGGGGCGGAGCCGCGGTAGCCCACCACCTGGGTCTGCACCTTGGCCTTCTCGCCCACCATGAGGCCGAAGAAGTGCGGCAGGCTGCCGGTGGCGGGAACGCCCACGTTGGCCTGCTGCGGGTTGGCGCGCATCCATGCGAGCAAATGGTTCAGCTCGCGCACGGGCAGGGTGGGCGACACGGCCAGCGCGAAGTCGTAGGCGTTGACGTGCGACACCGGCACGAAGTCGCGCTCGGCGTCGTAGCCGTTGTCCTTGAAGACGAGCGGCGCCACCACCATCACGGCGGGGTTGGCGAGCATCAGCACGTTCTGGTTGGCAGGCGTGGCCTTGGCCTGCTGCGCGGCCAGGCGACCGCCCGCGCCGGGCTTGTTGTCGACGATGACGGGCACGCCGAGCTGGGCCGCGAGCTTGTCGCCCACGATGCGCGCCACGCGGTCGGTGGCGCCGCCGGGCGCGTAGCCGACGACGATGCGCAGCGGGCTGTCGAGTGCGGCTTGTGCGCGTGCGAGCGTGGGGGCGGCGATGGCCGCCACGAGACCGGCCATGGCCAGCACGGCGGCGAGGCGGCGACGAGTCGGGTTGAAGGAAGAAGCGAAAGCAAAGGGGGCGCGCGGGGTCATGAAGGGGGTGTCCTTGTTGTCGATCGGTCGGTCAGTCATTGGCCTGGAAGTTCACGGCCTTCATGATGCCGGCCCAGCGGGCAATGTCTTCGCGCATGGTCTTCACGAGCGCCTCGGGGCCGTCGGCCACGGGATACATGCCGTTCTGCAGCAGCAGCTGGCGCACGTCGCGCGAGTTCACGGCGCGGATGATTTCGGTGCGCAGTTTCTCGGCGGTGGCGGGCGGCGTCTTCAGCGGCGCGTAGTAGGCGAACCATGCGGTGGCCACCACGTCCTTGTAGCCGCTCTCCACGAAGCTGGGCAGCTGCGGCATGAGCGGCGAGCGCTTGTCGCCGCTGGTGGCCAGCACCTTCACGCGGCCGGTGGGCAGCATCTGCTGCGCGCCGCCGATGGTGTCGAAGTACACGGGCACGGTGCCGCCCATCACGTCCTGGCGCGCGGGCGTGGAGCCGCGGTAGGGCACGTGCACCATCTTCAGGCCGGCCGCGCGGTTGAGCATTTCGCCCAGGAAGTGCGAGGGCGTGCCGGCGCCGTACGAGCCGAAGCTGACCTTGTCGCCCTGCGCCTTGGCCCAGGTGATGAACTCGGCCAGGGTGTTGGCGGGCACGTCCTTGTGCACGGTGAGCGCCAGCTCGAAGCGCGCGGCGTTCACCAGCGGCACGAAGTCCTTGATCGGGTCGTACGACAGGTTGCGGTAGGCGCTGGGGAACATGGTCATCATGCTCGCGGTGCCCAGCAGCAGGGTGTGGCCGTCGGGCGGCGCGGTCTTCACGGCGTCCACGGCAATGCGGCCGGCCGCGCCCGAGCGGTTGTCGATGATGAGCGGGCCGAGCGACTCGCGCACCTGGTGGGCAATGGCGCGGGTCAGCACGTCCTGCGTGCCGCCGGCGGGCACGCCGATGAGCACCTTGATCGGCTGGCCGGGGGTGAAGGGCGCGGGCTGCTGCTGCGCGAACGCAAGCGGTGCGAAGGATGCAAGGGGGGCAAGGGCCAGCCCGCCAAGGGTGGTCAGGGTGCGGCGGCGGGTCGGGTCGGGAAGCTGGGGCATCGTCAATCTCTCCGGGGTCTCGTTCGGCGTTCGGCAGGGTCTGTGCGTGGCCGGGGCGGGTGGCCGCGGCTGCGGACGATTCTGGAGACGCTACATTCGATTGATCAAATCAACCATCGCCCGGATTTACCCGGCCTTTCGAGACGCCGCCCCATGACTGCCGAAGCCGCCGCCACCCCGCCGCGCCGCCCGCTGGACGACCTGCTGCTGTACCGGCTGTCGCGCCTGCTCGCGGTGGCGGGCAGCATGGTGATCCGGTTGTGCGAGGGCCGCTTCGGCATCACGCGGCGCGAGTGGCGCCTGATCGCGGTGCTGGCCAGCCGGGGCGAGCTGGGCTCGTCGCAGCTGGCCGAGCATGCGCAGCTGGACCGGGCGCGCACCTCGAAGGCGGTGGGCTCGCTGGTGGCCAAGCGGCTGGTGTCGCGCACGGCGCTGGCAGGCGACCGGCGGCAGGTGCGGCTGGGCCTCACGGCGACGGGGCAGGCGCTGTACGACGAACTCTTTCCGCTGGTGACGCGCATCAACGCCGAGCTGATGGGCACGCTCGACGCAGACGATGCCGCGCGCTTCGACGACGCGCTGCACCGGCTGCAGGCGCATGCCGAAACCATGGTGGCGCAGGCGGTGCTGCCCAAGGCCGACCGGGGGCGCCATGCGGCGGCGGCTGCTGCGGCGGCAGCAGGCCAGGGCAAGAAGAACAGCACGGCGCGCAGCGGCAAGGCCGTCAGTCCACCTTCATCCCGGTCGCCTTGACGATGCGGCCGTAGCGCGCCTGCGCCGTGGCCAGGCGCGTGGCGGCGGCTGCATCGGTTTCGGCCAGCGGCACCATGTCGAGCGAGGCCAGGCGGGCCTTCAGTTCGGGCAGGGCCAGCGCCTTGTGCAGCGCCTGGCGCAGGGTCTGCATCACGGGCTCGGGCGTGGCGGCCGGCACCATGGCGAGGTAGAGCACTTCGAACTCCAGGTCTTTCAGGCCCAGCTCGCCGACGGTGGGCACCTCGGGCAGCAGCGGCGCGCGCTGGCGGCCGGTGACGGCCAGGGCCCGCAGCTTGCCGCCCTGGATCTGCGGCAGCACGCCGGGCGTGGCGACGATGCCGGCCTGCACCTCGTTGCCCAGCATGGCCATCACGGCCGGGGCGTTGCCCTTGTAGGGCACGTGCACGATCTTCGCGCCCGTGGCGCTCGCAAAGATCTCGGCGGCAATGTGGCCCGGGCTGCCGTTGCCGGCCGAGCTGAAGGTGGCGGGCTCGGCCTTGGCCTGCGCGATGAAGTCGGGCAGCGTCTTGGCCTTCACCGAGGCGGCGGTGGTGAAGCTCAGGCCCGACGAGCTGAAGATCATCAGCGGCTTGAGGTCTTTGGCCGCGAAGGGCATCGAGGCGTACAGGTGCGGGTTGACGGTGAAGGTGCTGTCGATGCCCAGCAGCACGGTGTAGCCGTCGGCCGAGCTCTTGGCCACGGCGTCGGCGCCGATGTTGCCGCCCGCGCCGGGGCGGTTGTCGACCACGAAGGGCTGCTTCAGGTCTTTTTGCAGCGCGTCGGCCAGCGCGCGCCCGAGGATGTCGATGGGGCCGCCGGCCGGGAAGTTGACGAGGAACTTCACGGGCTTGGCGGGGTAGCTCGCCTGGGCCTGCGCGGCCGGTGCGGCGAGGCCGAGGGCCAGCGCGGCGCAGGCGGCGGCGAGCGTGAGGCGGCGGCGCGTACCGAAGATTGAAGAGGAAGGCTTCGAGGAAAAAATCGTGGTCATGGCTGCTGTGTCTGTCTCCGTATCCACGGCACTCTAGAAGGCTGCGCGGTGCGGCACAACTGAAGTCTCTTCTGCCAGCTATTCCCTCTGGTTATATTTGAAAGCACGTCGCCCCACTGGCTTCGAGGAGAACCGCATGTCAGCCATGAACTTTGAGCGCCTGAAGATGCGCCACCTGCAATGCCTGGTCATGGTGGCGCAGGAGCGCAACCTGGTGCGCGCGGCCGAGGCGCTGTCGCTCACGCAGCCGGCGGTGTCGAAGACGGTGGCCGAGCTCGAAGAGATCGTGGGCCGCCAGCTGCTGCTGCGCCGGCGCCGCGGCGTGGAGCTCACGCCGGCCGCCGAAGTGCTGGTGCGCCATGCGGTGTCGGCGCTGCGCGGCCTGCGCGAAGGCCTGGGCCTGGCGATGGACCAGCCCGAGGCCGACCAGCTGCGCGTGGCGGTCGGCGCCTTGCCGAACATGGCGGCGCACCTGCTGCCCGAAGCCGTCGCACGGCTGCATGCGGCGCACCCGGCGATGCGCGTGCGCGTGGTGAGCGGCACCAACGCGCAGCTCATGACGCAGTTGCGCCAGGGCGAAATCGACCTCGTGCTCGGCCGGCTGGCGCAGGCCTCGGCCATGGCCGACTTGGCCTTCGAGCAGCTGTACAGCGAGGTGCTGCTGCTGGTGGTGCGGCCCGGCCACCCGCTGGCGTCGCGGCGCAAGCCCACGCTCGACGCACTGGCCGCCTACCCGCTGGTGCTGCCCGTGTCGGGCACGCTGATCCGGCACACGGCCGACGCCTTCCTCATCGCGCAGGGGTTGGCGCTGCCCGCCCGCCTGGTGGAAGCGACCGACACCAGCTTTGCGGTGGGCCTGCTGCAACGCTCCGACGCGGTGTGGTTTGCGCCGCAGGGCGCGGTGGAAGGCTTCGTGGCGCGCGGCGAACTCAAGCGCGTGGCCATCGACACGGCAAGCACCGAAGGCCCGGTGGGCGTGACCGTGCGGCGCGGCAGCGAGACGGGCGAGGGCGCGCGGCTGCTGCTGGACACCATCCGGGGCATTGCGGCCACACGCGCTGCCTGAAGGGTTTCTTCAGGGTTTCTTCAGAATAGATCGAGCGCTCGGTCTAATAATTCGGGCATGACCGAATTCCGCGAGAACCACCGTGCGCAAAGTTGACCCCGAACGCCAGCAGGCCAAGCGCCGCCAGATCCTGGAGGCCGCGGGCGACTGCTTTGCGCGGCGCGGCTTTCATGCCACCACCACCGCCGAGATCTGCACCGCCGCGGGCATGAGCCCGGGCAATCTCTTTCATTACTTTCCCAGCAAGAACGCGATCATCGAGGCCCTGGCCGAGGAGGAGTGGCGCGACACGGCCGCGTACTTCGCCGCGATCGACGACGACCCGGCCGACCCGCTGGAGGTGGTGCTGTCTTTCCTCGACGTGGTGATGGTCTTCGCCTCCGACCGCAGCTACTCGCGGCTGGCGCTGGAGGTGGCCGCCGAGACCCTGCGCAACCCGGTGGTCTGCGCCAGCGTGGCCGCGGGCGACACCGAAATGCGCGACGGCCTCGCGGCCCTGCTGCGCAAGGCCGCGGCGCGCGGGCAGATTGACCCCGAGCTCGACCCCGTGCAATCGGCCAACTGGATCGCCGCGCTCATCGACGGCGTGTTCTCGCGCCTGGCGCTCGACACGGGCTTCGACCCCGCGCGCGAGGCGCCGATGCTGCGGCGCGTGGTGGGCCGCTTTCTCGCGAAGCCGGGGCGGGGCGCATGAACCCGACCCCAGTGGCAGTCGAGCGCCAGTCGCTCGTCGATGCATTGCGCGGCTTTGCGCTCTTGGGCATCCTGGTCGTGAACATCGCGGCCTTTGCCTCGCCGTACTACGGCCAGCCGCTGCCCGACCCGATGATGCGTTCGGGGCTGGACCGCGTGGCGGCCTTTGCCGTCGCGTTCCTGTTCGAGACCAAGTTCTACCTGCTGTTCTCGTTCCTGTTCGGCTACAGCTTCACGCTGCAGATGCAGTCGGCGCAGCGCAGCGGCAAGCCCTTCGTGCCGCGCCTGGCGCGTCGGCTGGTGGCGCTGTGGTGCATCGGCGCGCTGCATGCGGTGCTGCTGTTTCATGGCGACATCCTCACGACCTACGCGGTGCTCGGCGCCGTGCTGCTGGCGCTGCGCCACCAGAGCGACGCCGTGCTCGCGCGCTGGGCGCTGCGGCTGGTGCTGGCGACCGCGATGGTGTGGGGTGCCATCGGCATGCTCGCGATGCTGGGCGGCCCGGCGACCGAAGACGTTCTTCGCACCGCGAGGGCCGACGCGGCCTCGGCACTCGCGGCCTACCGCGGCACGGCGGCGACGGTCATCCGTCAGCACCTGCGCGAGCTGTCGCAGGTGTGGATCGTGCTCGGGCTGGTCCAGGCGCCGATGGCGCTGGCAATGTTCTTCGCGGGCGTCATCGAAGGCCGCCGCAACCTGTTCGCGCGAGCCGACCGCTACCGCCCGCTGTTCAAGCGCCTGCTGGTGCCCGGCCTGGTGCTGGGGCTGCCGGGCGCGGCCGTGTATGCGTGGACGGCGTCGGTCGTGCCGGGCTCGCGCTGGGACGTGCTGGGCCTGGCGGTCGGCGTCTTCACCTCGCCGCTGCTCACGGCGACGTATGTGGGCGCGATGATGCTGCTGTTCCAGTCGCGCTGGGGCGGTTGGCTGGCGAAGGCGCTCGCGCCGGCGGGGCGCATGGCGCTGTCGAACTACCTGCTGCAGTCGGCGGTGTGCGCGTGGCTCTTCCTGGCGTACGGGCTGCGGCTCATCGGCGAGCTCGGGCCGTTCATGAGCCTGATGGTGGCCTTCGGCATCTTCGGCGCGCAGATGCTGATCAGCCGCTGGTGGCTGGCACGCTTTGCGTACGGCCCGGTGGAGTGGGTGCTGCGCGCCTTCACCAACCTCGAATGGCCGGCGCTGCGGCGTATGCAGCGGTCACGTTGAGCGACGAGAATGCCCTCGTTCCAACGAGGAGGATGCGCCGATGAGTTCCATGGAAGACGTGTGGGCCTACCGCGAAGAGACGCTCTACCCGCGCCTGTTCGGCCCCGAGCGCACCGGCATCTACGTGCTGGATTTCGACGACTTCAAGGCGCTGGGCGCCGAAGACGTCGATCCGCGCTGGCTGCACCTGGGCGTGTTCGAGTTCGCGCCCACGCCCGTGCGCAACACCTGGCTGTACGTGACATCGGGCGGCTCCACGCCCTGGGAAACCGAGCCGGCCGACTACGACCCCGAGGACTATTCGTGGATCGGCTCCGAGCTGGTCATCGAAGTGCCCTCGCAGCCACAGGACCAATGGGCCATCAAGCTGCTGCGCCGTCTGCTCGCCTACAACGTGCTGCTCGCGCACTCGCACTTCGGTGAAGACAAACAGCCCTTCGACTACGGCGACCGCATTCCCGTCGGCGAAGCGATCCGCGAGAAGGGCACCGTGGCCCTGCGCCATGTGGTGCTGATGGAGCCGAAACACTATCCCGCGACGGCGCAGCTCGATTCGGGCCGCTTCGACTTTCTGCACCTCGTCGGCATCAACGATTCCGAACGCGACTGGGCCAAGGCCCACAGCTCCGAGGCGCTGCTGCGTTTGCTCGAAGTGCATGGCGGTGCGCCCGTGACCGATGCGCGACGCAAGGCGGTCGTTTGAGCCGCGCGAAAGGCGCGGCCACCGTCGGCGGTGCCGAGCGTTCGCACGGGCGAGCGCTCGAGCTGGCCGAGTCGCTCGGCGCGATGGGCCCCATCGAGGTGAAGCGCTTCTTCGGCGGCTTCGGCCTTGTGCAGGCCGGCGTGCAGTTCGCTTTCGTGATGAAGGGCACGCTGTACCTGCGCGTGGACGACGCCACCCGGCCGGAATTCGAGCGCCTGGGCGCGGTGCCGTTCTCGTACGCGACCAGCGCCTCGACCGTGAAGGTCGCGAGCTACTACGAAGCGCCGGTCGATGCGCTCGAAGACCCGCACGCCTTGCGCGACTGGGCGACGAAGGCGCTGGCGAGCGCGCTGGGTGCACGCAAGCCCGCGCGTCGCAAGCCGGCAGCCAAAGCCATCTAGTCGATTCCTCAGCGCGACAGCAACGTCGACAGCTGAAACACCGCAAAGCCCAGCAGCAGCGCACCCGACAGCTTGTTGATGCCCTGCAGCACGCGCGCGCCGAGCTTGTGCCGCACCATCGACATGATGCTCGACAGCCCGAGCCACCACAGCGCCGAGCCGAGGAACACCCCCATCACCATCGTGAGCGCCGCACCGCTGCCGCTGCCCACATGGCCGCTTCCGAGCGAAGCGAACACCGCGACGAACGACAAGATCGTCATCGGGTTGGCCAGCGTGAGCACGAACACCGACAGCAGCGCCTTCACCGGCGTGGCCGCGTCTTCCGCAGCCCGAGCCTGCGTGGCGGCCGGGGCGCGCAGCAACTGCACGCCCATCCACGCAAGAAACGCCGCGCCACCGAGCGCCAGCGGCACGCGCGCCGCGACCATCGTTGACACCACGGCCGACACGCCGAAGGCACCGATGGCGCCATAGCAGGCATCGGCCAGCGCGGCGCCCAGGCCGCTGAGAAAGCCGATCGTGCGGCCATGCGCGAGCGTGCGTTGGATGCACAGCAGACCGATGGGGCCGACGGGTGCGGCGATCGAGAGCCCGATGACGAGGGCCTTGAGAAAGAGAGGGAAGTCCATGCCGTCGATTGTTCGGCGCGGCTTGCATGGCGAGAATGGCGAAATTCAGGCGCACGGCATGCCTTGCCTGAAATCGGAAGCGAAATTCTCAATCGGGCCTGAAATCCATGGAAATCGACGCCAAGAACTGGCAGATCCTCGACGTGCTGCAGCAGGACGCGCGCACCTCGCTCACGGCACTCGCACGGCAGGTGGCGCTGTCGGTGCCGTCCACCTCCGAGCGCGTGAAGCGTCTCGAAGAGGCCGGCGTCATCGAGGGCTACCGCGCCGTGGTGCCGCCGCGCAAGGCGGGCTACACCGTCACCGCGCTGGTCGGCATCACCACCGCGCAACCCGACAAGGCCCGGCTGCTGAAGCTGCTCGGCAGCCGGCGCGAAGTGCTCGAGTGCTTTCACGTCACGGGGCAGGACTCGTACGTGCTGAAGGTGGTCGCGCGCGACATCGAACACCTCGAGTCGTTCGTGAGCAGCATCAACCACCTGGGCGAAACGCGCACCTCGATCGTGATGTCGGTGCCGATCGCGGCGCGCGCGGTGGCGGCGCCGGCGGGCACAGTGCCCGACTGAGGCGCGCTTCTCTCGTCCCAAAAAAATGGTCCGCACCAGGGCGGACCGAATGGACCCGCCTGACGGGCTCCTGGAGAAACGGAACATCCGCGGGCGCAGGGCCGCCCGCGGTCATTCACTCACTTGCTTGCTTCTTTGCGCGTGACAGTCTTCCCTGATCAGAACGAGTGGCGCAGCCCGACGTCGTAGCCCGTCGAGGTCTTGGGCACGAACACCCCGGTGTTCACGAAGGCGGGGCCGCCGACCGTGAGCGCCGCGCCGTTCTTGTTGCTGATGCGCGCGACGGTGGCGTACAGGGCGGTGCGCTTGGACAGGTTGTGGATGTAGCCGATGGCCAGCTTGTTGGCCTTGGGGTCGGCAACCGACGGCGTGAACGGCAGGTTGACGGTGTTGAGGTCGTACTTGACCTGCGAGTACGAGGCGCGGATCAGGCCCGGGCCGACGGGCGCGGTCACGCCGATCAGGTAGCCCGTGAGGTCGACGTCAGGCACGCCGCCGACCAAGGGTGTGACGGCGTAATCGCGCGTTTTCTTGATTCGTGACAATTCGCCGAACAGCTTGACCACGCCGAAATCGTAGGAGCTGCCGAGATTGAAGGTCTTGACGTTGTCGGTGGTGCCCGCATAAAAATTGTCGGCCGCCGTGCTGTTGCCATACGACACGGCCACGTCGAACGGGCCATTGGCATAACCGACGCGCCCGCCCAAGTAGCGCCCCGCACGCGATGCGGCCGAATTGCCCGAATTGAGCGCGCCCGACGCATTGATGCCGGGCGGCGTTGCCGTGCCGGGGTCGTATTTGATATTTTCATGCAGCGCGTACATGAATTGACCATAAAAGCCGCCGAGATTCTTCGGCAGGAAATAGCCGATCGAATTGCTGGCGCGGTTGTAATTGAGGTCGCCGCCGAAGCCGCCCGAGCCGCCGCCGGCGTTCGTGTTGGCGGCGGTGAAGATCAGGCTGCGGCCCACGCCGACGATGCCGAAGGGGTCGAACACGATGTCGTTCCAGGCCGTGGGCACGTAGTCGCGGCCCAGGCGCAGTTCACCGAAACCGCCCGACAGGCTGACCGTGGAACGGCGTTGGAAGGTGGTGATGCCGGTCTTGCCGTCGTCAGGGCTGATCGGCGCCTCGAGCCAGAAGCTGGCCGCAAGCCCGCCGCCCAGGTCCTCGGTGCCGCGAAAGCCGAGCCGGCTCGTGGAATAGCCGCCCGAACTCAGCGCGGTCTGGCTCGCAGTGCGCGTGCCCTGGTTCACGTAGAACGGGTTGAACAGCGTGGCGCCGTTCATGTCCTGCGATTTGGACGAGTAATTGCTGATGCCCGTGTCCACCACGCCGAACAGCGTGACGGAAGACTGTGCATTGGCGAACCCGACACCGAACAGTGCGGCGGCCGTGAGGAATTGTCTTTTCATTGTTGCCCTTGAATTGAATATGAAATTCATCGCTCCCACGCACCGCGTTGAAGCTCCGGTTCGGCGTGCGGAAATACCTTCAATTGATTTCGTCTGCCTTCCGCATGGTTCATGCGTCTGGGTAAATCATATCGATCGATTGCGACAGGAAAAGATCGAAACCGCCTTTTTCAATTACGTTTTCCGTGCAGCCGGGTTACGAATTGGAAAGCTCGGGCTGCGTCTCCCCGGGAATTGATGAATTGGTCTTCATCCTGTCGTTTTTGTAATTGAGCCGTTCGCGCGGCGACGGCCCGAATTTCTAGCGTGTCGGCATGGCGAAGCAAAACCGCCATCGCCGAAGCGGGTGGTCCTCTTCGGCGTTCAACGAAGGAGATGACACATGACGAACAGGAAGATGGCCTTTGCGCTGGCGGCGATGGCCGCCGCAGCGCTCCCGCTGGTGGCTGGCGCACAAACCAGCCAGCAGCACGTCGAGGGGCCGGCGCATTTCGCGGCGACCGAAGCCGGCATCAAGGAGCACCCTGAGAACGCCGGCCCGGGCAAGACCGACGCCCAGGTGGTGGCCGAACTGCGCGCCGCGCAGCAAAGCCCCGAGTGGGCCGGCGTGCTGCGCTGGGGCGCCCCGATCCCGGTGAAGGCCACGCACCCCCGCACGCGCGCGGAGGTGGTGGCCGAGCTGGAACGCGCGCAGTCGCAACCGGGCTGGGAGCGCGCCTCGCGGCTGGGCGCGCCGATGGTGCTGCCTGCGGCGGCGCCTGCGCGGTAGGGGAGAAGAAAGACGGCGGCGGGGGTTTCAGCCCGCCGTCGCGCCGTGCACCACCGCCGGCTGCCCCATCGCCGGATCGTTGCCCTCGAAGCGCATCTTCGGCAGGAACTGCGGGTACTCGCGCTGCATGAAGTCGATGACGCCTTCGCGCACGTAGCAGCGCAGGTCGAAGGCCAGGCCGGAGGTGGCGGCGGTGCAGAGCACGCGGACCTGCATGGTGCGCTCGGTGGCGTCGGTCACGCGCAGGTTGAAGAAGCGGCCGTCCCATTCGGGCGCGGCCTTCACGAGGCGTTCGACCTCGGCGCGCAGCGGTGCCAGCGGGGTACCGTAGTCCAGGTAGAAAAAGACCGAGCCGAGCAGTTCGGCCGAGTGGCGGGTCCAGTTCTGGAACGGCTTCTCGATGAAGTAGGTGAGCGGCAGGATGAGGCGCCGGTCGTCCCAGATGCGCACGACCACGAAGGTGCCGGTGATTTCCTCGACGCGGCCCCATTCGCCCTCGACCACGAGCACGTCGTCGATGCGGATCGGCTGCGACAGCGCGATCTGCAGGCCGGCAATGAGGTTGCTGAAGACGGGTTTCGCCGCCAGGCCGGCCACGATGCCGATCACGCCGGCCGAGGCCAGCAGGCTGGCGCCGACCTGGCGCGCGCCCGGGAAGGTCATGAGCATCATGGCGCCGCCGGCCACGACGACGACCGACATGGCGGTGCGCGCGAGCACGCGGGTCTGCGTGAGCACGCGGCGTGCCTGCAGGTTGTCGGAGATGTCCGAAGGGTGCTGCGCGAGCACGCCGTCGGCGAAGCCGCTGATGGCCTTGAGCACGAACCAGGTGCTGGCCGCGATGAGCAGCAGCCCCGTGAGATGCCGCACGCTGCCGATGAAGCGCAGGTCGTCCGGCGCCGCCTGCCACACCATCATGAGCGCCGCCAGCGGCAGCACCAGCCGCGCGGGGGCGGTGCAGTTGACCACCATCGCATGCACGGCGGGCGCCGGGCGGGTGATCCGCCGGAGGACCATGCCCCCGATGCGGTGGGCGAGAAGGGCGAGGGGCGCGGCGATCAGGGCGGCAATCCAGGTGCCGAACCAGGGGTGTGCAAGGAGCTCTTGGGTCATCAGGCGGGGGTGGTCTTTGCTTCTGGGGTGTTGTCGTTCAGTGGTTGAAGAATGCGCGCTGCGTCGTCGCGCAGCTGCGTGGCGAGCGCCGTGGCCAGGTCGAGCCGGCGCACCAGCCAGGGGCTGATGTCGTTGTCGAACGGGTCAGGCAGTGGAATGGGGCCGCCGACGGTGGTGGCCCCCGTGCTCTCGGGGTGAGAGGGCCCTGCGATCGGAATGGTTCCCAGGGCGGCCTCGATGCGTTGCGCGGTGCGCACGAGCGGGCCTTCGATGTCGCCCGGCGTGAGGCGGTCGCGCCGCAGCACGAGCATCGACTTCACGGCGCTGAGCTGTGCGAGCAATTGGTAGCTGTGGGCCTGCAGATGCTCCAGCGGTTCGAGCGGCGGCTGCACGGCGCGCGGTTCGGAGAGCGAACGCTGCGTGGCCTGCACGAGCGCCGAGAGGCTGTCGTAGGCCTCGCGGCGCGCGAGCCGCCATTCGAGCTCGGGGCTGCTCTGGATGGCCTGCAATTGGCCCAGGCCGAGCGCGAGCCGCGCATGGCGCGCCTGCGCGGTGAGCACGCGCGCCACCAGCGCCGGAATCTGCGTGCGCTCCCACGAGGGCAGCACGTAGCAGAAGCCCCAGGCCAGCGCGGCGCCGATGAGCGTGTCGGCGATGCGCTCGAACAACGCAAAGATGGGCGCGGTGCCGGTGTTCAGCATGTGGGCCTGCAGCAGGCCCAGCACGGTGGCGGCCACGGCGGTGACGAGGTAGCGCCGCACCGCGAAGCTGTGCGCAATGGCCTGTGCGATGGTCACGGTCACGAGCAGCATCAGCGGCGACGGGTGCGCCGACAGCAGGCCCACCGCGAGCACGCAGCCCAGCAGCGTGCCGGCGACGCGGCTGTTGCGTCGCTCCAGCGTCTGCGAGAGGCTGCCGCGCAGCACCACCACGATGGTCAGCAGGATCCAGTAGTCGTGCGAACCCCAGGGCATCGACACGGCGATGCCGTAGCCGGCCGCGATGGCCAGCGCCGCGCGAATGGCGTGGCGCAGCGGCGGCGCGTCCCAGCGCCACAGCGCGAGGAAGGGGCGCAGCGACCAGTCGGTCGGGCTCACGAAGAGCTGCCAGTTGGCGCGTACCACGGCCAGGTTGGGCTCGGCGTCGCCGCGCGCCATGGCCGCCAGGCGCAGCACCTCGTCGTTGATGTGGCCGATGCGGCTGGCCAGCCCGCGCGCGAGCATGGCGGCCGAGGGGCCCATCTGGCCGTGCGTGTCTTCGTCGTCGGCCGTCACGTGGATCGCGGCCAGGCGCGGCCGGCGGTCGGCCACGGCGGCGGGGTGGCGGCGCATGAGCAGCGCATCGGCCAGGCCGGTCGTTTCGTCGGCCAGCTCTTCGAGGATGCGGCGCATCTCGACCAGCGCCTGCGCGTGCGACGGATGGGCGCGCAGGGCGTCCAGGTCGAGTTCGCTGGCGAGCAATTGGTCGCGCATCTCGAGCACGATGACGAGCATGCCGGCCAGGCGCTGGCGGCGCGGCGTGCGCGGCGACTCGAGCACGATGTCGCGCGTGGCCTGCAGCTGGTCGGCCAGCGCGGCCTGCTCGCGCAGCAGTTGGCCCAGCAGCGAGGCGGGGGTGTCGCGGATGTCGCGGGTTTCGTCCTGCGGCGTGAACTGGCTGGCCTCGGTGCGCATGAGTGCGGCCAGCGAAAACAGCACGTCGGCGATCGACTGGGTGCGAAAGCGCCCGTTGAGCAGCAGGTTGGCCAGCGTGGCCCACACCACGTACAGGCCGGCGCCCAGACCGAACTCGGTGGTGCGCGCGATGGCGTCCGACAGCCCGGCGGGCGCGGGCGTGGCCATGGAGAAGACCATCGAGAACATCACCGCGATGGCGATGGGAATGCCGCGCTTGCCCCAGGCCATGGCCACGAAGGCCATGAAGGTGGCGGGCACCAGCAGCAGCCCGAGGCGGATCGGTGCGCCGTGCAGCATCTGCACCGCGAAGAACAGCGGCAGGCCGATGAGCGGCGCCGGCAGCATCTGCAAAAACTTGCCGCGGCGCGGGCCGGGCAGGTCGGGCGGCGCCGTCACGATCACGCCGGTGGCGGCGGCCGAGGCGGCCAGGGTGCCCAGCCACAGGTGCACCCCGCCCGAGATCACGAGCAGGCCGAGCGCGACGGTGAGCCCGCTCGCGACGTAGTGGCTCAGCGCAATGCGCAACGCCGCGCGAACCCGCGCGGCGGCGCCCGGCCCCGTCATCACTTGGCGGAGGCGTCGCCCTCGGCGGGCGCCTCGCGCTTGATGCGGGTGAGCTTGCGCGGGGCGGCCGGCGCGGCGGGGGCTGCGGCGGCCGGGGTTTCGGCGCTGCCGTCGAGCGGGGCGGCGGTGGCTTCGGTCACGGTGCTGCGGGCGTACAGGTCGACCGAGGCGTCGGCGGGGCTCGACTTGGTCGAGGCCGAGACGGCGCGCACGCGGTCGCTGGCGCGCAGCTTGTCGTCCACGTTGGCGAACTTGGAGTACTTGGCGAGCAGCGGCACCAGCTGGCCGTACACGCGCGGGGCGCCGGCCAGGCATTCGCGCTGGTCGAGGAACTCGGGCTCGCCCGTGAAGTTGCCGATGAGGCCGCCGGCCTCGGTCACCAGCAGCGAGCCGGCGGCCACGTCCCAGGGGTTCAGGCCGGTTTCGAAGAAGCCGTCGGTGAAGCCGGCGGCCACGTAGGCCAGGTCGAGCGCGGCGGCGCCGGGGCGGCGCAGGCCGGCCATGCGGGGCATCATGTCCGCCATGATGGCCAGGTACTGCTTGAAGTTGTCGCCGGTGCGGAACGGGAAGCCGGTGGAAATGAGGCACTCGCTGAGCTTCACGCGCTTGGACACGCGGATGCGGCGCTCGTTCATGTAGGCGCCTCGGCCCTTGGTGGCCGTGAACAGGTCGTTGCGCGACGGGTCGAAGACGACCGCCTGCTCGATCTTGCCGCGCACCGACAGCGCGATCGACACGCAGTAGACCGGGAAGCCGTGGATGAAGTTGGTGGTGCCGTCGAGCGGATCGATGATCCAGACGAACTCGGAGTCTTTGGCGCCGTATTCGGTGCCCGATTCTTCGGCCAGGATGCCGTGCCCCGGGTATGCGCCCAGCAAGGTCTCGATGATGACCTTCTCGCTGGCGTGATCGACTTCGGTGACGAAGTCGTTGACCTGCTTCTGGGAGATGCGCACGGCCTCGACGTCGAGGGCGGCGCGATTGATGATGGCGCCGGCGGCGCGTGCGGCCTTGACGGCCACATTGAGCATGGGATGCAGGTTGGGGGACGACATTCTGGATTGTGAGAAGAACGGGTGGGAGAGGTCCCCAAGAATGCAATCTGGGCGACCCTGCGGTCCGGCGATGCGGGCGGCGAGAATCGGGCATTTTACCGGCTCAGCCCGTTTGTGTCTTCCCCACCCGTCATGCGCACCCGTTTCATCCTCATCCAGACCAGCCACGCCGGCAATGTGGGCGCCGCCGCCCGCGCCATGAAGACCATGGGTTTCGACGACCTGGTGCTGGTTGCGCCGCGCTGGGCCAACGTGCTGCGGCGCGAGGAAACCATCCAGCGCGCCAGCGGCGCCCTGGACGTGCTGAACAACGCCCGCATCGTCGAAACGCTCGATGAAGCCCTCGACGGCGTGACCCACCTGTGCGCCACGGCCATGATCCCGCGCGACTTCGGCCCGCCCACGCGCACGCCGCGCGAGCACCTGGAGCCGCTGGCCACGCAGGGCGACCAGCACGTGGCCTTCCTGTTCGGCTCAGAGCGCTTCGGCATGCGCAACGAGGACGTCTACCGCTGCAACGTGGCCCTGAGCATCCCGACCGACCCGAAGTTCGGCTCGCTCAACCTGGGCGCGGCGATCCAGGTGGTGGCCTACGAATGGCGCCTGGCGCTGGGCGGCTACGGCGTGCGCGAGGCCATCGCCCCGGTGCAGGCGGCCGACGCGCAGGCCGTGGCCGGCATGCTCGACCACTGGGAGCGCTCGCTGGTGGACATCGGCTTTCTCGACCCGGCGGCGCCCAAGAAGCTCATGCCGCGGCTGCAGCAGCTGTTCAACCGCGCGCAGCCCACGCCCGAGGAAATCCACATCCTGCGCGGCATTGCCAAGGCCATGAGCGACGCCACCCGCGAGCCGCGCGGCAGTTGAACCGTCACAAAACCCCATCGCGCGTAAGCGAAGACGCCCGGCTTTAGACTGCCCGGCCCCTATCGATATAACGACAACAAAGGCAGCGATGTTCTCTCGACTGCGCGCCGACATCCGGTGCATCCTCGAACGCGACCCGGCCGCCCGCAGCGCCTGGGAAGTGATCACGGTCTACCCCGGCTTCCATGCCGTGGTGCTGCACCGCTGGGCGCACGCCTGTTGGACCCACGGTTTCAAGTGGCCGGCCCGCTTCATCGCGCACTGCGCGCGCGCGTTCACGGGCATCGAGATCCACCCGGCCGCCAAGATCGGCGAGCGCGTGTTCTTCGACCACGCCATGGGCGTGGTGGTGGGCGAAACCGCCGAGATCGGCGACGGCTGCACCATCTACCAGGGCGTGACTTTGGGCGGCACCTCGCTCTACAAGGGCACCAAGCGCCATCCGACGCTGGGCAAGAACGTGGTGGTGAGCGCGGGCGCCAAGGTGCTGGGCGGCTTCGTCGTGGGCGACGGCGCCAAGATCGGCTCCAACGCGGTGGTCATCAAGCCGGTGCCGGCCGGGGCGACCGCGGTGGGCATTCCGGCGCGCATCATCCCGTCGAAAGAGGGCGAGAGCGCCGACGTGGCCGCGCCGCAGAAGTTCTCGGCCTACGGCATCACGCAGGACGACGACCCGCTGAGCCAGGCCATGCGCGGCCTGATCGACAACGCCTCGAGCCAGGAGCACCAGATCGCGCTCTTGTGGCAGGCCATCGAGAAGCTGTCGGCGCAGCCGGGCACCAAGGACTGCGTGCCGGGCGATGCGGCGCGCGGCGAGTCGTTCGAGGCTGACAAGCTCACGCAGCTGATCGGCAAGTAGAAGAGGGGCGCAGGGGCGCCGTTGCCCTTCAGGCGGGCGGGGCCCTGTCTCGCCGCAGGTTGTCTTCCAGCTGGTCGAGCGCATCGCTGTGGGCCAGCGCCCAGCCATAGAGCGCGCGCAAGGGCTCGACGAAGACCTCGCCCAGCGGCGTCAAGGCGTACTCCACGCGCGGCGGCACGACCTGGAACACCTCGCGGTGGACCAGGCCGCCTGCCTCCACCTCGCGCAGGGTCAGGGTCAGCATCTTCTTGGAGATACCCGGCAGGGCGCGCTCCAGCTGCCCGGTGCGCATCGCGCCGTGGCTGAGGGCGTACAGCACCATGGAGGTCCACTTGCCGTTCAGGACGTAGTGGATGCGCCGCTGCGCACAGTCCTCGCGCAGGACGAACGGCGTGTCGCCGGGCGGCGCCGCGACGCGCGGGGCGCGGCCCGCGCGGTTCATCCGGTTCTTCATGGTCACTTTTTTATCCCTATCGCACTTTTAAGTCACTACTTCCGGGTTGGTGACGTGAAATCTACCATTCCTGTTTCGTTGCGAGGCATGGTGCCCGCCACACGACAGGAGCAGATTTTCATGAAAGCAGCCGTCATCCGATCCTTCGGCGACCCCGATCAGATTCAACTCGAAGACGTCGCCACGCCGGCGCCGGGACCGGGCGAAGTCCTGGTCAAGGTGCTGGCCGTCGGCGTCAACCGACTGGATCACTATGTGCGCCTGGGGCAGATCGCCCCGGCCTTGCCGTTCCCGCACATCCTGGGTTCGGATGCGGTGGGCGAGGTCGCCGCCCTGGGCGCTGTCGCTTCGCGCTTCGCGGTGGGCGAGCGCGTGATCGCCATGCCCGGCTACCCGACCGACCCCGCGCAGTGGGACACCCGCCCGGTCACGGCGGCGGCCAGCTACGCGATTCCCGGCATCCACATGCCGGGCACCTATGCCCAGTACATCGTGGTGCCGGAGCACTGGCTGTTGCGCGACACCACCGGCCTGCCCGCCGAGCAGATGGCCGCACTGCCGGTCTCGCTGCTGATCGCGATCCGCGCGGTGCAGGTCGTCGGCGAGGTCAAGGCCGGCGACCGGGTGCTGGTGCATGCCGGCGCGTCGAGCACCGGCATGATGAGCATCCAGGTGGCCCGCGCGCTGGGTGCGCGCGTCGTCACCACGGTGCAGAACGCAGCCTCCGCCGAACTGGCCCTGCGCCTGGGCGCCGAGTTGGCGATCGACACCGGCACGCAGGATTTCGTCGAGCCCGTGCGCGCCTGGAGCGGCGGGCAGGGTGTCGATGTCGCGATCGACAACCTCGGCGGTGATGTGCTGTCGAAGACCCTCGAGGCCGTGAAGCCCATGGGCATCGTGGTGGCGATGGGGTTCATGGCGGGCACCGACGTGCGCTTCGACATCCGGCGCTTCTTCTTCGCGCAGCAGCAGCTGCGCGGCACGCTGGTAGGCGACATCGAGGACTTCGCCGCCTGGCTCGACGCGATACGGCAGGGCCGGGTCCGTGCGCAGATCGACAGCGTGCTGCCGCTCTCGCAGGCCGCCGAGGCGCACCGGCGCATCGCCGCCAACGAGGCGCGGGGCAGCATCGTGCTGCAGCCCTGGGCGAGCTGAAGCGGGGCGCGCCATGGCCACGAACCCTTCGCTCGCCACGCAGGGCGACGCGGTGCTTCAACGCCTCGAGGCTCTGGGACTCGCACTGCCCGAACCGCCGCCGCCGCTCGGGGCCTACCGCGCGGCGATCGAGGCGGCGGGCCTGCTGCATGTCTCCATGCAGGGGCCCGTGGTGGCGGGGCATCCGCTGCCGCGCGGGCTGCTCGGCGCCGAACTGACGCTGGAAGAAGGCCGCCAGGCGGCCCGGCTGGCGGTGCTCAATGCGCTGGCCCAGGTGCGCCTGCACCTGGGCGGTTTTCAACGGGTGCGGCAGGTCGTGCGGCTCGAAGGCCATGTCGCCTGCGTGCAGTCGTTCACCCAGCACCCGCAGGTGCTCGACGCCGCCTCCGAGCTGCTGGCCAGCCTGTTCGACACGCGCGCGGGCCATGCGCGGTCGGTGTGCGGGGTGCGCAACCTGCCGGGCAACCTGCCGGTGGCCGTGACCTTGACCCTTGAAGTGGAACCCTCACGTCGCTGAGGTTGCCGACACCGCTGACGCCGCCCCGGCGTTCAGCCGTGCGCGTCCCCATCACGTCTCGCTCATTGAAGCGGTGTTGAGCGGCCCGTCGCCGACGTGTTCAGTTCGCTGAGCATGTGCACCAGGCGCGCCGTCGAGCGCGTGCCGAGCTTCTCGCGGATGCTGCGCAACTGGTGGTCGATCGTGGAAAGCGAACGGTCCAGCTGGCGCGCGATTTCCTTGTAGCTCAGGCCGCCGGCCGCCAGCTTCGCCACCTTCAGTTCCGCCGGCGTCAGTGCCGCGAGGTTCGCCGGGTGATCGGTGGCGCCTGCCCGCTCGCTCTGCGCCTGCGCGAACCGGTGGGCGGCGCTCAGCAGCGGGCCCAGTGCGGTGCGGGCCAGGCCCGGCAACTCGTCGCACACGGCGTGCTTCCAGCGCGGGGCCCTGTGGTGCCAGTCGGCGCAGATCATGCCCACCGGCCGGTCTTCGTCGTGCACGGGAACCGCCAGCTTCGAGGCCGTGCCGGCCTGCATCAGCGTGGCGCGCAACTCCTGCGTGAAGCTGCGCTCTTGCGACACGTCGATGATGGGGGCGATGCCGCTGCCGCTCCAGACGGCGCGGATGCCCGGGTTGGCGGCGCTGAAGCGCAGGCCGATCACCGCAGGCAGTGGTTGCGACGGGCGCTGCACCTCGGCCGCGACCACGTAGTCATGGAGGCGGCCGCTGGCGTCGACATAGCCGCCGAAGCCGGCGTCGACGCGGTCGGCGTCGAGCGTGTCGCGCAGCCATTGCACCGAGATGCGCCAGCAGGCCTGCGGGTCGTCCAGGTACAGCAGCAGCTGCGCGGCCAGCTCGCGGCCCGGTCGCCAGGTGATCGCGCGCTCGCCTTCGAATAGGCGCCGTCGGAGCTGGCGTTGAAGCACAAGGATGTCGTGGTCTTCGAGCATGGATGCCGGGCTGCAGTGCGGAAGTCGAATGCTACGGCCCGGCGTCCCCGGGCGGAAGGGGTCTGCTTCCGATGGCACGCCGGTGTGGACCCGCGACGCTGGCGCCGTTCAGGCGAGCGTCGGCCCTGCGGCCGTCACGCCGCACCGCTGGCCGTCAGCGGGTCGTAGTCCGGCGAGCGCAGCAGCTCGTGCAGCTGGCGTCGGCGCACACCCATGTTGCCGCCGTCGAACAGCGGGAGCACCAGGGCGTCCTGGAGCATGCCGGCCAGCGGCAGGTCGTGGTCGTAGCTGTCGATGCCCACCACGCGCATCAGGTCGGTGATCACGCGCACCGCGGTCTCGGAGCCGTAGATCTTGGCCTGCAGCGCCAGCTCCAGCGCCGCGGGCGATTGCGTGTCCAGCGCGTGGCACGCGCGCCAGTTGAGGTAGCGCGAGGCTTCGATGGCGGTCTTGGCATCGGCCAGCGCATACCCCACGGCCTGGTGCTCGATGATCGGAACGGCGCCGCCGCGGCATTGGGTCTTGGCGAAGTGCAGGGAGAAATCGAAGGCCCCTTGCATCAGGGCCGTGCCGAACACGCCGACCAGCGCCGCCGTCGCCGAGAAGCTGGCGGCCACCAGGCCCTTGCCGCTGCCCACCGGGCCCAGCACGTTGGCCTGCGCGGTGCGCACGCCCTCGAGGCGAAAGCGGGGCGTGAGGTGCGCGCGGTGGCCCATCGAATCGTGATAACGCTCCACCACGATGCCGCCCTCGGGCCGGGGAACAACCAGCACCGACAACCCGCTGTCGGGCGACGCGTCGGGGTCGGTGCGGCACACCACGCACAGCAGGTCGGCGCCTTGCTCGTCCCATCCGGTCGCGCTCGAAATCCACTGCTTGGTGCCGTCGATGACCCACTGCCCGCCCTCGAGCCGGGCGCGCGTGCGCGTGCCTTCGCCAGGGGCCGCGGCATCGAAGTTGGCGCTGCCGCCAGGCTCGCTGTTGCACAGGGCGGCCAGTGGTGCACCGGAGCCTTCCAGGAACGGCCCGAGAAACGCCTTCTGCTGCTCGGGCGAGCCGCCGATCGTCACGGGCAGCAGGCCCAGCAGCGTGGCGAACATCGTGAGCGACACGTTGGGGTCGACGCGATAGAACTCCTCGGCCACCACGGCCATGTCCAGCATGCCCGTGCCTTCGCCGCCGAACGGCATCGGGATGATGCGCCGCAGAAAACCGGCCTTCACCAGCTTCTCGTAGAACGGACGCGTGGCGACGAAGCGCGCCAGCGGCGTGGGCAGGTGGCGCGTGGCCGGTGCGACCTCGGTCAGTACGCTGCGCGCGAAACGGCGAGCCGACAGTTGCAACTCGCGCTGCGCGGGGGTGAGGGTGAAGTCGATCGGCATGGTGTCTCCGTTGTAGGTCTGTCCGGCTCGCGGCCCCAAGGTCGCAGGGCGGATGCGCCGGGTCGGCGGAATTGTCTGCCGGGGTCGGCCGCACCGCCTTCGCGAACATTCGCGATGCCGGCGGGCGCGTCAGGCCCTGCCCGAGGAGATGCGTGTCAGTGCGGACACGCGTGCGCATCGGCGCGGAGCCCGGCCACACAGCCTCCACGCGAACCATTGAAGTTCGCTCGACGGCGGCGAAGCACGACCCCCGCATCGCCCAGCGTGGCGCTGGGCCCGACGTCAGGAGCGCTTGGCGGAGGCGCCGTGCAGCGTGCCGTGCACGTGCCCCGCGTGCTGGCCGAAGGTCTCGGGTGCGAGCGCGGCCGTGTCCAGCTCCTGCAGGATGCCGCAGGCGCTGGCCGATTCGGGGCCGCCGCACTGCAGGCGCAGCGCCTTCAGCTGCTTTTCGAGCGTCTTCAGCTCGGCGATGCGCGAGGCCACGTGGCCGATGTGGTCGTCCAGCAGCTGGTTCACCTCGCCGCAGTCGTCCTGCGGCGCATCGCGGAATTTCAGCAGGCTGCGGATCTCGTCGAGCGTCATGTCCAGCGAGCGGCAGCGGCGGATGAAGCCCAGGCGCTGGGCATGCTCGTCGTCGTAGATGCGGTAGTTGCCGTCGGTGCGCGCGGGCGCGGGCAGCAGCTGTTCGCGCTCGTAGTACCGGATGGTTTCGACCGGCGTGTTCGTGGCCTTGGCCAGTTCACCGATTTTCATGATGCGGCATCTCAAGGAAGTGGCAATCAACGGTTGACTCTACACCTGCTTCAGGGTTTCCAATGGAACGCATGACGAATCAGACCACCCTGAATCAGCCGGTGCCACGCGCTGCCCCGCATGACCACGCCCATGACCACGGGCACAGCCACGGACATGACCACGGGCACGACCACGCACACGATCACGCCCCCGCCGCGCCGGCAACGGCCTGCTGTGGCAGCCCCGTGTGCGGCAGTGCGCCGGCGTCGGCCGAGCCGGCCGACCTGCCGAAGGGCGCCGTGCTGTTTCGCATTCCCACCATGGACTGCGCGGTCGAAGAGTCCGAAATCCGCCGCGCCCTCGAGCCCGTCGCGGGCGTGAAGGCCCTGCGCTTTCGCCTGAGCGAACGCACGCTGGCCCTCACCACCGAAGACGGCGCGCTGCCCGCCGCGCTCGACGCCATCCGCCAGGCCGGCTTCAAGCCCGAGCCGGTGGCATCGTCGGCGGGGCAGAAGGCCGAGCCCGCGCGCTTCGCTGGCATGTCGACCGGCCTCGCGCGCCTCGTCGCCGCGCTGGTGCTGGCCATCGCGGCCGAGACCGTGTCCTTCCTCGCGCTCGACGGCGTGGGCTTCATGGCCGCCGAGATGGGGCTCGCGCTCGCGGCCATCGCGCTGGCCGGCCTGGACACCTACAAGAAGGGCTTCGCCGCGCTGGTGCGCGGGCGCCTCAACATCAATGCGCTGATGGCCGTCGCCGTCACGGGCGCTTTCATCATCGGCCAGTGGCCCGAGGCCGCGATGGTGATGGCGCTGTACGCCATCGCCGAGCTCATCGAGGCCCGCGCCGTCGACCGCGCGCGCAACGCCATCCAGAGCCTGCTCGCGCTCGCGCCCGAACAGGCCGAGGTGCGGCAGCCCGACGGCAGCTGGCAGACCGTGCGCGCCGACGCGGTGGCGCTCGATGCTGTCGCGCGCATCCGCCCCGGCGAGCGCGTACCGCTGGACGGCGTGGTGCTCGAAGGCACCAGCGCCATCGACCAGGCGCCGGTCACGGGCGAGAGCATCCCGGTCGACAAGGCCGCGGGCGATGCGGTGTTTGCCGGCACCATCAACCAGACCGGCGCGCTGGTGTTCCGCGTGACGGCCGTGGCGGCCAACACCACGCTCGCGCGCATCATCCACGCGGTCGAAGAGGCGCAGGGTTCGCGCGCCCCCACGCAGCGCTTCGTCGACAAGTTCGCCGCCATCTACACGCCCACCGTCTTCGTGCTGGCACTGGCCATCGCGGTGCTCACGCCGTGGCTGCTGGGCTGGACCTGGGTGCAGGCCGTCTACAAGGCGCTGGTGCTGCTGGTCATCGCCTGCCCGTGCGCGCTGGTCATCTCCACGCCCGTGACGGTCGTGAGCGCGCTGGCCTCGGCCGCGCGGCGCGGCATCCTCATCAAGGGCGGCACCTATCTCGAAGAGGCGCGCAAGCTCAAGGCCGTGGCGCTCGACAAGACCGGCACCATCACCGAGGGCAAGCCCAAGCTGGTCGAGTCGGTGCTGATCGACAAGGCCGGTGGCGATGAAGGCGCGGTGTACGCGCTGGCGGCCAACATCGCCGGCCGTTCCGACCACCCGGTGTCGAAGGCCATCGCCCAAGGCCTGGGTGGGGCGGTCGAAGAGGTGAGTGACTTCACCGCGCTGCCCGGACGCGGCGTGCAGGCCACGCACGCGGGCCAGACCTACGTGCTGGGCAACCACCGCTTGATCGAAGAGCGCGGCCTGTGCTCGCCGGCACTCGAGGCCGAGCTGAAGCGGCACGAAGAAGCCGGCCGCACGGTGACGCTGCTCGCATCGGACACTTCGGTGCTGGCGTTGTTCGCGGTGGCCGACACCATCAAGCCCTCGTCGCAGGCGGCCGTGGCCGAGCTGCGCGCGCTGGGCGTGACGCCCGTGATGCTCACCGGCGACAACACCGCCACTGCGAAGACCATCGGCGCGCACGCCGGCATCGACGACGTGCGCGGCAACCTGTTGCCCGAAGAAAAGCTGGGCGCCATCCAGGCGATGCAGCAGCGCTACGGCGCCGTTGCGATGACCGGCGACGGCATCAACGACGCCCCGGCGCTCGCCAGGGCCGACATCGGCTTCGCCATGGGCGGCGCCGGCACCGACACCGCGATGGAAGCGGCCGACGTGGTCATCATGAACGACGACCTGCGCCGCATCCCCGAGACCATCCGCCTGTCGCGCCGCTCGCATGCGGTGCTGTGGCAGAACATCACGCTCGCACTCGGCATCAAGGGCGTGTTCTTCGTGCTCGCCGTGTTCGGCAGCGCGACCATGTGGATGGCGGTGTTTGCCGACATGGGGGCGAGCCTGCTGGTGGTGGCGAACGGGTTGCGGTTGATGCGGACCGAAAAGCAGGAATAGCGCAGCGCGGAGGAGGCGGCCTCGGAGAAGAGGGCTGAAGCGAGCGTCTGCCGGTCAACGCCTCACTCGGCACGCCAGACGAGGTGCAGGTCGCCATCTACGAATCCCAGAGAGACCGCGCGAGCAGCCTTCAGGCGCGAAGCGCCCGCAGACGCGGCGTCCAGGTAGCGAAGAATCATCTGCGAGATGGCCTGCAGGCCTGCCTCCCAGTCTGGCCCCACCGCTTCGCTCGCGATCTCGAAACGTGGCGATGAGGACATGAAGATGTCGTCGCACGCCCAGTCGGAATCTTCCGGGTCGTAGGTTGGAGCACCCACGAGTTCGAGGTCGTAGGTCGTCGAACTGTCGTAGAGGTTGAAGTGAAAAGCGGCGATGCCTTCAGGCAGCGGCGCAGACAAGACGGAATCGATCCAGGCGGCCAGATCGGCGAACAGAGGGGCGTTCATGAGGCTGAAGTGGCTGAGTTTTGGATCATGCGCATTCGGATTTTTAGCACGGCCTTGAGGCGTCTGGGCTCACCCGCGCGCCGCCCACGTCTCCAACGGCCCCCGCGCCGCGTTGCACATCTGGATCGAGCCGGGCACGCCGAACTAACATCGGGCGAGTTTTTTCCCCAGGCCTCACGACCGTTCCGCCCATGTCCGTCACCACCCTCCTGCTGCAACTCGTCGTCATCCTCACCACCGCACGCCTCTGCGGCTGGGTGCTGCGCCATGTGGGGCAGCCGAGCGTGGTGGGGGAGATGGCGGCGGGGCTGATGCTCGGGCCGGCGGTCATGGGGCTGCTGTTCCCGTCGCTGCACGCGCAGCTGTTCGCCAAGGAGTCGCTGCAGGGGCTGTCGTCGCTGGCGACGGTGGGGCTGGTGCTGTTCATGTTCGTGGTGGGCCTGGAGCTGCGGGCCACGCGCAACATGCGCGCGCAGCTGCAGGCGGCCGGCGCGGTGGGCGTGCTCAGCGTGCTGGTGCCGCTGGTGCTGGGCCTGGCGATCTCGCCGGCGCTGCACCCCACGCTCGCGCCGGCCGGCGTGGGCTTCTGGCCCTTCGCGCTGTTCATGGCGGCGGCGCTGTCGATCACGGCCTTCCCGGTGATGGCGCGCATCCTGAAAGACCGCGGCATGACGCGCACGCCCTTCGGCCAGCTCTCGCTGAGCGCGGCGGCGGTGGTCGACGTGTTCGCGTGGATCCTGCTGGCCTTCGTGGTCGCGCTGGTGGGCACCAGCGACGGCTACGCAGGCCTGATCAAGATCACGGTCGGCGTGGTGGTGATGCTCACGGTGCTGTTCCTCGGGCTGAAGCCGGCCTTTGCGTGGCTGCTGCGCGTGAAGGCGCCCGACGGCGAGCCGTCGACCACGCTGATGGCCGCGCTGATGATCGGCCTGTTGGTCACGGCGCTGCTGACCGAGTGGCTGCACCTGCACGCGGTGTTCGGCGCCTTCCTGTTCGGCGCCTGCCTGCCGCGCGACGACCGCCTGCTGCGCTCGCTGAGCGAGCGCATCGAGCCGATCTCCATCGTGGTGCTGATGCCGCTGTTCTTCGCGCTCGCGGGGCTGGGCACCACGGCCAACGCGTTCTCGGGCGCCAGCCTGGGCGCGATGCTGCTGATCGTGGGCGTGGCCACCGTGGGCAAGATCGCGGGCGGCGCGGCAGGCGCGCGCATCGCCGGCTACAGCTGGCGCGACAGCCTGGCCACCGGCTCGCTCATGAATGCGCGCGGGCTGATGGAGCTCATCGTCATCAAGATCGGCCTGGACGTCGGCCTGATCGGCCCCGAGCTCTTCACGATGCTGCTGGTGATGGCGCTGGCCACCACCGCGATGACCGGGCCGCTGATGACGCTGTGCGTGGGCCGCAAGCCGAAGCCCGCCGAGACGGCGGCGCACGCCGAGCCCTGAAGCCCTTCAGCTGCTGCGGCGCACGCTGAACCCGATGCGCGTCTCGCCGCTCTGGCTCGACGCGAACACCTGCCCGCCGTGCATGCGCGCGATCGCCTCGACGATCGACAGGCCCAGCCCGTGGTGGCGCGTGGAGCCGTCGCGCGCCTGGGCCGCGCGGTAGAAGCGCTCGAACAGGCGCGGCAGCGCCTCGGGATCGATCGGCGCGCCGCGGTTGATCACGGCGATGGTGTGGTGTTCTCCGCCAGGGGCGGCCGCAATCTCGATGCGCAGCGTCGAGGCCGGTTCGGCAAAGCGGATCGCATTGCCCAGCAGGTTGAAGAGGGCGCGCCGGATCAGCCCCGCGTCCACCTCGGCCACGGCCTCGCCATGCACCTCGGCACGCAGGCCGGCCTCGTCGAGCATGGCGTCGTAGAAGTCGATCACGTCGCGCGCCTGCTCCGCCAGGCTTACCGGGGCCATCGAGCGCGCCGAGGTGCCGCGGTCGGCCTTCGAAAGAAACAGCATGTCGGTCACGATGCCCGACAGCCGCCCCATCTCCTCGAGGTTGGAGGCCAGCACGGCCTGCAGCTCCTCGTTGCTGCGCGGGCGCGTGAGCGCCACCTCGGTCGAGCCCAGCAGGTTGGCCAGCGGCGTGCGCAGCTCGTGCGCCACGTCGGCGTTGAACGACTCCAGCTGCACGTAGGCGCGCTGCACCCGTGCCAGCAGCGCGTTGAACTGCGTGATCCAGGGCCGCAGCTCCTGCGCGAAGGCGCCGGGGTCGATCGACTGGTGGACGTGGTCGGGCGTGATGGCCGCGGTGCGCTCGGCCAGCGCCTTCAGCGGCCGCAGCCCGCGCCGCACCAACCACATGCCGGTGAGCGACACCAGCGCCGTGCCCAGCAGCACCGCGCCCAGCAGGGTCCAGGCCAGGCGTTCGAGCAGCCGGGAGTCCTGCGCGATGTTCACGCCGACCTGCACCGACAGGTCGGTGTGGAAGTCGCCGTTCTGCCAGGGCACCACGATGGCGCGCCGCAGCCAGCGGCCCTGCGGCGGCGGCGTGGACTGGAACAGCGGCTTGCCAGCGTTGGCGATCGACAAGGTCACGTCGTCCTGCATCGAAAAGAAGTCGTCGAGCTTGTGGCGCAGAAAGACGAGGTCGCCGCCTTTCTCGGCCTCCTTGAGCAGGTGCTCGACGAGCACCGTCTTCTGGTCGAGCGCGTCGCGCTGCTTGGCGCCGAAGCTCCAGGCCGTCACGAGGTAGATGGCCAGGCAGATGATGCTCAGGCCGGACAGCGTCTGCGCGGCGAACCAGAACGAGAGCCGGCTCTGGATCGAATGCGGCTTCGGGCTCATGCCCAGGAGCGGTCTTCGAGTACGTAGCCCATGCCGCGGACGGTGTGCAGCAGCTTCACGTCGAAGGGGTCGTCGATCTTGCTGCGCAAGCGACGGATCGCCACCTCGACCACGTTGGTGTCGCTGTCGAAGTTCATGTCCCACACCTGCTCGGCGAGCGTGGAGCGCGACAGGATCTGCCCGCGCCGGCGCAGCAGCACCACCAGCAGCGTGAACTCCTTGGCCGTGAGGTCCAGCCGCGTGCGGTTGCGCATGCACTTGCGGCTCACCAGGTCCAGCTCCAGGTCGGCCAGGCGCAGCACCGTGGGCTCCTGCGTCTTGCCGCGCCGCAGCAGCGCCTGCACGCGCGCCAGCAGCTCCGAGAAAGAGAAGGGCTTCACCAGGTAGTCGTCGGCGCCTTGCTGCAGGCCCTGCACGCGGTCTTCGACCTTGTCGCGCGCGGTGAGCACCAGCACGGGCACGTTCTTCGTGCGGCGAATGGCCTGCAGCACGGCAAAGCCGTCGATGCCGGGCAGCATCACGTCCAGCAGCACGAGCGCGTAGTCGCCCTCGGTGGCGAGGTAGCGGCCTTCGATGCCATCGCGGGCGATGTCGACCACGTAGCCGTTCTCTTCCAGCCCCTTTTTCAGGTAATCGCCCAGTTTGGGTTCGTCTTCGATGACAAGAATTCGCATGGTACGGATCGTACCCAAGGCCTTTCGAGACGCTGGTTACGATTTAGTAATCCTATTGAAGGACAAAGCGCCGACACGCTGTCGTACAGTGGGCCGGGCCCTCGGTTCGCAGGGCTTTTCTTGGTCGGCGCGCCACGCCCCGTCGATATACTTTTGTCAACAATGCGCCGCTGGCTCCTGATTTTCCTGCTGTTTCTCTTGCCTTTCCAGTACAGCTGGGCGGTGTCGGCAGCCTATTGCCTGCACGAAGGCGACAAGGGAAGCGGCCACTGGGGCCACCACGAGGACGAGCCGCGCGGCACCGACCGTACTCACGCGGGCGACGGCGCCAAGAAAGACAGCACCCGCCAGCCCAACGCGGCGGTCGGCCATTGCATCGTTGCCCACTTCGGGCAGGCCCAGCATGCGGACACCGCCGCCGCGCTGCCGGCCGAATCGCCCATCGCCTCGCAGGCGCTGCGCGCCGCTTCCACCGAACGCTTCGCCTCGCACATCGCCGAAGTGCCGGTGCGTCCCGACTGGTTGCTCGCCGCCTGATTCGGCGAGAGCACAGCCCCTTTTCTTTTTCTGATCTCACTCATCAGCTGAGCGCTCCTCGCCGAATTCGTCCGTCCGTTGTTTCGCAACCCAGGAGAATTCGATGCGCACGCTTTTCGTGCCGCTGGCCGTGTTGGCCTTGGCGGTACCCCCGGCCTTTTCACAGCAGACCCCGCAGGCGGCCGGTCCCTCGTCGTCCCTGTCGGCACCCGCCCGCACGCTGGAGCCCGAAGGCCCGCTGACCCTGCGCGCCGCCGTGGCGCTGGCGCTGCAGGCCAACCCGGGCCTGTCGGCCGCGCGCCATGAACAGGCCGCCGCCGACGGCGCGGTGGTGCAGGCCGGCGCCTGGCCCAACCCCACGCTCGACACGCAGCTGGAGGACCTGCGCCGCAACAACCGCACGACCACGCTGCAGCTGAGCCAGCCCCTGGAGCTGGGCGGCAAGCGCGCCGCGCGCGTCACGGCGGCCGAGCGTGCGCGCGACCAGGCGGCGTCGGCGCTGTCGGCGCGGCGCGCCGAGCTGCGCGCCGCGGCCGTCACGGCCTTCTTCGACGTGCTGACCGCGCAGGAGCGCCTGCGCCTCGCGCAAGACTCGGTGGGGCTCGCGCAGATCGCCACCCGCGCCGCGGCCAACCGCGTGGCGGCCGGCAAGGTGTCGCCGCTCGAAGAAACCAAGGCGCGCGTGGCCGAGGCCGGCATCCGCGTCGAACTGCTGCAGGCCGAAGGCACGCTGCGCGCGTCGCGCCAGCTGCTGGCCGCGCTGTGGGGCAACCCGGCACCGCGCTTCACGCAGGTGGACGGCGCGGTCGACCAGCTGCCGGCCCAGGCCGCCGCGCCCGAGGTGGCGCGTCGCCTGCCCGATGCGCCCGTGCTGCGCCAGGCCCGGCTCGAGGTCGAGCGCCGCCGCGCGCTCAGCGACCTGGAGCAGGCCAAACGCATTCCCGACGTGACCGTGTCGCTCGGCGTCAAGCGCGTGCCCGCGTCCGAAGGCGAGGGCGGCGAGGCCGTGAGCAGCAGCCGGCGCAACCAGGTGGTGGTGGGCCTGTCGGTGCCGCTGCCGATCTTCGACACCAACCGCGGCAACATCGCCGAGGCACTGAGCCGCGAAGACAAGGCGCGCGACGAGCTCGCCGCCGCCGAGCTGCAGCTGGGCGCCGACGTGGCCCAGGCCAGCGAGCGCCTGCGCTCGGCGCGCGCCACGGCCGAGACGCTGCAGCGCGACGCACTGCCCGGCGCCGAGACCGCCTACCGCGCCGCCACCAAGGGCTTCGAGCTGGGCAAGTTCAGCTTTCTCGAGGCGCTCGACGCGCAGCGCACGCTGTTCCAGGTGCGCAACCAGTACCTCGTCGCGCTGGCCGAGGCGCACCGCGCGGCCGGCGAGCTCGACCGCCTGCTGGGCACGGAGGGCGACGACATCGCCTCGAACGCGACGCCGAACGCGACGCTGAACGTGCCGCCGATCGCGCGCTGAAGAAGAACACCGAACCGATTCCGACCATGACCACACCACACAACCGCACCACGTCCTCCGGCCGCAAGCAGTGGATCGCCATTGCCGCCGTCCTGCTTGCCGGCCTCGTCGCCGGCGCGCTCATCCTGCGCACCGCGCCGTCCAAGCCCGAGGCGGGCGGGCACTCGGAGTCCGCCGGCCATGCCGACGGCGAGCACCACGAGGAAGACAAGAGCCACGCCAAGGGCAAGGAAGACGACCACGGCCATTCGCATGACGAAGGCCATGGCGACAAGGAGCACCACGCGGAAGAGGGCAAAGACGCCGGCAAGGATGCGGGCAAGGCGCCCGGCAAGGAAGCGCCTGCATCGGCAGAGCCCCAGAAGGCCGCCGCCAACGCCCACAAGGAAGACGAGGAAAAGATCCCCTTCACCGACGAGCAGGTCAAGGCCGCCGGCATCGCGATCGACAGCGTCGGCCCGGCGCGCATCAAGACGTCGCTGCAGCTGCCCGGCGAGATCAAGTTCAACGAAGACCGCACGGCCCACGTGGTGCCGCGCGTGGCGGGCGTGGTCGACAGCGTGTCGGCCAACCTGGGCCAGGAAGTCAAGCGCGGCCAGGTGCTGGCCGTGATCTCCAGCCCCGCGCTCTCGGAGCAGCGCAGCGAGCTGCAGACCGCGCAGCGCCGGTTGGCGCTGGCACGCACCACGCACGACCGCGAGAAGAAACTGTGGGAAGAAAAGATCTCGCCGCAGCAGGACTACCTGCAGGCCGAGCAGGCCATGCAGGAGGCGCAGATCGCCGTGGCCAACGCCAACCAGAAGCTGCTGGCGCTGGGCGCCACGCCCGGCTCGTCGGCGCTGGGCCGCTACGAGCTGCGCGCACCCTTCGACGGCATGGTCGTCGAGAAGCACATCTCGCTGGGCGAATCGGTGGGCGAGGCGGTCAACGTGTTCACCATTTCCGACCTGTCGACCGTGTGGGCCGAGATCAGCGTGCCCGCCAGCAACCTGAACCTGGTGCGCATCGGCGAGGCCGTGACCATCCGCGCCGGTTCCTTCGACCAGGCCGCGCGCGGCACCGTGTCGTACGTGGGCTCGCTCATCGGCGCGCAGACGCGCACTGCCACCGCGCGCGTCACGCTCACCAACCCGCAGCGCACCTGGCGCCCGGGCCTGTTCGTGAACGTGGAGCTGGTGGCGTCGGAGGCCGATGCGCCCGTCACCGTGTCGGCCGAAGCCGTGCAGACCGTGGACGACCAGCCCACCGTGTTCCTGCGCGTGCCCGGCGGCTTTGTGCCGCAGCACGTGAAGACCGGCCGCAGCGACGGCCAGCGCATCGAGATCGTGGGCGGCCTGAAGCCCGGCGCGGCCTATGCGGCCAGCGGCAGCTTCGTCGTGAAGTCGCAGCAGGGCAAGAGCTCGGCCACGCACACCCACTGAGGACGACCGCATGTTCGAACGCATCATCCGCTTCTCCATCGAGCAGCGCTGGCTGATCCTGCTGGCCGTGCTCGGCATGGCGGCGCTCGGCGTCTTCAGCTACCAGAAGCTGCCCATCGACGCCGTGCCCGACATCACCAACGTGCAGGTGCAGATCAACACGTCCGCGCCCGGCTACTCGCCGCTCGAAGCCGAGCAGCGCGTAACGTACCCCATCGAGACCGTCATGGCCGGCCTGCCGGGCCTGCAGCAGACGCGCTCGTTGTCGCGCTACGGCCTGTCGCAGGTCACGGTGATCTTCAAGGACGGCACCGACATCTACTTTGCGCGCCAGCTCGTGAACGAGCGCATCCAGTCGGCGCGCGAGAGCATGCCGCCCGGCGTGTCGCCGGTGATCGGGCCCATCTCGACCGGCCTGGGCGAGATCTACCTGTGGACCGTCGAGACCGAAGAGGGCGCGAAGAAAGCCGACGGCAAGCCCTACACACCCACCGACCTGCGAGAGATTCAAGACTGGATCATCAAGCCGCAGCTGCGCAACGTGCCGGGCGTGACCGAGATCAACTCCATCGGCGGCTACGCCAAGGAGTTCCAGATCGCACCCGACCCTGCCAAGCTGCTGGCGCACGGCCTGACGATGACCGACCTGGTCACCGCGCTGGAGCGCAACAACGCCAACGTGGGCGCGGGCTACATCGAGAAGCGCGGCGAGCAGTACCTCATTCGCGCGCCGGGGCAGGTGAAGTCGGTGGAAGACATCGGCAACGTGATTCTGGGCAACGCCGGCGGCATTCCGCTGCGCGTGTCCGACGTGGCCGAGGTCGGCATCGGCCAGGAGCTGCGCACCGGCGCCGCCACCGACAACGGCCGCGAGGTGGTGCTGGGCACGGTGTTCATGCTCATCGGCGAGAACAGCCGCACCGTCTCGCAGGCGGTCGACAAGAAGATGCAGGAGATCAACCGCACGCTGCCCGCGGGCGTGAAGGCCGTGACGGTGTACGACCGCACGGTGCTGGTCGACAAGGCCATCGCCACCGTGAAGAAGAACCTCTTCGAGGGCGCGGTGCTGGTGGTGGCGATCCTGTTCCTGTTTTTGGGCAACATCCGCGCGGCCATCATCACCGCCACGGTGATCCCGCTGTCGATGCTCTTCACCTTCACCGGCATGGTGAACCAGAAGGTCAGCGCCAACCTCATGAGCCTGGGCGCGCTCGACTTCGGCATCATCATCGACGGCGCCGTGGTGATCGTGGAGAACTGCGTGCGGCGCCTGGCGCATGCGCAGGAGAAACACGGCAGGGCGCTCACACGCAGCGAGCGTTTTCATGAAGTGTTCGCGGCCTCGCAGGAGGCGCGCCGGCCGCTGCTGTTCGGCCAGCTCATCATCATGATCGTGTACCTGCCGATCTTTGCGCTCACCGGCGTCGAGGGCAAGCTGTTCCACCCGATGGCGTTCACCGTGGTGATTGCGCTCTTGGGCGCGATGATTTTGTCGATCACCTTCATCCCGGCCGCCGTGGCGCTGTTCATCGGCAACAAGGTCGCCGAGAAGGAAAACCGCCTCATGCTGTGGGCCAAGCGCGGCTACGCGCCGCTGCTGTCGCGCGCGATGAATGCCAAGCCGTTGGTCATCACCACCGCCGTGGTGGCCGTGGTGCTGTCGGGCCTGCTGGCCACGCGCCTGGGCACCGAGTTCGTGCCCAGCCTGAGCGAAGGCGACTTCGCCATCCAGGCGCTGCGCATTCCGGGCACCAGCCTCACGCAGTCGGTCGAGATGCAAAAGCAGCTCGAGCGCACGCTGAAAGACAAGTTCCCCGAGATCGAGCGCGTTTTCGCGCGCACCGGCACGGCCGAGATCGCGTCCGACCCGATGCCGCCGAACATCTCCGACGGCTACATCATGCTCAAGCCCGAGAGCGAATGGCCCAAGCCGAAGCGCACGCGGCCCGAGCTGCTGGCCGCCGTGCAGGAAGAGGTCGAGAAGCTGCCGGGCAACAACTACGAGTTCTCGCAACCGATCCAGCTGCGCTTCAACGAGCTGATCTCGGGCGTGCGCAGCGACGTGGCCGTGAAGATCTTCGGCGACGACATGGACGTGCTCAACCAGACCGCCGCGCAGGTGTCGAACGCGCTGGGCAAGGTGTCCGGCGCCGCCGAGGTGAAGGTGGAGCAGACCACCGGCCTGCCCATGCTCACCGTGAACATCGACCGCCAGAAGACCGCGCGCTACGGCCTCAACGTGGGCGACGTGCAGGACGCCATCTCGACCGCCGTGGGCGGGCGCGAGGCCGGCACGCTGTTCGACGGCGACCGCCGCTTCGACATCCTCGTGCGCCTGCCCGAGACCCTGCGCACCGACCTGGACGCCATCCGCCGCCTGCCGATCGCGCTGCCCAAGGGGGCGGGCGGCGAGGGCCTGCGCACCAGCTTCATCCCGCTGGGCGAGGTGGCCACGCTCGACCTCGCGCCCGGCCCCAACCAGGTCAGCCGCGAAGACGGCAAGCGCCGCATCGTGGTGAGCGCCAACGTGCGCGGGCGCGACCTCGGCTCCTTCGTGGCCGAGGCCGAGGAGGCCATGCGCGCCGTGCGCATTCCGCCGGGCTACTGGACCGTGTGGGGCGGCCAGTACGAGAACCTGGCCTCGGCCACGCAGCGCCTGCAGGTGGTGGTGCCCGTGTCGCTGCTGCTGGTGTTCACGCTGCTGTTCGCCATGTTCGGCAACCTGAAGGACGGGCTGCTGGTGTTCACCGGCATTCCGTTCGCGCTCACCGGCGGCATCGTCGCGCTGTGGCTGCGCGGCATTCCGCTGTCGATCTCGGCGGCGGTGGGCTTCATTGCGCTGTCGGGCGTGGCCGTGCTCAACGGGCTGGTGATGATCTCGTTCATCCGCAACCTGCGCGAGGGCGGCCTGCCGCTGGACGAGGCGATTCGCGAAGGCGCGCTCACACGGCTGCGCCCGGTGCTCATGACCGCGCTGGTGGCCTCGCTGGGCTTCGTGCCCATGGCCATCGCCACCGGCACGGGCGCCGAAGTGCAGCGCCCGCTGGCCACCGTGGTCATCGGCGGTATCCTGTCGTCGACCGCGCTGACGCTGCTGGTGTTGCCGCTGCTGTACCGCATCGCGCACCGGCGCGATGAAGACGAGGTGCAGGAAGCCAACGCAGAGAAGCAACACGGCGCACCCCTCGATCCCGCACTGCAAGGTTCCCATGGCCCATGAGCATTCACACGCCACAGCCGTTGCTGGTGGCAACGAGAAGGCGCTGCGCTGGGCGCTGGCGCTGACCTCGACCTACCTCGTCGCCGAGGTGATCGGCGGGCTGGTGTCGGGCAGCCTGGCGCTGCTGTCCGACGCGGCCCACATGGCCACCGACACCGTGGCGCTGGCCATCTCGCTGGCCGCCATCTGGCTGGGCAAGCGGCCGGCGGACAAGCGCCGCACCTTCGGCTACTACCGCTTCGAGATCCTGGCGGCCGTGGTCAATGCCGTGCTGCTGTTCTTCGTGGCGATCTACGTGCTCTACGAGGCGTACCGGCGCATTTCGCAGCCGGCCGAGATCCAGTCGACCATGATGCTGCTCGTGGCCATCGGCGGCCTGGTGGTTAACCTCATCGGCATGCGCCTGCTGGCCAGCGGCAAGGACGAGAGCCTCAACGTGAAGGGCGCCTACCTCGAAGTGTGGGCCGACATGCTCGGCTCCGTCGGCGTGATCGTGGGCGCGCTCGTCATCCGTTTCACCGGCTGGGCCTGGGTCGACTCGGTGATCGCCGTCGCCATCGGCCTGTGGGTGCTGCCGCGCACCTGGCGCCTCTTGCGCGAGAGCCTCAACGTGCTGCTCGAAGGCGTGCCCGACGACGTCGACCTGCCCGAGGTCGAGCGCGCGCTGCAGGCGCAGCCGGGCGTGGCCGGCCTGCACGACCTGCATGTGTGGGCGCTGTCCAGCGGCAAGGTGAGCCTGAGCGTGCACGTGGTGTGCACGCCCGACGTGGTTGACCTGGCGCCACTGATGCTGCGGCTGCGCGGCCTGCTGGCCGAGAAGTTCGATATCCACCACTCGACCGTGCAGGTGGAGCGCGTGCCGTGCGAGCAGGCGGGGGAGACCCATGGGTTCGGGCCTGCGGTGACGGCGGGCTGACGCGAGGGCAGGCACAACAAAAAACGCGACAGTCGCACGGGGCAACTGTCGCGTCGGGGGCGGCGCCGATGCGGCGCCGCGTGGCCTGTCTGCAGGCTTAGAGGATGGTCACGTGGACCTTGTCTTCGACCAGCAGCTCGGCGGTGCCGGCGAGGTTGGTGTAGACGCTGTAGGTCACGCCGCCGACCGTGGCTGCATTGCCCAGGGTCCAGCCGTCGTCGCCGCCGAGCAGGTTCACATCGCCGTTGGCGCCGTTGACCAGCATCTGCACCTTGCCGTCGGGCGTGACCATGTCGCGCATGCCACCGGCGAGCACATCGCTGGCGTGCAGTGCCAGCGTGTTGCCGCCGGCGCCCAGATCGAACTTCTCGAAGCCCTGCACCTTCGCGCCGAGGGCCGACAGGTCGATGTGCATCGCCTTGCCGTCCATGACCAGGGTGTCGATGCCAAGACCGCCTTCAACGCGCTCGAAGTCGCCGCTGTTGATGCGGATCGTGTCGTCACCTGCGCCGCCATGCACCGTGTCGCCCGTGCCGACCTTCGTGAAGATGTCGTTGCCCGCGCCGCCTTCGAGGCGGTCGGCGAAGCCGAGCCTGGCGATGAGCGTGTCGTCGCTGTCGGTGTAGGCCTGCGTTGCGTGGTCGAGCACATAGGCTTCGACTTCCGGTTCGATGTGGAACGTGCCGGTCCCTGCGTTCTGCAGCGTGACCGTCACGCCTTGCTGCACCAGTAGTTCCGCGTCGAAGCCCGAGTGCTGGTAGACCTCGTAGACCACGCCACCCACCATGACGTTGGCCTTCTTGAGCCAGTCGCCCGGGTCTGTGCCGTTGGGCAGCACGTCGGACAGTGTCACCGCATCACCTGCATTGCCCTTGACCATCATCTGCACGCGGCCGTCGGCCACGAACTGGTTGATGGCGCCGTTGTTCATCACGTCGGCCAGCGACAGCTTGAGCGTGTTGTTGCCCGTGCCGGTGAGGTCGATGACCTCGACCGAGCTGACCTTGCCTGCGAGCGCGGTCAGGTCCAGCGTCTGGTTGGCGCCAGTGAGCTTCAGGGTGTCGAGCCCTTCGTTGCCCGAGACCGT
>NZ_JBWKRI010000012.1:0-145898 GCF_059419205.1 Variovorax sp. GW821-FHT06D12 | reverse complement strand
GTACTTCCCTCCGCGAATGTCCCCCGGGGCTTCGCCCCTCCTCCTTGATTTCGCTGCGGGAAGCACCCAGTGTCCTGCGCACGGGAAGCGGCGGTGGTGCGCAGCCCATCAACGACCGCACTGAACACGCATCACGTCGATGCGGTGCCTTGCGCAGCGAAATCAAGGAGGAGGGCGAAGCCCGGGGGACATTCGCGGAGCAAGGTACCGCGTCGGCGGGAGCGTAGCCCTGAACAGCTCAGGCCAATGGCGCCCTGCGGCTGCGACGCATCAGAAATTCGATCAGCTCGAAGATGCCTTCGCTGATCAGCGCCATCGCAGCAGCCGGCAGCGCGCCGGCCATCAACAGCTCGCGATCGTTCAGCGCCAGCCCCGTCACGATGCGCTCACCAAAACCACCCGCGCCGATGAAAGCCGCGATGGTGGCCGTGCCGATGGCGATGGCTGTCGCGGTGCGAACGCCCGCCAACAACGTGGGCAACGCGAGAGGCAGCAGCACCAGCTGAAGGCTCTGCGGCGGTGTCATGCCCAGCGCGGTGCCGGCCAGTCGAAGTCCATTCGGCACTTCGGCCAGTCCGGTCACGGTGTTGCGCATGATCGGCAGCAGCGAGTACAGCGTGAGCGCGATGAGCGCGGGCAGGGCGCCGATGGCACCGAGCAAAGAGATCAGCACCGCGAGCAGCGCCAGCGAGGGCACGGTCTGCATCACGCTCGCGAAGCCCAGCACCACGGCGCGCAGCCGCAGGTGCGGAAACACGAGGATCGCGAGCGGCACGCCGATGAGGATGGCCACGCCGACCGACACCGCCACCAGCAGCAGGTGCTGGCGCGCGAGCGGCCACAGGTCGGGGCCGAAGAGCTTGGCCGTGAAGCCGCGCGCGGCGCTCGGCGGGGTCTTGCCGTCTTTGGTGGCGCCGGCGAGGAAGTCGCGCGCGATGGTGTCGAAGCGCACGCCCTGCAGTTCGGCGCGCGCGTTCATCGCGATCATCGCGTGCTCGTCGATCTTGCCTTCAAGCGCCTGCAACGCGGCCCAGGCCTTCGGCAGCCGCGCGGGCAGGTCGAGCTTGTAGAGCACCACCGCGTCGTAGCGCGGAAAGTACTGCTTGTCGTCCACGAGCACGCGCAGGCCGAGGTGGTCGATCTTGGCGTCGGTGGTGTAGATGTCGATGGCGTCGATCTGCTTGGCCGTCATCGCCTCGTAGGCCAGGCCGTGGTCGAGCCCGGTCGGTGTCTGCGTGAAGCCGTAGCGCGCGGCCAGGCCCTTCCAGCCGTCGGCGCGGCCGATGAATTCGTTCGACAGCCCGATGCGCAGTTCGGGGTGTTTGGCCAGGTCGCTCAGCGTGCGCAGCCCGAGCTTGTCGGCGTCGGCGGCGCGCACGGCCAGCGCGTAGCCGTCGTTGAAGCCCAGCGGAATCGCCACGCCCAGACCGAGCGGCGCGAGCGCGGCGTTCATGGCCTCGCGCGTGTCGGCGGGCGAGCCCTTGAGGATTTCGAGCGCGATGGTGCCGGTGTATTCGGCGTACAGGTCGATGGCGCCCGAGCGCAGCGCCTCGTACACGATGGCCGTGTTGCCCAGCCCCTGCCGCACGACGGGCGGCGATGCGGTGTGCGGCGCGGCGGTCTGCGCCAGCACCTCGGCCAGGATGTACGACTCGGTGAAGCGCTTGGAGCCGACGCGCAGCGTCTCGTCGGCGGCCTGCGCGCGGGGCGCGGCGGCGGCCAGCCAGAGCATCGCGAAAAGCCACAGGGCGGGGTGCCAGAAGCTGCGAGGCAGGTGCATCCGGATCAGTGTATCGGCATCGCCGCGCCCGCCGTACCCGTCCGTCTCCTACACGCCGTGGTGCGCGAAGCCGATGCGCCACGGGCGCGCAGCGGCCCATAGTGGCCGTCATGAAAAAAACCAGGCACGCGCCCCCCGGTCCCGACATCCACGGCCTGCGCGAGCTGCCCGGCCTGCGCGTGGACGGCTACAGCCTGCAGCTGCGCGACAAGGACGGCTTCGTTGGCGACCAGGCCAGCCAGACGGCGTTTCGCGAACTGCTCGAGCGCTGGCGCAAGCGGCGCCGCAAGACCGGCCGCGACCCGCTGGGCACAGCCCATTCGCGCGACCTGAGCAAGAAGCAGCTCGACCGCGCGCTGCAGGGAAAGATCGCCACGGCCGCCGGCGACGTGATGCACGGCGCCATCGAGGAATTCGCGCAAGAGCTGGCCTTCGTGGTCCAGCGCTTCGTGCGCCAGCCCTCGTGGCGCAAGGTGCAGCGCATCGTGGTTGGCGGCGGCTTTCCCGAGAGCGACGTGGGCGAGCGCGCGATCCTGGAGGCGGGCGCGATGCTTGAAGACCTGGGCGTGCACGTGCAGCTGGGCCGGCTGTCGCACAACGTGGACGACGGCGGGCTGATCGGCTGGGCGCACCTGACGCCGCCGCCGCTGCTGAAGGGGCACGACGCCATCCTGGCCGTGGACATCGGCGGCACCAACGTGCGCTGCGGCATCGTGAAGACGCGCCACCGCAAGGCACCCGACTTCTCGCGCGCGAAAGTGGTCAAGCGCGAGAAGTGGCGCCACGCCGACGACGGCCCGAACCGCAGCCACATGGTCGAGCGCATCGCCGACATGCTGGAGGACATGGTCGTCTACGCCGAGCGCCGCAAGATCCGGCTCGCGCCCTTCATCGGCATCGGCTGCCCGGGGTTGATCCGCTCCGATGGCTCGATCGCGCGTGGCGCGCAGAACCTGCCGGGCGACTGGGAGAGCCGGGCCTTCCACCTGCCGGCCGCGCTGTGGCGGCGGCTGCCGATCATCGGCTCGGGCGCGACGCTGGTGCTCATGCACAACGACGCGGTGGTGCAGGGCCTGAGCGAGCTGCCCTTCATGCGCGACGTGCGCCACTGGGGCGTGCTGACCATCGGCACCGGGCTGGGCAACGCCAGCTTCACGAACCGGCGTTGAGCGCTACCTCTTACAGGTCTTCGGGCCGCAGCTCCGCGCCGACGCGCGCGGTGGCCGAGGTGGTGGCGACGTTGCCCGCCGCGTCGGTGGCGCGCAGCTCGATGTTCGCCAGGCCGGCGCGCGCGGGCGTCCAGCTGCAGGCGTAGGGCGCGGTGCGCAGCGCGCAAACGGTCTTGCCGTCGACGATGAAGGCCAGCTCGGCCACGCCGACATCGTCGGTCGCGCTGGCCGACAGCCGCACCGGCAGGCCGGCCGCCGACGATGCCATGGACGGCACGTTCAGCGTCACGGTCGGCGCCGTGGTGTCGGCGGGCGCGCGCACGATCACCTGCGCCGACGCAACCTCGGCATTGCCCGCCGCGTCGATGGCGATCACGCGGACGATCTGCACGCCCGGCGCGGTCGGCGTCCAGTGGCAGGTGTAGGGCGGGGCGGTGAAGGTGCAGATCGGCAGGCTGTCGGTGCCGATCACCTTCACGCCGAAGACGCCGACGTTGTCGACCGCCACGGGCGCCAGCGCCACCGGCTGGCCCACGGTCGCCATCGCGGGCGCGGCCAGCGACACGGCCGGCTTCTGGCTGTCGGGCACACCCAGCGGCAGGTCGATGGTGAAGGCCGCCTGCCCCTGCACCGCCTTCTGCTCGAAGGCATCGAAGATGGTGAACCAGGTGGCGCCCGGCGCGCGGCCCGGGGCCTGGGCCTTCACGAGCAGCGTGGTCTTGCCGACGGCGAAGCAGCTGAAGCCGCAGCGCCAGTCGAAGACGAAGCGGCCTTCGGCGTTCGTCGTGCCCTGCGCGATCGGCTCCAGCGGCTTGCCGGCGCCCGGGTCGCGCCACACCGAGACGGGCGCGCCGGCCAGCGCGGCGCCGCTCTCGCGCTCGGTCACGCGCACCTGGGTGGAGGTGGTCGCGGCCATGAACTTCGAGCTGCCGAGCTTGGGCCAGTCGCGCCAGTCGGTGTTGATCTGCGCCTTGGTGCCTTCGGTGAAGCGGATCAGGCCGAGCGTGGCGACGCGGTTGGCGGCCGGGTCGTAGCGCTGCTCGAACACGGTGCCCAGCAGCGGGTCGAGGCGCCAGTGCTGGCGCGGCCACCAGTAGCGGTCGGTGTGCTTCACGAGGGCCAGGTCGCTGGCGGGCGCGGTCTCGGTGGTGTCGGCGACGGCGATGGCGTTGTAGTACTCGCCGGAGCCGGCGCCGAACACGTGCTCCAGCTCGTGCAGCAGGGTCTTGAGCTGGCGGCCGAGGTAGTCCTTTTCGGTGGACTCGGGCGCGGCCGGCGTGATGGCGCGCGACAGGCGCAGCGGGTCGTGGATGGCGGTCCAGTTCAGGTTCCAGGTCACGCCGGTGGGTGGGAAGGTGGTGCTGGTGGTCAGGCCGCCGTGGCTGTAGCCGCGCTTCGAGGGGCCGACGCACAGCACGATCTCGCCGCCGGCCACACCGCTGAAGCCGCAGGGCGGTGCCGCGCCGGGCGCGACGATCTGCAGGTCTTTCGCGGGGTCGAAGGTGAAGCTGCGCACGGTCTCGCGCTGGAACACGGTGTTGAGGTCGGCCACGTACTGCGCGAGCCGGCGGCCGGCCTCGGGCGCGCCGATGTCGGCCGCCAGTTGCGGGTCGATGAAGAAGCGCAGGCGGTGCACGCTCGGCGTGGCGCGGCCGACTTCGTTCATGGCCGCCCAGGCGGGAGCGGCGGACAACGGCAGCAGCAGGGCCCAAACGACAGGCAAGGCTGCGCCCAGCCGGCGCGCGAGCGCCAGCAGCGAATCAATGAAAGGCATCGATTTTTCTCCCCGTGCTCAGGGGAATCCGGCAGTGATCGACAACAAAGGGGACCGCTTCGGGCCGCGCGAAGGTGTCGCCCGGCGCCCAGCGCTCAAACCCCGCGGCGACCGCCTTTGCCGGTCACGCTCCTGCATCGCATCGAGGTCGCCGAAGGCGATACGCCCTGACGGGCGCCGATGCTTCTGAAGTGCGGGGGACTACTGGTTGCTCATTCAGTGCAGAGGGCGGGCGGACCGCTCATTCCTCCACACGATGTGGCAACAATCAGTGAACCTTTATCTTAATTTCTGGGCTCGTAGGAAGGGAACTGGCCTCGCTGTAGTGGTGCCTGTTATTTGGGCACTTTCTCACGACAACGGCGGTACGAATGGCGCTTCGGTGGGCCCCATGAGGCCGGGCCGGAGCGGGCTGCCCCGCGATGCAGGGGGCTCCGGAAGAACGCTCATCCACCGGAACCGGTGGCGATTCTAGTGTGAATGTTCAATTGGTTGCAATTGTGTTGCATTCGTGCATCTCGGGCGATGCACCGCCCAGCTACAGCTGGAAGGCGACGGTCAGCAGCAGCCCTTCGGCCACGTCGCGCAGCAGACCCGGGCGCCGCGCGCGGTAGGGCTCGCCAGCCGAGGCGGTGGTCTCGATCCATTCGGCCAGCCATTCGATGTCGTCGTGGCCGTAGAACACCACCGCCGCCTCGTGGTTCAGCAGCAGGCTGCGCAGGTCGAGGTTGATCGAGCCGCACATCGCCAGTTCGTCGTCGACCACCACGGCCTTGGCATGGGCCATGAAGGGCAGCATGCGAAAGCTCACGCCGGCGCGCGCGAGGTCGCGCATGGCGCGTGCGCGCACGAAGTCGGCCAGCCGGTGGTTCGACTGCGCGGGCATCGCGATGGTCACCTGCACGCCGCGCCGCGCGGCGAGGCGCAGCGCATCGCGCAGGCCGTCGCCGGGCACGAAGTAGGGCGTGATCGCGAGGATGCGGTGCTCGGCGCGAAAGCAGGCGTCGATGAGCAGCGCATGCGCCGTGTCCTCGGTCTGGTCGGGGCCGCTCGGCAGGAACTGGGCCATCGCGCAGCCGGGGCCCGCGGGCACGTCGGCGGCGGTGATGGCGCGCGCCTTGCGCCCGCGCACCGAGCTCCAGTCGTGGTCGAACTGGCGTGCGGCGGCGGCGGCCACGCTGCCCTGCAGGTCGAAGGACAGGTCGTGCCAGGCTTCGGGGTGCTTGTCGTTGCCGGAGAAGTACTCGCCCGCGAGGTTGCGCCCGCCCGACCACAACCAGCGGTCGTCGGCGATGGTGAGCTTGCGGTGGTTGCGCAGGTTGCGCGGCCCGATGCGGCGCAGGCTGAAGAAGGGGCGGAACACCGCCACCTCGCCGCCGGCCGCGCGCAGCCGGTCGAAGTGATGGCGCGGCAGTGAGAGCGCGCCGAAGCCGTCGAGCAGCACGCGCACCTTGACGCCCTCGCGCGCGCGCTGCGCGAGCCGCGCCAGCACGGCGTGGCCGAGCGCGTCGTCGCCGATGATGAAGGTGCACACGTCCAGGCGCTGGCGCGCGCCGTCGATCACCTCGAACAGCGCCTCGCGCGCGGCCTCGCCGTCGGCGTGCATGCGGATCGCGCAGCGCCCGGGCGGCGCCAGGCCGAAGCTCTCGATCAGGTCGGCCGCCCAGTGGCCCGGCGGCAGCGAACGCGGCGGCCGGGGCGCGCCGGCCGGGCGCAGCTTGCGCTGGCCGAACAGCAGGTACATCGGAAGGATCACGTAGGGCATGAGCACCAGCCCCATGACCCACGCGATGGCGGTGGTGGGGGCGCGCTGCTCGCGGCGCGTGCGCGTGGTCAGCACATAGACCAGCAACGCGAAAGTGACGACAAGAAAATGCTGCGAAGGGGAGGGCAGCCAGTCGAAGAGGGTGTCCGGCATGGGCGGGTGATGCCTCGGTGCCCGCTCAGCGCTGCAGGAAGGCCGGCACGCCGCGCCCTTGCGAAGCCAGGAACCGCATCATCGGATCGACCACCGCGCGCACGGCGGGCCGCGCGCCCATGCGATCGCGCCAGGCCACGAGGCGCGGTGTGGCGTCGGTCATGCCGGCGCCCTTGCGGTCGGCGAACACATGCGCCATGTAGAAGGCGATGTCGGCGAAGGAGTAAGGGCCGGCCAGATACTCGCGCGTGGCGAGCAAGCCTTCCATCTCTTCGTAGAAGCGCGCGCAGGCGGCGCAAGCCGCGACCGCCGGGGCGCTCTGCATGGCGTCCTGCAAGCCGAAGAGCTTGATGACGTTCGGAAAAAACACCTCGTCCGACTTCTGTTCCAGCTGCCGCGCGCGGGCCCGGTCGGCAATGCCTTCGGGCCACAGCGCGGGCTGCGGGTAGCGGTCTTCGAGGTACTCGAAGATCTGCGTCGAGTCGAACAGCGCCACCTCGTCGTCGACCAGCACCGGCACCTGCTGCTTCACCGGGTTCACGCGCAGCACCTCGGGGTGCTTGGGCTTGTAGGCGTCGTCGGTGGTGAACGGCACCATGGTGAGCTCGAAAGTGATGCCTTTTTCGTACGCGGCGATCTGCACCTTCGCGCCGAACATGCTGAGGGGGCCGGAGTAAATCTGCGTCGTCGTCATGCCCCCGACTTCAACAGAAACCGCGCGTCAGGTCGAGCCCCAGACTTCCTGCGCGGTTTCGACGACAAGGCGCAGCTTGTTGCGCTGCGCTTCGACGGCGATGTTGTTGCCATGCACCGTGCTGGAGAAGCCGCACTGCGGCGACAGCGCGAGCTGGTCGAGCGAGGCGTACTTGCTCGCGTCCTCGATGCGGCGCTTGAGCTCGTCCTTGTCTTCCATCTCGCCGAACTTGGTGGTCACGAGGCCGAGCACCACCGTCTTGCCCTTGGGCAGGTAGCGCAGCGGCTTGAAGTCGCCCGAGCGGGCGTCGTCGTACTCCATGAAGTAGGCGTCGAGGTCCATCTCCTTGAGCAGTGCCTCGGCCACCGGCTCGTAGTTGCCGGCCGCGGCGTGCGTGCTCTTGAAGTTGCCGCGGCACAGGTGCATGGCCAGCAGCATGCCCGGCGGCTTCTGCGCCACCACCTTGTTGATGAAGGCGGCGTAGCGGTGCGGCAGCTCGTTCGGGTCGTCGCCGCGCTTGCGGGCGGCTTCGCGCATGTGCTCGTCGCACAGGTAGGCGAGGTTGGTGTCGTCCATCTGCACGTAGGTGCAGCCGGCGGCGGCCAGCGAGCGCAGCTCGTCGCCATAGGCCTTGGCCACGTCGTCGTAGAACACCGGGTCGAGCTCGGGGTACGCGTCCTTGCTGATGCCCGCGCGCCCGCCGCGGAAGTGCAGCATCGTCGGCGAGGGGATGGTCACCTTCGGCGTGCGGCCGGCCGAGACCTGGCTCTTGAGGTACTGGAAGTCGGCGAGCTGGATGTCCTTCACGTGGCGCACCTTGTCGAGCACGCGCATCGCGGGCGGCGCCAGTTCCTCGGTGCCGTCGGGGCGGCGGATGGTGACCGGGATGTCGGTCTTCACGCCGCCGAGCTGGTCGAGGAAGTCGATGTGGAAGTAGGTGCGGCGGAACTCGCCGTCGGTGATGCTCTTGAGGCCGATGTCTTCCTGGAAGCGGACGATCTCGGTGATGGCCTTGTCTTCGACCTCGCGCAGTTGCTCGGGCGTGATCTGGCCCTTGGCTTTCTGCTCGCGGGCTTCGAGCAGGTATTGCGGGCGCAGGAAGCTGCCCACGTGGTCGTAGCGGGCGGGCAGGGCGGCATGCTGGGACATGGAATGAACTCCGTCGTGACTGTGAACGAGCGAAATCCTAGCGCCTTCGTGAAAAGCCTGTTTGTATACGTAGACGTCAGTGTTTACCCTCGAATAAGGGGTTCAACTCTGGAATTTCTCTCTGTTCTGTATACATTGCGTATTCATGAAGACGCCCACGACCGCCTTTCCGCTCAACGCTTGGTATGCCGCTGCCTACGACGTCGAAGTGCGTCACGCGCTGCTGCCACGCACCATCTGCAACCAGAAAGTGGTGCTGTTCCGTCGCACCGATGGCCAGGTGGCCGCGCTCGAAGACGCCTGCTGGCACCGGCTGATGCCGCTGTCGCTGGGCCGCCTCGAGGGCGACGAGCTGGTCTGCGGCTACCACGGCCTGGTCTACAACAGCCAGGGCCGCTGCACCCACATGCCGAGCCAGGAAACGCTCAATCCCTCGGCCTGCGTGCGCAGCTTTCCGGTGGTCGAGAAGCACCGCTTCGTGTGGATCTGGCCCGGCGACCCGGCCAAGGCAGACCCGGCGCTGGTGCCCGACATGCACTGGAACGACGACCCGGCCTGGGCCGGCGACGGCAAGATGATCCGCGTCAATTGCGACTACCGCCTCGTGGTCGACAACCTCATGGACCTCACGCACGAGACCTTCGTGCACGGCTCGTCGATCGGCAACCGCGAGGTGGCCGAGGCGCCCTTCGTGGCCACGCACGGCGACCGCTCGGCCACCGTCACGCGCTGGATGGAGAACATCGACGCGCCGCCGTTCTGGGGCAACCAGATCCGCCATGCGCGCGGCTACATGGGCAAGGTCGACCGCTGGCAGATCATCCGATTCGAAGGCCCGTGCACCGTGAACATCGACGTCGGCGTGGCCGAGGCGGGCAGCGGCGCGGTGCCGTCGAATGACAACCCCGGCGACCGCAGCAAGGGCGTCAACGGCTACGTGCTCAACACCATCACGCCCGAGACCGACAAGACCTGCCTGTACTTCTGGGCCTTCGCGCGCAACTACTGCCTGGGCGAGCAGCGCCTCACGCACGAGCTGCGCGAGGGCGTCTCGGGCATCTTCCGCGAGGACGAGATCGTGCTCGAGGCGCAGCAGAAAGCCATCGACGAGCACCCCGACCACCAGTTCTACAACCTCAACATCGACGCCGGCTCGATGTGGGCACGCCGCCTCATCGACCGCATGATCGAGAAGGAGCGGCCCGCGCGCGCCGCGATCCCGATCCGTCCCGCCCCAGAGAGCCAGGCCGCGTGATGAAGGTCGCCACCGTCTCTCCCGCCGAGCCCGGCGACAGCGGCAGCTCGCAGGCCGTGAAGGCGCAGCTGCGGCTGCGCGAGATGATCCTGGCGGGCGAGCTGCCCGGCGGCGCGCGCATTGCCGAGGTCGCCATTTCCGAGCAGCTCGGCGTGTCGCGCACGCCGGTGCGCAGCGCGCTCATGCGCCTCGAACAGGAAGGCCTGCTCGAAGCGCTGCCCAACGGCGGCTATGCGGTGCGCACGTTTTCCGAACGCGACGTGGCCGACGCCATCGAGCTGCGCGGCACGCTCGAAGGGCTGGTGGCGCGGCTGGCGGCCGAGCGCGGCGCGGCGCCCGTGGTGCTGCGCGAAGCGCGCGCCTGCCTCACGCGCATCGACGAACTGCTGCGCGAGCCCGCGCTCGACGACGCGGCCTTCTCGCGCTACGTGACGCACAACGAGAAATTCCACGCGCTGCTGTGCGAGATGGCGGGCAGCCCCGTCATCGCGCAGCAACTCGAGCGCGTGGTCAACCTGCCGTTCGCCTCGCCCTCGGGTTTCGTCATCGTGCAGGCCAATTCGCCGGCCGCGCGCGACATGCTCGTGATCGCGCAGGATCAGCACCTGCAGGTGCTCGACGCCATCGAGTCCGGCGAGGGCTCGCGCGCCGAGGCGCTGATGCGCGAGCACAGCCGCATCGCGCGGCGCAACCTGCGCGAGGCGCTGCACGGCACGCCGAGCGCCGAACAGCGTCCGCTCCCGGGCGTGCAACTGATCCGCCGTCGCGGCTGATCGACGACTTCTTTTTCTTCTCTTTCCCCGCTGGTGTTCCCCGATGAAAAGCGATCTTCAATGGATGCAGGCGCAGGTGGTGGCGCTGCGCGACGTCACGCCCACCGTGCGCGAGTTCACGCTGCGCCCCGACACCGACTTCGTTGCCGCGCATGAGCCCGGCGCCCACCTGCAGGTGCAGGTGATGACCGAGCAGGGCCGCGTGCAGACGCGCTCGTACTCGCTGGTGGGCGAGGGCGACGGCAGCTGCTGGCGCATCGCCGTCAAGCGGCTGGACGACGGCCGTGGCGGCTCGCGCGCGATGTGGCGGCTGGCCGAGGGCGACCGGCTGCAGGTGAGCGCGCCGCAAAACCACTTTCCGCTCGACCTCGCGGCGCCCGGCTACCTGCTGGTGGCGGGCGGCATCGGCATCACGCCGCTGGTGCTGATGGCGCAGCGCCTGGGCGCGCTGGCCCGACGCCGCGGCGTGCCGGTGGCCATGCTGTACGGCGCACGCCACGCAGGCGAGTTCGGCTATCTCGACACCCTGCGCGACGCGCTGGGCGAGGCCGGCGTGCAGGCGCACGAAGGCGCCGCGCCCATCGACTTCGACGCCGCCATCGCCGCGCTGCCGCCCGGCGGCCAGCTCTACACCTGCGGCCCGGTGCCGATGCTCGAAGCCGTCAAGCGCGCCTGGGCCGCGGCGGGCCGGCCGCTCGCCGACCTGCGCTTTGAAACCTTCGGCAGCAGCGGCCGCCTTGCCACGCAGGCCTTCACCGTGCGCATTCCGCGCCACGACCTGTCGATCACCGTGCCGGCCGACTGCTCCCTGCTCGACGCGCTCGATGCGGCCGGCGTGCAGACCCTGTCGGACTGCAAGCGCGGCGAGTGCGGCCTGTGCGCCATGGACGTGCTGGCCGTGGACGGCGAAGTCGATCACCGCGACGTGTTCCTGAGCCCGCACGAGAAGCAGGCGACCACGCGCATCTGCGCCTGCGTGTCACGCGCCGTGGGTACGCTCACGCTCGATTCCGCGTACCGCCCGGACCGTTGAAAACATCGGTTGCGCGATCATCGCGCAACCATTCGACTGATCGCGCAACAAAGACCCGTGCGGCGGGTGGGTAGGTGGTTGCCTGCTCCGTCAATTGTTGCGAATTGTTCAAAATACGCCCGGTTTCGCGTTCCGTCCCTCAAAGGAAAAATTCCATGCAAAGACGCCATCTCATCCAGACCGCCGGCCTTTCGGCGATTGCGCTCGCCACCGCGCTGTCGCTGCCTGTGGCCAGCGCCCAGGACAACAAGTTCAAGATCGGCCTGATCCTGCCGATGACGGGGCAGTCGGCCTCCACCGGCCGCCAGATCGAGGCCGCCGCGCGCCTGTACATGGCACAGAACGGCGACACCGTGGCCGGCAAGAAGGTCGAGCTGATCGTGAAGGACGACACCGGCCTGCCCGACGTGACCAAGCGCCTGGCGCAGGAGCTCATCGTCAACGACAAGGTCAACGTGATCGCCGGCTTCGGCATCACCCCGGCCGCGCTGGCCGCCGCGCCGCTGGCCACCCAGTCGAAGACGCCGCAGGTCGTGATGGCCGCCGCCACCTCGAGCATCACCGAGGCCTCGCCCTACATCGTGCGCAGCAGCTTCACGCTGCCGCAGGTGTCGGTGGTGATGGGCGACTGGGCGCCCAAGAACGGCGTGAAGTCGGTGGTCACGCTGGTCACCGACTACGGCCCCGGCAACGACGCCGAGAAGTTCTTCAGCGAGCGCTTCCAGCTCAACGGCGGCAAGGTGCTCGAGAAGCTGCGCGTGCCGCTGCGCAACCCCGACTTCGCGCCGTTCCTGCAGAAGGTGCGCGACGCCAAGCCCGACGCGCTGTTCGTCTTCGTGCCCTCGGGCGCGGGCGCGGCGGTGATGAAGCAGTTCCTGGAGCGCGGCATGGACAAGGCCGGCATCAAGATGATCGCCACCGGCGACGTGACCGATGACGATCAACTGAACGACATGGGCGACGGCGCGCTGGGCGTGGTCACCTCGCACCACTACTCGGCCGCGCACCCCTCGGCGCTGAACAAGAAGTTCGTCGAAGCCTTCCAGAAAGCCAACCCCAAGATGCGCCCCAACTTCATGGCCGTGGGCGGCTATGACGGCATGCGCGTGATCTACGAAGCCCTCAAGACCACCAAGGGCCAGGGCGGCGGCGAAGCCCTGCTGGCGGCCATGAAGGGCCAGGTCTTCGAAAGCCCGCGCGGCCAGGTGCTGATCGACGCGCAGACGCGCGACATCGTGCAGGACGTGTACCTGCGCAAGGTTGAAAAGAAGGACGGGCAGCTCTACAACATCGAGTTCGACGTTCTGAAGGGCGTGAAGGACCCGGGCAAGGCGAAGTAACAGAGCTCGCCCCCAGGCTGCGCGCACTTCGTGTCGCGCGCCTTCCCCTGCCGGGGGCGACACCTGAGGCCCGGCGCAGCCGGGTCCTCGGCATTCCCCGAAGAAAGCGCAGTGCGCGCAAGCTGTTGAATCGCTGATATGTTGACCATTCTTTTCGACGGCATCGCCTACGGCATGCTGCTCTTCGTCCTCGCCGTGGGGCTGGCCGTGACGCTCGGGCTGATGAACTTCATCAACCTCGCGCACGGCGCCTTCGCCATGGCGGGCGGCTACCTCACCGTGTTCGCGATGCAGAAGTTCGGCGTGCCGTTCCTGGCCTGCCTGCCGCTCGCGTTCATCGTCGTCGCGCTGGCCGGCGCGCTGCTGGAGCGCACGCTCTACCGGCCGATGTACGGCAAGCCGCACCTGGACCAGGTGCTGTTCTCCATCGGGCTGGCGTTCATGGCCGTCGCGGCCGTCGACTACTTCGTCGGCTCGTCGCAGCAGAACCTGCAACTGCCCGAGTGGCTGCGCGGGCGCAGCGAATTCGGCGACGGCGCGTTCCTGCTGGGCATGGGCCACTACCGCATCTTCATCATCGCGGTGTGCGCCGTGCTCACCGTGGTGCTGCAGCTCATCCTCTCGAAGACGCGCTTCGGCAGCCGCCTGCGCGCCGCCGTCGACGACCCGCGCGTGGCGGCCGGGCTGGGCATCAACGTCAACATCGTGTTCCTGCTGACCTTCGCCGTGGGCTCGGGCCTGGCCGGGCTGGGTGGCGCGCTGGGCGCGGAAATCCTCGGGCTCGACCCGACGTTTCCGCTCAAGTACATGATCTATTTCCTCATCGTGGTCTCGGTCGGCGGCACCTCGTCGATCACCGGGCCGCTCGCCGCCGCGCTGCTGCTCGGCATTGCCGACGTGGCCGGCAAGTACTTCATTCCGAAGATGGGCGCGTTCACCGTCTACCTGCTCATGATCCTGATCCTCATGTGGCGGCCCCAGGGCCTGTTCACGCGCAAGGGAGGCCGCTGAGATGAGCGCGCCTGCCTATGAATCGGCCCTGCTGCGCACCGCGCGCTGGCGGCCCTGGGAGTTCGTGGTCTGGGCCGTGGCCTTCGCGCTGCCGCTGGCCATGCCCTCGCACTCGTTGCTGGTCAACGAGATCGCCATCGTCGCGCTGTTCGCGATGTCGCTTGACCTGATCCTCGGCTACACCGGCATCGTGTCGCTCGGCCATGCGGCCTTCTTCGGCTTCGGTGCGTACGCCGCCGCGCTGTTCGCCAAGCTCGTCATGCCCGACCCGACCGTCGGCCTCGTGTTCGCCACCGTGCTGTCGGCCGTGCTGGGCCTCGTGGCCAGCGTGACCATCCTGCGCGGCAGCGACCTCACGCGGCTCATGGTCACGCTGGGCACCGCGCTGCTGCTGCTCGAACTCGCCAACAAGCTCGACTGGCTCACGGGCGGCGCCGACGGCCTGCAGGGCGTGGTGATGGGGCCGGTGCTTGGCCTCTTCGAATTCGACCTGTATGGCCGCACGGCCGCCTGGTACTCGCTGGCCGTGATGCTCGTGCTGTTCCTCGTGATGCGCCGCATCGTGCATTCGCCCTTCGGCGCCACGCTCAAGGCCATCCGCGACAACCGGCTGCGCGCCATGGCCATCGGCATCCCGGTGGTGTCGCGGCTCGCCGTGGTCTACACCGTGGCCGCCGGCATCGCGGGCGCCGCGGGCGCGCTGCTGGCGCAGACCACCGGCTTCGCCTCGCTCGACGTGCTGGCCTTCGACCGCTCGGCCGACGTGCTGCTGATGCTGGTCATCGGCGGCGTGGGCTGGCTGTACGGCGGCGTGGCGGGTGCCATCGTCTTCAAGCTGCTGCAGACCTGGCTGTCGTCGGTGACGCCGCAGTACTGGATGTTCTGGATCGGCCTCATCCTCGTGCTGCTGGTGCTCGTGGGACGCGACCGCCTGCTCAAGCCGTGGACCTGGTTCGGCACCGCGAAGAAGAAGGGCGGTGCGGCATGACCGACACCGTGCTCTCGACCCAAGGCCTCGTGATGCGCTTCGGCGGCATTACGGCCACGAACAACGTCACGATGGAACTGAAGCGCGGCGCCCGCCATGCGCTCATCGGCCCGAACGGCGCCGGCAAGACCACGCTGATCAACCTGCTGACGGGCGTGCTCACGCCCACCGAAGGCCGCATCTCGCTGCTCGGCGAAGACATCACCACGCTCGCGCCGCACAAGCGCGTGGCGCGCGGGCTGGTGCGCACCTTCCAGATCAACCAGCTCTTCGACTCGATGACGCCGCTGGAAACGCTGGCGCTCGTGGTGTCGCAGCACAAGGGCATCGGCGCGCAGTGGTGGCGCCCGCTGGGTGCGGACAAGCGCATCGCCGAGCGGGCCGGGCAACTGCTGGAGCAGTTCCACCTTGCCGACGTCGCGCAGCAGCAGACGAAATTCATGGCCTACGGCAAGCGTCGCCTGCTGGAGATCGCCATTGCGTTGGCCTGCGAGCCGCGCGTGCTGCTGCTCGACGAGCCCGTGGCGGGCGTGCCCGCCGGCGAGCGCGAAGAGCTGCTGCAGACCGTGGCCGCGCTGCCGGCCGACGTGTCGGTGCTGCTCATCGAGCACGACATGGACCTGGTGTTCAGCTTCGCCGACCGCATGACCGTGCTGGTCAACGGCGCGCTGCTGACCGAAGGCGACCCCGAGACGATCGCCAACGACCCGAAGGTCAAAGAGGTCTACCTGGGCCACGGAGAACATGCCCATGTCTGAACTGCTGCGCATCGAGAACCTGAGCGCCGGCTACGGCGAGGCCGTGGTGCTGCACGACGTGGCGTTCACGCTCGGCGAGGGCCAGACGCTCGCGCTGCTGGGCCGCAACGGCACCGGCAAGACCACGCTCATCAACACGCTGGCCGGCGCCACGCGCCAGCACGGCGGCACCATCGCGCTCGGCGGGCACGCGGCGCTGCACAAGCTGCAGCCGCACCAGCGCGCGGCGGCCGGCATCGGCTGGGTGCCGCAGGAGCGCAACATCTTCAAGTCGCTCACGGTGCACGAGAACCTGACGGCCGTGGAGCGCCCCGGCCAGTGGAACCCGCAGCGCGTGTACGAGATGTTCCCGCGCCTGGCCGAGCGCAAGACCAACCTGGGCACGCAGCTCTCGGGCGGCGAGCAGCAGATGCTGGCCGTGGGCCGCGCGCTGGCGCTCAACCCGAAGCTGCTGCTGCTCGACGAGCCGCTCGAAGGCCTGGCGCCGATCATCGTGGAGGAGCTGCTGCGCGCCATCCGCCGCATCACGCGTGACGAGGGGCTGGCCGCGATCATCGTGGAGCAGCACCCGCAGGCGATCCTCGCGATTTCCGACCAGGCCGTGGTGCTCGACCACGGGACCATCGTGCATGCCGACACTGCGGCGGCGCTGCGCGCGCAGCCGGAGGTGCTCGATCGGCTGCTGGGCGTGGCGCGGTAGCGGCGGCAGATCACACAAAACAACCAGGAGACAGACAGATGGTGATCCCCCAGACAGTGTTCAGCGGGGGCGCCATGCTGGCGACCGCCGCCTTGCTCGCCGCATGCGGCACGGCCTCGACCGGCCCCACGCGCCTGGGCCTCGGCGCCGATCCGGCCCAGGCCTGCGCGGCGCTCACCGCGCCAGTGGCGGCCACCGCCATCGGCCTGCCCAGCGGCGCGGCGACGATCGACTCGGCAGCGCTCGTGCCGGCGTCTGCACTGGCCGTGGCCGAGCGCGGCCCCAGCCCCGCGTCGCGCATCACGCCGGCGATGCCCGCGTACTGCAAGGTGCTCGGACGCATCGCACCGGTCGACGCGAGCGCGCCGCCGATCTTGTTCCAGGTCAACCTGCCGCTCGCATGGAACGGGCGCAGCGTGCAGTACGGCGGCGGAGGCTTCAACGGCACGCTGATCACCGGCCTGGCGCTGGTGCCCGCCGCGCGCTTCGACCTGCCCACGCCGCTGGCGCAGGGCTACGTGACCTACGGCACCGACTCGGGCCACCAGAACGTGCAGGGCCAGCCGCCGCAGGCCTTTGCGCTCAACGACGAGGCGCTCGTGAATTTCGCGCATGCCTCGTACAAGAAGGTGCGCGACGTGGCGGTGGCGCTGACGCAGCGCGCCTACGGCCACGCGCCGCAGAAGCTCTACTTCATGGGCAGTTCCGAAGGCGGGCGCGAGGCGCTCACGATGGCGCAGCGCTATCCGCAGGACTTCGACGGCATCTTCAGCCGCGTGCCGGTGATCAACTGGACCGGGCTGCAGCATGCGGGCACGCGCAACGGCATCGCCACCTTCGGCGAAGGCTGGCTGCGGCCCGCGCAGGTGCAGCTGGTGCACAACGCGGTGCTCGCGTCGTGCGACGCGACGGACGGCGTGGCCGACCGCATCGTGTCGAACCCGGTGGCCTGCCTGCAGCGCTTCGACCCGGCCACCTTGCGCTGCGCAGCGGGCACGAGCGGCGACAACTGCCTCAACGACGCGCAGGTGCAGGCGGTGCGCACGCTGCGCTCGCCGTGGCGCTCGCCCGTGCCGCTGGCGCATGGCGTCACCGAGTACCCGGGCTGGGGCATCGGCGGTGAAGGCACACCCGCCTTTGCGTCGATGGGCGGCTGGAACGCGTGGTGGACAGGCACCGCCGCACCGACCGTGCCGCCGCAGCCGAGCAACGGCATCGCGTGGTTCTACGGCAGCGGGGCGCTGCAGTATTTCTACGCGCGCAATCCGTCGCTCGACGTGCGCAACTACCGCGCCGAAGACTTCGCCGCGCGCATCGCCACCGTGTCGCAGCTGATGGACTCGACCAACCCCGACCTGAGCGCCTTCCATGCGCGCGGCGGCAAGCTGCTGGTGCTGGAGCACATGGCCGACTACGCGCAGAGCCCGTTCGCGGGCATCCGCTACTACGAGTCGGTGGTGGCACGCATGGGCCGCGAGAACGTGGACCGTTTCATGCGCCTGTACACCGCGCCCGGTGTCGACCATGTGGGCAGCGGCGCACCGGCCAACGTCGACATGCTCGGCGCGCTGGCCGACTGGGTCGAGCGTGGGCGTGCGCCGGCGGGGCTTCAACTGCTCGAACAGGACGTGCAGCCGCCATTCAAGACGACCCGCGCGCGTCCGCTGTGCGAGTGGCCGCTGTGGCCGCGCTACGTGACTGGCGATGCGTCGCAGGCAGCGAGCTTCCAGTGCAGCCGGTAGCGCGCGCTTGAAGCGGCCGCGATCTTCAAGGTGCGATTGAAGGAGTTTCGGGGCGAGGGGGCTTTTTCATGTGCGAGGGTCGCCGCAGACTGCAGGCATCCGAACTCCACAACGCACCGACCCATGAGCACCACGCCCCTCATCAGCATCGCCGTCCTGAAGGCCAAGACCGGCCAGCGCGAGGCGCTGCGCGACGCTCTGAGCGCGCTGGTGGCGCCCACGCGGCAGGAGCCCGGCTGCCTCGACTACACCTTGTTCGAACTGCGCGACGAGCCCGGCAGCTTCTACATGCGCGAGTCGTTCCAGGATCAGGCCGCGCTGGACGCGCACTTCGCCACGCCGTATTTCCAGGCCTTCGAAAAGCGGTTCGACGCGCTGCTGGACGCGCCGATCCGGCTGGTGTTCCTGGAGAAGGTCGTCTAGGCGTTGCGCCTCAGAACTGGTACTTCGCGCTCGCGACCACCGCGCGATCGCTGCCGGGGTAGTACTTGCTGTACGCGCGCGATGCGGCGTACTGGCGGTTGGCCAGGTTCGTGGCGCTCAAGGCGAAGCGCCAGGGCCCGCGCTTGTAGTGCACCGTGGCGTCGAGCAGCGCGACGCCGCCTTCGGACGAGGTGTTGCCCACGTCGTTCCAGCGCTTGCCGATGTAGCGCACGCCGCCGCCGAAGCCGAAGCCGTTGCCCATCGTGTAGTCGAGCCAGAGCGAGGCCGTGTTGCGGGGCACCTGGATCGGTGTCTTGCCGCGCTCGGTCTCGTTGGCGCTCTCGCGCACCTTGGTGTCGAGCCAGGTGTAGGAGGCCGTGAGGTTCAGGTCGCGCGCCAGCTCGGCCTTGGCTTCGAGTTCGAGCCCGCGCGAGCGGATGCGGCCGATCTGGCGCGCCTCGAAGGTGTTCTGGTCGTAGGTCACCACGTTGGATTTGCGCAGGTCGAACACGGCCGCGGTGAACAGCGCGCGCGTGCCCTCGGGCTGGAACTTGACGCCGGCCTCCACCTGCTTGCCGCGGCTCGGCCGGAACGGCGTGCTGTTCAGGTCGACGCCGCTGGTCGGCATGAAGGATTCGGCGTAGCTGAGGTACGGTGCCCAGCCGTTGCCGATGAGGTAGCTCAGGGCCGCACGGCCGCTGAACTTGTCGTCGGTCTGTGTCGTGCGTTCGCCTTTCAGCCGATCGTAGGTGGCGGACTTGACGTGGTCCTGCCGTCCACCGAGCGTGAGCAGCCAGTGGGGGCCGAACTTGATCTGGTCCTGTGCGTACACGCCGAGCTGCTCGGTGGTCTGCGTGAAGTTGCTGTCGGGCCGGAACGGTTCCGCCACCGGCAGGCCGTTGACGGGAAAGCGCAGGTCCAGGCTCGGCGCCGGCCCGGAGAACTGCTTGGCCGTGTACCGGACGCGCGACCAGTCGACGCCGAACAGCAGCGTGTGCTCGACGTCGCCGGTGCGCACGCGGCCCTGCAGCTGCGTGTCGGCGGTCCACTGGTTGACCCACTCGGGGGCGAAGCGCGCGGTTCGCCGCAGCGTGTAGCCGTCGGGCGCGAGGTTGACGACCACGTGGTGCTTGTCGGTGTCGAAGCTGAAGTAGCGCGTGTTCTGGCGCACCGCCCAGTCGTCGTTGATGTGGTGTTCGAACAGGTAGCCGAGCGACGATTGCTGCTGCTTGATCCGGCTGTAGTTCGGTTCGCCCTGGATGAGCCCGGTGTCGCGCCCCTTCGCGTCGGTCACGTTGAAGGTGTCGTCGCTGGCATCGCTTTTCAGGAATTCGCCGAGCAGGGTGAACGAGGTGGCGGCCGACGGTTGCCAGCGCAGCGAAGGCGCGAGGTAGCTGCGCTTCACTTCGGCGGGCGCGCCGTTGGGGTAGCGCTGCTGGCTGTTGCTGTCCAGCTCGACGCCCACGAGGCGGTAGCTCAGTGTGTCGCTCAGGGCGCCGCCCAGGTCCACGGCCAGCTGCTTGCGCTGGAAGCTGCCGTACTGCACTTCGATCTCGCGCGTGGGCGTGCTGCTCGGCATCTTGCTGACGCGGTTGACGATGCCGCCCGCATCGCCCAGCCCGAACATCACCGACGACGGGCCGCGCAGCACCTCGACGCGCTCGACGCCGTAGGGCTCGGTCAGCGAGTAGGCCGGCAGCAGCAGGCCGTCGCGGTACATGGCGTTGCCTGCGGTGGCGTCGAAACCGCGCAGCAGCAGCCAGTCGATGCCGCGTGCGTCGTAGCCCCAGTTGCCGGCGACCACGCCCGGTGCGTAGCGCACGGCTTCCATCACGGTCTGCACGCCGCGCGCTTCGAGTTCTTCGCGGCCGATGACGGAGATCGACTGCGGCACTTCGAGGATCGGCGTGTCGGTCTTGGTGGCGCTCTGGCTGCGCCGGGCGACATAGCCCGGCACCGGGCCCAGGCTGGTTTCGAGTTCGGCGGTGGCGCTCACGGTCACGGCCGGCAGGGTGGCGCCGGCGGCGCTTGGCGCTTTCTCGATCACCAGTGTGCTGCCCGCTATGCGGCCGGCCAGCCCGCTGCCCTGGAGCAGTTGCGCGGCGGCGGCCTGCACGCTGAGGCTGGCCTGCACCGGGCGGCCCTGCAGGCCCTGCAGCAGGCCCGGCGCCGCCAGCAGCTGCACGCCGGCCTGGCGCGCAAGTTGGTTCAGCGCCTGGTCCAGCGGCTGGGCGGGGATCGAGAAGGCGATGGCTGCGCCGGCGGCGGGCGGTGTCGCGCTCTGGGCCCAGGTGGTCTGGCTGGCTTGAGCGACCAGGCACAGCACGGCCGCCGCGATCAGGTGGCGCCGGCCGGCGGGGAGAAGAAGGTGGCGGGAGGGCATGCGGTTCTCTCGGTTCAGGTCGGGGTCATGAAAATTCCGGGACGTCCGCAGGGCGGTTGTTCCGGGCTCCATGGACTGATACGACCGAGCGAGCGCAATCCCTCATGCAGATCGCAAGAAAGACAAGACAAGGCCAGCAGGCGGATGCCGGCGTCAGGAGATCGGGCGGCGTTCGATGACCAGGGCGCGTTCTGCCCCGTCGTCTTCGCGCACCCGCACCGGCAGGCTGTTGGGCAGCAGGCGCAGCCAGGTGCTCGCCTCGGCGATGCGCACGCGCCCGAACACCGGGAGTTGCGCGGCCTCGGGCGCCACGCGCAGGGGGCGCGGGCTGTAGCGCGCCAGGCGCTCCACCACCTCGCCGAGCGGCTGGTGATGAAAGTCGAGCCAGCCGTCGCGCCACGGGGCCACGGCGCTGTTCACGGCGTTCGCGGCCGGTTGGGCGGCAGACAGCTGCAGCGCCGTGTCGATGAAGGCACGGTCGCCCGCGCCGAGCACGCGCGCGTCGCCGCTTGCGCTGCGCACCCGCACCTGGCCCGATTCCACCGCGACGCGCACGCCGCCGTCCTGCAGCGCGACCTCGAAGCGCGTGCCCAGCACCGTGATCTCGTGGCCCAGGGCGCTGACGATGAAGGGGCGCGCTTCGTCGCGCGCCACGTCGAAGAAGGCGCTGCCAGCCAGCAGCCGCACGGTACGGCGCGTGGCGAAGTACTGGACCTCGGCGCGGCTCGCGGCGTCGAGCGTGAGGCGGCTGCCGTCGGGCAGCGCCTGTGCCTGGATGCGTCCGATGGCGGTCGCCAGGGTGGCGCTGTAGCCGGGCATCCACTGGCGCCAGGCCTGCCAGAGCGCGGCGCTGCCGACGCTGAGGCCGCCCACGCCGAGCAGGGCCGACAGCGCGCGGCGCCGCCCGGTGCGCGCCGGCGCCACGTCGCCGCGCCAGCGGTACAGCGCGGCCTCGACGCTGTCGAGCGCCCGCATCACCTCGCGCTCCACGGTCTTGATCGACACGCCGTGGCGGCGCGCCAGTTCGGCATGGCAGGCGCCGTCGAGCCGGTCGGCCAGGAAGATGTCGCGGCTGCGCGGCGGCAGGGCCCGCAACGCGGCATCCACTGCGTCGAGTGCCTGCCGGTGGGCGACGCCGTCGGCCACGTCCCGTGTGCTGTGGTGGTCGTGTCCCGTCGTCAGCCCGGTGTCGGGGTCGACGGGGGCGGGGCTGAAGCGCTCCGCGCTGCGCTGGCGGCGGCGCAGGTGGTCGATGGCGAGGTTCTCGGCCACGGTGTAGACGTAGGCGCGCACGGCGGCCTCGGGCGGGGCGGGGTCGGCGGTGGTGTCGTCCCGCGCTTGCGCACGTTCGGCCAGCCGGACCCAGGTGTCATGCGCCAGCTCCCGCGCTTCGTGCGGGCTGCCGGTGCGGCGCGCGATGAAGCGCACCAGTTCCTGGTAGCTGTCCTGGAAGGCTTTCAGCAGCGGGCTGGAGGAGAGTTGGGCGGACATGGGCTGGGGTGTGGCGCGCGAATCGCAGGAGAATTATTGTCGAGAATAGTTCTCATTTGATGGCGGCATACCCGAATCGGCCCCGTTCTGTGGTGAACGGGGCCATCGCCGGCCCAGACCGGCGATGCGGCTAGATCGCGCAGCCGTCAGGGCCGCAGGCTTGCGGCGCTGCGGCTGCAGATGGCGCCGGCACGACGAAGGTGGCGAGCTGCGCCTTCCAGTCGTCCGCACGTCCCAGCCACGGCCCGATGTCGATGCGCCCCGCGCTGCCGTCGGCCTGCGCCAGCACGAAAGTCGGGAAGCCCTGGCCGCCCGCGCGCTGCAGCAGGTCACGGCTCGCGGCGATGTGCCGCGCGGTGGCGTCGCCCGTGTGCTGCTGGAAAGCCGTGACGAAAGCTTCGGTATCGAAGCCGAGTTCGACCGCCAGTTCGGCGAGCACGCCAGCCTCCGCGATGCGCCGGCCTTCGACATAGTGGGCCTGCTGCACGCGGTGCGCCATGTCCAGCCCGCCGCCTGCGCGCAGCGATTCGGCGGCGAGGATGGCGGTGATCGGCGGTTCGGAGTCCATCACCGCGCCGGTGTCGCGCAGCAGGCCTTCGAAGTAGGCCTCGCCGAAGGGCTGGCCTGTGAGTTCGGCGATGCGCTTGTCGTGCGGGATCACGTAGTCGCGCCACTGCGGCGTGATGGGGCGGCGGTTGGCGCCGGTCATCATGCCGCCGGCGTGGAGTTCGACGCGCAGGCCCGGCACGGTGCGCGCGGCCTCGACCAGCGGCGCGGCGGCATAGCACCAGCCGCACAGCGGATCGAAGATGCAGTGCAGCGTGGCGGAGTCGCTGTTGTTGCTGGTTACTGCGGCCACTTCATTTCTCCCTTGATGACCTTGGCGCCGAGTTCGAGCGACGAGGCGTCCTCGAGCTTCGGGTAGCGCTGCTTCATGGCGGCGATCAGCGCGGCCGAGTCCTTGGCTTTCGTTGCTTCGGTCTCGAAGGCCTTCAGGTAGTCGCGCGTGAACTTCACCGAGGCCACGGTGTAGGGCGCCGAGCCGTCGGCGTTCGGCAGGTAGTGGCCGGGCACCACGGTCTTGGGGTGCAGTGCGGCGATGCGGTCGAGGGTCTTGAGCCAGTCGCGGCGCGACTGCACCGTCTGCGTGTCGGCCACCCAGACGTGGATGTTGGCCGACACCGGAATGCCGCCGACCACCGCCTTCAGCGAGGGAATCCACGCGAACGTGCGCGCGGGCGAGGGGCCGTCCAGGCCGACGACCTGGATCTTCTTGCCTTCGAGCACGAGGCTGTTGCCGGCCAGCGGCTCGGGCACGACCAGCGCCTGGGGCGCGTTGTCCTTGAGGATCGGGCCCCAGTGCGCGAGCTTGCCGTCCTTGGAGGCCTGGATGGCGGCCACGGTCTGCGGCGTGGCGACGATCTTGGCGTCGGGGAAGGCGGCGCGGATCACGTCCAGGCCGAAGTAGTAGTCGGGGTCGCTGTGGCTGATGTAGACCGTGGTCAGCTTCTTGCCGCTGTCCTTGATCTTCTGCACCAGCGCCTGCGCGTCGTTGCGCTGGAACTGGGCGTCGACCAGCACGGCGTCGGTGGCGCCGGCGACCAGCACCGACGACACGGGGAACATCGACTTCGTGCCGGGGTTGTAGACGTCGATCTTCAGCGGCTGGGCGGCCTGGGCGGCGAGCGGCGCGAGGGCGAAGGCGGCGGACAGGGCGGCGGCGGCAACGAGGGTTCTGCGGAACATGGCGGTGTCTTTCGGTCGATGGGTTGAGGGTGACAGCGTGAACAGACCGGATGTTAGGTTGCGCGAAACGAAACAAAAACCACCGCCAGCACAATGAATCGTTTCTGATATCGGACGAATCAGGTGGCTTCCGAGCGGTCCGTGGCACAGCGCTCGAGGTGCGCGACCAGTAACTGGGCCGAGGGCGACAGCGCCGCCTCGCTGCGAAAGCAGATCGCGAAACGCCGGCGCGCCCAGTCGTCGGTGAGCGGCATCAGCCGCAGCCCGAAGGCCTCGGTGAAGGGCCGGGCGACCTCCGCCGGCACCACGCTGATGGCCAGCCCGGCGCGCACCACGCGCAGCGCCGCATCGAAGTTGGACACCAGCACGCGGTACACGAGCGGCTTGCCGGCCACGGCCGCCTCGCGCGCGAGCATCAGCTGCACGGCGCTGAGCGCGGGCATGCCGACGAATTCGTGGTCGAGCACCTGCTCGAAGCGCACAGCGTCGTGGCGGGCCACGGGGTGCGACGGGTGGGCCACGATGGCCAGGTGGTCGGAGCGGTAGTCGCGCCGCTCCAGCCCGTCCAGGTCGGCCGCGTCCCAGCACAGACCGAGGGACGCGATGCCCTCGCGGATGCCGCGCACGATCTCGGGGCTCACGCGCTCTTCCATGTCGACGCGGATGTTGCGGTGCGCCGGGTCTTGCAGGAAGCCGGCCACGTCCTCGGCCAGCGACTCGGCCATGACCGAGGCCGACGCCAGGATGCGCACATGCCCGCGCGCGCCGCCCGCATAGGCGGCCATGTCGCGCTCGATGCGGGTGGCGCTGCCGAGCATGGCGCGCGCGTGTTCGAGCAGCGTTTCGCCGGCCGGCGTGGGCACCACGCCGCGGCGCTTGCGCAGCAGCAGCGGCGTGCCGACCGTGTCTTCGAGCTGGGCCAGTCGCTTGCTGATGGCCGAGCCGACGATGTTGGCCTGCTCGCCCGCGCGCGCGATGCTGCGGCTGTCGCAGACGGCGACGAACAGGCGCAGGGTGGTCAGGTCGAGGTCTCTCATGAAGTTCCAATCTGGAAGCAAACGGCTTCCAAAATATACCTTCAGGACTGAATCGGAACTTCTACGATCAACGTCATTCCCTCACGACGGAGACACGCTCTTGATTCACGCCTTCCTGCCGCCGCGCGCGGTCGTCCGCGAAGTGGGCCTGCGCGACGGCCTGCAAAGCATTGCCCGCGTGCTGCCCACGGCGCACAAGCTCGAATGGATTCGCGACGCGCACGCGGCCGGCCAGCGCGAGATCGAGGTCGGCTCGTTCGTGCCGGCGCACCTGCTGCCGCAGCTGGCCGACACGGCCGAGCTGCTGGCGTATGCGAAGACGCTGCCGGGGCTCTTCGCCTCGGTGCTGGTGCCCAACCTGAAGGGCGCCGAGCGCGCCATCGCGGGCGAGGCCGACCTGATGATGGTGCCGCTGTCGGCCAGCCACGCGCACAGCCTGGCCAACCTGCGCAAGACGCCCGACGAGGTGGTGGCCGAGGTCGGCCGCATCCGTGCGGCGCGCGACGCGGCGGGCTCGAAGACGCTGATCGACGGCGGCGTGGGCACGGCCTTCGGCTGCACGCTGCAGGGCCATGTCGACCCCGACGAGGTGCTGCGCCTGATGCAGGCGCTGCTCGACGCCGGCGCCGACCGCGTGAGCCTGGCCGACACGGTGGGCTACGCCGATCCGGCCATGGTGCGCAGCCTGTTCGAGCGCGCATTGCGCATCGCGGGCGACCGCCTGTGGTGCGGGCATTTCCACGACACGCGCGGGCTGGGCCTGGCCAATGTCTACGCCGCGCTGGAGGTCGGCATCACGCGCTTCGACGCCTGCCTGGCCGGCATCGGCGGCTGCCCGCATGCGCCGGGCGCGAGCGGCAATGTCGACACCGAAGACCTCGTCTTCATGCTCGAGAGCATGGGCGTGCAGACGGGGGTCGATCTGCCGAAGCTGCTCGATCTGAGGAAGCGCGTGGCCGGCTGGCTCGACGGCGAGACGCTGCAGGGCACGGTGTGGCGCGCGGGCTTTCCGAAGACCTTTGCACCGGCGGAAGGCGTCGCCGCATGAGTACCGAAGCCAAACGCCTGCCGCTCGCGGGCATCCGCGTGGTCGAGTTCACGCACATGGTCATGGGGCCGACCTGCGGCATGGTGCTGGCCGACCTGGGCGCCGAGGTCATCAAGGTCGAGCCCATCGACGGCGACCGCACGCGGCACCTGCTGGGCGCGGGCGCGGGCTTCTTCCCGATGTTCAACCGCAACAAGAAGAGCATCGCGCTCGACCTGCGCCATCCGCAGGGGCTCGAGGCCGCGCTGCGCCTGTGCGCCACGGCCGACGTGGTGGCGCAGAACTTCCGCCCCGGCACGATGGACAAGTACGGCCTGGGCTACGCCGCGCTGGGCAAGCTCAATCCGCGCCTCGTGTACGTGAACCACACGGGCTTCCTGCCCGGTCCCTACGAGCACCGCACCGCGCTGGACGAGGTGGTGCAGATGATGGGCGGGCTCGCGTACATGACGGGGCGCCCCGGCGATCCGCTGCGCGCGGGAACGAGCGTGAACGACATCATGGGCGGCATGTTCGGCGCCATCGGCGCCATCGCCGCGCTGATGCAGCGCGCCGAAACCGGCCGGGGGCAGGAGGTGCAGTCGGCGCTGTTCGAGAACAACGTGTTCCTGGTCGGCCAGCACATGCTGCAGTACGCCATCACGGGGCAGGCGGCGGCGCCGATGCCCGAGCGCATCTCGGCCTGGGCGCTGTACGACGTGTTCACCGTGAAGGACGGCGAGCAGATCTTCCTGGCGGCCGTGAGCGACGCGCAGTGGAAGACCTTCTGCGACGCGCTGGGCTTCGACGACCTGAAGGCCGACGCCACGCTGCAGACCAACAACGACCGCGTGCGCCTGCGCCCGACCTTGCTGGCCGCGTTGCGCACGCGCCTGGCCGACCGTTCGGCCGCCGAGCTGTCGGCGATCTTCGAGGCACGCGGCCTGCCGTTCGCGCCGATCACGCGGCCCGAAGACCTGTATGCCGATCCGCACCTGCAGGCCACCGGCGGCCTTGCCGACATCCGCCTGCCCGACGGCGAGCGGGCCGGCGAGATGGCGCAGACCACGCTGTTCCCGATCACGCTCGGTGGCGAGCGGCTGGGCGTGCGCCTGCATCCGCCGACGCTGGGCGAGCACACGCGTGCGCTGCTGGCCGAGTTGGGCTATGCGCACGAACAGGTCGAGGCGCTGCACGCCGAAGCGGCCGTGGCCTGATCCTTCAAGCACCGACAAAGACAAAGAGAGACAAGACCCATGAGCCCGATTTCTTTTGCTTCTTCTTCATCATTCAACCGCCGCGCGCTGCTCGGCCTGGGGGCGTCGGCGGTCGTGCTGTCGGTCGCCCGCCCGGTGTTCGCGCAGGGCGGCGACAAGCCCGTGCGCTTCATCCTGCCGATCAGCGCGGGCTCGGGCGTGGACGCCATCGCGCGCGCCGCCTCGGTCGCGCTCGGCAAGGCGCTGGGCCAGCCGGTGGTGATCGAGAACCTGCCGGGCGCCGGCGGCATCACCGGCACCTCGGCCGTGATCAAGGCGCCGCCCGACGGGTTCACGCTCGGCATGGTGTCGAACAACCACGTGATCAACCCGAGCGTGTTCAAGAAGATGCCTTTCGACGCCATCGCCGACATCACGCCCATCAGCGTGGTGGGCGCGACGCCACTGGTGCTGGCCGTGAACCCGAAGCTGCCGGCGAAGAACGTGAAGGAGCTGGTGGCGCTGCTGCGCACGAAACCCGAGGGCTACAACTACGCCTCGTCGGGCAACGGCACCATCATCCACCTCGCGGGCGAGATGTTCATGGACGAGGCCGGCGTGAAGGCGCGGCACATTCCGTACAAGGGCACCGGGCCGATGGTGACCGACATGATCGCGGGCCAAGTCGAGATGGGCGTGGTCGCGCTGCCGGCGGTGCAGCCACATCTCAAGAGCGGCGCACTGCGCGCCATCGGCCTGTGCGGCCCGGCGCGCTCACCAGCCGCGCCCGAGATTGCGACGATCGCGGAGCAGGGGCTGCCGAACTACGCGATCGAAGGCTGGTTCGCGGTGATCGGCCCGCCGAAGATGCAGCCGGCCGACGTGAAGCGCGTGCACGAGGCCATCGTGGCCGCCTTCGCCGCGCCCGAGGTGCGCGAGGCGATGGACAAGCAGGGCAACATCGTCAAGCCCACGTCGCCCGAGCAGGCGGCGAGCTATTTCCGCAGCGAGGCCGCGCGCTACGCGGCGCTGGTGAAGAAGGCGAACGTGGTGCTGGAGTGACGCCTTGCGCCTTCCCCTTCGCGAGAAGGGGGAGGCGACGTGCGGGCCCTACGCCGGGCTCACTGCGCGGTACAGCGCCCGCACGAAATCCGACTGCGTGATCATCCCCGTCAGCCGCTTCTCTTCATCGATGATCGGAATGTGGTGATGCCCGCCTTCGGAGAACAGCGGCACCAGCTCGACCACCGGCCGGTCGGCGCTGGCCACGCGCACCTGGCGCGTCATGATCTGGCCGACCACCTCGGGCTTGTTCGACATCACCGTGCGCGTGGCGCGGATCAGGTCGCGCAGCCGGCCGGCGATGCCGTCGTGGTGCTGCAGGTCGAGCTGGCGGAAGAAGTCGGCCTGCGTGACGATGCCGACCACGCGGCGCGTGCGGTCGGTCACCGGCAATGCCTTGATGCGGTGCTGGTGCATCAGCGTCCAGGCTTCCTGCAGCGGCGTGCCGAACTCCACCGAGATCGGCGTGCGCGACATGATGTCGGCGCAGTGCAGCGTGCCCAGGCGGCGCTTGTACGACTCGAGTTCGGTCTGCTGGATGAGCGACTCGAGGTCGTCGCGGCTGATGTCGAGCACCTGGTTGTAGCGCGCCAGCACGGCGTCGATGTCGGCCTGGCTGAAGCGTGCATCGGGCGAGGGCGGGCGTGCCACCTGCACGTGCGGATAGCGCCGCCCCGTGAGCGTGTTGTAGGCCACGCCCGCCATCACCAGCAGCAGCGAGTTCACGAGCACCGGGAACAGCGCCGCCGAGAAATCGGTGGTGTGCGTGAGCACCGCCAGCAGCGCCGCCGCGCCGCCGGGCGGGTGCAGGCAGCGCGTGAAGAACATCAGGCCGATGGCCAGCGCCACGGCCAGGGCGGCGGCCACGGCGGTGTCGGGAATCCAGCTGGCGCAGGCGATGCCCACCAGCGTCGACAGCGTGTTGCCGCCGATCACCGACCAGGGCTGCGCCAGCGGGCTGGCGGGCACGGCGAACACCAGCACGGCGGTGGCGCCCATCGGCGCGACCAACCACACCGCATGTTCCAGCGGCACGGCCAGCCAGCGGCACAGCAGGCCGGTGATCAGCAGCCCGATGCCTGCGCCGCCCACGGCGCGCAGGCGCTCGCGCGCATTGACGTTGGAAGGGCCCGGGAGCCAGGCGCGCAGATAAGTCCACAGTGCGGCGAATCGCATCCCCCGTCCCCCTCAGGCTTCTTCGTGTGCCACCCGACGCCCGATGTCGGGCCAACGGTGGTGCAGCCAGACCCAGGCGACCAGCCCGATCGAGAGCATCAGCGCGGAGGTGAGGGCCAGTGCCAGCGTGGAGTGCATCACCAGCGGCGCCACCGCGCCGGCCACGACGCCGTTGGCGGTGGAGCCGATCACGGCCTGCAATGACGAGGCCATGCCGCGGCGCTCGGGGTGCAGGTCGAGCACCAGCAGCGTGACCACCGGCACCATCAGCGCCCAGCCGAAGGCGAACACCGCCAGCGGCCACACGGCCCAGGCCACATGCGCCTGGAAAAAGATGTTGGCCACCACGTTGACCACCGAGGTGACCATCATGATCAGGAAGCCGTCGCGGATCTGCCGCTTGGGCGCCACCTTGCCGGCCATGCGGCCGCTGGCGCGCGCGCCGAGCATGATGCCGCCGATGGTCAGCAGGAAGAACCAGAAGAACTGCTGTGGCTGCAGCGCGAGGTGGTCGCCCAGGAACGCTGGCGCGGCCAGCACGTAGAGGAACATGCCGTTGAAGGGCACGCCGCTCGCGAAGGCCAGCAGCAGGAAGCGCGGGTCGGAGCACAGGTCGCGGTAGCCGCGCATCAGGTGGCGCACCTGGAAGGGCTGGCGGTGGTCCTTGTGCAGCGTCTCGGGCAGCAGCTTGTAGTTGGCGACGAACAGCACCACGCCCACGGCCACGAGGAACCAGAAGATCGAGTGCCAGCCCGCGTGCACGAACAGGAAGCCGCCCACGATGGGCGCGATGGCCGGCGCCACGCCGAAGTAGATCGTGACCTGGCTCATGACCCGCTGCGCCTCGGCCGGCGGGAACATGTCGCGGATGACGGCGCGCGACACCACGATGCCGGCGCCGGTCGACAGGCCCTGCAGGCCGCGGAACAGCACCAGCTGCGTGATGTTCTGCGACAGCGCGCAGCCCAGCGAGGCCAGCGTGAACACGGCCAGGCCCCACAGCACCACGGGCCGGCGGCCGAAGCTGTCCGACAGCGCGCCGTGGAACAGGTTCATGAAAGCGAAGCCGAACAGGTAGGCCGACAGCGTCTGCTGCATCTCGGCCGGCGTGGCGCCGATCGATTTCGCGATGCCCGAGAAGGCCGGGATGTAGGTGTCGATGGAGAAGGGCCCGAGCATGCCCAGCACGGCGAGCAGCACGGCAAGCGCCCAGCGCGGGGCCTGCCAGAGTTTGTCTGCGTCGGGATTCATGGAAAGGCGGCTCCGTTGTACTTGTCGTGTGTCGATGGAAAAACGAGAACGCCCGCCGCCCGGGTGAGGGGCAAGGCGGGCGCTTGGGCTTCAGCGAACCTGGATTACAGGGTGTCGATGAAGCTGCGCAGCTTGTCGGAACGCGACGGGTGCTTCAGCTTGCGCAGCGCCTTGGCTTCGATCTGGCGGATGCGTTCGCGGGTCACGTCGAATTGCTTGCCGACTTCTTCCAGCGTGTGGTCCGTGGACATCTCGATGCCGAAGCGCATGCGCAGCACCTTGGCTTCGCGCGGCGTGAGGGAGTCGAGGATGTCCTTGACCACGTCGCGCAGGCCAGCTTGCATGGCGGCCTCGATGGGGGCCGTGTTGCTGCTGTCCTCGATGAAGTCGCCCAGGTGCGAATCGTCGTCGTCGCCGATGGGGGTTTCCATCGAGATCGGCTCCTTCGCGATCTTCATGATCTTGCGGATCTTGTCTTCCGGGATCTCCATCTTGGCGGCCAGGATGCCGGCGTCGGGCTCGAAGCCGAACTCCTGCAAGTGCTGGCGCGAGATGCGGTTCATCTTGTTGATCGTCTCGATCATGTGCACCGGGATGCGGATGGTGCGCGCCTGGTCGGCGATCGAGCGGGTGATGGCCTGGCGGATCCACCACGTGGCGTAGGTCGAGAACTTGTAGCCGCGGCGGTATTCGAACTTGTCGACAGCCTTCATCAAGCCGATGTTGCCTTCCTGGATCAGGTCCAGGAACTGCAGGCCGCGGTTGGTGTACTTCTTGGCGATGGAGATCACGAGGCGCAGGTTGGCCTCGATCATTTCCTTCTTGGCATCGCGCGAGGACGATTCGCCCTCGTTCATGCGCTTGTTGATGTCCTTGAGCTCGGTCAGCGGCACCACCACGCGCGACTGGATGTCGGTGAGCTTCTGCTGCAGTTCCTGCACCGGCGGGATGTTGCGCGCGAGCACGGCGCTCCAGGGCTTGCCGGCCGCGGCCTGCTTCTCGACCCACTTGAGGTTCAGCAGGTTGGAGGCGATGCGGTTGCCGTTCTTGTCGAAGCCGCTGAAGTCGCGGATGAACTCGTCCTGCGGGAAGCCGCACTTGTCCACGATGATGCGGCGCAGTTCGCGTTCCTTCTTGCGCACGTCGTCCACCTGCGTGCGCACCAGGTCGCACAGCTTCTCGATGGTCTTGGCCGTGAAGCGGATGGTCATCAGCTCGTCGGACACGGCCTGCTGGGCCTTGGTGTACGCGGGCGTGCCGTAGCCTTCCTTCTCGTAGATCTTGTGGATCTTCTCGAACATCTCGGCGATGCGGTCGAAGCGCGAGAGGGCTTCGTTCTTGAGTTCTTCGAGCTTCTTGGTCAGGGCCTTGGAGCCGCCCTTGCCGTCGTCGTCGTCTTCTTCGTCGAATTCGTCGAAGTCTTCTTCGGCCACGTAGTCGTCGGCCTCGTTCGGGTTCGAGAAGCCGTCCACGATGGTCGAGATGACGACCTTGCCTTCACGGATGGTCGCGGCCATTTCGAGGATCGCGGCGATGGTGGCGGGGGAGGCCGAAATGGCTTCCATCATGGCCATCAGGCCGCCTTCGATGCGCTTGGCGATTTCGATTTCGCCTTCGCGCGTCAGCAGCTCGACCGTGCCCATTTCGCGCATGTACATGCGGACCGGGTCGGTGGTGCGGCCGAATTCGCTGTCCACCGTGGAGAGAGCTGCTTCGGCTTCTTCCTCGGCTTCTTCCACCGTGGTGGCGGTGGGCGCGGTGTTGTTCAGCAGCAGGGTTTCGGCGTCGGGCGTCTGCTCGTACACCGCCACGCCCATGTCGTTGAGCATGGTGACCACGACTTCCATGGTCTCGGCGTCGACCAGCTTGTCGGGCAGGTGGTCGGAGATTTCGCCGTGCGTGAGGTAGCCGCGGGTCTTGCCCAGCGTGATCAGGGTCTTCAGGCGCGAGCGGCGCTTGGCCAGGTCTTCTTCGGAGAGCACGGTCTCGTCGAGGCCGAACTCCTTCATCAAGGCGCGTTCCTTCGCCTTGCTGATCTTCATGCGCAGCGGCTTGACCTTCTCTTCAGTGGTCGCGACGGCCGCGGGCTCGTCACCGGCCAGGTCTTCCTCGATGTCCGACAGGTCGATGTCGCTCTCGCCGGCTTCCTTGGCGGCCTTGGGCTTGCGCCCGCGCTTGGCGCCGGTGGCGGGCGCGGCGGCAGCGCCGGCGGCCTTGGGCGGACGGCCAACTTTCTTGGCGGCGGGGGCAGCCGTGGCAGTGGCCGCGGCTTTTTTTGGATCGTCGAGAGAGGTCGATTTCGTGGGCACGGTTTTCACTTTCGTTGCGGCTGCCGTTTTGGACGCGGCGGCAGCCGTCTTGGTTGCCGGTTTGGCACCGGCTTTCAGCGGTTTCTCTGCTGCGGGCTTGGTGGCAGCGCTCTTGGCGCTTTTGGCAAGTGAAGGAGCAGGCTTCTTTGAACTGGGCATACGACCTCGTTACGACAAGAAAAGACAAGCGGGATCACAGGCGCGCTGCCACGCGGACAGCACCACCATGCCCGTGCACAGGCACGGACAAAACAATTGGGAAACGAGGAATTAATTCCTCACCAGGCAAGATGTCGGGCGAACATTTGGTGTGCAGTCCTTGCGGTTATTGACCCTTTCCGCCGGAATTTACCGTTGGAGTGCGTTGCGCTAGGGGTCGGCCCGGAGGTGCTGCTGTCGCTCTTGCCTAATTTCGCCAGTTGCGAAGCCCTACATTATAGCCTGTTGCGCAAATTTCAAGCAGTATCTGTCCCCGAGGCGCGAATGCGGTCTCGCAATTCGAGCCGGCGGGCTTCCAGCGCCTTGTAGCGCTCCAGGGCTTTCGGGTCTTTTCCAACCGAAGCGATGGCCTCGCTCTGCTGGGCCTTGAGCCGGTCGTCGAGCATGAAGTCGAGCACGCTCCCCAGCTCCTTGGCGGCCTCGGCCAGGTGCTGTTCTTCCTCGCCCTCGGGCACCGGCCCGGCCTCGGAGACGCTCATGAGGCGCTCGGCCAGCGGCGCGAAATCGAGCCCGCGCAGGCCTTCGCGCAGCGCTGCCCAGGGCTGAACGCCATGCTCGTGCAGCTGGCTGTCCAGCCAGGTGAAGAGGGCGCCGTGCTCGCCCGGCAGGTCGCACAGCATCACGTGCAGCTCGTGGGACAGCGCCTCCCACTGCGCCATGTTCGACAGCACCAGCCGCACCGCCACGTCGGGCCGGCTCGGCGGCTTGCCGCGTCCGCGCAGCGGCTCGATGGGTTCCTCGAACTTGCCGCCCCAGCGCTTGCCCTTGGTGAACTTGCGCGGCTGGAACTTGGGTTTGCTCTCGCTTTCGTAGCGCGGGGGCTCGTAGTCCTGCGTCGGCGGCAGGTCCGGGTAGTAGTCGCCCGGGTCGTTGCCGTAGCTGTCGGGCTCGCTGTGGCGCTGCGGCGCCTGGGATGGCGCACCGGCGCCCTTGCGTGGGCCGGGCGAGGCGGTGGCCCACAGGTCGGACAGCGCGGCGGCGTCGAGCTGGACCAGCGTGGCGATCTCGCTGAGCAGCTGCCGCTTGAGCGCGCCATCGGGCATGGCACTCCAGAGCGGGCGCACGTTGCTCGTCATGTGGGCGCGGCCCTCGGCGGAACTCAGGTCGCAGCCTTCGCGGGCGGCCTCGAGCATGAAGCGCGACAGCGGCGTGGCCTCGGCCACGAAGCCCGCGAAGGCCTCGGCGCCGTGCGCGCGGATGTAGCTGTCGGGGTCGTGCTCGGCCGGCAGGAACAGGAACTTGATGCTGCGCGTGTCGGTGGCGTAGGGCAGGGCGCCGTCGAGCGCCTTGCGCGCGGCACGGCGGCCGGCGGCGTCGCCGTCGAAGCTGAACACCACCGATTCGGTGAAGCGGAAGAGCTTTTGCACATGCTCGGTGGTGCAGGCCGTGCCCAGCGTGGCCACCGCGTTCGGAAAACCGAGCTGGGCCAGCGCCACCACGTCCATGTAGCCCTCGGTGACGAGCGCGTAGCCGCGGTCGCGGAAGGCGGCGCGCGCCTCGTACAGGCCGTAGAGCTCGCGGCCCTTGCTGAAGACGGGCGTCTCGGGCGAGTTCAGGTACTTGGGCTTTTCGTCGCCGAGCACGCGCCCGCCGAAGCCGATGCACTCGCCCTTGACGTTGCGGATCGGGAACATCACGCGGTCGCGGAAACGGTCGTAGCGCTTGGCCTCCTCGTCGCTGAGCTTGCCTTCCTCGTTGTTGACGATCACCAGCCCGCTCTCGGCGAGCAGCGGGTCGTCGTAGTCGGGAAACACGCTGGCCAGCGCGCGCCAGCCGGCCGGCGCGTAGCCGATGCCGAACTGCTTGGCGATCTCGCCCGACACGCCGCGGCCCTTGAGGTAGTCGATGGCGCCGGGCGCCTGGCGCAGCGCCTTGCGGTAGGCGTCGCCGGCTTTCTCTAGCACGTCGGTCAGCGTGGCCTGCTTCTGGCGCTGGCTGGCGGCGCGGGCGCGTTCGGCGGGCGAGACGTCGTCCTCGGGCACCTGCAGGCCGTACTGGCCGGCGAGGTCGTGCACCGCCTCGACGAAGCCCATGCCCGCATGTTCCATGAGGAAGCCGATGGCGTTGCCGTGCACGCCGCAACCGAAGCAGTGATAGAACTGCTTGGCCGGGCTGACCGAGAACGAGGGCGACTTCTCGCCGTGGAAGGGGCACAGCCCCATGAAATTGGCGCCGGCCTTCTTGAGCTGGACGTAGCGGCCGACGATTTCGACCACATCGGCGCGCGCGATGAGTTCCTGGATGAATGAAGCGGGGATGGTCATGGCTGCGGGGAGCGGCAAATCATACGCAAGCGCACGGGCGGCATACTGAACCCCGCCGCAAATCCACATCACGCATGAAGACGCCACTGCCTTTGCAACACGCCGCGCCGCTGCTGCGCCATCCGCTGCGCTTCGTCTGGGGCGCGCTCAAGGACTTTCGCGCCAACCAGGGCCTGCTGCTGGCGGGGGCGGTGGCGTACTACGCGCTGCTGTCCATCGTGCCGCTGCTGATCGTGAGCGTGATGGCGCTGTCGCACGTGATCGACCAGGCCGAGCTGCTGCGCACCATCGGGCGCTACCTCGAATGGCTGCTGCCGGGGCAGTCGAAAGCGATCGTGGCCGAGCTGTCGAGCTTCCTGGACCACCGCTCGGTGCTCGGGCCGGTGCTGCTGGTGACGATGATCTTCTTCAGTTCGCTGGCGTTCAGCGTGCTCGAGAGCGCGATGGCGGTGATCTTTCACCACCGCAAGGACGATCACAAGCGCCACTTCCTCGTGTCGGTGGCGATGCCGTACCTCTACATCCTGAGCCTGTGCGCGGGGCTGCTGCTGGTCACGCTGGTGTCGGGGGCGCTGCAGCTGGTGGGGCAGGAAAGCGTCGACCTGCTGGGGCGCAGCTGGTCGCTGTCGGGCATTTCGGGCCTGCTGCTGTACCTGCTGGGGCTGGGCGGCGAGATCTTCATGCTGACCTCGCTCTACCTCGTGATGCCGGCGGGGCGCATGTCGCTGCGCCATGCGCTGCTGGGCGGCGTGACCGCCGCGCTGCTGTGGGAGGCCACGCGGCGCGTGCTGATCTGGTACTTCTCGACGCTGTCGCAGGTGAACATCGTCTACGGCTCGCTCACCACGGCGATCGTGGTGCTGCTGAGCCTGGAAATCGCCGCCATGCTGGTGCTGCTCGGGGCCCAGGTGATCGCGAATTACGAACGCCTGGACCGCACCGGCAGCACGAAGCCGCCGGCGTCCGAGATCAGCGAGGGGCCAATCGAATCGCTCCGTCCAGACGAATCACCTCGCCGTTGAGCATGTCGTTCTCGATGATGTGCTTGGCCAGCTTGGCGTAGTCCTCGGGCGTGCCCAGGCGCGAGGGGAAGGGCACGCTGGCGGCCAGCGCGTCCTGCACTTCCTGCGGCATGCCGAACAGCATGGGCGTGCCGAAGATGCCGGGGGCGATGGTCATGTTGCGGATGCCGCTGCGCGCGAGGTCGCGGGCGATGGGCAGGGTCATGCCGACCACGCCGCCCTTCGAGGCGCTGTAGGCGGCCTGACCGATCTGGCCGTCGTAGGCCGCGACCGAGGCGGTCGAGATCAGTACGCCGCGCTCGCCGGTGGCTTCGGGCTCGTTCTTGCCCATGGCGTCGGCCGCCAGGCGGATCATGTTGAAGCTGCCGATCAGGTTGACCGTGACGGTCTTGCTGAACACGGCCAGCGCGTGCGGGCCGTTCTTGCCCACGGTCTTCTCGGCCGGTGCGATGCCGGCGCAGTTCACGAGGCCGACCAGCTTGCCGAGCTTGAGCGCGGCGGCCACGGCGGCCTGGCCGTCGGCTTCCTGGCTCACGTCGCACTTGACGAACACGCCACCGATCTCGCGGGCGACGGCTTCGCCCTTGTCAGCCTGCATGTCGGCGATCACCACCTTGGCGCCGTTGGCGGCCAGCATGCGCGCCGTGCCTTCGCCGAGGCCCGAAGCGCCACCGGTCACGATAAAAACTTTGCCGTCGATCTGCATTGAGAGTCTCCTGAAATGAGACCGGCATTATCGAATGAGCCCGCAAGTGCCAGGAACACCGAGGAACCGGCTTTGCCGTGCCTCAGGTGTTGCCCCCGGTAGGGGGTTGGCGAAGCGACACGAAGTGCGCGCAGCCTGGGGGCGAGCAACAAATACCCCAAAAAAAAGGCCTCATCCGAAGATGAGGCCCTGAATTGGATCCGTGAGGACCCAAGGAGACAACTGGTGGTGGTCGGTGCTTAGCGCTTGCGCGAAGCGGTGGCCGTCTTGGCGGCGGCGACGGCTTGCGTCGACACGGCGTTGAAGTTGGCTTCGGCGACGTCCGACGCTTGCTTGACGGCCTTCTGGACCGACTCGAAAGCGTTGTTGGCGGCAGCCACGGCGCTCTTCAGCACGGCAACGGCGGTTTCCGAACCGGCGGGGGCGTTCTTGGAAGCGCTGTCGACGAGGCCGACGAAGGCTTGCTGGGCTTCAGCGGCCTTGGCTTCGAAAGCCTTCGAGAATTCGGCGCTGGTGCCTTGGGCGATGTCGTACAGGTGACGGCTGTAGGCAGCGGTCTTTTCGGCCAGGGGCTGGAGCAGGCTGGCTTGCAGCGTCAGCAGCTCTTGGGCGTCCTTGACGCTCAGGGCAGCCTGGGCGGTGCTCTGGGCTTCGGTCAGGGCGGCCTTGGAAGCGGTCACGTTCAGTTCGACCAGCTTTTCGACGCCTTCGAAGGCCTTGGTGGTCAGGCCGAACAGGGTTTCGAGGTTGGCTTTTTGGGCGGCGAGGATTTGGTCAGCGGTCAGGGCCATTTGAGATCTCCAGAAAGGATGATGGGGTGGTCGATTCACGTTGCGCTGCGCCTCGTCGTCTATGTTGCGGTGCAGCATGGCCTCAAGTATAGGCAGCTGAACGAGGCGATCAAGTGGTTTTTGCTGCTCTGCAGCAATTTAGAAGCGGCCTTCTAAATCCGGCCTGCGCGGCCAGAATGCGGCCATGCGTGCTTTCTATTCCGGGCAGTTCGTCCTGCCCCTGCCGCCGGGCCACCGCTTTCCCATGTCGCGCTACGCGATGCTGCGCGATCGCCTGCAGGAGCAGTTGCCGGCCGTCGAGATGGACCCGGCCCCGCGCGCCACCGACGACGAGCTGGCGCTGGCCCACACCCCCGAATGGATCGCCGCCGTCAGCGAAGGCCGCGTGAGCCCGCAGGCCATGCGCGAGATCGGCTTTCCGTGGAGCGAGGCGATGGTCGAGCGCTCGCGCCGCTCCACCGGCGCCACCATCGCCGCCTGCCGGGCCGCCTTCGCGGGTGGCGTAGCGGCCAACATGGCGGGCGGCACGCACCACGCCTACGCCGACAAGGGCAGCGGCTTCTGCGTCTTCAACGATGCGGCGGTGGCCGCGCGGCTGATGCAGGTCGAGCAGGCCCGCTCCGGCCGGCTGCTCAGGGTGGCCATGATCGACCTCGACGTGCACCAGGGCAACGGCACCGCCCGCATCTTCCAGGGCGACCCGAGCGTGTTCACGCTGTCGGTGCACGGCCAGAAGAACTTTCCGTTCCGCAAGGAGGCGAGCGACCTCGACGTGGAGCTGCCCGACGGCTGCGGCGACACCGACTACCTGGCGGCGCTGGAGCACGCGCTCGACGAGCTCGACCGCCGCTTCTCGCCCGGCCTCGTGATCTACCTGGCCGGCGCCGACCCCTTCGAGCGCGACCGGCTCGGCCGCCTCAAGCTGAGCTTCGACGGCCTGGAGGCGCGCGACCGCCGCGTGTTCGACTGGACCTGGCAGCGCCGCATCCCCACGGCCTTCGCGATGGCCGGCGGCTACGCCAGCGACATCGCCGAGACGGTGCAGGTGCAGCTGGGCACCTTCCGGGTGGCGCTCGATTACTGGCGCCGCTGGCAAAATGCCGCGCGATGAGCGCCCCGACCTCCACCCCCAAGCCCACGCCCCACACCCGCAGCGCCTACCGGGCGTTTCGCAGCATCCCGACGCGGTGGGCCGACAACGACATGTACGGCCACGTCAACAACGTCGTCTACTACAGCTGGTTCGACACCGCGGTGAACGCGCTGCTCATCGAGCGCGGCGCGCTCGATATCTACGGCGGCCAGACCATCGGCTTCGTGGTCGAGACGCAGTGCAACTACTTCGCGCCGGTGGCCTTCCCGCAGACGGTGGAGGCGGGCATCCGCGTGGCGCAGGCGGGCCGCTCGAGCGTGCGCTACGAGATCGCGCTGTTCGCCGAGGGTTCCGACACCGCGGCCGCGCAGGGGCACTTCGTGCATGTGTACGTCGACCGCGCGACGCAGCGGCCGGTGCCGTTGCCCGAGGCGCTGCAGCAGGTGGTCGATTCGCTGCGCGCCTGAGCGCCCGCGCATGAAAAACGGCGCCCGCAGGCGCCGTTCGTGGGTGAGTGGGGTGTGACCCCGCTTACATCGTCTTCTTCATGGCCTTGATGTCGGCCTTGCCCTGGGCTTCATCAGCCTTGGCCTGCTTCACGCAAGCGTCCTTGGCCGCGCCATTCTGGTCGTCGCACTTTTCCTTCGCGACTTCATAGGCCGCCTTCACCTTTTCTTCGGCCACCTTGCGGGCATGGCTGTCGCTCGGCTGGTACTGCTGTTCCAGCTCGGCCTTGGCCACTTCTTCCTTGCCCTTGGCTTCCTTCTGGCAGACGTCCTTGGCGTTGTCCTTCATCGTGTCGCACTGGGCCTTGGCGACCTTGTAGTCGGCCTCGACCTTTTCCTTGGCGACCTTGTACTCGTCCTTGGTCATTGCACCGGCCTGGCCGGCGACGAAGAAGGTGGAGGCGAGGGCGAGCATGACGAGGTGTTGTTTTTTCATGGTGTGTGTCCTTTGCGGTGAATGACAGGGAAAGAGAAGGGAAGGGCGCAGGGCGCCTGCTTCTTTCTCAGTTCTTCTCGAACCAGAGTGCGTCCGGCGAGCGGCCGTCGCGCGATTCCCAGTCCTTCACCTGCTTTTCGGCCTCGTCGCGGCTGATGCCGTGGCGCTCCTGGATGCGGCCCAGCAACTGGTCGCGCTTGCCGGCGATGACGTCGAAGTCGTCGTCGGTCAGCTTGCCCCACTGCTCCTTGATCTTGCCCTTGAGCTGCTTCCAGTTGCCTTCGATGGTGTCCTTGTTCATGCGAATCTCCTTGAGAAAGAGTGATGACCCGGCGGAACATGCCGCCGCCGTGAAATCAATGTCGCGTGGGTGATTCACCCTGCCGGTAGGACGTGCAGGCCGGCACTCGTAGGCACAGGCCGACGCAGGCCGTGATAATGGAACGGACGCCGACGACAGAGACCCGAGACACCGCGCACCGCACCATGATCATTCACAGCCTGCTCGACACCGACCTCTACAAGTTCACGATGATGCAGGTGGTCCTGCACCACTTTCCGGGGGCGCGGGTCGAGTACCGCTTCAAGTGCCGCAACCCGGGCGTCAACCTCGCGCAGTTCGCGGGACAGATCCGCGACGAGATCCGCAGCCTGTGCTCGCTGCAGTTCCGCGACGCCGAACTCGCCTACCTGCGCTCGATGCGCTTCATCAAGAGCGACTTCGTCGACTTCCTGGGCCTGTTCAGGCTCAACGAGAAGTACATCAACGTCATCCCCCAGCCCTCGGGCGAGCTCGAGATCCGCATCAAGGGGCCGTGGCTGCACACCATCCTGTTCGAGATCCCGGTGCTGGCCATCGTGAACGAGGTCTACTTTCGCAACACGCAGAAGAACCCCGACTTCGAGGAAGGCCGCCGCCGCCTCGACCTCAAGATCAGCCAGCTGCAGGAAGCCGGCCTGGGCGACCTCAAGATCGCCGACTACGGCACGCGCCGCCGCTTCTCGAAGGACTGGCACGAGGAAGTGCTGCGCACCCTGACCCAGCGGCTCGGCGCCGTGGCCTCGCCGCCGGCCAAGTCGCCCGCGGGCGAGCGGCTGCCGCAGCTGGCGGGCACCAGCAACGTGCTGTACGCCATGAAGCTCGGGCTCATCCCTCTGGGCACCATGGCGCACGAGTACCTGCAGGCCTGCCAGGCGCTGGGCCCGCGGCTGCGCGACAGCCAGATCTTCGGTTTCGAGAGCTGGGCCCGTGAATACCGCGGCGACCTGGGCATTGCGCTGTCCGACGTCTACGGCATGAGCGCGTTCCTGCGCGACTTCGACCTGTACTTCTGCAAGCTCTTCGACGGCGCCCGCCACGACAGCGGCGACCCGTTCCAGTGGGGCGAGCGCATGCTGGCGCACTACCACGCGAACCGGGTCGATCCGCTCACCAAGACGCTGATCTTCAGCGACGGCCTCACGGTGCCGCGCACCATCGAGCTGTACCAGCAGTTCCGCGGCCGCTGCCTGCTGGCCTTCGGCATTGGCACCAACCTCACCAACGACCTGGGCTACGAGCCGCTGCAGATCGTCATCAAGATGATCCAGTGCAACGACCAGCCGGTGGCCAAGCTGTCGGACACGCCGTCCAAGAACATGTGCGAGGACGAGAAATACCTGGCCTACCTGCGCCAGGTGTTCGAGATCGAACAACCCCCCGTTTGAAGGCTGTACTGACCTGTCTGGTACGGTACAGCCCCCATGAAGAAAACGATCCGACTGACGGCAGCCGCGGCGCTGCCGATGCTCTTTCCCGCCCTGGCCTTCGCCGCCGATTTCGACGGTGCGGCGCTCTCGCCGTTGTGGGGCGTGCCGTTCGCCGGCATCCTGCTGTCCATCGCGTTGCTGCCGCTGGCCACGCCCGCGTTCTGGCACCACCACTACGGCAAGATTTCCGCCGCCTGGGCGCTGGCCTTCCTGCTGCCTTTTGCCGCGACCTACGGCGCGGGGCTGGCGGGCGTGCAGCTGGTGCATGCGCTGGTGGCCGAGTACATCCCGTTCATCATCCTGCTCACGGCGCTGTTCACCGTGGCGGGGGGCATCCACATCCGCGGCAACCTGCACGGCACGCCCGGGCTCAACACGGCGATCCTGGCCATCGGCGCGGTGCTCGCGAGCTTCATGGGGACGACGGGCGCCTCGATGCTGCTGATCCGGCCGCTGATCCGGGCCAACGACAACCGGCAGCGCAAGGTGCACGTGATCGTGTTCTTCATCTTCATCGTGTCGAACGCGGGCGGCTCGCTCACGCCGCTGGGCGATCCGCCGCTGTTCCTCGGCTTCCTCAAGGGCGTGGGCTTCTTCTGGACCGCGCAGCACATCCTGCCCGAGACCATCTTCATCCTGGCCGTGCTGCTGGCGCTGTTCTATGCCATCGACCGCCACTTCTACCGCAAGGACGGCGTGCTGCCCGTCGACCCGACGCCCGACACCCCGCGCCTGGGCTTCGACGGTGCGGCCAATTTCTGGCTCTTGGGCGGCATCGTCGCGCTGGTGCTGCTGAGCGGCTTCTGGAAATCGCCCGTGGTGTTCGACGTGTTCGGCACCGAGGTCGGCCTGCCGGGCCTGGTGCGCGACGTAGGACTGGCGCTGATCGCCGTCGTCTCGTACAAGCTCACGGCGCCCAAGGTGCACGCCGACAACCAGTTCGAGTGGGGCCCGATGGCCGAGGTGGCCAAGCTCTTCGCCGGCATCTTCCTGACCATCATCCCGGTGATCGCCATGCTCAAGGCCGGCACGCAGGGCCCGTTCGGCGCCATCGTGGCGGCCGTGACGCGCGCCGACGGCCAGCCCGACCCGGCCATGTACTTCTGGGCCACCGGCATCCTGAGCTCGTTCCTGGACAACGCGCCGACCTACCTCGTGTTCTTCAACACGGCGGGCGGCGACCCGGCGGCGCTCATGACCACCTATGCCAGCACGCTGGCCGCCATCTCGGCGGGCGCCGTGTTCATGGGCGCCAACACCTACATCGGCAACGCGCCGAACCTGATGGTCAAGGCCATCGCCGAAAGCCGCGGCGTGCGCATGCCCAGCTTCTTCGGCTACATGGCGTGGTCGGGGGCGATCCTGGTCCCGCTGTTCGTCCTGTGCACCTTCATCTTCTTCCGTTGATCCTTCCAGCCCTTCAAAGAAAGAGACACGTTCCATGAGCAGCAGCAAGCCCAAGATCCTGGTCGCGCGCGCGGTGTTCCCCGAAACCCTCGCGCGCCTCGCGCAGCATTTCGAGGTCGAGTCGAACCAGGCCGACGAGACCTGGGGCAAGGACCAGCTGATCGCGAAGCTGCAAGGCAAGCAGGGCGCCTTCACCACCGGCAGCGAGCGCATCGATGCCGCCGTGCTCGACGCCTGCCCCGAGCTGAAGATCTGCGCCAACATGGCCGTGGGCTACAACAACTTCGACGTCGACGCCATGGCCGCGCGCGGCGTGCTGGGCACCAACGCGCCCGACGTGCTGACCGAGACCACGGCCGACTTCGGCTTCGCGCTGCTCATGGCCACCGCGCGCCGCATCACCGAGAGCGAACACTTCCTGCGCGCGGGCAAATGGGAAAAGTGGAGCTACGACATGTTCGCCGGCTCCGACATCCACGGCTCGACGCTCGGCATCATCGGCATGGGCCGCATCGGGCAGGGCATCGCCAGGCGCGGCGCGCACGGCTTCGGCATGAACGTGATTTATCACAACCGCTCGCGCCTCGACGCCGCGCTCGAAGCCGAATGCAAGGCCCGCTATGTCGGCAAGGAAGAGCTGCTCAAGACCGCCGACCACGTCGTGCTGGTCGTGCCGTACTCGCCAGCCTCGCACCACACCATCGGCGCGGCCGAGATCGCGCTCATGAAGCCGACCGCCACGCTGGTCAACATCGCGCGCGGCGGCATCGTCGACGACGCGGCACTGGCCGTGGCGCTGCGCGAGAAGCGCATCGCCGCCGCCGGCCTCGACGTGTTCGAGGGCGAGCCCAAGGTCCATCCCGACCTGCTCACCGTGCCCAACGTGGTGCTCACGCCGCACATCGCCAGCGCCACCGTGCCCACGCGCCGCGCCATGGCCGACCTGGCGGCCGACAACCTCATCGCCTGGGGCAGCGGCAAGGGGCCCTTGACCCCTGTCACGCCGGTGCCGGCGGCCACGAAGTAACCCGAAACCTGACCGCGAGCGCGACACGCCCCCACCTTGGAACTGACGGATCTGATTCTTCTCGCACTGACCGCATTCGCCGTGGTGCAGCTGGTGCTGGTCATCTGGCTGCTGGCCCGCCGGCCACCCCCACCTGACCACAGCGAAATGCTGGGCGTGCTCGCCGCCATGGGCCGCGCCAACGAACGCACCGAGCGCGAGCTGCGCCACGAGATCGGCGAGGGCTCGCGCGGTGCACGCCAGGAAACCGCGCAGGCCTTCGCCACCTTCCAGCAGTCGCTGGTGCAGCAGGGCGCCGAGGCCACGCGCACGCAGAACGCGCAGCTCGACGCCTTCGCGCTGCAGCTCGCGTCGCTGCAGAAGACCCTGGCCGACACGCTGAACACCCAGCTGCAGGGCCTGAGCGAATCGAACGCGCGGCGCCTTTCCGAGGTGCGCACGACCATGGAAACCCAGCTCGCCCAGCTGCAGCAGAGCAACACCGCCAAGCTCGACGAGATGCGCAAGACCGTCGACGAAAAACTGCAGAGCACGCTCGAAGCGCGCCTGGGCGAAAGCTTCAAGCAGGTGGCCGACCGGCTCGAGCAGGTGCACAAGGGCCTGGGCGAGATGCAGACGCTGGCCGTCGGCGTGGGCAGCCTGCAGCGCGTGCTGACCAACGTGAAGACGCGCGGCGTGTTCGGCGAGGTGCAGCTCGAGGCGCTGCTCGAGCAGGTGCTCACGCCCGAGCAGTACGCGCGCCAGGTCGAGACCAAGCCGCGCAGCGGCCAGCGCGTCGACTTCGCGATCCGCTTTCCGGGGCGCGGCGACGACGGCGCGCCGGTGTGGCTGCCGATCGACGCCAAGTTCCCGCGCGACGACTACGAACGCCTCATCGACGCCCACGAGCGCGCCGATGCCGCCGGCGCCGAGGCCGCGGCCAAGGCGCTCGAGACACGCATCCGCGTCGAGGCCAAGTCGATCGCCGAGAACTACCTCGCGGCGCCGCACACCACCGATTTCGCGATCCTGTTCCTGCCGGTCGAAAGCCTCTACGCCGAGGTGCTGCGCCGCCCCGGACTGATGGATGCGATCCAGCGCCAGCACCGCGTGACGCTGGCCGGCCCGACCACCTTGCTCGCCATGCTCAACAGCCTGCACATGGGCTTTCGCACGCTGGCGCTGGAGCGCCAGGCCTCCGAGGTCTGGAAGGTGCTGGGCGCGGTCAAGACCGAGTTCGAGCGCTACGGCGAATGGGTGGCGCGCATCAAGGAACAGGTGGCCAAGGCTTCCGACACCATCGACAAGGCCGACACGCGTGCCAAGCAGATGCGCCTGGCGCTGCGCAAGGTCGAGGCCTTGCCCGAGGCGCAGTCGCAGGCGCTGCTGCCGCCCACGGCCGACACTGACAGCGAGGGCGACGACACCCCGTGAAAGGTTCTGAACTGCTGCGCGTCATCGTGGCGCAGGTCTGTTTGCACGCCACGATGGCGGGCATGCGGCTCGCCACCCCGCTGCTCGCGCTGCAGCAAGGCTACAGCGCAGCGGCCGTCGGCCTGCTGATCGCGCTGTTCGCGCTGACCCAGGTGTTTCTTGCATTGCCGGCCGGGCGCTTCGCCGACCGGCACGGGCTCAAGCGGCCGCTGTGGCTGTCGGTGATTGCGGCCTCGGGCGGGGCAGGGCTGGCGCTGATTTTTCCGGTGTTCCCCGTCATGTGCATCGCCGCGCTGCTGACTGGCGGTGCCACCGGCGCGACCGTCATCGCGCTGCAGCGGCACGTGGGTCGCTCGGCCACCGACCCGACGCAACTCAAGCGCGTGTTCAGCTGGCTGGCCATCGCGCCGGCGGCGGCGAATTTCGTCGGGCCCTTCCTGGCCGGGATGCTGATCGACCACGCCGGCCGTGCGCCGGCCGACCTGCTGGCCTTTCGCATTTGCTTCGCCGTGATGGCCTTCCTGCCGCTGCTGTGCTGGCTGCTGGCGCGCGGCGCGCACGAGCCGCCGCGGGTGGCGCCGGTGCCGGGCGCCGCGCCCACGCGCGCCTGGGACCTGCTGCGCGAGCCGATGTTCCGCCGCCTGCTGTTCGTGAACTGGCTGCAGTCGTCGAGCTGGGACGTGCACGCCTTCGTGCTGCCGGTGCTGGGCCACGACAGGGGCATCAGCGCCTCGGTGATCGGCTCCATCCTCGGCGCCTTCGCGATCGCCGCGGCAGTCATCCGCATCGTGTTGCCGCTGATCGCGTCGCGTGCGTCGGAGCGCAGCGTGATCCTGAGCTCGACCGTCGTCACTGCGGCCGTGTTCGCCATCTACCCGCTGCTGAATTCGCCGTGGACCATGGGCATCTGCTCCGTGATCCTCGGCTTCGCGCTCGGCGCAGTGCAACCGATGGTGATGAGCATGCTGCACCAGATCACGCCGCATGCGCGGCACGGTGAAGCACTCGGATTGCGGCTCATGACCATCAACGCATCGAGCGTCGCGATGCCGATGCTGTTCGGCTCGCTCGGCGCGCTGATCGGCATTGCCGGCGTGTTCTGGGTGGTGGGCGGCGTGCTGGCGCTGGGCGCCAAGGCGACCTGGGGATTGAAGCTGTGACGGCTCATCAAGGAAGTTCAATGACACAGTCGATCCGCTGGAAAAACTGCTACGGCGACATCATCGCCGCCAAGTTCGGCGCGACTGCGCAGTGCTTGCTCGACGAGGTCATTGAGCCCGGGTTCGACGTCCTGGAGGCTCGGGTTGCAGCATTGAACGAATCTGAGGATCAGTTTCTCGCCGTGTTTGCCATGCAGGATCATGATCTGCTGTATCACGCCACATCGCAGGGCTACTGCCTTGCGATCCAGTCTCTATGGGAAAGGCAACTCCGGACCTACTTGAAGGAGTGTGCGACCGTGTTGAGAGTGCGCGGCGCAGCCGAGCGAGCGAAAGTGCCGACATGGGGCAATGTGGAGGCGTTGTTTGAAGAACTTCGCGGCGTTCCGCTTACTGCTTTCGCAGAGTACTCGGATCTCTCAATGCTTCATCTGCTGGGCAACGTGTGCCGCCACGGCGAGGGGCCCTCATTGGAGCGGCTGTGGAAGTCGCACCCTGAGCTTTGGGAGCCTCCTCATCCATCGGAGTTGCTGCCTAGGCTGCCGGGCGATCAGCAATCCAATCCGGTGCGCGGCAGCCCGGCAATCGACCGCGCTCTACTTCGGAGGCTGGTGACCGCGGTCGCTTCGTTCTGGGAGGAAACGGACTGCCTATACATGGAGAGCTTGAGCACCAATGTCCCCAGCGCGTTGAAGAGACGAGAAGAGTTAAGGGCGCTTCGCGATGGCCGTCGCGCGAAGACGGCCTAAGCTGAAGAGAGGCCTCCCGCTTCGTAATTCTTTTGCTCATACCGCAACTGCCTGGGGCCTGATTTATCGCAGTATCCCGACCGCATTTATCGCGGTCGCTTCAGACAGCGGTTTGAATCCCACGTTGCAAATAACAGTAATTCTCATTTGATTGACAAAATACTGACTCAAAGTCAGTATCGACGCCTTCTTCGTTCCTGACCCGAAGGCGTCCATGGACTCCCATTCCCCGTCGGCGGCTGCCGATCCGCGCCGCCGCCTAGCCCTGGTGGCGGCGGTCTACCTCGGCAGCTTCATTGCCACGCTCGATGTGAGCATCGTCAACGTGGCGCTGCCCACGCTGCAGCGCGCGCTCGCCACCGACCTGGCCGGGCTGCAGTGGGTGATCGACATCTATGCGCTGTGCCTGTCGGCCTTCATGCTGTCGGCCGGCCCGATCGGCGACCGCTACGGCCGCAAGCGCGCCTGGCTGGCCGGCGTGGTGGTCTTCACCGTGGGCTCGGCGATGTGCGCGATGGCGTCGGGGCTGCCGATGCTGCTCGCGGGTCGCGCGGTGCAGGGCGTGGCTGGCGCGCTGATGATTCCGGGCGCGCTGTCGCTGCTGGCGCATGCCTTCCCCGAGCCGGCGAGCCGCGCGCGGGTGATCGGCGGCTGGTCGTCGTTCACGGCGCTGTCGTTGATCCTCGGGCCGATGCTCGGCGGGTTGCTGGTGGACCACGCGGGCTGGCAGAGCATCTTCCTCATCAACCTGCCGATCGGCGTACTGACCGTGGCGCTGGGCATGTGGGGCCTGCGCGAGTCCTCGCACCCCGAGCACGCGGCGCTCGATCCGGCCGGGCAGGTGCTCAGCGTGCTCTGGTTGGGCGCGCTGACCTACGGGCTCATTGCCGCGGGCGAACACGGCTGGGGCTCGCGCCACGCGGTGGTCGCGCTCGTCGCGGCGGGTGTCGGGCTGGCGCTGTTCCTGGCGGTGGAGGCGCGCGTGGAACGGCCGCTGCTCCCGCTCGCGCTGTTCCGCGACGCGCGCTTTTCGGTCACCAACTTCGCTTCGTTCGTGCTGGGCTTCTCGACCTACGCCAGCCTGTTTTTCTTCTCGCTGTTCCTGCAGCAGGTGCAGGGCTGGTCGGCCAGCGAGACCGGCTGGCGGCTGGTGCCGCAGTTCGTGGCGACCGGCCTCGTGGCCTCGCAGTTCGGCCGGCTGGCGCGCCGCTTCGAGGTGCACACGCTGATGGTCGCGGGTTACGGGCTGATCGGCGTGGCGATGCTGCTGCTGACGTTCTTCTCGGCCGACACGCCCTACCTGCCGCTGGCGCTGCTCTTCGTGGCGCTGGGGGCGGGCGCGGGCCTGGCCGTACCGGCCACGAGCACGGCGGTGATGGCCTCGGTGCCCGCGCAGCGCTCGGGCATGGCCTCGGCCACTATGAACGCGCTGCGCCAGGGAGGCATGCTGATCGGCATCGCGCTGCTCGGCACGCTGATGCGCACGCGCGCCACCGCGCTGATGGCCGAATCGCTCGCGCGTGCCGGCGTGCCCGACGCACCGCAGGCGGCCGTGGCGGCGGTGTCCCGCCACGACCTCGGCGCGCTGGCCGCGCTCGACCCCGGCATGGCGCAGCGGCTCCTGAGCGATGCGCTCGCGGGCGGCTTCCATGCCGCGATGGCTTGTGCCGGCGTGGCCGGCCTGGTGGCGGCGGGGCTGCTGCTGCGCGTCAGGCCGCGGGCCGCCGCGCTTGCAGCCGCCACGCGCGCCTGAGCCGTTCACCATGCCCGCAGTCCGCATTCCCTTCCTGCGCCGCAGTGCCCGGCGCCTTCCGGTTATCTACAAGGAGTCTTTCATGATCCGTCACGAACTCAGTCAATGGCCGCTGGTCATCAGCGTGTCCGCAGGCCTGCAGACGCTGGAAAGCCTGCAGGCCTTCACCGAGGACTGGAACCGCTGGCTCGACCGCGGCGAGCCCTTTGTCTCGCTGCGCGTGTTCGCGGACGCCGACGCGCTGGTGCATCCCGAGGGCAGCGCCCAGAGTGCGAAGCAGTGGCTGCAGGCGCGCGGCGCCGACATCCGCCGCCATATGATGGGCATGGCGAGCGTGGTGCCCGCCGACCAGTTCGAGAAGATCAGCAAGATGAACGTCGAAAAACTCTTCGGCATTCCCGCCAGCACCTTCGCCCGCACCGACGAGGCCCTGGCCTGGCTGCGCGAGCGCGTGCTGGCCCCGCGCGGCCTGCGTCTCGATGCCGCGGCGGTGCACGCCGCCATCGACACGGCACGCGCCGGTGCCATGGCCGGTTCTTGAGCATGACAAGCAGCAGCCCCGACGACGTTCCCGCCACCGCCGCACGCCGCCGCACCAAGGCGCCGCAGACCCGCGCCGTCGCACTGATGGACGCCGCCGAGCAGCTGTTCATCGCCAAGGGCATCCCCGCCACCAGCATCGACGACATCGCCGCCGGCGCGCAGGTGGCCAAGGGCACTTTCTACCTGTACTTTCCGTCGAAGGAGGCGCTGCTCGGCGCGCTGCAGCAGCGCTTCGTCGACACCTTCTGCGCCCGCCTGCAGGAGGCGATGGACCGCCACGCGCCGGGCAAGTACCGGGCGCGGCTCAAGGCCTGGGTGGAAGCGGGGCTGGAGACCTACCTGGACAACGTCGCGCTGCACGACGTGGTGTTCCACGAGTACCGGCCCGAGGACCGGCGCATGCGCAACGACAACGTCGTCATCACGCAGCTGGTCACCCTGCTGAAGCAGGGCGACGCCGCGGGCGTGTGGGAGGTCGAGGACGCGACGCTGACGGCCGTGATCCTCTTCAATGCGCTGCACGGCGTGGCCGACGATGCCGTGGCCATGGGGCCGCACGCGAACCCCGTGGCCGACCGCCGCCGCCGCGCCCGCGCGCTCACGCGCTTCTTCGAGCAGGCCCTGCGGCCCGACGACAGCGACGACGCCTGACTGGGGTGGTCAGAGCTTGTAGAAACGCTTGATCGCTTCCCAGGCGTCTTCGGGCGCGTCGACGTATTCGAAGAGCTTCACGTCGCCGGGCGAGATCACGCCTTCGTCGACCAGGAAGTCGAAGTCGATCAGCTTCTTCCAGTAGTCCGAGCCGAAGAGCACGATCGGCACCGGCTTCGACTTCTTGGTCTGCACCAGCGTGATCACCTCGAACAGCTCGTCGAGCGTGCCGAAGCCGCCCGGGAACGCCACCAGCGCCTTCGCACGCATCATGAAATGCATCTTGCGGATCGCGAAGTAGTGGAACTTGAAGCTCAGCGCCGGCGTGACGTAGGGGTTGGCTTCTTCTTCCATCGGCAGCGCGATGGCCAGGCCGACCGAGAGGCCGCCGGCTTCGTGCGCGCCGCGGTTGGCCGCCTGCATGATGCCGGGGCCGCCGCCAGTGCACACGAAGAGCTTGTCCTGCGGTTCCTTCTTCTCGCTGTACTGCGCGACCAGCTTGCCGAAGGTGCGCGCCTTCTCGTAGTAGTGCGAGTTGCGCGAGAGCCGGCGCCAGCGCTCGGCCAGGGCCGTGTCGCCGGCCGCCTCGGCCTGCGCGACCAGCGCGGCGGCTTCGTCTTCGCTGCGGAAACGCGCGCTGCCGAAGACCACCACCGTGTTCTCGATGCCGTGGGCGCGCTGCTCGAGGTCGGGCTTCATCAGCTCGAGCTGCATGCGGATGCCGCGCGTTTCGCGGCGCAGCAGGAATTCGGGGTCGGCAAAGGCCAGGCGCGAGGGATCGGGATCGAGGGGCAGGCCCCGGTCGGAATGGGACTGCAGCGTGGCCCAGGCATCGGCCAGGCGCTTGTCGTGAATGTTGTGCGTGTTGTTCATGAAACGGTCGTCGAACGGAATTGGCTTGGCATTGTGCGCCGATGCAACCCGCGTGCCCGCCAACGAAAAAGGCTCCTTGCGGAGCCTTCGTCGTGGTGGTGGTCAGCCGGGTGCAGACGCGCTCAGACGCGCTTGCGGTATTCGCCGGTGCGGGTGTCGATTTCGATCTTGTCGCCTTGCGACACGAACAGCGGCACGCCGACTTCGAAGCCGGTGGCGATCTTGGCGGGCTTCATGACCTTGCCCGAGGTGTCGCCCTTGACGGCCGGCTCGGTCCAGGTGATTTCGCGCTCGACGCTGGTGGGCAGTTCGACCGAGATGGCCTTGCCGTCGTAGAACACCACTTCGACGGCCATGCCGTCTTCGAGGTAGTTCAGGGCGTCGCCCATGTTCTCGGCTTCGACTTCGTACTGGTTGTACTCGGCGTCCATACAGACGTACATCGGGTCGGCGAAGTAGGAGTAGGTGCACTCCTTCTTGTCCAGCACGATCTGGTCGATCTTGTCGTCGGCCTTGAAGACCACTTCGGTGTTGAAGTTGGCGATCAGGCTCTTCATCTTCATGCGCACGGTGGCGCTGTTGCGGCCGCCGCGGCTGTATTCGGTCTTGAGGACGACCATCGGGTCCTTGCCGTGCATGATGACGTTGCCGGCGCGGATTTCTTGAGCGATTTTCATATCAGGTTCTCTGGATGTTGGCCGCTCGGTGCGCGGGGCCCTCGGCGCTGCATGCCGTCGTATCTGGCCCCGCCGTACATGTCCCGCGGCAGGTTTGGCGAAAGGCCTCCCCGACCGTGGCGGCCAGGGCTGAATTCCGCAAAGCCCGCTATTTTAGCTTTTTCCGGCGACCAGCTGCCGCAACTGGGCCAGCAGATCGTCCTGCGCGAGCAGCCTGCCGCGCGCCGCATGGGCGGTTTCGCGCCAGGCGTCCAGCGGGCCGGGCGCGGGCAGGGGCGCGTCGCCGAAGCCGTTCCAGGCGTGGTGAAAAAGCCGCAGCGCGGGCGGGGCGTCGAGCCAGTCGAGCCAGGCGTTGAGCTTGACGTGGTGCGCGTCGTCGTCCTGCGGGTAGATCTGCCAGACCAGTGGCGCGCCGGCCCAGAGGGCGCGCACCAGCGAGTCTTCGCCGCGCACGAAATTGAGGTCGCAGGCCCACAGCAAGTGGTCGAAATCCGCCTGGCTGAGGTAGGGGAGATATGAAATTGATAGCGAACTCCGGCCGCCCGGTGGGCGATCGGGCGCGTCGGTGTTCGCAAGGTAGGCCTGCACCGCATGCGCGGCCCGGCCTGCGGTGACCAGCAAGCGCGTGGGCACGGGGTCGGCGGCCAGCTGGGCGAGCAGTGCGGCCAGCGCGGGCGGCTCATAACAGAAGAGCGACACCAGGCGCTCGCCTTCCTGCCAGGGAATCTGCTGCGCCTGCAGCCAGCGGGCGCGGTCGAAGCGCGCCTGGCGCGCCATCAGGTCGGGCTCGCGCAGCAGGCCGCCGGTCGCGGGCGTGAAGCCCGGGTAGAAGAAACGTTTCGTCAGCCCGGCGCCTGGGCCCTTGAACACGGGTGAGGGTAGCCGGTGCAGTTTCTCGACATAGGGCTCGGCCGACAGGTACTCGAGGTTGATCCAGGCCTGTGCGTGGCCCGGGGCCTGCGCGAAGAGCGCGATGAGTTCCGGCTCCGGGTCGCAACCGAAGGCCTCGACCAGCACCTCAGGCGCTGGGTCGGCGACGGCGCGGCGCACGGCTTCGGCGTCGGACCAGTCGATCACCTGCACGCCGTCGCAGCCGGCCGGCGCCATCCAGTTCAGTGCCGTCGGGTCGTCGACCCACAGCCGCGCGCGCTCGCCCGCCGCCGCCAACTGGCAGGCCAGGCGCCAGCAGACGCCCAGGTCGCCGTGGTTGTCGATGACCTTGCAGAAGATGTCCCATTGCATGCGCGTGCCCATGGTCGCGAGTGTGCCTGTCTTCGCGGTCGCTCAGGCGCGGGCGAAAACGCGGCCCGCTTGCTATGCTGCCCTCGCCACAACAACCATCGGAGAGAGCCAGACCATGAGGATGCAGACCCGTCGCCGTTCGTCGTTTTCTTCTTCGCCCTTGAGCAGTGCCAAACGCGGCGTGCTCGCGCTCTCGCTGGCCCTGGCCGGCATCGCCGGCGCCCAGGCCCAGACCGCGCCGCTCACCGCGCAGCAGCAGCGCTTTCGCGAGATCTACAAGGAACTGATCGAGATCAACACCACCCACTCGGTGGGCGACAACACGGTCGCGGCGCGGGCCATGGAAAAACGGCTGGTCGACGCGGGCTTCGCGCCCGGCGACATCCAGATCTTCGAGCCCTTCCCGAAGAAGGGGAACCTGGTGCTGCGTTTCAAGGGCGACGGCAGCAAGAAGCCGCTGCTGCTGCTGGCCCACATCGACGTGGTCGAGGCCCGCCGCGAAGACTGGAAGACCGACCCCTTCAAGCTGCAGGAAACCGGCGGCTACTTCACGGCGCGCGGCGCCATCGACGACAAGGCCATGGCCGCGGCGCTGGTCTCCGTGCTGGGGCAGCTCAAGCAGGAAGGCTTCAAGCCCAAACGCGACATCATCCTGGCGCTCACCGCTGACGAGGAGCGCGGCGACGCGCTGAGCAACGGCGCCTTCTGGCTCATCAACAACAAGCCCGAGCTGCTGCAGGCCGAGTTCGGCATCAACGAGGGCGGCGGCGGCGAGCTGCGCGGCGGCAAGCCGAACCTGCACCGCATGCAGGTGGCCGAGAAGATGTACACCACCTACATGCTCGAGGCCCGCGACGTCGGCGGGCACAGCTCGGTGCCGACCAAGACCAACCCGATCTACGCGCTCTCGGCCGGCCTGGAGCGCCTGGGCAACTACGCCTTCCCGATCAAGCTCGCGGACGTCACCAAGACCTACTTCGCGCGCAGCGCCCCGTTTGCCACCGGCCAGCTGGCCGACGACATGCGCGCCATCGGCAGCGGCAACCCCGACGCCGGCGTGCTCGAGCGCATGACGGCCAACCCGGCCTACAACGCGCAGCTGCGCACCACCTGCGTGGCGACGATGGTGCAGGCCGGCCATGCCGAGAACGCGCTGCCGCAATCGGCCAAGGCCACGGTCAACTGCCGCATCCTGCCGCACGACGATCCGGAGGAGGTCGAGCGCCTGCTGACCCAGGCCGTGGGCAACGACAAGATCGTGGTGCGCAACATGGCCAAGCCGCTGCGCAGCCCGGCCTCGCCGCTGAACGGCGATCTCGTGAAGACGGTCGAGACGCTCACGCAGCAGATGTGGCCCGGCGTGCCCGTGGTGCCCGCCATGAGCACCGGCGCCACCGACAGCCGCTTCCTGCGCAACGCCGGCATCCCGATGTACGGCGTGACCGGCATGTTCCTGGAGCCGGCCGATGCGCGTGCGCACGGGCTGGACGAGCGCATCGAGATCCAGCGCCTGTACGACGGGCGCGAGTTCCTGTATCGGCTGGTGTCGGAAGTCGCGAAGTAAACAGGCGGGTGATCAGGCAAGGGGGCTGGCGCAGCGAAGGCGGCGCCAGCCCCTTTGTCGTTCAGGGCGTGAAGGTGTCGCCCAGCACGATGCCTTCGCGGCGCGGGTCTGCGCCGCCGGTCAGCGCGGGCTTGCCGCCGACGTTCGTGCGGATGATGGTGCTCACGCCGCTGGACTGCGGTGTCACCGACACCTTGTGACCCAGCCCGATCAATCCGGCGACCAGCGGGTCGTTGAGGCCCGAGTTGGTCTCGTCGACATTCGGGTGCTCGCCGCCGACGTTGGTGGTCACGGAGTTGGGCGCCCCGAAGTCGACCAGCGACGTGGCTTGTTGCGCATCCAGCCCCCAGTCGAGCGCGCCGACCAGCGTCTTCACCACGTACTGGATGATGTTGCTGCCGCCGGGCGAGCCGGTGCCCATCACGAACTCACCCATGCTGCCGTCGGCGTTCTTTTTGAACACCAGCGTTGGCGCCATCGAGCTGCGCGGACGCTTGCCCGGAGCGACGCGGTTGGCAACCTTGTAGGTCTGTGTGGGCTTGCCGTACGGCTCGTCCGAGAAATCGGTCAGCTGATTGTTCAGCAGGAAGCCCTGCGTCATGTGGGCCGACCCCATGCCGCCTTCCACCGTGGTGGTCATCACGACCACGTTGCCCTGCTTGTCGACGATGGTGAAATGCGTGGTGCCGTGCTCTTCGGTCTTGTCGATGCCGAGCGGAACGTCGCCAAGATCGCCGGGCTGGGCGGTGCCCATGCTCTTCGCCAGACTGATGAGGCTGGCACGGCCCTGCAGGTAGGGCTTATTGATCAGGGAATCGATCGAGCCGTACGGCAGCGGGACGAAGTCGGTGTCGGCCACGTACTTTTCGCGGTCGGCGTACGCCAGGCGTTCGGCCTCACTCACCAGGTGCACGCCCATCACGCTCGGCTTGCCGCCTTCGAGGTCGATGGCGGTCGGCTTATGCAGGCCGAGATTGAAGGTCTCAAGGATGCCGAGCGTCTGCATCACCGCAATGCCGCCCGAGGACGGTGGCGACATGCCGCACACGTAGTAATCGCGGTAGGTGCCGCAGACCGGGTCGCGGCGCTTGGCCTTGTAGCTGGCCAGGTCGGCCAGCGTGGTCTTGCCGGGCGTGATGGCCGAGCCATCGACGGCGGCGCTGACCCCGATCTTGTCGACGATGCCCTTGGCGATGTCGCCCGCGTAGAAGGCGTTGGCGCCTTGCGTGGCGATGGCGTTCAGCGTCTTGGCGTAGGCCGGGTTCGTGAGCTTGGTGCCCAGCGCCTTCGGCGTGCCGTCGGCGTTGAAGAAGTAGGCCGTGGCGTCGGCGTCGCGCTTCAGGTGTGTCGCGGAGCCCGCGATGGCGGTCGCCATGCGTCCGCCGATCAGGAAGCCGTCGGACGCGAGCGTGATGCCGTAGCCGAACAGGTCTTTCCAGGGCAGTTTGCCGTGGTCTTGATAAGCCATGTCGAGCATGCGTACGGCACCGGGCGTACCGATGGAACGGCCGCTCCAGCGGGCGCTGGGCACGGGCGCGCTGGTATCGGTGGCATCGTCCACATAGCGCAGGTAGTTCTCGGTGGCAGCCGCAGGCGCCGTCTCGCGACCGTCATAGGCCTGCACCTTCTTCGTCGCCGCGTCGTAGTGGAGCATGAAGGCACCGCCGCCCAGCCCGCTCGACTGCGGCTCGACCAGGCCGAGCACCGCCTGCACCGCCACCGCCGCATCGACCGCGCTGCCGCCGGCCTTGAGCACGTCGCAGCCAGCGCGCGTGGCCAGCGGGTGGTTCGCGACCACCATGTAGTTCTTGGCGTACACCAGCTTGTGGCCGGGCACGTAGCCCGACGCCGGCTCCGGCGCGGCCGGATCGCCCGGGTCGCCCGAGCCGACGACCACGGAGGTGCCGCTGCTCGGGATCTGGCAGCCGTTGTCGGCGGCGGGCGGGGCCGTGGGCGCGGGCTGGTTGGCTGCGTTGATCGCGGCGATGGCCGCGACCAGTGCGGCGTTGTTCTGCGCGTTGTTGTTGCTGTTGCCGCCGCAGCCGGCCACGGCCAGCGAGAGCGCGAGGGGCGTCAACGCCCACCATGCGCGCACGGAGTTCTTCTTCATGAATATTTCCCTTTGCTGTTAATTTGAATGCCAAAAAAGACAATGGGCGCCCCCCGGCGCCCGCTGCGATCTTGAGCACATTCCGTTCCTGTCCGTGTCGCCTTTGCGTCGGGCCCAGCCGGCCCTCACGCCGCGCGCCACAATAGCCGCCATGTCCGACGTGCATTCCGATCAATTGCTCAGCGAAGTCGCGGCCCTGCCGCAGTTGCCGGGTGTCTACCGCTATTTCGACGCGGCCGGCGCCGTGCTGTATGTGGGCAAGGCGCGCAACCTCAAGAAGCGGGTCGCCAACTACTTCCAGAAGAGCCACGGGGGCACCCGCATCGGCCACATGATCTCGAAGATCGTGCGCATGGAGACCACCGTGGTGCGCTCCGAGGCCGAGGCGCTGCTGCTCGAGAACAACCTGATCAAGACGCTCAAGCCGCGCTACAACATCTTGTTTCGCGACGACAAGAGCTACCCCTACCTGAAGATCGCCTCGCACGGGTTTCCGCGGCTGGCCTACTACCGTGGCGCGGTCGACAAGAAGCACCGCTACTTCGGGCCGTACCCGAGCGCGTGGGCGGTGAAGGAATCGATCCAGCTGCTGCAGAAGGTGTTCCGCCTGCGCACCTGCGAGGACACGGTGTACGCCAACCGCACGCGGCCCTGCCTGCTGTACCAGATCAAGCGCTGCAGCGGCCCCTGCGTGGGCCTCATCTCGCCCGAGGCCTACGCGCAGGACGTGGCCAGCGCCGAGGCCTTCCTGCTCGGCGACACGCAGGGCGTGCTCTCCACGCTGGAGCAACGCATGACGGCGCACGCCGAGAAGCTCGAGTTCGAGCAGGCGGCCGAGCTGCGCAACCAGATGTCGGCGATCTCGCGCGTGCTGCATCAGCAGTCGATCGAGGTGGTGTCCGACAAGGATGTGGACATCCTCGCGGTCAAGGTGCAGGGTGGCAAGGCCTGTGTCAACCTCGCGATGGTGCGCGGCGGGCGCCACCTGGGCGACCGCGCGTACTTTCCGGTGCACGTGGACGACGCGGCGCAGATCCACCACGGCGAGCTCGATGCCGAAGAGGGCGCCGACCCGGTGGTCGCCGACCCGATCGAAGTGCAGGTGCTCGAGGCTTTCATCGCCCAGCACTACATCGACGTGCCGGTGCCCGCCACGCTGGTGCTGGGCCGGCAGGTGAGCCGCGCGCTCATCGAGGCCATTTCGCAGCAGGCCGGCGCGCGCGTCACGGCCGTGTTCCAGCCGCACGAACAGCGCCGCCACTGGCTCGAAATGGCCGAGACGAATGCCGGCCTGCAGCTGGCGCGGCTGCTGGCCGAAGAGGGCTCGCAGCAGGCGCGCACCCGCGCGCTGGCCGACGCGCTCGAGCTGGCGTCGGACGACCTGGACAACTTCCGCGTCGAATGCTTCGACATCTCGCACACGGCGGGCGAGGCCACGCAGGCCTCGTGCGTGGTGTTCGCGCACCACACGATGCAGAACCGCGAGTACCGCCGCTACAACATCGAGGGCATCACGCCCGGCGACGACTACGCGGCCATGCGCCAGGTGCTGCACCGCCGCTACGGCAAGCTGGCCGAGGCGATGGCGGCCGAGACGCAGGCGCTGGCGCCGGGCGATGCCGAGAGCGAAGGGGCCGAGGGCGTCGAGGCGCCGCCGCCCAGGACGCCGGCCGCGCGCATGCCCGACCTGGTGCTGGTCGACGGCGGCAAGGGCCAGGTGTCGATGGCGCGCGAGGTGTTCAGCGAGCTGGGCCTGCCGCTGTCGCTGATCGTCGGCGTCGAGAAGGGCGAGGGCCGCAAGGTCGGGCTCGAAGAACTGGTGTTCGCCGACGGCCGCGAGAAGGTCTACCTCGGCAAGGATTCGGCCGCCCTGATGCTCGTGGCCCAGATCCGCGACGAGGCGCACCGCTTCGCCATCACCGGCATGCGGGCCAAGCGCGCCAAGGTTCGCGTGGGCGGCAGCCAGCTCGAAGACATTCCGGGCATCGGCCCGAAGCGCCGGGCGCGTCTGCTGCAGCGTTTCGGTGGCATCCGCGGCGTGGCGGCGGCGAGCGTCGAAGACCTCGCCTCGGTCGAAGGCATCGCCACCGAACTGGCCGAGGAAATCTATCGCGCGCTGCGTTGAAGCCGGGATTGCCCCCGTCCTTCCGGCGCTTCACGCGTGCATGACACAATCGCCCGCATGTTCTGGACCCTACCGACCATCATGACCTGGACGCGCATCGTCGCGATTCCGTTGATCGTCGGCGTTTTCTACCTGCCGATCAGCGAACCGACGCGCAACCTGATCGCCACGGTCATGTTCATCGTGTTCGCCGCCACCGACTGGCTCGACGGCTACCTGGCGCGCAAGCTCAACCAGACCTCTTCCTTCGGCGCCTTTCTCGATCCGGTGGCCGACAAGTTTCTCGTCTGCGCCGCGCTGCTGGTGCTGGTGCATCTGCAGCGCGCCGACGTGTTCGTGGCGCTCATCATCATCGGCCGCGAGATCGCCATCTCGGCGCTGCGTGAATGGATGGCGCGCATCGGCGCCGGCAAGAGTGTGGCGGTCCACATGATCGGCAAGGTCAAGACGACCGTGCAGATGGTCGCGATTCCTTTCCTGCTCTATGACGGGCACCTCTTCAAGGTGATCGACACCGGCCTGTGGGGCCAGTGGCTGATCTGGATCTCGGCGGTGCTCACCGTCTGGTCGATGGTCTATTACCTGCAAAAGGCCATTCCCGAGATCCGGGCCCACTCCAAATGACCGCGGCCGTCTCGGTCCGCAACGCAGGCTGGCTGCGGGCGATGCCGGCGGTCTTCGTGCTGATCTGGAGCACGGGTTTCATCGTTGCGCGCTATGGCATGCCCTATGCGCCGCCCCTCAAGTTCCTCGCCGTGCGCTATGCGCTGTCGCTCGCCTGCTTCGGCGTGTGGGTCATGCTCGCACGCGTCGCGTGGCCGGCGAAGCGCGCGCAATGGGGGCACCTGGCGGTTACTGGCGTGCTGATGCAGGCCGGCTACCTCGGTGGCGTCTGGGCGGCGGTGCATGCGGGCATGGGCGCGGGGCTGGTGGCGCTGCTGGTCGGCATCCAGCCGGTGCTCACGGCGGTGTGGCTGTCTTTCAATGGTGGTCGCATCTCGGGACGGCAGTGGACCGGGCTGGCCCTGGGTTTCGCCGGGCTGGTCTTGGTGGTGTCGCGCAAGCTGGGGCAGGGCACCGAGGTCAACGCGCTGACGATGGGGCTGGCCGTGATGGCGCTGCTGTCGATCACGGCGGGCACGCTGTACCAGAAGCGCTTCGTCGCGCCTTGCGACGTGCGCAGCGCCAGCGCGGTGCAGATGGCCGCCGCGCTGCTCGTGACCCTGCCTTTCGCCGCGCTCGAGGCGCAGGCCATCGAATGGAACACGCATTCGATCGGCGCCATGGCGTGGTCGGTGCTGGCACTGTCGCTGGGCGGCAGTTCGCTGCTCTATCTATTGATCCAGCGTGGCACGGCCACCGCCGTCACCAGCCTGCTGTACCTCGTGCCGCCGTGCACGGCGCTGATGGCCTGGCTGCTGTTCGCCGAACCGATCACCTGGACCACGGTGCTGGGCATCGGGCTGACGGCCGTCGGCGTGAGCCTCGTGGTGCGCGCGGAGCGCTGACCGACTCTGCCTTCAGCGCCCGGCCGGCTTGGCCGGCTTCCAGGGCTCCGAGCGGAACTGCTCGACGAGGTGATCGACCAGCAGGCGCACACGGCGCGGCGTCTTCGGCCGCCACGGCGCGACCCAGTGGATATCGGCGTCGGGCATGCTGTACAGCGGCAGCACGCGCACCAGCTCGCCACTCGCGAGCTGCGGTGCGATGTCCCAGAGGCTGCGCAGCATGACGCCGTGGCCCGCGAGGCACCAGTCGCGCACCATCTCTCCTGAATTGCTCGTGAGCGGACCTTGCACTCGCACGCGCGCCGTGCTGCCGTCGCGCGCGTGGCGCAGCGTCCAGGGCGCGAACTGGCGCGACTGCGCGGCGTCGCCGTTCTCGCGCGCGATCAGGCAGTCGTGGGTGGCCAGCGCTTCCACCGTGGCCGGCGTGCCGCGGCGTGCCAGGTAATCGGGCGATGCGGCCAGCACGCGCTGGTTGCGCGCGATGCGGCGCGTGGTCCAGTCGGCGGCGCGGTGCTGCTGCACCGCCCACAGCCAGACCGCACCGTCGTAGCCTTCGGCGCCGAGGTCGGGCAGTTGCTCGGTCAGCAGCAGCTCGACCTGCAGGCCGGGGTGCTGCGCCTGGAAGTCCGCGAGTGCCGGGCCGAGCCAGTGCCGGCCAAAGCCGAAGGTGGCCGCGAGGCGGACCGTGCCGATCAGCGCGTTCTGCCGCTCGCCGAGTTCGCTTTCGAGCGCCGCGAAGCCTTCGAGCAGCGTGCGCGCATGCAGGCACACGGCCTCGCCTTCGGCCGTGACGCTGAGCCGCCGCGTCGTGCGGTCGAACAGCCGCTGCCCGAGCCGGGCCTCCAGCGCGCCGAGCCGCTTGGTGATGACCGAGGGCACCACGTCGAGCGTGGCGGCCGCGCCGGCCAGGCTGCCCTGGTCGCGGATGGCCAGCACCAGTTCGAGATCGCCGCGTTCCATCGCGTGAGGATTCATGCCAAAGTGGAAAGTATGAATTGGCTGATTGTTGCTTGATGGCCGCCGGGGTGCAACGCACAATCGCGGCGTGACGGCTTCCTTCCTCGACTTTCCCCGCTTCGACATCGCCCGCGATGGCGTGCGCATCCACGGTCGCATCGGCGGGCAGGGCGCTCCCTTGCTGCTGTTGCACGGCCATCCGCAGACGCATGCGATCTGGCACCGCGTGGCCCCCGCACTGGCCGAGCGCTTCACGGTGGTGGCCGTGGACCTGCGCGGCTACGGCGACTCGGGCCGACCGGCGGGCGACGACGAACACGCGGCCTACAGCAAGCGGGAGATGGCGCGCGACGCGCTGGCCGCCATGCATCACCATGGCTTTGAACGCTTCGCCGTCCTCGCGCACGACCGCGGCGCGCGCGTGGCCCACCGGCTCGCGGCCGACCATCCCGGCGCGGTCGAGCGCATGCTGCTGCTCGATATCGCGCCGACGCTGGCCATGTACGAAGGCACCTCCGAAGCTTTTGCCAAAGCTTATTGGCACTGGTTCTTCCTGATCCAGCCGCCGCCGCTGCCCGAGGCGCTGATTGCGTCCGACCCGGTGCGCTACGTGCGCAGCGTGATGGGCGGGCGGCACGCGGGGCTCGCGCCGTTCGCACCCGAGGTGCTGGCCGAGTACGAACGCTGCATCGCCATCCCGGGCACGGCCGAATCCATCTGCGAGGACTACCGCGCCTCCGCCACCATCGACCTCGTGCACGATCGCGCCGACATCGCCGCCGGCCGCCGCCTCGCGCAGCCGCTGCGCGTGCTGTGGGGCGAGCACGGGGCGGTAGGGCGCGCGTTCGATGTGCTCTCGCTGTGGCGCGAGCGCGCCGACGACGTGTCGGGCCGCGCGCTGCCCTGCGGCCACTACATCCCCGAAGAGGCGCCCGATGCCTTGCTGGCCGAGGCGCTGAATTTTTTCGTTTCCCCCGAACACCCAGGAGCCCATCCATGAGCACCCACAGAATCGCAGTCATCGCCGGCGACGGCATCGGCAAGGAAGTCATGCCCGAGGGGCTGCGCGTGCTCGATGCGGCGGCGCGCAAATTCGGCATCGACCTGAAGTTCGACCACTTCGACTTCTCGAGTTGGGACTATTACGAGAAGCACGGCCAGATGCTGCCCGACAACTGGAAGGACCAGATCGGCGGCCACGACGCCATCTTCTTCGGCGCGGTCGGCTGGCCCGAGAAGATTCCCGACCACGTGTCGCTGTGGGGCTCGCTGCTCATGTTCCGCCGTGAGTTCGACCAGTACATCAACCTGCGTCCCGCGCGCCTGATGCCCGGCATCGTCGCGCCCGTGGTGCGCCGCGACGGCACGCCGCGCGAACCCGGCGAGATCGACATGTACATCGTGCGCGAGAACACCGAGGGCGAATACTCGAGCATCGGTGGGCGCATGTACCAGGGCACGCCGCGCGAGATCGTGGTGCAGGAAACTGTGATGTCGCGCGTGGGCGTCGACCGCGTGCTGAAGTTCGCCTTCGAACTCGCACAATCGCGGCCGAAGAAGCACCTGACCAGCGCGACCAAGTCGAACGGCATCTCGATCACCATGCCGTACTGGGACGAGCGCGTGGTGGAAATGGCCAAGGGCTACCCGGGCATCACGCTGGACAAGTTCCACATCGACATCCTCACGGCGCACTTCGTGCAGCGGCCCGACTTCTTCGACGTGGTGGTGGCGAGCAACCTGTTCGGCGACATCCTGTCCGACCTCGGCCCTGCCTGCACCGGCACCATCGGCATCGCGCCCAGCGCCAACCTCAACCCCGAGCGCACCACGCCCTCGCTGTTCGAGCCGGTGCACGGCTCGGCGCCGGACATCGCCGGCCAGGGCATCGCCAACCCGATCGGCCAGATCTGGTGCGGCGCGATGATGCTGGAGTTTCTCGGCCACAAGGACGCGCACGACGCGATCCTGGCGACCATCGAGAAGGTGCTCGCGCCCCAAAGCGGCGCACCGCGCACGCCGGACATCGGCGGTCGGGCGGGCACGGCCGACCTCGGAAAGGCAATTGCCGAGGCCCTTTGAAAAGTACGTCGCGAAACGCCCCTAAAATCGCGCGCTCCGCTGGGCTGCAGTGCGTTGTGTCTTATTGACACCCCGCAGACCAGTGGTTGTAATCCTCGCTGGCAGTGCGCTGCCGAGGCGTCAGGCCTGCCATGTTCTTGAGTCGCTCCCGTCGCGGCCAGGTCGCAGCTGACGAAAGCCGACCAACTTTTTTTCGACAAGGGGCCCTTGTGAACAAGACCGAACTGATTGAGCACATCGCAAAGAACGCCGATATTTCCAAAGCCGCAGCGACCCGTGCGCTCGAATCCACCATTGGCGCCATTCGTACCACGCTCAAGAAGGGCGGTTCCGTGTCGCTCGTCGGTTTCGGCACTTTCGCAGTCGGCAAACGCGCAGCCCGCACCGGCCGGAATCCCCGCACCGGCGACGCGATTAAAATCAAGGCAGCCAAGATCCCGAAGTTCCGTCCCGGCAAGGCGCTCAAAGACGCGCTGAACTGAGGCTGTAGACTCGGAGAGTATTCCAGGTGGGGTGCTTAGCTCAGTTGGTAGAGCGGCGCCCTTACAAGGCGTAGGTCGGGGGTTCGAGCCCCTCAGCACCCACCACCACCCGATGCAAAGGCGAACACCGGTTCGCCTTTTTTATTGCCGTCCGGCGCCCGTCGAAAAAGAGTGTTCAAGCATGTTTGATACCTTCCGCAAGTACAACAAAGTCGTGATGATTTTCTTGTTCTTGCTGATCATTCCCTCGTTCGTCTTCTTTGGTGTCGAGCGCTACCAGGGCATGGGCGGCGACGAGAAGGTGGCCCGCATCCAGGGCCATGACATCACCAAGCCCGAGTGGGACCAGCAGCACCGCGTCGAGACCGACCGCATCCGCCAGCAGTCGCCCAACGTCGATCCGACACTGCTCGACTCCGACGCGCTGCGCTACGCCACGCTGGAACGCATGGTGCGCGATCGCGTGCTGGCGGCTGCGGCGGTCAAGACCAACATGTCGGTGTCCGAAGACCGCCTTACGCGCATGTTCGCGCAGGACGCCGGCCTGGCTGCGTTCCGCACAGCCGACGGCAAGTTCGACCGCGAAGCCTTCCTGCGCGCCACCGGCCGCACGCCCGAGCAGTACGAAGCTTCGGTGCGCGCCGACATGGCCTCGCAGCAGGTGCTGCTGGGCGTGACGGGCACGAGCTTCGCACCGGCGGCGCTGACCGCGGCCACCGTCAATGCGTTCTACGACCGCCGTGAAATCCAGGTGGCGCGTTTCGCGCCCGAGAGCTTCGCGTCGAAGGTCACGGTGAGCGACGCCGACATCGAGGCCTACTACAAGGACCACACGTCGCAGTTCCAGGCGCCGGAGCAGGCCAGCATCGAGTACCTCGTGCTCGATCTCGAAGCCGCGAAGAAGAACATCGTCGCGAACGAAGCCGACCTCAAGACCTACTACGAGCAGAACACCGCGCGCTTCGGCACCAAGGAAGAACGCCGTGCGAGCCACATCCTGATCACGGCGCCGGCCAGCATGTCCAGCGGCGACCGCGCCAAGGCGAAGGCCAAGGCTGAGCAGTTGCTGGCCGACGTGAAGAAGGCGCCGAACACCTTCGCCGACGTGGCACGCAAGAACTCGCAGGACCCCGGCTCGGCCGAGAAGGGCGGCGACCTCGACTTCGTCACGCGCGGCGCGATGGTCAAGCCTTTCGAAGACGCGATGTTCGCGCTCAAGAAGGGCGACATCAGCGACCTCGTCGAGACCGAGTTCGGCTATCACATCATCCAGCTGACCGACATCAAGCCGGCCGTGGTGCCGCCGTTCGAGAAGGTGCGCGCGACCATCGAGAACGACGTGCGCGCCCAACAGGCCACGCAGGAATTCGCGAAGGCTGCGGAAATTTTCACGGACACCGTGTATCAGCAACCCGAAAGCCTGAAGCCGGCCGCCGAGAAGCTGAAGCTCACGATCCAGACCGCCACCAACGTGCCGCGCACGCCCGCACCGGGCGCCACCGGCCCGCTCGCCAGCCGCAACTTCCTGCAGGCGCTGTATGCCTCCGACTCGCTGGACCGCAAGCAGAATACTGAAGCCATCGAAGTCGGTCCGAACCAGCTCGCATCGGGCCGCGTGACGCAGTACACGGCCGCGCATCCGATTCCGCTGGCCGAGGTGAAGGACAAGATCCGCGCACAGCTCATCACCGAGCGCGCCGCAGCACTGGCCAAGACCGAGGGTGAAGCCAAGCTCGCCGCCTGGATGGTGAAGGCCGACGGCGCCAGCTTCGGCGCGCCGGTCACGGTGTCGCGCATCGATGCGCAGTCGCAGCCCGCACCGGTGATCGACGCCGCACTGCGTGCCGACGGCGCCAAGCTGCCCGCGCTGCTCGGCGTGGACCTCGGCACGCAAGGCTATGACGTGGTCCGCGTGACCAAGGTCGTGCCGCGCACGCCGCCGACGGCCGAGCAGGCGCAGCAGGAAAGCATGCAGATCGCCCAGTCGGTGACCGCCGCCGAAGCCGCTGCCTACTACGAGCTGCTGAAGCAACGCTTCAAGGTGGAGATCCTTGTGCCGAAGCCGGCCGACACGCTGCCGACCGCTGCCGCGGCGCGCTGAGACAGACGGGCAACCGCTGCTCGCAACAAGCCCGGGTTCGACGACCCGGGCTTTTTTTTGGTCGCACGAGGGACAAGCGCGTGTCGCGCTTCTTGCCAGAATCCGGCGCATGGGAACCCTTTACCTCGTGCGCCACGGGCAGGCCAGTTTCGGTGCTGCCGACTATGACAACCTGAGCGAACTCGGACACCGGCAGTCCGTGCGCCTGGGTGAATACTGGCGCGAGCGCGGCATGCGTTTCGATGCGGTCATCACCGGCACGCTGAAGCGCCACAAGCAGACCTGGGAGGGCATCGCGCAGGGGCTCGGGCTGTCGCGTGACGACGTGCTCCCATGGCCGGGACTCAACGAGTACGACAGCGAAGCCGTCATTGCCACGGTGCACGAGGGCAAGCTCGAAAAGCCCGACTCGCCCGAGATGTACCGCCATCACTTCCGTCTGCTGCGCGACGGGCTCGGCGCATGGATGCAGGGGCGCACCGCGCCAGTCGGCATGCCGAGCTATGTCGACTTCCTGGCCGGTGTGACCACGGCGCTCGACCATGTGCGCGAACGACACCACGGCGCAAAGGTGCTGGTGGTGTCGAGTGGCGGGCCGATCAGCACCGCGGTCGGCCATGTGCTGGGCACGAGCGCCGAGACGACCATCGAACTCAACCTGCGCATCCGCAACAGCTCGGTGACCGAGTTCGCCTTCACGCCGAAGCGGCACATGCTCGTGACCTACAACACCTTGCCGCACCTCGACGGCCCGGCGTATGCGGACTGGGTCACCTACTCCTGAACAGTGTCAGGCCTGCCAGACGCCGTAGCCGGCGCTGCGCAGGGCGATGCCCAGGTCGACCTCCATCAGCCGCGCATCGTCGTACGGCATCGGGTTGTAGCGTTCGTAGAGCGCGGGCAACAGCCGCAGGCCGAATTCCTGCACGAAGCGGTTGGCCTGGATGCCGGCCTTGTGCTTGTCGAAACGGATGTCGGGGTCCAAGCCGGTCATGCCGACATAGACGAAGGGCTTGCCGAGCTGGTAGTCGGGGTTGGCGCGCCGGAAGCGGCCGTTGTTCCAGACGCGGTCGTCGAGTTCGACCACATAGACGTGGTGACGGGCGCGTGGTTTGCGGGGCATTGGCGGGAAGGCCACGCGAGGCTGGCTGAAGAAGTGTGGGGCCAGGCAGCCGGAAGAACCGCCGGCCGCGTTGCGCGGCACGGCGCCAGGGGCATCAGCTCTTGCGCTTGATGAGGCCGTAGAGAATCAGCAGCACGATCGCGCCCAGCACGGAGGCGATGAAGCCGGCGCCCTGGCCGGCGGTGTACCAGCCCATTGCCTGGCCGAGGTAGGTCACGCCCAGCGAACCTGCGATGCCGATCAGCGTGGTCACGATGAAGCCGGCGGAATCGTTGCCCGGCTTGACGGCCCGCGCCACGAGACCCACGACGAACCCGATCAGGATAGTCCAGACGATGCTCATGAAGAAGTTCCTTTGATGAAGTGAAGTGGCGAAAGCCGGGCCCGGTCGGGCCGCTCGCATTCATGATAGCGGAGCCATTCGCGGCTCAGCGTCGTCCAGGCACATCCAACGGGCGACTGCGAAGTTATGCCCATGGGGCAGGACGCATGTGTGGCGGCAGGCCATCGCGGACGGCCTCTGAAGGCGTTGGGCCGCATGTCGATGTGGCATTTCAGCGTCTTTGATGATCGCGGAAGCGAAAGCCGCGATTTTTAACGCTACAATCAGAGGCTCTACGGTGGCTGTAGCTCAGTTGGTAGAGTCCCAGATTGTGATTCTGGTCGTCGTGGGTTCGAGTCCCATCAGCCACCCCAAAAAATTCAGTCCCAGCGCTATTTCTCAATAGCACCCAAGGGATTCCAACGCCGGGCTTGCCCGGCGTTGTCATTTCTGGCGTCGCCGTCGCTTCAAGCGCCTGGTTGCACGCCGCATTCTTTCCCCCACCGCCCCCGATTTTGAAAGTACCCAAAATGGTGCGCGTGTGTTGCGGGTTGTTGCATTCCGCCAATGCGCCTGCATTTTTCTGCTGAAAAGGCGCTTGTGGCAAAAGTGGTTTGAATTAGAATTCAGCCGTTTTCAATTCACAACAGGAGTCCAACAATGGCTTCGTCACTCGCCGATATCAATTCCCAGATCCAGAAGCACGACGAGCAGATTGCGCAATTGCGCAAGCAGGCCGAAGACCTGCGTAACCAGGAACGGGCCGGCGTGATCGAAGAAGTGCGCAGGAAGATTGCGGAATACGGTTTGACCGCTTCCGATCTGAAGCTGGGTGGTGGCCGTGCCGCCGCAACCAAGCGCAGCGCAGGTCCTGCAGCCGCCAAGGCCGCCGCCAAATACCGCGGCCCGACGGGCGAAACCTGGTCCGGTGGCCGTGGCCGCAAGCCGCGCTGGGTCACGGAAGCCCTGGCAGCCGGCAAGTCGCTCTCCGATTACGAGATCAAGTGATTGCCTGCAGAATCAGTTGGACATTCGCCCAATAAAAAAGCCCGCTTCGGCGGGCTTTTTTATTGGGAAGCGCACAGGGTGATGCGCGCTCGTCCGATCAGTTCACCATCACCAGTTTTCCCTTGACGCCGCGCGATCCCATGTGCGCATAGGCGGCCTTCAATTCGGCCATCGGCATCGTGCTGTCGATCACCGGCTTGATTTTTCCCTGGCCGTACCACTGGGCCAATTCGGCCATCATCTGCGCATTGGCCTTGGGTTCGCGCTTGGCGAAATCACCCCAGAACACGCCTACCAGCGACGCGCCTTTGAGCAGCGTCAGATTCAATGGCAGCGACGGGATCGGGCCCGATGCAAAACCGACCACCAAATAGCGACCGCGCCAGCCAATCGAGCGGAATGCGGGTTCTGCGAAATCGCCGCCCACGGGGTCGTAAATCACATCCGGGCCTTTGCCGTCGGTTGCGGCTTTGATGGCATCGCGGAAACCATTGGGCAGTGCGTGCGTCGTGTAATTGATCGTCGCGTCGGCGCCGATCGAGCGGCACAGTTCGCACTTTTCGTCGGTCGATGCCGCGGCGATCACCTTGGCGCCCGCCGCCTTGGCGATCTGGATGGCTGCGGTGCCCACGCCGCCGGCCGCGCCGAGCACCAGCACGGTTTCTCCGGCCTTGAGCTGCGCGCGGTCCATCAGTGCGTGCCACGAGGTGGCGTAGATCATGATGAAAGCGGCCGCATCCACATGGCCGAAACCTTCGGGCAGCGGCATGCACAGCGCAGCGGGTGCCAGCGTGTGGGTGCCGAAGCCGCCCGTGCCCGACAGGCACGCCACGTTCTGGCCGACCTTGAGGTGCGTCACGCCTTCGCCCACCGCCTGGATCACGCCCGCATATTCCGATCCGGGAACGAAGGGCAGCGGCGGCTTCATCTGGTACTTGTTCTGCACGATCAGCAGATCGGGGAAATTCAGGCTGGCGGCCTTGATCTCGATCAGCACCTGGCCCGTGCCCGGCGTGGGGGTGGGCAGTTCTTTCCAGGTCAGCGCGTCGACGCCGGTGGGGTTTTCGCAAAGCCATGCGTGCATGCTCGGGGTCTCCTTCGAATGAGTCGTGTGGGCAATGAATTCGGGGCGATGATAGGCGGCGCTGTGGTGCGGCGTTGTCCCTGCTGCGACGCACCCCGCACCTACAATCCGCTGCACCCAGAAGCACCATGAAGATACTTATTTCCAATGACGATGGCTTTCAGGCGCCGGGCATCGTCGCGTTGCACGACGCACTCAAGGACATCGCCGACGTCGAGGTGGTGGCACCCGAGCACAACAACAGCGCCAAGTCGAACGCCCTCACGCTGGCCGCACCGCTGTATGTGCACAAGGCGCACAACGGTTTCCGCTACGTGACAGGCACGCCGGCCGATTGCGTGCACATCGCGCTCAAGGGCCTGCTCGACTACCGGCCCGACCTGGTGGTCTCGGGTATCAATAACGGCGCCAACATGGGCGACGACACCATCTATTCAGGCACCGTGGGCGCGGCGATGGAGGCCTACCTGTTCGGCATCCCGGCCATCGCCTTCTCGCAGATTGAAAAAGGCTGGGCGCACGTGGATGCGGCGGCCCAGGTGGCGCGCCGGCTGGTGCAGCAGATCGAGCGCGAGAAGATGCTCGGCGGCCCCGCCTTCCTGCTCAACGTGAACGTGCCGAACCGCCCGTTCGACGAACTGAAGCCGGTCAAGGTGTGCCGGCTCGGCCGCCGCCATGCGGCCGAAAAGGTGATCACGCAGGACAGCCCGCGCGGCGAAACCATGTACTGGATCGCCGGTGCAGGCAGCGCCAAGGACAGCGGGGAGGGCACCGATTTCCACGCGACCGCGGCCGGCCACATCGCGCTGACGCCCTTGCAGATCGACCTGACCGACCATGCCAACCTGGGCCAATGGCGCGAGACGGTTGCCCGTCTCGGCAATTGACGACATGGCGACCCCTCCGCGGCCCAGTTTCCCGGTTCGACTGACCCCCACCGCTTCGGCCGCCACGCGCGGGCGCATGCCCGCCGTGCCGGTCAAGCCGATGGTCCCGTCCACGCCTTCGATGGCGTCCGATGCCGTGCGGACGCGCATGGTGCAAAAGCTCGCGGCGCAGGGCATCACCGATGCGCGCGTGCTGCGCGCCATGGGCACTGTCGAGCGGCATCGCTTCGTCGATAGTGCGCTGGTCAACCAGGCCTATGAAGACACCAGCCTGCCGATCGGGCTGGGGCAGACCATTTCCAAGCCCAATGTGGTGGCCCGCATGATCGAGCTGCTGCTGGGCGCGCCGGCGCTGGCCGGCAAGCCGCAGGAGCGGCTGGGTCGCGTGCTCGAGATCGGCACCGGCTGCGGCTACCAGGCCGCGGTGCTGAACGAAGTGGCCACCGAGGTCTACAGCATCGAACGCCTGCGCGGACTGCACGAGCGCGCGCGCACCAATCTGCGGCACTTCCGCCTGGCCACCGTCCACCTGATGTTGGGCGACGGCATGATCGGCTACGCGAAGGGCGCGCCGTACGCGGGCATCATCGCCGCGGCCGGCGGCGAGGCTGTGCCCGAGCCCTGGATCGCGCAGCTCGCGGTGGGCGGGCGCATCGTCGCGCCGACCCATTCCGCCACGGGTGGACAGGCCCTCGTCGTGATCGACAAGACCCCCCGTGGGCTCGAGCGGCGCATTCTTGAGGCGGTTCACTTTGTCCCCCTAAAATCGGGCATCGCTTGAAGGAATAACAAATGCAGGGTTTTGGCAATCGGAGTTTGTTCGCAGGCATCACGTTGGCTGTTGTGCTCGTGATCGCGGGCTGCTCCGCACCGCGCGGTCCCGCACCGGTCGAAGACCGGGGCACCATGACGCGCGCTCCCGGGGCAACGACGCCCGGCGGTCCTCCCATCACGACCGACGCGTCCGGCAAACCGCTCCCCGGTATCGAGAACTACGGCAAGCCCGGCTACTACGCCGTGCGCCCCGGTGACTCCATCCGCCGCATCGGCAGCGAAACGGGCCAGCGCTGGCAGGACATCGTGCGCTGGAACAACCTCGACAACCCCGACCTGATCGAAGTCGGCCAGGTGTTGCGCGTGATTCCGCCGACCGGTGGCAGCACCGCGGTCGCCACGGCACCGTCCACCTCTGCGCCTGCTGCGCCCACCGAGGCGACGACCAAACCTGTGGCCCCGCAGGCGTCTGTCACGCCGGCGGTGCCGGCCAGCGGCGCGAGCGGCACCACCAAGCCGCCGGTCACGGCCTCGCCTTCGGGCCCGAGCAGCTCGGGTGACGACGACCTGGGCTGGATCTGGCCCGCCAGCGGTTCGCTGATCGCCGGTTTCGACGAAGCCAAGAACAAGGGCTATGACATCAGCGGCAAGGCCGGCGACCCCGTGCTGGCCGCGGCCGACGGCCGTGTGGTCTACGCCGGTGCAGGCCTGCGCGGCTACGGCAACCTGATCATCCTGAAGCACAACAACACCTACCTCACGGCGTATGCGCACAACCAGACGCTGCTCGTGAAGGAAGACCAGTCGGTTCAGAAGGGCCAGAAGATCGCCGAAATGGGCAACAGCGACGCCGATCGCGTGAAGCTGCATTTCGAGATCCGCCGCCAGGGCAAGCCCGTCGACCCGTCGCGCTACCTGCCCAACCGGTGATGCCATGGCTGCCTCCCGCCCTCTTCGCACACTGCCCGTGCGTGGGCTGGCGGGGCAGGGCAGCCCTTCACCTCGAAGCAACGGTGGCCGCAATGGCCATCAGGACGGCGGCGACGAGCCGCTGAGCACGGACTCTCTTCCCGACGACTCCGCAGCGGACCCGTCGACTCCCTCAGCAGCATCGGCGCCGCCCCACGGCACCGCCGCCGAGGTCATGGGCGGCGAGGGCGCCGATGCGCTGACCATCTACCTGCGCCAAGTCCGGCGCACCGGGCTCTTCACTCCCGCCGAGGAATACACCACCGCCTGCGCCGCACGTGCCGGCGACTTCGCGGCGCGGCAATCGATGATCGAGCACAACCTGCGGCTCGTGGTCAACATCGCCAAGAACTACCTGGGGCGCGGCATGCCGCTGTCCGACCTCATCGAGGAAGGCAACCTCGGGCTGATGCATGCCATCACCAAGTTCGAGCCTGAGCGCGGGTTTCGCTTCTCCACGTATGCGACCTGGTGGATCCGCCAGTCGGTCGAGCGCGCCGTCATCACGCAGTCGCGGGCGATCCGCCTGCCGGTGCATGTCGTGCGCGAACTGCAGCAGGTTCTGCGGGCACGCCGCACGCTCGAGGGCGATGCGGAGTTCCTCGCGAGCCGGCCGGATGGCGTGCGCGTCGAGGACGTGGCCGCGCTGCTCGGTCGCGAGGTGCAGGCGGTGGCCGACCTGCTGGCGCTGGCCGAGGCGCCACGTTCGCTCGATGCGGGCGACGCGCGCGGCGAAGAAGGCTTCACGCTGGCCGACACCGTGGCCTCCGACGACGAGCAGGGCAACCCTGCTGGCGTGACGCACACGCACGAGGTGGAACGCCTGCTCGACCAGTGGGTGCAGGCCCTCAACGCGCGGGAGCGCGAGGTGCTCGAAGGCCGCTACGGCCTGCACGACCGGGAGCCCGAGACGCTCGAGGTGCTGAGCGTGCGGCTGGGCCTGACACGTGAGCGCGTGCGGCAGATCCAGAACGAGGCCCTGGCCAAGATGCGCAAGCAGCTGGCGCGCTCCGGCGTCGGCCGCGACGCGCTGTTCTAGCGGTGTGAAGAAAAGAAGGTAACCCGTCGCGCCGGGACCACCCCGGCCACGCTGAGACAATCGGGGGATGACGGAATCCATCGAAGAAAAGAAAGTCCCCGCGAGCCCCGCCGATGAATGGCTCCAGGTCGAGTCGCTCGACCTGGACGCGCAAGGCGTCTCCCACAAGTCCGACGGCATGGTCGTGTTCATCGAAGGCGCATTGCCCTTCGAGGAGGTGCAGTTCAACGTCCACCGCCGCAAGAACAACTGGGAGCAGGGCACGGTCACGCAGATCCGCCGCGAATCCTCGCAGCGCGTGCGCCCGGGTTGCCCGCACTTCGGCCTGCACACGGGCGCGTGTGGCGGCTGCAAGATGCAGCATCTGGACGCCGCCGCCCAGGTGGCGGTGAAGCAGCGTGCGCTGGAAGACAACCTCTGGCACCTGGGCAAGGTCAAGCCCGAGAACCTGCTGCGCCCGCTCGAAGGCCCGGCCTGGCACTACCGCTACCGCGCGCGCCTGTCGGTGCGCCACGTGGTCAAGAAGGGCACGGTGCTGATCGGCTTCCACGAGCGCAAGAGCCGCTACCTGGCCGACATGCAGGTCTGCCCCGTGCTGCCCAAGCAGGTCAGCGCCATGCTGATGCCGCTGCGCGCGCTGATCGGTTCCATGGACGCGCGTGACACCTGCCCGCAGATCGAGCTGGCCTGCGGCGACGCGCCGGATTCGACCGCGCTGGGCACCATCGCCCTGGTGCTGCGGCACCTGGAGCCGCTGTCGGGCGCCGACATCGGGCGGCTCAAGGCGTTCGCGGCCGAGAACGAGGGCGTTCAATGGTGGCTGCAGGCCAAGGGCCCGGACACCGTGAAGCTGCTGGAAGAGGGCGGCACGCCGCTGGCCTACCGCCTGCCCGCGTTCGGTGTGACGATGCCGTTCAAGCCCACCGATTTCACCCAGGTCAACCCGCACATCAACCGTGCGCTGGTCGGCAAGGCGCTGCGCCTGCTCGACGTGCAGCCCGAGGAGCGCGTGATCGACTGGTTCTGCGGCCTGGGCAACTTCACGCTGCCGCTGGCGAGCCAGGCGCGCGAGGTGCTCGGCATCGAGGGCAGCGACACGCTGGTGGCACGCGCCACCGACAACTTCCAGAGAAACCAGCCTGCAACGCCCGAGCGGCGCGCGCTGTCGGCCACCCGGTTCGTGGCGCGCAACCTGTTCGACATGACGCCCGAGATGCTGGTGGCCGACGGCAGCGCCGACAAGTGGCTGGTCGATCCGCCGCGCGAAGGTGCCTTCGCGCTGGCCAAGGCCATGGCCGACCTGCATCAGCAGCCTGAATTGCGCACCGGTGGCTGGACGCCGCCCAAGCGCATCGTCTACGTGAGCTGCAACCCGTCGACGCTGGCGCGCGATGCCGGCCTGCTGGTGCACCAGGCGGGCTACCGCTGCACCTTCGCGGGGGTGGTGAACATGTTCCCGCACACGGCGCACGTCGAGTCGATCGCGGTCTTCGAGCTGGAATGAAAAAAGGCCCCTCGGGGCCTTTTTTCTTGGGGGTGGAGGAAGCCGCTCAGTCGCGCTCGCCGCCGAAGATGCCCAGCAGGGCCAGCAGGCTCTGGAACACGTTGAACATGTCCAGGTACAGGGCCAGCGTGGCGCTGATGTAGTTGGTTTCGCCGCCGTCCATGATCTGTTTCAGGTCATAGAGCATGTAGGCCGAGAAGATGCCGATGGCTGCCACCGAGATCACCAGCATGCCGGTGCTCGAGCCCACGAAGACGTTGATGACGGCGCCGAGCATCAGCACCAGCGCGCCGACGAACAGGAACTTGCCCATGCCCGACAGGTCGCGCTTGATGACCGTGGCCAGCGAGGCCATCACGAAGAACACGCCGGCGGTGCCGCCGAAGGCCGTCATGATCAGTTCGGGGCCGTTCTTGAAGCCCAGCACCATCGCGAGCAGGCGCGACAGCATCAGGCCCATGAAGAAGGTGAAGCCCAGCAGCACCGGCACGCCGGCGGCGGAGTTCTTGGTCTTCTCGATCGCGAACATGAAGCCGAAGGCGCCGCCCAAGAAGACGATCAGGCCGAGTCCGCCGGTGAGCGAGCGGGTGATGCCGGTGCTCACGCCGATCCAGGCGCCCAGCACGGTGGGCAGCAGGCTCAGCGCCAGCAGCCAGTAGGTATTGCGCAGCACGCGCTGGCGTTCGGCCTGCGGCAGTGTCTGGCCGTAGCCGGTGGAAGTGTCGAGGGTGGTCACACGGTCGTTCATGGCCGAAGCTCCTGAGGTTGCTGCATGCAATGACACGCAGTTGGGCGCATTCTAGGGGGCTGCAAGAGGGGGCCTTGCAAAGACCGTATGCCCGTTGTTCTTAAGCCCCGGTGGGACGCTGCGGCGCCCCGCCGTTATGCTGTCGGGTTTCGACGCAACCTGAGCCTATCCATGAAGACCAAATCATTCCTCGAACTCGCCGACGTCAAGGCCATCGCCGCTGCAGCGGAAGCCGAGGCCCTGAAGAACAACTGGGCCGTGACCATCGCCATCTCCGACGACGCCGGCAACCTGCTCTGGCTGCAGCGCCTGGACGGTGCCGCCGCGCTGTCCTCGCACATCGCTCCCGCCAAGGCGCACACCGCCGCCATGGGCCGTCGCGAGAGCAAGGTCTATGAAGACATCATCAACGGCGGCCGCACCGCGTTCCTGACGGCGCCCCTGGTGGAAGGCCTGCTCGAAGGCGGCGTGCCGATCGTGAAGGACGGCCACGTCATCGGCGCCGTGGGCGTGAGTGGCGTGAAGTCGAACGAAGATGCGCAGATCGCCAAGGCCGGCATCGCCGCGCTCGGCCTGTAAGCTTTTTCGCTTCCCCAAAGCAAAACGCCGACCTGATGGTCGGCGTTTTCTTTTTCGGGGCTTCAGCGTGAAAAAAAGCTTGGCTAGTCGGCGAACCGTTGGCTAGCAAAAAACGACCCTTCGGAGATGAATCTCCTCGAGTCGCCCCACGATGAAACTTGCGCGAGGGGCGGGCTGAACGACCTACTTGGTCAGGATCAGCTTGCCGAGTTTGGTGGCCTGAAGCCGGTAGAGCGAGCCGTTGTGCATGATGCCCACGGTCTTGCTTCCCTTCAGAAGCTCCGTGCTTTCGACCATCGGCGCCGGACGCGCTGCCTGGATCGATGCATGACCGCCACCCGATTGGTCGAGCGAAGGGTGGTTCAGGACAGAAAAGGCATTCGGGGTGGCTGGCATCTGGAGTTCCCTTTTATGGAAGCGATGAGTGAATGATAATGATTCTCAATATAAAGTCAATCGTCGCGATCAACTTTTTTTCGATCCGTCATTCACCCGTTCAGATCACTTCGTGTCGGGCTCGGTGATGAAGCCGATCTTGCGCACGCCGGCTTCGCGCGCCTCGGCCATGGCCTTGGCCACGCGCTCGTAGCGCACGGCCTTGTCGCCGCGGATGTGCAGCTCGGGCTGCGGTTCCTTGGCGGCTTCGGCGGCCAAGCGGTTCGGCAGCTCGCTGTCGTCGATCTTCTGTTCGTTCCAGTAGTAGGCGCCGTCGGCCGTGACGCTGAACAGGATGTTCTGCGGCTTGGGCTGCTCGGGTTCGCTGCTGGCGCGGGGCAGGTCGATGTTGACCGCGTGCTTCATGACCGGCACGGTGATGATGAAGATGATCAGGAGCACCAGCATGACGTCGACCAGCGGCGTCATGTTGATCTCGTTCATCACCTCATCGGGTTCGTCTTGCGTTCCGAAGGCCATGATGCTGCTCAGCCCTTCTTGAGCGGAACCACGACGGCTTCACCGCTGCCGCTTTGCACGCGGGCGCCGGTCACGAAGTAGGCGTGCAGGTCGTGGGCGAAGCTGTTGAGCTTGGTCAGCACGAACTTGTTGCCGCGCACCAGGGCGTTGTAGCCCAGCACGGCGGGGATGGCGACCGCCAGGCCCAGGGCCGTCATGATCAGCGCTTCGCCGATCGGGCCGGCCACCTTGTCGATGGTTGCCTGGCCGGCCGAGCCGATGCTCATCAGCGCGTGGTAGATGCCCCAGACGGTGCCGAACAGGCCGATGAAGGGTGCCGTCGAACCCACCGAAGCGAGGATGGCCAGGCCGGTCTGCAGGCGCGCCGTGAAGGCGTCGATGCCGTTGCGCAGGGCGCGCGTGATCCAGTCGCTCACGTCGAGCGCGTCATGCAGGTGCGCCTTGGTGTTGCGGTGGTGGGCGGCGGCTTCGCGGCCTTCGAGTGCCAGGGCGCGGAAGGGGTTGCTGTCGTCGGTGCCCAGCTTGTTCAGGGCGGTGGCGAAGTCTTCGCTGTGCCAGAAGTCCTGTGAGTGCTTGGCCAGGCGCTTGTATTTGATGACGTCGAGCGCCTTCACGATGATCACGATCCACGATGCGAGGGACATGCCGATCAACAGAACCGCGACAGCCTTGGTGACGAAGTCGCCCTGATTCCAGACGTTCATCAAGCCAAATTGGGAATCCATACGAAGTTGCTCCAGAGAAAAATTAGTTCAGGACGTAGTTGACGGGGGCGTCGTAAGACATGGCCTGCACCACGCCGTTGACCTTGCCGGGCACGAACCGGCATTTCATGATGTATTCGACGGCGGCCTCGTCGAGGCGGTCGAAGCCGCTGGACTTCTTGACCTCGGCGCTCTTGGGCAGGCCGTCGGCGCCCACGAGCACGCGCACGATCACCTTGCCCTGCTCGCCGAGCCGCTTGCTCATGGCGGGATAGACCGCCTTCGGGTTCTGCAGGTAGTCGGCATTGCTCGACGGCAGTTGCACAGCGGGCGGCGCTGGGGGCGACGGCGGCGGTGCGGGAGGGGCCGGCGGCGCGGGCGGTGCCGGGGGCGCGGGTGGAGGCGGCGGCTCGGTGGTGCCCGAGGTCGCGTTCGGCGCGGGCGTCGGCTTGGGTTCGCGGATGGCCTGCGGACGCGGCGGCGGCGGCGCCTTGCTCACCTTGGGTTGCGGCGGCGGAGGAGGCGGGGGCGGCGGATCGGCCTTGGGTTTCGGCGGTTCGACGAACTGGCTCAGGATCTCGACGGGAATCACCACTTCGGCGGCCCGACGCAGCAGGCCGCTTTGCAGCGCCCACAGCGCGGCGCCGTGAAACAGGATCACGCCGCCGGCAATGACGACAGTGCGCGACAGGCCAAGAAAGGAGGGAGGGGGGGCAAAGCGGTCAGACACGATCAACCATTCGAATGCGGGCACTACAAATCGTGCCCCGATTGCAGCAAAACCGCTACAGAGACGCTACTTGCGAAAAATCCACCAGACAGAGCCGGCGACGAGGATCAGGCTGCCGCCGAGAGCCGAGACGAGTTCCATGCTTTGCTTTCCTTGATGGAGTTGGCAAGCTGGATCGCTCTCGGCGCCGATTCGCAGTTCAGGGCGGCGACCGGGTGAGAGACACTGCACTGCGCCACGATGTCGCGGGCACAACCTTCACACTGGCCACACTGGGTGGCCACGCCGAGTTCGAACTGGACTTCGTCGAAAGTCATGCCCGCGCGCACATGACGTGCGATTTCACGGTCAGAGACTCGGCGGCAGACGCAAACGATCATGGCGGTGAAAGCGGCAGTTGGCTGGCTGTTGGATGTGACTCATTATAAATAAGAATCCATCGCATTTGCAATCACTATGACTGACATGCCACCGGACTTTGCAAGCCGGTGTTACACCTCGGCCCAGAGCCGCAAGAGGTTGTGATAGTGGCCGGTGAGCGCCACGGTTTCCTCGCATTCGCCCAGGCGGGCGCGCAGTTTCTGGACCGTCTGGTCGAGTTCGAACAGCATGCCGCGCTGGGCGTCGCTGCGCACCATGCTCTGCAGCCAGAAGAAGGAGCACACCCGCGCCCCGCGCGTGACCGGGTGCACGCGATGCAGGCTGCTCGCCGGATAAAGAATGAGGTCGCCGGCCGGCAGCTTGACCTCGTGCGAGCCGTAGGTGTCGATCACTTCCAGCTCGCCGCCGTCGTAATCCTCTGGATCGCTCAGGAAAAGGGTGCACGACAGGTCGGTGCGCAGCTGCTGGCTGCTGCCCGGCACCGCACGCACCGAGCCGTCGACATGCACGCCGTAGTGCTCGCCGCCCTCGTAGCGGTTGAACAGCGGCGGCACGAAACGCGCGGGCAGCGCCGCCGAGAAGAACAGCGCGTGGCGCGAGAGCGCCGCCAGGATGGTCGCGCCGAGTTCGCGCGAGACGGGCGAAGACTCCGGCAACTGGCGATTGCGCTTCACCTGCGCGCCTTGGTCTCCCACGGTTTCGCGGCCGTCGACCCAGTGGGTGGCATCGAGTGCGGCGCGCATCTCGCGCACCTGGTCCGGGCTCAGCACGTCGGGCACATGCAGCATCATTTCGGTGAACTCCACAAGAAAAAAGCCCCGGCGCAGGCCGGGGCTCGAGTGTCGCACCGCGCCTGCCGCGGGGGCCGGCACGGAGGCGACGCGGTCGTCGGGATCAGAACGCGAAGTTCGCGGTGATCTTGGCCGAGCGAGGGATGCCCGGCGTGTAGCGGTAGCCGCTCTTGTTGATGGCAGCCGCGTACTGCTTGTCGAACACATTGGCGATGTTCAGCTGGATGTCGACGTTCTTGTTGATGCGGTACGACGCCATGGCATCGAACACCCAGTAGGAGTCGATGTACGCCGGCGTGCCCACCGCGCCGTCGGTGCCGCGGTGCAGCTTGCCGTTGTAGCGCGCGCCACCGCCGACCGTCAGGCCGAACGGGAACTGGTAGGTGGTCCAGGCCGTGAACGAGTTCTTCGGCGTGTAGGTCAGCACGTTGGTGCCGTCGGCCGTGACGTTGGGGCCGCTTTGCACCTTGGTGTCCATCGTCGTGAAGCCGGCGCTCATGCCCCAGCGTTCGGTGATGGTGCCCGCCACGCCCAGCTCGATGCCCTGCACGCGCTTCTTGCCGCTCTGGTAGTACAGCGCGGTGTTGGTCGGGTCCTGCACGACTTCGTTGGTCACGTCGGTGCGATAGACCGCGCCGGTCAGAGACAGCTTGTCGTCCAGCACATCCCACTTCGTGCCCACTTCGAAGGTCTTGGCCTTCTGCGGCAGGAAGTCGGTGCGCGCCGCGCTGCTGCCCGTGCCGGCGGCCGACAGCGAGAAGTTCGCGCCGCCCGGGGGCTGGGCCGAGGTGCCGTAGGCCGCATAGATGCTGCCGTTCTTCGCGGGCTTGTAGACCACGCCGATCTTGCCGGTGAACAGGTTGTCGGAGAGCTTGAGCGACGAGGGTACCAGCGTGCCGACCGGCAGGCCGGGGTTGGTCGTTGCGGTCGACAGCGCCGCGCTCTGGAACGAGGTGCTGTAGTGGTCGAAGCGCAGGCCGCCGGTGATCTGCCATTGCTCGTTCAGCTTGATGGTGTCGAAGGCGTAGAGGCCGACCGTGTTGGTCACGCCCTTGCTGTCGGCGCCGCTGAGCATGCGGTTGTAGCCGTTCACGTACGGGTTCGGCGCGTACAGGTTGGCCACCGGCCAAGCGCCGTTCTGCACGACCTTGCCGTTGAACGTGGCGCCGGGGCTGAAGTAGCCCAGGCTCGACTGCTCTTCACGGATCAGCTCGACGCCGGCGCTGAGCGAGTGGCTCAGGCTGCCGGTGTTGAACTTGGCGGTCACGTTCGTCTGGTTGACGAAGATCGTGTTTTCCTGGTTCTTGTTGGTCGGCAGGTTGCGCGTGGTTGTCCAGGTTGACGGCAGGCCCGGGATCGGCGTGCTGAGGAACGCGGTGTTGCCCGAGGGCGGCGGGTTGCCGTTGGTGCCCAGGCCGCCGAGCATGAACGCCGTCAGCATGTAGTCCTGCTTCGTCTTGCCGTAGCGGGTCGTGTTGCGCAGCGTGATGTCGGGCGTGAAGTCGTGCTCCACGCGTGCGGTGAACATGTCGGCCGTCACCTTGTTGAAGTCGTAGGCGGTGCCGTAGAAGTTCTTCGGATCGACCGGTGCTGCGTAGTTCAGGAAGCTGCGGCGACGTGCGCCGAGAGCGACCGGATCGGGGTTCGAATAGCTGGGCAGGCCGATGGTCGGCACGCCGCCATCGGGCACGTTGTCTTGGTCGACGTGCAGATAGTCGAAGTAGAAGCGCGTGGGTGAATTCAGGCCGAGCGCGATCGACGGTGCGATGGCCGTGCGCTTGTTCTTGACGAAGTCGCGGCCGGGCACGCCCGAGTCTTCCATTGCCGCATTCAGGCGGAAGGCGGCGCCGATGCCATTGGCGCTGCTGAGCGACTTGTTCCAGTCGATGCTGCCGCGCTTGTAGTCGGCGCTGCCGAAACCGAGCGAGCCCAGGAAGCTGTCTTCGAGCTTCGGCTTCTTGGTGACGAGGTTGATGTAGCCGGTGGGCGAGGTGCGGCCCACGTCGGTGCCCGACGGGCCCTTCACGACTTCGACCTGCTCGATGTTGAACATGTCGCGCGAGACCGAGCCCAGGTCGCGGATGCCGTCCACGAAGATGCTGCTGGAGCTGTCGAAGCCGCGCATGAACACGGCGTCGCCGGTGTTCGTGTTGCCGTTCTCGCCCAGGAAGAAGGTGCCGACGCCGGCGGTGTTGCGCAGCGCTTCGGTGAGCGTGGTCGCGCCTTGTTCGCGAATGATCTGTTCCTTGATCACCTGGATCGTCTGCGGCGTGTTCACCAGCGGGGCCGTGAACTTCGGGTTGGCCGAGGTGTCGGTCTTGTAGTCGGCGGCGCTCGAATCCTGCACGCGGACTTCAGGCAGGGCCCGCCCGGTCTGGGCAAAGGCGGCGGGGGCTGCGATGGCCAGCAGCGTGGCTGCGGCGGCACCCGAAAGGTGAGGAACGGCGCGTGCGACGGCGTGTTTGCGGCTCTTGATATAGGCCATGTTGTTTTCTCCAGAAAGGGCGGGCGGGCAGAGCTCGACTGGCTGGGTCCGGGCGACGCACTCTCGGGGAGAAAAAGGGCGGCAAGACTGGCTGGGTGAGCTGATTTGCGAAGGGTTTTTGCAAATCGATGCAAATGATATTGCTTCTCAATACCAAGGTGCTCAACTGGCCGCTTTTAACCAGAAAGTTTCGCTCGCTCCGTTGCCGGCGCGCAACTGACGAGGCCGCGCGGGCCGTTCAGTAGACGTCGCGGCGGTAGCGCCCGTCGGCCGACAGCTCGGCCCAGAGGTCGTCGCCGGCGATCTGGCGCAGCGCCGCGTCGACGCCCGATGCCATGCCCTGGAGGCTGCCGCAGACATAGACGGCGGCGCCATCGCGCAGCCAGGCTTGCAGCGTGTCGGCCACCTGCAGCAGGCGGTGCTGCACGTAGAAGCGCTCGGCCTGGTCGCGCGAGAAGACCATATCGAGCCGGGCGAGCGTGCCGTCGGCCTGCCAGCTTTCGATTTCCTCGCGGCAGAGGAAGTCGTGGGCGGACTGGCGCTCGCCGAACACCAGCCAGTTGTCCTTGCGGCCGGCAGCGGCGCGTGCGCGCAGGTGGGCGCGCAGGCCGGCCAGACCGGTGCCGTTGCCGATCAGGATCAGCGGACGGTTCTCGTTGCCCTCCAGCCGGAAGCCGCGGTGCGGCCGCAGGCGCAGCGCCACGGAGTCGCCGACCGAGAGCGTCGAGGTGAGCAGGCCCGATGCGGCGCCCATCGAGCCGTCGGGATGCTGTTCCTGCCGCACGAGCAGCTGCAGTTCGCCGTCGGCGGGCAGGGAGGCGATCGAGTAGTCGCGTGGCCGCGCCGGGTCGCTTGCGATGGCGACCTGCACCAGGTCGCCCGACGCCCAGTGCGGCAGGGCGCCGGCTTGCGGCGTGAGGCCGAGATGAAAGACGGGGCCGCCCGTGCTGCCGGCGTTGAGCAGTTCGCGCCGCGTGAGCCGCCAGGGCGCGAAGCTTGCCGGGGCGTCGTCGCCGCCCTCCGGCGCATCGCCCCAGCGGGCGTGCCAATCGGCGAGCGCGGCGGGGTCGCTGTTGTCGACCTCGATGGGAGCGAAGTCGCGCACGGCGCCGGCCGTGTGGAGCCACGCGTCGAGCGCGCGGCCGAAGCCGCAGAAGTGGGCGTACTGGCGATCGCCCAGCGCCAGCACGGCGTAGCGCAGCGATGGCAGTGCGAGCGGCGCGCCCATCACGCGCTCGGCGAACACGCTGGCGCCGTCGGGCGCATCGCCTTCACCGTAGGTGCTGGCCACGAAGAGGGCGCGTCGGGCCGAGGCCAGCGTGGCGCTGTCGAGGGCGTTGAGGGCCATCACGCGCACGGCGGTGCCCGCTGCGCGCAGCCGCCGCGCGGTCTGCCACGCGATGGTTTCCGCCTGGCCGGTCTGGCTGGCGAACAGCACGAGGGTGGGCGACGCCTGCGCGCCGTCACCGGCCGACAGCGCCGCGGCTTCGCGGGCGGCCGTGGCGTGCAGCTGCCGCTGGCGTGCGTAGATGCGCAGGCACAGCGCGGCATAGGCCGCGACCGTCGCGCTGGCGGCCAGCGCGCGCCACAGGGTCTCGGTCATGCGCCCGCCTGGGCGAGCCACGCGCGCGTGGCTCGCTCGGTGAGCGACCCGTCGTCGGCGCGGGCGATGAACAGGGCCGCGATGTCGCGCTGCTGCGCGAAGGCCAGGCCCTCGTCGGGGCCGAGCACGGTCAGCACGGTGGCGAGCGCGTCCGCCTGCATGCACTGCGGGTGCAGCACGGTGACGCTGGCCAGCGCATGCGCCACCGGCTCGCCGTCACGCGGATCGATGGTGTGCGACCAGCTGCGGCCTTCGACCGCACGCCGGTGCCAGCGGTCGCCCGAGGTGGCCACGGCCATGTCGGCCAGGGCGATGCGTTGCGGGGTCGGCATCTCGGTGTCGACCTGCACCTGCCACGGCGCGCCGCCGGGTCGCCGGCCGATGCCGCGCAGCTCGCCGCCGACCTCGAACAGCAGGTCGGTGAGGCCGAGCGCGCGCAGCGCGTCGACGCCGTGGTCCACCGCGAAGCCCTTGGCGATGCCCGACAGGTCGAGCTGCACGCCGCCGGGTTGCATCAGCGTGTGGTTGACCTCACCGAAGGTCAGCCGTTGCCAGCCGACGTTCGAGTGGATCGCGGCCAGCGCGTCGCGTGAGGGCAGGGCGTTGTCCTGTGACGCTGCGGGGCCGAAGCCCCAGCGCGCCACCAGCGCACCGACCGTCGGATCGATCGCGCCGCCGCTGGCCTGCGCCCACGCGAGGGCGCACTGCATCACCTGTGCGAACTCCGCCGGCAGCGCATGGCGCGAACCGGCGGGTGCGGTGTTGAAGCGGCTGATGAGGGAGCCTGGCTCCCAGTGGCTCATTTGCGCGATCACACGCGCGAGCGCCGCCTCGACCGCCTCGCGCACTTGCGCGAGCGGCAGCATCCGCGGGTTGTCGAAGCGCAGCGACCAGGTCGTGCCCATCGTCTGCCCGCCGAGCTGCTGAAGGCTGGCGGGATCGGCGGGACGGGGAACGGCCGCGTTGGCGTAGCCGCCCGCGCGCCAGGTGCTGAAGGAAAGGCCCAAGGAAAAACGCAGGGTCAGGGCATCACTTCCAGGGTGGCCGCGTAGCTCAGGCGGCGTTCCTTGGCTTGCGGCACGGTGGTCTTGCTGTCCTTGGTGCTGGCGTCGAGCCAGTACATGCCGGCGGCCGGCCAGGTCACGCTGAACTGGCCCTTGTCGTCGGTCTTGAGCTTGAGCTCGTCGAGCTTGTCGCGGTACTGGGTGTTGCCGGCGGTCACGGTCACTTCGAGGTCCTTGGCGGGCTTGCCGTCCAGGTGCAGCGTGAAGGTGGCCTTCTCGCCCTTGGCGAGGTCGGTCGGGCTGCCGGCCGAGATCAGTTCCAGGCCCTGGCCGATGGGCTTGAGCGCAGAGGGCTTGCCGACGGTCACGAAGGTCTCGATGCGGCCGGCCGATTGGGTGATGGTCACTTCCTGCGCATCGGCCGGGATTTCCTTGGCGATGGTTTCGGCCGTGCCGCGGGCGCGCTTGTTCTGGCCCGTGGCCTTGTCCTTCCAGGCCGCGAACGCGCCGTTGTTGACCACCGCGATGCGGTAGGTGCCCGGCTGCGCGACGTTCACGTCGAACACGTTGCGCAGCTTGAGCTTGGCTTCGGATTCCGGTTTGACCGTGCTGCCGTCGGGCGCGGTGATCTGCAGGCCGTCCAGGCGCAGCGGCGCGTGGTTGGCAACGAACAGGTCGTTCGACACGGCGGCATCGACGCTCACGGTGTCGGCCTTCGACAGCACGGTGGTCGAGGGCAGCAGCCAGGCGTTGTGCGCCTGGGTCACGGAGGCAACGGCCGAAAGGGCGAGGGCGAGGCCGGCGGCGCGCAGGGTGAAGCGGGTCATGGTGGTCCTTGGAATGAGCGGGTGGGCGGAGTGGGTGGCGGCGGCGTTCAGGGCTTGAGCTCGAGCTTGATCTCGCCGAGCTCTTCCTTGCCGGTAGCGACCGGTTGCGCAGCGGCGGTAGGCGGCCACTGGAACGGGATGGTCACGACCTCGCGGCCGCCGACTTCACGGGCGGCTTCCACCACCAGCTTGTAGGCGCCGGGCGCGAGCTTGGGCATCGCGCCCGAGCCTTCGGTGAAGCTCAGCTGGTGCTTGCCCGCGGGCTTGGAGGCGCCGGTGACGCCATCGACCGGTACCGCCAGTTCACGGCCGCCGCGGCGCCACCACTGGCGCATGTCCTTGAGCCACTTGGTGCCTTCGCCCTCGGGGTTGTTGGTCTTGGTGCGCACGTCGTACCAGACGGCCAGCGTGCCGGCCATCGTGCTGTCGGCGCGCTCGATCCATGTCGCCACGTAGGGGCGGTGGTACTCCGACACGTTGAGCCGGGGAATCTCGATGTTGACCGACAGGCCGGCAGCGATGGCCGGGGCCGCGAACAGCGCCGACATGGCGATCGGTGCGAGCGAGTAGCGAAGGTGCACGGGAAAACCTCTTTCTTCCTGAATCAGCAAAGACAACGCACCGGCCGATCCGTCGATCGGATCGGTCAGTGAATGAACAGCAACGCGAGCAGCACCGGCACCACCAGCCCCATGCCCACCATGGGCCAGGTGAAGGGGCGGTTGCCCGCATGCATCTTGAGAATGAACAGCCCGGTGACCGAGAAGACCAGCGTGGCGGCCGCGAAGATGTCGATGAACCAGCTCCAGGCCGTGCCGGTGTTGCGGCCCTTGTGCAGGTCGTTGAAGTAGGAGAGCCAGCCGCGGTCGGTGCGCTCGTATTCGACCTCGCCCTCGGGCAGGCTCAGGCGCAGCCAGGCGTCGCCGCCGGGGCGGGGGAGCGAGAGGTAGATTTCGTCGTCGGACCACTCGGCCTCGCGGCCGGCGGTGTCGATGTCCCATTGCTTGCGCAGCCAGGCTTGCAGTTCGGCGGGCAGCGGCGCCTTGCCCTGCTGGGCCTTGGCGGCCGGCAGCTGCTGTTCGAGGCGGGCGCGCAGCGCGTCGTCGACGGTGCCGTTGTGCGTGGTGACGACCGGCTTGGCCTCGATCTGGCCCGCGTGGTTGAGCGTGAAGCCCGTGACGCTGAACAGGATCATCCCGACGAGACAGATGGCGGAACTGACCCAATGCCACTCGTGGAGGGTCTTGAGCCAATAGGCGCGGCGGCGGTTGTCGGAACGGGCGGGGGCAGTCATCGAAAGCGCGAATTGTAGTCGCGCGAATGAGAATGACTGCTATTCAGTGGTTATGAAGTTAAGTAAAGAGCAATAAAAAACGGGGCCGAAGCCCCGTTTGTTTGCAATGCCGTGACAGCGTTGCGTTGTGCTTACTCGAGCTCGCCCACTTGCAACTGCAGGTAGTTCTGCAGGCCGACGCGGTCGATCAGGTCGATCTGCGTCTCCAGGAAGTCGATGTGCTCCTCGGTGTCGTCCAGGATCTCTTGCAGCAGGTCGCGCGAGACATAGTCGCGCACCGATTCGCAATGCGCGATGCCGTCCTTGATGGTGGCTTGCGCGCCGGTTTCGGCGCCGAGGTCGCAGCGCAGCAGCTCGGGCACGTCTTCGCCGATGTTCAGCTTGCCCAGGTCCTGCAGGTTGGGCAGGCCGTCGAGCATGAAGATGCGGTCCATGAGCTTGTCGGCGTGCTTCATCTCGCCGATGGATTCCTCGTATTCCTTCTTTGCCAGCTTGTCCAGGCCCCAGTGCTTGAGCATGCGGTAGTGGAGGAAGTACTGGTTGATGGCAGTCAGCTCGTTCTTGAGCTGCGCCTGCAGGTGTTCGATGACTTTGGGGTCGCCCTTCATGATTATTTTCCTTGTTCTGAAAGCGGTGATTGTCGGAGGGGCGAACACACGCTTGCAAGCAAACCCATGCTGCGCCGGTCTGCATGCGTGTGATGGTGATACACGTTCGTATTGACCTGACGCAAGGCGATGCGCGAGGCGATGGCAAACATAGCGGGTTCCAATACTTTCAATAGTTGATATCTATCAAAAATGATATATTGGTAGTTATACTCATGGCTCACGCTTATTTTTCCAACCGCAGCATCCAAGGAATCACATGTCCCTGATCAACACCGCAGTCCAACCTTTCAAGACCCAGGCTTACCTCAACGGCAAGTTCATCGATGTGTCCGACGAGACGCTCAAGGGCAAGTGGTCTGTGCTGATCTTCATGCCGGCGGCCTTCACCTTCAACTGCCCGACCGAAGTCGAAGACGCGGCCGACCACTACCCCGAGTTCCAGAAGCTGGGTGCTGAGGTCTACATCGTGACCACCGACACGCACTTCTCGCACAAGGTCTGGCACGACACGTCGCCGGCCGTCGGCAAGGCCAAGTTCCCCCTGGTGGGCGACCCGACCCACACGCTGACCAACGCGTTCGGCGTGCACATCCCCGAAGAAGGCCTGGCACTGCGCGGCACCTTCGTGATCAACCCCGACGGCATCATCAAGACCGCCGAAGTGCACTCCAACGAAATCGCCCGCGACGTCAAGGAAACCCTGCGCAAGCTCAAGGCAGCGGTCTACACCGCCGAGCACCCGAACGAAGTCTGCCCGGCCAAGTGGAATGACGGCGACAAGACCATCGCTCCGTCGTTCGACCTCGTCGGCAAGATCTAAGCGCCCCGCGCAAAGCCCGGGCGCTCATGAGGCCCCGGGCTTTTTTGTCCCCAGTTGATAGTTTCCAGTTATCGAAAGAGAGTCCGCCATGCTTGACGCCAGCACCAAAGCCCAATTGAAGAGTTACCTCGAACGCGCCACGCAGCCGATCGAGATCGTTGCCTCGCTCGACGACAGCAAGGCTTCGGGCGAAATGCTGTCGCTGCTGAAGGACGTTGCCGAAGTCTCGCCGCTGGTCACGCTGACCGAAAGCCGCGACGACAGCCACCGCAAGCCCTCGTTCTCGGTCAACCGCCCGAGCGAAAACCACGGGCCGCGCTTTGCCGGCCTGCCGATGGGCCATGAATTCACGTCGCTGATCCTTGCGCTGCTGCAGATCGGCGGCTACCCCCCGAAGGTCGAGCAGGCCGTGCTCGACCAGATCAAGGCGCTCGACGGTGATTTCGAGTTCGAGATCTACGTCTCGCTCACCTGCCACAACTGCCCCGACGTGGTCCAGGCGCTGAACCTGATGGCCATCCAGAACCCGCGCATCCGCACCACGATGATCGAGGGCGGCACCTTCCAGGACGAAGTGAAGGAACGCCAGATCATGGCCGTGCCGACCGTGTTCCTGAACGGCACCGAGTTCGGCCAGGGCCGCATGAGCCTGGAAGAAATCCTCGCCAAGATCGACACCAGCGGCGTGGAGCGCGAAGCCGCCAATATCGCCGCCAAGGACGCGTTCGACGTGCTGATCGTCGGCGGTGGCCCCGCCGGTGCCGCAGCCGCCGTGTACGCCGCGCGCAAGGGCATTCGTACGGGCGTCGCTTCGGAGCGCTTCGGCGGCCAGGTGCTCGACACGCTGGGCATCGAGAACTTCATCTCGATCAAGGAAACCGAAGGACCGAAGTTCGCCCATGCGCTCGAAGAGCACGTGCGCGACTACGACGTCGACATCATGAACCTGCAGCGCGCCAAGGCACTGGTGCCGGGCAAGGACCTCATCGAGGTGCAGCTCGAAAGCGGTGCGTCGCTCAAGAGCAAGACCGTCATCATCTCGACCGGTGCCCGCTGGCGCAACATCAACGTGCCCGGCGAGCACGAGTTCAAGAACAAGGGCGTGGCCTACTGCCCGCACTGCGACGGCCCGCTGTTCAAGGGCAAGCGCGTGGCGGTGATCGGCGGCGGCAACTCGGGCGTCGAGGCGGCCATCGATCTGGCCGGCATCGTCGGCCACGTGACGCTGATCGAATTCGACACGCAACTGCGCGCCGATGCCGTGCTGCAGCGCAAGCTCAAGAGCCTGAAGAACGTCGACATCTTCACCAACGCGCAGACCACCGAGATCACCGGCGACCAGAAGGTCAACGGGCTGGTCTACAAGGACCGCGCATCGGGCGAGCTGAAGAAGGTCGAGCTCGAAGGCGTGTTCATCCAGATCGGCCTGGTGCCCAACACCGACTGGCTCAAGGGCACGGTCGAGCTGACGAAGCACGGCGAGATTGTTGTCGACGCGCGCGGCCAGACCTCGGTGCCCGGCGTGTTCGCGGCGGGTGACGTCACCACGGTGCCGTTCAAGCAGATCATCATCGCGGCCGGCGACGGCGCGAAGGCGGCGCTCGGTGCGTTCGACCACCTGATCCGCACGACGGCCCCTGCGTGAGTAAGTCTTAAGTGCCTGAAGTTGTGAAGATGAGAATTATTCTCATACAATAAAAACACGGGCACACCGCTGCCCCTCATTGCCAGCCAGGTCACTCGCGCAAGCCTTTGCGCCTCAAGGTCCAGCAAGCAGTTCTTCAACTGTTTTCTGGACCTTTTTCGTGGCCGCTCATTTCCCTCGACCGTCTTCCCATCGACCCGCGCTGCTGCCCTGGCTGATCGCCTCTGCCTTCGGCATGGCCGCCGCGCCTGCGTGGTCCCAGCAGCTCGCGGCGCTCGGCGAAGTGGTGGTGAGCGGATCGCGCTCGGAGCAGGCCAGGGACGACCTGCCGCTGAGCATCGAGGTCATCAACCGCCAGGACATCGAGAGCAAGCAGATCCACGACATCCGCGATGCCGTGCGCGACCTGCCCAACGTGTCGGTCAAGCGTTCGCCTGCGCGCTTCGGGTTGGCGCAGGGCAATACCGGCCGCGACAGCAACGCGGGCTTCAACATCCGCGGCCTGGACGGCAACCGCGTGCTGCTGCTGACCGACGGCATCCGCACGCCGCGCAGCTACGTGTTCAGCGCCAATGCGTTCGGGCGTGACTACTTCGACATCAGCCTCATCGAGCGCATCGAGATCATCAAGGGCCCGGCCTCGGCGCTCTACGGTTCGGACGGCCTGGCCGGGCTGGTCAACTTCATCACCCGCGAGCCCTCGTCCTTCCTGCGCGAGGGCAAGACCTTCGGCGGCAGCGCGAACATCGGCTACAGCGGTGAAGACAACGGCGTGCGCGGCGGCGTCACGCTCGCGGGCAAGGCGAACGACGTGCTCGAGTGGCTCGTGTCCGCCAACCTCGGGCACGCCAGCGAACTCGAGAACCGGGGCTCGCTCAATGTGCCCAACCTCGACCGCACCACGCCCAACCCGCAGCGCGACCAGACCCGTTCGCTGCTGGCCAAGGCCATCCTCACGCCCAACGCCGACCAGCGCCATGCCTTCACTTTCGAGCACGTCGAGAAGAGCAGCCGCTACAACCTGCTGTCGGGCGTCGCCAAGCCGCCGTATGCGTCCACCTCGGTGATCGGCCTCAACGCCAAGACCGACCTCGACCGCGATCGCCTGACCTACGAAGGCCGGCTGCGCCTGAACAGCGTCGTGGCCGACAACCTGCTCGCTGTCGTGAGCTACCAGAAGGCCGGCTCGCGCGAATACATCTACGAAGACCGCTTCACCGCGGCCGACCGCACGCGCGACGTCACCTACGACGAGAACACCTGGCAGTTCGGCCTGCAGGCCGACAAGACGATCCGCATGGGCAGCTGGGCCCAGAAGATCACCTACGGCCTGGACTACACGCGCACCAACGTCGAGAACCTGCAGACCGGCCTTGTGCCGCCGGCCGGCGAGAGCTACCCGCTCAAGCGCTTTCCCGACACGCGCGAAACCTCGACCGCCTTTTATGTGCAGGACGAGTTCATTCACGACCGCTGGAGCATCACGCCCGGCATCCGTTTCGACCGCTTCTCGCTCGACGCGAAGCAGGCGGGCTTCAACGCGCAGGCCGTGTCGCTGTCGGGCTCGGCCGTGTCGCCCAAGCTGGGCGTGCTGTTCCGCGCCACGCCGCAGTTCAGCGTGTACGGCAACTACGCCTCGGGCTTCAAGGCGCCCAACGCGTTCCAGGTGAACAACTTCTTCGAGAACGTGATCTCGGGCTACAAGACGATCCCGAACCCGAACCTCAAGCCCGAGAAGAGCCAGAACATCGAGCTGGGCGTGCGCGGGCGCACGGGCATCCTGAGCTTCGACGTGGCCGCCTTCACAGGCGACTACAAGGACCTCATCGAGAACGACAAGCTCGTGGGCGGGCGCGGCATTCCGCGCATCGACCCGCTGATTTACCAGACCGTCAATGTCGGGCGCGCGCGCATCAGCGGTTTCGAGATCAAGGGCGAGCTCGATTTCACCGAGAACGGCAACGGCTTCTCCGTGCCCTTCGCCTACGGCCGCACGCAGGGCCGCGACCGCACCAACAACCGGCCGCTCAACTCGATCGATCCGCAGAAGTTCAGCGCCGGAATCAAGTACCAGGCGCCGGCCTGGAGCGTGCGCCTCGATGCGGTTCATCATGGCGCCAAGGAGTGGGAAGACGTCGATCGCAGCGAAGTGACCACGGGCCTGCAGTTCCGCACGCCGGCGGCCACCACGCTGGACATCAGCGCGCAGTGGCGCATCCGCAAGGACCTGCGCCTGAACGCGTCGGTGACCAACCTCACCAACAAGCGCTACTGGATGTGGAGCGATGTGCGCGGCGTGACGACCACCTCGGCCATCCGCGACGCCTACACCCAGCCGGGCCGCAGCTTCAACGTCTCGCTCGTGGCGGACTTCTGACGCGCGCCGCCACTTCTCTCCAAACAAAGGACACCCGATGAATGCCGAAGACATCCGCACCCGTTTTGCCGAACTGCGCGCCAAGGGCATGCGCCACAAGGACGCCGCCGCGGCCATGGGCCTGAGCGAAGGCGCCGCCATTGCGGCGCACACCGGCGTGCACGACAAGGCACTGCGCGCCGCGCGGCTGAAGGGCCCATGGGTCGAGCTGCTGCAGGCGCTGGAGCTGTGCGGCCCCGTGCTGGCGCTCACGCGCAACGAGACCACGGTGCACGAGAAGACCGGCGTCTACGAGAAAGTGTCCGGCAGCGACGCGATGGGGCTCGCGCTGGGCGAGGTCATCGACCTGCGCCTGTTCTTCAGCCGCTGGCATGCGGGCTTCGCGGTCAGCGAGGCGGCGGCCAATGCCGGCGTGCCGCCATCGCTGAGCCTGCAGTTCTTCAACCCGCAGGGCGTGGCAGTGCACAAGATCTTCGTGCGCGACGCGACCGACCGCGACGCGTTCCAGTCGGTCATCGACACCTACACCGCCGCGCCCGACGAACTGGTGCAGTTCGTGCCCGCCGAGAAGAAGGCGACGCCGCGCGACGACAGCGCCATCGATGCGGTCGCGCTGGCCGACGCCTGGCGCGGCATGCAGGACACGCATGAGTTCTTCGGCCTGCTGAACAAGTTCGACGTGGAGCGCCAGCAGAGCTTTCGCCTCACCGAGGGCGAGTTCACGCAGCGGGCCGAGACCGGCGCGGTGCGCGAGCTGCTGCTCGAGGCCTCGTTCGACGGCACGCCGATCATGGTGTTCGTCGGCAGCCCGGGCTGCATCCAGATCCACTCGGGCCCGGTCGTGCGCATCGAGCCGATGGAGATGCACGGCATGCAGTGGCTCAACGTGCTCGACCCCGGCTTCAACCTGCACCTGCGCGAAGACCGCATCACGAGCGTCTGGATCGTGCAGAAGCCGACCAGCGATGGCATCGTGACCTCGGTCGAGGCCTTCGATGGCGAGGGCGAGCTGATGGCGATGTTCTTCGGTGCGCGCAAGCCGGGCGTGCCCGAGCGCGCGGAGTGGCGCCAGATCGTGGCCAAGCTCTCGCGCCTGGCCACTTCTGAGGTGCAAGCGCGATGAGCGTCGAGGCCGTTCCGGGCGTGGTCGAGATCAAAGCCTTCGTGCCGGCGAAGGACTTCGCGCGCTCTATTGCCTTCTACCAGGACCTGGGCTTCACGCTGGCCTCGAACGAGGACGGCATTGCTTACTTCTTCTGTGGCGAGAGCAGCTTCCTGCTGCAGGACTTCTACGTCCAGACCCATGCAGAGAATTTCATGATGCATCTGCTCGTCGATGACGCGCTGGCCTGGTGGGACCGCGTGCAGGCGCAGCGGCTGACCGAACGCTACGCCGTGCAGACCACGCCGCCCGCCGAGCGCCCGTGGGGCATGGTCGATTTCACGTTGACCGACCCGACCGGTGTGCTCTGGCGCATCGCGCACAACATTCCCCGGCGCGGCTGACGCGCATCTTTCTCTTTCGCTGTCCGTGACCCCATGACTGAACAACGAGATTCCTCTTTTCTTTCTTCTTCCGTGCCGCGTCGCCGTGATGCGCTGCGCCTGCTGTCTGCTGCAGCGCTCGGCGCGGGCGCGTGGCCCGCGTTCGCGCAGGGCAGCAAGCGCCTGCCGCGGTTGGTGACGGTCAGTGGCGCGATCACCGAGGTGGTCTATGCACTCGGCGCCGAAGGCCAGCTGGTCGGCACCGACACGACCAGCCTGTTTCCCGCCGCTGCGCGTGCCACGCCCAAGGTGGGCTACATGCGCCAGCTGTCGGCCGAAGGGCTGCTCTCGCTGAAGCCCGATGCGATCATCGCGACCAACGAGTCGGGCCCGACCGTCGTGCTCGACCAGATTCGCACGGCCGGCGTCAAGGTCGAGATCATCGAGGCCGATCACACCTGGGCCGAAGTGCAGCGCAAGGTGCAGGCCGTGGGTCGCGCTGCCGCCAAGGAAGCACAGGCGCGTGAGTTGCAAGGCCGGCTCGATGCCGAATGGGCGCAGGTCCTGCAGCGCATCGGCGGCGCGAAGGGCCGCAAGCCGAAGGTGCTGTTCGTGCTGTCGCACAGCGCGAGCCCGCAGGTGTCCGGCGAGAAGACCGCGGCGCATGCGGTGATCGGCTTTGCGGGTGGCGTGAACGCGCTGGGCGGCTTCCACGGCTACCGGCCGATGACGGCCGAGGCCATGGCCAGCGCGGCGCCCGACATCATCCTCACGAGCACGCAGAGCATCGAGGCGCACGGCGGCGTCGAGCGCTTCTGGCAGCGGCCCGAGCTGGCGCTCACGCCGGCGTACAAGAAGCGCGCGCTGATCACGCAGGACGCCTTGCTGCTGCTGGGCTTCGGCCCGCGCCTGCCGGCCGCCATCGGCGAATTGCACGACAAATTCCGGGCCGCGCTGGCATGAGCCGCCGGGGCGCTCCCAAGGCGAATACCGCAGCGCGAAGCGCGAAGGCTACTCAATGAGCCAGCGCTTCGGGGCGCGTGCCGTGCTTTGCGGCAGCGCGGTGCTGCTCGTCGCGGCCTTCGCGGTGGGCGCCGTGTCGGGTGCCTACGCCATCAGTCTTTCGCAACTGTGGAACGTGCTGACCTCGCTGGGGCAGGGTGCAAGCGGCCAGTCGCCCGAGCACCTCGTGTTCCTCAACATCCGCTTGCCGCGCCTGGTTCTCGGCGTGGCGGCGGGTGCGGGGCTCGGCATGGCGGGCACGCTGATGCAGGGGTTGTTCCGCAATCCGCTGGCCGACCCGGGGCTGATCGGCATCAGCAGCGGCGCGGCGCTGGCGGCCGGCGTCACCATCGTGCTGGGCGCCTCGTTCTGGCCGATGCTGCCGCGCACGCTCGGCAGCTGGACGCTGGTGCTGATGGCTTTCGGCGGTGGCTTCGCCGTGACCTTGCTGATCTACGGCCTGTCGCGCAGCGACGGCGGCACGCGCATGGCGCTGATGCTGCTGGCAGGTATCGCGATCAACGCGCTGGCCGGCGCCGGCCTCGGCCTGCTGAGCGTGATGGCGACCGACGAGCAACTGCGCAGCCTGCAGTTCTGGCTGCTGGGCAGCTTGGGCGGTGCGCGCTGGAGCGCGGTCATCCTGGTGGGCGTGGCGGTGTTGCTCTCGTGCTGGGCCGCGGCATCGCTCGCTTCGCCCCTGAACGCCATTGCGCTCGGCGAGGCGCAGGCGGCGCTGCTGGGCGTGGACGTGGAGCGCACCAAACGGCGCGCCGTGGTCATCACCGCGGTGGCGGTGGGCGCGGTGACGGCCACGACCGGGATCATCGGTTTCATCGGCCTGATCGCGCCGCACTGGGTGCGCATGGTGGCCGGGCCCGACCACCGCATCGTGCTGCCGGCCTCGGCGCTGCTGGGCGCGGCGCTGGTGCTCGCGGCCGACACGGTGGCGCGCACCGTGATGGCGCCGGCCGAGCTGCCGCTGGGCGTGCTCACGGCCTTCATCGGCGTGCCGATGTTCCTCTTGATGCTGCGGCATTTCAGGGGGCGCATATGACGACGGCGACGGGGCATGGGGCGCTGGCGTGCGCCGGCGTCGAGGTGCGCATCGGCGCGAAGACCTTGTTGGCGAATGCGTCGGTCGAACTGGCGCCGGGCCGCGTGACCGCGATCCTCGGCCCGAACGGCGCGGGCAAGTCGACGCTGCTGTCGGTGCTGGCCGGCCAGCGTGAGCCGACGCAGGGCAGGGCGACGCTCGACGGCCGGCCACTGTCAGACCACGGCATGCCCACGCTGGCATTGCGCCGGGCCCTGATGCCGCAGGAAAGCGCGGTCGCCTTCGACTTCACGGCGCAGGACATCGTCGCGCTCGGCCGCTACCCGCACCGCCGCGCGCCGACCCGCGACGAGGACGCGATCATGGGTGAGGCGATGGCGCTGACCGACGTCACGGCGCTGGCGCCACGCATCCTCAACACGCTGTCGGGCGGCGAGAAGGCGCGGGTTCACCTGGCGCGGGCGCTGGCCCAGCTCTGGCACCCACGCCCTGACGGCGCGAGCCGCTGGCTGCTGCTCGACGAGCCGACCGCCGCGCTCGACCTCGCGCACCAGCATTCGGCGATGCGCCTGCTGCGCGCCTGGGCGGCGCGGGGCGTGGGCGTAGTGGCCGTGCTGCATGACCTGAACCTGGCGCGGCGCTATGCCGACGAAGTGGTGGTGCTGGGCGCGCCCGGCGGCTTGCGCCAGGGGGCGACCGCCGAGGTGCTACGGCCCGCGCTGATCGAGGCCGTCTGGCGCATGCCCTGCCAGCCGGTGACCGGCGCGGACGGCGTCACGCAGTATCTGTTCGGATAGTCCGTCGGGCGGGCGGTGCTTGCTACTGAAGAGCTAGCAGATCAGTAGACCAACCGCTCCGGCCGCAGCTCCTGCAGGATCGTGGTGGCGATTTCCTCGATCGACTTGGTGGTCGTCGAGAGCCAGCGGATGCCGGCTCGCCGCATCATGGCCTCGGCCTCGCTGATTTCGTGGCGGCAGTTCTCGAGGCTGGCGTAGCGCGAGTTGGGCCGGCGCTCGTTGCGGATCTCGCTCAGCCGCTCGGGCTGGATCGTCAGGCCGAAGATCTTCTTGCGGTGCGGGCTCAGCGCCGGCGGGAGCTGGCGGCGGTCGAAATCTTCGGGAATCAGCGGGTAATTGGCCGCCTTCAGGCCGTGCTGCATCGCCAGGTAGAGCGAGGTGGGCGTCTTGCCGCTGCGGCTCACGCCGACCAGGATCACGTCGGCGCCTTCCAGGTCGCGGTGGCTTTGGCCGTCGTCGTGCTGCAGGCTGAAGTCGATGGCCGCGATGCGGTCGTTGTAGGCCTTGCTCTTGCTGACGTCGCTGAAGCGGCCGATGCGATGGTTCGACTTCATGGCCAGCTCGATCTCGAGCGGCCGCACGAAGGTGCCGAACATGTCCAGCAGCATGCCCTTGCAGCCGGTTTCGATCACGCCCAGCACGTCCATGTTGGCCAGCGTGGTGAAGACGATGGGGCGCACGCCCTCGACTTCGGCCGTGTGGTTGATCTGCCGCACCGCCTGGTGCGCCTTGTCGACCGTGTCGGTGAACGGCAGCCGCACGTGGCGCGGCTTCATCTCGAACTGGGCCAGAACGGCATTGCCGAAGGTTTCGGCGGTGATGCCGGTGCCGTCGGAGACGAAGAAAACGGTGCGTGTATGCATGGTGTTGCTTTTGCGGCGGAGTCCTGCGGCGCGCGCGACCTGCCACGCCTACAATCCGGGCCATTATCGGGAATCCGCTTTCCCCACCCCCTCGAATTCTTTCCATGCACACCGCGACCGCACCCAAAGCAACGACAACGATCGTGCTGCGCCGTCTGCATGCAGCGCCGGTTTCAACTTCTGGAGCTTCCCCATGTCTGCACTTTTCGAGGCGACCGCACTGGTCGTGCCATTTGAAAACCTGAGGATGACCGACGTCGAGTCGGTTGGCGGCAAGAACGCCAGCCTCGGCGAAATGATCTCGCAGCTGCCACAGGGCGTGCGCGTGCCGACTGGTTTTGCGACCACGGCCCACGCGTTCCGCCAGTTCCTGGCGCACGACGGCCTGGCCGACAAGATCAGCAAGCGCCTGGCTGCGCTGGACACCGAAGACGTGCGCGCCTTGGCCGCGGCCGGTGCCGAAATCCGCGCCATGGTCGAGGCCCAGCCGTTCCCGGCCGACCTGCAGAAAGCCATCGGCGAGGCCTTTGCCACGCTGAGCGCCGGCAACCCCGCCGCCTCGTTCGCCGTGCGTTCCTCGGCCACCGCCGAAGACCTGCCCGACGCCTCGTTCGCCGGCCAGCAGGAAACCTTCCTGAACGTGGTCGGCATCGACGACGTGCTGCACAAGATGAAGGAGGTGTTCGCCTCCCTGTACAACGACCGCGCCATCAGCTACCGCGTGCACAAGGGCTTCGAGCACGACGTGGTCGCGCTCTCGGCCGGCGTGCAGCGCATGGTGCGCTCCGACCTCGGCGCCGCCGGCGTGATGTTCACCATCGACACCGAGTCGGGCTTCGACCAGGTCGTGTTCATCACCTCGAGCTACGGCCTGGGTGAGACGGTGGTGCAGGGCTCGGTGAATCCCGACGAGTTCTACGTCCACAAGCCGACCCTCAAGGCCGGCAAGAAGGCCGTCATCCGCCGCAATCTCGGCTCCAAGCTGATCCAGATGGAGTTCGCCACGCCCGAAGAGAAAAAGGCGAGCGGCAAGCTGGTCAAGACCACCGACGTCAAGGCCGAGCAGCGCAACCGCTACTCGCTGAGCGACGCCGACGTCGAGCAACTGGCCCGCTACGCGCTGGTGATCGAAGAACACTACGGCCGCCCGATGGACATCGAATGGGGCAAGGACGGCACCGACGGCCACCTCTACATCCTGCAGGCGCGTCCTGAAACGGTGAAGAGCCAGCAGCAGGGCAAGGCCGAGCAGCGCTACAAGCTGCTGGGCAAGGGCGCCGTGCTGGCCGAAGGCCGTGCCATCGGCCAGAAGATCGGCACGGGTGCCGTGCGCATCGTGCACAACATCAGCGAAATGGACCAGGTGCAGGCCGGCGACGTGCTCGTCACCGACATGACCGACCCCAACTGGGAACCGGTGATGAAGCGCGCCGCCGCCATCGTCACCAACCGTGGCGGTCGCACCTGCCACGCCGCCATCATCGCGCGCGAACTCGGCATTCCGGCCGTGGTCGGCTGCGGCGACGCCACCGACCTGCTCAAGGACGGCACGCTCGTCACCGTGAGCTGCGCCGAGGGCGACACCGGCTTCATCTACGACGGCCTGCTCGAGACCGAAGTGACCGAAGTGCAGCGCGGCGTGATGCCCGAGATCGATCTGAAGATCATGATGAACGTGGGCAACCCCCAGCTCGCCTTCGACTTCGCGCAGCTGCCGAACCACGGCGTGGGCCTGGCCCGCCTTGAGTTCATCATCAACAACAACATCGGCGTGCACCCGAAGGCGATCCTCGACTACCCGAACGTCGACAACGACCTGAAGAAGGCTGTCGAGTCGGTGGCCCGCGGGCATGCCTCGCCGCGCGCGTTCTACGTCGACAAGGTGACCGAGGGCGTCGCGACCATCGCCGCTGCGTTCTGGCCCAAGCCCGTCATCGTGCGTCTCTCGGACTTCAAGTCGAACGAGTACCGCAAGCTGATCGGCGGCAGCCGCTATGAGCCCGAAGAAGAGAACCCGATGCTGGGCTTCCGCGGTGCCGCGCGCTACCTGAGTGCCGATTTCGGCGAGGCCTTTGCCATGGAATGCGAGGCGCTCAAGCGCGTGCGCAACGACATGGGCCTGACCAACGTGCAGATCATGGTGCCCTTCGTGCGCACCCTGGGCCAGGCCGAGCGCGTGACCACGCTGCTGGGCGAGCATGGCCTCAAGCGCGGCGAGAACGCGCTCAAGCTGATCATGATGTGCGAAGTGCCGAGCAATGCCGTGTTGCCGGAAGAGTTCCTGAAGTTCTTCGACGGCTTCTCGATCGGTTCGAACGACCTGACCCAGCTCACGCTGGGCCTGGACCGCGACTCCGGCCTCGAGCTGCTGGCGGCTGACTTCGACGAGCGCGATCCGGCCATCAAGGCGCTGCTGAGCCGCGTCATCAAGGCCTGCAAGGCCGAAGGCAAGTACGTCGGCATCTGCGGCCAGGGCCCAAGCGACCACCCGGACTTCGCGCTGTGGCTGGCGGAGCAGGGCATCGAATCGATCTCGCTGAACCCGGACAGCGTGATCGACACCTGGCAGCAGCTCGCCCAAAGAGGCTGAGCTAGCGCGCGGCGGGCATGCCCCGCCACGTGATGCCACGCGGCGAATGGCGGAAATCCCCATGGGGGATTCCCCCGTGCCTGCCCGTGCAAGTGAAACAAAGTGCGTTTCCGGTGTCAGACTCGTGACATTCGCAGGCGGTGCAATCCGGCTGCCTGCCTGAGGTGATGCGGCCCGTCAGGGCCTGTGTCAGCACTTCGCCGGAGACCCCCATGATTCTTGTCAAGACGGAAGCCGGACAGCAGGTCCTCAAGGACCGCTCGGTGCCGTTGACGCCGCGCCAGCGCTCGGCCTTCATCCAGTTCGACGGCAAGCGCTCGATCGACGACGTGCTGGCCTCGGGCTTGGGCATCGGGCGCGAGGAGGTCGATCAGATGGTTGCGCTGGGCCTGCTGGCGCCTCTGGCCGGCCAGCCGCCAGCCGCGGCGCCTGCAGTTTCGGCGGCCCCGCCGCCGGCTGCGTCTTCCGGTCGCAGCCGCCAGCAGCGCTACAAGGACGCATACCCCATCGCCACCCAGCTGACCGGCAGCCTGGGCCTGATGGGCTTCCGGCTCAACCTTCAGGTCGAAGGCACGACCAGCTACGAAGACCTCCTGGCACTGGCACCCAAGATCCGCGCCGCCGTGGGCCCGGAGAAGGCCGCTGCCCTCGACAAGGCCCTCAACGACTGAGGTGCCTTGCCGGATCGCGCAACACAGGGCTATAATCGCCGGCTTTGCCTTGCCATACCGCGCCCGACGCTGCGGGTGGCTTTTCCTCTTCCACGGAAGAATCCACAAGGAGTGCCATGCGTCACTACGAAATCATCTTGCTCATCCACCCGGATCAGAGCGAACAAGTTCCGGCCATGCTGGAGCGTTACAAGGGCCTGATCACGGCCGGCGGCGGCAAGGTCCACCGCGTTGAAGACTGGGGCCGCCGTCAGCTGGCCTACCAGATCAACAAGCTCAACAAGGCCCACTACCTGTGCGTCAACATCGAAGCTGAACAAGCCGTGATGGGTGAACTGGAACACGCGTTCAAGTTCAACGATGCCGTGCTGCGTCACCTGACCGTTCAGAAGAAGAAGGCCGACACCGGTCCTTCGTCGATGATGAAGACGGTCGAGCGCGAAGAGGCCCGCAAGGCCCAGCAGGCCGAATACGCCGCCAACAACAACTGATGGCGTGACGGCTGCCGCTGCGGCGACCGGGGTCAACCAGCTTCTGCTGACCGCCTCTGTCGCCGAACTCGGAACCCTGCGATACACGCCAGCCGGCCTGCCCGCCCTCGATCTGAAGCTCGACCATGAGTCGACGCTCCAGGAGGCGGGAAAGCCCCGGCAGGTGAAGACGGCCCTCAAGGCCGTTGCGTTCGGCGCCATCGCCGAGCGGCTCGCAGCGCAGTCGATGGGAAGTCTCTGGCGATTCCAGGGGTTTCTCGCGACACCGGGCAACGGCAAGCATCCGGTCCTGCACATCCAGGATTTTCAGCAAGATTAATTTTCGACAAGAGGTCCCCCAATGGCCACGTTCAAGAAATTCAACAAAGACAAGCGCCCGAAGCGCAACACCCAGTCGCTGCTGTTCAAGCGCAAGCGCTTCTGCCGTTTCACCGTCGCTGGCGTCGAAGAAATCGACTACAAGGACATCGACACGCTGCGTGACTTCATCAGCGAAAACGGCAAGATCATCCCCGCACGCCTGACCGGCACGCGCGCGATCTACCAGCGTCAGCTGAACACCGCCATCAAGCGCGCGCGCTTCCTGGCCATGGTGCCGTACAGCGACCAGCACCGCGTCTAAGAAGGAGCACACACCATGCAAATCATTCTTCTGGACAAGGTTCTGAACGTCGGCGGCCTGGGCGACATCGTCAAGGTCAAGGACGGCTACGCACGCAACTTCCTGATCCCCTCGGGCCGCGCCCGTCGCGCCACCGCTGCCAACAAGGCCGAATTCGAAGCCAAGCGCGTCGAACTCGAAAAGGCTGCGGCCGCCAAGCTGGCCGAGTCGCAAGCCCAGGGCGAAAAGCTCGCCGGCTCGACCGTCAAGCTGACCCAAAAGGCTGGCGTGGACGGCCGTCTGTTCGGTTCGGTCACCAACGGCGACATCGCCGAAGAGCTGAACAAGCAGGGCTACAAGGTTGCCAAGTCGCAAGTGCGTCTGCCCAACGGCCCGATCAAAGTTGTTGGCGACAACACCGTGAGCGTCTCGCTGCACACCGACGTGGTCGTCGAGATCACCGTCACGGTCTACGGCGAAACCGCCTGATCGTTCGCAGCGCTCGGTGCGCTGACGCAAGAAAGCCGCCTTCGGGCGGCTTTTTCTTTTCTGCGCGCGAGTTGTCCACCTCGCCGCACCGGAAGTTCACTGTTTATTAACAACCTTGTCCACACACGCCGCGCCCTGCGCGGCTTAGCATGCAGGGTTGCAAGGGAAGTCCATGTCCGCCGTTTTCTCCTATGCCGACAATGATTCGTCGGCCGACCGCCAGATCGCGCAATTGCGCATTCCGCCTCATTCCATCGAGGCCGAATCCAGCGTGCTGGGGGGCTTGCTGCTGGACAACGGCGCCTGGGACCGCATGGGCGACCTGCTGGTCGACGGCGACTTCTACCGCCATGAGCACAAGCTGATCTACGCGGCCATCGGCGGGCTGATCAATGCCAGCAAGCCGGCCGACGTGATCACGGTCTTCGAGCAGCTGCAGAACCTGGGCAAGGCCGACGACATCGGCGGACTGGTCTACCTGAACTCGCTCGCGCAGTACGTGCCGAGCGCGAGCAACATCCGGCGCTACGCCGAGATCGTGCGCGAGCGCTCCATCCTGCGCAAGCTCGTGACCGCCGCCGACGAGATCGCGACCAACGCCTTCAATCCGCAGGGCAAGCCGGTCGACAAGATCCTGGACGAAGCCGAGCAGAAGATCTTCAACATCGGCGAAGAAGGCACGCGGATGAAGCAGGGCTTCCAGAGCATGGATTCCCTGGTGGTCGAGCTGCTCGACCGTGTGACCGAGATGGCCGAGAACCCGAACGACATCACGGGCGTGCGCACGGGCTTCAACGACTTCGACAAGATGACCTCGGGCCTGCAGCCGGGCGACATGATCGTGCTGGCCGCGCGTCCGTCGATGGGCAAGACCTCGCTGGCGATCAACATCGCCGAGCACGTGGCGCTCGAAGAGGGGCTGCCGGTGGCGGTGTTCTCGATGGAAATGGGCGCCGCCCAGCTGGCGGTGCGTATCGTGGGTTCCATCGGCCGCATCGACCAGGGCCACCTGCGCACTGGCAAGCTCAGCGACGAGGAGTGGCCGCGCCTGACCGAAGCCATCGAGAAGCTGCGCACGGTGTCGCTGCACATCGACGAGACACCGGGCCTTTCGTCCAGCGAACTGCGCGCCAATGCGCGCCGGCTGGCGCGCCAGTACGGGCGCCTGGGCCTGATCGTGGTCGACTACTTGCAGCTCATGTCCACCAGCAGCTCGGGCGACGAGAACCGCGCCACGGCCGTGGGCGAAATCTCGCGCGGCCTGAAGATGCTGGCCAAGGAACTGAAGTGCCCGGTGATCGCGCTGTCGCAGCTCAGCCGCGGCGTCGAAGCGCGTACCGACAAGCGCCCCATGATGAGCGACTTGCGCGAATCCGGCGCCATCGAGCAGGACGCGGACATCATCATGTTCATCTACCGCGACGACTACTACAACAAGGAGTCGAAGGAGCCGGGCGTGGCCGAGGTGATCATCAGCAAGCACCGGAACGGACCGACCGGCACGGTGAAGCTGGCCTTCCTGAAGCCGATCACCAAGTTCGAGAACCTCGTCGGCTACAGCAACAACGACGAGTACTGACCCAAGGCAACTCGTCAGCCGGCATCGCTGCCAGGCTCGGACGTCGAGGCCGGCGGCTTCTGCTCCCACACCTTGTGGCGCTGCGCCTCGGCCTTCACCTGCCGCAGCAGGTCGGCCAGCGTCTTGCCGGGTTCGTCCTGGAAGCGCGTCGCGAGCACCTCCACGGTCTCCATGCGGTCGACCCGGAAGCCGCGGAAATCGTTGCGCAGCTCGCACCACGTCGAGAGCGTCCAGACCTTGCCCCAGTAGAAGCAGCCCAGCGGCCGCACCGTGCGCTCGCTGGCATCGCCCGAGACGTCGCGGTAGTGCAGCCGCAGCTTCTGGTGCGCCTGCACGGCCTCGCGCAGCGTCTGCAGCCGCGTGCGCAGGGCGTCGTCGAGGCCGAGCGCGGGCGCATACAGCGCCAGCGCCTCCGCCGAGACGCGCGCCGCCGGCGGGAGCACTGACAGGATCTTGCCCAGGCCGGTTTCGATGTTGCGCGCCATCGCCGGATCGACCCAGCTCTGGGTCATGCGCGCGGCGGCCACGAGCGCCGATGCCTCGTCCTGCGTGAACATCAACGGCGGCAGCTCGAAGCCCGCGCCGAGCCGATAGCCGACGCCGGCCTCGCCCTCGATCGGCACGCCCTGGTGCTGCAGGTCGGCCACGTCGCGGTACACCGTGCGCTCCGACACCTCCAGGCGCTGCGCCAGGAAGGCGGCCGTGGTGAGCCGGCGGCCGCGGATGAGCTGCACGAGCTGGAAGAGGCGGTCGGCGCGGCGCATCAACGCGTTCCGACGAGCTTCCTGGCGAAGTCCTCGACAAAGTAGCGCTTGCCGCGCTGGACCACCGTGTGGCCTTCGGCCTCGAGGCGCGACATCTGGGCCTCGATGCCGCCCGGGTACTTCGGGTTGAGCTCGCCGCCGATCTTGAGCGTGCGCCAGTACGGTGTGCCTGGCGTGCGACCGGCGCCCGTCGTCATGGCTTCCTCGGTGGCGTGGGCCACCATGTGGGCGAAGATGGCCGTGGTCACGGTGCAGCCGATGGTGGCCTGGTGGCGCGCCGCGATGTCTTCGCCGATGCCGAGCACGGTCGCAAGCCGGCCTTCGGGCACGCCGCGCATCGCGTCCTCGACTTCGGCGGGCGAGGGCGTGGCGATGGTGCCCTCGCCATGCCGCGCGCGCATGGCCGGGGGGATGGCCTTCACGTTCGGCAGGTTCGGGTAGCCGGCCAGCCTGTCGCGCCAGCCCTTGCGTGTACTCATGAGACTCCGATATGGATCGCCACGGCGTCCGGCCCCTCGTAGGCTTCGAAATCGCTGCAGTAGCGGCGCACGATTTCCGGGTGCGCCTCGAAATACTGCCAGATGCGCTGCCAGGTGGCGATCACCATCTGCGGCATCTCGCCGCGGCCGGTGAATACGAGGTAGTCGCCGGCTTCGATGGCGACGCTGTTGGCGCCATCCGAGACGGCGACGCCGGCCGTCATGTCGAAGGCGCCGTGCGCGTCCGATTCGTAGGCGGAGTAGACGCTGAAGATGCGTGTGTCGCTGGTGCGGTGCGGCGTCGACTCGTAGGTCTGTTCGCCGAAGAAGCGGTTCCACAGCGCGCCGATGCGTGCGGTGGCGGGGTCGATCTCTTCGCGGTTGGTGGTGCGTACCGTGAGGCCACAGACGCGGAAGGCGTCGTGGTGTTGGCGGATGGGGTCCATGCGTTTTTTCTCCGGAAGTGGCGGATGAGGAGGGCGAAAGCGCTCAAAACAGGAGCGCCTTCGGTTCGGCCTTCATCGTCTGCGCGATCAGTTTCATGTCGATGTCGGTGATGTCGAACAGGCCGAAGCGGAACTTGTAGCCCCATTGCTTCGGGGTTTCGATGAAGGCAAGGCGTTCGATCAGCGGGGCGATGGGCGCCTCGTGCGCGGCGACATAGGCCACGTCGCGGCGCCACGGGACGAAGCCGTTGCCCATGTCGAACTCGTACGGATCGCCCGGCTGCACGATGCCCAGCGCCACGAAGCTTTGCAGCTTGTCCGTGCCGCCGAACACCGTGGCCGGCGCGTAGTAGGCCACGCGATCGCCCGCCGCCACACGCTTGAGCGGCGCGAGCTTGCCGTGGCCCACCTGCATGAACCCGAGCGGCCGGTGGTCCCGGCCGCGCCGGGCGTGCTCGGCGCTGGCGACCGCAATCCAGTTGCGTTGTGCCATGGTGTCTCAGGCCGGGGCGTGCAGGCCGACTTCGTTGCCTTCGGTGTCGCGCAGGTGGGCGATGAAGCCCATGCCCGGCGGCAGCGCCGACTTGGGCGCCACGATCTGCCCGCCGGCCGCTTCGACGCGCGAGAGCACGGCATCGATGCTGGGCATGCAGTCGAGGTAGACGCGAATGCCGCTGCCCGCCTGCGCACTGGTGTTGGCGCTGGGCTTCAGAGCGCCGCCGGTGGCGGGGTCGTCGTAGGGAAACACGGCCAGCGGGTTGCCGCCGAAGTCTTCGCGGCGCAGCTTGCGCGCGAGCACGGTTTCGTAGAAGGCCTGGGCGCGGTCCAGGTTGGCGACCGGAATCTCGAACCAGGTGATGGCATGGGTGGTCATGAAGTGCTCTCTTTCGTTCGTTGCGTTGGAAGGAGCCTGGATGGTGCGAGCCGCCTCCTGACAACGTCTTGTCAGTAGCCTGTCATGGCGGGCGAAAAAAAGCCCGCGATGCTCCGGGAGCATGCGCGGGCTGGTGTCGGCCAGAGCCGATGAATTTAGAGTACGTCGCTTGCGAAGTCGGCCAGGCGCGAGCGTTCGCCGCGCGCCAGCGTGATGTGCCCGCCGTGTGGCCAGCCCTTGAACTTGTCGACCGCGAAGGTCAGGCCCGACGAGCCTTCGGTGAGGTAGGGCGTGTCGATCTGCGCGAGGTTGCCCATGCAGATGATCTTCGTACCGGGGCCGGCGCGGGTGATCAGCGTCTTCATCTGCTTGGGCGTGAGGTTCTGCGCCTCGTCGATGATCACGTACTTGTTCAGGAAGGTCCGGCCGCGCATGAAGTTCATGCTCTTGACCTTGATGCGGCTGCGGATCAGCTCGTTGGTGGCCGCGCGGCCCCACTCGCCGGCACCGCCGCCGTCGCCCTTGGCCAGGAACTCGAGGTTGTCGTCGAGTGCGCCCATCCAGGGGCCCATCTTTTCTTCCTCGGTGCCGGGCAGGAAGCCGATGTCTTCACCGACGCTCACCGTGGCGCGGGTCATGATGATCTCGGTGTAGCGGCGGTCGTCGAGCACCTGCGTGAGGCCGGAAGCCAGCGCCATCAGCGTCTTGCCGGTGCCGGCCGTGCCGGTCAGCGTGACGAAGTCGATCTCGGGGTCCATCAGCAGGTTCATCGCGAAGTTCTGCTCGCGGTTGCGCGTGTTCACGCCCCAGACCGCGTTCTTGCCCGAGCTGTAGTCCTTGAGCGTCTTGAGCACCGCGGTCTTGTCGCGGATTTCGGTGACGCGCGCATACATGCTCGGCTCGCCGGGCGCCTCGAAGAAGACGAACTGGTTGATGTACAGGTTGGGCACCAGCGGGCCGCTGATCCGGTAGAAGGTGTTGCTGCCGCTTTGCCAGCTTTCGACCGTCTTGCTCTGGCGGGTCCAGAAGTCGGGCGGGAGGGCGAGCGAGCCGGCGTAGAGCAGGTCGCCGTCTTCCAGCGTCTTGTCGTTCTGGTAGTCGTCGGCCGCCAGGCCCAGCGCGCGCGCCTTGACGCGCATGTTGATGTCCTTGGACACCAGCACCACTTCCTGCTTCGGCTTGCCCGGGCGGTCCTTGGCGTACTCGTCGCGCAGTGCGTGCACGACGCCCAGGATCTGGTTGTCGGCCTTGCCCTGGGGCAGGCTGATCGGCAGCGAGTAGTCGAGCGGGGCGGTCTGGAAGAAGAGGCGCCCGCCGGCTTCGCGGTGGCCGGTGGTGTCCAGCTTCAGGCCCTTGTCGATGTCGGCGTCCTGCGCGGCGGCCAGCGCGTCGAGCGTGCGGCTGGTCTGGCGGCCGTTGCGTGCGACTTCGGTCGTGCCCTTCTTGTGGCCGTCGAGCTCTTCCAGCACGATCATCGGCAGGAAGATGTCGTGTTCCTCGAAGCGGAACAGGCACATCGGGTCATGCAGCAGCACGTTCGTGTCGAGCACGAACAGCTTGGCGGGGCCCGTGGACTTGCGCTTGGGGCGTGCTGGGGCTTGCTGGGGTGCCGCGGCGGGCGTGGTGGCGGCCGGGGCGGGCGTGGGCACGCGCGTCTCGACCTGCACCATCGCGGGTTGTTGCTGCTGCTGCGGGGCGCTCACCGGTGCCGACGTGGGCGCCGGGGCGGGTGCAGCCTTGTTTTTCGCGCGGCGTGCCGGGCGGGCGACAGGCGCATCGCCGCCGCCTTCCGTGCCGAGGTTGTCGAACAGCTCCAGCGGCTGCGGTCCGCTCTTGGCGGGGGCGTCGTCGCGCGAATCGCCGGAACGGCGCGAGTTTCTGTGCGAGGGACGGGCGGGTGCGTCGATGGCATCCGGCGAGAGCAATGCGGCGCGTTTCGTGGGGGCGGGAGGCAATGGCATGGGTCAGGTCGCTCGCAAGGAAGAAAGAGGAGGGCCGGAAAACGAAAAAGCCGCCTGTAGACCCAGGCGGCTTCGTTCGGAGGATGCGGTCGTGGAGCTCAACGGCATGAGGCCATTATGCACACCGCAAAAGACGCACCAGAGGCTCTTTGCACACTGCGTGGGGCAATTCCCACGACTTGATGCAAAAGCGCACGCCCGGTGCCTTGCGGCGCGATCAGGCGGCCTTCTTGAGTGCCTTGACGGCCTTGAGGACGTCTTCGACATGGCCTGGAACCTTGAGCCCGCGCCATTCGGCCTTCAGGATGCCGTCGGCGCCGATCAGGAAAGTGCTGCGCTCGATGCCCTTGACCTTCTTGCCGTACATGATCTTGTTCTTGACCACGCCGAACATGTGGCACATTTTTTCTTCGGTGTCGGCAATCAGTTCGAAGGGGAGTTCGAGCTTGGCCTTGAATTCGTCGTGCGACTTCATGTTGTCGCGCGACACGCCGAAAACCGTGGCACCGGCTTTTTCGAAGTCTTTGTAGTGGTCGCGGAACTGCATCGCTTCGGTCGTGCAACCCGGAGTGTTATCTTTCGGGTAAAAATACATGACCATGACGTGGCCGAGGTGCGAGGTGTTCGAAACCTTGATGCCGCCCGTGGCGTTGGCGTCGAATTCAGGAATGGGTTTGTTGACAACGATCGCCATGAAACTTGTTTTCTCCGTTAGATTCCGTTCTCCGAGCCCTCTCAGCCTTTTTCGGGCTTGCTCGATGAACGGAGGATTGGTCGTTGCTAACTTGGGGTAGCTGGCCGGTTCGCAACCCGGTATTTTACCTCGAAAACCCCTCTCTCAGCCACCCGCCGGGCTCTCGACGAGCAGGGCGGCGATGACGTGCCGGCCTTCGCCGGCCAGGATGTTGTAGGTGCGGCAGGCTGCCGGGGTGTCCATGGTCTCCACACCGGTGCGTTGAGCCATAAGGGGTTGCAGCCAGGCCGGTTGGGGAAATCGGATGCGGGTTCCGCTGCCGAAAATGATCAGTTCGGCGCCCAAAGAGGCCAGTTGCGCGAAATGTTCGGGCCCTAGCTGGTCGAAACGCGTGCAATCCCAGGCAAAGCGTTCGCCGCGCGAACCCACGACCACGCTGCCCTCCACCTTTTCGTTGTTGATCGCGACCCAGCCGGGGCCGTGTGCGGTGAGGGTCTGGGCGTCGGATTTGTCGGGCTGGAGCTTCATCGGGGCACTGGGAACTGTGGTCAAATTATAGGTTTTCCCTAGTGACACGAGGCCCGCAGGGGCCTTTGACCTTCGAGTAAACCCGCCCGGGAGGGCCCCTTTGAAGCAGCTCAAGAAATCGGCCAAGCTGGCCAACGTCCTCTATGACATCCGCGGCCCCATCATGGACGCCGCCAAGCAGATGGAGGAAGAAGGCCAGAAGATCATCAAGCTCAACATCGGCAACCTGGCCGTGTTCGGCTTCGATGCGCCTGAGGAGATCCAGCAGGACATGATCCGCAACCTGCCGACCTCGGCGGGCTACTCGGACAGCAAGGGCGTTTTCGCGGCGCGCAAGGCCGTGATGCACGAGACCCAGAAGCAGGGCATCGCGGGCGTCACGCTCGACGACATCTACCTGGGCAACGGCGCCAGCGAGCTGATCGCCATGTCCACCAACGCGCTGCTCAACGACGGCGACGAGCTGCTGCTGCCGGCCCCCGACTACCCGCTGTGGACCGCTTCCACGAGCCTGTCGGGCGGCACGCCGGTGCACTACCTGTGCGACGAGGACAACGGCTGGATGCCGAACCTGGCCGACATCCGCGCCAAGATCACGCCCCGCACCAAGGGCATCGTGGTCATCAACCCGAACAACCCGACCGGCGCGCTGTATTCCGACGAGCTGCTCAAGAGCCTCGTCGAGATCGCCCGCGAGCACGGCCTCGTGATCTTCGCCGACGAGGTCTACGACAAGGTGCTGTACGACGGCGTCAAGCACACGGCCATCGCCAGCCTGTCGACCGACGTGCTCACGCTGACCTTCAATTCGCTGTCCAAGAGCTACCGCTCGTGCGGCTACCGTGCCGGCTGGCTCGTGGTGTCGGGCGACAAGCGCAGCGCACGCGACTACATCGAGGGCCTGAACATGCTCTCGAACATGCGCCTGTGCGCCAACGTGCCGGGTCAATGGGCGATCCAGACGGCGCTCGGCGGCTACCAGAGCATCAACGACCTCGTGTGCGAAGGCGGGCGCCTGCGCCGCCAGCGCGACCTGGCCTACGAGCTGATCACCGCCATCCCGGGCGTGAGCTGCGTCAAGCCCAGCGCGGCGCTCTACATGTTTCCCAAGCTCGACCCCGCGGTCTATCCGATCGCGGACGACCGCCAGTTCTTCCTCGAGCTGCTGAAGGAAACCCGTGTGATGCTGGTGCAGGGCACCGGCTTCAACTGGGCCACGCCGGACCACTTCCGCATCGTGTTCCTGCCCCACGAAGACGACTTGCGCGAGGCCATCAACCGCATCGCCAAGTTCCTGGAGCAGTACCGGTTGCGTCGCAAGACGGGACCATGAGATCCGCCTGCGTCGCTGCCGCGCTGTTGCTGGGCGCACTGTCTGTCGGCGCGGCCGGGAAGAAAGAGCCGGTCTCGTTCTCGCACAACGACTGGGAACTGGTCTGCGACAACACGCTGACCTGCCGCGCCGCCGGCTACCAGGCGGACAGCGGGGAGCACCAGCAGGTGTCGATGCTGATCACCCGCGCGGCCGGGCCGAACACGGCCCTCGACATCCAGCTGCAGATCGGCGATGACGGCCGCGCCAAGGGGCCGCTGCGCTTCAAGGTCGGCAAGGCCGCCCTGTCCGGCCTCGACGCGGGAACCGCCAGCTTCGACCAGGGGCAGGTCCGCGCCGTGCTGCCCGAACTGCTCAAGAGCGACGACGCCACCGTCACGGCCAACGGCGGCAAGAAGTGGACGCTGTCGCTCGCCGGCCTCAACGCCGTGCTGCTGAAGATGGACGAAACGCAAGGCCGCGTCGGCACCCCGGGTGCGCTGGTGCGCAAGGGCGCCAAGCCCGAATCTTCCGTGCTGCCGCCGGTGCCCATGCCCGTCGTCCATGTGGTCAAGCCGCCGAAGGCGCGAGCTGGCGACGACACGCTGGCCGCGCGCATCTTTCCGTCGCTCGACCTGAAAGACGCGCGCGAGCGGTGCAACAACCAGGACCAGGTCAACGCCAGGTCGGTGGAGGTTCACCGCCTGAACGACCGCAAGGTGCTTCTGGCGCTGGGCTGCGGCGTGGGCGCGTACAACTACACCACGCTGCTCTGGACCGCCAACGACAAGCCGCCCTATGCGCCCGTGTCGCTCGAGGCGAGCGGCGAGTTCGACGACAAGGACGCCAGCGTCACCTCTTCCATGAAGGGCCGCGGCATCGGCGATTGCTGGTCGAGCGAAACCTGGCACTTCAACGGCACGACCTTCGTGCGCACCGGTGCGAACGGCGACGGCATGTGCCGCGGCTTTGCGGGCGGCGCCTGGAGCCTGCCGCGCTACGTCAGCCGCCTCGTGGACGCCGCAGCACCGTCTCTCACCTCATCCAAACCATGAACGCGACCCCTCCCATGAAATCCATCCAAGTAGGCCTGCTCGGCGCAGGCACGGTCGGCAGCGGCACCTTCAAGGTGCTCCTGCGCAATCAGGAAGAAATCAAGCGCCGCGCCGGCCGCGGCATCGAGATCACCATGGTGGCCGACCTCGACACCGCCCGTGCCCGCGAAGTGGCCGGCGAAGGCGTGAAGGTGGTCGCCGATGCGCGCGAAGTCATCGCCAACCCCGACATCGACATCGTCATCGAACTCATCGGCGGCTACGGCATCGCCAAGCAGCTCGTGCTCGAAGCCATCGCGGCCGGCAAGCACGTGGTCACGGCCAACAAGGCGCTGCTCGCCGTGCACGGCACCGAGATCTTCGCGGCCGCGCATGCCAAGGGCGTGATGGTGGCCTTCGAGGCCGCGGTGGCCGGCGGCATCCCGATCATCAAGGCGCTGCGCGAAGGCCTCACGGCCAACAGCATCCAGTGGCTGGCCGGCATCATCAACGGCACCACCAACTTCATCCTGTCCGAGATGCGCGACAAGGGCCTGGACTTCGCCACCGTGCTGAAGGAAGCCCAGCGCCTGGGCTACGCCGAAGCCGACCCCACCTTCGACATCGAAGGCGTCGACGCCGCGCACAAGGTCACGCTGATGAGCGCCATCGCGTTCGGTATTCCGGTGCAGTTCGACAAGGCCCACGTCGAAGGCATCACCAAGCTCGCCGCGCAGGACATCAAGTACGCCGAGCAGCTCGGCTACCGCATCAAGCTGCTGGGCGTGACCAAGCGCACCGCCCAGGGCATCGAGCTGCGCGTGCATCCGTCGCTCGTGCCGTCCAAGCGCCTGCTGGCGAACGTCGAAGGCGCCATGAACGCCGTGGTCGTGCACGGCGACGCCGTCGGCACCACGCTGTACTACGGCAAGGGCGCCGGCAGCGAGCCGACCGCCAGCGCCGTCATTGCCGACCTGGTCGACATCACCCGCCTGCACACCGCCGACGCCGCGCACCGCGTGCCGCACCTGGCTTTCCACCCCGACGCCATGAGCGACCTGAAGGTGCTGCCGATGTCGGAAGTCGTCACCAGCTACTACCTGCGCCTGCGCGTGGCCGACCAGGCCGGCGTGCTCGCCAAGGTGACGGGCCTGCTGGCCACCGCCGGCATCAGCATCGACGCCGTGCTGCAGCGCGAAGCCGACGAAGTGGGCGGCGAGGGCTCGACGCAGACCGACCTCATCATCCTCACGCACGACGCGCGCGAAGGCACCGTCAATGACGTCATGGCCGAGCTGCAGGCGCTGCCGACCGTGCTCGAGCCCATCGTACGCATCCGCAAGGAAGAGTTGAAGTGAACTACCTGAGCACCCGCGGCCACGCCGACCGCAAGCGCTTCTGCGAAATCCTCCTCGAAGGTCTGGCGCCCGATGGCGGCCTGTACCTGCCCGAGACGTACCCGCAGGTCGACACCGCCACGCTCGCCAAGTGGCGCACGCTGCCCTACGCCGAGCTGGCCTTCGAAATCCTCTCGCTGTACATCGACGACATTCCTGCACCCGACCTGAAGGCGATCTGCGCGAAGACCTACACGGCCGAGGTGTTCGGCACCGACGAGATCGTGCCGCTGCGCGAGCTCGAAGATGGCGTGTACCTCGAAGCTCTGTCCAACGGCCCCACGCTGGCCTTCAAGGACATGGCGATGCAGCTCTTGGGCAACCTGTTCGAGTACGAACTGGCCCGCCGCGGCGCCGAGCTCAACATCCTGGGCGCCACCAGCGGCGACACCGGCAGCGCGGCCGAGTACGCCATGCGCGGCAAGAAGGGCGTGCGCGTCTTCATGACCTCGCCCGATGGCCGCATGAGCCCGTTCCAGCAGGCGCAGATGTTCAGCCTGCAGGACGCCAACATCCACAACATCGCCATCACCGGCGTGTTCGACGACTGCCAGGACATCGTCAAGGCCGTGTCGAACGACCTGGCCTTCAAGCGCAAGTACCGCATCGGCACGGTCAACTCGATCAACTGGGCGCGCCTGCTGGCGCAGGTCGTCTACTACTTCGCGGGCTACTTCCAGGCCACCGCGAGCAACGACAAGCCGGTGAGCTTCACCGTGCCCTCGGGCAACTTCGGCAACGTCTGCGCGGGCCACGTGGCACGCATGATGGGCCTGCCGATCCAGACGCTGGTGGTCGCCACCAACGAGAACGACGTGCTCGACGAGTTCTTCCGCACCGGCGTGTACCGCGTGCGCGCGGCGGTCGACACGCACGAAACCTCCAGCCCGTCGATGGACATCAGCAAGGCCAGCAACTTCGAGCGCTTCGTGTTCGACCTCGTCGGCCGCGATCCCGCAAAGTTGCGCCAGCTGTTCGTGGACGACCTGGGCCTGACGGGCAGCTTCGACCTGAGCGCCGACCCGGCCTTCAAGCAGGCCGCCGAGCGCTTCGGCTTTCGCAGCGGTCGCAGCACGCACGCCGACCGGCTCTCGATGATCCGCGACACCGAGAAGCGCTTCGCCACGCTGATCGATCCGCACACCGCCGACGGCCTCAAGGCCGCGCGCGAGCAGCTCACGCCCGGCGTGCCGATGGTGGTGCTCGAGACCGCGCTGCCGATCAAGTTCGCGGCCACGGTGGTCGAGGCGCTGGGCGAGGAGCCCGCGCGCCCGAAGAAGTTCGAAGGCATCGAAGCCTTGCCCAAGCGCGTGGTCCAGCTGCCGGCCGATGCCGAGGCCGTCAAGGCCTACATCGCCCAGCACTGCGACTGACCGGGGCGCCCGCGGCATGAAGGTTGTCGGCTTCGCCGGGTATTCCGGCGCAGGCAAGACCACGCTGGTGGAGCGCCTGATTCCCGTGCTCAAGCAGCGCGGGCTGCGCGTGTCGGTGGTCAAGCATGCGCACCACCGCTTCGACATCGACCACGTCGGCAAGGACACCTGGCGCCATCGGCAGGCCGGGGCCTTCGAGGTGGTCGTCGCGTCCGACCAGCGGCTGGCGCTGATGCGCGAGTTCGAGGTGCCGGTCGAGCTCACGGTGCACCAGCTGCTCGCCGAGCTGCACCCGGCGGTCGACTGGGCGCTGGTCGAGGGCTTCCGGCACAGCGACGTGCTCAAGATCGAGGTCTGGCGTCCGAGCGGCGACGGCGAGGCGCCGCGCCCCGCGCTCTACATCGACGACCCCTTTGTCACCGCCATCGCCACCGATGCGCCGGACGGCCTGCCCGAGGCCACCGCGCGCCCGGTGCTCGACCTCAACGACGCCGAGGCCATTGCCACGTGGTTGATCGACAGCGGCGAGCGCTTCGACTACAACCCCGGACACCATGGCTGATTCCTCTCCCGTTCCCTTCGCCGCCTCGTCCTTGCGCCCGCCGCTGATGCCGCTCGATGAAGCGATCGCGGTGCTGCTCGCCAAGGCCCGGCCGCTGCTGCCGGCCGAAAGCGTCGGCACCTTCGACGCCGACGGGCGCGTGCTGGCGCAGGACCTCGTCTCGGGCCTCACCGTGCCGCCGCGCGACAACAGCGCGATGGACGGCTATGCCGTGCGCGCGGCCGATTGCGCCACGCCCGGCACCGAGCTGGCCGTGACGCAGCGCATTCCCGCCGGCACCGTCGGCACGCCGCTCGCGGCCGGCACGGCGGCGCGCATCTTTACGGGGGCGCAGATTCCTGAAGGCGCCGACGCGGTCGTCATGCAGGAAGACACGACCGCCACGCCGCAAGAGGGCGGCCTGGGGGCGGTGCGCATCGCCATCGCGCCCGTGGCCGGCCAGTGGGTGCGCCGCGCAGGCGAGGACGTGGCCTCGGGCGACGTGGTGCTCCAGCGCGGTGAACGCCTCACGCCCGCCGCGCTCGGCCTGGCCGCCAGCGTCGGCCTCGACACGCTGCAGGTCGCGCGCAAGCCGCGCGTGGCCATGCTCTCCACCGGCGACGAGCTGGTGATGCCCGGCGAGGTCGCGCCCGACGCGATGAAGCCTGGCGCGATCTACAACTCGAACCGCTTCTTCATGCGCGCGCTGCTGCACCGCCTGGGTTGCGAGGTGAACGACCTGGGCATCGTGCCCGACAACCGCGAAGCCACCATCGCCGCGCTGCGCGAGGCGGCCGAGGCGAACGACCTGATCATCACCACCGGCGGGGTCTCGGTCGGCGAAGAAGACCACATCCGTGCCGCGCTGCAGTCGCTGGGCGAGCTGCAGCATTGGGCGCTGTCGATGAAGCCCGGCAAGCCCTTCGCCTACGGCTCGATCGCACGCAGCAACGGGCAGGGCGTGTGCCATGTCACGGGGCTGCCCGGCAACCCGGTGTCGAGCTTCCTGACCTTCCTGATGCTGGTGCGGCCCTTCCTGCTCGCGCTGCAGGGCGCCACGCGCGTGGCGCCCGCGGCCGTGCCGCTGCGCGCCGATTTCGACTGGATGCGTGCCGACAAGCGCCGCGAGTTCCTGCGCGTGCGGCGCAACGCGGCGGGCGGGCTCGACCTGTTCGCCAACCAGAGCTCGGGCGTGCTCACCTCGATGGTCTGGGGCGACGGCCTGGTCGACAACCCGGCGGGCCGGACCATCCAGGTCGGCGACACCGTGAACTTCATTCCCCTCGCATCGCTGCTCGGCTGAACCACCCCATGAAGGTCCGCATCCGTTATTTCGCCTCCGTGCGCGAGGCACTGTCCAGCAGCGGTGAAACCGTCGACACGGCCGCCGGCACGCTCGCAGCCCTGCGCGACGAGCTCATCGCCCGCGGCGGCGCCTACGCCAGCGCGCTCGCGCGCGGCAAGGCCGTGCGCATGGCGCTCGACCAGGCCATGAGCGACGAAGCCGCCGCCCTGCGCGACGACTGCGAAGTCGCGTTCTTTCCGCCCGTCACGGGCGGCTGAGCCGCGCGTCCAGCGCCACGAGGCGCTCGCGCAGGCCGTCCGACGCGCGCGTCATCGGCGAGCGCAGCTCGTCACGCAGTTCGCCCGCATGCGCCAGCAGCGCCTTCAGCGGGCCCGGGTTGGGTTCGGCGAACAGCATCTCCAGCAGCGGTTGCAGAGGTTGCCATTCGGCGCGCGCCTCGGCCAGCCGGTTCTCGGCCAGCAGGCGCACCAGCCGCACGAGGCGCTTCGTCTGCACATGGCCGCTGGCCGCGATGGCGCCCACGCCGCCTTCGGCCATGGTGGCGAAGATCTGGTGGTCTTCGCCCGTGAGCACCTGCAGCCGGCCGTCGGCGATCACCGCGCGCGTCTTGGCCATGTCGCCGCCGCAGTCCTTGATGCCGCGGATGCGCGGGTGCTCGGCCAGCGCCAGCATCGTCTCGCGCGCGATGGTCACGCCGGTGCGGTAGGGGATGTCATAGACCAGCACGGGCACCGTGCTGGCATCGGCGATGGCGTGGAACCACTCGATCACGCCGGCCTGCGACGGGCGGATGTAGTGCGGCGCGGCCACCAGCAGGCCCGCCAGCGGGCGTTCCGAGAGCCTGCGCACCCATGCCGTGGTCTTGCCCAGGTGGTAGCCCGACACGCCCATCACGACCGGCAGGCCACCGGCAGCGGTGAGCACGGTGTCGAGCACGGCGAGCTGTTCGGCCTCGTCGAGCGCGGCGGCCTCGCCGGTGGAGCCGCAGGGCACGAAGCCGGTCACGCCGTCGTCGGCGAGCCGGCGCACGAGCGCCGCCAGGGCGGAGTGGTCGACCGCGCCGTCGCGGAACGGGGTGACGAGGGCGACCCACAGGCCCGAGAAATCGGTGGCGGTGGCGGTGTCGGCGGTTGGTTGTTGATGTGGCACGCAGGCTTCCTTTCAGGAATCGACCGATGGAAAGAACCACCGTCCGATGCGCGCGCAACCCAAGAGGGGCCAAAGCCTTGGCAGGTTCCGTCGCTCATCCGACGACGGAACCTCGGCTCCGGTCAGACGAGCTTTGGTTTTTTGGCTTTGTTGCCCTGGCGCGCGCGTGCCTGACCTTCGAACGAAGGCGAGAGGCGGGTGGACGTGCGGCGCGAAGGCATGGGCTGCATTGTCGCGCCTAGGCCGGCGGTGCGGTGGCGCTGCGTTGCAGGCTCACGACACGGCCGCCGTCGGCGGCGCGGGCATTGCCCAGGAACTCGACCGTGACCTGGTTGCCCAGCTGCGCGTCGGTCTTGAGGTCGAGTGCGCCGAACAGCTGGCCGTCGACCCGGAACCAGCGCACCTCCGCCGTGTGCTTGCCCTGCGGCACCTGGGCCGTGAGGATTTCGGTGACCGGCCCGCTCACCGTGTGCAGGTGCGTGAACCGGCGTGCGCGCAGCAGCTGTGGCAGCACGCCGACCGCGAACACCAGCGCGCAGATGGCGGCTGCGTACCCCGCCATGAACAGGCCGAAGCCCGGGCGAAAACCGTCGGCCCACGCCGTCCCGATCGCCAGGACCGCGCCGCCCGCCAGCACGATGCCCATGAAGCGGCGGTCCGAGCGCCCGGCGCGCCGACGGTCGCGCGAGGTGGCCGGCCGCTCGGTGCGCGTGGCCTCGCGTGCCATCGGATAGCGCGTGCGCAGCAGCAGATGCACGGCGTTGTCGCGCGCCAGGCATTCGATCTCGACGGGCGCTTGCGCCAGGTGCCGCACCGCCGTCAGCGGTCGGCCCGTGGCGTGGCTGCGAGGTGCGTCCAGGCCCAGCACTGGCGCGACGTCGATGTGGAACTGGCCGTCGACCGTGTAGCGCAGCGCGCCGCCGGGCAGGGCGGCCACGTGGTCCACGGTGCCGGCCACGGTGAACTTGCTGTTCTTCGCCAGGGCCTCGCGGGTGGCCTGGGCCCGGCGCCGGTCGATCCGCGTCCGATGGGTGAACAGCCACACGCCCAGCAGCAAGGTGACCAGTGCCGCCGCGTTCATCGCCAGGGCCAGGCCCGCCGGGGCGCCGGGCAGCCGCCCGATCACCACGAAGACGAGGGCGCAACCCGCCAGCAGGACGGCCAGCACCGCCAAGCCGGCAGCCGGGGTGCGCGCGGCAAGGTCGACGCGCCGCAGCATCTCGACATCGTCGGGTGTCAGGGGCTGCGACGTGGGAGCCGGCATCGGCGCAGTGTAGGGCGGCAGTGCCACAATTTGGGCATGTCCTCGCTCCCTCGCGTTTCCATCCAGACGGCCGACTTCGACGCCGGTGCCGAGATCGCCGCCCTGCGCGCGGCCGACGCGCGCGTCGGCGCCGTCTGCAGCTTCATCGGCACCGTGCGCGACCGCAACGACGGCAGCACCATCGCCTCGATGGAGCTGGAGCACTACCCCGGCATGACCGAGAAGGCCATCGAGGCCATGATCGACGAGGCCCACAAGCGCTTCGACATCCTTGGCGCGCGCGTGATCCACCGCGTGGGGCTGTTGCAGCCGCTGGACCAGATCATGATGGTGGCGGTCGTGTCCGCCCACCGCGGCCAGAGCTTCCAGGCCTGCGAGTTCCTGATGGACTACCTGAAGACCCAGGCGCCGTTCTGGAAGAAGGAGCAGACGCCCGAGGGCGCGCGCTGGGTCGATGCCCGCGTGACCGACGACGAGGCGCTGGCGCGCTGGGGCATCGCGGCTTCGAACAGCGCCACCTGAGCGGGGCGGTCGAGACTCAGGGCGCGATCAGCGCCGAGGCCGCCAGTGCTTTGGCTTCCGCACTGCAGTCCTGAGCGGGCACCGCACCCGCCGCACGGGCCTTCGCAATCTCCGCGCGGGCGCCCGCCATCTGCGCCTGGAACACCGGGTTCGTGTGCAGCCTGGCCACGGTCGCCGCGCCGACCAGCCGGCCGTTCTCGATGTCGCTCTGCCAGTGCACGCCGCAGACCGCGCGGCTTTGCGAGAAGGCCCGTCCACGCTGCAGCAGCGCGTCGGCGCGTTCGGGGGCGAGTTCCGTCAGCACCAGCGCCCAGGCCCAGCCCACGGCCGAGTGGCCCGAGGGGTAGGAGCCGTCCTTGGCCAGCGAGGCTTCTTCGGCGGGCGTGCAGCTGCCGGTCTTGAACGCGACGAAGGGGCGCGTGCGGTTGTAGGTGTTCTTGGCCTTGTAGGTGGCCGAGCCGGCGTCGGCCAGCGTGCGGCGCAGCAGCATGTTCAGGTTCGGCGTGGCCTGCTCGGAGATCGGCATGCCCAGCGCGCACGAGAACACCTCGGCGGCCTTCGGAAACTTGAGGTTGGCGTCCTGCACCGCCAGTGCGCCGCGCGGCGTGCCCTGCAGGGCCGTGAGCGCACGGAAGGTGGCGCCGTCGGCCGCCAGCGCGGCCGAGCCCTCGGCCGGGGGCGCCGGCAGCAGGGCGAGGCTGTCGGGCAGCTCGGCGGCGGGCAGGTAGCCCTTCAGGTAGCCCGAACCCGGGCGCAATTCGCCGACGTCGGCAGGGGAAATGGGCGCGGTGCTGCCGCAGGCGCCGAGCAGCAGCGCGGCCGCCAGCGAGGCGGCGAGGGTCGTGAATCGCATGAGGATGTGTCTCCGGCTTTGTTGTTGGAAGGCGAGGGCCCATCGTAGAGGGGCCCCGCCGGGCCGGAATATCACCCATGTGACGGAGGGCGCCTCAGCCCGCCCGTCGTTTCGAAACAGATCAGGGCTTGAAGCCGCTCGCCTGGATGATCTTTTCCCAGGTCTGCGTGTAGGTGCGCACGCGGCCGGCGAACTGGCCCTGGGGCTCGTAGCCGACCGTCAGGCCCATGGTGGTGAGCTTCTGCTTCACGTCGGGCATGGCCAGCACCTTCTGCAGCGCGTCGCCGTACCTGTCGATGATTGGCTGCGGCGTGCCCACCGGCGCGAAGATGCCGTAGTAGGGCAGGTCCTCCAGGTTCGCAAAGCCCAGCTCGGTGAAGGTCGGCACGTTCGGCAGCAGCGCCTGGCGCTTGGCGCCGATCGAGGCCACGATGCGCACCTTGCCCGCGCGGTGGTTCTCGATGAAGTCGGGCACCGAGGCGATGCCCGCCGTGATCTGATTGCCCAGCATGTCGGCCGTCATGGGCGCGCTGCCGCGGTAGGGCGCGGGCTGCACGTCGATCTTGTACTTGTCCGAGATCATCTTCACCAGGAACTCGGGGATCGACGCGGGTGCCGGCACGCCGATGGTTTCCTTGCCGCCCTTTTGCGTGCGGATCCACTTCACGTACTCGTCGATGCTCTTGGCCGGCGTGCCGCCCGACACCGCCAGCACGTTGGCAAAGGTGGCAAAGCCGGCCACGGGCACGAAGTCGGTGGCGGGGTTGAAGCCCGGGTTCTTCACCACCTGCGGCAGGATCGAGATGGAGTGGTCATGCGACAGGAACAGCGTGTGGCCGTCGGCCGGCGCGGCCTTCAGCGCCTGCGCCGCGATCTGGCCGCCCGCGCCCGCGCGGTTCTCGACCACCACGGGCACGCCCAGCACGTCCTTGAGCTTTTCGCCCAGGGTGCGGGCGATGGCGTCGGTGCCCGCGCCGGCGGGAAAACCCACCAGGAGGCGCACCGGCGTGCCGCTCTGGGCCTGCGCCAGGCCGGCCATGCCCATGGCCGCAGCCAAGAGACCCACGCTGAACGCGCGGCGCATCGGTTGGACGCGCTGCATTGAAAAAACCATGATCGACTCCATTCGAAGAAAGAGAGAAATGCCTACGGCAGGAAGGTGCGGGGCCCGGTGCAATACCCGTGCCCAGGGTGCAAATCCGATTCGCAACCTTGAATCGTGCCCGAACAGCCCTATTTTGGATGCAGGAATACCACCATGCGACAAGACAAACTCACCACCAAATTTCAGGAAGCACTGAGCGACGCCCAGTCGCTCGCCCTTGGCAGCGACAACGCCTACATCGAGCCGGCCCACCTGCTGGTCGCGATGCTGCGCCAGGACGACGGCCCGCGCGCCCTGCTGGAGCGTGCCGGCGTCAACGTGCCCGGGCTGCTGCAGGCCGCCGAAGGCGCCATCAAGAAACTGCCCCAGGTGCAGGGCCACGACATCGTGCAGGTCGGCCCCGAGCTGGGCAAGCTGCTGCAGGCGACCGAGAAGGAAGCCATCAAGCGCAATGACCAGTTCATTGCGGGCGAACTCTTTCTGCTCGCCGTGGCCGACAGCAAGGCCGACATCGGCAAGATCGCCAAGGACAACGGCCTGAGCCGCAAGTCGCTCGAATCGGCCATCGAGGCCGTGCGCGGCGGGCAGGGCGTGAACAGCGCCGACGCCGAAGGCCAGCGCGAAGCCCTCAAGAAATACTGCCTGGACCTCACCGAGCGCGCCCGCCTGGGCAAGCTCGACCCGGTCATCGGCCGCGACGAGGAAATCCGCCGCGCCATCCAGGTGCTGCAACGCCGCACCAAGAACAACCCCGTGCTCATCGGCGAACCCGGCGTGGGCAAGACCGCCATCGTCGAAGGCCTGGCCCAGCGCATCGTCGCGGGCGAAGTGCCCGAGTCGCTGAAGGGCAAACGCGTGCTGTCGCTCGACATGGCCGCGCTGCTGGCCGGTGCCAAGTTCCGCGGCGAGTTCGAAGAGCGCCTGAAGACCGTGCTCAACGAACTCGCGAAGGACGAAGGCCAGACCATCGTCTTCATCGACGAGCTGCACACCATGGTCGGTGCCGGCAAGGCCGAAGGCGCGATGGACGCGGGCAACATGCTCAAGCCCGCGCTCGCGCGCGGCGAGCTGCACTGCGTGGGTGCCACCACCCTGGACGAGTACCGCAAGTACATCGAGAAGGACGCCGCGCTGGAGCGCCGCTTCCAGAAGATCATCGTGGGCGAGCCCAGCGTCGAGGCCACCATCGCCATCCTGCGCGGCCTGCAGGAGAAGTACGAAGTGCACCACGGCGTGCAGATCACCGACCCGGCCATCGTGGCCGCGGCCGAGCTGTCTGATCGCTACATCACCGACCGCTTCCTGCCCGACAAGGCCATCGACCTGATCGACGAGGCCGCGGCCAAGATCAAGATCGAGATGGACTCCAAGCCCGAGGTCATGGACCGCCTCGACCGCCGCCTGATCCAGCTGCAGATCGAGCGCGAAGCCGTGCGCCGCGAAAAGGACGAAGCCTCGCAGAAGCGCTTCGGCCTCATCGAGGACGAGATCACCAAGCTGCAAAAGGAAATCGCCGACTACGACGAGATCTGGCAGGCCGAGAAGGCCCAGGCCCAGGGCAGCGCGCACGTGCGCGAAGACATCGACAAGATCAAGTTCCAGATCGAGGAATGGAAGCGCAAGGGCGACTTCAACAAGGTCGCCGAGCTGCAATACGGCCAACTGCCGGCGCTCGAGAAGCGCCTGAAGGAAGCCGAAGAGAGCGAGGCGAGCAAGGGCAAGTCCAGTGCGCCCACGCTGCTGCGCACGCAGGTCGGTTCGGAAGAAATCGCCGAGGTCGTGGCACGCGCCACCGGCATCCCGGTCGCCAAGCTGATGCAGGGCGAACGCGACAAGCTGCTCGTGATGGAAGACAAGCTGCACGAGCGCGTGGTCGGCCAGGACGAGGCCATCGGTGCGGTCGCCAACGCGATCCGCCGCTCGCGCTCGGGCCTGAGCGATCCGAACCGCCCCACGGGTTCGTTCCTGTTCCTCGGCCCCACGGGCGTGGGCAAGACCGAACTGTGCAAGGCGCTCGCGGGCTTCCTGTTCGACAGCGAAGACCACCTGATCCGCATCGACATGAGCGAGTTCATGGAGAAGCATTCGGTCGCCCGCCTCATCGGCGCGCCGCCGGGCTACGTGGGCTATGAAGAGGGCGGCTACCTCACGGAAGCCGTGCGCCGCAAGCCCTACAGCGTGGTGCTGCTCGACGAGGTCGAGAAGGCCCACCCCGACGTGTTCAACGTGCTGCTGCAGGTGCTCGACGACGGTCGCCTCACGGACGGCCAGGGCCGCACCGTGGACTTCAAGAACACCGTGATCGTGATGACCAGCAACATCGGCTCGCCGATCATCCAGGCGATGGTGGGCCAGCCGAGCGAGGAGATCAAGGAAGCGGTGTGGGACGAGCTGAAGAACTACTTCCGCCCCGAGTTTCTGAACCGCATCGACGAGACCGTCGTGTTCCACGCGCTCGACGCGAAGAACATCGAATCGATCGCCGCGATCCAGCTCAAGGTGCTGCAGGCGCGCCTGGCGAAGATGGACCTGGGCCTGCAGGTGTCGCCTGCGGCGCTGGCCGAAATTGCCAAGGTCGGCTTCGACCCGGTGTTCGGTGCGCGTCCGCTCAAGCGTGCGATCCAGCAGCGCATCGAGAACCCGCTCTCGAAGCTGTTGCTGGACGGCAGCTTCGGGCCGAAGGACACGATCGAGGTCGAAACCGACCCGATCCAGTCGCCGGGCCAGTTCTCGTTCCGCAAGGGCGGGGAACCAACGGCGGCTGCATCGGCCTAAAGTCGGATGATGAACTTCATTCTTCGCGTCATTCTTCTGCTCCTGGGGCTGGTCTTCGCGGCCAGCCTGGCCGTGGCGGCCCTGCTGCTGGCGGCGGTGTGGGGTGTGCGCTACGCCTGGGGGCGCCTCACGGGCAAGCCCGTGACGCCCTGGGTCATGCGTTTCAACCCGCGCTCGGGTTTCGACCGATTTCGCCATGCGGCACAACAGCCGGCCGAGCCCACGGCCGCCGACGTGGTCAGTGCCCGTGCGCGCGGCGAATCGGTGCGCAGCCCGGTCGTGCTGGGCCCTGCCGACGATGTGACCGACGTGCGGGCCCGGCCCGTGCGCGGCGACTGAGCCTTTTTCTTCCCGATCAGGCGCTGTACAGCGCCTCGATCTCGTTGGCGTAGGCCTTGTAGATGCTGGAGCGCCGCACCTTCATGGTGGCGGTGACTTCACCGTCGTCATGGTCCAACTCTTTGGTGAGCAGATGAAAACGTCTGATCTGCGACACCTGCGCCAGCTTCCCATTGCCGCGCGCCACTTCGGCCTCGATCAGCGCGCGCACCTTGGGTTCTTCCACCAGCGAGCGGAAATGCGTAAAGGGCAGGCGCTGCGCTTCGGCCCATTTGCCGACCGTCTCGTAGTCGATCTGCAGCAGCGCGCCGACGAACTTGCGGCCGTCCGCCACCACGATGCATTCCTTGATGAAGGGGCTGCCCTTCATGGTGTTCTCGATCTCCGAGGGCGTGAGGTTCTTGCCGCCGGCGGTGATCATGATGTCCTTCAGCCGGTCGACGATGCGCAGCTGCCCGCCGGCTTCCTCGCGCACCACGTCGCCCGTGTGCAGCCAGCCATCGCGGATCGATGAGGCCGTGGCCTCGGGGTTCTTGTAGTAGCCCTCGAACACCATGTCGCCGCGCACCAGCAGCTCGCCGGCTTCGCCCACGCGGTGCTCGGTGCCCAGCGTGGGCGGGCCGACGGTGCCGATGGTCACGGCGTCGGCGCGGTGGCCCGAGACCATGCCGGTCGATTCGGTGAGCCCGTACACCTCGACCAGCGGCACGCCCAGCGTGCGAAAGAAGCGCACCACGTCCGCGGGAATCGGCGCCGCGCCCGTGAGCGCGATGCGCGCGCGGCGCAGGCCGATGAAGTTCTGCAGGGCGCGCAGCACGGTCCAGTAGGCGAGGGCGAAGCGGCCGCGCTCGGCCAGCGTCCAGGTGCTGCGCGGCTTCTCGGCCAGCGGCGCGCAGGCCTCGATGGCCTTGCGGAACAGCGCGCGCTGCAGCCGCCCGGTTTCCTGCATCTTGATGCTGATGCCCGCGTGCAGCTTTTCCCAGATGCGTGGCACGCCGAGGAACATGGTGGGGGCCACCTCGCGCAGGTCTTCCTGCACGGTGCGGATCGATTCGCCGAAGTTGACCTGCGAGCCCAGGTACAGCGGCACGAAGGCCGTGAGCATCTGCTCGGCCACGTGGCACAGCGGCAGGTACGACAGGTGCGTGGTGCCGCCGTCGAGCCCGAGCCGCTCGACGATGCCGGGCACGACGCCGCGGATGTTGCGGTACGAAATCATCGCGCCCTTGGGCTTGCCGGTGGAGCCCGAGGTGTAGATCATCAAACCGATGTCGGCGAGCGTCTGCCGCTGCAGCGCGGCGTCGATGAGCGCGGTGCCATCGCGCGCCAGCACCTCGGCGCCGGCCTGCTCGACCTCCGCAAAGGTCGCGATGCGCTCGCGCACTTCGGGCGGGTAGCTCGCAAGGCCCTTGGTCTCGATCACGACGATCTTGCGCAGGCGCGGCAATTGGTCGAGCGCGTCGAGCACCTTGTCGGTCTGCTCCTGGTCCTCGCAGACGATCACCTCGATGTCCGCATGGCCGACCACGTAGGCCACCTCGTTGCTCGGGCTGGTGGGGTACACGCCCACGGTCACGGCGCCGATGAGCCCCGCGCCCATCTGCGCGAGCAGCCACTCGACGCGGTTCTCCGAGATCACGCCCAGGTGCCCGCCGGGCGCGAGGCCCATGGCGTGCAGGCCCAGGCCGAAGCGGCTCGCGCGCTGCAGGTAGCCGGCCCAGTCCAGCGGATGCCAGATGCCGAAGTCCTTCTGGCGGATCGCGGTGCGCTGCGGCTGCAGGCGTGCCTGCTCGCGCAGCATCTGCGGCAGCGTGAGCGAAGGGAGCGGGTTCGTCGTCATGACAGCCAGCGCTTGCGGCGCTTGTAGTGCTTCAGCTCGCGGAAGCTGCGCGATTCGCCGCTGCCGCCCACGCCGAGGTAGAACTCGCGCACGTCGGGGTCGGCCGCAAGGCGCTCGGCGCTGCCGTCGATCACGACCTTGCCGCTTTCCATGATGTAGCCCGTGTGCGCAATGGCCAGTGCCACGCTGGCGTTCTGTTCCACCAGCAGCATCGAGGTGCCGCGCTCGGCGTTGATGCGCGCGATGATCGTGAAGATGTCCTCGACCAGCTTGGGCGACAGGCCCAGCGAAGGCTCGTCGAGCAATATCAGCTGGGGCTGCGCGACCAGCGCGCGGCCGATGGCGAGCATCTGCTGCTCGCCGCCCGAGAGGTAGCCCGCGAGGCCCTTGCGGCGCTCGTGCAGGCGAGGGAAGTAGGCGTAGACGTCGTCGAAGTTGCGCGACGCGGGCGCGACGCCCGTGCGGCCCGTCAGCGCGTAGGTCGCAGCGACCAGGTTCTCTTCGACCGTGAGGTCTTCGAACACGCGCCGGCCTTCCATCACATGGCTCAGGCCGCGCCGCACCAGCTGCTGCGGCGCGAGCCGCTCGGTCGGTGCGCCGTCGAACACGATGCGCCCGGCCTCGACCTCGCCGTCCTCCAGCGCGAGCAGGCCCGACACCGCCTTCAGCGTGGTCGACTTGCCCGCGCCGTTGCTGCCCAGCAGCGCCACGATCTGTCCGCGCGGCACGGCCAGCGACAGGCCGCGCAGCACCTGCACGACCTTGTTGTAGACCACCTCGATGTTGTTGACCTCCAGTACGAGGTCGGGCGGTGCCGCGCGCGCGTCCATCGTGTCGATCAGTTCAGTGCGATCCAGTCGGAGGCCGGCACCATCTTCTGCGCCTTCATGTCGGCCTTGTAGACGCGGCCCACGGGAATCGAATTGCCCTTGATGGTGATCGGCGTGCCGATGATCCCGCCGGTGTCGAAGTCCTTGATGGTGTTGAGCGCGGCCTTCAGGTTCTTGCCATCGAGCGGCTTGCCGGCGTCGAGCGTGCGCTTGGCGGCCTCGGTGAACAGCATCGCCGTGAGGAAGCCCTGCGTGTAGGCCGTGCTCTGGTACTCGGGGCGCAGCGCGCGGATCTTGTCGAGCATCGGCGCCTTGGCCGAGGTGTCGTAGTAGTAGCGGTAGGGCATGACACCCATGAAGCCGTCGCCGCCTTCGCCCATCTTCATGACGGTGGAGCTGTCCATGGTCCAGAAGGTGCCCATCCACTTGCTGGTCATGCCCATCTGCTTGCCCTGCTGCACGAACTCGGGAATGGGCGCCAGGATGTAGCCGTGGAAGATCGTGTAGTCGGGCGCGGCGCGGCGCAGCTTGATGACTTCGGTCGACACGTCGACGCTGCCCGCGGGCGTCATGAGCTTCACGGGCACGCTCAGGCCCAGCTTTTTGGCAGCAGCTTCGCTGGCCTCGATGGGGTCGCGGCCGAACTCGGAGTCGGAGTACACGAAGGCCACCTTCGCGCCCGGCTTTTCCTTGGCGATGTGGCGCAGCAGGATGCCGATCTGCTCGGTGTAGTCGGGGCCCACGAGGAACTGGTTCGGGTACTTGGCCGGGTCGTTCAGCTCGGTCGCGAACGAGGCGCCCGCCATCAAAATCTGGCCGCCGCGGTCGAGCTCGGGGTTGATGGTCTTGGAGAAACCGGTGGAGTCGCCGTAGTAGAGGTTGACCTTGTTCTGGCTCGTGATCTTCTTGAAGGCCGCCACCGACACGTCGACCTTGTAGCCCGTGTCTTCCGGTACGTAGCGCAGCTTGCGGCCCTTGATGCCGCCCGCGTCGTTGACCATCTTCACGTAGTCGGCAATGCCGGCGTTGATGCCCACGCCCGCGAAGGCGAACACGCCGGTCATGGGGATCGAGCCGCCGATGACGATGTCCTCGTTGCCTTGCGCGTTCGCTGCGAACGGCACGGCGGCGGCCAGGCCTGCGGCGATCAGCAGGGCGCGGCGCTGGGGGGAAAGCTTCTTCGTTGTCTTGGGCATGTGTGTCTCCTGGTTCTAGTTACGAAACGGCCATAGATGGAAAAAGCGGCGCAGGCGCCGCCACACTTCTGCGAGCCCGTGCGGCTCGAACACCAGAAATCCGACGATCAGCAGGCCGAAGACGACGGTGCGCACCGGCGAGAGGAACACGGTCATCTCGACGCCGCCCGGCAGCAGGTCGACCACCAGCTTGAGCAGCTCGGGCACCATGGTCATGAACACGGCGCCGAAGATGCCACCCAGGATGGTGCCCATGCCGCCGACGATGATGGCGGCCAGGAAGAAGATCGACATCAGGAGCGGAAAGCTCTCGGGCGTGACCACGCGGAAGAAGTAGGCCCACAGGCCCCCCGCCACGCCGGCGTAGAACGACGACAGCCCGAACGACAGCAGCTTGTAGCGCAGCAGCGGAATGCCCAGCACCTCGGCCGAGATGTCGCGGTCGCGGATGGCGATGAAGGCGCGACCCACGCGCGTGCGGAACAGGTTGGCCGCGCCGAGCACCATCAGCACCATCACGGGCACGATCACCCAGTACAGGCGAAACGAGGTGTCCAGCGGCAGGCCGAAGAGCTGCGCGGGCGGCAGCGAGATGCCCGTGGTGCCGCCCGTGAGCTTGAGGTTGGCGAACAGGAAGTGCGTGATGAACGACGCGGCGATGGTCGCGATGGCCAGGTACAGGCCCTTCACGCGCAGCGACGGAATGCCGACGACGAGCCCGCCGAGCATCGCGACCACGCCGCCCGCGAGGATGTTCAGCAGGAAGGGCGTGCCCAACCGCGTCTGCATGATCGCGACCGTGTACGCGCCCAGCCCCATGAACGCGGCCTGCCCGAGGCTCACGAGGCCCGTGTAGCCCGTGAGGATGTTCAGGCCCGTGGCGCTCGCGACGTTGATGGCGACGAGGCACGCGAGGTACAGCCAGTAGTCGCTGGCCATGAAGGGGAACAGCACGAGCAGCGCCGCGCCGATCGCGAGCCACACCTTCTGCGTGCGCGAGTCGAACAGCGCCGCGTCGGCGATGTAGCTTTGCTTGAGGGTGCCGATGCGCATGGCTAGAGTCTCTCGATCTCGTGCGTGCCGAAGAGCCCGTACGGCCGCACCATCAGCACGAACACCAGCACGATGAAGGTGGCGAGCAGCTTGTATTCGCCGCCCAGGTAGGAGCCGGCCAGTGCTTCGATCAACCCGATGAGCACGCCGCCGACGAGTGCGCCGAGCACGCTGTCGAGCCCGCCGACGATCACCACCACCAGCACCGACAGCCCGAACACGCCCATCGACGACGAGATGCCGCCGATGGCGCCGACGATGATGCCGGCCACCGCCGCGATCATGGCCGAGGCGACCCAGGCGAGCGAGAACACGCGCGGCACGTGGATGCCCATCGAGTACGCAGCCGCCTGGTCCGAGGCCGTGGCCCGCAGCGCCACGCCGCCGCGCCAGAAGCGGAACAGCAGCAGCACCAGGCCGATCAGCACCACGGCGATGAGTGCGCCGTAGGCGATCTTGGGCGCCAGGAAGGCCTCGCCGATCATCACGGGCGTGTTGGGCAGGAACTCGGGCAGGCGGCGCTGGTCGGCGGTCCAGATGATCTCGACCAGCCCGACGAGGATCGACGCCAGCCCCACCGTCACCATGAACACCGAGATCGGCGGCTCGCCCAGCAGCGGGCGGATCATGGTGCGCTCGATCACCGCGCCCAGCAGGCCGGTGCCGATCACCGAGCCCAGCACCGCCATCCAGATCGGCAGCGAGAAGCTCGCGGCGAAGGTGAAGAACAGGTAGGCGCCGACCATCAGCATCTCGCCGATGGCGATGTTGACCACGCGCGTCGCCTTGTAGACCAGCACGAAGGCCAGCGCCGCCAGCGCATACAGGCCGCCGCCGGCGATGCCGGTGAGCGCGATCTCGAAGAGGTAGGCCCAATCCATCAGGCGGCTCCTGCCGTGGCTTCGCCGCGCAGCCGGCGGCGCAGCTCGCCCACGTCGCCCGCGCCGAGGTAGGCGCGGATCACTTCCGGGTCGGCCTGCACCTGCGCGGGCGTGCCTTGCGCGATGACTTGGCCGAAGTTGAGCACCACCACGTGGTCCGACAGGTCCATCACCATGCCCATGTCGTGCTCCACCATCAGCACCGTGATGCCCCATTCGCGCCGCACGTCGAGGATGAAGCGCGCCATGTCTTCGGTCTCTTCGCGGTTCATGCCAGCCACGGGTTCGTCGAGCATCAGCACCTTGGGCTGCATGGCCAGGGCGCGCGCCATTTCGACGCGCTTCTGCAGGCCGTAGGGCAGGGCGGCCACCGAGGCGTGGCGGATGTGGTCGATCTCGAGGAAATCGATGATGCGTTCTTCCACGTCACGGCGCAGCTCGGCCTCTTCGCGGCGCGCGCGGCCCAGGTAGAAGAGGGCGTCGAACACGTTGGTCTTCAGGTGGGCGTGGCGGCCGAGCTTGATGTTGTCGAGCACGGTCATGCCACGGAACAGCGCGATGTTCTGGAAGCTGCGCGCCAGGCCCAGCGCGGCGCGCCTGGGGGCGGGCAGGCGGGTGATGTCGGCGCCCTCGAACAGCACGCGGCCCTGCGAGGGCTTGTAGAAGCCCGAGATGGTGTTGAACAGCGAGGTCTTGCCCGCGCCGTTGGGCCCGATCACCGCGGTGATGGAGCCGGGCGCGACGCTGAAGCCGACGTTGGTGAGCGCCTTCACGCCGCCGAATGCCAGCGTCAACGCCTCGGCCTGCAGCACCGGGGCCGTGGCGGAAGGTGCGGACATGGAGGTATCCCGTCGAGTCTCGTCAGGCATGGCTAAGGGGCGCGCCGCAAGGTCAGGGTTTGTGTCCAGCAGCGAAATGCTACTGGCCCGTAAAATTCCTACTGGCCGGTAATGTCCGTGTTCGCCGCAGTTCGCGGCATCGGGACTTTCCCCGCCCGCACAAACCCCATGCCCCGTTCCACCGCCGTTCCTGCTTCAGCCTCTCCGTGGGCGCCTGCCGACCGCCGCGCGCAGCAGCGCGAGGTCAAGCGCATGGCCGTGTTGCGCACGGCCGCCCAGCTGTTCAACGAGCGCGGCTTCCACGCGACCTCGCTCGACGACATTGCCGAGCGGCTCAACGTGAGCAAGCCCACGCTGTACTACTACATCGAGAACAAGGACCAGATCCTGCTCGAGTGCGTGAAGATGGCGCTGGACCTCATGCAGACCGGCATCGGCGAGGTGCGCGCCGCAGGCGGCAGCGCCATCGACCAGCTCAAGGCCTGCATGCGCATCTACTCGGGCGTGGTCACGCAGGACTTCGGCATGTGCGTGATCCGCATCGGCGAAGACCCGCTGCCCGATCCGCTCAAGAAGGAACTGCGCCGCCTCAAGGCCGGCATCGACGGGCATTTCCGCCGCCTCATCGAAGAGGGCGTGGCCGAGGGCGCGCTGGCGCCCTGCGACCCGAAGATGGCGGCCTTCATGCTGGCCGGCGCGCTGAGCTGGATCGGCCGCTGGTACCGCCCCGACGGCGACCTCACGCCCGACCAGATTGCCGACCAGGGCATCGAGCTGCTGCTCAACGGCGTGCTGCAGCGCGCCCCGACGAAAGCGAACCCATGACTTCAGAGACTTCTTCTTCGCCCCTGCTGGTGGGCCGCGAAGGCGCGGTGGCCACGCTGCGCTTCAACCGGCCGGCCGCGCTCAACGCCATCGACGTGCCGATGGCCACCGCCTTCCTCGCCGCCGCGCGCACCCTGGCTGCCGACAAGAGCGTGCGCGCCGTGCTGCTGAGCGGCGCGGGCAAGGGCTTCATGGCCGGCGGCGACCTCGGCGTGCTCAGCGCCGACCCGAAGCAGGGCGCGGCCGACCTCATCGGCCCGCTGCACGAGGCGCTGACCGTGCTCGACGCCATGGACGCGCCGCTGGTCGCGCAGGTGCACGGCGTGGCGGCCGGTGCGGGGCTGAGCCTGATGCTGCAGGCCGACTTCGTGCTCGCGGCCGAGGGCACGCGCTTCAACCTGGCCTACGTGAACGTCGGCACCAGCTGCGACGTCGGCGCCTCGTGGGCGCTGCCGCGCCTGGTCGGCATGCGCCGCGCGCTGGAGATCGCGATGCTCGGCGATACCTACGACTCCGCCGCCGCCGAGCGCATGGGCCTCATCAACCGCGTGGTGCCCGCGGCCGAGCTCGAAGCCGAGGCCATGGCACTCGCGCAGCGGCTGGCCAAGGGCCCGACCGTGGCGCTGGGCCACCTGCGCCGGCTGATGCGCGGATCGCTTGACCGCGACCTGGCGAGCCAGCTCGATGCCGAGTCGGCCGCGTTCCAGTCGTGCGCGGCCACCGCCGATTTCCGCATCGGCCTCGATGCCTTTTTCGGCAAGAAGCCCGCGGCCTTCACGGGCCGCTGAAGAATTCCTTGTTTTCGTTTTTTCAATCCAGGAGATCCATCCCATGACCCAACGCGACATCTTCGTGGTCGGCACCGCCCGCACCGCCATCGGCACCTTCGGCGGTGCGCTCAAGGACGTGCCCAACACGCAACTGGCCACCACCGCCGTCAAGGCCGCCATCGAGCGCAGCGGCGTGGCCGCCGACGCCATCGGCCATGTGGTCATGGGCAACGTGATTCCCACCGACGTGAAGGACGCGTACCTGAGCCGCGTGGCCGCCATCGATGCGGGCTGCCCGATCGAGACGCCGGCCTTCAACGTGAACCGCCTGTGCGGCTCGGGCCTGCAGGCCATCGTGTCGGCGGCGCAGGCCATTGCGCTGGGCGACTGCGACATCGCCATCGGCGGTGGCTCCGAATCGATGAGCCGCGGCCCGTACTTCGACACCTCGGCCCGCTACGGCGCACGCATGGGCGACGCGGTGCTGGTCGACTACATGCTGGGCATCCTGCACGACCCGTGGGAGAAGATCCACATGGGCATCACGGCCGAGAACGTGGCCGCGCGCTACGGCATCACGCGCGAGCAGATGGACGAACTGGCCGTGACCAGCCAGCAGCGCGCCGCCGCCGCCATTGCCGCGGGCCGCTTCAAGGATCAGATCGTTCCGGTCGAGGTGAAGACGCGCAAGGGCGTCGTGCTGTTCGACACCGACGAGCACGTGCGCGCTGACACCACCGTCGACACGCTCGCGAAGATGAAGCCCGCGTTCAAGAAGGACGGCCTCGTGACCGCCGGCAACGCCTCGGGCATCAACGACGGCGCCGCTGCCGTGGTGCTGGCCGAAGGCGGCCGCGTGAAGGCGCTGGGCCTGAAGCCGCTGGCACGGCTCGTGGGCTATGCGCACGCCGGCGTCGAACCCGCGTACATGGGCATCGGCCCGGTGCCGGCCACGCGCAAGGTGTTGGAGCGCACGGGCCTGAAGGTCAGCGACTTCGACGTGATCGAGTCGAACGAAGCGTTCGCGGCGCAGGCTTGCGCCGTCATCAAGGAGCTGGGCTTCGACCCCGCCAAGGTGAACCCGAACGGCTCGGGCATTTCGCTGGGCCACCCGGTGGGCGCGACCGGCGCGATCATCACGACGAAGGCGATCGCCGAGCTGCACCGCACGGGCGGCCGCTACGCGCTGGTGACGATGTGCATCGGCGGCGGGCAAGGCATTGCCGCCGTGTTTGAACGCGTTTGAAGGCACACTCGCGGGCATGCTCCGCCCCCCACTCCTGATCGACCCCGACGAAGTCGAGATCAGCGCCATCCGTGCGCAGGGTGCGGGCGGGCAGAACGTCAACAAGGTGTCGAGCGCGGTGCACCTGCGCTACGACATCCACGCCAGCTCGCTGCCGGCCGACGTGAAGGAACGGCTGCTCGCCTTGCGCGACAGCCGCATCACGCAGGAAGGCGTGTTCGTGCTCAAGGCGCAGCAGCACCGCACGCAGGAGATGAACCGCGCCGACGCGCTCGCGCGGCTGCAGGCGGTGATCGACAGCGTGGCCACGCCGCCGCGCGTGCGGCGCGCCACCAAGCCCACCTACGGTTCGAAGCAGCGCCGGCTCGAAGGCAAGAGCCAGCGTTCGCAGATCAAGAGCCTGCGCGGGCGGGTGCAGGACTGACGGGCTTGTCGCCGCGCAGCCGCTTGATCTGCAGCGTCACGCCGACCACGTACAGCGCGCCGAGCACCGCGGTGATCGCCTTCAGTTCGGGCGCCTCGGCGTTCGGCAGCAGCGGCGCGCCCAGCGGCAGCCGCGTCAGCGTCTCGGTGAAGGCCGGAATCCAGTGGAAGAGAAAGCTCGCCGAATAGGCGACCGCCTCGATGTAGCGTGATTTCGCCCCGAGCCGCCCATACCCCGCCAGCGCGCCGACGGCCAGCGCCACCAAAGTGATGATGCCCAGCGCATGGGGCTTGCCGAAGCCGCCGTGCTGGAAGATGCCGAAGCCCGTGAGGCAGGTCAGCACCGTGGTCCAGACGAAGACCTGGCCCAGGCCGGTGCGCAGGGTGATTTCCTTGTAGCGCAGGAGGGCCCAGATGCCTGCGAACACGGCGATCAGGCTGATCGCGGTGTGAACCGTGCCGAGTGACGTCAATCCAAGCCATCCTGTGGGTGCCATGCGGATCTCCTCGTGGTCGTGGTGCGGCATTCTGGCGCGGCGCCCGCCTTTTTGCCATGTGTGCCCATTCGTTTCAAGGCGGGTCTTCCGGCCTGCCCCGAGCGCTGTGTCACCTTCGGCAAGCACAATCGGGGCCATGAGTGTTTTTGTTCGTCGCACGGGAATGGTGCTGCTGATGGCGGTCGCGGGCAGCCTGCTGTCCGCCTGCAGCCCGGACGCGGCCCAGGGGCAGGGCGCGGCCAGCGCGCCGGCCGCGCAGGAGATGGCCTGGGACGCGCTGGTGCCCAAGGAGTGGGACCCGACCCAGCGCTACCGCAACATCAGCCTCGAAGCGCTGCGCGACAACGACCCGCGCGCGATCCAGATGCTCGACGAGATGCGTGCCGTCTGGGACAACGCGCCGGTCAACGTCGCGCTCGACGGCAAGCCCGCGAAGCTGTCGGGCTTCGTCGTGCCGCTCGATGCCACGCAAGACGGCATCCGCGAGTTCCTGCTGGTGCCGTACTTCGGCGCCTGCATCCACACCCCGCCACCGCCCGCCAACCAGATCGTCCACGTGATCGCGCCCGCGCCCGTGAAGGGGCTGCATGCGATGGACACGGTGCGCGTGAGCGGCACGCTGAAGGCGGCGCGCTACGCATCGGCCGACATGGGCGTGAGCGGCTACGAGATCGCGTCGGCGGCGGTGGAGCGGGTGGCGGTCACGCAGGGGCCGTGAAGGCCGCAAGCTCGCCCAGGGCCGGTTCCAGCAACCGATAGCTCAGTCGCTCCGCAACCTGGAAGGCGCCGAGCCCTTCATAGAACGCGATGCCGCGCGCATTCGTCGCCTTCACGGGCCAGTCGATGCGGTGGCATCCCTTGGCGATGGCGCGCGCGGCCACCCATGCCATGAGGGCGCGGCCCGCCCCGGCGCTGCGGTGGCCCGACTTCACATAGAGCTCCTTGAGCTGGCAGTGCCTGCGTTGCGCCGGTGCGAAGTCGACCAGCGAGAAGACCCAGGTGATCGCGGCCAGCCCGACCACGGTGTGCGCGTCTGTCGATGCCACCACGAGCTGGTGCGGCGAGCCGGGGGCGAGGAGATTGCCCAGCAGGTGCTCGCGCACCAGCTCGTGCGGCACGCGCGCGCCTTCGTTGTAGAAGCCGTGCAGTTCGGTCAGCAGCTCGATGAGCGAGTCGTGTTGGGCTTCGGACACCAGGTCGACGTGCATGGCATTTCCTTGGGGATGCGTCTTCGTGACTGCCGGATTCTGGCCCGCCCCGGATTCACGACGATCTTGTTACTCCCCGCTCCAGGCCTCGCGCGACTAGATTGCCCTTCACCACTTCGAAAAGGACAAGAACCATGAACCCGGCCTACACCGGCGGTTGCGCATGCGGCGCCATCCGCTACGAGATTTCAGGGGAACCCGTGTTCCAGAACGACTGCCAGTGCCTGGACTGCCAGCACAAGAGCGGCACGGGCCACGGCTCGTACCTCAGCTTCGCGGGCGCCGAGGTGAAGCAGACCGGCGCGGCCACGCTGTGGAGCCTCAAGGGCGACAGCGGCAACGTCAAGACGCGCGCGTTCTGTCCGACCTGCGGCTCGCCCGTGTACATGACCTTCGCGGCGATGCCCGGCGTCTTCACCGTGCATGCCGCCAGCCTGGACGACCCGGGGCGCTACCGGCCGCAGGCGGTCACGTACGCGGTGCGCGGGCACGCCTGGGACTTCCTCGATCCGGCGCTGCCGAAGTTCGAGCGGATGCCACCAGGCTGAACTCAGCCCATGCGCTGCGACAGGAAGTCGAGGAACGAGGTGATCCGCGCCGACAGCTGCGTGTTGCGGTAGTACACGGCGTTGACGGGCTGGCGCACGTCGACCGTGTCCTTGGGCAGCACCTGCACCAGCGCGCCGCTGGCGCGGTCGGCGGCGGTCATGAAGTCCGACAGGCAGACGATGCCCACGCCGGCCAGCGCGAGCTGGCGCAGCGTCTCGCCGCTGGACGCGACCACGGTGGGCGCGATGGTCCATTCGTCGCCATGCACGCCGCGCAGCGGCCAGCGGTTGAGCGACTCGGGCTGTGTGAAGCCCAGCAGCGCATGCCCGGCCAGCTCGTCGACCTTGCGCGGCTTGCCATGGGCCTCGAGGTAGGCGGGGCTCGCGAGCACGCGCAGCCGGTGCGTGCCGAGCGGGCGCGCGTGCAGCGTGGAATCGCGCAGCGGGCCGATGCGGATCGCCACGTCGGTGCGCCGCTCCAGCAGGTCGATGGGCAGGTCGTCGGTGTCGAGTTCGAGGCTGATCTGCGGATAGAGCCGGCGGAACTCCGGCACCAGCGGCACGATGGCGTGCAGCATGAAGGGCGAGGCCGCGTTCACGCGCAGCCGGCCGGCGGGCTGCTGGCGGCGCGCGGCCATGTGCTCTTCGGCGTCGTCGATCGCGTCGAGGATGGCGCGTGTGCGCTGCAAAAAGGCGGCGCCTTCCTCGGTGAGTTCGAGCCGCCGCGTGGTGCGACGCATCAGCGTGGTGCCGAGCTTCTGCTCGAGCCGGCTCAGCGCGCGGCTGATGCCCGACACGGTCTGGCCCAGCTGGTCGGCCGCAGCGGTGATCGAGCCGGTGTCCACCACGGCGCGGAAGGCGACCAGTTCTTCGATGGTGGTTTTCATGGCGCCCGTGTGGGGGAAGAGGCGCGCGCGGTCAGGCCGCGGCTTCGGCCTCTTCGGGCATGTCGATGCGCGGCATCAGCGCGGCCAGCGCCTCGGCGTCGGTGCGGTAGCTGAAGAGCATCGGCCCCGGTGCGAGCAGGCCGGCGCGTTCGAGCACCTGCATGGCTGGCAGCTTCATGCCGCTCAGGTGCAGGCGCACGCCCTTGGATTCCATCATCCGGCGGATCGAGCCGAACACCTCGGCACCGGTGATGTCGATGCGGTTGATCGGCTGTGCGAACAGGCACACGTCGGTCAGGTCGGGGCGCTCGGCCAGCGCGACCGTGAGCGCGCGCTCCAGCGTGGAGGCGGAGGCGAAGTCGAGTTCGGCGTCCATGCGCACCGCATACAGCTGCGGCGCGAGCGGCGGCAGCTTCCAGAGGTGGCGGTCGCGCAGGCTGCCGTCGGGGTGCAGGCCCACTTCGATGATGCGCGGGTGCAGGTGGCGGTACATGTAGTGCGCCAGGCTGGCGAGCAGGCCGCCCAGCACGCCCCAGTAGATGCTCGGCGCGGTGGCGATGGTGAGCACGAAGGTGCCGAAGGCGATGCCGGCTTCGAGCCGCGAAACGCGCCACAGCGCGGTGAAGCTCGACGGCTTCACCAGCCCGAGGATGGCCGTGACCACCACTGCCGCCAGCACCGCCTGCGGCACGTGGTACAGCAGCGGCATGAGCCACAGCAGCGCGCCGGCCACCACCGCCACGCTGAACAGCGTCGCCCAGCCGGTCTGCGCGCCCGCGTAGAGCGTGATGGCCGAGCGCGAGAACGACGAGCTGGTGGGGAACGACCCCGTGAAGCCCGAGGCCAGCTTGGCCAGCCCCTGGCCGATCAGGTCCTGGTTTTCGTTCCACAGCGTGCCGGCGCGGCCGTTGTCGACCTTGGCGCTCGACGCGGTTTCGAGAAAGCTCACCAGCGTGATCATCAGCGCGGGCAGTACCAGCGCGCTGAAGGTGTGCGCCGGCAGCAGGCCGGGCCAGTAGAAAGAGGGCAGGCCCGATGGCAGGGCGCCCACCACGGCGCCGCCGCGCAGCGCGTAGTTGATGCTCCAGCTGATGGCGGCCGCGCCGGCCACCAGCGCCATCGTGGTCGGAAAGCGTGGCACCCAGCGCTTGCCCAGCCACAGCACGGCGATGCTGCCCAGGCCGAAGGCGATGGCCGTGAGGTCGGGCAGCGGCCCGCCCTGCAGCACCTGCGGGATGGTGCGCCCCGTGAAGCCCAGCAACGCGGGCAGTTGCGAAATCGCGATCAGCACCGCCGCGCCCTGCGTGAAGCCGATCAGCACCGGCGAATTGACCAGCCGCAGCAGCCAGCCGAAGCGCCCCGCGCCGAGCACGATCTGGATCGCGCCCGACATCAGCGTGAGCCACACCGCCATCGCCACCCATTCGTCGCTGCCCGCCACCGCCAGCGGCGCGAGCGACGCGCCCACCAGCAGGCTGGTGAGCGCGGTCGGCCCGACCGACAGCCGCTGCGACGAGCTGAACATCACGGCGATGAGCGCCGGAAACAGCGCCGCGTACACGCCCGTGACCAGCGGCATGCCGGCCAGCGCCGCATAGGCCACGCCCTGCGGCAGCACCATCAGCGCGACGGTGATGCCGGCCATGGCCTCGTTGCGCAGCAGCGCGGCGGACGGGCGGGGCCAGCCGAGGCAGGGAACCCAGCGTGCGAGGCGCTGGCGAAGAGACGGTGCGGGGGAAGAGGAAGGGGAAGCCGGATTCATGAAGCGGGGCGCGCGCACGGCGGGCACGCCGCGCGCGGAGAGCGGGAGAGAGAGAAAGAGCCTAGATCAGTGAGGTCGCGTTCTTCAGGACGTAGTCGCAGGCCTTTTCCTTGACCTTCGACGACAGCCCCTTGAGGTTGAGCGACTTGCCGTCGCCGCCCTTGAGCAGGCCCTTGGCACCGCTCGCGAAGTCGTTTTCCTGTTTCTTCTGGCCGGTGATCTTGGCCAGCAGCTTGTCCTTGACGGAGGCGGCATCGCCACCGAGGTAGTTGTTCTTGACGCAGTACTCGAGCACGCCGGCCGCGCTGCCGATGGTGCTGGAGCCGATGGCGGGCATCTTGAAGCCGCCGAGGCTGAGGCCGCTGAGCGCCGAGCTGCCACCGCTGCTGTTGCTGCTGCCTTGCGAGTTGACCGCCGCGCCGGCCTGTTCTTTCAGCTGGTCGAGCAGGTTGTTGGCCTGCACCGAAGCGCCTGCGGCGAGCAGGGCAAGGGCGACGAATGTGGAGCGAACGTGCATGGTGGCCTCCTTGGACGGACATGGGGGGAGAAGCGCCCACCAGCATACCGGAGAGCCCGGAATGTCTCTATCGCGCGGGGCACAGCGCCACGGGGTGCGCAGCGCCCGCAAGAGCACGCGGCTCAGCCTCGGCGGAACAGCAGCACCGAGTTCGTGCCGCCGAAGGCGAAGGAGTTGCTGATGGCGGCGTCGAGCGCGGGCGCGGCGCTGTCACCGAGGGCGACGAGGTTCATCCGGCAGTCGGGGTCGACCTCGCGGCAGTTCGCGTTGGGCGGCAGCTCGCGCCGGTGCAGCGCCAGCACGGTGATCAGCGCCTCGATGGCCCCGGCCGCGCCGAGCATGTGGCCGTGCAGCGCCTTGGTCGAGCTGACGCGCAGGGCGTCGAAATCGGCGCCCCAGACCTCGGCTAGCGCGTTGCGCTCGACCACGTCGCCGATGCGCGTGGCCGTGCCGTGCGCGTTGCAGTAGCCCACGTCGCGCGGCTGCAGGCCGGCCTGGCGCAGCGCGGCGCGCAGGGCGCGGGCCTGGCCCGGTGCGTCGGGCTTGGTGAGGTGGGTGGCGTCGCTGCTCAGGCCCCAGCCGGCCAGCGTGGCGTAGCGGCGGGCGCCGCGTGCGCGGGCGCGTTCGGCCGATTCGAGAATGAGGAAGGCCGAGCCTTCGCCCAGTGCGAAGCCGCTGCGGTCGGTGGCAAAGGGGCGCACCGCGCCGGCCGCTTCGCCGGGCTGGAAGCCGGCCAGCGTCTGCATGGCCTGCCAGGCCAGCACCACGCCCGGGACGATGAGCGCTTCGCTGCCGCCCGCGATGGCGATGTCGACCTCGCCGCGCTGCACCGCCTTGGCGGCCTCGGCAATGGCCACCGACGACGAGGCGCAGGCGACCGAGTACGTGAGCACCGGGCCCAGCACGCCGTTGCGCATCGCCACATGGGCGGCCGGCGCGTTGGGCATGAAGGCGGGAATGGTGAGCGGCGAGACGCGCCCGTTGCCGCGGTAGGCGGCCTCGAGCGCGGCGGCGCCGCCCATGCCGCAGCCGGCGTAGACGCCGACGCGCTCGGCATCGATGCCGGCATCGCTCAGGGTCAGCCCCGCATCGCGCAGGGCGAGGTCGGCGGCGGCCACGGCCAGCTGGCTCACGCGGTCGACGCCGGCGAGCTGCAGCTTGGTGAACCAGCGCGTTTCGTCGAAGGCGACCGTGGCGGCGGCGGCGGGTTTGGGGAGTTCGGGAAAGACCGGTGCGATGGCCGAGCGGCCCTGCAAGAGCGCATCGAACAGTGCGTCGGGCGCGTCGCCATGCGGCGCCATGACGCCCAGCCCGGTGACGGCGACTTCGTGCGTGCTCACGCTGTCTTGGCGGCCCGGACCTTGTCGACCAGCTGCGCGAGCTCGGCCAGGGTGTCGATGCTCGCGTCGTCGTCTGGCATGGTGATGCCGAAATGGTCTTCGATGGCGAACAGGAATTCGGCCAGGGCCAGCGAATCGAGTCCGCCGGTTTCACGCATCGAGGCGTGCGGGTCGAGCTTGGACGGTTCGATGCCGTACTTCTCGTGGATCAGGTCCTGCAATTCCTTCAGCGAACTCATCTGCGATGCCTGTCGTCTTGTGCCGCCGTTGATCGATGGGCTGCCTGTCCCTTGCGGGTGGCGGGCCACGGGGTCGATCCCTTCCTCGTTCGGCCTGTGTTGATGATCAATGGTGATTGATGATATCCGCTTCGACCTTAGGGAAATCCTCGGGGCGGCCCCGGATCAACGGGGGCCGGGGCGCCAGCGCAACGAGGGCAGCGCGAAGGCCAGCCCGAGCAGCGCGCCGGCCACCGCGTCGAGCACCACATGCTGCTTGACCGCCAGCGTGGAATAGGCAATGGCGGCAAACCAGGCCCAGTTGATCGCCTGCAACAGCCACGGCGTGCGCGCCGCGCGCAGCACGTCGGCCAGGCGCACGGCGGTGAAGATGGCGACCGCCACGTGCATCGACGGGCAGGCGTTGCCCGCCGCGTCCACGCCCTGCAGCATCGCGAAGCCGGGGTAGCCCGAGACGTCGATGTCCAGCGGCGGGATCTGCGTCGGCCAGAAGTAGAAAAGGCCCAGGCCGCTCAGGCACAGCGCGCCGATCCACAGCCCGTAGACCACCAGCTCGCGAAACGTGAGCTGCAGCCCCGGCGCAAAGCCCACGTACACCCACAGCGACAGGTAGGCGCCGAGCGTGTAGGGCTGGAACGGGATCAGGTGGTCCAGCGGCGTCAGCGGCATCACCGTGACCGGAAAGGCCGGGTTGCGCAGCAGGTGGAAGTAGCCGATGAAGAACAGCCAGGTGAAGGCCGTGGTGCCGACCGCCTTCAGCAGGAAATGGCGGCGGATGCGCAGCCAGATGTCGGCGGTCCACGTTGCAGGCCTGGCCTCGGCCGCGATGTGCAGGGGGATCGGTGAGTGCATGGTGTCGGTGTCGGTCGCCGATCTTGCCAGAGCCCCATGGTGTGCCCGGTCCATGCCCTGCGGCATCAAAGGGTGGCCGGCCGCTTGCGGTGCTGGAACGAGGTGGGCGAGCGTCCCGTGGCGGCCTTGAACATGGCGCAGAACGCGCTGTCGGTGGCGTAGCCGCTGGCCGACGCCACCTGGCTCACGGCCATGCCGCGCGCGAGCAGCGGCAGCGCGTGCGCCATCACGGCCTGCTGGCGCCATTGCTGCCAGCTCATGCCGAGCTGGTCGCGGAACAGCCGCGCCACCGTGCGCTCGCTGGCGCCGATGGCGGCGGCGCGCTCGGCCAGCGTGGCGCGGTCGGCCGGGTTGCGCAGCAGCGTCTCGCACAGCTGGCGCAGGCGCTTGTCGGAGGGCAGCGGCACGTCGATGCGGATCTGCGTGGCGCGCTCGACCTCGTCGACCAGCAGCGGCGCGATCATGCGTTCGCGCTGCGGCGCATGCGGGTCGGCCGGGGGCAGGCCGTCGGGCGTGGTGTCGAGTGCGAGCATCAGCGCGCGCAGCAGCGGGCTGATCTCGAGCACCTCGCACTTCTCCCAGGTGGGCGCGATCCAGGCGTGCAGGTAGACGGTGCGCAGCTCGGCGTCTTCGATCAGCGTGATGCTGTGCGGCATGTTGGCCGGCACCCACAGCGCGCGCGACGGCGGCACGATGTAGCTGCCGTCCTGCGTACTCAAACGGATCACGCCGCGCGTCGAGAACGTGAGCTGCGGCCACGGGTGCTCGTGCAGCTCGACCAGCGTGTCGGCGCTCAGGAAATGTTCCTTGGCGCGCAGCGGTCGCACCGCGTCGGGGGCGTACAGGTGCGGCGTGAGCGGGCCCACGCTGTTGGTCGGCGCGGTGGGGGTTCCGCGCGCCTTGGCGGGGGAGGCTGGCTCGGGAGCGGGCGGAGCGTGGGGGGGAACGGCGCTTGGCATGGTTTCGACAAATGTTGTCGCTGTATCGCCATTCTGCCGCGTCGGTGCCGCATAGCATCGGTGCCCGCACCGGTTTTTTGTAGCAATCCATGTCATCCACTTCCTCGACAGCCGTTCCCGCCACCACTTTGCGCACCGACGCCCAACTGATCGGGCTGGTCGGCCTGGCGCATGCGGTGAGCCATTTCAGCCAGCTGATCCTGGCGCCGCTGTTTCCGTGGCTGAAGGACGCGTTCCAGGTGAGCTATGTCGAGCTCGGGGCGGTGCTCACCGTGTTCTTCGTGGTCTCGTGCATCGTGCAGGCGGCCTCGGGCTTCATCGTCGACAAGCTGGGCCCGCGCCCGGTGCTGTTCGTCGGGCTGGGCGCGCTGGGGCTCGCGGCCTTCGGCTATGCCATGGCGCAGAGCTACTGGATGCTGCTGGCGTGCGCGGTGGTCGGCGGCATCGGCAACGGCGTGTTCCACCCGGTCGACTACACGTTGTTCAACCGCAAGGTCGCGCCCACGCGCCTGGGCCATGCCTACAGCGTGCACGGCATCACCGGCAGCCTGGGCTGGGCGTTGGCGCCGGCCTTCGTGGTGCCGATCGCCATCGCCTTCTCGTGGCGCGTGGCGCTGGCCTCGGCCGGCGTGGTGGCGATCGTGGTGCTGCTGGTGCTGTGGATCTATCGCAGCGTGCTGGCTCTCGATGCTGCGGCCGTGCACAAGGCCACGGGGCAGGGCGAGCCCGCACCGGTGGGCGGCGAGTTCGACTTCCTGCGCATCCCGGCCGTGTGGATGTGCTTCGGCTTCTTCTTTTTCTACGCCGCCGTGATCAGCGTGGTGCAGACCTTCGCGCCCGTGGCGGCCGGCCATCTGCACGCCGTGCCTGTGGCGCTGGTGGCGGTGTGCCTCACGGTCTACATGGTGGCGAGTGCGGCCGGCATGGTGGTGGGGGGCTTCCTGGCCTCCGACCCGTCGCGCTGCGAGCGCATCGTGGGCGCGGGCTTCGGCGTGGCGGCGGCGCTGGCGTTGGTGCTGGCCTTTGCGCAGTTTCCGCCGGTGATGGTGCCGGTGTTGTTCGGCGCGATGGGTTTCGTCTCGGGCATCGCCGGGCCGTCGCGCGACCTGCTGGTGAAGAAGTCGACGCCGCCCAATGCGACGGGGCGCGTCTACGGCGTGGTGTACGCGGGCCTGGACATCGGCCAGGCCGTGGCGCCGCTGGTGTTCGGTCGCCTGATGGACGCCGGCCAGTACACGAGCGTGATCGTCGGGCTGGCGCTGGTGCAGGGCGTGTTGATCGCCAGTGCCTTCAATGTGCGGCGCGTGCGGCGCACGGCGCTGGTGCCTGCGTCGGCGTAAGCCACTTGGGCGCGGGGGGCGGCCCCCAATCATCGGCCGCATGCAAGCCTTGTATGTCTATGTGATCGTCGGCGCTGTGCTGGCGGGGTTCGTGCAGGGCCTGTCGGGCTTTGCCTTCGGCATGGTCGCGATGTCCGTGTGGGCCTGGACGCTGGAGCCGCAACTGGCCGCCGTGCTCGCGCTGTTCGGCGCCCTCACGGGGCAGGTGATTGCGGCGCTCACGGTGCGGCGGTCTTTCGACAAGCGCATCCTCTGGCCCTTCGTGCTCGGCGGACTGGTCGGCGTGCCCTTCGGTGTCTGGCTGCTGCCGCACCTGGACATCGTGCTGTTCAAGGTGTGCCTGGGTACGCTGCTGGTGCTGTGGTGCCCGGCCATGCTGATGTCGCAGCACCTGCCGAAGATCACTTTTGGCGGTCGCGCGGCGGACGGTGTCGCGGGTGCCATCGGCGGTGTGATGGCGGGCATCGGCGGCTTCTCGGGTGTCGTGCCTACGTTGTGGTGCACGCTGCGCGGCTTTCAGCGCGACACGCAACGTGCTGTGATCCAGAACTTCAATCTCTCGATGTTGGCTGTGGCATTTGCTGTGCATGTGGCGAGCGGGAGCATCGGGCGGTCGGTTTTGCCGTTGCTGGTGTTGGTCGCTGCGGCTGTTGCGGTGCCGGTGTTGTTGGGGGCGCGGTTGTATATCGGGATCAGTGAAGCGGCGTTTCGCAAGATCGTGTTGAGCTTGTTGACGTTGTCTGGGGTTGCTATGTTGGCTTCGGCTTTGCCTGCCTTGCTGGCTCGTTGAACTTGGCGCGTGGGTTTGCTTTCCGGGGCCGGGAGTTCCGCCCGGCGGCGGACTCACTTTCTTTTGCTTCGCCAAAAGAAAGTAAGCAAAGAAAAGGCG
>NZ_JBWKRI010000011.1:0-238995 GCF_059419205.1 Variovorax sp. GW821-FHT06D12 | reverse complement strand
TGCCTACGTTTCTTTGGCGAAGCAAAGAAAAGTAGGTCGGCCGCCGGGCCGAGACCCGGCCTCGGGAAGCAAACCCATAGCGATGCTGAAACTACCGAGGCAGAGCCAACGCAAACGGCAAACTAACCACCCCCAAGATCGTAGACAGCGTGACCAGCCCAGCCACATAAGGCCCGTTGTATCCCATCCGAGCCGCCAGCACATAAGCACTCGAAGCCGTAGGCACAGCAGAAAAAGCCATCAACACCGAAGCCTGCGTAACGTCCAGCCTCAAGGCAAGCGATAACCCCCAAGCCACGAGCGGCAAGAAGAAATGCCGTATCGCCAGCACAGACACCGCCAACACCTTCCCCCGCCCCAACGTCGCAAACTGCATCCCCGCCCCCGCCGCCAGCAGCCCCAACGCCAGCGACGCAGCCCCGATCCGCGTGAGCGTAGGCGTCAACCAGCCAGGCACCGTGAGCCCCAGCACATTGGCCAGCAGCCCCGCCAGCGTCGCCACGATCAGCGGGTTGCGCACCAGCTGCCGCACAAAGCCGGTTTGCGCATGCCGCGTCATCGGCCACACGGCGGCGATGTTGAACATCGGCACGCACACGCCGATCAGCACCGCGATCAGCAGCAGGCCTTCGGGCCCGGCCAGCCGCTCGGCCAGCGCCAGGCAGATGAAGGAGTTGAAGCGGAACGCGATCTGCGCGCTGGCGGCGTGGTCGTGCCGGTCGATGTGCGTGCGCAGGCCCGGCACGAAGGGCAGGGCGTAGGCCATCGCGATGCCGGCCAGCCCGACGCCCACGCCCGCGGTCAGCAGGCTCGAGGTCGCACCGAAGTCGAGCGGGCTGCGCACGATCGAATGGAACAGCAGGACGGGAAATAGAAAGTAATACACCAGGCTCTCGACCTGGTCCCACACGCGGCGGTCGAGCGCGGTGTAGCGGCACAGGAGCCAGCCGATGGCGATGAGGGAGAAATCGGGGAAGAGCAGCTGCGCGTAGTTCACCGCTTCGAGCATAAACCGGCACAACCGTGGGTATTCCACAGCATGACGGAAAGCCCCGACCCGCTAGCATCCGGGCTTCGCTTTTTTCCGGCCGCCCCGGCCGGTTCCGTCAAGTCAAGGAGTTATCGATGCAACGTCGTCAATGGAGCGCGTTCGTGGGCGCTGCCGCGCTGGTCACAGTGGCAGGCCAGAGTTTCGCGCAGGGCTATCCCACCAAGCCGGTCGAACTGAGCGTGCCGTTCGCACCCGGCGGCACGACGGACATCGTGGCGCGCGTGATCGCCGACCCGCTGGGCAAGGTGCTGGGCCAGCCCGTGGTGGTGATCAACCGCGCCGGTGGCGGCGGCATCGTGGGTGCGGCCGAAACGGCGCGCGCACCGGCCGACGGCTACAAGCTGGGCGTGGCCACGGTGTCGAGCACGGCGGCCAACCCGGCCATCAACCCGAAGACGCCGTACGACCCGATCACCGACTTCACGCCGATCATCAACATCGCGGCCACGCCGAACGTGATCGCCGTGAACCCGAGCTTCCCGGCCAAGAACTACGCCGAGTTCGTGGCCGAGCTGAAGAAGAATCCGGGCAAGTATTCGTACGCCTCGTCGGGCACGGGCGGCATCGGCCACCTGCTGATGGAGCTGTACAAGAGCCTGACCACCACCTTCGTCACGCACATCCCGTACCGCGGCGCGGGCCCGGCGCTGAACGACGTGGTGGCCGGCCAGGTGCCGATCATCTTCGACAACCTGCCCTCGGCGATGCCCTTCATCCAGAGCGGCCGCCTGGTGCCGATCGTGGTGTCGGCCCCGACGCGCGTGGCCGGCCTGCCGAACGTGCCGACCTTCAAGGAAGTCGGCCTGGAGCCTGTCAACCGCATGGCCTACTACGGCATCCTCGGTCCGAAGGGCCTGCCGAAGGAAGTGGTCGACAAGATCAACGCCGGCGTGAAGAAGGCGGTGGAAGATCCGGCCGTGAAGAAGCGCATCGAAGACACCGGCTCGCTGATCGTGGCCAACACGCCCGACCAGTTCGCCGCGCAGATCAAGGCCGAGTTCGACGTGTACAAGCAGGTCGTGAAGAAGCAGAACCTCAAGCTCGACTGAGCCTCTTCGCTTCCCCCGAAAGCCGCCCGCGTTCCGGGCGGCTTTTTCTTTTGTTATCTTGCATCGCATGACCGAGGCCGCCGCCGCACCCCCCACCGCCGACATCGACACCTTCATCGACGCCCTCTGGCTCGAGGACGGGCTGTCGAAGAATACGCTGGCCGCCTACCGCCGCGACCTCGCGCTGTTCGCGCAGTGGCTGCGCGAACAGCGCGACGGCATGGGGCTGGACGCCGCGCGCGAGACCGACCTGCAGGCCTACATGGGCGTGCGCCTGTCCACCAAGGGCAAGGCGACCTCGGCGAACCGCCGGCTCACGGTGTTCAAGCGCTACTACCGCTGGGCGCTGCGCGAGCGGCGCATCACGGCCGACCCGAGCATCCGCCTCATGCCCGCGCGCCAGATGCCGCGCGCCATCAAGACGCTGTCCGAGAAGCAGGTCGACGACCTGCTGGCCGCGCCCGATGTCGAGAGCCCGCTCGGCCTGCGCGACCGCGCGATGCTGGAGCTGATGTACGCGAGCGGCCTGCGCGTGAGCGAGCTGGTGGCGTTGAAGGCGATCGACATGAGCCTCAACGACGGCGTGCTGCGCGTGCTCGGCAAGGGCAACAAGGAGCGCCTCGTGCCCTTCGGCGGCGAGGCGCGGCGCTGGATCGAGCGCTACCTCGACGAGTCTCGCCCCGTGATCCTCGACGGCCAGCAGACGCCCGACCTGTTCGTGACCGCGCGCGGCGCGGGCATGACGCGCGTGATGTTCTGGGTCATCGTGAAGAAGCAGGCTGCGGCTGCCGGCATCCACGTGCCGCTGTCGCCGCACACGCTGCGCCACGCATTCGCCACGCACCTGCTGAACCATGGCGTCGACCTGCGCGCGGTGCAGCTGCTGCTGGGCCACGCCGACATCTCGACCACCACCATCTACACGCACGTGGCGCGCGAGCGCCTGAAGCAGCTGCACGCGGCGCACCATCCGCGCGGCTGAGGCTGCCTTCGTTCTCAGCTCTTGCGCTTGCGCGCCTCGATGGCCGGCACCAGCGTGTCGTAGAAGGCGCTCACCATGCGCATCTCGCGTCGCTCGGCCAGGCACAGCACGTGGGCGTAGGTAAAAATTTCGGTGTCGCTGAAGCCGACCATGTGCAGGTTGGGCCCCGGCACGAACTCCACGCCCGACACGGCCGCGATGCCCAGGCCTTGCGCCACGGCTTCGCGGATCACTTCGCGGCTGCTGATCTCCATCACCACGTCGACCTCGACCTTGGCTTTCGCGAGCGCCAGTTCGAGTGCCTTGCGCGTGGTCGAGCCTTGCTCGCGCAGGATGAGCCGTTCGCCCTGCAGCTCCGCGAGCCGGATGTTGCGCCGCTTCGCGAAGCGGTGCGTGGAGGGCACGAACATCACGACCGGGTGCTGGCTGAAGGGCACCGACAGGAAGCGGTCGTCGCGCACCAGCTGCGCGAGCACGCCGACGTCGGCGCTGTAGTCGAGCAGGCGGTCGAGCACGTCCTGTGAATTGCCGGTGCTCACCGTGACCTTCACGTCGGGGTAGCGCAGGCTGAAGTCGACCAGCATCTTCGTCACGTGGTACGGGCCCACGGCCGCCACGCGCAGGTGGCCGGTGCGCAGCTTGCCGGCGTCGCCGAGCAGCGCCACCGCATCGCCTTCGAGGCTGAAGATCTGCTGCGCGAGTTGCATCAGCTGTTCGCCGATCTCTGTGAGCTGCACGCGCCGGCCGCGCCGGTGAAAGAGCTCGACCTGGTAGGCCTCTTCGAGAAAGCGCACCTGCGTGGTGATGGTGGGCTGGCTCACGTGCAGGTGCTCGGCGGCCCGCGTGAAGCTGCCTTCGCGGGCCACGGCATAGAAGGAACGCAGCTGGGTGAGGCGCATCGCGGGAGCCTTTCTGATCTATAGGTTCAGTATATAGATCATCGAAAAAATTTGAATTTGATCGATATGAGTACCAGTGATGTACTCGCGCTCAAGACGGACCAGGCCTCGACAGAAACACGCCGGACGTCCCGAATCCTCGCGTTGTCATGACCATGACACGCACGACTGGAAGACTCGAGACGGGTACTTTTGCCCTTCGAAACGACCTGAGGATTCCATGCAACGCAGACCACTGGAGACAACCATGATGAAGCGTAGAAAGCTGCTGCTCGGCACTGCCGCCGTGACAGCGTCCGCCTTCGTGCCGATGGCACGGGCACAGCAGGTTCTCACTGTCGGGCTGATTCCTTCCGAGGACTCGCGCGCCATGATTGCCAACAGCCAGGCCATGATGGACATGCTGTCCAAGGCCCTCGGTTTCGCGGTCAAGCCCTTCGTGGCGGCCGACTACAACGGGGTGATCGAAGCGCTGCGTTCCAAGCGGCTCGACGTGGCCTACCTCGGCCCGTTCTCTTATGTGCTGGGCACCACGGTGGCCGACATCGAGGCCTTCGCGGTGGCCGAGACCAAGAAGGCCGGGCGCACCTCGTACCACAGCCAGATCGTGACCCACAAGGACACCGGCATCAAGACGGTGGCCGACCTCAAGGGCAAGACCTTCGCCTTCGTCGATCCGAGCTCCACCTCGGGCCATCTGTTTCCCAAGGCCGGCCTGCTGAAGGCGGGCTTCAACCCCGACAAGGATTTCGGCCGCGTGATCTTCTCGGGCTCGCACGACTCGAGCGCGATCGCGGTGCAGAACAAGAAGGTCGATGCCGCGGCCATCGCCGACCGCATCCTCGACGCTGCCGTGTCCAAGGGCCTGGTCAAGCGCGAAGACCTGGTCGAGGTCTGGAAGTCGGACCCGATCCCCGAGTCGCCCACCGTGTGGCGCAAGGACCTGCCCGCCGATCTGAAGACGCGCGTGCAGGCCGCCTTCCTGCAGGTGAAGGACATCCCCTGGTCCGACCAGGGCCTGCTCAACGGTTTCCATCCGACCAACGACGCGGCCTACAACATCATCCGCGACACGGCGAAGGTGCTGAACCTCGACCTGAGGAAGATGAAATGATCGAAATCCGCGGGCTGTGCAAGCGCTACGGCGACTTCACCGCGCTTCACCGTGTCGACCTCACGGTGGCCAAGGGTGAGTTCGTCGTCATCCTCGGCGCGTCGGGTGCGGGCAAGTCGACGCTGCTGCGTTGCATCAACCACCTGGCCGAGCCGAGCGAAGGCGAGATCCACGTGGACGGCGAGCGCTCGCGTGGCGACCGCGCCGGCCTGCGCAAGGTGCGCCGCGACGTGGCGATGATCTTCCAGCACTACAACGTGGTGCCGCGCCTGTCGGTGCTCAAGAACGTGCTGACGGGGCGGCTGGGCTCGATGCCTGCGCTCCTGTCGTGGTTCCAGGTGTTCCCCGCGAAGGACATCGCCATCGCCCGCGAATGCCTGCGCCGCGTCGAGCTCGACCCCAAGGCCGACCTGCGCACCGACACGCTCTCGGGCGGACAGAAGCAGCGCGTGGGCATTGCCCGTGCGCTGGCGCAAAAGCCCAAGGTGATCCTGGCCGACGAGCCCGTGGCCAGCCTCGACCCGAAGACCTCGCGCAAGGTGCTCAACTACCTGAAGCAGGCCAGCCGGCAGGACGGCATCACGGTGATCTGCAACCTGCATCAGGTCGACTACGCGCGCGAATTCGCGCAGCGCGTGATCGGCGTGGCGGCCGGACGCATCGTGTTCGAAGGCCGGCCCGACGAACTGACCGACGAGGTGCTGCACCTCATCTATCCGGGCGGCGTGGAAGAGGGCACCGACGCCGCCGCTGCAGGCGCAGAGCCTGACACCGCAACACCGAGCGTGCCCGCTGCGGCCCTTCATGCGGCGCCGGTGCGCACCGCCCCGCAACTCGCCATGGAGCAATCATGATCGCCCTCGGACGCTACAACCTGCTGATCGCCAAGAGCGGCGGCAACCCCGGCTGGTGGAAGTACGCCGTGGCCGTGCTCGCCGGCATCGGTGTGCTCTGGTGGGCGGCCATCGGCAGCCAGGTGAGCTTCAGCGAACTCGGCAAGGGCATGCCCTGGATCGCCGACTTCCTCGGGCGCATGCTGCCGCCCAACTGGGAGTTCATGGGCAAGCTCGTGAAGCCGGCCATCGAGACCGTGCAGATCGCGCTGTGGGGCACGCTGCTCGCGGTGATCCTCGCGGTGCCGCTGTGCTTCTTCGCGGCGCGCAACATCTCGCCGAACGTCGCCGTGTTCCATGCGATGCGGCAGGTGCTCAACATCACGCGCGGCATCAACGAGATCATCCTGGCGCTGATCTTCGTGGCGGCCGTGGGCCTCGGTCCGTTCCCCGGCGTACTGGCGCTGGCATTGCATGGCGCGGGCATGCTCGGCAAGTTTTTCGCCGAGTCGATCGAGGAGATCGACCAGGGCCCGATCGAAGCACTGCGCGCCACCGGCGCGGGGCCGATCCAGACCATCATCTTCGGCGTGATTCCGCAGGTGGTCACCGCGTGGATCGGCGTGATCGTCTACCGCTTCGAGACCAACCTGCGCCAGGCCACCGTGCTGGGCATGGTGGGCGCGGGCGGCATCGGCTTCGAGCTCGTGGGCAGCATGAAGCTGTTCCAGTACCAGGACACGGCGACCTGCATCCTGGTGATCGTCGTGATGGTCATGACGGCCGACTACCTCTCGACCCGGCTGCGCGGCTGGATCCAGCAGGGCGCGCGCTGATGACTCGATCGCTCTTCGCGTCTGTCCCCGCGGCTTTGGCCGCCTCCTGAAGAAACCCCTCCATGAGCGCCAACTACCACAACCCCGTGCACAGCGTGTACGGGGCAGGGGCCCTGCTGTCCCTGCCGACGCTGCTCGAAGGCCGGCGCGCCGCGCTGGTGACCTTTCCCGAGGCGCGCGCGCTGGGCCTGCTCGATCGGCTGGCGTCGGTGCTCGGCGACGCGCTGGCCTGCACGCTCGACCAGACGCGGCCCAACCCCGACGTGGCGGAACTGGCCGGGACCTACGAATGGTTCTGGCGCACGCATGCCGACGTCGAGGTGATCGTCGCGGTCGGCGGCGGCAGCGCCATCGACACGGCGAAGGCGCTGATGGTGGCCGACGACCACGGGCGCTTCGCGGACCTGGTGGCGGGCCTCGCGGGCGAGCGGCCCTTCGTGGCAACGCGCCACAAGACGCTCATCGCCGTGCCCACCACGGCCGGCACGGGCAGCGAGGTCACGCCCTGGGCCACCATCTGGGACCGCGAGCGGCAGAAGAAGTATTCGCTGCACCTGCCGCAGACCTGGCCGACCTATGCCGTCATCGACCCCGAGCTGATGCTGTCGCTGCCCGCGGCGGTCACGCTGCAAAGCGGGCTCGATGCGCTGTCGCACGCGCTCGAAGCGATATGGAACGTCAACGCCAATCCGCTGTCCGACACCTTCGCCGTGGCAGCGGTGCAGGACACGCTGGAGGTGCTGCCGCAGCTCATGGCGCGGCTGGACGACGTCGACCTGCGCGGGCGCATGGCACTGGCCGCACTGAAGGCCGGCATGGCCTTTTCCAACACCAAGACCGCGCTCGCACATTCCATCTCGTACGAGATGACGTTGCGCTACGGCCTGCCGCACGGCATCGCCTGTTCGTTCCCGCTGCCGATGGTGCTGGCGCGCGCCATCGGCCGTCGGCCCGACCGCGATGCGGTGCTGGCGCAGGCGCTGCGCATGCCGCTGGCCGACGCACCGGCGCAGCTCGCGGCCTTCATCGAATCGCTGGGCGTGAAGACGCGCTTCGCCGACTACGGCGTGGGCGAGGACGAGGCGCGCGAGATGCTGCGCCATGCGCAGGGCGGGGCGCGCGGGCGCAACTTCATCGGCAACGATGTGGAGACGCAGGAAGCCTGACCCGCGCAAGGGGCCGCGCAGGCCCGGGATGTTTCAAAATGGACGCTCCCCTTCAAGAGAGATCCAGAGACATCCATGAACCTTCGCAGACTCTGCACCGGCCTCGCACTGGCCACGACCGCCGGCCTCGCCATGGCCCAGGGCTTTCCCACCGCCAAGCCCATCCGCCTGATCGTCGGCTACCCGCCCGGCGGCGGCATCGACTTCGCGGCGCGCACGGTGCAGGTGCCGCTGCAGGAAGCGCTCAAGCAGCAGTTGGTGGTCGACTACAAGCCCGGTGCCAGCGGCATGATCGCGGCCACCGAGCTCACGCGCCAGCCGGCCGACGGCTACACGCTGCTGCTGGCCAACACCGGCCCCTTCGCCATCGCGCCGTACCTGCAGAGCAAGCCGCCGTACGACCCCATCAAGCAGTTCACCTACATCGGCCAGATCAGCCAGGGCAGCTACATCGCGGTGACGCGGCCCGACCATCCGGCGAAGAACCTCAAGGAGTTCGTGGCGTGGGCCAAGGGCCAGCCCGGCAAGGTCAACTTCGCCTCGGGCGGCAACGGCACCTCGACGCACCTGAACGGCGAACTCATGAACCAGGTGACGGGCCTGGACATGACGCACGTGCCGTACAAGGGCAGCGCGCCGGCCGTGCAGGACCTGCTCGGCGGGCAGACGCAGATCCTCATCGACGCGGGCAGCGTGCTGCTGCCGCAGGTGAAGGGCGGCAAGCTCAAGGCGCTGGCCGTGACCGGCCCCGTGCGCGACCCGCAACTGCCCGACGTGCCGACGGTGAAGGAGCTGGGCCTCGCAGGCATGGAGGCGGTCGGCTTCCAGGGCCTGGTCGGTCCCGCCAACATGCCCAAGGAGGTGGTCGATCGCCTGTCGAGTGAACTCGCCAAGGCCTTGGCCACGCCCGAGATCAAGGCCAAGTTCGCGACGGCCGGCGCCGAGGTGCATCCGCTCGGCCCGGCGGCCTTTGCGGCTTTCGTCAAGGCGGACAATGAGAAGTGGTCCAAGCTGATCCGCGAGCGCAAGCTGCAGCTGGACTGACCGATCTTTCTTCTTCTCCTCGACGCATGCCTTTCATCGACACCATGAACTTCCTCGCCGCCTCCAAGCCTTCGCGCCGCACCACGACCCGGCTGCTCGCCGCCGCGGCGCTGTGCGCGGCCAGCGGCGCGCATGCGCAGGCCGTGCCGCGCACCGTGCGGCTCATCGTGGCCTACCCGGCGGGCGGCGTGAGCGACGTGGTCGCCCGCGCGCTCGGCGACCGGCTCGCCGTGCAGCTGGGCACCACGGTGATCGTCGACAACCGCGCGGGCGCGAGCGGCGCCATCGGCATGGACGCCGTGGCCAAGGCCGCGCCCGACGGCGCGACGCTGGGCTTCTCGGCCATCAGCCCGCTGGTGCTGAGCCCGCACCTGGGCAAGTTGCCGTTCGACCCGCTGAAGGACATCGTGCCGGTGGCCAGCGTGATGTATTCGCCCGTGCTGCTGGTGGCCACGCCCGCCAGCAAGGCGAAGGACTTCCGTGCGCTGATCGCCGAGGCCAAGGCGCAGCCCGGCGCGGTGCGCTGGGCCACATCGGGGCCGGCCTCGCTCGGCCACATCGTGCTCGAGCAGGTGCGCGCAACGGCCGGCGTGGACATCACGCACGTGCCGTACAAAGGAGGTGGCCAGCAACTCAACGATGCGCTGAGCGGGCAGTTCGAAATCCTGTCGACCAACGCCAGCCCGACGCTCTCGGCGCACATCCAGTCGGGCAAGCTGCGCCCGCTGGCGGCGGGCGCGCCCGCGCGGCTCGACAGCCTGCCGCAGGTGCCCACGCTGGCCGAACTGGGCTACAGCGCGGCCAACATCCATTCGCTGTTCGGCGTGTTCGCGCCCGCGGGCACGCCGGCGGCGCTGGTCGCGAAGTACAACGCCGAGATCAACAAGGCGCTCGCCAGCCCCGAGCTGCGCGCCAAGCTCACGGCCACCGACAACGTGCCCGCCCCGGGCACGCCGGCCGCCTTCGCCAAGGAGATCGCCAGCGAGTTCGAGAGCAACGGCCGCATCGTGAAGGCTGCGGGCATCAAGGCCGATTGACCCCGGCGCTTGCAGGGGCGGGTTTCCCTACCTTATAGTAGGTAGATGCACGACGCCTCCACCCTGGCCCCCGGCGGCACCCGCGATCAGATCCTCGCGGTGGCGCGTGGGCTCATCGAAACCCGTTCGTACCTGGGCTTCAGCTTCCAGGACGTGGCCAACGCGGTGGGCGTGCGCAAGGCGAGCCTCTACCACCACTTTCCCACCAAGGAAGCGCTGGGCATCGCGGTGATCCAGGGCGCCACGCAGGGCTTCAAGGACTGGGTGGCGGCGCGCGCGCGCGAGCCCAAGGACGCGCTCGAATCCTATTTCCGCATGTACCGCAACACGCTGAAGGCCGGCTCGGGCCTGTGCCCGGCGGGCGCGCTGGCACCGGGCTGGGACTGCATCAACGAAGACCTGCGCCAGGCCGTGCAGGCGCTGCGCAACACGCAGGTGATGTGGCTCACCGGCGTGCTCGGCGCGCTGGTGCCGGCGCAGGCGCAGAAAGACAACCCCGTGGCCTCGCTCGCGGCCTTCGTGTTCTCGTCGTGCCAGGGCGCGCTGCTCGCGTCCCGCATGACGGGCCGCGTCGAAGACTTCGACGACGCCATCGCGCAACTGCGGCGCGCGCTGCCGCTGGACTGACCGATCCGTTTCACCACGGGCACGCTGGACGTGCCTTTTTTTGAACCCCGAAGCCTACCGATTGGAAGGTAGTTTTTCTCCAAGGAGTATTCCCATGAAAGCCGTGATTTCCGCCTACGCCCGTTCCCCGTTCCACTTCGCCAAGAAGGGCGCGCTGGCCGAAGTGCGCCCCGACACGCTCGCCGCCGGCGTGGTGCAGGGCCTGCTGCAGCGCACCGACCTCGACCCCGCGCTGCTCGAAGACATCATCCTGGGCTGCGCCTACCCCGAGGCGTCGCAGGGCAACAACCTCGCGCGCATCGTCGGGCTGCTGGCCGGGCTGCCGCACGAGGTGGGCGGCATGACGGTGAACCGCTTCTGCGGCTCGTCGATGCAGGCCGTGCACATCGCCGCCGCACAGATCGAGGCGGGTATGGGTGAGGCTTTCCTGTGCGTGGGCGTGGAGTCGATGACGATGGTGCCGCAGGGCGGCTTCAACTTCTCGCCCAGCCCCGAGCTGCTGGCCAGCACCGATGCCTACATCTCGATGGGCGAGACCGCCGAGAACGTCGCGCAGCGCTGGAACGTGAGCCGCGCCGACCAGGAAGCGCTGGCCGTCGAGTCGCACCGCAAGGCGACCGAAGCGCGCGCGCAGGGCCGGTTGGCCGGCGAGATCGTGCCGGTGCGCCTGGCCTCCGGCGAGGTGGTCGATGCCGACGGCTGCATCCGCCCCTCGACCTCGGCCGAGGCGCTGGCCAACCTCAAGCCCGCGTTCCGCCCCGACGGCGTGGTCACGGCCGGCACCTCGTCGCCGCTGACCGATGGCGCGGCGGTCGTGCTGGTCACCAGCGACGCCTTCGCCGCCAAGCACGGCCTGAAGCCGCTGGCACGCATCCGTTCATTCGCGACCGTGGGCGTCGACCCGGCCGTCATGGGCATCGGCCCGATTCCCGCCACGCGCAAGGCGCTCGCGCGCGCAGGCCTGGGCGTGGCCGACCTCGATGTGGTCGAGATCAACGAGGCTTTTTCGTCACAGGCGCTGGCCTGCATCCGCGACCTCGGGCTCGACCCGGCAAAGGTGAACCTCGACGGCGGCGGCCTGGCCATCGGCCACCCGCTGGGCGCGACCGGTGCGCGCATCACGGGCAAGGCGGCGGCGCTGCTGGCGCGCGAGAACGGCCGCTATGCGCTCGCCACGCAATGCATCGGCGGCGGGCAGGGCATCGCCACCATCCTCGAGCGCGTCTGATCGCCCGAGAATGACGGGCAACGCAACAAGGAGACTCCCATGGACAAGCTGTATCTCGAAGACCTGAAGGTCGGCGACCGTTTCCAGAGCGGCGAACACCTGCTCGACGCGGCGCAGATCAAGGCCTTCGCGCAGCAGTTCGACCCGCAGCCCTTCCACACCGACGAAGAGGCCGCCAAGAACACCTTCTTTGGCGGGCTGGCCGCGAGCGGCTGGCACACGGCGGCGCTCACCATGAAGCTGCTGGTCGACAGCGGCATCCCGCTGGCCGACGGCATCATCGGTTCGGGCGGCGAGCTGCAGTGGCCCAAGCCCACGCGGCCCGGCGACGTGCTGCATGTGGTGAGCGAGGTGGTCGACATCACGCCCTCGCGCTCCAAGCCCGGCCGCGCGATGGTCTCGATGCGCTGCCAGACGCGCAACCAGCGCGGCGAGGTGCTGCAGTACTTCACGCCGAAGCTGGTGGTGCACAGCCGCACCGCGATGTCCTGAATCTCAGACGACGCGCAGGCCCAGTTCCTCGACCAGCGCGGCGGCCTGGCGGTGGGAGATGGTCGCGCCCTTGAACGGCGCGGCGTTGGCCAGCCGCAGGCCGCCCAGGTCCACGTCGCGCAGGTCGGCGCCTTCGAAGCGTGCGAGCTTCAGGTGCGCGTTGCGCAGGCTGCCGCCTTCGAAGATGGTCTCGCGGAAATCGCAGCCCGAGAGGTCGGCCTCCGACAGGTCGAGCTGCGCGAGCGTCTGCTTGCGGAACGACAGGCCGCGCAGGTGCGCGTCGACCAGCAGCGAGTCCTTGAACACCACGCCCAGCGCCGACACCTCGCCGAGGTGCGCGCCCGTGAGCTTCACGCCCGTGAAGAGCGCCGAGGGCAGCTTGGCGCGCGCCCATTGCGTGTTGTTGAGGTCGCAGTCCTGGAAGCGCGCGTTCGTGAGGTCGGCCAGGCCGAAGTCGGCCTGGCGCGCACGGCAACCGGTCCAGCGCGTGTCGGCCAGCTGCGCGCGGTCGAACGAGGTTTCGGCGAAGCTGCACAGCGTGAACTGCGCGCCGCGCAGATCGAGGCGCGACAGGTCGGCCTCGTCGAAATGGCAGCGTTCGAAATGCGGCGGCGTGTCGCGGCCCTGCAGGCAGGCCTGCAGCTCGGCGCGTGACCAGGTCTGGTCGGAAATCACTTCGGTCATTCGGGGCGGGAGTCGGTCAGCGCGCGCAGCTCTGCGGGGCTGAAGCCCGCCCGGCCGCGTGCTTCGAGGTTGAAAGGTGGCTTGTGGCGCGGCGCGTCGTAGCGCGCGACCAAGGCCGGGTAGTTGGCTTCGGCGTCGAGCCCTGCGCGCTCGCACAGCCAGCGGTACCAGTGATTGCCGATGGCCACGTGGCCCACTTCGTCGCGCAGGATGATGTCGAGGATTTCCACGGCGCGCAGCGCATCGGGCGTGTTCACGCGTTTCAGCTTGGACTGGATCAGCGGCGTGGCGTCGAGCCCGCGCGCTTCGAGCGTGCGCGGCACCAGCGCCATGCGCGCGAGCACGTCGTCCTTGGTCTTCTCGCACATGTTCCACAGGCCGTCATGGCCCGGAAAGTCGCCGTAGCGCCAGCCCATGGCCTGCAGGTGCGTGTGCAGCAGCGTGAAGTGCTGCGCCTCCTCGTCGGCCACGCGCAGCCAGTCGCGGTAGTAGGCCTCGGGCATGCCGTCGTAGCGCCACACGGCGTCCAGTGCGAGGTTGATCGCGTTGAACTCGATGTGGCAGATCGAATGGATCAGCGCGGCGCGGCCTTCGGGCGTGAAGGGCGAACGCTTCTGCACCGCGGTGGCGGCCACGCGCAGCGGGCGCTCGGGGCGGCCGGGCACGCCGGCATCGTCGCCGGGCGTGCGCAGGGGCTCGAGTGCTATGGAAATGGTAGCTGCCTGTGCAGCCGTGGCGCGCGTGGCGGCCACCTTGTCGTCGGGGTCTGTCAGGCGCAGCGCGGCCAGCGCGCTCAATCGGGGGTGCATCCCTACAATTCTAGTTTTGCCCCTCCGGAGACAACCACGATGGCGATTTACGAATTGGATGGCATTGCACCGCGCCTTGGCGAAGGCGCATGGGTCGCGGACAGCGCCCAGGTCATGGGCAATGTCGAACTGGCCGAGAACGCGAGCGTCTGGTTTGGCGCCGTGCTGCGCGGCGACACCGAGGTGCTGACCATCGGGCGCAACAGCAACATCCAGGACCTGTCGGTGCTGCACGCCGACATCGGCTGCCCGCTGACCATCGGCGACAACGTGACGGTGGGGCACCAGGTGATGCTGCACGGCTGCACCATCGGCGACAACTCGCTGATCGGCATCCAGGCGGTGGTCTTGAATAACGCCAGGATCGGCCGCAATTCGATCGTTGGCGCCGGCAGCGTCGTGACCGAGGGCAAGGAGTTTCCCGACAACTCCCTCATCATCGGCTCGCCCGCCAAGGTGGTGCGCACGCTCGACGATGCGGCCGCCGCCAAGCTGCGGCAAAGCGCCGAGCACTACGTAGAAAACGCCCATCGCTTCGCGAAGGGCCTGAAGAAAATTGGCTAACCCCCAGGCTTGCCCACTTCGTGTGGCCTCCTACCCCCTTGCAGGGGGCAATACCTGCGGCCCGGCAAAGCCGGTTCCGCGGTATTCCACGTGAAGACAGCCTGATTGAGAGAAAGATGATGTTTTGAGCGAGCTGCACAAATTCCTGTTCGATGGCCTGCCGGTGCGCGGCATGATCGTGCGCCTGACGGATGCGTGGCAGGAGATCCTTGCGCGGCGCGCCTCCAACACCGCCACCGGCGCCTACCCGCCGCCCGTGGCCGAGCTGCTGGGCGAGATGACGGCCGCGGCCACGCTGATGCAGGCCAACATCAAGTTCAACGGCGCACTCATCCTGCAGATCTTCGGCGACGGCCCAGTGAAGGTGGCCGTGGCCGAGGCCAAGCCCGACCTGAGCCTGCGCGCCACCGCCAAGGTGATCGGCGACCTGCCGGCCGACGCGCGCCTGCCCGACATGGTCAACGTGAACAACAAGGGCCGCTGCGCCATCACGCTCGACCCGAAAGACAAGCTGCCCGGCACCACGCCGTACCAAGGCGTCGTGCCGCTGTTCGGCGACGACGGCCAGAAGCTGGGCAAGCTCAGCGACGTGCTGCAGCACTACATGCTGCAAAGCGAACAGCTCGACACCACGCTGGTGCTCGCCGCCGACGACAAGGTGGCGGCCGGCCTGCTGATCCAGCGCCTGCCCATCAAGGGCGAAGGCAACCTCGAAGGCACCTCGCAGCAGGCGCACGACGAGGCGCACCAGGACCAGATCGGACGCAACGAGGAATACAACCGCATCTCGATCCTGGCGTCGAGCCTCACGCACGACGAGCTGCTCACGCTCGACGTCGAGACCATCCTGCGCCGCCTGTTCTGGGAAGAGAAGCTGCTGCGCTTCGAACCGCAGGCCGGCCTGCTGGGCCCGCACTTCGCGTGCACCTGCGGCCGCGAGCGCGTGGCGCAGATGATCCGCGGGCTCGGCGTGGAAGAGGCCGAGGAAATCCTCGCCGAGCGCGGCGACATCGAGGTCGGCTGCGACTTCTGCGGCAAGCAGTACCGCTTCGACGCGGTCGATACCGCGCAGCTGTTCAAGCCGCTGGGCGACCAGCTGCCGGGCAGCCCGGTCGTCCAGTAAGCGCGACGCGGTTCAAGCGGGCTGCGGCGGTTGCCGCAGCACCTTGACCATCGCGGCCAGGCGCTCGTTGCCCAGGCCCGCGCGCAGCGCGCGCTCGAACTGACCCATCAGGAAATCCGGAAAGCCCGCGTCGAGCTGCGCCTCACGCGCCTGCTTCACGAACAGCCGGCCCGAGCCCGCGCAGGTGGCCATCGAGCTCTCGGGCTCGCTGTACCGGCCGGCGTGGATCGCCTCGCCCTCGGCCTGGATCATTTCGCCGAGCACCGGCGAGATCGCGCCGATCATCTGCGCGAAGCCGTCCACCGGCAGCCCTTCGGCTTCGCAGATGCGCACGCCGTGAAAGAACCCGCTCATCGCGCCGAACATGCACGAGAGCGTGGCCAGGTCCCAGGCGGCCGCATTGCCGATCGGCTCGCCCATGTGCTGGATGTTGCCGGCGATGGCTTCGAGCAGCGGCCGGCAGGCGGCGAGGGCGCGTGCTTCGCCGGAGATGAAGAGCGGCGTGTCGGGCCGGCCGATCTGGCCCGGCGTGGCGAGCAGGGCGCCGTCGAGGTACGCCACGCCGCTGAGCGCGGCCCAGTCGTCGCGTGCGTCCTGCGGCGTGCCGGTGCTCAGCTGCACCAGCACCTTGCCGCGCAGCGCGTCGTGAACGCCGGGCGCGGCGAGGATGGCGCGCGACGCCGGGTAGTCGGCCACGCAGACCAGCACGACGGGGCTCGCCTGCACGGCGGCCAGAGCTGTCGGTGCGAGCACCGTGCCCTGGTTCAGGAGGGGCGTCGCGCGCTCGGCGGTGCGGTTCCACACCGTCAGCGTGAACTTCGATGCTTGAAGGGCCCGCGCGAGGGCGATGCCCATGGGGCCGAGGCCGATGAGGGAAACGTCGGTCATGTTGTGAGGTCCTTGGTGAGAGATCGGATCAAGCGGCAGCCGGCGTCAGGCCCTGGCCCAGCCCGCCATCGACGGTGAGGCGTGCGCCCGTCGTGAAGGTCGCCTCGAAGGCGAAGAACAGCACTGCGCGCGCCACTTCGGCCGAGGTGCCGTGGCGCCGCATCGGCGTGATCTGGTCGCCCAGGCGCATGAACTCGGCGCGCTCCTCGGCGCTCGCGTCGGTCACGCCGAGCGTGGGCGTGTCGATGAAGCCGGGGCTCACCACGTTCACGCGGATGCCGCGCGTCACCAGCTCCGCCGCGAAGCCCGAGGCCATCGAGCGCAGCGCGGCCTTGGTGGCGCTGTACACGCTCATGCCGTGCATGCCGCCTTCGTCCGCGATGGACGAGGTGAAAACGATCGCGCTGCCCGCGGGCATCAGCGGCGCCAGACGCTGTACGGTGAAGAACGGGCCCTTGGTGTTGACGGCGAAGGCGCGGTCGTAGCCGGCCTCGGTCACCTGCTCGAAGGGCTCGAGCGACGAGATGCCCGCGTTGATGTGCAGCAGGTCGATGCGGCCGAAGTGCTCGCGCACGGTGGTGGCCAGTGCATCGATGTTGGTCAGCGAGGCCGTGTCGGATGCCAACACGTGCGCCCGCGCGCCGTACGGGCCGAGCACGCGGCGCGCGGCCTCCAGGTTCTGTGGATTGCGGCCGGTCACAAGCACGTCGGCGCCGCCGTCGAGCAGCGCCTGCGCAGTGGCCAGGCCCATGCCGAGGGTGCCGCCGGTGATGACGGCTGTCTTGCCTGCGTAGGGTGTAGATGAGGTGGTGTTCATGGCCGTCGATGATCCGGATCGCACGGCTTGCGGTCGCGCACGTTCGGCCGTGAGGGAGCACAAACGGCCGCCGGCATGCGCGCCGCTCGCGGCCCATAATGTTTCGATGAGCGATACCGATCTGGACACCGATCTGCACGGGCACGGTGGTGCGGCGTCCGAGGTGGCGCTGTCGGCCGACAGCTTCGTCGCGCCGCCCGCCACCGACAGCCTGCGCGTCGACGTGCGCCAGACCCCCGGCGGCGTGGTCGGCTACGAGGCGCTGCCCGACCACCGCCTCAAGCTGCACGCGGGCGCGCCGGTGGCGGGCGCCTGCCAGTTCCACCGCTTTCTCTACACGCGCGGCGACCTCGACATCCTGCCGGCCGGCAGCACCGACATCTGGCATGAAGAGTCGCCGAGCACCTCGGTCGTGGTGCGCATGGCGCCCGCGCTGCTGGTGCGCACGGCCGACGAGATGGGCCTGCCGGCCGAGCGTGCGGTGCTCGGCGAACGCCACCAGTTCCGCGACCCGCAGATCGAGCACATCGCCTGGGCACTCGACGCCGAGCGCCGCGCGGGCTTTCCCAACGGCCGGCTCTACACCGACAGCCTGGGCACCGCGCTCGCGGTGCAGTTGATCGCGGCCGGCCCGCAGGTGGCGCCGTCACCCGCGCAGGGGCTGACGCGGCTGCAGCTGAAGCGCGTCACCGAGTTCATCGAGGCGCACCTGGACGGCGACCTGTCGCTGGCCGCGCTGGCCGAGGTCGCGGGCCTGAGCGCCTCGCACCTGAAGACGCAGTTCAAGCGCTCCACCGGCCAGGCGGTGCATGCCTACGTGGTGCACCGCCGCGTCGACCGTGCGCGCAGCCTGTTGCTGAACAGCGAGATGCCCGCGAGCCTCGTGGCGCTCGAGAGCGGTTTCTCGCACCAGAGCCACATGGCACGCTGCATGCGCCGCGTGCTGGGCCTCACGCCCGGCGAGGTGCGGCGCGCAGCCTGAGCTCAGCGCGCTTCGTCGTCGAAGCCGCCGAATGCGATGTCGGGCGCGCTGGTGTTGTGCTTGGAGGGCAGGCTGCGGCCGAAGCGCACCTGCGTGGCGTTCAGCGTCTTCACCTCGGGCAGCGGCAGCACCTGCTCGGCCGCCGTCGGCGAGACCTGCCAGCGCACCTCGCTCATGTCGGCGTTGTCGGGCGCCACGTACATCGAGCGCAGCACCGCGAAGGGCTGCTTGGCGCTGGCTGTGGGCTTGGAGAGCGTCACGTCGAGCGCAGTGCGGGTGCGGCTGATCTCGGTCACGCGCGCCACAGCCTTGCCGCCGTCGGTGAAGCGCAGGTGGATGGCCAGCGGCTGGGGCACGACGCGGATCGACGCGATGTCCACCACCGGCCGCCCGGCCTGCACGACCGGGCCGAGCAGGAACGACGAGCCGTACACGCCGTCGCCGAAGCGCGCCTCGGGCAGCGGCTTGAGGCGCCAGTAGCCGTCGGACGGGTAGAGCACGATGGCCTCGAGCGCCTTGCCGTTTTCCTTCTTGAACACCTGCAGCAGGTGAAAGCCGCGGTCGTGGCGCGCGCCGACCTGCACCGGCACGCGCGCCGGACGCCAGAAGGTCGGCAGCGTCATGCCGACGATGCGCCACTGCGCGTTGTCGAGCAGCACGACGGTGCGCTTCTTGAAACGGTGCGCCGGGTCGGTGGGGTGGGCGCCGCCGTCGAAGTTGCAGCCCGAGAAATCGGGCGCGGTGACGTCGTTGCCGATGCTGCCGAGGTAGCTCGGCTGCAGTGCTTCGATGCGCAGGCGGCGGATGCCGTCGCCGCGCAGCACCATCGACACATTGTCTTCCTCGGCACAGGCCGTGGGGGTGGTGGCGTTCTCGACGGTGGCGGCAACGGGCGCCGCAGAAGCGGCACCCGCGGTCAGCAGCAGGGCGAGGAAAGCGGCGGCGGGAGCGCGCGAGGCAGGGCGCGCAGCAATCGAAACGGGCATCGGGTCTCCGGTGAAGGGGAGAGGGCGCGCGAACGCGCAAGAACCGGAAGGCTCAGGGCGGGTCGCGGCGCGCCATCAGGTCGCTGAAGAGCTTATGTTCGCATTCCGGGTCGGAACACTTCTCGCAAGGCCATGTCCACGAGGCGGGCTTGGCATCGCGGCGGGTGCGCGTGCGGGCACGGCCTTCGTTGCCGGCGATGGTGTTGATCGCGTTCCAGGCGTTCGCCAGCCGTTCGCCGCCGCTGCCGTGCACGACCGAATACGAGAGCCCGGCGCGCGTGAGCGCGGCGCGCACCAGCGTGTCGGTCGGCTGGCGCGCATGCGGGCCGTCGCGCATGTCGTCGGCCACCCAGGGCAGGTCGAGCGCGGTGAGCAGCGTGATGGCGTAGCGCCGCTGCGCGGCCAGGGCGCTGTCGTACAGCGAGGTGTCGGCGAACAGCTGCTCGCTGTAGACCGCCGTCATGAGCGCCGTGGTGTCGGCCACCACCACGCCGGTGGCGGCAGCGGCGTCGATGCGGCGCATCTGTTCGTCGGCGATGGCCTGCTGCTCGTCGGGGCGGGGCGTGCGGCCCTCGCGCTCGCACCATTCGCGCAGGTACTCGCCCACCAGCGTGACGGGCGTGCCGCGGTCCTGCAGGCGCTGTGCGATGGCGCGCGAGAGCTCGGTCTTGCCCGTGCTCTCGGCGCCCACGAGTGCGATGACGCAGCCGGTCGGCAGGTTCGGCGTCATGCCGGCACCGCCTTCGTCGTGGCCTTCGGCAGGCGTCGCTGCCATGCCAGGAAGCCGGCCACGCTGAGCACGGCGAACACCGCGTACAGCGCTGTCGTGAGCCACAGGCCCTTGTGGATGAACAGGCCCACGCTGACCACGTTCACGGCCAGCCACACGAGCCAGTTCTCGATGAACTTGCGCCCGAGCAGGAACTGCCCGACCAGGCTCAGGCCGGTGACGAAGCCGTCCCACCAGGGCACGTCGGTGTTGGTGAAGCGACGCAGGAAGAGGGCGACCACGGGCCACGCAATGGCGCAGGCTGCGAGGGCGTACGCGGTGCCGCGCGGCGACAGCCGGCTCACGCGCAAGGCGCTCCCGTCGGCGCGAAAGCCGCGCAGCCATTGCGCCCAGCCCCACAGGGCGACGAAAGCGAAGAAGACTTGAAGGGAGGCATCGCCGTAGATGCGTGCGTTGGCGAACACCACCACGTAGAGCAGCGAGCTGACGATGGCCAGCGGCCAGCCCCAGTGGATCTCGCGCATGTTGCAGCCGACCATCGCGAGCGCGAGCACGGCGGCGACGAGCTCGAGCCAGGTGACGGGAGAACCCCACAGCGCAAAGGCGGAGGCCGAGAGAAGCTCTGGCATCGAGAAGCGGCGAAGGAAAGGGTCAGTGCGCGATCTGCACGAAGACTTCGTTCGGTTTGACCATGCCGAGTTCCGCGCGCGCGCGTTCCTCGACCATCTCGAGGCCGTCTTTCAGGTCATTGACTTCGGACGCGAGCCGCTCGTTGTTGAGGGCGGCCTTGGCGTTGGCGTCCTTCTGGTCGGCCAGCTGGGTCCTCAGCTGGGCGACCTCGCGCACGCTGCCGCGCCCGTTCCACAGCTGCCACTGCAGGATGACCAGCAGCAGCACCAGGATGAGAGGAGGGACGAAGCGCGCGCGCATGCAGGCTGCGAGGCGCTACTTGAGGTTGTAGAACGCGCCGCGGCCCGGGTAGACGGCGATGTCGCCGAGGTCTTCTTCGATGCGCAGCAGCTGGTTGTACTTGGCGATGCGGTCCGAACGCGACAGCGAGCCGGTCTTGATCTGGCCGGCGTTGGTGCCCACGGCGATGTCGGCGATGGTGCTGTCTTCGGTTTCGCCCGAACGGTGCGAAATGACGGCCGTGTAGCCCGCGCGCTTGGCCATTTCGATGGCGGCGAAGGTCTCGGTCAGCGTGCCGATCTGGTTGATCTTGATCAGGATCGAGTTGGCGATGCCCTTGTCGATGCCTTCTTGCAGGATCTTGGTGTTGGTGACGAACAGGTCGTCGCCCACCAGCTGCACGCGCTTGCCCAGGCGTTCGGTCAGGTGCTTCCAGCCGTCCCAGTCGCCTTCGTGCATGCCGTCTTCGATGCTGATGATCGGGTACTTGTCGACCCAGGTCGCGAGCATGTCGGTCCAGCTTTCGGCCGTGAGCGACAGGTTTTCGCCGGACAGCACGTACTTGCCGTCCTTGTAGAACTCGCTGGCCGCGCAATCCAGGCCCAGGGCGATCTGCTCGCCGGCGGTGTAGCCGGCCTTGTCGATGGCTTCCAGGATCAGCTGGATGGCCGCTTCGTGGCTCTCGACGCTGGGAGCGAAGCCGCCTTCGTCGCCCACGGCCGTGCTGATGCCGCGGTCGCCCAGGATCTTCTTCAGGGCGTGGAACACTTCGGCGCCGTAGCGCACGGCCTCGCGGAAGCTCTTGGCGCCCACGGGGATGATCATGAACTCTTGCAGGTCCAGGCTGTTGTTGGCGTGCGCGCCGCCGTTGATGACGTTCATCATCGGCACGGGCAGCTGCATGCCGCCCATGCCGCCGAAGTAGCGGTACAGGGGCAGGCCCGACTCTTCGGCCGCGGCGCGGGCCACGGCCATCGACACGGCGAGGGTGGCGTTGGCGCCCAGGCGGGCCTTGTTGTCGGTGCCGTCCAGGTCGATCATCGTGCGATCGAGGAAGGCCTGTTCGCTGGCGTCCAGGCCCAGCACGGCTTCCGAGATCTCGGTGTTGATGTTCTCGACGGCCTTCAGCACGCCCTTGCCGAGGTAGCGGCTCTTGTCGCCGTCGCGCAGCTCGATGGCCTCGCGCGAACCGGTCGAAGCGCCCGAGGGCACGGCCGCACGGCCCATGGTGCCCGATTCGAGCAGCACGTCGCACTCGACGGTGGGGTTGCCTCGGCTGTCGAGAATTTCGCGGCCGACGATGTCAACGATTGCACTCATCTCTATCTCTTTCTCTGGGTCTCTTGGTGGAGTGGACTGGCAAAAAACGGAATCAAAGGCCTTCGACCGCGATCATGTTCATGATGGCGGCGCCGGCACGCGCTTCACGCGCCTTCAGGTATTCGGGCGTCTCGTAGAAGGCCTTGGCCTTCTCGAAGCTGGGGAATTTGAGCACGACGACGCGGGTGGGCTTCCAGTCGCCCTCGAGCGGCTGCACCTGGCCGCCGCGCACGCAGACTTCGGCGCCGTGCGCCTGCATCGCGACGCTCGACCACTTCTTGTATTCCTCGTACTGCGTCGGATTGGTGACCTCGACGTGCGCAATGACGTAACCGCTGCTCATGCTTGAAAACTGTCCTCGAGGAATGCGTTTTTCTTGGTGACCCGGTCGAGCGCGACGAGCGTCTCGAGCAGGGCCTTCATGTGCTTGAGCGGCACGGCGTTGGGGCCGTCGCTCAGGGCTTTGTTCGGATCGGGGTGGGTCTCCATGAAGAGACCGGCCACGCCCACGGCCACGGCCGCACGCGAGAGCACCGGCACCATCTCGCGCTGGCCGCCCGAGCTGGTGCCCTGGCCGCCGGGCAGTTGCACCGAGTGCGTGGCGTCGAACACCACGGGCGCTTTCGTCTCGCGCATGATCGCGAGCGAGCGCATGTCCGACACGAGGTTGTTGTAGCCGAAGCTGGCGCCGCGTTCGCAGGCCATGAAGCTGTCTTCGTCCAGGCCGGCTTCCCTGGCGGCAGCGCGGGCCTTGTCGATCACGTTCTTCATGTCGTGCGGTGCGAGGAACTGGCCCTTCTTGATGTTCACCGGCTTGCCCGACTGCGCCGCGGCATGGATGAAGTCGGTCTGGCGGCACAGGAAGGCGGGCGTCTGCAGCACGTCGACCACCTTGGCGGCCTCGGTGATGTCTTCATGGGTGTGCACGTCGGTCAGCACGGGCAGGCCGAGTTCGCGCTTCACCTTGGCCAGGATCTCGAGGCCCTTGTCGCGGCCCGGGCCGCGAAAGCTCGTGCCCGAGGAGCGGTTGGCCTTGTCGAAGCTGCTCTTGAAGATGAACGGGATGCCCAGCGACGCCGTGATTTCCTTCAACGTGCCGGCCGTGTCCATCTGCAGCTGCTCGGATTCGACCACGCACGGGCCGGCGATCAGGAAGAAAGGCTGGTCCAGCCCGATGTCGAATCCGCAAAGCTTCATGCCACGGCCTTGAGCGTCTTGTTCGTGCTGCCCGCGCCCTTGTCCTTGTGGTCGAGCGCTGCCTTGATGAAGGCGTTGAACAACGGATGGCCGCCCCACGGCGTTGACTTGAACTCGGGGTGGAACTGCACGCCCATGAACCACGGGTGCACGTTCTGCGGCAGCTCGACGATTTCGGTCAGGTGCTCGCGCTGCGTGAGCGCCGAGATCACGAGGCCGGCGTTGCGCAGCTCGTCCAGGTAGTTGACGTTGGCTTCGTAGCGATGGCGATGGCGTTCGGTGACCACGTCGCCGTAGATGCTGTGCGCCAGCGTGCCCGGCGAGACGTCGGAGCTTTGCGCGCCCAGGCGCATGGTGCCGCCGAGGTCGGACTTTTCGTCGCGCGTCTTCACGGTGCCGTCGCGGTCCTTCCACTCGGTGATCAGCGCGATCACGGGGGTGGGCGTTTCCGGGTCGAACTCGGTGCTGTTGGCGTTCTTCAGGCCGGCCACGTGGCGGGCGTACTCGATGGTCGCGACCTGCATGCCCAGGCAGATGCCCAGGTAGGGCACCTTCGATTCGCGGGCGAAGCGGGCGGCCGAGATCTTGCCTTCCACGCCGCGCTGGCCGAAGCCGCCGGGCACCAGGATGGCGTCGTACTTGGCCAGGCGCGACACGTCTTGCGCCGTGATCGTCTCGGAGTCGATGTAGTCGATCTTCACGCGCGCATGGTTCTTCATGCCGGCGTGGCGCAGCGCCTCGTTGAGCGATTTGTAGCTGTCCGACAGGTCGACGTACTTGCCGACCATGGCGATCGACACTTCCTGTTGCGGATGCTCGACCTCGTACACCAGCTCGTCCCAGCGCGTGAGCTTGGCCGGCGGGGTGTTGATGCGCAGCTTGTCGCAGATCAGGCCGTCCAGGCCTTGTTCGTGCAGCATGCGGGGCACCTTGTAGATGGTGTCCACGTCCCACATGGAGATCACGCCCCATTCGGGCACGTTCGAGAACAGCGAGATCTTGGCGCGCTCGTCGTCGGGGATCGGGCGGTCGGCGCGGCACAGCAGGGCGTCGGCCTGGATGCCGATGGCGCGCAGTTCCTTGGCGGTGTGCTGCGTGGGCTTGGTCTTGAGCTCGCCGGCGGCGGCGATCCAGGGCACGTAGCTCAGGTGCACGAAGGCCGAATTGTTCGGGCCCATGCGCAGGCTCATCTGGCGCACGGCTTCCAGGAAGGGCAGCGACTCGATGTCGCCCACGGTGCCGCCGATTTCGACGATGGCCACGTCCACCTCGTGCGCCGTGCCGATGCCGGCGCCGCGCTTGATGTATTCCTGGATTTCGTTGGTGATGTGCGGAATGACCTGGACGGTCTTGCCGAGGTAGTCGCCGCGGCGTTCCTTCTCGAGCACGGTCTTGTAGATCTGACCGGTCGTGAAGTTGTTGGCCTTGCGCATCCGCGTGTTGATGAAGCGCTCGTAGTGGCCGAGGTCGAGGTCGGTCTCGGCGCCGTCATCGGTGACGAACACTTCGCCATGCTGGAACGGTGACATCGTGCCGGGGTCGACGTTGATGTACGGATCGAGCTTGATGAGGGTGACTTGGAGGCCGCGCGATTCGAGGATCGCGGCGAGCGAGGCGGAGGCGATTCCCTTGCCAAGGGAAGATACGACACCACCGGTGACGAAGACAAATTTGGTCATGCCAGTTCCGGACGCGTGAATCCGGGCAGTGGGAAATTGCGATTATAGGTGTCCCCTTTGTGCCTCCACGGCCGAAGGCCATCCGGTTCCTGATCTTGTCGGTATGTGAGCAACAATATGTCCCATGCAAGATCTCGCCGGCAAACACATCGTCCTCGGACTCACAGGGGGCATCGCCTGCTACAAATCGGCCGAGCTGTGCCGCCTGCTCGTGAAGGCGGGCGCCACCGTCCAGGTCGTGATGACCGAGGCGGCCGAGCAGTTCATGACGCCGGTCACGATGCAGGCGCTCTCGGGGCGCACCGTCTACACCTCGCAGTGGGACGCGCGCGAGCCCAACAACATGCCGCACATCAACTTGAGCCGCGAGGCCGACGCGATCGTGCTGGCGCCCTGCAGCGCCGATTTCATTGCGCGGCTGGTGCAGGGCCGTTCCGACGAGCTGCTGAGCCTGCTGTGCCTGGCGCGTCCGACCGACCGCGTGCCGCTGTTGATCGCCCCCGCCATGAACCGCGAGATGTGGGCCCATCCGGCCACGCAGCGCAATCTGATGCAGGTGGCCGCCGACGGCGCGACCGTGCTGGGCGTGGGCAGCGGCTGGCAGGCCTGCGGCGAAACCGGCGACGGGCGCATGCTCGAACCGGCGCAGCTGCTCGAGGACATCACGGCCTTCTTCCAGCCCAAGCTGCTGGCGGGGCAGAAGGTGCTCGTCACGGCCGGCCCGACCTTCGAGGCCCTGGACCCGATCCGCGGCATCACCAACCATTCATCCGGCAAGATGGGTTTCGCCATCGCCCGCGCGGCGCGCGAGGCCGGTGCCGAGGTCACGCTGGTGGCCGGTCCGGTGCACCTGCCGACGCCGCGCGGCGTGAGCCGCATCGACGTGCTGTCGGCCCAGGAGATGCTCGAAGCCACCACCCGTGCTGCGCAGGCAGCTAGCATTTTTGTAGCAACGGCCGCCGTGGCCGACTGGCGCCCGGCGACGCACAGCGACCAGAAGATCAAGAAGGACGGCAGCGGCCAGACGCCGGTGCTGCACTTCGTCGAGAACCCCGACATCCTGTTCACGGTGGCCAAGAGCGAACGCGCGCAGGCCAGGAAGCTGTTCTGCGTGGGCTTCGCCGCCGAGAGCGAGAACCTCGCCGAGCACGCCAAGGCCAAGCGCGAACGCAAGGGCATTCCGCTGCTGGTGGGCAACATCGGCCCGCTGACCTTCGGGCAGGACGACAACGCACTGCTGCTCGTGGACGCGAAGGGCGTGCGCGAGCTGCCCCGCGCGCCCAAGCTCCGGCTGGCACGCGAGTTGATGACGGAGATTGCCGCGCGACTTCCTGATTGGAGGGCCTGATGAACACCGAATCCAACACACCGCCCAATGGCGACTTCGCCCGCTACGTGGAGCAGCTGTCGGCGCGCGCGGGCCAGTCCGCCCGCGTCCCCGGCAAGGAGTCCGAGCACGGGCTGGACGTCGGCATGACGCCTTCGCCTGGCGCGCAGGGCACCGTCGCCACGCGGCGTGAATCGCCGGCTGGCGAGGCCGCGAAGGCTGACGGCACCAAGGCCATCCCCCTGGGCACGCTCAAGGTGCTGGCCGGCATGGGGGCGATGGTGTTCCTGGTGCTGTGGGCCATCGGTGTGCCGCTCTCCGTGCTCGTCCTGGGCGCGGCCGCGGCCGCCTGGTTCGGCAAGCGTTTTCTCAAGGGGCTCAATCTGAGGCCCGGGGTCGCCAAATGGCAGCAGGTGCTAGAAGAGGCCGCCCGCAGGCAAAAAGAACAGCAACAGAAATAAACAAGGCAGCAAGTCAGTGAAAGTAGACGTCCGAATCCTCGATCCGCGCATGGTGGATCAATTGCCCGCGTATGCCACCCCCGGAAGTGCCGGCCTCGACCTGCGGGCCTGCCTCGATGCCCCGGTCACGCTCGAACCCAATGCCTGGCAACTGGTGGGCACCGGCATTGCGATCCACCTGGCCGATCCGGCCTATGCCGCGCTGATCCTGCCGCGCTCGGGCCTGGGTCACAAGCACGGCATCGTGCTGGGCAACCTCGTCGGCCTGATCGACAGCGACTACCAGGGCGAGCTGAAGGTCAGCGCCTGGAACCGCAGCAACACGCCCTTCGTGCTGCAGCCGATGGAGCGGCTTGCGCAGCTGGTGATCGTGCCGGTGGTGCAGGCGCAGTTCCGCGTGGTCGCCGAGTTCGAGGCCTCGCAACGCGGCGAGGGCGGCTACGGTTCGACCGGCAAGCACTGAGCTTTTGCCCCTCGGCAAAGCTGAAGGGCACCTGAGTATCCAAGGCGTAAAGAACGGAACCGCCGGCGTGCGGTTCGTCTCGAAGGTTTCAGCGTGTGTCTTTCGTCATCGCGGCTTCGGCTGAAACGTTAGACACAGGCAGGCATGCAGCCCGTCCGGGCGCGTGCTGTTTTCTTCGAGGAGCCTCTTTCATGAACATCTCAATGCGCTTCATTTCCGTCACGGCGTCCGTGCTCGCACTGGCCACGCTCACGGCCTGTGTCGCGCCGGCCCCGGTTTACCAGACCTCGCGGTACCCCTATCAGGCCCCGCCGCGGGCGATCCAGTACCAGGAAGCGGCCTACGTCGAGTACGGCCACGTGGCCAACATCGAGGTGCTGCGCAGCGAAACCGCAGGCGTCGGCACCACGGGTGGCGGTGCCATCGCGGGTGGCCTGATCGGCGGCGTGGTGGGCAACCAGTTCGGACGCGGCAACGGCCGTGCCGCAGCCACCGCGCTCGGCCTCGTGGGCGGCGCCTTGCTGGGCAACACCATCGAGGCCCAGCAGAACGGCCCGCGCGCCTACGAGAGCTACCGCGTCTCGGTGCAGACCGACCGCGGCGGCTACCGCGCCTTCGACGTGCAAAACCCGGGCGACCTGCGCATCGGCGACCGCGTGCGCATCGACAACGGGCACATCTCGCGCATGTAAGCGGTCGGCCGCGCGTGCAAAGAAAAAAGCCGGGCACTGCCCGGCTTTTGCTTTGTGAAGTGGCGTGGTCTCAGTGCAGCATCTGGCCGCCCGGCGCCATCGGCGGCACCTTGAAGAAGGCCGTGCCGGCCGAGCCGCGGCCGACTTCTTCTTCGGTGGCTTCACGCACCGAACGCACGGTGATGTCCAGGCGGATCGCGATGCCCGCCAGCGGGTGGTTGCCGTCGAGCACGAGGTGGTCGGGGTAGATCTCGGCCACGGTGTAGATCGCGTCCTTGGGGATGCCGTCGCTCACGCCCTTGGGCAGGGCGGAGCCGTCGAAGGTCATGCCTTCCTCGGTGCCTTCGGGGAACAGCGTGCGCGGCTCCAGGAAGAGCAGCTGGTCGTTGAAGTCGCCGAAGCCCTGCTCGGGCTCGATCTGCAGTTGCACGCGCGCGCCGGGCTCATGGCCCTGCAGGGCGGCCTCGATCACGTCGAAGAGGTCGTCGCCGCCCACCATGAATTCCACCGGCTCGTCGAGCACGTCCAGCACATCGCCGAGCGTGTCTTTCATGGTCCAGGTCAGGCCGACCACGCATTGTTCAGAGATTTCCATTGCAGAATTCTCCCATGGAGATCAATCAACCGCTGCCCTTGCTTGGCGGCCTGAGTCCCGCGCAGTTCATGCGCCGGTACTGGCAAAAGAAACCCCTGCTGATCCGGCAGGCCGTTCCCTCGATGGTGCCACCGATCGACCGCCAAGCGCTGTTCGCGCTGGCGGAGCGCGAGGGGGTTGAGTCGCGCCTGATCCGGCATGGGAAGGCCGGCTGGTCGCTCAAGCACGGCCCGCTGACCCGCCGCGCGCTGCCGCCGCTGAAGCAGCCGGGCTGGACGATGCTGGTGCAGGGCGTCGACCTGCACCACGACGGCGTGCACGACCTGCTGCGGCAGTTCCGCTTCCTGCCCGATGCGCGCCTGGACGACCTGATGATCAGCTACGCGAGCGACACCGGCGGCGTCGGCCCGCATTTCGACAGCTACGACGTGTTCCTGCTGCAGGCGCAGGGCCAGCGCCGCTGGTCCATCGGCAAGCAGTCCGACCTGCGGCTGCAGCCCGATGTGCCGCTCAAGGTGCTCGAGAACTTCGAGCCCGAGCAGACCTTCGTGCTCGAGCCTGGCGACATGCTGTACCTGCCGCCCAAGTACGCCCACGACGGCGTGGCGATGGGTGACGACTGCATGACGTACTCCATCGGGCTGCGCTCGTCTGCCGTGGGCGAGCTGGGCGCCGACCTGCTGGCGCGCGTGGCGCAGGCCTATGCCGAAGACCTCGAAGACGCGGGCCCGGCCGAACTCGCGCGCTACCGCGATCCGTCACAACCTGCCGTCGAGGCCCCGGCCGCGATGCCGGCTGCCCTGCAGGACTTCGCACGCAGGGCCGTCGAGGCCGCGCTGCGCGACCCCGACGCCATCGACCGCGCGCTGGGCGAATCGCTCACCGAGCCGAAGGCCAATGTCTGGTTCGGCGAAGGCAATGAAGTGCCCGAGGTGCTGCGCGAGGTCGCGCTTGATCGCCGCACGCGCATGCTCTACGACGCGCGGCACGTCTACATCAACGGCGAGAGCTTTCGCGCGGGCGGGGCCGACGCCACGCTGATGCGGCGGCTGGCCGACCAGCGTGCGCTCGGTGCGCGCGAACTGGCCCACGCCAGCGAGGGCGCGCGGGCGCTGCTGGGCGAATGGTGTGAGGCGGGCTGGCTGCATGCCGAATGAAGGCGCCGTACCGGCCCTGAGCGAAGGCCGCTTCGACGGCCGGGAGGCGTTTGCCGACCTCGTCCGCAGCGCCTTGTCTGTCGCTGCGCAGCAGGGCTGGAGCGAGATCGTCTTCAGCGACCCCGACTTCGCCGACTGGCCCCTGGGCGAGCGCGCCAGCATCGAGGCGCTGCAGGCCTGGTCGGCCAGCGGGCGCCGCCTGTTGCTGCTGGCAGGGCGCTTCGACCTGATCGAGCGCGGTCACGCGCGTTTCGTGACGTGGCGCCGCACCTGGGACCACATCGTCGAATGCCGCGCGGCAGGCCACTCAGGCACGGCCGAGGAGGTGCCCAGTGCCCTGTGGACGCCCACCTGGTGCCTGCACCGCATCGACCCCGAACGCAGCCGCGGTGTCTGCAGCAGCGAGCCGCGTGCACGGCGCGACCTGCGCGAAAGCCTCGACGAGCGCTGGCGCCAGGGGCGACCGGCCTTTCCCGCCTCCACGCTCGGCTTGTAAGCCAATGCCGCAAATACACCCCCGCGACATATCCGGGCGGGGTTGGCGGTCTAGAATTTTTTGGTTCCAGACCTTCATTGCCAAAGGAGTCCTCATGAAGAAGTCGTCGTCCGTCCTGATTGCCTCGCTGATCGCCGCTGCCGCCCTGGTGGCCTGCGGAAAGAAAGAGGACGCCGCCCCCGCGGTCGTGACCCCGCCGCCCGCTCCCGTGACCGAACCCGCTGCACCACCGGCCGCCGCGCCTGCATCGGCACCGTCGGCCGCCGCCTCGTCGGCCCTGGACGCCGCCAATGCCGCGACCGAAGCGGCCAAGAAGGGCGAGGCACCGAAGCAGTAATTCCGCTGTACGGTCCGCACCATGCAAAAAGCCGCCTCAGGGCGGCTTTTTCATTGGGGGAGGGCGAAGCTCAGACGTCGAGCCAGGGCGAGCCCTCGGCGGCGGTGGCCGTGAGCATCTCGGCCTCGTCGCCGCCCAGCGCCTCGGCCATCAGGCGTCGCACGATCTCGGGCCGGTTGTTCTGCTCGCTCAGGTGCGCCGCGACCACGTGGCGCAGCCCGTCGTGAAGCACGGCACGCGCGATCTCGGCGGCCGCGGTGTTCGACAGGTGGCCGTAGTTGCCGCCCACGCGCTGCTTCAGGAACGACGGGTAGGCCGAGCCGGCGAGCAGGTCGCTGTCGTGGTTGAACTCCAGCAGCAGCGCATGCGCGCCGCGCAGCCGGGCCAGCACATGGCTGGTGGCGTGGCCCAGGTCGGTCAGCACGCCCAGCGTGCGGTTGCCGTCGGTGCAGCGCAGCTGCAGCGGCTCGCGCGCGTCGTGGGGCACGGTGAAGGGCTGCAGGCAGAGGTCGCCGACGGTGAACTCGGCGTCGTCGCGCGCCAGGTGCAGCCGGCCTTCGTAGTCGCGCCCGCCGGTTGCGAGCCAGGTGCCTTCGCTCATCCAGACCGGGATGCGGTCGCGCAGCGACAGGGCATGGGCGCAACCGATGTGGTCGCCATGCTCGTGGGTGATGAAGACGGCGTCGAGGTCTGCGGCAGCCAGGCCCGCTTGGGCCAGGCGCCGGTCGAGTTGGCGGATGCCGAAGCCGCAGTCGACGAGGAGGCGGGTGGTGCGGCCGGCGCTGGTCGTTGCTTCGACCAGCGCGGCGTTGCCCGTGCTGCCGCTGCCGAGGCTTCGGAAGCGGAGCATGGGGCTTACTTCAGGTCGTCGGCGATGACCTTGACGATGCGCTGCGCGTTGGCCGAGGTTTCGGGCGCGCCGGCGTCGTTCAGGACCGAGACCGTGGTGGCTTCGCCCTGGCTCTTGACCGAGATGCGGAACTTGATCGGCGCTTCGTCCTTCTTGGAGCTGAACAGCTTGCCGAAGAAGCCATCGTCCTTCTTGTCGGGGTTCGGCGTCACGTAGCGCACGTAGTAGGTGCCGGCGCTGCGATCGCGGTCTTCGACGGTGAAGCCGGTGCGGTCCAGGGCCAGGCCGACGCGGCGCCATGCGCGGTCGAAGCCTTCGCTGATCTGCACGACCGGCTGGTTGCCGACGGTGGCCACGGTGGCGGTCTTGGGCGCTGCGGTGGTCGCGGCGAGGATCTTCGACTGCTCTTGCGACACACCGAGCTTGACCATCAGGCGGCGCAGGAATTCGGTCTCGAGCTCAGGATCGCTCGGGCGGGGCTGCCACACGGTCTGGTCCTGGCGGGAGTTGTTGTAGACCTCCTGCATGCCGCGGTGGCTGACGAAGATCTCGGTGCCGTTGGTGCTGCGCTCCAGGCGGGTGCGGAAGCGGTCGAGTTCGCCGGTCGAGTAGACCGAGTCGACCAGCTTGCCCAGCGTGCCGCGGATGATGTCCTGCGGCAGCTTGGCGCGGTTCTCGGCCCAGTCGGTTTCCATGATGCCCAGGTTGCGCTGGTCGGTGGTCAGCAGGAAGCCGTTTTCCTGCCAGAAGTCTTTCACAGGCTCCCAGAGCTGGTCGGGCGTGCGGTTGATGACGATCCAACGCTGCGTGCCCGAGCGTTCCATGCGCACGTCGCCGATGTTGGCCACGGCGGTGGGGATGCCCGGTGCGTTCGCGATGCCGGCCTGATAGGCGTTGGCGGTGACGGCGCCGCCCGGCACTGCGTAGCGGTTGTCGCGCGAGAGCTGGGACAGGTCGGGTGGGACTTCGAGCGTCGGGGCCTTGCCTGCGCTCTTGTAGTCGATCTTGTCGCTCTCGAGGACGGAGCAGGCGGCGAGGCTGGCAACGAGGGCCAGCAGTGCAAGTCGCGAAATGTTCTTCAACGTCGTCTTCCTTGGTGGAATGGTTCGGTCAATCGATGGGCCCCAGCGCCCCGCCCTCTCTGAGCACTGTTGCGGCAAAAGGTTGCTTGACCTTGCTGCGAACAGGGGGAAAGGGCAGGCGGGAACCGGTGTGATCGGTGGGAAGCTCGGTCAGTCCTTGAGCAGGCCGGTGGCGCGCAGGGCGCCCTCGACCGCCGGGCGGCTCGCTTCGCCGAGTTCCGTGAGCGGCAGCCGCAGGGCGCCGCCGCACAGACCCAGGCGGGCCATGGCCCACTTGAGCGGGATCGGGTTGGGTTCGACGAACAGGTTGCGGTGCAGCGGCATCAGTTCGAACTGCAGCTGCATCGCGCGCTTGACGTCGCCGGCCAGCGCGGCCACGCACAGCTCGTGCATCTTGCGCGGCGCCACGTTGGCCGTGACGCTGATGTTGCCCTGGCCGCCGCACAGCATGAGTGCGACCGCGGTCGGGTCGTCGCCGGAGTAGACGGCAAAGCTCTTCGGCAGGTCGCGGATGAGCCACTGGGCACGCTCGATGTTGCCGGTGGCTTCCTTGATGCCGATGATGCCGGGCACCTGCGCCAGGCGCAGCACGGTGTCGTGCGCCATATCGGCGACGGTGCGGCCGGGCACGTTGTACAGCACCACGGGCAGGTCGCCGACGGCTTCGGCGATGGCCTTGAAGTGCTGGTACTGGCCCTCTTGCGTGGGCTTGTTGTAGTAGGGAACGACCTGCAGCTGCGAGTCGGCGCCGACGCCCTTGGCGAACTTGGCGAGCTCGATGGCTTCCTTGGTCGAGTTCGCGCCGCAGCCGGCCATCACGGGCACGCGGCCCCGGGCCTGCTCGACGGATACGCGGATGATTTCGCAGTGCTCTTCCACATCGACCGTCGGCGATTCGCCGGTGGTGCCGACCACGCCAAGGCAGTCGGTGCCTTCGTCAATGTGCCAGTCGATGAGCCGCCGCAGGGCGGGGTAGTCGACACTGCCGTCGTCGTGCATCGGCGTGACGAGCGCGACGATGCTGCCTGTCAGTTGCTCCAAGGGAATCTCTTTGTCGGTGGACGAAAGCGGCCATTCTACTGACTCCGGCCGGGCCGGAGACAGTTGTGTCGGCGCGCTCAGCTGGCCTTCAGGAAGTGGCGCGGCGGGGCGCCCGCGGCCGCTTCGCCGGGCCGCACGGCGGCGATGCGCTGGACGAAGCGCGCCGGCTCCGGCAGGAAGCCGTCTTCATAGGCGATCACCTGCAGGCTGGCGCAGGCCCCGAGCAGTTCGCCCGGCTGCAGCAGGAAGTCGGGCCGCGAGGGCTTGCCGACGGTCTCGTTGCCGGCCGCGAAGGTCTCGTACAGCAGCACGCCGCCCGGCGCCACGGCGGCCACGATGTCGGCCATGCGCGGGCGCCAGAGGTAGTGGGTGACGACCACGGCGCCGAAGCGCTGGGCCGCGAAGGGCCAGGGGCCCGACTCGATGTCGGCCGCCACCACCCGTCCGAAGGCGCCGGCCGCCTCGACGGCCTCGGGCGCCCGGTCGACGCCGGTCGCCGCATGCCCGCGCCCGGCGAACCACCGCATGTGCCGCCCGGACCCGCAGGCCACGTCGAGCACCGTGGCGTTCGGCGCGAGCAGGTGTGACCAGCGCACGATCCATTCGGAGGGCGCCGTGCTCGCATGCACGGGAATTGCTACATCTTTCATAGTTGCCTGGGCCCGGCTTGCGGGCATTTCGGGGCGAAGTCGTTCAGAAACAGGACCACACCTGATCGACCAGCGTGACCAGGAAGGTCGGATGCACGTACAGCGCGAACACGCCGCCCAGCGCCGCCAGCACGGCGGCGAGCCAGGCGGCCTGGGCCAGGTAGTGGTTGCGTGTGCGGGGCGTCATGGCGATGGCTCCTTGCAAACAAGAGACGAAAAGCGCGGGCCGTCAGCCCGCCACGGCGACCGGCCGGACCGCGCGCGCAATGGCGCTTTCCTTGACCGGCAGGTTGATCAGCGCCGCGAACACGCCCAGCGCGATCGAGATGTACCAGACGATGCTGTAGCTGCCCGTCGTGTCATACAGGAAGCCGCCCAGCCACACGCCCAGGAACGACCCCACCTGGTGGCTCAGGAACACGAAGCCGCTGAGCATTGACAGGTGCGCCACGCCGAAGATGCCCGCGACGATGGCGTTGGTGGCCGGCACGGTCGACAGCCACAGGAAGCCCATGGCCGCCGAGAAGACGTAGACGCTCAGCGGCGAGATCGGCGCCAGCAGGAAGAGCGCGATCGACACCGCCCGCGCAAAGTAGATGGCCGCCAGGATCTTGGGCTTGGACAGCTTCTGCCCCAGCAGGCCGACCGTGTAGGTGCCGAACACGTTGAACAGCCCGATCAGTGCCAGCGCGTAGCCGGCCACTTCGGGCGACAGGTTCTTGTCGCGCAGGTAGGTCGGCATGTGGATGCCGATGAAGGCCAGCTGGAAGCCGCAGACGAAGTAGCCCGCCATCAGCAAGCCGAAGCTCGGGTAGCGGAAGGCCTCGCCCACGGCCTGCAGCACCGATTGGTCACGGTGGCCGGCCAGGGCCGCGGTCTTGGGTTCGCGCAGGCCGAAGGCCAGCGGCACGATCACCAGCACCAGCACCGCCACCACGGCCAGCGCCGTCTGCCAGCCGAAGGCCCCGATCAGGCGGCCTTCGATGGGCGCCATCAGGAACTGCCCGAATGAGCCGGCCGCCGCGGCCACGCCCATCGCCCACGAGCGGCGCTCGGCCGGGATCTGCCGGCCGATCACGCCGTAGATCACCGCGTAGGTCGAGCCCGCTTGCGCCGCACCGATCAGCACGCCCGCGCTCAGGGTGAACAGCAGCGGTGTCGGCGAATGCGCCATGCCGAAGAGGCCCGCCGCGTACAGCAGCGAGCCGCCGATCAGCACGCGGAACGCGCCGAAGCGGTCGGCCAGCATGCCCGCGAACACGCCGAAGATGCCCCACGACAGGTTCTGCACCGCCAGCGCGAACGAGAAGGTCTGTCGGTTCCAGTCCTGCGCCTGCGTGATGGGTTGCAGCCAGAGGCCGAAGCCGTGGCGGATGCCCATCGAGAGCGTGACGATCATGGCGCCGCAGAACAGCACCTGCTTGATCGAAAGGGTGGGGGCGGGGGAGGCTTGCATCCTTCGAATGTAGCGAAATGGATGCTGCGGCAGGTGGCGCGGTGGCCATGGCCATTGATGATTTGTGGGCGCGGTTTCGATGCGCGGACGGCATCAAAGAAAGAAGGCAGGCGCGCGGCCTGCCTTCGGGGTCAGCGCGCCGGCGCCGCCGCCGCGCCGCGCGCGCCCGGAAAGCCGTGCTCGCAGGCCCGCCACGCCAGCATCAGCCCCGGCACCAGCAACGCCAGCAGCGACCAGGGCAGGCTGCCCGCGCCGCCGCCCTGCAGCAGCAGGCCGCCCACCAGTCCGCCGCCTGCGATGGCGAGGTTCCAGGTCGTCACGACCATCGACTGCGCCACGTCCGCTGCATCGCCGGCCGCCTGGGCCGAGGCGGTCTGGAACAGCGTCGCCGCGCCGCCGAAGGCCAGGCCCCAGACCGCCACCGCGAGGTACACGCCCGCTGCCGATCCGCCCGCCGCGGCGAGCATCAGCGCCGCCAGCGCGAAGGCGGCCGTGCCGGCCAGCACCAGCGTGCGCAGCCAGCGGTCGATCAGCACGCCCGTGAGCCAGATGCCGCCCAGCGACGCCGCGCCGAACACCAGCAGCACCCGCCCGACCTGGGCACCGAGCCCGGCGTGTGCCAGGAAGGGCGCGATGTAGGTGTAGAGGATGTTGTGCGCCAGCACGAAGGCGAACATCACGGCCAGCACCGGCCGCACGCCCGGCAGCAGGAACACGCGGCGCACGCTTTGCTGGCGCCCGGCCTCCTGGCCCGGGAAGTCGGGCACCTGCCAGCGCACCCAGCCGAGCAGCAGCACCGACAGCGCCGACATGATCAGAAAGGCCGGCCGCCAGCCGACGCTCGCACCCAGCAGCGTGCCGGCCGGAATGCCCAGCGACAGCGCCAGCGGCGCGCCCAGCATCGCGACCGCAATGGCCCGGCCCTGCTGCGACGGCGCCACCATGCGCGCCGCGTGCCCGGCCAGCAGTGCCCACAGCAGGCCCGCGAACACGCCGGCGAAGAAACGCGCGACCAGCGTCAGCGTGTAGTCGTGCGACAGCGCCGTCACCGTGTTGACCACCGCGAAACCGCCGATCGCGCCCATCAGCAGCGGCCGGCGCCGCCAGCCGCGCGTGAAGGCCACCAGCGGAATCGCTGCCACCAGCGAGCCCAGCGCATACACGGTGACGAGCTGGCCGACCAGCGCGGGCGCCACGCCCAGGTCGGCGCCGATCTGCGGCAGCAGGCCGGCCGGCATGGCCTCGGTGAGGATGGTGATGAAGCCGCCGGCTGCCAGCGCCAGCAGGCCGGACAAGGGCAGGGGGGAGGAAGAGCTCGTGTCACGCATAGACGGCATCCCTCAGTTCGGTGACGAAGCGGCCCGACATGCCTTCATAGAGCGTGTTCGTGAAGGCCACCACGCTGAGCCCGCGCGCCCGGTCGACGAACCAGGCATGGCCGTAGGCGCCGCCCCAGCGCCAGGTGCCGGGCGATTCGGGCGTCTGCGTGGGCTGCGGGTCGTGCAGCACCGAGAAGCCCAGGCCGAAACCCCAGCCCGGCGCGTCAGCAGGGCCCCGGTCGCCCGTGTGGTTGCGGCCCATCGCGTCGACGGTGGCGGCGCCCAGCAGCGGGGCGCCGCCGGTGCGCAGCGTGTCGAGCAGGCGCAGGAAGTCGCCCGCGCTGCCGACCATGCCGGCACCGGCCGAGGGCCAGGCGCTGGCGTCGAAGGCGCGCGCCGGGTCGAAGCGGATGCCGACGGCGCCCTCGAACGGCGTGGCGACGACGGGGCCGTCCATGCGCTGCGGCGGCGTCGCGTCGGCGCCGTTCACATAGGGCGTGGCCAGCCGCGGGTCGCCGGGTGCGGCGGCGAAGCCCGTGTCGTGCATCTGCAGCGGCCCGGTCACCAGCGTGCGCACCGCCTCGGGCAGCGGCAGGCCGCTGGCCGCCTCGACCACCGCGCCGATCACGTCGATGGCCAGCGAATAGAGCCAGCCCGTGCCCGGCGGGTACAGCAGCGGCACGCCGGCCAGGCGTTGCAGGTTGCCGGCCAGCGTGAGGCCGTCGTCGCGGTCCATGCCGTCCGACACGCCGGCGCGCGCGTACGGGCCGTCGTCCGAACTTTCGAGGAAGCGGTAGCCCAGGCCGGCCGTGTGGGTCAGCAGCTGCCGCAGCGTGATGACAGCTTCGCCGCCATCGGGAAGGCGCGGGCGGAAGTCCGGCAGCCAGCGCGTCACCGGGGCGTCCAGGTCGAGCCGGCCCTGGTCCACGAGCACCATCGCGGCGGTCGAGACGATGGGCTTGGACACCGAGGCCAGCCGGAACAGCGCGTCCTCGCGCATCGGCCGGCCGGCCTCGCGGTCGGCCAGCCCGGCGGCGCGCCGGTGGACGAGGCGCCCGTCGTGGCGCACCAGCACCACCGCGCCAACCAGCCGCTGCTCGGCCAGCGCACGGTCGATGGCGGCGTCGATGCGCGACGGGTCCGGGCCCTGCCAGGCAGGGGTGAAAGTGGGGGAAATGTCGGGAAGAAAGGTCATGCGGCCAACGATAGGAAGAAGCCGACTTCGGATAAAGACGGCTACAGTTCCGCTCAATGCGGACGTGTAAGTCCGTAATGGAGACTCCCCATGGACAGCCTCAGCGGCTTTGCCGTCTTCGTTCAGGTTGCCGAAACCCGCAGCTTCGTGGCGGCCGGGCGCGCGCTCGGCGTGTCGGCCTCGGCCGTGGGCAAGCGCGTGGCGCGGCTCGAGGAACGGCTGGGCGTGCGCCTGTTCCACCGCAGCACACGCAGCATCACGCTCACCGCCGAGGGCGCGCTGTTCCTGGCGCGCAGCCGCCGCGTGCTGGCCGAGATCGAGGCCGCCGAGCAGGAGCTGTCGCACGCCGCCGAGGCGCCGCGCGGGCGGCTGCGCGTGAGCCTGCCGCTGGTCAGCTCGCTGGTGCTGCCGGTGCTGGCCGACTTCATGGCCGCCTACCCGGCGATCGAGCTCGACCTCGATTTCAGCGACCGGCTGGTCGACGTCATCGAGGAAGGCTTCGACGCCGTGGTGCGCACCGGCGAGCCGGCGGATTCACGGCTGTCGTCACGCCAGTTGGGCGAGTTCTCGCAGCTGCTGGTGGCCTCGCCCGCGTACCTGGTGCGCCACGGCACGCCCGCCTCGCCGGACGACCTGGCCCGCCACGCCTGCCTGCACTACCGCTACCCGGCGACCGGCAAGGTGGAGGTTTGGCCGCTCGCGCCCGGGCCCGACGGCAGCGAGGTGCGCCCGCCGGTCTCGATGATCTGCAACAACATCGAGACCCGGTTGTGCTTCGCCCTGCGCGGGCGCGGCATCGCCTGCCTGCCCGACTTCAGCGTGCGCGCCGCGCTGGCCGAGGGGGCGCTGCAGCCCGTACTGGCCGACCACCTGCTGCGGCCCCGTACCATCGCGTTCCGCGTGCTGTGGCCGTCGGGGCGCCATCCGTCGCCCAAGCTGCGGGCGTTCATCGATTTCCTGGGCGCGCGGATGTTCGGTCCGCCCGCAGAAACTCCCGCCTGATGTGCGAAAAGACCGAAGCCGGTGCCTGTATGGGTATCCAGTCATTTCAACCCAACTGACTACAATCCGCCCCCATGGCGACTTCCCCCAAGACATCTTCAGACTCCGCTTCCGGCTATTCGGAAGGCTCCATCCGCGTGCTCAAGGGCCTCGAGCCCGTGAAGCAGCGCCCGGGCATGTACACCCGGACCGACAACCCCCTGCACATCATCCAGGAAGTGCTCGACAACGCCGCCGACGAAGCGCTGGCGGGCTACGGCAAGAAGATCAAGGTCACGCTGCACACCGACGGTTCGGTCAGCGTTGAGGACGACGGCCGCGGCATTCCCTTCGGCCTGCACCCCGAGGAAAAGGCCCCCGTGATCGAGCTGGTCTACACCCGGCTGCACGCCGGCGGCAAGTTCGACAAGGGCTCGGGCGGCGCCTACAGCTTCTCGGGCGGCCTGCACGGCGTGGGCGTGTCGGTGACCAACGCGCTGTCCAAGCGCCTCGAAGTCAGCTCGCACCGTGAAGGCTCGGTCGCCAAGCTGGCCTTCAGCGCCGGCGACGTGATCGAGGCGCTCGAAATCCGCAAGCTCGAAGCCGGCGAACGCAAGCAGGGCACCACCGTGCGTGCCTGGCCCGACGCCAAGTACTTCGAGACCGCCGCGCTGCCCATGGGCGAGCTCACCCACCTGCTGCGCAGCAAGGCCGTGCTGATGCCCGGCGTGAGCGTCACGCTGGCCGTCGAGAAGACCGGCGAAAGCCAGCAGTGGCTCTACAAGGGCGGCCTGAGCGACTACCTCATGCAGACGCTCAACGGCGACCCGGTCATTCCGCTGTTCGAAGGCAGCGGCCATGCCGACAAGAACGCCGACAACTTCGCCGAAGGCGAGGGCGCCGACTGGTGCGTGGCCTTCACCGAAGACGGCCAGCCGGTGCGCGAGAGCTACGTCAACCTGATTCCCACCAGCGCCGGCGGCACGCACGAGAGCGGCTTGCGCGACGGCCTGTTCAACGCGGTGAAGAGCTTCATCGAGCTGCACTCGCTGCTGCCCAAGGGCGTGAAGCTCCTGCCCGAGGACGTGTTCGCGCGCGCCTCGTACGTGCTCAGCGCCAAGGTGCTCGACCCGCAGTTCCAGGGCCAGATCAAGGAGCGCCTGAATTCACGCGACGCTGTGCGCCTGGTGTCCAGCTTCGTGCGCCCCACGCTCGAGCTGTGGCTCAACCAGCACGTCGACTACGGTAAGAAGCTCGCCGAGCTGGCCATCAAGGCCGCGCAGACCCGCCAGCGCGCCGGCCAGAAGGTCGAGAAGCGCAAGGGCTCGGGCGTGGCCGTGCTGCCCGGCAAGCTGACCGACTGCGAGAGCAAGGACATCAGCCACAACGAGGTCTTCCTGGTCGAGGGCGACTCCGCCGGCGGCAGCGCCAAGATGGGCCGCGACAAGGAAAGCCAGGCCATCCTGCCGCTGCGCGGCAAGGTGCTCAACACCTGGGAAGTGGAGCGCGACCGCCTGTTCGCCAACACCGAAATCCACGACATCTCGGTGGCTGTGGGCGTCGATCCGCACGGCCCCGCCGACACGCCCGACATGAGCGGGCTGCGCTACGGCAAGATCTGCATCCTGTCGGATGCCGACGTGGACGGCTCGCACATCCAGGTGCTGCTGCTCACGCTGTTCTTCCGGCACTTTCCCAAGCTCATCGAAGCCGGCCACGTGTATGTCGCAAAGCCGCCATTGTTCCGGGTCGATGCGCCTGCGCGCGGCAAGAAGCCGGCCTCCAAGGTCTATGCGCTGGACGAGGGCGAACTCACCGCCACGCTCGACAAACTGCGTAAAGATGGCGTGCGCGAAGGCGCCTGGAGCATCAGCCGCTTCAAGGGTCTGGGCGAAATGAGCGCGGAACAATTGTGGGAAACCACGCTCAATCCGGACACCCGTCGCCTGATGAAGGTCCAATTGGGGCGGTTCGATTTTTCGTCCACCCAGGGCGAGATCACCAAGCTGATGGGCAAGGGCGAAGCGGCGGCGCGGCGCGAGCTCATGGAATTGCGCGCAGACGACGTCGATATCGACGTCTGACAGTTTCCTTTTTCTTTCCTTCTTCTCACACGCATGTCGGTTTTCAAGCGTTCGCTGTGGTTGGCCCTTCTGCTGTGCATGCAGCAGGGGCTCGCGCACGCGACCGACATCTACGGCTACATCGACAGCAACGGCGTGGCGCATTTCGCGGCCGAGAAGGTCGACGAGCGCTACAAGCTCTTCTTCCAGGGCGGCCAGAGCTTCGACACCGCCAAGGGCCTGTCACCGATGGGCCGCGGCAGCATCAACCGCCGGCTCGACGGCAAGGTGTCGCCGGCGTCGCAGAACCTGCTCGCCATGTTCGAGGCCTCGCCCGGCTACAAGACCGCCAAGGCGGCGCTGCGCGATGCGTCGAGCAAGCACGCCATCGATTACGAGCTGCTGCAGGCGCTGGTCGCCACCGAGTCGGGCTTCGATGCCAAGGCTGTCTCGCCGAAGGGCGCGATGGGGCTCATGCAGCTCATGCCGGCCACCGCGCAGCGCTACGGCGTGGCGACGGACAAGCGCGGCACGATCGAGAAGAAGCTGTTCGACCCGCACATCAACATCGCCGCCGGCTCGCGCTACCTGCGCGACCTGATCGCGATGTTCCCGGGCCAGATCGAGCTTGCGCTGGCCGCCTACAACGCGGGCGAGGGCGCGGTGCAGCGTGCGGGCAACAAGATCCCGAACTACAAGGAAACGCAGAACTACGTGCAGACCGTGCTGCAGCTGTATGCGTACCTCAAGCCCTCAGCCGTGACCGTGGGCGGCAACCTGCGCAGCGGAAGCGGCAGCAGCGGCGGCAGGACGCCGGGGCGCATCCGCATGGAAATGTCGGTGCCCAAGGGCGGCGCGATCGGGCGCGGCAACATGCCGTCCGAGTCGCCGCGCAACGTGCCGACCATGCCCGAGATTCCCGAGCCGTCCGACGTGCCCACCAGCGCGGTGGAGCCGGGCGACGCTTCGCCGCCGTCGCCGCTGTCGTGATCCCGCAGGCCGCCATGCACCCCACTTTCATTTTGGGCTGAGCGCGAACGCACGCCGCCCGTCACTGTTTTTCTTTCTCTCTTCTTCATGGACGACTCTCAACCTCCGCTCGACCTTGCAGGCCCCACCGACGGCGACACCACCCTCACGCTGGCCGACTACGCGCAGACCGCCTACCTCGAATACGCCCTGAGCGTGGTCAAGGGCCGTGCGCTGCCCGATGTGTCCGACGGCCAGAAGCCGGTGCAGCGGCGCATCCTGTACTCGATGTCGCGCATGGGCCTGGGCTTCGGCGGCACCAACGGCACCGTGGGCGCCAAGCCCGTGAAGAGCGCGCGCGTCGTCGGCGACGTGCTCGGCCGCTTCCATCCGCACAGCGACCAGGCCGCGTACGACGCGCTGGTGCGCATGGCGCAAGATTTTTCGCAGCGCTATCCGCTGGTCGATGGCCAGGGCAACTTCGGCAGCCGCGACGGCGACGGCGCCGCGGCCATGCGCTACACCGAAGCGCGCCTGGCACGCATCACCAGCCTCTTGCTCGACGAGATCGACGAAGGCACGGTCGACTTCATTCCCAACTACGACGGCAGCACCGAAGAGCCGCGCCTGCTGCCCGCGCGGCTGCCGTTCACGCTGCTCAACGGCGCCAGCGGCATCGCCGTGGGCCTGGCCACCGAGATCCCGAGCCACAACCTGCGCGAGATCGCCGACGCCTGCGTGGCGCTGATCAAGTCCAACGGCAAGCTCAGCGAAGAAGAACTCTTCGCCCTCGTGCCCGGCCCCGACTACCCGGGCGGCGCGCAGATCATCAGCAGCGCCAGCGACATCGCCGACGCCTACCGCACCGGCCGCGGCTCGCTCAAGGTGCGCGCGCGCTGGAAGATCGAAGACCTCGCGCGCGGCCAGTGGCAGCTCGTGGTCAACGAACTGCCGCCGGGCGTGAGCACGCAGAAGGTGCTCGAGGAAATCGAGGAAATCACCAACCCGAAGGTCAAGGCCGGCAAGAAGGCGCTGAGCGCCGACCAGACCCAGCTCAAGGCCGCGATGCTGTCGGTGCTCGACGTGGTGCGCGACGAGTCGAGCAAGGACGCCGCCGTGCGCCTGGTGTTCGAGCCCAAGACCTCGCGCATCAGCCAGGACGAGTTCGTGACCACGCTGCTGGCGCAGACCTCGCTCGAGACCTCGTCGTCGATCAACCTCACGATGGTCGGCATCGACGGCAAGCCGACGCAGAAGTCGCTGCGCCAGATGCTAAACGAGTGGATCGCGTTCCGCGAGATCACCGTCGAGCGGCGCTCGCGCCATCGCCTGGACAAGGTGCAGGACCGCATTCACATCCTCGAAGGCCGGCAGCTGGTGCTGCTGAACATCGACGAGGTGATCGCCATCATCCGCGCGGCGGAAGACCCGAAGGCGGCGCTGATCGCGCGCTTCAACCTCAGCGAACGCCAGGCCGAGGACATCCTTGAAATCCGGCTGCGCCAACTCGCGCGGCTCGAGGCCATCAAGATCGAGCAGGAACTGGTCGGTCTGCGCGACGAGCAGAAGAAGCTCGAAGACATCCTCTCCAGCCCGGCCACGCTGCGCCGCCTGCTGGTGAAGGAAATCGAGGCCGACGCCAAGACCTTCGAAGACCCGCGCCGCACGCTGATCCAAGCCGAGAAGCGCGCCGTGGCCGAGGTGAAGGTGGTCGACGAGCCCGTCACCGTGATCGTGTCGCAGAAGGGCTGGGTGCGCGCGCAGAAGGGCTGGGCCAGCGAGAAGGCGGCCGGCAACGGGGGCACCGCGCCCGAGTACAGCTTCAAGTCGGGCGACACGCTCTACGGCGCCTTCGAATGCCGCAGCGTCGACACGCTGCTGGTCTTCGGCAGTGCCAAGGACAAAAGCGTGCGCGTCTACACCGTGCCCGTGGCCTCGCTGCCTGGTGCGCGCGGCGACGGCCAGCCCGTCACCACGCTCATCGAGCTCGATGCCGGCACGCACGTCACGCATTTCTTCGCGGGCCCGGTGGGCGCCTGCCTGCTGCTGGCCAACACGGGCGGCTACGGCTTCATGGCCACCATCGAGAACATGATGTCGCGCCAGCGCGGCGGCAAGGCCTTCATCGACGTGGGCGAGGGCGAGCAGCTGTGCCGGCCGTCGCTGGTGGGCGGCGCGAGCGGCGCCGAGCCGATGCCGGCCGCGACGCACGTGGCCTGCGCCTCGAGCGGCAAGCGCATCCTGACCTTCGACATCGCCGAGCTCAAGAGCCTGCCCAAGGGCGGACGCGGCCTGATGCTGATCGACCTGGAGGCCAAGGAATCGCTGGCCGGTGCGGTGGCCTACACGCGCAGCGTGCGGATCGAAGGCGTCGCCCGCGGCGGCAAGGAGCGCGAAGAAACGCTCGAGATCCGCTCGCTCAACAACGCGATGGGTGCCCGCGCGCGCAAGGGCAAGGTGGCAGACCTCGGATTCACGCCGGCGAGCGTGGTGCGGGTGCTCTGATGCTGGGCGGCATCGACATCAGCATCCTCGGCGTGATCCTCGCCGTGGTCACGGGTTTCGGCAGCTACATCCTGGGGCGCCGCATGCGTGAGAAGCGCCAGGGCAAGCGGCGCGCGAAAGACCGCGCCGCCGCGCAGGCCAACGAGACGCGCCAGGTGCGTCGCGCACGCGAGCGGCGCGAGCAGGAAGGCAAGTAAGCAGGCAGGCCGAGGGGCTTGCTCACCAGCCCCCGTAGCCGTCGACGTTCTCGCGCGTCACGAGCTTCGACGGCAACAGCAGCACGCGCTGCTGAGGGGGCTGGCCCTTCAGGAGCTTCAACCCGATCTGGGCCGCCCGCTGGCCCATCAACGTGGGCGACTGCGTCGCGCTGCCGACGATCAAGGTGGTCGGGTCCTGCAGCCGCTGCGCCACCTCCGGCGAACCGTCCATCGCCGTGATGACGATGTCGCGCCGGCCCGCGACCTGGGCCGCCAGTTCCGCGCCGATGCCGCACAGGTCGTTGATCGCGAACACGCCCGACAGCTTCGGATGGCGCGCGAGCAGCCGCGTCATCTGTTCCACGCCGCCGTCCTTGGTGGCGCCGCCATTGAGCGCCATCGACACGACGCGCACGCCGGGGGCGGCGTTCAATGCCTCGCGGCAGCCGTTGACGCGGCCCACCGCGGCCGTGTTCGGCGGGCCGTCGATGATCGCCACTTCGCCTTTGCCGCCGAGCGTGCGCACCAGATGTTCGCAAGAGAGCTTGCCGGCCGCGCGGCTGTCGGTCACCACGGCCGCGTCCGCGCCTTGCACGAGCGCATCGACCGCCACGACCTTGATGCCGGCCGCGCGCGCCTCCGCGACGCGGGCGTGCAGGCTGGTCGAATCGACCGGCGTCACGATCACCAGCTGCACGCGCTGGCGGATCATTTCCTTGAGCTGCTCGTCCTGCCGCTGCGGATCGAACCCGCTCGACACGACCGTGATGTGCGCCGCGTTGCGACTGTCTGCGGCCAGCGTGCTTTCCACCGCGCGCGCGATGTAGGCAAAGAAGGGGTTGCGCAGGTCGCTCACGAGCACGCCGACGCGCGGGCCCTTGCCATGGTTGGCATGTGTCGCGAGCGCGCTGCCCACGGGGCCCACGGCGAGGAGGAGGGCCAGCAGCCAGGTGCGCCAGGGACGTTTCATGGGCATGGGTGCGAGGGCCTCGTTGCGAGAGGGGGCCGGTGAAGGGGTGGGGATGATGACATGTTCCGCACCGCCTCGCATCCGCGATCTGCGGCGGCAAGCGTGGGGGAATGGACGGACCTGCCGGCCCCGGTCGGTGCCGATGTTGCCGCGGGTCGGCAGCGTGGGCGGCGGCAGTGTCAGGCCTGGAGGAAGAAGAGGTTGCCCGGGTCGCTGACGATCAGGCCGATGTGCGGTGCATCGAGGGCGCGACGGCCCCTGCGCCCGCGATCGATGCCAGCACGCGCCCCGTGGTGAAACCCCTGGCGATGCGCGCCAGGCGACGCCTCGGGGCGCGCGTCGAGATGGCGGGGATGCCGCCTCCTTTCTTGCCGGTTCTTCTTGTGATCACCTTGCTCCCTGTGGCTGCTGCCTTGCAGATGACGGTGTCGTCCGCGATCGGCGTCCGGTGAGGGATTCGTCGCGGCGACACGGCGATTGAACCGGCCGCTGGTTAACTGTCTGTAAACCTTCCAAAAGTGGCGAGCAACATTTGAAATACACACCGCCGCGTGGACGGTGCGCTCCTTACTTCAGCCCGGCCCACCAACGCACGTTGGTGCGTGCCTGGCCCACCGTGAGCACTTCGCCGATCACCGGCGTGGCCAGGTCGATCTTCTTCGCTTGGGCCAGGTCGGCGATGCGGTCCAGCGGGTCATGCCAGGTGTGGAAGGCGAGGTCGAAGGTGCTGTTGTGCACCGAATAGAGCACCTTGCCGCGCAGGTCTTCGAAGGCCTGAACGCTCTGCTCGGGCGTCATGTGCACGCCGGGCCAGTAGGCGTCGTAGGCGCCGTTTTCCATCAGCGCGAGGTCGAAGCCGCCGAAGCGCTCGCCGATCTGCTTGAAGCCCGGGAAGTAGCCCGAGTCGCCGCTGTAGAAGATGCGCTGGTCGCCGCTTTGCACTACCCACGAGGCCCACAGCGTGCGGTCGCGGTCGGTCAGCGTGACCGCGCGGCCCGAGAAATGCTGCGCGGGCGTGGCAGTGAGCTTCACGCCCGCATGCTCGCCGCCCTGCCACCAGTCGAGCTCGGTGACGCGCTCGGCGGGCACGCCCATCTCGACGAGCCGGGCGCGCACGCCCAGCGGCACGAAGTAGCGCTGCACGCGCGTGGCGAGGTACTCGATGGTGGCGACGTCGAGGTGGTCGTAGTGGTCGTGCGAGAGGATCACGGCCTCGATCGGCGGCAGCTGCTCCAGCTGGATCGGCGGCTTGTGAAAACGCTTCGGCCCGACCCAGGTGAAGGGCGAGACGCGCTCGCTGAACACGGGGTCGATGAGCCAGTACTTGCCCTTGAGTTTCAGCAGGTGCGACGAGTGGCCCAGGCGCACCACGTGGTTGGCGTCGGCCGCGAGCGCGTCGAGCGCCTGGGGCGTCAGTGCGCGCACCGGAATGGGGTCGACCGGCACGGTGTCGACCTTGCTGCCGACGATGAAGCGCGACCAGATGCGCCAGGTGCTGGCGGCGGGCTGCAGCTCGGGGTTGGGCATATTCTGGAACACGCCGCCCTTGAACTGCGGCGAGTTCTCGTAGCGCGTTTCCCCGCCGCCGGCGCTGCTGCAGCCGGCCACGAACGCGCAGCCCGCCGTGGCGAGCACCGCGCTGCGGCGCAGCAGCCGGGGTAAATAAGCGCCTTGCGAATCCGATTCGTCAGCCATGGGAAAGCCCTCTGCGTGTGTGTTGGTCTTGAGGCGCGAGACTAGCGGGAGTTGGCTTTTCAATGGTTTCAGCGACAGAAACATTCGGCGAGCGGGGGCAATCCGCGGGCCGGCGGCATACTGCGGCGATCCACGGCTTCAGCCCTTCATTGCCATGAAAACTGCCATCCTCGTCATCGACATGCAGCGCGGCCTTTGCGACGATCCGCCCCGGCCGTACGAGGCCGAAGTGGTCATCGGGCGCATCAACGCGCTCACGGCACGGGCCCGCGCGGCGGGCGTGCCGGTGGCCTTCGTCCAGCACGAGAACGCCATCGACCTGGAATTCGATTCCGAGCGCTGGCAGCTGGCCGATGCCTTGCAGGTGACGCCGGCGGACGCGCGCCTGCGCAAGACCACGCCCGATTCGTTCCTGCGCACGCCGCTCGAAGCCTGGCTGTCGGGGCAGGGCGTGCGGCGCGTGGTGGTCTGCGGCTATTCGTCGGAGTTCTGCGTGGACACCACCGTGCGCCGCGCCGCCGCGCTGGGCTACGAGGTGGTGCTGGCGGCCGACGCCCACACCTCGCACGACAAGCCGCATGCCAAGGGCGCCTTCATCCGCGCGCACCACAACGCGACGCTGTCGGACATCACGAGCTTCGGCGTGCCGATCCGCGCGGTCGACAGCGCGGACATCGCTTTCGGCGATTGATCGATCGATCGCTAGGGCATGCGCCCGGTGGCCAGTGCGTGGGCCCAGTCCGCACGCCCATGGGCAGCAGCCAGTGCCGCCATGACCGTGTGGTCGTAGGGCACGGTGACCAGCGTGCAGGTCCACTGCCCGTGGTCGTGCCGTTCGACCAGCGCGTAGCGCGCATCGGGTGAGCCGGTCTCCACGTGGTGCGGGTACGGATGCGCGTCGCCATAGGCCTGCAGGCCGACGCTGCCCGGGTTGACGATCAAGATGCCATCGAATGTGTGCATCACGCGCGGCAGGTGCGTGTGGCCGCAGGCGACCAGTTCCGTGCCGGCTTCCATAGTGCCGAGACGCGCATCGACCTCTGCTGCGGTGGCCATTCGCAGTTGCGTGGGCTCGACCGTTTCGAGGAAGTAGGTGAGGTCGCTCTCCGGCGTGCCGTGGCACAGCAGCACCTCGGGGCTCAAGCGCAGGCGCGGCGTGAGCGAGGCGATCCATGCGAACTCTGCCTCGCCGAGTCGGGCGTGCGCGAAGGCGTCGGACTCGCCGCGCTGGCCGGAGGTCGGCAACGTGAGCAGTTGTCGTTCGTGGTTGCCGGCGAGTTGGACCCAGTCCTGCGCCATCAGGAACTGCGCAGTCTCCAGCGGCATCAGCGGGCCTGAGAGGCTGTCGCCGAGGTTGACGATCGCATCCACCTTGCGGCGTGCGATGTCTTCGACGACGGCTTTCAGTGCGGGAAGGTTTCCGTGGATGTCGGAGACGAGGGCGATGCGCATGCGTGGCTTCTTTGTGAGGGCGGTGATCTTAGTTCGGGGTGCGTGCACAGGCCGCCGGGTACTTCCCTCCGCGAATGTCCCCGGCCTGCGGCCTCCTCCTTGATTTCGCTGCGGGAAGCACCCAGTGTCCTGCGCACGGGACGCGCTGCTGGGTGCTCGCCGATCCACGACTGCACTGCCCAACGCTCACGTCGACGCGGTGCCTTGCGCAGCGAAATCAAGGAGGAGGGGCGAAGCCCCGGGGGACATTCGCGGAGCAAGGTACCGCGTCGGCGGGAGCGTCGCCCTGAACCAAACCTTCAGTCCGCCCCAGCCCGCCACACCCGCGCCAATGCCGCCAGCTTGCCCCTGAAACTCAGCCGGTCGTTCGACAGCGCATCGATGAAGTCCGACAGCCGCTGCGACTTCACCATCGTGTAGATCGTGAGCCAGGTGGTGAACACGAACACCACGCCGAACCAGATCGCCTTGCGCCACAGCGGCGCGTCGGCTTCGGCCAGCAGGTTCATGCCGAGGAAGCCGGTGGTGACGGTGCCGATGAGACCGAACAGCGTGACCACCGTGAGCCGCACCACGGTGCTGGCCTGCCGGCGCAGGCTGTCGGCATCGAGGTAGGTGTTCATGTCGGCGATGCGCGACTTGACCTCGTCGTACAGCGGGTCGAGCCCGAGGTGCGCGGCGCACATGTGCGAGAGGGCGCGCACCTGCGCCTGCTCTGAAATCTCGTGGAACCAGTAGCGGTGCGTGAAGCGAAGAAAGCGCTCGAAGCTCGCGCGGATGGCGCGCTTGAACTGCTTCACGCTCGGCGTGCTGCGGATGTCGAGCTTCTTCAGTGCCTCGACCAGCTGGTCCGAGAACATCAGCAGCGACGCCTTCTGGAAATGCGCGATGAGGAACAGCAGGAAGTGCTGGTGCCTGAACTGCGCGAGCACGCCGCGGTCGCGGCAGCAGAAGAACTCGGAGCGCGCGTCGCCCACCACGACGAGGGCGTGGCCGTTGCACAGGTAACGCGTGTTGGGCGCCGCGCCCGTGTTCACCCAGAAGCGGTCGTAGCAGTACTTGTGCTCGAAGTCGGCCAGGTGGTGCTCGGCATAGGGCAGGTGGGCGTCGGCGCCGCCCGCGCCGGTGACGAGCGCGAGCCGCACGAAGTCGTCGCGCGTGAGGCGGCGCGGGTCGTCCAGCGACAGGTAGGCCATCACCGGCATGCGGTAGTACTCGATCTGGCGGTAGCGCAGCACGCCGGGGTCGTCCGAATGGTCGCTCACCAGCGGCTGCATCAGGTAGGCCCAGTGCGCGGCGATGCGCGGTGCGCGGTGCTGGGCCACGTGCGACAGGAAGGCGTCGCGCTGCTGCGCGTCGGAGGCGGCGAGCACGCGGCCGTCGGCGTCCAGCCATTCGACGCTGGCCATGCAGTGCAGGGCGGCGCCGTCGGGCTCCCAGCCCGAAGGGTAGGCGCGGCCGAAGCGGTAGAGGATGTCCTGCGCCTGCGCCAGGCTCAGGTGGTCGGTGCCGACCTCGAGGTTGAGCAGCACCACGTCGATGTCGAAGAAGAAGTACAGGTCGCAGTGAATCACGTCGAGGGTGATGGGCGCCTCGCCGGGGTGCGCCACCAGCCGCACGGCCGCGATGTCGCGGCGGCGGAACACGCGCATCGGCGAATCGCCGTCGCTGCCTGCGGCGTCGGTGCTGCCGCGCGATCGGCCTTCGCCGTACAGGAAGCGCTGCACGTAGGGCAGGAAGCTCACGAACTCGTTGTAGTGGCGCTCGTGGAAGCGGCCGCTCTCGCCGGTGTATTCGTCGACCTCCTCGCGCCAGGGCGAGGCCTCGCCCAGGTCGCGCAGCACATGCCAGGGGCCGTGGTGCGTGGGCGCCGCGCCGGGCGCCGGCACCAGGCGCAAGGGCCAGAGCAGCGCCTGCCGGAAATGCTGCACGACGGGGCCGGTGGCCGGGGTGCCTGCCGGGGAAGAGGTGGGGTCCGCGTGGGGGTTCGGCATCGCGCCAGTGTAGGCAGGCGGGTAGGGCAAAACGCCCACCTAGGGGAATCCCTAGCTATGTCTGAAACCGGTTTCATTTAAGCTGCAAGCATTCCTTTCAGGGTCTGTGCACGGCCTGGCCGTGCACGCTCCGCCATGAACTACCAGTTCCAATTCGACGCCGTCTTTGCCGCCTGGCCGCTGCTGCTCAAGGGCACGTGGATCACGGTGCAGCTCTCGCTCACCGCCACCTTGCTGGGGCTGGTGGTGGCCATCTTCTGTGCCTGGGGCAAGACCTCGGGGCCGGGCTGGCTGCGCTTCATCGTCAATGCCTACATCGAGGTGATCCGCAACACGCCGTTCCTCGTGCAGCTGTTTTTCTTCTTCTTCGCACTGCCGGCCATCGGCCTGCGCTGGTCGCCGCAGACGGCCGCGCTGGTGGCGATGGTGGTGAACCTGGGCGCCTACGCCACGGAGATCATCCGCGCGGGCATCGAGTCGATTCCCAAGGGCCAGATCGAGGCGGGCCGTGCGCTCAACCTCAAGCCCTGGGAAATCTTCCGCTTCGTGATCATCAAGCCCGCGCTGAAGGCGATCTACCCGGCGCTCACGAGCCAATTCATTTTGCTGATGCTGAGCTCGGCGGTGGTGTCGGTCATCTCGGCCGACGACCTGACCTCGGTGGCCGCCAACCTGCAGTCGCAGACCTTCCGCAGCTTCGAGATCTACATCGTCGTGGCCGCCATCTACCTCGCGCTGGCACTGGCCTTCTCGGCCATGTTCAAGCTGATCTACAAGCGCACGCTCAACTACCCGGACCGCCGGTAACTGACTGACCACGACGGACGGAGCACACACCATGCGCACCTTCGGTTTTCCCGAATTCCTTTTCATCCTCGAAGCGGCCCAGTGGACGCTGGCGCTGTCGGCCATCGCCTTCGTGGGCGGCGCCATCCTGGGGCTGCTCATCGCGCTGATGCGCACGTCGGAATCGACGTGGGCGCGCGCCGTGTCGACCACCTTCATCCAGATCTTCCAGGGCACGCCGCTGCTGCTGCAGCTGTTCCTGGTGTTCTTCGGCGCGCCGGTGCTGGGGCTGGACATCAACCCGTGGGTCGCCGCGGGCGTGGCGCTGGTGCTGAACAGCGCGGCCTTCTTGGGCGAAATCTGGCGCGGCTGCATCCAGGCCATTCCGCGCGGCCAGTGGGAGGCGGCGCAGGCGCTGAACCTGCACTACGTGGCACGCATGCGCGACGTGGTGCTGCCGCAGGCCTTCAAGATCGCGCTGGCGCCCACGGTGGGCTACCTGGTGCAGATCATCAAGGGCACGTCGCTCGCGGCCATCATCGGTTTCGTCGAGGTCACGCGCGCCGGGCAGATCGTCAACAACGCCACCTTCCAGCCGCTCATCGTGTTCTCGGTGGTGGCCGCCATCTACTTCGTGATCTGCTGGCCGCTGTCGCTGCTGGCGGCGCGCATGGAGCGCAAGCGCGCCCAGGCGCTCGCACGTTGACCCTTTTCGCTTTTCCTTTCTCGTCGCTTCCTTTCTTTATTCAGGAGACACATCCAATGACCGTTACCACCACCCGCCGCGCTGCCATCGCAGCCCTGGGCCTCGGCGCCGCGCTGACCGTGTTCGCTCCCTTCGCTTCGGCACAGAGCATGGCCGACATCAAGAAGAAGGGCGAGATCACCATCGGCATGCTGGTCGACTTCCCGCCCTACGGCACCACCGACGCCAGGAACCAGCCCGACGGCTACGACGCCGACGTGGCCAAGCTGCTGGCGAAAGACTGGGGCGTCAAGGCCAACATCGTGCCGGTCACCGGCCCGAACCGCATTCCGTTCCTGTTGACCAACAAGGTCGACCTGCTGGTGGCTTCGCTGGCCGTGACGCCCGAGCGCGCCAAGCAGGTGCAGTTCTCGCAGCCCTACGCGGCCGCGACCATCGTGCTGTACGGCGCGACCAAGACCTCCATCAAGGCGGCAGGCGACCTGAAGGGCCTGCGTGTGGGCGTGGCCCGCGCGTCGACGCAAGACGTGGCCGTGACCAAGGCTGCACCCGAAGGCACCGAGATCCGCCGCTTCGACGACGACGCCTCGGCCATGCAGGCGCTGATCTCGGGCCAGGTCGATGCCATCGGCTGCTCGGTCACCGTGGCGGCGCAGATCGCCAAGCGCGTGCCGGCCAACACCTTCGAAAACAAGTTCACGCTGGTGCAGCAGTCGATGGGCATCGCGATGCGTCCGGGCCAGGAAGAGCTGACCAAGGCCGTGAACGAATTCGTGCAGAAGAACACCGCCAACGGCGAGCTGAACAAGCTGTACCAGAAGTGGCTGCAGGCCGACCTGCCGAAGATGCAATAAGCGAAAGCGCTTGAAGGGAATCCTGGCATGACGACGGAATCGATCATCCGCATGGAAGCGGTCAACAAGTGGTACGGTGAATTCCAGGTGTTGACCGGCATCGACCTGTCGGTGCGCCAGGGCGAGCGCATCGTGATCTGCGGGCCCTCGGGCTCGGGCAAGTCCACGCTCATCCGCTGCATCAACCGGCTCGAGACGGTGCAAAAAGGCCGCATCGTGGTCGACGGCATCGACCTCACGGCCGGCGGCAAGAACGTGGACGCGGTGCGTGCCGAAGTCGGCATGGTGTTCCAGCAGTTCAACCTGTTCCCGCACCTCACCATCCTCGAGAACTGCACGCTGGCGCCGATGCGCTCGCGTGGCATGACCAAGGCGCAGGCGGAAGAGGTGGCCATGAAGTACCTCACGCGCGTGCGCATTCCCGAGCAGGCGAAGAAGTACCCGAGCCAGCTCTCGGGCGGCCAGCAGCAGCGCGTGGCCATTGCGCGCGCGCTGTGCATGTCGCCCAAGATCATGCTGTTCGACGAGCCCACCTCGGCGCTCGACCCCGAGATGGTCAAGGAAGTGCTCGACACCATGATCGGCCTGGCCGAAGACGGCATGACCATGCTGTGCGTCACGCACGAAATGGGCTTTGCCCGCAGCGTGGCCGACCGCGTGATCTTCATGGCCGACGGCAAGATCGTCGAGCAGGCGCCGCCGCAGGAGTTCTTCGGCAACCCCAAGGACGAGCGCACGCGCCAGTTCCTCGGGCAAATTCTCAGCTCGCACCAAGCCCACTGATGGCCTTCGAAGTCCTGATTTCTCTGTCGTCCTTCGGTGCGGCCGAGGTGGGGCGGCACGGCCAGCTCTGGTGCTCGCAACTCTCGCGCGCGGCCGGTGCCGATTCGGTGGAAGTGCGCGGCGAGATGCTGCGCGACGCCGACACCGAGCTGCCTGCGTTGCATGGCCTCGCATCGGTCTACTCCAGCCCCGAGGGCCTGTGGGCCGAAGGCGGCTGGCTCGACAGCGCTGCGCTGCAACGCGCCATCGCCGCCGCCACGCGCGTGGGCGCCAGGCGGCTTAAGATGTCCATCGGCGATTTCCAGCCGTCGTCGCACGGCTCGCTGTGGGGCCTGAAGGTCGCGCTGGCCGAGACCCGCGTCGAGCTGCTCATCGAGAACGACCAGACGGTGCGCGCCGGCACGCTGGCCGCGCTGCAGACCTTCTTCGACGTGGCCGACCGCGCCGGCGTGCCGCTCGGAATGACCTTCGACATGGGCAACTGGCACTGGCTGGGCGAGTGCCCGCTGCAGGCCGCGCAGGCGCTCGGCCATCGCGTGCGCTACGTGCATTGCAAGGGCGCGCAGCGCCTGCCGCACAAGTGGGTGGCGGTGCCGCTGGGCGACTCGGTCGCGCCGTGGCGTGCGGTGCTGCGCGCACTGCCGGCCGACGTGCCCCACGCCATCGAATACCCTCTGGTGGGCGACGACCTGCTGGCCGTCACCCGCACGCAGATCGACTTCATCCGCGCCGCACGGGCGTAGGAACACACACATGACGCAACCCACCGCCTTCGACGTCGCGCTGTTCGGCGAAGCCATGCTGCTGCTCGTGGCCGACCGGCCCGGCCCGCTGGAAGACGCCCAGGCGTTCCACAAGCGCACCGCCGGTGCCGAAACCAACGTGGCCATCGGCCTGTCGCGCCTGGGCCTGAAGGTCGGCTGGGCCAGCCGCCTGGGCACCGACTCCATGGGCCGCGCGCTGCTGGCCGCGATGCGCGCCGAAGGCATCGACTGCTCGCACGTGATCACCGACGCGACGCAGCGCACCGGCTTCCAGTTCAAGGGCCGCGTCACCGACGGCAGCGACCCGCCGATCGAATACCACCGCAAGGGTTCGGCCGCCAGCCACATGGGCCCGGCCGACGTCGACGAAGCCTGGCTGCGCTCGGCGCGCCACCTGCACGCCACCGGCGTGTTCGCGGCCATTTCCGAGACCAGCCTGCAGGCCGCGCTCAAGTCGATGGACGTGATGCGCGCGGCCGGCCGCACCATCTCGTTCGACACCAACCTGCGGCCCACGCTGTGGTCGTCCACCGAAACGATGCGCCACTGGGTGAACGAGCTCGCCTCGCGCGCCGACTGGGTGCTGCCCGGCATCGAAGAGGGCCTGCTGCTCACAGGCCACGACAAGCCCGAAGACGTCGCGAAGTTCTACCGCGAGCGCGGCGCGAAGCTGGTCGTCGTCAAGCTCGGCGCGGCCGGCGCCTACTACGACAGCGACGTGGCCGGCACCGGCCATGTCGACGGCTTCCCGGTGAAGGAAGTGATCGACACCGTGGGTGCGGGCGACGGCTTTGCGGCCGGCGTGGTGAGCGCACTGCTCGAAGGCCGCAGCGTGCCCGACGCGGTGCGCCGCGGCGCCTGGATCGGCGCGCGCGCCGTGCAGGTGCTCGGCGACACCGAAGGCCTGCCGACGCGGGCGCAACTCGAAGAAGCGGGACTGTGATGACCAAGAAGAATGTGCTGGTGTTCCGGGCCCTGCCCGACGACCAGCTGGCGCGGCTGCAGGCGGTGCACCACGTCACCGTGGCCGATCCGCGCAAGGCGCCCGAGGCCTTTGCCGCTGCGCTTGCCACCGCGCACGGGCTGATCGGTTCGAGCTACAACGTCGACGCCGCGCTGCTCGATGCGGCGCCGCAGCTCGAAGTGATTTCGAGCGTGTCGGTCGGCGTCGACAACTACCCGCTGGCCGAGCTGCACAAGCGCCACATCGTGCTGTGCCACACGCCCGACGTGCTCACCGAGACGGTGGCCGACACGGTGTTCGCGATCCTCATGGCCACGCAGCGGCGCGTGGTCGAGCTGTCGACGATGGTGCGCGAAGGCCGCTGGACGAAGAACATCGGCGAGGAATTCTTCGGCACCGACGTGCATGGCAAGACGCTGGGCATCCTCGGGTTCGGGCGCATCGGGCAGGCCGTGGCAAGGCGCGCCGCGCTGGGCTTCGGCATGCCGGTGCTCTACCACGCGCGCCGCCCAGTCGACCTGGCCGCGCAGGCGCCCGAGCTGCAAGGCCGCGCCACGCACACGCCGCTCGATGATTTGCTCGCGCGCGCCGACATCGTGCTCGCGATGCTGCCGCTGACCGACGCCACGCGCGGCATGATCGACGCCGCCTTCTTCGCGCGCATGAAGCCGGGCGCGTCGTTCATCAACGGCGGCCGTGGCGCCACCGTGAACGAAGCCGCGCTGCTCGACGCGCTCGACCACGGCACCTTGCGCGCCGCCGGCCTCGACGTGTTCGCGAAGGAGCCGCTGCCGGCCGACTCGCCGCTGCGCACGCACCCGCGCGTGACGCCGCTGCCGCACATCGGCTCGGCCACGCACGAGACGCGCCACGCGATGGCCGAGCTGGCCACGACCAACCTGCTGCAGGTGCTGGCCGGCCAGAAGCCCACGGCACCCTACGACACGGCTGCCGCCTGACATGAAGCCCACAGGCCGCGCCACCATCGCCGACGTCGCCGAAGCCGCGGGCGTCTCCAAGGCCACCGTCTCGCGTTTCCTGAACCACCGCGAGCGCCTGCTGAGCCCGGACATCGCCGCGCGCGTCGAGGCCGCCATCGCCAAGCTCGCGTACTCGCCGAGCCCGATGGCGCAGGCGCTGAGCCACGGCCGTTCGCGGCTCATTGGCCTGATCGTGGCCGACATCACCAACCCGTACTCGGTGGCCGTGCTGCGCGGCGCCGAGAAGGCCTGCCAGGACGCGGGCTACCTCGTGATGCTGTTCAACCTCGGCAACGAAAGCGAACGCGAGCGCGAGGCCATCAATGCGCTCGCGGGCTACCAGGTCGACGGCTTCATCCTCAACACGCTGGGGCGCGGCAGCAACGTGGTCGATGCGGTCACGCTGCACGGCAAGCCGGCGGTGCTGGTCGATCGCCGGCACACGGGCATGCACACCGACTTCGTCTCCCTCGACAACCATGCCGCCATGCGCGACACCTGCGGCCACCTGGTCGAGGGCGGCTACCGCGAATTGCTGTACGTCACCGAGCCGCAGAAGGGCGTGAGTTCGCGGCGCGAGCGCACGGCCGCTTTCGGCGCCTGCGTGGCCGCGCACGAGCCACGCGTGGCGGGCGAGGTCTTCGAATCGGTCGAGGGCGAGAACGACGCGCTCGACGAGGCCTTGCGCGCGCTGCGCCAGCGCGCCAAGCGTGGCCGCCGCGCCGCGGTGGTCGCGGGCAATGCCGTGGTCACGCTTCGCGTGGCCCAGGCCATGGCGCGGCTCGACTGGCGCTTCGGCGCCGACCTGGGCTTCGTGGGCTTCGACGATCCCGAATGGGCCTCGCTCATCGGGCCGGGCCTGAGCACCGTGGCGCAGCCCACCGACGAGATCGGCCGGGCGGCGGCCACCTGCCTCATCGAGCGCCTGCGCGGGCTCGACGCGGCGCCGCGTCAGCTGCTGCTGCCGGGCGAGCTCATGGTGCGAGGCTCATCGACGGCACTGCCGTAGCGGATGCCGCGAAGGAGGCAGGCCCGCGCATCCAGCCGGCCGCGCGCTCCGCGATCATGATCGTCGGCGCGTTGGTGTTGCCGCCGATCAGCGTCGGCATCACCGAGGCATCGACCACGCGCAGGCCCGCGATGCCATGCACGCGCAGCTGCGGGTCGACCACCGCCATCGCATCGATGCCCATCTTGCAGGTGCCCACCGGGTGGTAGATGGTGTCGGCGCGCGCGCGGATGTGCTGCTCGAGCTGCGCGTCGGTGTGGGCGTCGGCGGTGTAGACCTCGCGGTGGCGGTATTTCTCGAGCGCGGGCGCGCGCATGATCTCGCGCGTCTTCTTCACGCCCTGCAGCAGCAGCGCCATGTCTTCCGGGTCGGCCAGGAAGCGTGGGTCGATGCGCGGCGCCGAGTCGGGGCTGGCGTCGTTCAGCCGCACGTCGCCCCGGCCCTTGGGGCGCAGCACGCACACATGGCACGAGAAGCCGAAGCCCGCATGCAGCTTGCGCGCATGGTCGTCGGTGATCGCGATCACGAAGTGCAGCTGCAGGTCGGGCCGGCGCAGCTCGGGCGACGACTTGATGAAGGCGCCGCCTTCCGCGAAGGGCGTGGCGACCAGGCCCGTGCCGTCACGGCGCCACTGGGCGATGGCCTTGAGCAGGTGCAGCCCGCCGACCGGGCCGATGCCGAACATGTCGGTCTGCTTGGACTTGTAGGCGACGATGAAGTCGCAGTGGTCCTGCAGGTTCTGCCCCACGCCGCGCAGCGCATGCCGCACTTCGATGCCGTGGCGCGCGAGCTCGTCGGGGTCGCCGATGCCCGAGAGCATCAGCAGCTGCGGCGAGTTGAAGGCGCCGCCGCACAGCGCCACCTCGCGGCGCGCGCGAATGGTTTCGACGTTGCTGCCGCGCCGCACCTCGACGCCCACCGCGCGCCGGTCTTCGAGCACCACGCGCAGGGCCTGCGTGCCGGTCAGCACCGAGAGGTTGGGGCGCTGGTCCATCACCGGGTGCAGGTAGGCCGCGGCGGCCGAGCAGCGCTCGCCGTTCTTCGCGCCGCCGTGGAACTGCGTGACCTGGTAGAGCCCCGCGCCTTCCTGCTCGGGGCCGTTGAAGTCGTCGTTGCGCGCAATGCCGCACTCGGCGGCCGCGCGCACGAAGGCCTCGCTGATGGCGCGCGGGCTTTGCTGCTCCGACACCTGCAGCGGGCCGTCGGCGCCGTGCAGCGCGCTGGCGCCGCGCTGGTTGCCCTCGGCGCGCAGGAAGTGCGGCAGCACCTCGTCGAAACTCCAGCCGGCGCAGCCTGCGCGCGCCCAGTCGTCGTAGTCCTCGCGGTGGCCGCGCACGTAGAGCATGGCGTTGATCGCGCTGGAGCCGCCCAGGCAGCGCCCGCGCGGCTGGTAGCCGCGCCGCCCGTTCAGGCCGGGCTGCGGCACGGTCTGGTAGGCGTAGTTGTTGATGCGCGGACGGCCCGGCAGCATCGCGACCACGGCGGCCGGCGCCCGCACGAGGATGCCGCGTCCGTCGCCGCCGGCCTCGATGAGGCAGACCGTCACCGACGGGTCCTCGCTCAGGCGCGAGGCCAGCGTGGCGCCGCCCGAGCCGCCGCCCACGATCACGTAGTCGAATTCCGCCATGGCTTCTGGTCCTTCTTGTCGTTGGATGTGAGGATGCCCGTGCGCCGATGCGCGCACCGGCATTGTGGCCAGCGACCCCGGGGTCGGACCCCACGGGTTTCCCCTGCCGTGGACGCACCTCGGGGGCTTTACCGATGCTTCACCCAGCGGACAAATTGCAACGCGCAGCCCGTGGCCCAATGCGCCTTCGGAGCGCCCGACCCTGCGCCCGCCCTTCAACGCTCTGCCCATGCACCTGCTTTCAGACGCGACGATATTCACCGAGGTCCGCTTCTGGGGGCTGGTGCTGTGCTCGCTGGTGCTGCCTGCCGCGATCTTCGTCACGCTGTTCGTGCGGCGCGAGTTCTCCAAGACCACCGTGCTGGCCTTCGGCCTGCTGCTGATCGCGCTGGCGGGCGCGGACATCTTCCTGCTGCGCGCGCTGGCGCGGCTGGCGCAGGCCACGCCTTCGCTGGCGGACGACCTCGTCTTTTCGTCGGAGCTGTCGATCGCGCTGTACATCTTTCCGGCGGCGTTCGGCACCATCGGGCTGAACATGGTGTCGCACGTGCTCATGCACTACCTGAAGCAGAAGGAAGCGCGCTTCGAGGCCCACCGGCAGGCACCGCCGTCGGCACTGCAAGGGCGCCGAGGGGCGCGCGTGCTGCGCCACCGTCGCGTGGCATCGCGCGCGTCGCCCCGGCCGGCCTCGCGCATGGCAGTGGCGCGCCGTCCGCCCGCGGACCGCTGAGGGCGATACCCGGCGGGTTTCCTCCGGCACCCACGGGGAACCGTGGGGTTCGACGCCGGTTGCCGCCAGAATCGAAGGATGCCCGCCACCATCCTGTTGATCGACGACCACGCGATGTTTCGCGAAGGCCTGTTCCTCGCGCTGCGCGAAGCCGAGCCGACGATGACCGTCGCCACGGCCCGCAACGGCGCCGAAGCGCTCGAGGCGCTCGCCACCTTGCCCCGGCTCGACGCGGTGATGACCGACTACTACCTGCCCGACCTCGGCGGCGCGGCGTTGCTGGCCGAGCTGCACCGGCGGCGCGGCGGCTTGCGCATCCTGGTGCTGTCGGCCTCCGAAGACCCGCAGGACATCGACACCGCACTTGATGCCGGCGCGCAGGGCTTCGTGCACAAGTCGGCCGACAGCCAGCAGCTCATGGACGCGCTGCGCCGCGTCATGGCGGGCGAGCAGAACGTGGTGCAGGCCTCGCCGGCGGGCGGCGCCGCGCTGCCCGTGCTGTCGACCCCCACCGATGTGCTGAGCACGCTCACGGCGCGGCAGGCCGAGGTGCTGCAGCTGTTGTGCGAAGGGCTGCGCAACGCCGAGATCGCGCTGCGCCTGGCCACCAGCGAGAAGACGATCAAGGCGCACATCTCGGCGATCTTCGGCGCGCTCGGCGTGACCAGCCGCACGCAGGCCGTGATCGCGGCGCGGCGCGCGGGGATGCTCGGGCGCCCGCGCTAGCGCCGCAACGCATCAGCGCGGCTGCTGCTGCGTCGTGCAGTGGATGCCGCCGCCACCGGCGGCAATGCCATCGATGTCGAGCTGCACCACCTCACGCTTGGGGAACAGCTCGCGCAGCAGCGCGCGGGCGTTGCCGTCGGCGCGCGCATCGCCGAACTGCGGCGCAATGACGGCGCCGTTGCAGACATAGAAGTTGATGTAGCCCGCCGCGAACTCGTCCGACTCGTAGGTGCTGCGCACCGTCTCCGGGCCGCGCAGCACCTCCACGCGCAGGCGCTGGCCGCGTGCATCGGTGGCCTGGCGCAGGATCTCCAGGTGGCGCCGGGTCACGGCGTGGTCGTAGGAGTCGGGGTCGTCGTCCAGGCCCGCGACCACCACCCCCGGTGCGGCAAAGCGCGCATAGAAATCGGTGTGGCCGTCGGTGATGTCGCGGCCCGCGATGCCGGGCAGCCAGATGATCTTGCGCAGGCCCAGCAGGCGCTTGAGCTCGGCTTCGCAGGCCTCCTTGCGCAGGCCGGGGTTGCGGTTGGCATTGAGCACGCAGCTCTCGGTGATGATCGCCGTGCCCGCGCCGTCGACCTCGATGCCGCCGCCTTCGAGCACGAGCCGCGTGCGCAGGCGCTGCACCTCGGCGGCGTCGGTCACGTACTCGGCCACTTCGGCATCGCGCGCATGCGACTGCTTGTTGCCCCAGCCGTTGAAGTTGAAATCGATGCCGGCCCATTCGCCCGCGCCGTTGCGCACGAACACGGGGCCGGTGTCGCGCATCCAGAGGTCGTCCACCGGCTGCACCTCGAGCGTCACGCGGTTGCCGCACAGGCGCGCGGCCAGGTCGTGCTCCTGCTCGCGCACCAGCAGGTGCACGGGCTCGAAGGCGGCGATGGTGCGGGCGATCTGCGCCAGGTGCTCGCGCGCCGGCTTCAGCAGGCGCCGCCCCCAGACGCGTTCGCTGGGGCCGAAGGACATCCAGGTGGCGCGGTGCGCGTCGCCCTCGTCGGGCATGTGCCAGGTGTCGGGCGCCGCGGCGGTGGCCGTGGCGACGAGGCCCAACGAGGCCAGGGGCGCCAGGCCCATGCCGTGCAGCAGGCGGCGGCGGGTCAGGGGAAGGTGCATGTCGGTCTCCGGAATCAGGGGCGGGGGCGCGGCATCACGCCGGTTCCTGTTGCGTCGTGCAGTGGATGCCGCCGCCGCCCGCGGCGATGGCGTCGATGTCCAGCTGCACGATCTGGTGGCTGGGCAGGTGCGCGGCCAGTGCGGCGCGGGCCGCGCTGTCGGCCACGGCGTCGCCGAACTCGGGCATGAACACCGCCTTGTCGGTGAGGAAGAAGTTGACGTAGCCGGCCGCGAACTCCTTGCGCGCAAAGGTGGGGCGCACCTGGCTCGGCGTTTTCAGCGTGACGATCTGCAAGGGGCGCCCGCGCGCGTCGGTGGCGCCGGTCAGCAGCTCCAGGTGGCGGTGTGTCACGGCGTGGTCGTACGATTTCGGGTCGGTGTCCAGCGCCGCCACGACCACGCCGGGCTTGAGAAAGCGCGCATAGAAGTCGGTGTGGCCGTCGGTGATGTCGCGGCCCGCGATGCCCGGCAGCCAGATGATCTTGTCCAGCCCCAGCATGCGCTTGAGTTCGGCCTCCGCGTCGGCCTTGCTGACGCCCGGATTGCGGTTCTTGTTGAGCACGCAGCTCTCCGTGATGATCGCCGTGCCCTGGCCATCGACCTCGATGCCGCCGCCTTCCATCACGAGGCTGCTGCGCAGCAGCGGCACGCCCGTGAGTTCGGCCATGCGCGCGGCCACCGTGGCGTCGCGTGCATGGGCCTGCTGGTTGCCCCAGCCGTTGAAGTTGAAGCTCACGGCGGCGCGCTCGCCACGCGCGTTGCGCACGAAGACGCAGCCGGTGTCGCGCATCCAGAGGTCGTCGATGGCGTGTTCGATCAGGTGCACGTTGGAGCCGCACAGTTGGCGGGCCGTGGAAACATCCGCGGGGTTCACCAGCATCTTGACCGGTTCGTAGACGCTGATGGCATTGGCGATGCGCGCCAGCGCCTGAAACACCGGCTGGCGCATCTCGGCCGTCCAGATGGATTCGCGCGCGGCGAAGGCCATCCACACGGCGCGGTGGGCGTCGCCTTCGTCGGGCATGCGCCAGCCGGACGCGGGGGCCGGGGCCGGTGCAGGCGAAGGGGTCGGCATGGGCACGGGGAAGGGCGGCAGCATGCCGCTGCCGCTCCCACCACCGCCACCGCCGCAAGCGGTCACGAGTCCACCGAAAAGGCCGAGGCCGCCCAGGCCCAGGAGAGTGCGTCGCGTTGTCATTGGAATCAGGGTTATTACTAAGTTCGAGGAAGCCCCGGATTCTGTCGACGCCTATCTATCTACACAATTGATGTCTTTTAAAGGGATTGATCGATCTGGCTCATATCGTCAGCGTCCTGCTGCGCAAACAGCCGCAGGCTGTCGAACACCTCCCGCACCAGCGGCAGGCGTGAGGGGCCTTCGGCGCACGCGATCCAGAGGGTGCCCAGCGGCAGGCTCGGGGTGTCCGGCAACTGCCGCAATTGCCCCGTGCGCAAGGCGTCGTCGGCCAGCAGGCGCGACACCAGTGCGATGCCCCGGCCGCGCAAGGCCGCGTCGAGCACCAGGCGCGGGTCGTCGTAGATCGCGGCCTTGCGCAGGCCGCCGAAATGCGCGCGGATGAAGGGGCCGATGCGGTCGCTCGTCAGGTCTTCTTCGAGGCACAGCAGGCCGAGGTTGGCGTCGTCTTTCTGAGCGGGCGGGCCGACGGCCACGAGTTCGTCGGTGAGCAGCGGCACTTCGAAGACGCCCTCTTGCCGCAGCGGCGCGCGGGTGATGGCGATGTCCACGTCGAGTTCATCGATGAAGCGCGCGCTCTCGTCGACCGAGATGATCGGGCACAGGTCGGGGTGCGCCTGCAGCAGCCGGTCGACCCGCGGCTGCAGCCAGCCGCTGGCCACGGGCGCGGGACACACCAGCGTGACGAGCCGGTCGTCCATGTAGGTCTCGATGCGGGCCAGCCCGTTGCGGATGTGCTCGAGCGACTTGCCCACGCTGTCCAGCAGCAGGCTGCCCGCCACCGTCAGCTCCACGCCGCGCCCCTTGCGCCGGAACAGCGGCTGGCCGACCTGCTGCTCCAGCTGAGAGATCTGGTGGCTGACGGCGGACTGCGAGACGAACAGCTCTTCCGCCGCGCGCGAGTAGTTGCCCAGGCGCGCCGCCGCCTCGAAGCCGATGAGGAACTTGAAAGAGGGCAGCCGGGTGTTGGACATATGAATGGGGTCGATGAATTCAGCCAAGAAATGTCGCTTTTTCATCGAAGGAATTCAAGTCAGAGTGGGCGCCTCTGCAATTTCTTCTGAAGGACCCTTTGATTTCCAACGATTTCGACGCTCGCCGCGCTGGCCTGCGCATGCCCGCCGAATGGGAGCCGATGGCCGCCACCTGGCTGGGCTGGCCGGTGCTCGAGCACCGCGAAGCCCTGTGGGGCGCGCACTACGACGCGGTCTGCCGCGCGTTCGGCCTGCTGGCGCGCACCATCGCGCGCTACCAGCGCTGCATCGTGGCCGCGCACGCACCGCTGGCCGACGCGGCCCGCGCGGTCTGCGGCCCGCAGGTGCGCGTGGTGCCCATCGCGGCCGAAGACAACTGGCTGCGCGACTGCGGCCCGATCTTCCTCGTCGACCAGCACCAGGCGAGCCAGACCGCGGTGGGCTTCCGCTTCAACGCATGGGGCGAGAAGTACCACCCGCATGACGGCTGCCAGCGCGCCGCCGCGGACATCGCCGCGCTGGCCGGCGTGCCGCTGGTGCGTTCGGACATGGTGCTCGAAGGCGGCGCCTTCTACGTCGACGGGCAGGGCACGCTGCTCACCACCGAGAGCTGCCTGCTGCACCCGAACCGCAACCCGGGCCTGCGCAAGCCGCAGATCGAGGCCGAGCTGCGGCGCATGCTGGGCGTGCAGAAGATCGTCTGGCTGCCGGGCCATGCGGCCGAGGTGGAGACCGACGGCCACATCGACGGCATTGCGTCGTTCATTGCGCCGGCCCGCATTCTTTTCAATGCGGCCGACCCCGACCAGGGCGACTACTTTCGCGCGATGCAGGAGAACCGCCGCGCGCTCGAACTGGCGACCGATGCGTGCGGCCGTCGCTTCGAGATCCTGGACCTGCCCGTGCCGCGCGACGTGCACAGCTACGGCAGCGCGCGTTTTTGCGACCTCTATTCGAACTACATCCTCGTCAACGGCGCGGTGATCTCGACCGCCTTCGGTGTGCCGCGCGATGCGCAGGCGCGCGAGGTGTTTGCACGTGCGTTCCCAGGCCGCCGCGTCGAACTGCTGCCCATCGACGCGATCTCGCTGGGCGGCGGCGCCGTGCACTGCTCCACGCAGCAGCAGCCGATGCAGGGGAATCGCCTGGCCGCGCGCGGCTTCTAGGGCGCGATCAGCTGCGACACCGTCGCCTGCAGCTGCGCCGGGTCCACGGGCTTGTGCAGCATCTGCCAGCCGCGCGCCGCCACGTCGCTCAGGCGCCGTGGGTCGGTGTCGCCGCTCACGATCAGCGCGGGAATCGCGTCGTCGTTGTATTCCTCGTGCAGGCGATCGACCACGTCGATGCCGGTCTCGCCCGCGCGCAGGCGGTAGTCGCTGACGATCAGCGCCGGCTTGCCGGGCTGGCGCGCGGCCAGCGCCAGCAGCTCGTCGCCGCCTTCGGCCGCAATCACCCGCAGGCCCCAGCTTTCGAGCAGCAGCTGCAGGCCGAGGCGGCTTTCGCCGTCGTCCTCGGCCACGAGCACGAGGCGGCCGGTGTCGGCCGGCAGCGGCGCGGGCGGCGCCTCGGGCGCGGGCAGTGCCTGGCGCGCCAACGGCACCGTCACCGAGAACACCGTGCCCCGGCCGACGCGCGAGCGCAACGCCAGCGGATGGCCCAGCAGCGCGGCCGTGCGCCGCACGATGGCCAGGCCCAGGCCCAGCCCCTTGGTGCGGTCGCGCTCGGGGTTGCCGAGCTGGTGGAACTCCCAGAACACCTGTTCCTGCTCGGTGGGCGGAATGCCGGGGCCGGTGTCCCACACCTCGATGCGCAGCGCGTCGGCGCCCGCGCGGCGGCAGCCGATGAGCACGCCGCCGCGCGCCGTGTAGCGGATCGCGTTCTCCACCAGGTTGCGCAGCACGCGGTCGAGCAGCGCGGGGTCGGAGTGCACCACGGCATCGCCCGCGCGCAAGCGCAGCGACAGCGTCTTGCCCGCCGCCTGCGGCGCGAACTCCAGCTGGATCTGGTCGAGCAGGCGCGCCAGCGCAAACGGCCGCGCCTTCACGCGCACCACGCCCGCGTCGAGCCGCGAGATGTTGAGCAGGCCTTCGAACAGCAGCCCCATCGCCGCGGCGGCGCGGCCGATGCTGTCGACCACGTGCCGGCTCGCCGCCGGCAGCGCCTGCCCGCGCAGCACGCCCACGAACAGGCTCAGCGCATGCACCGGCTGGCGCAGGTCGTGGCTGGCCGCGGCAAGGAAGCGCGACTTGGCGAGGTCGCTGCGCTCGGCCGCGTCCTTCTCCAGGCGCAGCTGGCGCAGCAGGTAGAGGTTTTCGAAACGCAGCTCGAGCGAATCGACCTGCGTGCGGTACATGCGCTGCGCGAAGGCCAGCGTGACGAACAGATAGAGCACGCCGGCCGCCGACATCACGCGCAGCAGCACGTCGTCGAGCGTGGCCATCGCGAGGATCGCGGGCGCGAAGTACGTCACCTGAAAGCCGTAGAGCAGGCCCAGGTCGATGCAGTAGGCGTAGATCGCGCCCGTGCCCATGGTGAGCATCGCCACCACGATGAACATCTGCTGCGGCAGCGACACCTGCAGCATCCACCCCGCCAGCGGCAGCCCCCACAACAACCCGCCGAGCACCGCGCCGACCATCGCGCCGCGCCGCCAGCGCTGCAGCGCGCCCGGGTCGTGCTCGGCATGCCGGTAGCGCGTCACCTGCCACGCGCGCGCCGCCGTCAGCACCGCGTTGGCGCCGACCCAGGCCAGCAACTGCTCGTGCGCAACCGCGCCCCACAGTGCCACCACCACCAGCCCCGCCGTGAGCATCACGCCGAGCAGCGAGAACGGAAAGTTGCGTCGCAAGGCGGCCATGCGCGCGGCAAAGACGGGGTCGGCGGGCGTCGTGGGTGGGGTGGCGCTCATCGGTGTGTGGCGGGTGGGGGAGGTGGGATCGCCGAAGGTGGCGATCCCAAGGTAACGCGTGGCGTGGGGGGCGTCATGGGACTTTAGTCCAATGCCTGCGCTTGCCCGAGGCCGCGCAGGCGGCATGGCATCATCGTGCGCCGCTTCCCACCACCCACCCATGTCCGCCGATTCCTTCGTCCGCCGCGTTCGCAGCCAGCTCGACCAGTTGTCCGCGACCGAGCGGCAGCTTGCCGATTTCGTCCTGGAGTTTCCCGGCGAGCTGGCCAGCTATGCGGGCAACGAACTGGCGGAGCTGGCGGGCGTGTCGCCCTCCACGGTGAGCCGCTTCATCCGCCGCATCGGCTACGAGAACTACGAAGAGGCGCGGCGCCAGGTGCGCGAAGAAAAGCAGACGGGCTCGCCGCTGTTCCAGAACGCGACCGAAGCCTCCAAGCGGGGCCACCTCGTGGCCACGCACTTCCAGCAGTCGCAGGCCAACCTCGCGAGCACCTTCGAGCGCCTGAGCGACAAGCAGATGGCCGAGATCGTGAAGGCGATCATCGGCGCGGGGCAGGTGCTGATCTTCGGCACGCGCAGCAGCCACGCGTTCGCGCTGTACCTGCGCTGGCAGATCATCCAGGTGGTGCCGCGCGTCACCGCCATTCCGGGCCCCGGCGAGACGCTGGCCGAGCACCTGGCGGGGCTGGGCGAGCGCGACTGCGTGATCGTGTTCGGCACGCGCCGCCAGACCCGCCAGCTCGACACCCTGCTCGCGGGCGCGCAGCGCGTCGGCGCGAAGATCGTCTACATCAGCGACCGCGCCTCGCCCGATTTCGCGGGCGCCACCTGGTCGCTGCAATGCGACTGCCGCGGCCCGGGGCTGCTCGACAACCACGCGGCCGTGATGGGCGTGTGCGACCTGATCGCCACGATGGTGATCGAGGCCGCCGGCTCGGCCGGGCGCAAGCGGCTGGCGGCGATCGAGCTGGGGCACGAGGAAAACGGCGAGCTGTAAGAGGCCGCGCGGCCCCCGCGCCGTTTACTTCGCCGCTTCGCTGCGCGGCAACTGCGCCTTCAACAACAGCGCCATCTCCTTCTTGCGCGCCGGCGGCAGCCGCGGCGTGATGGCACCGAAACTGATCGCGGCCAACGTCGTGGCCGACGCCGCGAAGGTGCGCCCCACGCCCGAGACCCCTTCGGTGAGCGTGTCCACGATGTCCGCATGGCCCGCCGCGCGCGTGCGCTTCACGGCCTGCTTCATGCGCTCGCGGGTGAAGCCGGCCTGCGCGTACTCGGCGGTGTGGCGCTCGAGGATGCGGTCGATCTCGGCATCGGTGAGCGCGGCCATCAGCGCCAGCCCGCCCGCGCCCAGGCCCAGCAGGCGGCGCCCGCCGACGTCGGTGGTGAACACCTTCACCGGAAAGTGCCCTTCCTCGCGGTGCAGGCACACGCAGTAGTCGCCCTGGCGGATCACGAGGAACACGGTGTCGCCCGACATGCGCGCGAGCTTTTGCATGAGCGCGCGGCACGAGTCCACGAGCGGCACGCGCCGCATCGAGGCAAAGCCCAGCTGCATGGCGTCGATGCCCAGGCGGTAGGCCTTGCCGTCGGGGTCGCGCTCGGCGAACTGCTCCTCGGCCAGGCACGACAGCAGGCGGTGCACGGTGGAGCGCTCCAGCCCCGAGGCGGCGATCACTTCGGTGAGCTTGATGCCTTCCTCGTGGTGCTCGGCCAGCAGGCGCAGCAGCTGCAGGGCGCGCCGCAGGCTCTGGGCGCCGGCGGTCTCTCTGGGTTCGTCCATATAGTGGGAAAAATTGGAATTAGTGTTTGGGATGCAGGAATTTCGAAGTCTAAACTGCGCCCGCCCCAGACACAGACCCGGAGACACACGATGGCGTACGACACCCTCGAAATCGAACACCACGGCGCCGTGCGCCGCATCCTGCTGGCCCGCGACGCCCAGCGCAACGCGCAGAGCCAGCAGATGCTGGACGAGCTCATGGCCGCCTTCGACGACGCCGCGCGCGACGATACGGTGAACGCCGTGGTGCTCGGCGGCAAGGGCGCGCACTTCTCGGCCGGCCACGACCTCAAGCAGGCGCAGGCCGAGCGCGCGAACTTCACCGTGGAAGAGCGCTGGGCCTACGAAGAGCTGCGCTACTTCGATTACTCGATGCGCATCTGGGACTTTCCCAAGCCCACCATCGCGCAGGTGCAGGGCGCCTGCGTGGCGGGCGGTTTCATGATCGCCAACATGTGCGACCTGGTGGTCGCGGGCGAGTCGGCCTTCTTCAGCGACCCCGTGGGCCACACGCTGGGCGCGGCGGCCACCGAGGTGCTGATCCACCCGTGGGTGATGGGCGCGCGCAAGGCCAAGGAAATGCTCTACACCGGCGGCAAGCTGTCGGCGCAGGAGGCGCACGCCATCGGCATGGTCAACCGCGTCGTGCCCGATGCGGAACTGGCCGACGCCGCACTGGCGCTGGCGCAGCAGATCGCCAAGGCGCCGCCGTTCGGGCTGCGCCTGATCAAGCGCTCGATCAACCGCACGCTCGACGCGCAGGGCCTGCGCACCGCGCTGGCCGCGCACTTCGACACGCACCAGCTCTCGCACCTGAGCGAGGGCTTTCTCACGGCCCGCGACCGCGGCCTGGCCTCGGCCATCCAGAAGAACCCCGCCTCCGCCTGAATCAAGATGACCTTGCACCGTCTCGAACCCCTGCTGAACCCGGCCTCCATCGCCGTGGTCGGCGCCAGCGGCAATGCCGCGCGCATCGGCGGCATGCCGCTCGCGCACCTCACGACATTCGGCTACCGGGGCGCGATCTACCCGATCAACCCGAAGTACGAAGAAGTCTTCGGCCTGCGCTGCTGGCCCGACCTCGAAGCGCTGCCCGCCGCGCCCGACCTGGTGGTGCTGGCACTGGCCGCGGCCGAGGTCACGCCGATGCTCAAGCGCTGCCAGGCGCGCGGCGTGCGCGCGGTCATCGTGTATGCCGCGGGCTTTGCCGAAGCCGGTGACGCGGGCGCCGCGCTGCAGGCCGAGCTGGAGGCCTTCGTGGCCACCACCGACATGGTGGTCGCGGGCCCGAACGCCATGGGCTTCGCCAACCTCAACACGCAGGCCCACACCAACTTCGCCTCGGTGTTCAACACCGCGCCGATGCAGCAGGGCCCGGGCCGCGTGAGCCTGCTCACGCAAAGCGGCAACGTCTGCGCGGCCGTGTACGCCATTGCGCGCCGGCTGGGCGTGGACTTCAGCCACTTCATCAACACCGGCAACGAAGCCTGCGTGGACTTCGCGCAGTACCTCGAATACCTGGCGCAGGACGACGCCACCGAAGTGGGCATCGGCTACATCGAAGAGCTGCGCGACGGCCCGCGCTTCATGGAGGCCGCGGCCGAGTTCGTGCGGCGCGACAAGCTGCTCATCCTCTACAAGGCCGGCGAGACCGAGAAGGGCTCCGAGGCCGTGCGCTCGCACACCTCAGCGCTGGCGGGCGACCAGCAGATCTACCAGGCGGCGTTTCGCCAGCTCAACATCATCCAGAGCCACGACTTCGCGCAGATGGCGCAGCTCGCGCACCTGGCCGGCTACCGGCAGCGCAGCGCGGGCAAGCGCGTGGCGATCATCACCATCTCGGGCGCGCTGGGCGCGATCCTGGCGGACAAGTTCATCGGCCAGGGGCTCGACGTGCCCACGCTGCCGCAGCCGCTGCAGGACCAGCTGCGCGCCGGCATTCCCGACTACGGCATGGTCTCCAACCCGGTCGACGTGACGGGCAACGTGGTGAACGACCCCGGCTTCGTGCGCACCGCGATGGAAGCGCTGGCGGTGTCCGACGCCATCGACGCCATCGTGGTCTACGCGCCGGGCTACATGCTCGACCGCATGGCCGACGACCTGTGCGCCGTGGCCGAGAAGCACCCGCGCCTGATCGTTGCCATCGACACCGGTGCGGCCAAGACGCGCGAGCAGCTGCGCGCGGGCGGCGTGCCGGTGTTCGAGGACATCGGCGTGGCCGTGTCGGCGCTGTCGCCCTTCCTGCTGTGGCAGGAGCGGCGCAAGCACAACCCGTGGCTGCAGGTGCGCAGCCAGCCCGCACCCGCGCGCGCCACGCTGGCAGGCCGCGCCGACGAGCACACCACCAAGCGCTACCTGGCGGAGTTCGGCGTGCAGCCGGTCGACGAGGCCATCGCGCGCACGGCCGACGAAGCCGCGACCGTGGCCGGGCGGCTGGGCTTTCCGGTCGTGCTCAAGGTGCTCAGCGCCGACATCGCGCACAAGACCGAAGCCGGCGGCGTGCGCCTGCGCCTGGGCAATGCGCAGGAGGTGCGCAAGGCCTTCGACGAAGTGATGGCCTCGGCGCGCGCCTACGCGCCCACGGCGCAGATCGACGGCGCGCTGCTGCAGAAGATGGAAGCAGGGCAGGCCGAACTCATCCTCGGCGCCACGCGCGATCCGGTGTTCGGCATGACGTTGACCGTGGGCCTGGGCGGCGTGCTCACCGAGCTGTACAAGGACGTGAGCCACCGCGTGCTGCCGGTCGATGAGGCCATGGCGCGCGACATGCTCGGCGAGCTCAAGGCCTTTCCGCTGCTCACGGGCTACCGCGGCCGGCCGCTGGGCGACGTCGAGGCCGCGTGCCGCGCCATCGCCGGGTTTTCACGCGCCGTGCTGGCGCTGCAGGAACAGGCAGACGAGGTCGAGGTCAACCCGCTGCTCGTGAAGGAACAGGGCCAGGGCGTGCGCGCGCTCGACGCGCTGGTCCTGGCTTCGTAGACACAACCACAACCATCGACAGAGACAGGAGACATCCCATGTTCAAGAAAGCACTGGCCTGCGTGGCCCTGGCCGCCGCCGCTCTGGCGGGCGGCACTGCCGCGGCGCAGACCTACCCGACCAAGCCCGTCACGCTCGTCGTGCCGTTCTCACCGGGCGGCGCGGCCGACATCATGTCGCGCCTGCTGGCCGAGCGGCTGCACAAGCGCCTGGGCCAGCCCGTGCTGGTGGAGAACAAGCCCGGCGCCGGCACCATGATCGCCTCGGAGTACGTGGCCAAGGCCGCGCCCGACGGCCACACGCTGCTGCTCGCGGCCTCGTCGCTGGGCATCGCGCCCAGCCTGTACAGCAAGGTCAACTACGACCCGGTGAAAGACTTCGCACCGGTCTCGCAGGTGGCTTCGGTGGTGCACGTGCTGGTGGTGCATCCGAGCATTCCGGCGAAGAACGTGGGCGAGCTGGTGAGCTGGCTCAAGGCCAACCCCAACAAGGCGAACTACGGCTCGGTGGGCGCGGGCACGTCCACGCACCTGGAGGCCGAGCTCTTCAACAGCGTGGCCGGCGTGAAGATGCAGCACATCCCCTACAAGGGCAGCGCGCCCGCGCTCACCGACATGATCGGCGGCCAGCTGCAGGTGATGTTCGACGCGTACGCGTCCTCGGGCCCCTTCATCAAGGACGGCAAGGTGCGCCTCTTGGCCGTGACCACGGCGCAGCGCTCGCAGTCGCTGCCCGACACGCCCACCGTCGCCGAGTCGGGCCTGCCCGGCTACGAAGCGATGCCGTGGCTGGGCGTGGTCGCGCCGGCGAAGACGCCCCCGGCGGTCGTGAACAAGCTGCACGACGAACTGCAGGAAGTGCTCAAGGAACCCGAGGTGAAGGACAAGTTCCGCAGCCTGGGCCTGGACATCATCGGCAACAAGCCCGAGGAGTTCGCCGCCTTCCTGCGCAAGGACATCGTGAAATGGGCCAAGGTCATCAAAGACTCGGGCGCAAAGGCCGACTGACCTGCGCGATCCATCAGCAAGAACGAGAAAGCAGACAAGCATGCAAGTGGGTTACTCGGCGGAAGACGAAGCCTTCCGCCTCACGTTGCGCGACTGGTTCGAGACGCACTATCCGCGCTTCGTCGCGGCCTGGCCCGGCGGCGTGCCCGACGCCAACGAGCTGACATGGCGCCGCGCCTGGGAAGACCACGTGTGCCAGGCCGGCTGGTCGGGCCTGGGCTGGCCCGAGGCCCACGGCGGCAAGGCCTGGCCGCTCACGCGGCAGGCCATCTTCCACGAGGAGCAGGCCCGCATTGGTGCGCCGCTGGGCGTGAACATCATCGGCCACGGCATCCTGGCGCCCACGCTGATCCACTTCGCGAGCGAGGCGCAGAAGGCCCGCTACCTGCCCGGCATCCTGAGCAACCGCGAGATCTGGTGTCAGGGCTACTCCGAGCCCGGCGCGGGCTCCGACCTTGCGGCGCTGTCCACGCGCGCCGAGCGGCGCGGCGACCACTACGTGCTCAACGGCCACAAGGTGTGGACCTCGTTCGCACACATTGCTGACCACTGCTTCGTGCTCGCGCGCACCGACGCCGCTGCTGCGCGCCACAAGGGCATCAGCTTCCTGCTGGTCGACATGAAGAGCCCCGGCGTGCGCGTGGAACCCATCCGCCAGATCACGGGCGAGTCGGACTTCAACGAGGTCTTCTTCGAGGACGTGAAGGTGCCGCTCGACGCGCTGGTGGGTGAGGAGAACGGCGGCTGGCGCCTGGCGATGGCCGCCGCGAGCTTCGAGCGCGGCACCTACTTCATTCCGCGCCAGGTGCGCTTCACGCAGGAGCTGGGCGCGCTCACGCGGCTGGCGGCCGGCGTGCAAAGGGGCGGACGCCCGGCGCTCGACTGCCCGCACCTGCGGCGCGACCTCGCGCGGCTGGCGGTCGACAGCCACGTGCTCAAGCTCAAGTCGTACCGCGCGCTCACGCACGCGATGCGCGGCGGGCCGCCGGGCCCCGAAGGTTCGTCGACCAAGCTGCACTGGAGCGAGTCGCACCAGAAGCTGCTCGCCACGGCCATGGAGGTGCTGGGGGAGCGCGCGCTGGCCGGCCCCGAGCCCACGGGCGCCGACCCGCAGGCCGCGGCCTGGGTGCGCGACTACCTGTGGACGCGCGCCGAAACCATCCTGGCGGGCACCTCCGAAGTGCAGCGCAACATCCTGGCCGAGCAGATGCTGGGCCTGCCCAAGAACTGATTGAAGACGACGACACGACGACCGCCATGGACTTCGCATTGAACGACGAGCAGCAGATGCTGCACGCGTCGGCCCACCGCTTCTTCGCCGACCACCATCCGCTCGCGCGCGCACGGCGCGCCTTGCCCTGGACCGATGCCACGCAGCAGTCGCTGTGGGCCGACATGGCCGGAATGGGCTGGATGGCGCTGCTGGTGCCCGAAGCGCACGACGGCCTGGGGCTCGGCATGAGCGAGGCCTGCATCGTGGCCGAGGCCGCAGGCCAGCAACTGCTGAACCTGCCGCTGGCCGGCAGCGCCGTGCTGTTGCCGCTGTGGCTGCAGGCGTGTGGTGAGGCACCGCCCGAGTCGCTGCGCGACTGGGTGCGCACGGCGATGGCGGGCGAGCGTGCCTTCCATTGCATCGCGGACGGTGATGGCTGGATTGACCATGCGGCGCAGGCTTCCGATCTCATAGTTGTGCAGGGCTGGCATGACGATGCGGTGCCTTTGCGCGTCGCGCTGCGGCCGATGCCCGAGGGCGCTGTGTCCGACGCGCTCGATCCCACGTTGCGGCAAGCGCCGGCGGCTCCTGCGCCATCGCTCGCGTGGGAGACGCTGCCCATCGTGCCCGAAGCGCGTGCCCGCGTGCGCGCCGCGCATCGCGTCGCGCTGTCGGCGGAACTCGTCGGCGTCGCGCAGGCCGCACTCGACCTCGCCAGCGCCTATGCCCGCGAGCGCGTGCAGTTCGGCAAGTCCATCGGCAGCTACCAGGCCATCAAGCACCAGCTCGCCAACGCGTGGATGGGCGTGGACAACGCGCGCCTGACCGTGCGCTACGCCGCCGCCGCGCTCGACGGCGGCCTGCCTGACTGGCGTTTTGCCTGCGCCGCCGCCGAGTTCACGGCCATCGAAGGCGCGCAGCAGGCCACGCGCACGGCCATCCAGGTGCATGGCGGCATGGGCTTCACCTGGGAGCACGACGCGCACCTGTACCTCAAGCGCGCGCAGCACCTGGCGACGCGCCTGGGCGGAGCCTCGCGTGCGCTGGACGAGGTCGAGGCGCTGGCCCTGGCCTGAGCGGCGTCAGGCCTGCGGCGCAGCGTCTGCGCGCAGGCCATCGATCAGCAACGACAGGCTCGCCCGGAACTCGGTCTCCGCATCGCTGGCCGTGGCGGCGGTCGCGATCTCGATCAGGTGCGGGAACCGGTCCGGCGGCAGCGCCTGGAAGCGCGCGATGGTGTCGTCGGGCGATTCGTCGGCCTGCAGCGTGAGCGGCCCGGCAAGTTCCGCCTGCGCGGCGCCCATGATGAGCGCCGACACCGCGCGAAAACCCACGAGCAGGCGGGCGCCGCTGCGCCCGCTCTGGGCCAGCGTGCGCAGCAGGGCTTCGGTCACTTCGAACACCGCGGGCGAGCGGCTGCGCTTCGTGAGGATCAGCGGAATCACATGGGGATGGTCGCGGATCACGCGCCACAGCGCGACCGCGATGTCCTCCAGCGCTTCATGCCAGGGCAGGCGGTCGTCGGTCTCCCAGCGCACCTTGCCCAGCACCGCCTCGACCACCAGCATCTCCAGCTCCTCGCGCTGCGAGACGTAGTTGTAGAGCGTCATCGCGCCGGTTTCCAGCCGGCTCGCGAGCGCGCGCATGGTCAGGCCGGAGAGGCCGTCCGCATCGACCAGCGCCAGCGCGGCCTGCTGGAGCTGTTCACGGGTGAATTTGGCGGGACGTCCCACGCTTGACTCCGTTCTCGAAGAGGTTGTAAAGTAATAAACGTACAGTGTACTTAAAAAACGGAAAACGCTTTCTCGCCACCCGGCCCGGCGTCTTCGCAACCCTTCCTGAAGGATCATCAATGAAGTTCTCGCCCGGCGATGTGGTGCCCGCCACGGCCCTGGAAACGATCCACGGAAAGCCCTTGCAGCTGCCGGACGCCGGTTCGCGCTGGGTCCACCTGCAGTTTCGCCGCTTCGCGGGCTGCCCGGTCTGCAACTTCCATCTGCTGGCCTTCGCCCGAAGGCAGGGCGAGCTGGCGGCGGCGGGCATCCGCGAGGTCGTGCTCTTTCACTCGTCCGCGCAGGAGATGCGCAAGTACCAGGCGCAGCTGCCGTTCGACTGCGTGGCCGATCCCGCCAAGGCGCACTACCGGCGCTTCGGCGTGGAAACCTCGCGGCTGGCGTTCCTGCATCCACGCGTCTTCTGGAGCGGCCTGCGCTGGGTGCTCGCGACGGGCCGCTTCTACAGGAAGGCGGAGAACGGCATCACGGGTTTGCCGGCCGACGTGCTCATCGACGCTCGGGGCACCGTGGTCGCCGTCAAGTACGGCGGGCACGCGGACGATCATTGGGAGGTCGACGAACTGCTGGCGCTGGCGGGCGCCGCGAGTTCCTAGACAGCGGCGCACGCCTGCGGTGCGCCAGCGCACGCTGCAGGTGCGCTCGGGCGCCACTTGCCAGCCCAGCCCCGGAGAACCCGTCTTCCAGGCCTGAAAACCACCCGGCATGAAGCTTGCAAACGCTCGCAACTGAATGAAATTTGAATTTCAACTATTTGAAGTAGGTGAAATCCATATGCCATTCAGGCGCGATGCCGCCTACGATGCGATCCGCGACACCGGGCTGCACCGCGCAAGCAAGCACTTCATTCCTTCTCAAGGGGTTTTTCCATGGCTGGACCTGCACTCTCCTCCGGGACCGACTCGCCCCGAGTCGCGGAGCTCGATCGCGCGCTCGACACCATCGGCGTCACGCGCTCGCACCACACGATCATTTTCCTGATCCTCATCGGCTGCCTGTTCGATGCCTTCGAGCAGAACGCGGTCGGCATCGTCGGTCCGATGCTGCGCGAGCAGTGGGGGCTGAGCGCCTCCGACATCGGCTTCCTGAACACCGTCACCTTCGCCTGCGCGGCCATCGGACGGATCATTTCGGGCTTCATTGCCGACCGCTACGGCCGGCGCGTGATGCTGTCGATCGACCTGCTGCTGTTCACGCTCGGCGCGGGCATCTGCGCGATGGCACCCAACTTCACGGTGATGGCGCTGGGCCGCGCCGTGGTGGGCTTCGGGCTGGGCGGCGAGATCGCCATTGCCGTCACCATGCTGGCCGAGTTCTGCTCGACCAAGTTCCGCGGCACGGCCGTGGGCATGGTGAACGTGGGCGCGGGCGGGCTCGGCAATTTCCTCGCACCGGGCTTCGGTCTGCTGGTGTTCTGGATGTTCCCGGGCGACAACGCCTGGCGCTGGCTGTTCGCCTGCCTCATGGTGCCTGCGCTGCTGGGCGCCTTCTACCGCCGCTACATCCCCGAGACGCCGCGCTTCCTGCTGTCGCAGGGCCGTGTGAAGGAAACCAACGCGGTGCTGTCGCGCCTCGCCTCGGGGCGGCTGTCGGGCAAGCCGGCGGCGCCGCACCCCTACATCACCGACGACGGCACGCTGGCGCAGGCCGCCCGGCCGAAGGTGCGCGTGACCGAAATTTTCCGCGGCGCGCTGGCGCGGCGCACGGTGCCGCTGTGCATCACGATCTGGATGACCTACGGCGCGCAGATCTCGGTGCTCACGCTGATGCCGACCATCCTCGTGACGCTGGGCTACAGCATGTCCAAGAGCCTGCTGTTCACGATGGTGATGCAGGGCGGCAGCCTGCTGGGCGCCATCGCGGCCTCGCTGCTGGGCTTTCACTTTCCGCGCAAGCGCGTGCTGACGGCCGGCGCCGTGTGCGCCTGCCTCGCGGCGCTGACCATCGGCTTCGTGGCCAAGAGCATCGTCGTGATCCTCATTGCGGGCGCGGTGTTCCAGTTCTTCGTGCTGCTGCTCAACACGACCATCTGGATCTTCGCGCCCGAGCTGTACCCGACGCGCGTGCGCGCCTTCGGCACGGCCTTCATCCTGGCCACGGGCACGGCGGCAGGCGCGCTGATGCCGCTGGTGGCGGGTCGCCTCTTCGACAGCTTCGGGCTGGTCGGCGTGTTCGGCCTGGCCGCCGCGATGTACGCGGTGTTCGTGGCCAGCGTGCAGTGCGTGCCCGAGACCTACGGCCAGTCGCCCGATGCGTTGCCGCTGCCCGGTGAGGCCGAGGCCGAAGACCGCGCACCGGGCGCGACGCTGGCCCGCTCGAACTGAACCGCGCACCGAACGATCTCCAAAGAAAGCGCTTTTCCGCATGCCCGACATCCTGCTCATCAACCCCAACGCCTCCGTCGCCACCACCGAGATGATGGTCGGCATCGCGTCCGCCGAAGCGCCCGCCGGTTGCCGCGTGACCGGCCGCACGGCGGTGCAGGGCCCGCCGATGATCGTCAACGAAGACGAGCTGAACGCGGCCGCGCACGAGGTGTTGAAGGTGTGGCGCGCAGCGGCGGGCGAGGGCTGGGACGGCGTGATCGTCAGCGCCTTCGGCGACCCCGGCGTGGCGCTGCTGCGGCGCGAGGCCGGCGTGTCCGTGGTCGGCATCGCCGAAGCCTCCATGCTCGCGGCGGGCGAGGGCGGGCGGCGCTTCGGCATCGCCACCGTCACGCCCGACCTGGTGGCGCCGATCGAAGCGCGCGCCGCCGCGCTCGGCTTGCGCGCGCAGTTCAGTGGCATCCGACTCACGCAGGGCGATCCGCGTGCGCTCGCGGCCGATGCGAAGGCGCTCGAAGAGGCGTTGGCGCAGGCCGTGCAGCGCTGCATCGACGACGACGGCGCGCAGGCCGTGATCATCGGCGGCGGTCCGCTCGGACAGGCCGCGCTCGCGCTCGCACCGCGCTTCGAGGTGCCGGTGATCGCGCCGATCGGTGCGGCGATGCGGCTGCTGTGTTCGAAGCTCGCGGTCACGCCGTGAGACGTTCGTCGCGGCGATGAGAGGCGAGGCGTTTTGGCAATGAACGCCTTCTAGAATGAAACGACACACTTGTCCGCCAACGTCGGGCAAGCCGCATCGTTCGTTTTCTTTCTTGCATGCCTCACCTTCGACCGCGTTCCGCTTTCCTCGCTTTTCTTCTTCTCTCTTCCCTCGGCGCCGTCGCACAAACCGCGACACCCCAGCTGGTCCTCGTGCCGCATCACGAGCGCGCCCCGGAAACATCCCAGGCCCCCGCACTCGACCTTGCCGTGACGCGCTTCGCGGGCATGGCGTCGGGCTCGTACTACTGGCCCGAAGGCCTGCTGGCCGAGCAGCTGATCTCGGGCCTGGCCTCGCGCCCCGACCGCAAGCAGCAGGCGCTGCCTGACGGCCAACGACTGCTTTCGTCGTATCGCCGACCCTACGACGGCGGCGAGCGCGCGGCCGTGCTGGTCGACGACCGCAGCGGTGACGTGCTGGCCGCCGCACTGGTGCATCGCAGCTGCGGCAAGGACTCGTCGTCGAGCGGTTGCCTCGACGACCAGCATGCCGTGCTCTCGATCTTCTTGCGTCCCGGCCTCGACCGCGCCAAGGCGCAACCGCTGGTCGCATGGAGCCAGCAGGTTCCCGACCGCATGCAGGGCGGTGAGGGCGTGGGCGAGAAGATCGCCACGACCGAGTACCTCACGATGGACGCCGCGCACACCACGGCGCGGCCCATCGTGCGGCCCAACAAGGCCTTCTCCGCGCAGGTGCCGCTGTACCCCAAGGCATTGATCTACGGCACCGCGCAGGACGCGCTGAGCGACGCCAAGGCCAAGCGCGTGCTGCGCCTGCAGACCGTCGACACGCCGCAGCAGGTGCTGGCGTTCTACAAGCAGCTGTCGCCGCCGCTGAAGGACGTCGAGTCCAGCGACGGCTTCATCGCCGGCAGCCGCAACGGCCTGAGCTTCTCCGTCAGCACGACGGTCCCGCGCGACATGCCCGCGATCACGAACATCGAAGTGGAAATTTCCGAATGAAGAAGACCTTGATTCCGGCGGCGCTCGCGTCGCTGGTGTTCGCCTGCGCGCTCACGGCCCACGCACAAGACGCTGCGGCGCCCGTCACGACGGAACTGCCGCCGCCCACGCTGCGCCTCAGCGAGCAGACGCGCATCCGCAGCGCCGTGATCGGCCTGGTCGGCTACGCGCGCGGCAGCTACACCGAGCCCGACACGCTGATCGCGCAGCAGCTGCTCGAAGGTATGCGCTCGAAGTTCGACGTCACGCGCACCGTGTGGCCCGACGGCCGCCAGGTCATCGCGTCGGTCAGCGGCGGCGGCCACGGCGAAGAGCGCGCGGCGATGCTGATCGACGCCGACGGCCGCGTGCAGGCGGTGGGGCTGGTCAACGGCCACTGCCGCGCGGCCGCCAAGCGCGACGACCCCAAGGTGTGCAACCCCTTGCCGCAGACCGTGCTGTCGGTCTTCCAGCGTGCCGGTGCCAGCCAGGCCGACGCCGCGCCGCTGGTGGCCTGGAGCAAGCAGCTGCCGTCGTTCCTCGCGGCCATGGCCGACAGCGACGATCCGGCGGACGTGGCCGCCGCGCAGAAGATCGCCAGCGTCGAATACATCACCGGCCAGCCGGGCGTGCCGGGCTGGCGCGCCGAGCAGCTGCCGCCGGGCTTCCCGGCGTCGCTGCATCCGCTGCTGGTGCAGACGGCCGAGGTGAACAGCACCGCCAGCGCCGGCAAGATCGTGCTGCCCAAGGGGCTGGCCGGCCTGCCGATGCGCACGGCCTACCAGAGCGCCCAGCGCCCCGAGGCGCGGTTGCCCGACGCCGAGGTCACGCTGCGCAGCTACGAGCCGATCGCCAAGCTGGTCGACGCCTACCGTGAACTCGCCAAGGGCGCGACGCTGGACGAGGAGGGCCGCGAGGTCGTCTTCAACGGCACCGACGGCGCGGGCCGCTACAGCGTGCGCCTGCGCGACGCGAAGGAAACCGGCGTGTACATCACCGTGGCGAGCTGGAAGCGCAAGTAGCAGCCGCCAAGCGTTGCATGGCCCTTTGCGGGCCGGATGTCAATCGGAGGATTCTTGCCGCCCCCCTGCGATGACACCGAGGCGGGCGGGGCAGGGTGCTCACGAGAATCGATGCATGACCGAGGCCGTCAGAGCCCGCCGCATCCACCTCGAGGAGACAACCACCATGCACCGCTCCCGTTCTCTCGCAGGCCTCGTTCGCCTGCTGCTTCGCACCACGGTCCTGTGGACGCTCGCAATGCTCGCGGCGCCCACGCTGGCCGCCTACAACCAGAGCCTCACGCGCATGCTGGACGCCGGCCAGATCTACGGCAAGGTCGCGGCCAACAACACGCACGCCTTCCTGGGCATTCCCTTCGCGCAGCCGCCCGTCGGCAACCTGCGCTGGCGCGCCCCGCAGCCGCCGCAACCGTGGAGCGGCGCGCGTGCCGCGACCACGCTGGCCGGCATGTGCGCGCAGGTCGGCAACCCCTTCGGCGAGCCCGACCCGGCCACCTTCGGCCAGCCGGTGGGCACCGAAGACTGCCTGTACCTGAACGTGTGGCGACCGAACTCCAGCGCCGAGAACCTGCCGGTGTTCTTCTGGATCCACGGCGGCAGCAACACCAAGGGCTCGGCGCGCGAGCCGGCCTACGACGGCGCCTACCTGGCGCAGAAGGCCAACATGGTGGTGGTCACCGTGCAGTACCGCATGGGCATGCTGGGCTGGCTGAACCACCCGGCCATGAAGACCGGCAACGCGCTGGACGACTCGGGCAACTTCACCACGCTGGACCTCGTGCGCGCGCTCGACTGGGTGAAGGCCAACGCGCGCGCCTTCGGTGGCAACCCGGGGCAGGTGACGGTGGCGGGCCAGTCGGCCGGCTGCATCAACACCTGGGGCCTGCTGCAGTCGCCGCTGGCCGACGGCAAGTTCCACCGCGCGCTGTGCATGTCGGGCGTGCCCAATGCCTACCCGCCGGTGGTGGGCACGCTGGCGGCCGACTCGCTGATCGACAACCTGCTGGTCGACACCGGCCGCGCCTCGACCACGCTGCAGGCCGCGGCGCAGCGCGTGACCATGAGCGCCGCCGACATCGCCGCCTTGCTGCGCGGTGCCAGCGCGGCGCAGATCATGAAGTTCACGCCCAGCCCCGTGGTGCCCGGCCACTTCACCGACGGCACCGTGATCCGCGCGAGCGGGCTGCCCGGGCTGCTCGCGGGCAACTACAACAAGATGCCGCTGATGATCGGCTCCACGCACGACGAGGGCTCGTACTTCGCCTTCCTGTTCGGCATGGGCCAGCCCTCGCAGCAGGAGCTGTGGAACCTGACCAACTACGCAGCGCCCGGTAGCGTCACCTTCAACCAGCTGATCAAGCCCGAGTTCCGGCCGATCTATACGCAGACGCACGAAGTGATCAGCTACGCGCTGGACAACGTGATCGACAACGTGATCCGCGTGCTGCGCCTGCAGAACGGCGACATCTACCGCTACAACTACAACTGGGACGACACGCCGCAGCCCTGGAAAGACACCTTCGGCGCGTTCCACGGCATCGACGTGGCGGCGCTGTTCGGCAACTTCGTGACCGACGAGCCGAACTTCATGCGCTTTGCCTGGAGCTCCGCGAACGCCAGCAGCCGCAAGGCGCTGTCGGACAAGTTCATCGGCCACGCGGCGAGCTTTGCCCGCTACGGCGCACCGAGCCGCATGTTCGACGGCCAGACGACCTGGAACAACTGGACCAACTTCGTGTGCCTGCTGTGCAGCAAGCGCATGGTCTTCGACAACCAGCCGCGCATGTCGGCCGACGACTACCTGTTCTTCTGGCCGCGCTATTCGCTGCTGTCGCCGCAGCAGCGCGAGTTCCTGTTCCAGCAGATCGACTTCAACGCGCTGCCCGATTCGGTCGATCCACTGCGCAACGGCACACGCTGAGTTTCTGAAGCGATCGAGCTACTGGATGATCCCGTGGCGCACGGCATAGAGCACCAGCTCCGCCGTGCTGGCCACGCCCAGCTTGTCGAGGATGTTGCTGCGGTGCGTGCTCACGGTCTTCACGCTGATGAGCATCTCGTCGCCGATGGCGGTGAGCGACAGGCCCTTGAGCATCATGAGCATGATCTGGTGTTCGCGCACCGTGAGCCGCTGGTGCGCGGGGCGGTCGTCGCGGCCTTCGAGTTGGCCGCTGACCTGCGAGGCGGCGCGCGCGCTGAGGTACTGGCCGCCGGCCGCCACGCAGCGGATCGCGCGCACCAGCTCGGCCGGCTCCGCGTCTTTCGCGATGTAGCCGCGCGCGCCGGCCTGGATGGCGACCAGCGCGTACTGCTCCTCGGCGTACATCGACAGCATGAGCACCGGCAGCGCGGGCTGCAGCGCGCGGATCGAGGCCAGCACCTCCAGGCCGTTGCGGCCTTCCATGTTGATGTCCAGCAGCACCACGTCAAAGCGGCGCTGGCGCACCAGCTCAAGCGCCTCGGCGCCGTTGCCGGCTTCGGCCGTGGTGCGCAGGTCGGTCTCGTCGAGCAGCAGCCGCTGCAGGCCCGAGCGGAAGATCGTGTGGTCGTCGACCATCAGGATGTCGATCATGTGGGGCCGCTTTCCTGCTGCAGCAGCGGCACGCTCAGCGCCAGCCGCGTGCCCGCGCCGGGCGCCGCGTGGATGTGCAGCTCGCCGCCGATCTCGCGCGCGCGCTCGCGCATGCTCAGAAGGCCCAGCGCGCTGCCCTCGGGCGCGTCGGGGTCGAAGCCGCAGCCGTCGTCGTGCAGCGCGAGCCGCAGGCGCTCGCCGTCCACGCGCAGCCGCACGTCCACGCGCTGTGCCTTCGCGTGGCGCAGGACGTTCGTCAGGCCTTCCTGGAAGATGCGGTAGACCGCGGTGGCCTGCTTGGGCGCGAGCCGCAGCGCGGGCGCGTCGGTGTCCAGCGAATGCAGCACGCCCGAGCGGCGCGTGAAGGCCTGCAGCTCGTGGGCCAGCGCCACCGACAGGTCGAGGTGGTCGAGCGCGCTGGGGCGCAGCGCCTCCGAGATCTGCTTGACCGTGTCGATGGTCTGCTGCGTGAGCGCGATCAGGCCCTGCGTGAGCGCCTGCACCTCGGGGTTGTCGGCGCGGCGCTGGATGCGCGTGGCGTCCATCTTGATCGAGGTCAGCATGCCACCGAGCACATCGTGCACGTCGCGCGACAGCGCCAGCCGCTGCTCCTCGAGCTTGTTGGCGGTGTAGGCCGCCAGGGCCTGCAGCTGCTCGCGCGAGCGCTGGCGCTCTTCCTCGTTGCGCACGCGGTCGGTCACGTCCACGCCCACGCCCATCACGGCCGGGCGGCCCCGGTGCTCGATGCGCGAGCCATGGACTTCGACGAAGCGCACGCGCCCGTCGCGGTGCAGGCCGCGCGTGATGAAGTGCATGCTCGGCGGATTGCCCGCCAGCCGGATGCGGATGCGCGAGCGCACGACTTCCACGAAGTCGGGCGGCACGATCTCGGCCAGCGACATGCCGGTCATTTCCTCTGCGGTGTAGCCCACGATGGCGGCCCAGGTCGCGTTGCAGTAGACGAAGCGGTCGTCCTGGATCACGTAGATGCCCGCCACCGCCTGTTCGACGATGGTGTCGAAGGGCATGTCCTGCAGGCTCTCGCGGGCGGGTGCTGTCATGGGGGGCGGGCGGTGGCGCGCTGCATGATAGGTCGCGGGCCGCGCCGCACGGCCGCGCCCGAGGGTTTGCGAGCAGCAGGGTTCCCCGTAGCGCCGGCCGGAAATGTCCGATGGCCGCCGCATGCGGTGCGCCGCCAAGATCGGGGCCCGCCTGCTTCAGGCTGCCCCACGGCCGGCGACGCCGGCAAGGACGACACGACGATGGTCTACCGCTGGCTTGCGCCTCTGCTCCTCCTGTGCCTGGGCCTGCCGGGCCGCGCCGACGAGATCGTGGTGGGGCAGTCGCTGCCGCTGAGCGGGCCGCTCGGCGAGGCCGGGCGCAACGTGAAGGACGGCATCGACGCCTACCTGGCGCGCGTGCAGCGCGACGGCCTGCTCGGGCGCCACAAGCTGGTGTGGCGCGCGCTGGACGACGGCTACTCGGTGGAGCGCCACACGCAGAACATCCGCCAGCTCGTGGTGCAGGACAAGGTCGACGCGCTGGGCCTGTCGGCCGGCACCTCGCACATCGACGCGGCCTACCCGACGATGCGCGAGGCGGGCACGCCGCTGATCGGCGCGATGACCGGCGCGTCGGCGCTGCACGGCGCGCAGCGCGCGCTCATCTACCACCTGCGCGCAAGCTACGCCGACGAGGTGCGCCAGCTGGTCGCGCAGGCGGTGTCGGTGCGGCAGCGGCGCGTCTTCGCGGTCTGGCAGGACGACGGGCTGGGACGCGACGCTTTTGCCGCGCTCGAGATCGCGCTGCGCGGCGCGGGCATCGAACTCGTGGGGCAGCAGGGCGTGGCGCTGGCGCAGATGGACGGCGCCGCGCTGGCCGCCAGCGTGCGTGCGGCGAAGCCCGACGCGCTGTTCGCGCTGTGCGTGACGCCGTGCGGGGTGAAGCTGCTGTCGGGGCTGGCGGCGGAGAGCGGTGTTGCGAGGCCGACGCCGTACATGCTCTCGATCGTCAACGGCGAGGTGCTCGCCAAGAGCGTGGGGCCGGCGGCGCGCGGTACGGTGATCTCGCAGGTCATGCCCAACCCGCGGCTGGCGACCTCGCCGCTGGTGCAGCGCTACCAGCAGGACATGCGCAGCCACATGGGCCGCGACGAGTTCAGCTACTTTTCGCTGGAAGGGTACGTGGTGGCGATGGTGACGGTGGAGGCGGCGCGCTCGGCGCTGGCCGCTTCACCACGCCGCTCGATGCAGGACGCCATGAAGCTGATGCTGCGGCGTGAGATCGAGGGGATTCCGGTGTCGAGTGGCGACGATCCGGGTGTGCGTCCGCACCCCGTGACGCTTTCAATGATCGGAAATGGCGGGCGGCTCATTCATTGAGGCTGAGCCGCCCTGAAGAAGATCAGCCGATCTCCGCGATCAGCTCGATCTCGACGCAAGCACCCATCGGGATCTGCGCCACGCCGAAGGCGCTGCGTGCATGCGCGCCCTTTTCGGGGCCGAACACTTCGGCGAAGAATTCGCTGGCGCCGTTGGTCACCAGGTGCTGTTCGGTGAAGGTGCCGACCGAGTTCACGAGGCTCATCACCTTGACGATGCGCTTGACCTTGTTGAGGTCGCCCACGGCCGCGTGCAGCGTGCCGAGCAGGTCGATGGCGATGGCGCGTGCGGCCTGCTTGCCTTCGTCGGTGCCGATGTTGGCGCCGAGCTGGCCGACCCAGACCTTGCCGTCCTTCTTGGCGATGTGGCCCGACAGGAACACGAGGTTGCCGGTCTGCACGAAGGGCACGTAGGCGGCGGCGGGGGCGGACACCGGGGGCAGGGAAATGCCGAGGCTGGAAAGCTTGTCGTAAACGCTCATGGAGACTCCTGATCTGGGGATGATGATGACGATGACGGGGGTGATTGTGTCTGTGTTTGCGTCGCCGACGCCGGCAGCTGCACCACTTCCCCCACGGGTTGCACGGTCACGCCGACATGCAGCGTGTGGCGTGCGCCGCCATGCAGCACGCCGCGCATCGGCGAGACGTCGGAGTAGTCGCGCCCGATGGCGAGCGTGACGTAGTCCTCGCCGGGCTGGCGGCCGTTGGTGGGGTCGAAGTCGGCCCAGTCACCCACGCTCTCGGGGCCTTCGCCCTCGCCGGGCAGATACACCGACACCCACGCATGCGAGGCGTCGGCGCCCACCAGGCGCGGCTGGCCCGGCGGCGGCTGCGTGAGCAGGTAGCCGCTCACGTAGCGCGCCGGCAGGCCCATGGCGCGAAAGCACGCGATGAGGATGTGGGCGAAGTCCTGGCACACGCCCTTGCGCTGCGCCAGGGCCTCGACGGCGGGGGTGTTGATCTCGGTGCTGTCGGCGTCGTAGGCGAAGTCGCGGTACATGCGCTCGGTGAGGTCCATCGCCACGTCGAAGGTGGGGCGCTCGGGCACGAAGCTGGCGCGCGCGTAGGCCACGAAGTCGTCGTGGCGCGGCACGTACGGCGAGGGAAACACGAACTCCGAAGCGGGGTCGAAGGGCGCGTCCTTGCGAAAGCGGAAGCGCTCGCGCACGGTCTCCCAGGGCAGCTCGCGCGCCACGGCGGGCGAGAGCACGGGCTCTGAGGTTTTCACGACGCTTTCGGCCGTGACGATGAGGTGGTCGTGCGTGGACTCGAGCGCGAAGAAGGCGCGCGTGTTGCCGTACAGGTCGGGCACCTCGTTGCGTTGCGCGGGCGCGGGGTCGATCGTGAGCTGGTGGCTCACGAGCTCCTGCGAGGCGGTGGCCAGCGGGCGCAGGTGCGCCAGGTGCTGCGCCGTCTCGACCGCCGGCGCGTACGCGTAGCGCGTTTCGTGGGTGACGTGCAGCAGCATCGCGCCGGCCCGTTGCCTACTTGGACTCGGCGCCGAAGTGCGAGGCGTAGATCTTGGCGTAGGTGCCGTCGGCCTTGATGTCGGCCAGGCCCTTGTCGATCTTCGCCAGCAGCTCGGCGTTGCCCTTCTTCACGGCGATGCCGTACTGCTCGGTCGAGAAGCCGGCGTCGCTCACGGTCTTGAAACCACCGCCCGGGTTGTTCGCCAGGTAATGGGCGACCACGCCGTTGTCGGCCACCACGGCCTGCACGCCGCCGGCTTCGAGTTCCTTGAGCGCCAGCGGCGTCGACTCGAAGCGCTTGATGTCGGTGCTCGACTTGCCCAGCAGCTTGCCCACCACCTCGTCGCCGGTGGTGCCGTTCTGCACGCCAACCTTGAGCTTCTTGATGTCGTCGAATTTCGCGACCGCCGAGTCGCTCTTCACCGCGATGAGCTGGCGGGCCTCGAAGTAGGGCTGCGAGAAGTCCATCGTCTGGCGGCGCTCGGGCGTGATCGTGATGGCCGACACCAGCAGGTCGCGGTCGCCCAGCTCGAGCGTGTTGAAGATGCCTTCCCACGGCGTGTTGACGAACTTCACCTCGATGCCGGCCTTCTGCGCGATGGCCTTCACCACGTCGATGTCGAAGCCCACGACCTCGCCCTTTTCGTTCTGCGATTCGAAGGGCGTGTAGGCGGCGTCGGTGCCGACGACCAGCACGCGCGGTGCGGCGGCGGGCGGCGGTGCCGAAGCGGCCGCGGGCGCGGCAGGTTCCTGCTTGCCGCAGCCGGCGAGCGCGAGGCCGACCAGGAGGCTGGCGGCGGTCAGTGTGAGACGGCGGTTGAGGGCGATGCCGGACATGGAAATGCCTCCTTCGAAATATCGTTGTGTGTATCTGTGGAATCAGGCGCCCACGGAGCGCAGCGATTCCGAGGTGAGCGTGAAGTAGCGCGTGCCGATGGCGTCTGACACGTGGTACGCCGCCGTCTCGCAGGTGGCGAGCAGTTCGACCAGCGCGGGGTAGTCGGCGCCGGGGCCGGCCGCGCACAGGTGTTCCAGCGTCCAGGTGGCGGGGTCGGGCAACTCGTACGACAGGGCCGTGAGCTTGCCCGGCGCGCTGCCCGCGAGCCGCGCGATGCGACCGCGCAGGGTCTGCGTGACCCAGGCCAGCGAACGCGGGTTCTCGGCGTCGAGCACCAGCAGGTCGACCAGCGTGGCGACGTCGCGGCGCTGCTGGTAGCGGGCATGGAAGGTGATGGTGCTGTCGAACAGCGCCACCATGGCTTCGAAGCCGCTCACCTCGTGCACGGCGCCGTTGGCGAAGCCGGCCTCGAGCGCGCTCGAGAGGAAGCCCAGCCGCTCGATGTGGCGGCCGATCGACAGCAGCCGCCATGCGTCGTCGCGCGTCATGCGGTCGGTCTGCGCGCCGGTCATGGCGGCCAGCGCGGTGCTCGCGGATTCGAGCGCGCGCAGGGCGGCGCTGGCGGCAAAGCTGCCTTCGCCGGCCTGCTCGGCCGCGCGCCGCAAAAAGTCGCTTTCGGCGCGCACGATCTGGTTCCAGTTGTCCTGCGAGAGCCGCTCGCGCACGGCCGCCGCGGCCTGCCGGATGCTGCGCAGGCTGTAGCCGACGCTGCCGCCGTGGTCGACGTCGCCCAGCTCGGCGATGAGCGCGCGCTCGAACACGCGGCGCGACTGCGGCGCGCTCGGCGCCTCGGCCGGCACGAGTGCGTTGCGCACCGCCATGCGGTGCAGCCATTCGAGCAGCGGGCGCGAGGACTGGTCTTCGCTGCCCAGCAGGTTGAGTGTGAGCCGCGCCAGGCGCACCGCGTTTTCGGCGCGCTCGGTGTAGCGGCCGAGCCAGAACATGTTCTCGGCCGCGCGGCTGGTGACCGGTGCGCGGTGCCGCGCCAGCGAGGCCGGCGTGGCGTGCGGCTGCAGCAGCGTGGTGCGGTCGACCTCGCCGTGCGTCTGCACCCAGACGTCGGCACTGCTGCCGCCGCGCTGCATCGAGGCGATCTGTGCGTCGGGGCCTGCCAGGCGCGCCAGCCCGCCGGGCAGCACGCGCCACGACTGCGGGCCGTCGCTCACCGCGAACACGCGCAGCATCAGCGCGCGCGGTGCGATGTGGCCGGGGCCGAGGTCGCTGGCCCAGGTCGGCATCTGCGACAGCGGCAGGTAGCCCTGCACCGTGTGGACGTCGCCCTCGCGCACGATGCGGCCGGCCCATTCGTCGATTTCACGGCGGCTGAGTTGGCTCCCGAACACGGCGTCGAAACTGGAGCGCCCCTGGAAGCCGGGGTAGGTCGGCTTGATGGCACTCTCGCCCAGCTGCGGCAGCACGGCCTCGAGCGAGGCGCGTTCGCCGCACCACCAGGTCGGCAGCGCCGGCAGCTTGAGCTTCTCGCCGATGAGCCGCAGCGCCAGCCCCGGCAGGAAGCCCAGCAGCGCCGGCGATTCAAGGAAGGCCGAGCCCGGCATGTTGGCCACCAGCAGGTTGCCCGCGCGGATCGCCTGCAGCAGGCCGGGCACGCCGAGCGTGGAGTCGGGGCGCAGCTCCAGCGGGTCGAGGAACTGGTCGTCGAGCCGCTTGATGAGGCCGTGCACCGGGCGCAGGCCCTGCAGGGTCTTGAGGTACAGGCGCTGGTCGCGCACCGTGAGGTCGCTGCCCTCGACCAGCGTCAGGCCGAGGTAGCGCGCCAGGTAGGCGTGCTCGAAGTAGGTTTCGTTGTACGGGCCCGGCGTGAGCAGTGCGATGTGCGGCGGCGAGCCCGAGGGGCACATGCGCTGCAGGCCTTCCATCATGGCGCTGTAGGTGGCGGCGAGCCGCTGCACCTGCAGCGCCTCGAAGGCCTGTGGAAACTGCCGCGTGATCGCGAGGCGGTTCTCCAGCAGGTAGCCCAGGCCCGAAGGCGCCTGCGTGCGCTGCGAGACCACCCACCAGTTGCCGTCGGGGCCGCGTGCGAGGTCGAAGGCGGCGATGTGCAGCCAGGTGTCGCCTGCCGGCTTCACGCCGTGCAGCGCGCGCAGGTAGCCGGGGTGGCCGCGCACCAGCGCCGGCGGCAGCAGGCCTTCGGCCAGCAGCTGTTGCGGTCCGTAAGCATCGGCCATCACGCGGTCGAGCACGCGCACGCGCTGCTGCACGCCGGCCTCGATCTGGGCCCAGCTCTCGGGCGAGACGATCAGCGGAAACAGGTCGAGCGACCACGGCCGCTGCGGGCCGTTGGCGTCGGCGTACACGTTGTAGGTGACGCCGTTGTCGCGGATCTGCCGCTCGAGGCTGACCGCGCGCCGCGGCAGGTCGTTGATGCCGCCGGGGCCGAGCTGTTCGAAGAAGGCGTTCCAGGCGGGGGTGAGCGGGGGCTGGTCGCCGGAAGGTGAAGGTTCCTGTGCCTGCGATTGCGAGGACGACTGTGACTGGGACTGCGATTGCGACGGGGTCGGTCGCTCCTCGGCGGCGTCGTACAGCAGCGGGGCCGCGGCGGGCGCCGGGGCCCCGCCCGACACCGGCCGCGAGGGCGCCGCAGGCGTCGCCTGTCCTCGCAATTCGTCGAAATGCCCAGGCAGGGCCGCCGGCGCGAGCGAAGACGCCAGCGCCGCCGGATGCTCCGGGGCCTGGGCGTCGAACAGGGATTCGTTCAGGGGTTCCACAGGGGGGAGATTGTCACATCACCGTCACCGGGGCCCGCCAAGCGAAGCGATCCGGCGAAATGCCGAACGCTTCCTGGCCGATTTCATGCGCAGCGCCCGCCCGAGGAGTGGGCGGTTTTGAGGTCACGGACGGTGACCTCAAACAACGGCCACTGGACCCCGAAGGCGTGCGGCAAGCAATAAGCGCCCCGCACGAACAGAGCCCACCTCGATCCTCAGCGCCGCAGGTCCAGCGTGAACGGAAACTCCCGGCTGCCCGGCAGCTCGATGGTGGCCGGCGGGGTGCGCAGCAGGCCCGGCGTGTGGCCGGTGCGCGTGAAGCGCGAGTGGCGACGGCTCTCGGCCTCGTAGGCGTTGACCGGGAAGGTGTCGTAGTTGCGACCGCCCGGGTGGGCGACGAAGTACTGGCAGCCGCCCAGCGAGCGCTTCATCCAGGTGTCGACGAGGTCGAAGGTCAGCGGTGCGTGGGCCGGGATGCTCGGGTGCAGCGCCGAGGGCGGGTTCCACGCCTTGTAGCGCACGCCCGCGACGAATTCGCCGGTGACGCCCGTGGGCTGCAGCGGCAGCACCTTGCCGTTGACGGTGACGACGTGGCGGCTTTCGTTCAGGCCGGTCACGCGCACCTCGATGCGCTCCAGCGACGAATCGACATAGCGCACCGTGCCGCCGGCCGAGCCTTCTTCGCCCATCACGTGCCACGGTTCGAGCGCGTTGCGCAGCGACAGCTCCACACCCATCGACTGCATCTGGCCCACGAGCGGGAAGCGGAACTCGAAGTGCGGCGCGAACCAGTCGGCATCGAACGCAAAGCCGGCCTGGCGCATCTCGCTGATGACGTCGTCGAAGTCCATCTTGACGAAGGTCGGCAGCAGGAAGCGGTCGTGCAGCTCGGTGCCCCAGCGTGTGACGGGCGCCTGGTAGGGCGCGTCCCAGAAGCGGGCGACCAGCGCGCGGATCAGCAGCTGCTGCGCGATGCTCATGCGCGCATGCGGCGGCATCTCGAAGGCGCGCAGTTCCAGCAGGCCGAGGCGGCCGGTGCTGGAATCGGGCGAGTAGAGCTTGTCGATGCAGAACTCGCTGCGGTGCGTGTTGCCCGACACGTCGATCAGGATGTTGCGCAGCGTGCGGTCGACCAGCCACGCAGGCATGTTCTGTCCGTAGATCTCGCGGTTCTTGGCGATCTCCTTCAGCGCGATCTCGAGTTCGTAGACCTGGTCGTTGCGCGCTTCGTCCACGCGCGGCGCCTGGCTGGTCGGGCCGATGAACATGCCCGAGAACAGGTAGCTCAGCGAGGGGTGGTTGTGCCAGTACAGCAGCAGGCTGGCCAGCAGCTCGGGCCGGCGCAGGAACGGGCTGTCCGCCGGCGTGGCGCCGCCCATCACGAAGTGGTTGCCGCCGCCGGTGCCGGTGTGGCGGCCGTCGGTCATGAACTTCTCGGCCGACAGGCGCGTCTCGAACGCGGCGTTGTAGAGGAACTCGGTGTGGTCGACGAGTTCCTTCCAGTTGTGGGCCGGGTGGATGTTGACTTCGATCACGCCCGGGTCGGGCGTCACGGCCAGCATCTTCAGGCGCGGATCGCGCGGCGGCGGATAGCCTTCCATCACGATGCGCACGCCCAGCTGCTGCGCGGTGGCTTCGACGGCGGCGACGAGATCGAGGTAGTCCTCCAGGCGCGCCAGCGGCGGCATGAAGACGTAGAGCACACCCGAGGCGCTGCCTTTCTTCTCGGCCGCCGGGCCGTTGGCGCGGCGCGGGTCGCGCACCTCGACGCACAGCGCGGTGCGCGTGACCCAGTGGGCCGATTCGCCGCGCAGCGGCTGGCGCGTGGCGGGCGTGGCGGCATCGGCAGAAGCAGCTGCATCGCCCTTCGCCGCATCGCCGGGGCTCTGCATGCGCAGCGACGCGGCCATCACGGGCGGCGTGCCGAAGGTGTAGGGCACCTCGCCCAGGTCGGCGCCGGCCACCGGGGTGGCGGTGGCATAGCGCGCGCGGTAGTCGGACGCGGTGGGCAACGCGGCGCGCGGCGCGGTCGGGTCGCGCTCGATGAGGTAGGGGTAGTCGCCCTTGCTGGCCCACGGCTGCGAGTCGAGCGGCAGGCGGTAGCCCATGGGCGAATCGCCCGGGATCAGGAACAGGCGGTCGTCGCGCAGGAACCAGGGGCCGGTCTTCCAGCCGGGGCCGGCGAGCGCGGGCGTGTCGCTGTTGGCGTTGCCGGGCTCGATGGGCAGCATGTAGCCGATCACCGCGTCGAGCTTCTGCGTGAACACGCGGCGCAGGCGCACGCGTTCGAGTTCGTCGTCCAGCTTGGAGTCGAAGGGGTCGACGTTCACCGGCAGGCGGCGTTCGCGCCACAGGTAGTAGTAGGTGTCCTCGTAGCCGGCCTGGATGTAGCGCTCGGTGAGGCCCAGCTTGTGCGCCAGCACGGTGGTGAAGCGGCGCGCGTCCTCGCTCGTGTAGTGCGTGGGAAAGCGCTCGTCGGCGAACAGCTCGGGGTCGTGCCACAGCGTCTGGCCGTCGGCGCGCCAGAAGATCGACAGCGCCCAGCGCGGCAGTTGTTCGCCCGGGTACCACTTGCCCTGGCCGAAATGCAGGAAGCCGCCCTGGCCGTACTCGGCGCGCAGCTTGTGCACGAGCTCGGTGGCGTAGCCGCGCTTGGTGGGGCCGAGCGCGTCGGTGTTCCATTCGGGCGCGTCGCGGTCGCTGGTGGCCACGTAGGTGGGCTCGCCGCCCATCGTGAGGCGCACGTCGCCGGCCACGAGGCGCGCATCGACCGCGTCGCCGAGCGCGAGCACCTCGGCCCATTGTTCTTCGGTGTAGGGCTTGGTGACGCGCGGCGATTCGTAGATGCGCGTGACCTTCATCTCGTGGCTGAACTCGACCTCGGACTCGTCGACGCCGCCTTCGATGGGCGCGGCGCTCGACGGCGTGGGCGTGCAGGCCAGCGGGATGTGGCCTTCGCCGGCCAGCAGGCCCGAGGTGGCATCCAGGCCGATCCAGCCGGCGCCCGGCAGGAACACCTCGCACCAGGCGTGCAGGTCGGTGAAGTCGACCGTGGTGCCGCTGGGGCCGTCGAGCGCCTTCACGTCGGGCGTGAGCTGGATCAGGTAGCCCGACACGAAGCGCGCGGCCAGGCCGCAGTGGCGCAGCAACTGCACCAGCAGCCAGCCCGAGTCGCGGCAGGAGCCGCTGCCGTTGCTGAGCGTTTCTTCCGGCGTCTGCACGCCGGGCTCCATGCGGATGAGGTAGCTGACGTCCTTCTGCACCTGCTGGTTGATGCCGACCAGGAAGTCGATGGTGCGCTGTTCCTTGCGCTCGATCCTGTCGAGGTAGGCCTGCAGCAGCGGCGTGGGCTTTTCGGTGACGAGGTAGGGCGCCAGCTCCTCGGCCTGCGAGGCCGTGTACTTGAAGGGGAAGTTCTCGGCCTGCGGCTCGAGAAAGAAGTCGAAGGGGTTGTAGACCGCCATCTCGACCACGAGGTCGACCGTGACCTTGAACTCGCGCGTCTTCTCGGGGAACACGAGCCGCGCCTGGTAGTTGGCGAACGGGTCCTGCATCCAGTTGACGAAGTGCTCGGCCGGCTCGACCCGCAGCGAGTACGAGATCACATTGCTGCGGCAATGGGGCGCGGGGCGCAGTCGCACGACTTGCGGGCCCAACTGCACCAGGCGGTCGTATGTGTAGTGGGTGACGTGGTGGAGTGCGGCGTGGATGGACATGCGTAGGGGCGTGCAGTGCAGCGAGGTTGCATCGAAAAGATGTCTCTGGTGAGACGCATACTAGCCCAGTTGCCAAGCAATTAACGCGCCATCGAGCGTGGGTTGGGGGAGGGTTTGCATCATGGATTCCGGGGTGTGGGGAGGGCAGTCGCGGCGTGTGTCCGGCGCTGTCGCGGGTGGGTCGGGGGCCTTCGTTGCGCTGGGCGGCACGCTGCTCGGCGCGGCGGTGCAACTGCGCCAGCCGCTGTTGTGGGCGGCGGGTGTTTACGTCGCGTTGCCGCTCGTGGGGCTCGGCGGCGGATGGCTGTTGTGGCGGTGGCGTGGGCCTCGGTGGGCGGTGCTCGTGCTGTCGCTGACCTGCGGCGCGATGGCCGGTGCGGGGCTCGCTGGATGGCGCGCGACGGCCTATGCGAGCGGGGCGCTGGACCCGCAACTGGAAGGGCGCGACCTGCGGCTCACGGGCGTGGTCTCGCAGATGCCGCAGCCCGGCGAGATCGGAACGCGCTTCCGTTTCGACGTGGAGATGGCGCAGTGGGCCGATGCCTCCGATGAGGCGCCACCGACGGTGCCGTCACGCATCGCACTCGCCTGGTACGGCGAATACAGCGGGATGTGGGAGCAGCCCGCCGAACGTCGCGCATCCGTCGCACGCACCGTGGGCGAGGTGCATGCCGGCCAGCGCTGGCAACTGACCGTGCGCCTGCGCGCGCCGCACGGCAACCTCAATCCGCATGGCTTCGACAGCGAACTGTGGGCGTGGGAGCAGGGCGTGCATGCGCAGGGCCATGTGCGGGCCGGGGCGCGCGACCCCGCGCCGCGCCTGCTGGGCACCACATGGCGGCACCCGATCGAGCGGGCGCGCGAAGCCGTGCGCGATGCCGTCTTCGCGCGCGTGGACGACCGGCGTCAGGCCGGCGTGATCGCCGCGCTCGTCACCGGCGACCAGGGCGCCATCGACCGTGCCGACTGGGACGTGTTCCGCGCCACCGGCGTCGCCCACCTGATGTCGATCTCGGGCCTGCACATCACTTTGTTCGCGTGGTTCGCGGCGCATGTGGTGGGCGCGTTCTGGCGGCGCAGCAGCCGGCTCATGCTGCGGCTGCCCGCGCAACAGGCCGCACTCGCCGGCGGGGTGCTGCTGGCCGCGCTCTATGCGCTCTTCAGCGGCTGGGGCGTGCCCTCGCAGCGCACGGTCTGGATGCTCGTGGCCGTGGCGCTGCTGCGGCTGACCGGTCGGCGCTGGCCGTGGCCGCACGTCTGGCTGCTGACGGCGGCGGTCGTGGTGGCCGCCGATCCATGGGCGCTGCTGCAGGCCGGCTTCTGGCTCAGCTTCGTGGCGGTGGCGGTGCTGTTCGCCTCCGCCACGGCCGTGCCGGGCGAGGGGCGGGTGGGCGCGCTCACGCGCCTGGGCCGCTTCTTTCGTGAGCAATGGACGATCACGCTGGCGCTCACGCCGCTGAGCCTGCTGCTGTTCCAGCAGGTGTCGGTGGTCGGGCTGGTGGCCAACGCGCTCGCGATCCCGTGGGTGACGCTGGTGATCACGCCGCTGGCGATGCTCGGTGTGGCGGTGCCGCCGCTGTGGGACGTGGCGGCTGGCGCCGTGAAGCTGTTCGCGCTGTTGCTGCAGGCGCTCGCCGGCCTGCCGTTCGCCACGCTGTCGATGGCCGCACCACCCGCGTGGCTGGCTGCGGGTGGCGTGGCAGGCGGCGTGCTGCTGGCGATGCGCCTGCCGTGGTCCATGCGCGCGCTCGGCCTGCCGCTGCTGCTGCCAGTGCTTTTGTGGCAGCCAGCGCGGCCCGCCGTGGGCGAGTTCGACCTGCTCGCCGCCGACATCGGGCAGGGCAACGCGGTGCTCGTACGCACCGCCACGCACAGCCTGCTGTACGACGCCGGCCCGCGCTACGGGCTCGACAGCGACGCGGGCCACCGCGTGCTCGTGCCGCTGCTGCGCGCACGCGGCGAACGGCTCGACATGCTCCTGCTGAGCCATCGCGACATCGACCACACCGGCGGCGCGCCCGCGGTGCTTGCCATGCAGCCGCAGGCGGCGCTGCTGAGTTCCATCGAGGCCGGGCATCCGCTGCAGGCGCTGCGCCCCGCGCGCCGCTGCGAGGCCGGGCAGCGCTGGACCTGGGACGGGGTGGATTTCGAGGTACTGTTTCCCTTCGACAGCGACTACCTCGGCTTCACGCGGCCCAATGCCGTGTCGTGCGTGCTGCGCATCGGCAACGGCCGTGCCACGGTTCTATTGGCGGGCGATATCGAACGGCTGCAGGAGGCCGCGCTGGTGTCGCGAACGCCCGGGCTTGCGGCCGACGTGCTGCTGGTGCCGCACCATGGCAGCAAGACCTCGTCGAGCGAGCTTTTTCTGGATGCCGTGCGCCCGCGCATCGCGCTCGCGCAGGCCGGCTACCGCAGCCGCTTCGGCCACCCCGCGCCCGAGGTGGTGGCGCGCTACGTCGAACGCGGCGTGCAGGTGGTCGACAGCCCGCGCTGCGGCGCCGCCCACTGGGCGAGCCCGGCGCCGGCCGAGCTGAAGTGTGAACGCGCGAATGATCCGCGCTACTGGCGCCACCGCATGCCATGAAGGTCCGAAACGCGAAATGCCCTCGCATCGGGCCCAAACCTAGGGCTTCTACTGGCCTCGAACTTGCTAAGCTATGGCTCAAGGAGATTGGTCGTTCCATGCACAAATTCGACGAGATGTATGAGCAGCTCCCCTATGCGGGCGCTGCAATCCGACAGCACTACAAGCGCTACGACCAATGGCTTGCGAAGCAACCCGGTGAGGTGATGCGATCGCGGCGTGAAGAGGCGGAAATGATTTTCCGCCGGGTCGGCATCACCTTCGCGGTGTACGGCGCCAAGGACGAGGACGGCTCCGGCACCGAGCGGCTGATCCCGTTCGACCTGCTGCCCCGGATCATTCCCTCCCACGAGTGGGAGAGCATGGAAAAGGGGCTGGTGCAACGCGTCACGGCGCTCAACCGCTTCCTGTACGACGTGTACCACGACCAGGAAATCATCAAGGCCGGCATCATCCCGGCCGAGCAGATCCTGAACAACGCCCAGTTCCGCCCCGAGATGATGGGCGTGAACGTGCCGCACAACGTCTACTCGAACATCTCGGGCATCGACATCGTGCGCGCCCCCGATGCCCAGGGCAACGGCGAGTACTACGTGCTCGAAGACAACCTGCGCGTGCCCAGCGGCGTGAGCTACATGCTCGAGAACCGCAAGATGATGATGCGGCTCTTCCCTGAGCTCTTCAACCAGAACCGCATCGCGCCGGTCGCCCACTACCCCGACCTGCTGCTCGAAACGCTGCGCGCGAGCGCGCCGCCGGCCACGGCCGAGCCTACGGTGGTGGTGCTCACGCCCGGCATGTACAACAGCGCCTACTTCGAGCACGCCTTCCTGGCCCAGCAGATGGGCGTGGAGCTGGTCGAGGGACAAGACCTGTTCGTCAAGGACGACTTCGTCTACATGCGCACCACGCGCGGCCCGGTGCGGGTCGACGTGATCTACCGCCGCGTCGACGACGACTTCCTCGACCCCGAGGTGTTCCGCCCGACCTCCACCCTCGGCTGCGCGGGCCTCATGCGCGCCTACCGCCAGGGCAACGTCGTCATCTGCAATGCCGTGGGCACCGGCGTGGCCGACGACAAGTCGATCTACCCCTACGTGCCGAAGATGGTCGAGTTCTACCTCGGCGAGAAGCCGATCCTGAAGAACGTGCCGACCTACATGTGCCGGAATAAAGACGAGCTGCAGTACACGCTCGACAACATGAAGGACCTGGTCGTCAAGGAGGTGCACGGCGCCGGCGGCTACGGCATGCTCATCGGCCCGGCCGCCACGCAGGCCGAGATCGAGGACTTCAAGAAGGCCGTCATCGCCAAGCCCGACGGCTACATCGCCCAGCCCACGCTGAGCCTGTCGACCTCGCCGACCTTCGTCGACGCCGGCATCGCGCCGCGCCACATCGACCTGCGTCCCTTCGTGCTCTCGGGCAGCGAGGTGCAGATGGTGCCCGGCGGCCTCACGCGCGTGGCGCTCAAGGAAGGGTCGCTGGTGGTCAACTCGTCGCAAGGCGGCGGCACCAAGGACACCTGGATTCTCGAAGCGGACCGCACGGCCAAGCCGAAGGCGGCCACGCAGTCGCAAAGCCAATCGCAGTAGGAGCACCCACGATGCTGTCCCGCACCGCAGACCACCTCTACTGGATGTCGCGCTACACCGAGCGTGCCGAGAACACGGCGCGCATGCTCGACGTCAACTACCAGACCTCGTTGCTGCCGCAGTCGGCCGAGGTTGCCAAGTACGGCTGGCAGGGCGTGCTCTCGATCAGTGAATTGCTGCCCTGGTACAGCAAGAAGTACGACCAGATCACGCCCAACGAAGTCATGGAGTTCATGGTCAAGGACGAGAGCAATCCGTCGTCGATCGTCTCCTGCCTGAAGGCCGCGCGCGAGAACGCGCGTGCCGTGCGCGGCGCGCTCACCACCGAGGCCTGGGAAACGCAGAACACCACCTGGCTCGAAGTGAACCGCATGCTGCGCGCCGGCGACTTCGAGCGCGACCCGGGGCAGTTCTTCGAGTGGGTCAAGTTCCGCTCGCACCTGTCGCGCGGCGTCACGCTGGGCACCATGCTCCAGGATGAGGCGTTCTACTTCTCGCGCCTTGGCACCTTTTTGGAGCGTGCCGACAACACGGCGCGCCTGGTCGATGTGAAGTTCCACGCGCTCAACAGCGAATTCTTCGGCGCCGCCACCGAGGAAGACCAGGAGTACGACTTCTATCACTGGAGCGCCATCCTGCGCAGCGTCTCGGCCTTCGAGGTGTACCGCAAGGTGTACCGCGATGTGATCAAGCCCGAGCGCGTGGCCGAGCTGCTCATTCTTCGCGCCGACATGCCGCGCTCGCTGCACGCCAGCCTGGTCGAGGTGGTCAACAACCTCGCGAAGGTGCAGAACGAGCAGAGCGCCGAAACGCAACGCCGCGCCGGCAAGCTGCTGGCCGACCTGCAGTACGCGCGCGTCGACGAGATCCTGGCGACGGGCCTGCACGCCTACCTCACGCAGTTCCTCGACCGGGTGAACGAGCTGGGCGGGCGGATCAGCCAGGACTTCCTGGTGCCGGCGCACTGACGGTGCATTGAATCGACGTCCTGCGGGCCCAGGCCGGCCCCGGGACCTCGCACCCCCGGCGGTAGCATTCGAGTTCGATCTCGATCCAAGTTGCTGACCGCAGGGAGTTCTCATGAAGAAATCAATGCTTGCCCGTGATGGCAAGTGGAAGGCCGCCGCCTTGGCGGCTGTCGTGTTGCTTGCCGGCTGCGACCAGGCCGCCTCACCGAAAGAACAAGCCGCGCCCCAGGCATCGACGGCCGTCGTCCTCGACGCCGCCACCGGATTGCGTTGGCTCCGCTGCGCGCTGGGGCAGACCTGGCAGGGTGGGCGTTGCGTCGGCGAGGCCGAAGCCTTGAGCCTGATGGACGCGCAGGAACGCGTGCAGGCGCTCAACACCAAGGGCCACGAAGGCATCTCGCAATGGCGGCTGCCGACCATCGTGGAGCTGGCGGCGCTGCGGCGTTGTGACCATGGCCTGGTCGACGAGACCTTCACGCTCGAATTGAGCCCCGAACGGGAGCCCGTCACCGTGCCCCGGTGGTGCGCCCGCGAAACCTCCGTTCCCACCATCGACAGCGCACGCTTTCCCGATACGCCGCTGCGCAAGTTCTGGTCGGGCTCGGGCAGCGAGGCCGCGCAGCACTTCTATGCCGTGGACTTCAGCAATGCGTGGATCGGCCAGAACGAGGCGGCCGAGGCCACCCACGCCGTGCGGCCGGTGGCCGATCGCTGACCTCCCGCTACTTCGAGAACGACTCCACCACCACCGGAATCTCCGGCGCCTGCCACCGGTAGCTGTCGCCCAGCACATTGCGCTCGGCCTTCTGCCCGCTCCAGCGGATGCCCAGCAGGTCCATCAGGCTCCAGCCGGCCCAGTCCGCGCGAAAGGGCTGCTGCGTGGCGGCGCCGGTGGGCAGTGGCTCGCGGTTGCGCCAGACGACGGCGGGGATGCGGTAACCCGAGGCGGTCGCGGGGCTGTGGCCTGCGCGGTCGCTGCCGTGGCCGACTTCCTGGCCGTGGTCCGACAGGTACATCCAGGCGCGGTAGTCGTCCGGCTTGCCGGTGCTGCGGGTCTGCTGCAGCAGTTCCGACACCACGAAGTCGTGGTACAGCAAGGCCGCGTCGTACTCCTGGCGGAAGTGGCGCACCCAAGCCGAGCGGCCGTCCTTCACGAGGCCGTTCTCGACCGCGTCGACGCTGTCGTCGAAGGGATTGGCGTTCTCGGGAAAGCGCAGGCTGTAGTGCGGGTGCGCGCCCATCAGGTGGACCACGATGAGCTTGCGCTCGGTGCTGGTGTCGGCAAAGGCTTCCTGCACGCAGTCGAGGATCTCGCCGTCGAGCGAGGCGCTGGCACGGCCCGGCGTGCGGTTCACCATGTCGACGACGTCGGCGTAGCGCGCGTGCTGCTGCTCGATGGCGAGGTCGTCGTGGTTGCTGATCCACCAGACCTTGTAGCCGGCGGCGCGCGCCAGGGCCAGCAGGTGGGGCGGGCTGTCGCCGTTCCCGTTGTTTCCATTCGCGGGCTGGCCGAAATGGAACATGTTGCGCAGCGCGGGCAGGGTGCTCGCGTCGACCGACCACGCGTTGCGCAGCACGGCCATGCGGTCGCCTTCCTGCGCCTTGTGCGCCTGCAGGCGCGGCGTGGTCGGGCGGCCGTAGCCGTACAGCCCCATGTTGTCGCGGTTGATACTGTCGGTGATCACCAGCACGACGGTGGACGGCCCCTCGCGCGTGATCACCGGTGCGATCTGCCGGGCCTGGGCCATCTGCGCATCGCGGGTTTTTTCCTGGTCGGCCCAGGCGGCGCGCTGGTCGTGCAGCGACTGCGACCACTGGGTCCAGAAGACGACCGGGTGCAGCCGGCGCCAGGGCTTGCTCACGTAGGCGACGCAAGCGGCGAGCAGGATGAGCAGCATGAGCGAGCGCGCCCAGAACGGCCGCCGCGCACGTGGCGCCGTGGCACCGCGTCGCGCGAACAGGCCCGCCAGCAGGCCCGCCGCCACGAGCGCGGCCGACCACACGACGGCGGAGCGCCAGTGCATGCGCAGGTACTCGGTGCTTTCGCGTGCGTTGGTGTTGGCCGCGGCGCCCAGCACCATGGCGCTGTCGGGCGCGGCCTGATAGGTGTCGAGCAGGTAGGCGCGGACCACGGCGTCCAGGCCGAAGCCCATGACCCAGAGCCACACCAGCGCCGTGCGCCAGCGCCGCAGGCGCGCGCTGTGCAGCGGCCACAGCAGCCAGAGCACGGGCGGCGCGGCGAGCACCGCGAGCTGGGCGATGCGGCGGCCGTCGTGGCCCAGGGCGATCAGCGCCAGCAGCGTCGCGCCGACCACGCCGCAAGCCAGCAGGGCGCTGGCGGTGGGACGCGGGGCGTCGATGTGAGGGTGTGTCAAACGCGGCGTGGGGGAGTCGAAAGGCGGGCGAATTCTGCCCCGCACCCTGCGGCAACGCGTCCAGTGTCCCGACCCTCGCGGGGTCTTTGGGTCACGCCTCAGGGATATCCCCGCGGAACTTATCGGCGCTCAGCGTCCCAGAGGGGGCTTCGACCGGCATTTGCCGGACCTCTTGTGTCTTCTCGAAAGGAACCCTCGCCCCATGGCCCGATTCAGCCGCCGACTGCCCGCGCTCCTGCTCGCATTCTTCTTCTCGTGGATGGTGCTGCCGTCCGCCTTTGCCGCGCAGCCGCAGATGGTCAGTGTCGCGGTCAAGACCCTGAACATGCGCACCGCCCCCAGCCAGCGCGCCGAGGCGCACTGGACCGTGAGCCGGGGTTATCCGCTGCGCGTGATCGGCCGCAAGGGCGACTGGCTGCGCGTCACCGATTTCGAGAACGACAAGGCCTGGGTCTTCCGTTCGATGACGAGCAAGACGCCGCACCACGTCGTGAAGGCGAAGACCGCGCAACTGCGCCGCGCACCCGGCGCGCGCAGCCCGGTGGTGAAGAAGGCCGTGTACGGCGACGTGCTGCGCACCCTCGAGCGCCGCGGCGACTGGGTGAAGGTGCGCCACGAAGGCGGCGCCACCGGCTGGGTGCTGAAGCGCTCCCTCTGGGGCTGGTAAGCCCGCGCCCGCTCAGGTCGCGGTCGCCTGGCGCACGGCGCGCTCCCAGCGCGCCATCGATTCCTCGGCCTGTGCGCGGCCCATGGTCGGCATGAAGCGGCGCTCCACCTTCCACAGCTTCGAGAGCTGGCGCGCGTCGGTGTAGACGCCGGTCGACAGCCCCGCGAGGTAGGCCGCGCCCAGCGCGGTGGTCTCGACCACCTCGGGCCGCACCACCGGAATGCCCAGCAGGTCGGCCTGGAACTGCATCAGCAGATCGTTCACGCTCGCGCCGCCGTCCACGCGCAGCTCGGCCACGGGCTTGCCGCCCGCGGCGACCGCGTCGCGGCTCATGGCCTGCAGCAGCGCGGCACTTTGATAGGCGATGCTTTCCAGCGCGGCGCGCGCGATGTGCGCGACCGTGGTCCCGCGCGTGAGGCCGGTGATCGTGCCGCGCGCGTCCGCGTCCCAGTAGGGCGCGCCCAGGCCGGTGAAGGCCGGCACCATCATCACGCCGCCCGCGTCGGGCACGCTCTCGGCGAGCGACTGCACCTCGGCGCTGCCCTTGATGGCCTTGAGGCCGTCGCGCAGCCACTGCACCACGGCGCCGCCGACGAACACGCTGCCTTCCATCGCGTACTGCGGGGTGGCGTCGGCCTGCGCGGCGCTGGTCACCAGCAGGCCGTTGTGCGAGGGCTGGAACGCGCCGCCCGTGTGCATCAGCAAAAAGCAGCCGGTGCCGTAGGTGTTCTTGGCCATGCCGGCCTCGAAGCAGGCCTGACCGAAGAGGGCGCTCTGCTGGTCGCCGGCCACGCCGCCGATGGGCAGCGCGTGGCCGAGCAGCGCGGCGTCGGTGTCGGCGAAGTGCGAGCTCGAGGGCTGCACCTTCGGCATCAGCGCGGCGGGGATGTCCAGCGCCTTCAGCAGGTCGGCGTCCCAGTCGTTCGTGTGCACGTTGAAGAGCATCGTGCGCGAGGCGTTGCTCACGTCGGTCACGTGCACCTTGCCGCCGGTGAGCTGCCACATGAGCCAGCTGTCGACCGTGCCGAAGGCGAGTTCGCCGCGCTCGGCCTGGGCACGCGCGCCGGGCACGTTGTCGAGCAGCCAGCGCAGCTTGGTGCCCGAGAAATACGCGTCGATCACCAGGCCGGTTTTCTCGCGGATGGTGTCGCTCAGGCCCTGTTCGCGCAGCTGCGCGCACAGCGGCTCGGCGCGGCGGTCCTGCCAGACGATGGCGTGGTGCACCGGCTGGCCGGTGGCGCGGTTCCACAGCACGGTGGTCTCGCGCTGGTTGGTGATGCCGACGGCGTGGATGTCGGCGGGCTGCAGCTTCGCCTTGGTCAGCACCTCGCGCGCGGTCGCCAGCTGGCTGCGCCAGATTTCCATCGGGTCGTGCTCGACCCAGCCCGGCTGCGGGTAGATCTGCGTGAGTTCCTTTTGCGCGATGGCGACGATGCGGCCTTCGCGGTCGAACACGATGCTGCGCGAGCTGGAGGTGCCCTGGTCCAGGGCAAGCAGGTAGGTGGTCATTCGATGAGTCTGATGGGGTTCAGTTGTCGCGCGCGATCTCGAGGCGCACCTGCGCGGCATGCAGCAGGTCGGGGAAGGGCGGCGGCGGCGCGGCGTCGGTGAACAGGCGGTCGATCTGCGAGAGCGTGCCCAGCTGGATCATGGCCGGCCGGTTGAACTTGCTCGCGTCGGCCGCCAGCCACACCTCGCGCGCCTGGGCAATGATGGTCTGCGCGACCTTCACCTCGCGCAGGTCGAAGTCGCGCAGCGAGCCGTCGGCCTCGATGCTCGACACGCCGATGAGCGCGATGTCGACCTTGAACTGGCGGATGAAGTCGATGGTGGCCTCGCCCACGACGGCGCGGTCGCGCGGGCGCACCGAGCCGCCGGCCACGATCACCTCGCAGGCCGTGTTGCCACTCAGGATGGTCGCCACGTTCAGGTTGTTGGTGATCACGCGCAGGCCCGTGTGGCGCATCAGCGCCTTGGCGATGGCCTCGGTGGTGGTGCCGATGTTCAGGATCAGCGAACAGTCGTTGGGCACCAGCTCGGCCACGCGGCGCGCAATGCGCGCTTTTCCGTCGGCATTGAGCGTTTCGCGCTGCTGGTAGCCGATGTTCTCGGTGGTCGAGCTGGGCACGCGCACGCCGCCGTGGAAACGCGTGAGCAAGCCCGCGTCGGCCAGCCGCTGCACGTCGCGCCGCACGGTCTGCAGCGTGACGCCCAGCATGTCGGCGAGCTGTTCGACGGTGACCGAACCGCGCGCGCGCACGGTGTCGAGGAGGTTGATCTGGCGCGGGTTGGAGTTCACAGAGGCGTCGTGGAAAGCGGAAAGACTGGGGTCGAGGGTACAGGCCGCGTCACTTTAAAACGAAAGAAAACGAAGCCGAGTAAGGGAAAACTCGGAGGAAAATCGCGCCAAAAGGAATCCAAATGAAAAAACGCGAAAATACAATCTCGGCCTTTGCTGACAAAAGTCACGAACCTACGGACCTCCAGCCTGTGACCGATTTCTCCTCTCCAGCGGCCGAACCCGCCACCGATTGCGATGTGCTGATCGTCGGCGGTGGCATCAACGGCTGCGGCATTGCGCGCGACCTCGCCGGCCGGGGCTGGCGCGTGGTCCTGTGCGAGAAGGACGACCTGGCCTCGCACACGTCGTCTTCTTCCACCAAGCTGATCCACGGCGGGCTGCGCTACCTCGAGTACTACGAGTTCTCGCTGGTGCGCAAGGCGCTGCAGGAGCGCGAGGTGCTGCTCAAGAGCGCGCCGCACATCATGTGGCCGCTGCGCTTCGTGATGCCGCACGACCCCTCGATGCGCCCGGCCTGGATGATCCGCATCGGCCTGTTCATGTACGACCACCTCGCCAAGCGCGAGGTGCTGCCGCCGTCGCGCGGCATCGACCTGCGCCAGCATCCGGCCGGCGCGCCGCTCAAGGCGCAGTACAAGCGCGGCTTCGTGTACTCCGACGGCTGGGTCGACGATGCGCGGCTGGTGGTGCTCAACGCCATCGACGCGCGCTCGAAGGGCGCCGAAGTGCTCACGCGCACGCGCTGCATCCATGCGCAGCGCGGCGCCGACGGCTGGGTCGCGACGCTCGAAGGCCCCGATGGCGCGCACCGCACCGTGCGCGCGCGCGCCGTGGTGAACGCGGCCGGCCCCTGGGCCGAATCCTTCCTGCGCGGCGTGGCCCAGTCGGCGCGCGGCGAGGCGCTGGCCACCAAGAGCCTGCGGCTCGTGAAGGGCAGCCACATCATCGTGCCGCGCCTGTTCGACCACGACCACGCCTACATCTTCCAGAACCCCGACAAGCGGATCATCTTCGCCATCCCTTACCAGGGCGCGTTCACGCTGATCGGCACCACCGACATCGAGATCAGCGGCGACGATCCCGGCGCCGCGCGCATCGCGCAGGAAGAGATCGACTACCTGTGCACCCAGGCCAGCCGCTACTTCGACAAGGCCATCGTGCCGGCCGACGTGGTCTGGACCTACTCGGGCGTGCGCCCGCTGCTGGACGACGCCTCGGGCGACCCCTCGGCCGTCACGCGCGACTACCTGCTCGAGTCGAACACCACCGCCGCGCCGCTGCTGTCGGTGTGGGGCGGCAAGATCACCACCTTCCGCAAGCTGGCCGAGGACGCGGCCGACGAGGTCGGCAAGATGCTCGGCCAGTCGAACGCCCAGCGCCCGGCCTGGACCGACGGTGCCTTCCTGGCCGGCGGCGACCTGTCGGCCTGGATCGGCGCGCCCAAGCGCCCCGACGACGACTTCGCCTGCTTCGTGGCCGCCGTGCAGGCGAAGTACCCCTGGCTCGACGCCCAGGTCGCGCTGCGGCTGGCGCGCGGCTACGGCGCACGCGTGGCCGAACTGGTCGGCGAGGCGCAGTCGCTGGCCGACATGGGCGCCGAGGTGGCGCCCGGCCTGTACGAGCGCGAGCTGCGCTTCTTGCAGGCGCGCGAATGGGCCGTGAGCTCGGACGACGTGCTCTGGCGCCGCACCAAGCTCGGCCTGCACTACACGCCCGCCGAGCGCGAGCAGGTGGCGATCTGGCTGCAGGCCAACGCAAAGAACAACAACGACACCGTGGAAGTGGAGGTGAGCTGATGCAGCTGACTCTGGAGCGCGTCACCAAGAAGGTCGGCGCGCAAACCTGGCTCTACGAGCAGAGCATTGCGCCGAAAAGCGGCGCGGTGACCGTGCTGCTTGGCGCCACGCAGGCCGGCAAGACCAGCCTGATGCGCCTCATGGCCGGGCTCGACACGCCCAGCACCGGGCGTGTGCTGGTGGACGGCAAGGACGTCACCGGCACGCCGGTGCGCGAGCGCAACGTCGCGATGGTCTACCAGCAGTTCATCAACTACCCCTCGCTCAAGGTGGCCGACAACATCGCCTCGCCGCTGAAGCTGCGCGGCGAGTCGAACATCGACGCGCGGGTGAAGGCGCTGGCCGACAAGCTGCACATCGGCATGTTCCTCGACCGCTATCCGCAGGAGCTGTCGGGCGGCCAGCAGCAGCGCGTGGCGCTGGCGCGCGCGCTCGCCAAGAACGCACCGCTCATGCTGCTCGACGAGCCGCTGGTCAACCTCGACTACAAGCTGCGCGAAGGCCTGCGCGAAGAACTCACGCAGCTCTTCGCCACCGGCGACTCGACCGTCATCTACGCCACCACCGAACCCGGCGAAGCGCTGCTGCTGGGCGGCTACACGGCCGTGATGGACGCCGGCGAGCTGCTGCAGTACGGCCCGACCGCCGAAGTGTTCCATGCGCCGCAGTCGCTGCGCGTGGCGCGCGCCTTCAGCGATCCGCCGATGAACCTGCTGGCGGGCACGGCCGCGGCCGGCCGCGTGCAGCTCGCGGGCGGGCCCGCGCTGACGCTGGCCCTGCCTGACAGCGTGTCGGGCACGGTCACGGTCGGCCTGCGCGCGAGTGCCTTGAACGTGAACGCGGGGGAGGGCGACATCGCCTTGCCCGGCAAGGTGGAGCTGGCCGAGATTTCGGGCTCCGACACCTTCGTGCACGTCGACACGGCGGTGGGCGAACTGGTGGCGCAGCTCACCGGCGTGCACCGCTTCGAGCTGGGCGCTTCGATCACGCTGTACTTCAGCGCATCACAAGCCTATGTGTTCGATGCCAGCGAAAAGCTGGCGCTCGCGCCGGCATGGCGCAAAGGAAACTGAGATGGCACGCATCGATCTCGACCTGGCCCACGCCTACCGCGCCAACCCCACGCAGGACAGCGACTACGCGCTGCTCCCGCTCAAGATGAGCTTTCGCGACGGCGGCGCGTATGCCTTGCTCGGCCCCTCGGGCTGCGGCAAGACGACCATGCTCAACATCATTTCGGGCCTGCTCGTGCCTTCGCAGGGCAGCGTGAGCTTCGATGGCCGCGACATGACGCGCGCCACGCCGCAGGAGCGCAACATCGCGCAGGTGTTCCAGTTCCCGGTGATCTACGACACCATGACCGTGGCCGAGAACCTCGCGTTTCCACTGCGCAACCGCAAGGTGCCCGAAGACCAGATCAAGAAGCGCGTCGGCGAGATCGCCGAAATGCTCGACATGAGCGGCCAGCTCAACCAGCGCGCCGCGGGCCTGGCGGCCGATGCCAAGCAGAAGATCTCGCTGGGCCGTGGCCTGGTGCGCAGCGACGTGTCGGCGGTGCTGTTCGACGAACCGCTCACCGTGATCGACCCGCACCTGAAGTGGCAGCTGCGCCGCAAGCTCAAGCAGATCCACCGCGAGCTCAAGCTCACGCTGATCTACGTGACGCACGACCAGGTCGAGGCGCTCACCTTCGCCGAAGAGGTGGTGGTCATGACGCGCGGCAAGGCCGTGCAGGTGGGCAGCGCCGAGGCGCTGTTCGAGCGGCCGGCCCACACCTTCGTCGGCCATTTCATCGGCTCGCCGGGCATGAACTTCCTGTCGGCCCACAGCGCCAACGGCGCACTCGAAGTGGCGGGCACGCCGCTGGTGCCCACGCGCGAGCTGCCGCCCGGCGCGCTCAAGATCGGCATCCGGCCCGAGTACCTGCGCCTGTCGAATGCGGGTGCGGCCGGCGCCGTGCCGGCGGTGGTGAAGCAGGTGCAGGACGTCGGCACGCACGCAATGCTCAGCGCCGAGGTCGACGGCGGCGTGGTCAAGGTGCGCATGCATTCGGACGAACAGCCGCCCTCGGTGGGCGACACGGTGTGGCTGCGGGTGCTCGACACCCACACCTGCTATTACAAGGACGAGGAACTGGTCGCATGAACCCCACCAACAAGCCGATCAACCAGAAGGCATGGTGGCTGGTGCTGCCGGTGCTGATCTGCGTGGCCTTCTCGGCCATCGTGCCGTTGATGACGGTGGTCAACTACTCGGTGCAGGACATCATCTCGCCCGACCGGCGCGTGTTCGTCGGCACCGAATGGTTCGCCGCCGTGATGCGCGACGACGAGCTGCACCAGGCGCTGTGGCGCCAGCTGGGCTTCTCGCTGTCGGTGCTGCTGGTGGAGATTCCGCTGGGCATCGCGCTGGCGCTGTCGATGCCGGCCACGGGCTGGAAGTCGTCGGCGGTGCTGGTGGTGGTGGCGCTGTCGCTGCTCATTCCATGGAACGTGGTGGGCACCATCTGGCAGATCTACGGCCGCGCCGACATCGGCCTTCTGGGCCACGCGCTGCAGGTCATGGGCATCGAATACAACTACACCGGCAGCGCGACCGACGCGTGGCTCACGGTGCTGGTGATGGACGTGTGGCACTGGACGCCGCTGGTCGCCTTGCTCTGCTACGCCGGTCTGCGCTCGATTCCCGACGCCTACTACCAGGCGGCGCGCATCGACGGCGCCAGCAAGTTCGCGGTGTTCCGCTACATCCAGCTGCCCAAGATGCGCGGCGTGCTGATGATCGCGGTGCTGCTGCGCTTCATGGACAGCTTCATGATCTACACCGAGCCCTTCGTGCTGACGGGCGGCGGGCCGGGCAACGCGACCACCTTCCTGAGCCAGTACCTCACGCAGAAGGCCGTGGGGCAGTTCGACCTCGGGCCGGCGGCTGCGTTCTCTCTGATCTATTTCCTGATCATCCTGCTGTTCTGCTTTGTGCTCTACAACTGGATGCAGCGCGTGGGCACGCAAGAGGTGGAGAAAGAACAATGAACGAAAAGCGATTCCACAAGCGCAGCATCTTCTTGCTGCTGTACATCCTGTTCGCGCTGCTGCCCATCTACTGGATGGTCAACATGAGCTTCAAGACGAACGAGGAGATTTTGTCGAGCTTCTCGTTCTTCCCGCAGCAGCTCACCTGGGCCAACTACGCGCGCATCTTCACCGACGAGTCGTGGTACTCGGGCTACATCAACAGCCTGATCTACGTGGCGATCAACACGGTGATCTCGCTCACCGTGGCGCTGCCGGCGGCCTACGCGTTCTCGCGCTATTCGTTCCTGGGCGACAAGCACGTGTTCTTCTGGCTGCTGACCAACCGCATGACGCCGCCCGCGGTGTTCCTGCTGCCGTTCTTCCAGCTGTACAGCACCGTCGGCCTCATGGACACGCACCTGGGCGTGGCGCTGGCGCACCTGCTGTTCAACGTGCCGCTGGCGGTGTGGATTCTGGAAGGCTTCATGAGCGGCATTCCGCGCGAGATCGACGAGACGGCGTACATCGACGGCTACTCGTTCCCGCGCTTCTTCCTCACCATCTTCCTGCCGCTCATCAAGGCCGGCGTGGGCGTGGCGGCGTTCTTCTGCTTCATGTTCAGCTGGGTCGAGCTGCTGCTGGCGCGCACGCTCACCAGCGTGAACGCCAAGCCCATCGTGGCGACGATGACGCGCACGGTGAGCGCCTCGGGCATGGACTGGGCGACGCTGGCCGCGGCCGGCGTGCTCACCATCGTGCCCGGCGCGATCGTGATCTGGTTTGTGCGTCACTACATCGCGAAGGGTTTCGCGATGGGCCGCGTTTAAGGAGGTCGAAAGATGTTCGACTGGATGGTCTGGACCACCCCGGTGGCCGTTTTCTTCAGCTGTATCGCGCTCATGCTGGTCGGCATGACGGTGTGGGAATTCAAGTCGCCCACCACGATGCGCCGCGGCTGGCTGCCCATTGCCACCACGCGCGGCGACCGGCTCTTCATCGGCCTCTTGTCCGCGGCCTACGTCAACCTGATCTTCGTCGGCCTGGCCGGCAAGGTGCAGGAGTGGCTGAGCCTGGAGGCCGAGCCCTCGATCTGGATCGGCTTCGTGCTGTCGATGTTCGTGCTCGCGCTCGTGATGCGCAAAGGCTAGCCCACCGATTTCGTCAACGCGTCCGGCTCTCCGCCTCCCCGGAGCCGCGATGAAAAAACCGGGGAAGCACAACCGAGGAGACACATTCATGAAGATGCGCTACACGGCATTGGCAATGGCGGCGGCGATGGTCGCCGCGCACGGCGCATGGGCCGCAGAGCCCGAAGCCAAGAAATGGATCGACAGCGAGTTCCAGCCGTCGACCCTGAGCAAGGACCAGCAGGCGGCCGAGATGAAGTGGTTCATCGACGCGGCCAAGAAGCTGCAGGCCAAGGGCGTCAAGGAAATCTCGGTGGTGTCGGAGACCATCACCACGCATGAATACGAATCGAAGACGCTGGCCAAGGCCTTCGAGGAAATCACCGGCATCAAGGTCAAGCACGACCTGATCCAGGAAGGCGACGTGGTCGAGAAGCTGCAGACCTCGATGCAGTCGGGCAAGTCGATCTACGACGGCTGGATTTCCGACTCCGACCTGATCGGCACGCACTACCGCTACGGCAAGATGATGAACCTCACCGACTACATGGCCGGTGCGGGCAAGGAGTACACCAACCCCGGGCTCGACCTCAAGGACTTCATCGGTACCAAGTTCACCACCGCGCCCGACGGCAAGCTCTACCAGCTGCCCGACCAGCAGTTCGCCAACCTGTACTGGTTCCGCGCCGACCTGTTCGATCGCAAGGACCTGAAGGACAAGTTCAAGGCCAAGTACGGCTACGACCTGGGCGTGCCGCTGAACTGGAGCGCCTACGAAGACATCGCCGAGTTCTTCAGCGTCGACGTGAAGACCATCGACGGCAAGCCGATCTACGGCCACATGGACTACGGCAAGAAGGACCCGTCGCTGGGCTGGCGCTTCACCGATGCGTGGCTCTCGATGGCCGGCACCGCCGACATCGGCACCCCCAACGGCATGCCGATCGACGAATGGGGCATCCGCGTGGCCGACGACAAGTGCACGCCCGTGGGCGCGGCCGTGTCGCGCGGCGGTGCGACCAACTCGCCGGCCGCCGTGTACGCGCTCACCAAGTACATCGACTGGATGAAGAAGTACGCGCCCAAGGAAGCCATGGGCATGACCTTCGGCGAAGCCGGCCCGGTGCCCGCGCAGGGCCAGATCGCCCAGCAGATCTTCTGGTACACGGCCTTCACGGCCGACATGACCAAGAAGGGCCTGCCCGTGGTGAACGAGGACGGCACGCCCAAGTGGCGCATGGCGCCCGGCCCGAACGGCCCGTACTGGAAGCAGGGCATGCAGAACGGCTACCAGGACGTGGGTTCGTGGTCGTTCTTCAACGGCCATGACGCCAACAAGACGGCCGCCGCCTGGCTCTACGCCCAGTTCGTGACCTCCAAGAGCGTCTCGCTCAAGAAGACCATCGTGGGCCTGACCCCGATCCGCGAATCGGACATCCAGAGCAAGGCCATGACCGACATGGCGCCCAAGCTGGGCGGCCTGGTCGAGTTCTACCGCAGCCCGGCCCGCGTGGCATGGACGCCCACCGGCACCAACGTGCCCGACTACCCCAAGCTGGCGCAGCTGTGGTGGAAGAACGTGGCCGAGGCCGTCACGGGCGAGAAGACCCCGCAGAAGGCCATGGACAACCTGGCCGACGAGATGGACAACGTGATGGGTCGCCTGCAACGCGCCGGCATGGCCCACTGCGCGCCCAAGCTCAACGCCAAGGGCGACCCGAACAAGTGGCTCAGCGACCAGCACGCCCCGTGGAAGAAGCTGGCCAACGAGAAGCCCAAGGGCGAGACCATCGACTACAACAAGCTGCTGAGCGCCTGGAAGGCCGGCAAGGTGCGCTGATCGGCGCGTCGCCAGCCGCAATTGCAAACAAGGGCCGCGCCGCGAGGTGCGGCCCTTTTTCGCTTTCTGGCGCCCTGGTTCGTCGGATTCACGCGACGCCATGACCTATGGCAGATGCACCTTTGAAAAGGTTCGCTTACATTCGACGGCCCCCGCCACGGCCCGCCAGTGAATCCAAGTTCTTCCAGCCCCACCGCCAGCCCTCCTGCCACCCCGAGCGCGCGTGTCAAACGCGTCCTGCTGATCCAGTACTCGCAGACCGGGCAACTCGACCGCGTGGCCGGGCAGATCGCCGCGCCGCTGCGCGCCGACCCGGGCATCGAATTGCGCGTGGAAACGCTGCGGCCGCTGCAGCGCTTTCCCTTTCCCTGGCCCTTCCTGACCTTCTTCGACGCGTTCCCCGAGTCGGCCCACCTGAAGCCGGGCCCGCTGGCGCCGCTGACGCTCACGGGCGACGAAGACTTCGACCTCGTCATCCTGCCGTACCAGGTCTGGTTCCTGGCGCCTGCGCAGCCGGTCGTGGCCTTCCTGCAGCACCCCGTGGCGGCGCGGCTGCTCAAGGGAAAACCCGTGGTCACGGTCATTGCCTGCCGCAACATGTGGCTGCTGGCCCATGAAAAGCTCAAGGGCCTGCTCGCCGCCACCGGCGCGCGCCTGATCGACAACGTGGTGCTGACCGACCCCGGTCCCACGCTCGCCACCTTCTTCACCACGCCGGCCTGGCTCATCTGGGGCCGCAAGCGCGGCTTCTGGGGCATGCCCGACGCGGGCCTGAGCGAGGAACAGATTCGCGGCTGCGGCCGCTTCGGCCGGGCCCTGCGCGACGCATTGCATGAAGGCCGCGAGCAAGGCGATGCGCCCTTGCTGGCCGGGCTGGGCGCAGTGCGCGCCCAGGCGCGGCTGCTCATCAGCGAGAAGGCCGGCACGCGCAGCTTCTACCTGTGGGGCAAGCTGATCATGGCGGCCGGCGGGCCGGGCGCGGCGGTGCGCAAGCCGCTGCTCTTGCTGTACGTGCTGTTTCTGCTGGCACTGATCGTCACCGTCGTGCCGGTGAGCCTGACGCTGCAGGCCCTGCTGCGGCCGTTGTTCCGAGGGTGGCTGACTAAAATGACGGCTCAATTCGAGCGCCCGTCGGGCTCTGCCACGGACCGGCTCCCTCTCTATGACGACTGATGTTTTCCTGACCCGCACCGCTGCCTTCCTGCCTTTTTCTCCGGTCAGCAACGAAGACATCGAAGAAGTGTTGGGCCGCATCGGCGGCAAGGTGTCGCGTGCGCGACGCCTCATCCTGCGCAGCAACGGCATCCAGTCGCGCCATTACGCCATCGACCGCGCCACCGGCCAGCTGGCCATGACCAACGCACAGCTCACCGCCGCGGCCATTCGCGCGCTGGGCGACGACATCGGCCAAGTCGACTGCCTGGCCACCGGCACCTCGCTGCCCGACCAGCTCATGCCCAACCACGCGGTGATGGTGCACGGCGAACTGGGCTGGCCTCGGCTCGAGGTGGTGGCCTGCGCCGGCATCTGCCTGGCCGGCGCGGCGGCGCTCAAGCATGCGTGGCTGTCGGTGCGCGCGGGCGACGCGCGGCGCGCGGTCGCCACGGGCTCCGAGCTGGCCTCGGCCGTGATGCGCGGCATCAACTTCGAGGCCGAGCTCGAGCACAAGCTCGAGGCGCTCGAAGCGCGCCCCGAGATCGCCTTCGAAAAAGACTTCCTGCGCTGGATGCTGTCCGACGGCGCCGGCGCGGTGCTGCTGGAGCGCGAGCCGCGCGGGCCGCTGTCGCTGCGCGTCGAGTGGATCGAGCTGTCGTCGGCGGCGCACGAGCTGCCGGTGTGCATGTACGCCGGCGCCGACAAGAACGAGCAGGGCGGCCTCGACGGCTGGGCCCGCACCTCGCCGGCCGACTGGCAGCGCGACTCGACCTTCGCCGTCAAGCAGGACGTGCGCCTGCTCAACGACAACATCGTGCGCGCCACGCTGGCCGAGCCGCTGGCCGCCATCATCGAACGCCGCGGACTCAAGACCGACGACATCGACTGGTTCCTGCCGCACCTGTCGTCGCACTATTTCGTCGAACCCGTGGCCGCGAGCCTCGCCGCGCTGGGCCTGCCGATTCCGCGCGAGCGCTGGTTCAGCAACCTCGCGACCAAGGGCAACACGGGCTCGGCCTCGCCGTACATCATGCTCGACGAGCTGTTCCGCTCGGGGCGTATCAAGCCGGGCCAGAAGCTCCTGATGTTTGTCCCGGAAAGCGGCCGCTTCTCCAGCGGCTTCATCTACCTGGAGGCGGTGTAGCCATGGACCTCGATGCCGTGCCCCAAGAGGGCAACGCGACCCTCGCCGGCCATTCCAAGCTGATGTACGCCCGCGACGCGCAAGGCCGCGTCGTCACCACCACCTCGAAGGGCTGGGAGGCGGAAGAGATCGTCACCAGCCACGCGGTCGATGTGCTCATCGAGCAGGCGCAGGAGGCCAAGGCGCGCGTGAAGGCCGGGCTGGCCTCGCCGCTCGAGTACTGGATGTACGAGCGCCGCATGGACGTGGCGCTGCTCTCGCAGACCAGCGGCTTCTGGCAGTGGCGCGTGCGCCGCCACCTGCAGCCGCGCCATTTCGCCGCGCTGTCGCCGGCCCAGCTCGCCCGCTACGGCCAGGCGCTGGGGCTGCCCGTTTCCACCCTGCAAGGCCTGCCGTGAACTTCCAACACCAACAGGCGGCGCACTGCGAAAGCGGCGTCATCTCCAGCCTCATGCGCCACCACGGCGCGCCGATGAGCGAGGCGATGGCGCTGGGGTTGTCGTCGGCGCTGTCGTTCGCCTACCTGCCGTTCATCAAGCTGTCGGGCCTGCCGCTCATCTCGTACCGCATGCCGCCCAAGGCCATCATCAAGGGCTTGCTGGCGCCGATGGCCGCGCGCTTTCGCTTCGAGACCTTCCGCAGCCCGCAAGCAGGGCAGCAGCGGCTGGACGCGCTGCTGGCCGACGGCCAGCTCGTGGGCCTGCAGACCTCGGTCTACTGGCTGCCGTACTTTCCTCCGAACATGCGCTTTCACTTCAACGCGCACAACCTGCTGGTCTACGGCAAGGACGGCGACGACTACCTGATCAGCGACCCGGTCTTCGAGGAGCCCGTGCGCTGCGCGAGCGAAGACCTGTCGCGCGCCCGCTTCGCCAAGGGCGTGCTGGCGCCCAAGGGCCTCATGTACTACCCGCAGGCCATCGAGCGCAAGGCGGTCGACGCCGCCTCGGTGACCCAGGCCATCCGCAAGACCGTGCGCAACATGCTCGCGCCCATTCCCATCGTCGGCGTGCGCGGCATGCGCACGCTGGCCAAGCGCATGCAGAAGCTGTCGCCCAGCGATCCGCGCAGCGTCGACTTCATCGGCCACCTGGTGCGCATGCAGGAAGAGATCGGCACGGGCGGGGCGGGCTTTCGCTTCATCTACGCGGGCTTCCTGCAGGAGGCCGCGCAGCTGCTCGACAAGCCGCAGCTCACGCAGATGTCCGAACGCCTGATCGCCATCGGCGACGGCTGGCGCGCGTTCGCGCTCAAGGCAGCGCGCATGGTCAAGGGCCGCGAGCCGGTCGATCCCGTCGCGCTCGCGGGCAAGCTGCGCGAGCAAGCGCAGCAAGAGGAAACCTTCTTCCGCGACCTCAAGGCCGCTGTTGCCTGATGTTGGAGCTGCACCAGCTCGGCTACCGCTACCCGCACGCTGACAAGGCCGCGCTGGCCGACGTGTCGCTCGCCGTACCGCGCGGTTGCGTGCTGGGCCTGCTCGGCCCGAACGGCGCCGGCAAGACCACGCTGATCTCGCACCTGTCGGGCGCGCTCGCGGTGCAGTCGGGCGACATCCGCATCGACGGCCAGCCGCTGCAGCAGGTGCGCGCCAAGGCGCCCACGCGCATCGCCGTCGCGCCGCAGGACCAGGCCTTCTACCCGATGCTCACCGTGGCCGAGAACCTGGCCTGCTTCGCCGCGGCCGGCAAACTTTCGGGTGCGCGCAAGAAGGCGCGCATCGACACCTGCACGCAGTTCGCGCAGCTCGAACAGTTCGCGGGCGTGCGCGCCGAGCGGCTCTCGGGCGGCCTGAAGCGCCGCCTCAACCTCGCAATCGCCTTGCTGCCCGAACCCGAGCTGATGCTGTTCGACGAGCCGACGGTGGGCGTCGATCCGCAGTCGCGCGCCTTCATCCTCGATGCGATCAAGAGCCTGGCGCAGGCCGGTGCGGCGGTGATCTACGCCTCGCACTACATGGAAGAGATCGAGGCCATCGCCGACCGCGTGGCCATCCTCGACCAGGGCCACGTGCTGCGCGAAGGCCCGCTCGACGCGCTGCTGTCGCAAAGCGCCATGCTGCTGACCCTGGCCGCCGACGGGCTCGACGCACAGAGGCTGTCGCGCTTCGGCACGGTGGAGCAGGGCGCGGCGCACTGGCGCATCCACCTGAACCCAGGCACCGGCCCCGGCCCCGTGCTGGCCGCGCTCGAAGCCGAAGGCATCGAGGTGCGCCAGGCCGAGTTCGGCCGGCATGACCTCGAGCAGCTCTTCATGGCGCTCACACACCGTTCGCTGCGCGACTGACCGAACGCCATGCTCCTAGCGCTCATCAAGAAAGAACTGCTGGCCCTCGTGCGCGACATGCACGGGCTGGCCGTGCTGTTCGTGATGCCGATGGTGTTCATCGTGCTGATGTCGCTCACGCTGAAGGACATCTACCGCCCGCCGCTGGCCGAGCTGAGCTACGCGGTCGATGCGCGCGACAGCGGCACGCCCGCCAGATGGCTGCTGCAGATCTGGCAGCGCAGCCACGGCGCGCCGCAGCCGCTGGGCGCCGACTGGCAGGCGCGCCTGCGCAGCGGCACGCTCAAGTACGTGATCGTGCTGGAGCCCGGGCTGTCGGACGAACTGGAATCGGCCGCGCTCTCCACGCGCGCCCACATCCGCTTGCTGGCCGAGCCCGGCATCGACGCCAACCTGTTCAACGCGCTGCGCGCCGAGCTCATCGGGGCCTCGGGCGAACTCAAGGCGCGGCTCGCGCTGGCGGTGCCCGGCACGGCCAGCCCCGCGCCCGACGCGTCCATCCAGGCGATGGTGCAGGCCGAGCGCTTTGCCACCGCCGGCCCGCGGCCCACGTCGGTGCAGCAGAACGTGCCGGCCTGGCTGGTGTTCGGCATGTTCTTCGTGGTGGCCTCGCTGTCCAGCCTGTTCGTGCAGGAGCGCGGCTCGGGCGCGCTCGGCCGGCTGCAGAGCCTGGGCGTGTCGCGTTCCATGCTGCTGGCTTCCAAGGCCTTGCCCTACCTCGGCGTGAACGCGCTGCAGGCGCTGCTGATGCTGGCGGCGGGCATCTGGTTCATGCCGTTGATCGGCGGCGACGCGCTCTCGCTCGCGGGCATCCACTGGGGCGGCCTGCTGCTGTCGCTCGCGGCCGTGAGCCTGGCGGCGGTGAGCCTGTCGCTGGCGGTGGCCTGCCTCGTCAAGAGCCATGCGCAGGCCGCCACGCTCGGGCCGATGGTGAATGTGCTGATGGCGGCGGCGGGCGGCATCATGGTGCCCAAGTTCGTCATGCCGGGCTTCATGCAGCGCATGGTCGAAATCTCTCCCATGAACTGGGGGCTCGAAGCGCTGCTCACCGTGCTGCTGCGCGGCGGCGGCGTGGCCGAGGTACTGCCGCAGGTCGGCCGGCTGGTGGCGTTCGCGGCCCTCATGTTCTTCGTGGCTGTCTTTCTGTTTCGCAGGCGCGCACCGTGACGAGCACCGTTTCTTCTCCTGAACTCATCGCCCGCCTCAAGGCCCTCGTGCTCGAGGCTGTCGAAAAAGACGCGCCGCCCGGCGGCCTCGGCGACGACGAGCCGCTGTTCGGCCCCGAGGCGCGGCTGGACCTCGATTCGCTCGACGCGCTGCAGGTGTCGATGGCGATCCAGCAGCACTTCGGCTTGCGCATGCCCGACAGCAAGGACACGCGCCGCGCCATGACCTCGATCGCGCACCTGGCGGAACACCTGGTGCAAGCGGGCAAGGGATGAGTCCGGTGTACCTGGCCGGCATGGGCCTGGCCTGCGTGCTCGGCGACGATCTGCCGTCCGCGCTGGCAGCGCTGCGGCGCGGCGGCGTGCCGCCCACGCCGGTGACGGTGGCCGAGGGCCTGCAGTGGCCGGTCTACACGCTGCCCGTGCCGCCCGGTGATTGGGCACAGCGCGTGCAGCACACGGTGCGCCGCGTGGTCGCGCAGACCGGCGACGGGCTGGACCGGCAGGGGCCGTTGTTCGTGGCCTCGTCGTCGCTCGACATCGGGGCCATGGAGCACGCGCAGCACGACGCACGGCTCAGCGGCGACCTGCAGGACTTTGCCGACATCGCCGCCGCTGCGCTCGACTGGCAGGGCCCGGTCTTCACCGTCTCGACCGCCTGCACCTCGGCGCTCAACGCGATGCTGGCGGCGGCCGACATGGTGCGCGCGGGCGAGGCGCGCGAAGCCTTGGTGATCGGCGCCGAACTCGACAACCGCTTCACCGTGGCCGGCTTCGGCGCGATGCAGCTGCTGGCGCCCGACAGCGCGCGGCCCTTTGGCGCGGGGCGCCAGGGGCTGGTGCTCGGCGAAGCGGTGGCGGCGCTGCGGCTCGGATCGCAACCCGCGCGCTGGGCGCTGCTGGGCGGCGCCAACGTGGTCGACGGCCGCAACCCCTCGGGCACCGAGGCGAGCGCGGTGCGCGCGATGTGCCGCGACACGCTGGCGCGCAGCGGCCTGCAGCCCGCGGACATCGACCTGGTCAAGGTGCAGGCCGCCGGCAGCCCGGTCAACGACGCGATCGAGGTCGAGGCGCTGCGGGAGGTGTTCGCGCCGCTGCCGCCGCTGGTGTCGCTCAAGTCGGCGATCGGCCACACGCTCGGCGCGGCCGGGGCGGCGGAGCTGGCCTTGCTGGTCGGCTGCATCGAAGGCGGCGCCTGGCCGTCGGTCGGCTACGCGTTGGACGAGACGCTGGGCATCGCGCTGAGCGACGGGCCGCCGGCGCGGCTGCGCCACATCCTGCTCAACGTGGTGGGCTTCGGCGGCGGGCATGCGTCGCTGGTGCTCAAGGATTGCAACGCCGCATGACCACACCGACTTGGCGCACTGTCGCGCACGTCGTGGCGCATCCGCCGCCCGACGACTGGCGCGACGCGCTCGCGACCCGCCTGGGCCGCCGGCCGCGCCGCGTCGGCCTGTGGACCGAGCTGGCGATGTACGGCGCGCTGCGCTGCCTCGACGCGGCCGGCGAAGCCGCGCTGCCGGCGGGCGCGCGCCTGCGCGTGACCAGCCGGCGCGGCGCGTGGGAGGCCACGCGCGCGGGGCTGGCGCAGCTCGACGCGGGCTTGCCGATGCCCTTCACCTTCATGCAGGGCCAGCCCGCACTGATGCTGGCCGAGGTCGGCCGCAGCCTCGACTGGCAGGGCGACGCGAGCTTCATGCTGTGCCGCGATCTCGCGCGGCCGCTGGCGTTGTCGCAGCTGGGCGCGGGGCGCGACGGGCTGCTGTTCGGCGTGGTGGAGGAGACGTTCGGCGACGTGCCGCCGCGCTCCGAATGGTGGAGGCTGGTGCCGACGGCTCAGCTGGAAATCGAGCGCTGAAGGTTCTCGCGCGCCCGTGCTTCGAGCAGTGCGTGCAGGCGCGGCGTGGCGTAGATCGCCGGGCGAGCTAGAAAGCGCTGGAGGATCGCGCGCCGGCGCGGCAGGCGAATCTCCTCGGGAACGAAACCGTATTCCGCGTGCACCTGGCGCTCGTATTCGTCGAAGCGCGCACGCTCGGCGCCGAGGATCGACAGGTCGATGTCGATCAGCAGCTCCGCGTCGCGGCCCTCCGGCACGGCGTCGTGGCGCGTGGCCATGACGAGCGCGTGGACGCGCTCGGCCGACGCATCGCTCGCACCGGCGGCCTGCATCGCCTGCCGCGCCCAATCGGCGCTGCGCGCTTCGTTGTCATGCGCATGCACATCGTAGATCGCATCGTGGAACCACAGCGCCAGCGCGACTTCGCCGGGGCGTTCGGCGAGCGCCTGTTCCCCGTCGAACCACGCGAGGCATTCGCCCAGGTGCTGCATCGTGTGGTAATGGCGCTGCGGCTCGCCGTAGCGGCGTTGCAGTTCGAGCCGCAATGCGTCGTCGGGCGCGGCCACGCCCAGCGCCTGCCAGGCGGCGGTCCAGTTCGCGTGCAGTGCCTGCGGTGTCATTGCGGTCACTGCTCCATCGCGGCCTTGACCTCCTGGCCGAGGTCGAGCACCGACATCGCGTAGTAGCTGCTCCAGTTGTAGCGCGTGATCACGTAGAAGTTGCGCGTGCCGGCGACGTAGGTCGGCGGCGCGTCGAGGCCGTTTTGCAGCTCGATGAGCGCCAGCAGGCCCTTGTGCTTCAGGCCTTCGCCCTCGGGCACGGCGCCCGCGGCCACGAAGCTGTCGGCGCTGAAGGTCGGCAGGATGTCGGGCGCCAGCAGCAGCGCCTTCTTCAGGCGCGCTTCCTCGAAGTGCACCGGGTAGATCGACGGCATGCCCGGGGTCCAGCCGAAACCCTTGAAGTAGCTCGCGACCGAGCCGATCACGTCGACCGGGTTGTTCACGAGGTCGATGCGGCCGTCGCCGTCGAAGTCGACCGCGTACTTGGCGATGCTGCTGGGCATGAACTGCGGCATGCCCATGGCGCCGGCGTAGCTGCCCACGGGCGTGAGCGGGTCGTCGGCGGTGCGGCTTTCGGTGCTCAGGAAGCTTTCGAGCTCGCCGCGGAAGAAGGCGACGCGCTCGGCCGCGCGCGGGTGGCCCTGCGGGAAGTCGAAGGACAGCGTGGCCAGCGCGTCGATCACGCGGAAGTTGCCCATGTTGCGGCCGTAGATGGTCTCGACGCCGACGATGCCGACGATGATTTCCGGTGGCACGCCGTAGGTGGCCTCGGCGCGCGCGAGCGTCTCGGCATTGGCGCGCCAGAAGCGCACGCCGGCCGCGATGCGCACCGGGTCGATGAAGCGGCTGCGGTAGGTCTGCCAGTTCTTCACGGTGCCGACGGGCCCCGGCAGCATCAGGCGCGGCACGTTGGGCAGGAAGCGCGCGGCGCCGATGGTGGCGCGCACCCAGTCGCGGTCAAGGTTGCGGCGCTGGGCGACGTCGTCGGCGAACGCCATGGCGTCGTCGCGCGTGGCGTACGGGGTGCTGCCGCGCACCGGCGTGATGGCGGGGCGGCCATTGGCCTGGGGCTTCTGGGCCAGGGCGCCCGTGGGCCAGGCGACGCAGGCGGCGAGGAGGGCGGTGGCGGCCACTGCGGCGCGCAAGGGCGTGGGGAAGGCGTGTGACATGGGCACGATTGTGCCGCCCGTGCGCATGCGCACTTTCGGGCGACACATGTGGTTGCAGCCGCGCGTCAGGCGCGCGGCGGCGTGGGCGGCCAGGGCAGCCGGCGGAACTCGGCGCGCAGCGCGGCGAGCGAGGCCGATGGGCCGGATGCGGCGGGCGCGTAGCGCTGGGCTTCGAGCTTCAGCAGCCAGTCGCGCACGGCCTGCGCGGCGGGCCCGAAGCGGGCGTCGGCGGCCTGGGCCATCTGGCGCGGCGGCGCTGTCTCGGGCAGCGGCAGGCCGGCCTTGGCCAGGCGCGCGCGGGCCCGGCCCAGCAGGCGCAGCCACGGGTCGTGCCGGCTGCGCTCCCACAGCGTCCAGCCGGCGCCGGCCAGGCTCGCGGCCACCAGCAGGTACAGCAGCACGTAGCCCAGGTCTTCCAGGCTCGGGGCGTTGAAGCCCAGGGTCTTGAGCAGGTCGAGCTGGCGGCTCTGCGTGTAGTTGAGCACCCACTGGTTCCAGCCGTTGTTCACGGCCTCCCAGGCGGCGCGCAGGTTCTGCACCAGCGTCGGGCTCATGACGCCGATGGCGCCGGCGAACAAGCCGGGCTGCGGCGTGAGGCGTTGGAACTGCCCGATGCGGCCCGGCGCGACCGAGCCGGTCGGGTCGACGCGCACCCAGCCCGCGCCCTCTTGCCAGACCTCGGCCCAGGCGTGCGCGTCGCTCTGGCGCACCACCCAGTAGTTGTCGACGTTGTTGAGTTCGCCGCCCTGGTAGCCGGTGACGATGCGCGCCGGAATCTGCAGGTTGCGCATCAGCACCACGAAGGCCGAGGCGATGTGCTCGCAGAAGCCTTCCTTGCGGTCGAACCAGAACTCGTCGGCGGTCTCGTTGCCGTACACGCCGGGCTCCAGCGTGTAGGTGTAGCCGCCGGTGCGCAGACGTTGCAGCGCGGCCTGCACGAAGGCCTGTGCATCGGCGCCGGCCAGCGTGGGGTCGGCGCGCATCTGGGCGGCAAGCGCGGCGGTGCGCGGGTTGCTGCCGGGCGGCAGCGCCAGGTAGGGCTGGAGCCGGCCGCCCGTGCGCACGATCGGGCCGCTCTGGAACTGCGGGTGGCTCTCGGCGCGGTAGCGCACGAGGTCGGTGATCGGCCGGTTCACGAACCACTGCAGGTCGGGCGTGCCGGTGACCTCGTAGCCGGGCACCTCGGGCGCGCGCGGCGCGGCGTCGAGCGTGAGCAGCCACGGGCGCTGGCTGGCCTCGAGCGTGACCTCGTAGCGCACCGGCTCGCCGCGCGTGCGCAGGTTCGACACCGACTGCCCGCTGCGCGCCCAGGTCGGCAGCGCCGTCCATTCGCGGCCGTCGAACTGCGCCAGCACGGGGCCGCGGAAGTACAGCTGGCTCTGCGGCGGCGCGCGGTTGTCGTCGAACTTGATGCGCGCGGCGATGCTCCCGTCGAGCGCCAGCTCGGCGATGGTGCCGACCCGCATCGTGTTCGACAGGCCGGTGCGCCCGGCCATGGCGTCGCCGGGCGTGCCCCACAGCGGCGCGAAGCGCGGGAACAGCAGGAACAGCGCGAGCATCACCGGCGCGCCCGCCAGTGCCATCCAGCCGGCCATGCGCGCGGCCTGCATCAACGGCGGCCGGCCCACCGGCATGTGGGCGTTGACCAGTGCAGTGAGCAGGCCCAGCAGCGCCAGCAGCATGGTGAAGGCGGTGAGCAGCGACTGCGAATAGAAGAAGTTCGTGAGCATCGCGAAGAAGCCCAGGAAGAAGACCACGAAGGCGTCGCGCCGCGCGCGCAGCTCCAGCGTCTTGAGCGCCAGCAGGCACACGACCAGCGTGACGCCCGCGTCGCGGCCCAGCAGCGTGCGGTGGGTGGCGTAGGTGCCGGCCAGCGCCAGCGCCAGCAGCGCGATGCGCCACCACTTGCTGGGCAGCGGGCGCGCCTGTACCGCCAGCGAGGCGCGCCACAACAGCACCATGGCGGTGATGGCCGAGCACCACCACGGCAGCTCGTTCACCTGCGGCAGCAGGATGAGGCCGATGACGCAGAGCAGGAACAGCGTGTCCCGTGCGTCCCTCGGCAGCGCGGTGAGTTCGCGTACAACCCGGTTCATGCGGCGACCTCGTTCATGCGCACAGCGCCAGCGCTTCGAGGCAGGCGCGCCGGTGCGCTTCGCCCTGCGACGGTTTCACCGTGCGGCCGGCGACGCGCACGCCGTAGTCCACGCCCAGCCGGTCGGCCATCAGCACCCAGGCGCACAGGCGCGACAGGCGGGCCTCGATGTCAGGCAGCGCGGCGGCGTGCGCGTCGAGCCAGAGCTCTTCGCGCTGCGTGTGCTGCGTGTCGCGGCTCACCAGGTCTTCGGAGCCGTTGGCCTGCGCGCGGGCGGCCTTCTTCCAGACCACGAGCTTGAGCGGATCGCCGCGCCGGTAGGCGCGCACGCCGTCGTATTCGCCGGCGTTCTGCGCCCGCACCGCGGCCGACGCGGCGGCGGGCCCCGAGAGCGGCTCGCCCGCCGGCAGCGGCGGCGGATGGGCTTCGGGCGTCGGGTACACGAGCAGCTGGGCGGCCGGGCGCCAGACCGTCCAGACGCGGAAGGTGCCGAGCGGAAAGCGCGTCTCGGCGGTCAGCGGCGGCACCGGGTGCAGGCCGCGCCGCTCGGGCTGGAAGGCGATCTCCACCGTGGCCGTGCCTTCGGCGGGCACGTCGGTCCAGGCCCACTGGCCGCTGCCGCGCACGGCCATGCCGATGCCGTAGCGCACGCTGCGCCGTTCGTTGTGCAGCACCACGCGCAGCACCGCCGCGGCGCCCGCGAACTGCGCCTCGGGCGGCACCATGCGCAGCGCCAGCCCGCGCAGCGTGGCGTGGCACACATGCATGCCCACGGCGACGCTGCCGGCCAGCAGGAAGGTCAGCAGGTAGCCCAGGTTGAGCTGGTAGTTGATCGACGCCACCAGCAGCACCAGCAGCGTGGCCGCCAGCGTCCAGCCGGCGCGCGTGGGCACGATGTAGACGTTGCGCTGGGTGAGCTCGAGCGTGTCCGACGGGGCCCGGCGCGAGAGGAACCAGCCGTCGATGCGCGAGCGCAGGACGCCGACAGGGTTCACGGCAAGGGCACCGCGGCAATCATGGCGCGGACTTGCTCGACCGCGCCGCGGCCCGCGTCGCCCACGGGCGTGAGGCGGTGCGCGATGGTCTGCGGCAGCACGGCCTGCACGTCGTCGGGCGCCACGTAGTTCCGGTTGGCCAGGAGCGCCTGCGCCTTGGCGGCGCGCAGCACGGCGATGCCCGCGCGCGGCGACAGGCCCTGCAAAAACCAGCGGCCCGAGCGGGTCGCGGCGATCAGGTCCTGCAGGTAGTTCAGCAGCGGCTCGGCCGCATGCACCTGCTGCACCCGCTGCTGCAGGGCGGTGAGTTCGCCGGCGGTCAGCAGGGCGGGCAGGCCGGCGAGCATCTCGCGGCGGTCGGCGCCGGCCAGCAGCTGGCGCTCGGCCGCGCGGTCGGGGTAGCCCAGCGAGATGCGCATCAGGAAGCGGTCGAGCTGCGATTCGGGCAGCGCGAAGGTGCCGAGCTGGTCCTGCGGGTTCTGCGTGGCGATCACGAAGAAGGGCGAGGGCAGGGGGCGGGTCTCGCCCTCGACCGTGACCTGCTTTTCTTCCATCGCCTCGAGCAGCGCGCTCTGGGTCTTGGGGCTGGCGCGGTTGATCTCGTCGGCCAGCAGCACCTGCGCGAAGATCGGCCCGGGGTGGAACACGAAGGCCTGCTGGCCCCGGTCGTAGATTGCGACGCCCGACAGGTCGCCCGGCATCAGGTCGGCCGTGAACTGCACGCGCGAGAACTGCAGGCCGAAAGTGTGCGAGAGCGCATGGGCCAGGGTGGTCTTGCCGACCCCCGGCACGTCCTCGATCAGCAGGTGCCCGCCCGCCAGCAGACAGGCCACGCAGTCGCGCACCTGGGCCTCTTTGCCAACAATCACCGTGTTAAGCTGACTCAGCAAAGTGGCTAGCTTCGCAGCAACGTCCATATTTGTATCCATATGCAAACGATACCGTAAGACCTTGCGGCCCCATGCTGCGTGAGGTCTAGACGCGACGACACGAGACACGGCGAGAGATGGGCAAGACAGGCTACTTCACGCATCGCGACTTCTGGAAGCACGACATGGGCAACGGGCATCCCGAATGCCCCGAGCGGCTGGATGCCATCGAAGACCGGCTGCTTTTGACCGGCGTCGGCGACGCGCTGGCGCGGGGCGAGGTGCCCCTGGCCACGCTGGAACAGATCACCCGGGCCCACAGCCACGCGCATGTCGAACACCTCGAGGAACTGCAGCAGCGCCTCGTGGCCGACGCGCCCGCCGGCGGCCCCGACCATGCGCAGGTCGACCCCGACACCGTGCTCACCCGCTTCACCCTGCTGGCCGCGCGCCGCGCCGCGGGCGCTGCCGTGGCGGCCACCGACGCCGTGATGGCCGGCGAGATCGAGAACGCCTTCTGCCCCGTGCGCCCGCCGGGCCACCATGCCTGCCGGGAGCAGGCCATGGGCTTCTGCTTCTTCAACAACGTGGCCATCGCCGCGCGGCACGCGCTCGAGGTGCACGGCCTGGACCGCGTGGCCATCGTCGATTTCGACGTGCACCACGGCAACGGCACCGAGAACATTTTGTCGAACGACCCGCGCGTGCTGATGGTCGGGTTCTTCCAGCACCCGTTCTATCCGTACAGCGGCACCGAGCACCCGGCCTCGAACATGCTGAACCTGCCGATCCCGGCCTATACCAAGGGCATGGATGTGCGCGAGCTGGTCGAGGCGATCTGGATGCCCCGGCTCGAAGCCTTCAAGCCGCAGATGGTCTTCATCAGCGCCGGCTTCGACGCCCACCGCGAGGACGAGCTGGGCCAGCTCGGCCTGAACGAAAACGACTTCGCCTGGATCACCGGCCGCGTGCGCGATGTCGCCAAGCGCCATGCGCGCGGGCGCATCGTCTCGCTGCTTGAGGGCGGCTACCACCTCGATGCCCTGGCGCGCAGCGTGGAAGCGCACATCCGCGTGCTGGCGGACCTGTAACCCGGTTGGCGCCCGCGGGGCGCCCTGCTTCTTTCACCGATGAATTTCAATTTCGACGACTTCCTCCAGCGCCTGCGACAGGTCGATGCGCACGGCCTGGGCATCGAACTCGCCGTGCTCGTGGCCTGCGTGGGCGTGGCATGGGCGGTATGCAAATGGTTCGGGCGCGACCAGCCCAAGGATTCGATCTGGTTCGGCGAACGCACCTTCGACGGCCTGCTGTTCCCGCTGCTCGCGCTGGTGCTCACCGGCATCGCGCGCCGCGTGGCGCTCGATGTGCTGCCCGTGGTGCTGGTGCTGCGCATCGCCGTGCCGGTGTTCCTGTCGCTGGCGGTCATCCGGCTGTTCGCGCGGGTGCTGCGGGCCGTGTTCCCGACCTCCAGCCTGGTGCGGCTGATCGAGCGCACCATTTCCTGGCTGGCCTGGATCGCCGCCGTGCTGTGGATCGTCGGGCTGCTGCCGCCGGTGCTGGCCGAACTGGACGACATCACGCTGGCCTTCGGCAAGACCCGCGTGAGCCTGCAGACCATCATCCAGGGCGCGTTGTCGGCGGGGCTGGTGCTGATGATCGCGCTGTGGATCTCCAGCACCATCGAAAAACGCATCCTGCGCGAGGCCGTGAGCGACCTGTCGATGCGCAAGGTGGCGTCGAACGCGGTGCGTGCCTTCCTGCTGTTGATCGGCCTCTTGTTCGCGCTGTCTGCGGTGGGGGTCGACCTCACGGCGCTGTCGGTGCTGGGCGGCGCGCTCGGCGTGGGCCTGGGCTTCGGCCTGCAGAAGCTGGCGGCCAACTACGTGAGCGGTTTCGTGATCCTGCTGGAGCGCTCGATCCGCATCGGCGACAACGTGAAGGTCGACACCTTCGAAGGCCGCATCACCGACATCAAGACGCGCTACACGCTCATCCGCGCGGGCAACGGGCGCGAGGCCATCGTGCCGAACGAATCGCTGATCACCGGCCGGGTCGAAAACCTGTCGCTGGCCGACCGCAAGTTCAACATCACGACCAACATCGTGGTCGGCTACGAGAGCGACGTGGCGCAGGTGCAGGGCATCCTGTGCGACGCCGCCAAGGCCCAGCCGCGCGTCATGACCGACCCGGCGCCCATCGCCTACCTCGTCACCTTCGCGCCCGACGGCCTGGAGTTCAGCCTGAACTTCTGGGTCGCCGACCCTGACAAGGGCAAGGACAACGTGCGCTCGGCCATCAACATCGCCATCCTCGAAGGACTGCGCGCCGCCCGCATTGACATTCCCTATCCGCAGCGGGTGTTGCGAGTGGAATCTTTGCCGGCGGGAATGGCCGCAGCGCCTCCCGCTGTTTTATAATCACGGAAAAGCACGATCGTTCTTTTTTTCAGCCCTCGAGGCCGACAAGAAGAATGGAGAGGCAGCCAAGGCCGGCGTCCTAAAATGGCAGGCTGCTCTCGAAGCCCCCCTTTTTGCAATCCAATGGAGTCAAGTCAATGAAGGTTCTTGTGCCTGTCAAACGGGTCGTCGATTACAACGTGAAGGTGCGCGTCAAGAGCGACGGCACCGGGGTGGACATTGCCAACGTCAAGATGAGCATGAACCCCTTCGACGAGATCGCTGTCGAAGAAGCGGTTCGGCTGAAGGAAAAGGGCATCGTGACCGAAGTCATCGCCGTCTCGTGCGGCGATGCCAAGTGCCAGGAAACCCTGCGCACCGCGATGGCCATCGGTGCCGATCGCGGCATCCTGGTCGAGACCGCTGAAGAGCTGCAACCTCTCGCGGTTGCCAAGCTGCTCAAGGCGCTGGTCGACAAGGAACAGCCCCAGCTGATCATCCTCGGCAAGCAAGCCATCGACGACGACGCCAACCAGACCGGCCAGATGCTGGCTGCCTTGGCCGACCTGCCCCAAGCCACCTTCGCCTCGAAGGTCGACCTCGCAGCTGACAAGGTCACCGTCGCACGCGAAGTCGACGGCGGCATGGAAACGCTCACGCTCACGCTGCCCGCGGTCATCACGACCGACCTGCGCCTGAACGAGCCGCGCTACGTCACCTTGCCCAACATCATGAAGGCTAAGAAGAAGCAGCTGGACACCTTCAAGCCCGAAGACCTGGGCGTGGACGTCAAGCCCCGCCTGAAGACTCTCAAGGTCAGCGAACCGCCGAAGCGTGGCGCCGGCATCAAGGTGCCCGACGTTGCAACGCTGGTGGACAAACTGAAGAACGAAGCGAAGGTGATCTGAACATGACCGCACTTGTTATTGCCGAACACGACCACGCCAGCATCAAGCCGGCCACCCTCAACACCGTGACCGCCGCCCTGGCTTGCGGTGGCGACGTCCACATCCTCGTGGCCGGTGCCAACGCCGCCGAAGCCGCCAAGGCCGCCGCGCAGATCGCCGGCGTGTCCAAGGTGATCGCTGCCGATAGCGCCAGCCTCGCTGAAAACCTCGCCGAGAACGTCGCAGCCCAAGTGCTGGCGATCGCCGGCAACTACAGCCACATCCTGTTCCCCTCGACCGCCAACGGCAAGAACGTCGCACCGCGCGTGGCTGCCAAGCTCGACGTGGCGCAGATCAGCGACATCACGAAGGTCGACAGCCCGGATACGTTCGAGCGTCCGATCTACGCCGGCAACGCCATCGCCACCGTGCAGAGCACCGACGCCACCAAGGTGATCACCGTGCGCACGACCGGCTTCGATGCCGCAGCCGCCACCGGTGGCAGCGCAGCGATCGAAACCGCTGAAGGCGTCGCAGACAGCGGCAAGAGCGCATTCGTCGGCCGTGAAGTCACGAAGAGCGAACGCCCCGAACTCACCGCCGCCAAGATCATCGTCTCGGGTGGCCGCGCCCTGGGCAGCGCCGAGAAGTTCACCGAAGTGATGGCCCCGCTGGCCGACAAGCTCAACGCAGGCCTGGGCGCCAGCCGTGCCGCTGTGGACGCGGGCTACGCCCCCAACGACTGGCAAGTGGGCCAGACGGGCAAGATCGTCGCGCCGCAGCTGTACATCGCCGCGGGCATCTCGGGCGCGATCCAGCACTTGGCCGGCATGAAGGACTCGAAGGTCATCGTCGCGATCAACAAGGACGAAGAGGCCCCGATCTTCTCGGTGGCCGACTACGGCCTCGTGGCCGACCTGTTCACGGCCGTGCCGGAACTCGTGAAGGCGCTCTGATCGCTTCAACGCATTGAGCCAGAAGGCATCGTTCGCGATGCCTTTTTTACATCTGCCGCCCCCCACCGCGGCCCCTGGAGAGAAGACATGAGCTACACCGCCCCCCTCAAGGACATGCTGTTCGACATCGAACACTTGGCCAACATCGGCGAGATCGCCAAGCTGCCCGGCTTCGAAGACGCCGGCCTCGAAACCGCACAGGCCGTGCTCGAAGAGTGCGCGCGCTTCAACCAGGACGTGGTGGCGCCGCTGAACGTCGAAGGCGACCGCAACCCCTCGTCGTTCAAGGACGGCGAAGTCACCACCAGCAAAGGCTTCAAGGACGCCTTCGCGCAGTACGTGTCGGGCGGCTGGCAGGGCCTGCAGCATCCGGCGGACTTCGGCGGCCAGGGCCTGCCCAAGACCATCGGCGCTGCCTGCGGCGAAATGCTCAACTCGGCCAACATGAGCTTCGCGCTGTGTCCGCTCCTGAGCGATGGTGCCATCGAGGCGCTGCTCACCGCCGGCTCCGACGAGCTCAAGGCCGTGTACCTCGAGAAGCTCGTGAGCGGCCAGTGGACCGGCACGATGAACCTCACCGAGCCGCAGGCCGGCAGCGACCTGGCCATGGTGCGCAGCCGCGCCGAGCCGCAGCCCGACGGCACCTACAAGGTGTTCGGCACCAAGATCTTCATCACCTACGGTGAGCACGACATGGCCGAGAACATCGTGCACCTCGTGCTGGCCCGCGTGAGCGGCGCGCCCGAGGGCGTGAAGGGCATCAGCCTGTTCGTGGTGCCGAAGTTCATGGTCAACGCCGACGGTTCGCTCGGTGCGCGCAACGACGTGCACTGCGTGAGCATCGAGCACAAGATGGGCATCAAGGCCTCGCCGACCGCCGTGCTGCAGTACGGCGACCACGGCGGCGCCATCGGCTACCTCGTGGGCCAGGAAAACCGCGGCCTCGAGTACATGTTCATCATGATGAACTCGGCCCGCTACGCCGTGGGCATGCAGGGCATTGCGATCGCCGAGCGTGCCTACCAGCACGCCGTCGCCTACGCCAAGGACCGCGTGCAGAGCCGCCCGGTCGATGGCTCCATCAACGCCAGCGCGCCCATCATTCACCACCCGGATGTGAAGCGCATGCTGATGACGATGCGCGCCTACACCGAAGGCTGCCGCGCGATGGCCTCGGTGGCCGCCGCCGCCTACGACGCCGCGCACCACCATCCCGATGCCGATGCGCGCAAGCAGAACCAGGCCTTCTACGAATTCATGGTGCCGCTCGTGAAGGGCTACAGCACCGAGATGAGCCTCGAAGTGACCTCGCTGGGCGTGCAGGTGCACGGCGGCATGGGCTTCATCGAAGAGACGGGTGCAGCGCAGTACTACCGCGACGCGAAGATCCTCACGATCTACGAAGGCACCACCGCGATCCAGGCCAATGACCTCGTGGGCCGCAAGACCGCACGCGACGGCGGCCAGACCGCCAAGGCGATCGCCGCGCAGATCGAGAAGACCGAGGCCGAGCTGGCCAAGAGCGACAGCGCTGCGGCCGCAGCCGTCCTCAAGCGTCTGACCGCCGCGCGCCTGGCCTTCATCGACGTGGTCGATTTCGTGGCCGGCCAGACCAAGGCCTCGCCCAACGCCGTGTTCTCGGGCAGCGTGCCGTACCTGATGCTCGCGGGCAACCTCGTGGCCGGCTGGCAGCTCGCGCGCTCGCTGATCGTGGCGCAGGACCAGGCCTCGCACAACGTGGACGTCGCCTTCATGCAGGCCAAGATCGCCACCGCGCGCTTCTACGCCGAGCACATCCTGAACAAGGTGGCGGGCATCCGCGACAGCATCGTCGAAGGCGCCGAGAGCGTCACGGCGCTGGCGCTCGAAGCGTTCTGACGCACCTGCCGCTGTCGCCGATCTGACGGGCGGCAGCGGCCCCTTGCTCTTATAAAACCGAACCCCTTCCCGGAGACGACATGTCCAAGCTGCCTTCTGTTCTCGCGAACCTCCCGCTGCCGATCATCGGCTCGCCGCTGTTCATCATCAGCAACCCCAAGCTCGTGATCGCGCAATGCAAGGCCGGCGTGGTCGGCTCGATGCCGGCGCTCAACGCCCGCCCGGCCGCCCAGCTCGAAGAGTGGCTGATCGAGATCACCGAGGAGCTGGCGGCCTACAACAAGGCCAACCCGGACAAGCCGGCCGCGCCCTTCGCCATCAACCAGATCGTGCACAAGAGCAACGACCGCCTGGAGCACGACATGGAGATGGTCGTGAAGTACAAGGTGCCGATCGTGATCACCTCGCTGGGCGCGCGCACCGACGTGAACGACGCGGTGCACAGCTACGGCGGCGTGACCTTGCACGACATCATCAACAACAAGTTCGCGCAGAAGGCGATCGAGAAGGGCGCCGACGGCATCATCGCCGTGGCGGCCGGTGCCGGCGGCCATGCGGGCGTGAAGAGTCCGTTCGCACTGGTGCAGGAAATCCGCCAGTGGTTCGACGGCCCGATCGCGCTGTCGGGCTCCATCGCCTCCGGCGGCGCGGTGCTCGCGGCGCAGGCCATGGGCGCCGACTTCGCCTACATCGGCACCGCCTTCATCGCGACCGAAGAGGCGCGTGCGAGCGAGGAGTACAAGCAGGCCATCGTGGACGGCAACTCGGACGACATCGTCTATTCGAGCCTGTTCACCGGCGTGCACGGCAACTACCTGGCACCCAGCATCGTCAAGGCCGGCATGGACCCGGCCAACCTGCCCGAAGGCGACGTGACCACCATGAACTTCGGCGGCGGCGAAGGCAGCAAGGCCAAGGCCTGGAAAGACATCTGGGGCTCGGGCCAGGGCATCGGCGCGATCACCGAAGTGGCGAGCGCGGGCGCCTTCATCGAGAAGCTCAAGCGCGAATACCAGGAAGCACGACAGCGATTGGCACTTTGAACGGTTCGCACGCACCGGCATCGACCTCCGCTGCGAGCGGTGGCGGCGGGGCCGTGCCTGCGCGGCAGGGGCGCATGCCGCTGCTCGACGTGGTCAAGGGCCTGGCCTGTGCGCTGATCGTCGGGCATCACCTGGCGCGCTACGGCCCGATGCCGGCCGGCGCGCAGGTGCTGGCGCCCGATTTCTTCGGCTGGCTGGCGAACGACGGCCGGCTCGCGGTGCAGGTCTTTCTCGTGATCGCCGGCTTTCTGGCCACGGCGAGCCTGGCGCCCGACGGCGTGCTGCGCGTGGACCGGCCGCTCTCGCGGATCTTCCAGCGCTATGGCCGGCTGGTCATGCCGTACCTTGCGGCACTCACGGTCTGCGTACTGGTGGCCGAAGTGGCGCGGCCATGGCTGGGTGAAGAGGTGGTGCCGGCAGAGCCGAGCCTCGGTCAGCTGCTGGCGCACGGGCTGCTGCTGCAGGACCTGCTGAACTATGAGTCGCTGTCGACCGGTGTCTGGTATGTGGCGATCGACTTCCAGCTCTTCGCGCTGGCGCTCGCACTGGTCGGGCTGCCCGCCGTGCTGCGACAACCCACTTCGGCCGCGCGCTGGGCGCCGGTGGCGCTGGTGTTCATCGTGGCCGTGGCGTCGCTCGCGCTGTTCAACCGGCAGGCGCGGCTGGACGAAACGGCGTTCTATTTCTTCGGCGCCTACGGGCTCGGCATGCTGGCCTTCTGGGTCGGCCGCGCCACGCGCACCAGCACCTGGTGCAGCGCCGTCGCGCTGCTGGCGCTGGTGGGGGCGGGCGCGCTTGCCATCGACTGGCGCAGCCGCATCGCCATCGCGCTGGTGACCGCGCTGCTGATCGCGGTGGCGCAGCGCCGGCAGTGGCTGTCGCCCGCGCACTGGCCCGCGGCGGCCGTGCCGCTGCAGCAGCTGGGGCGCATTTCGTACTCGCTGTTCCTGATCCATTTCCCGGTGCTGCTCGCCGTGAACGCGCTGGTGGCGGGCCTGGGGCCGCACGGGCCGTGGGTCGACCTGCTGGGCATGGTCGCGACCTTCGGCCTGTCGGTGGGCGCGGCGGTGCTGCTGTACCGCGGGGTCGAAGCCCGGCCGGCGTCGCTGCGCAGCGTCTGCACACTTTTTGCCGCATTGCTCGTCAGCGGCCTCATCGTGTCGTACTGAAGCGCGCCGCACCCGCCGGGGTGCGGCCCTTTTTCTTCCCATTCCTTTGCAAATCTGTTGCCTTCGGGCTTCAGAGCGGGCAGTCTGCGCGAACTGCCCCTGTTGTGTATGATTGTGAATCTTTCAGTAAATACTGAAAATACACAAACTCAAGGAATGACAGAACCATCGCCGCCACGATCGCCGTTGAAGGCTTTCACGTCGCCCGACATCGGCAGCGTGGTGCAAGGCGTCGCGGCGCTCGCGTGGCTGCCGCAGGCGGCGCTGCTGGCGATGGCGGTGCAGGGCTTGGCCAGCGGTGAAGGCATGGCGGCCGTGCTGTGGCCGGCGGCGGGCATCCTCTTGCTCGGCCTGCTGCGCGCGGGCGGCGAAGCCTGGGGCGTGCGCCGCACCTTCGGGCGCGCGAGGGCGCAGTTGACGGCCTTGCGTGCGCAGACCGCGTCCGCATTGGCGGCCGGTTCGCCGCTCGACCGCGAACGCGCGCCCTCCGGCCTTGCGGCCAGCGTGCTCGCCGAACAGGCCGAGGCGCTGGTGCCGTACCTCGTGCGCTACCAGCCCGCGCGCTGGCGTGCGACGGTGGTGCCGCTCTTCCTGCTCGCGGCCGTGGCCTGGTTCTCGTGGGCCGCGGCGCTGGTCCTGCTGGTGGCGGCGCCGCTGATCCCGATCTTCATGGCCATCGTCGGCTGGCGCGCCAAGGCGGCCAGCGAGGCGCAGATGGTCGAGATGGGCGGCATGAACGCCTTCCTGCTCGACCGCCTGCGCGGCCTGGCCACGCTGCGCGCGCTCGACGCGGTCGATGCCACGGCCGACCGGCTCGGCGCCTCCGCCCAGTCGCTGCGCCAGCGCACGATGGCGGTGCTGCGCATCGCGTTCCTGTCGTCCGCTGTGCTGGAGTTGTTCTCCGCGCTGGGCGTGGCGCTGGTCGCGGTCTACATCGGTTTCCACCTGCTGGGCTCGCTCGGCTTCGGCGCCTGGGGCCAGCAGCTCAGCCTGGGCGAAGGCCTGTTCGTGCTGTTGCTGGCGCCGGCCTTCTTCGAGCCGCTGCGCGAGTTGTCGGCGGTCTGGCACGACCGTGCGGCGGGCGAGGCGGCGCTGCAGGCGCTCGACGACCTGCAAGGCGGCGCGCTGCCGTTGCCCGGCGCGGGCGTCGCGGTCACGCGCGCAGCGACCGGTGCCGCCGGGGCAGGGGCCGCGCCTGCGGTGACGGTCCACGGGCTGCATTTCTCCTGGCCCGGCGAGTCGACGCCGCTCTTCGATGGCTATGAATTGCGCATCGGCGCCGGCGAGCATGTTGCGTTGGCCGGCCCGAGCGGATCGGGCAAGACCGCGCTGCTCTCGCTGCTGGCCGGGCTGATGCCGGCCACGCGCGGCGAGATCGCCATCGGCGGCGTGCCGCTGACCGAACACACAGCCGCCGCATTGCGCCAGCGCACGGCGTGGATGGGACAGAAGCCCCACGTCTTCGCCGGATCGGTCGAAGCCAACGTGGCACTGGGCCGTGCCGACATCGGCGCGCCCGAGGTGGCCGAGGCGATGCGTTTTGCGGCGCTCGACGACGTGGCGCAGGCCCATCCCGGCACCGCGCTGGGCGAGGGCGGCAGCGGCCTGTCGGGCGGCGAGGCCGTGCGGCTGGCGCTGGCGCGCGTCGCGGTGCATCCGCATGCCGACCTGATCCTGGCCGATGAGCCCACGGCCCACCTGGACACCGTCACCGCCGCGCGCGTGGCCGACGCCCTGGTGGCGCTCGCCCGCGGCCGGACCTTGATCGTCTCGACCCACGACCCGGTGCTGGCCGCGCGCATGGACCGCACCGTGAGCCTCGGCCCAGAACCGCTGGTGGAGCAGGCCGCATGAGCAACCACGCGACCCGCTCCCCTCGCTGGCGCGACCTGCGCCTCGTGCTGCGTCCCTTCCTCGCGACCCAGCCGCGCGCCTTGCTGCTGGGCTGCCTGCTCGCGGCCGTCACCGTGCTCGCGGGCATGGCGCTGCTGGGCCTGTCGGGCTGGTTCATCACCGCGACCGCGCTCGCGGGCCTGCATGCGGCCACGGCCTTCACCTTCGATGTCTTCATGCCCTCGGCCGGCATCCGGCTGCTGGCGCTCGGGCGCACGGGGTCGCGCTACGGCGAGCGGCTGGTCACGCACGACGCCACCTTCGCCGTGCTGGCCGAGCTGCGCGTGCGGCTGTTCCGCGGCTGGGCCCGCCCCGAGGCCGCGCGCGACCTGCTGATGCGGCCGGCGCGGCTGCTGTTCCGCCTCACGTCCGACATCGACGCGCTCGAGTCGCTTTACCTGCGCCTGTTCGTGCCTGCTGCTGCGGCGCTCGGCGCGGCGCTGCTGGCGGGCATCGTGCTCGGCTTCATGCATGTGGGGATGGGCGTGGCGATCGCGCTCTGGCTCTGCGCCATCGGCTGGGGGCTGGCGTTCCTCATCGCGCGGCGTGCGCGGCAGCCGGCGCGGCAGCGCGCGCATGCCGTGGAGGCACTGCGCGCGCGGGCCGTCGACCTGGTCGCAGGCCAGGCCGATCTCGCGATGGCCGGCCGGCTCGACGCCCAGCGCGCCGCGCTCATGAATGCCGACGCGCACCTCGCGCAGGCCGACCTCGCGCTGAACAAGCTCGAAGCCGCGGCCGGTTTCGCCTATGGCAGCGCGGGCACGCTGACGCTGGTCGGCGTGCTGCTGGCCGTGGGCGCATTGGTGAGCGAAGGCGTCATCGGCGCCCCCGGCGCGGCGCTCGCACTGTTGATCGCACTCACAGCCACAGAACCGTTCGCGGCGCTGCGGCGCGGCGCGCTCGATGCGGGACGCACCTGGCTCGCTGTGCGCCGGCTGGCACCGCGGCTGGACCCGTCTGTGGAAGAGGGCGCACGCCCCGCTCGCACCGCGCAGACGGCGGCCGTGCAGGTCGATCAGCTCACCGTCATGCACCCCGGCAGCCTTGTCGAAGTGCTCAGCGGCGTGTCGCTGCACCTGAACGCCGGCGAGCGCGTCGCGCTGGTCGGCGCCAGCGGCGCGGGCAAGTCCACGCTGCTTTCCGTGATCGCCGGCGACCTCACGCCGCGCGCCGGCCAGGTGCAGGCGCAACCGGCCTGCCTGCTGACCCAGCGCACCGAACTCTTCCAGGACAGCCTGCGCGACAACCTTCGCCTTGCTGATCCCCAAGCCAGCGACGAGCGCCTGTGGGCCGTGCTGCACGCCGCCGGCCTCGATGCCGACGTGCGCGCGGTGGCCACCGGCCTCGACACGCGCCTGGGCGAAGGCGGCCTCGGCCTTTCGGGCGGGCAGTCGCGCCGGCTCGCGCTCGCGCGGCTGCTGCTGCGCCCGGTGCCGCTGTGGTTGCTCGACGAACCGACCGAGGCGCTGGACGCCGCCACCGCGCACGACGTGCTGCAGCGCCTGGCGCAGCAGGCCGGCCCGCGCACGCTGCTGATCGCCACGCACCTGCGCCGCGAAGCCGCACTGGCCGACCGCCTCGTGTGCATGGCCCAGGGCCGCATCGTCGCCGACCTGCGCCGTGGCACCGATGCCTTCGAAGCCGCATTGCGCAGCCTGCGCCCCGATTGATGAGTTGATCGACCGAGCAACGAACGAACAGAACACATAAAGGAAGCCCCCATGGACCTTGACATCGTCGCGCTCTCGCGCCTGCAGTTCGCCGTGACGGCGCTGTACCACTTCCTGTTCGTGCCGCTCACGCTCGGACTGTCGATCATCCTGGCCATCATGGAGACGGTCTACGTGATGACCGGGCGCGTCATCTGGCGCGACATGACCAAGTTCTGGGGCGTGCTGTTCGGCATCAACTTCGCGATGGGCGTGGCCACCGGCATCGTGATGGAGTTCCAGTTCGGCATGAACTGGAGCTACTACAGCCACTACGTCGGCGACATCTTCGGCGCGCCGCTGGCCATCGAAGGGCTCATGGCCTTCTTCATGGAAGCGACCTTCGTGGGCCTGTTCTTCTTCGGCTGGGACAAGCTCTCCAAGGTGGGCCACCTCACGGCCACCTGGGCCGTGGCCATCGGCTCCAACTTCTCTGCGCTGTGGATCCTCATCGCCAACGGCTGGATGCAGAACCCCGTGGGCGCGGCCTTCAACCCCGCGACCATGCGCATGGAAGTGACCGACTTCGCCGCCGTGCTGACCAACCCCGTGGCGCAGGCCAAGTTCGTGCACACCGTGTCGGCCGGCTATGTGTGCGCCGCGGTGTTCGTGCTCGGCGTGTCGGCGTGGTACCTGCTCAAGGGCCGCCACATCGAACTGGCCAAGCGCTCGATGACCGTGGCCGCATCGTTCGGCCTGGCCGCCGCGCTGTCGGTGGCGGTGCTCGGCGACGAGAGCGGCTACCTCTCGGGCGAACACCAGAAGATGAAGCTGGCCGCCATCGAAGGCATGTGGGAGACGCAGCCCGCGCCCGCCGCCTTCACCGTGATCGGCTTCCCCGACCAGAAGGCGCGCGAGACGCACTACGCGATCCACATCCCGGCGGTGATGGGCCTCATCGGAACGCGCTCGCTCAACACCGTGATGCCCGGCATCGACGAGCTCGTGAAGCGCGCCGAAGCCCGCATCCGCGAGGGCCTGAAGGCCTACGATGCGCTGCAGAAGATCCGCGAGGCCGGCGGCGCCGACAAGGTCACGCAGGGCGTGCGCGGCGACTTCGAGGACAACGGCATCAACATGGGCTACGCGCTGCTGCTCAAGCGCTACGTGGACGACCCGCGCCAGGCGACCGACGAGCAGATCGCCAAGGCCGCATGGGACACCGTGCCGCAGGTGGCGCCGCTGTTCTGGCTGTTCCGCGTGATGGTGGGCATCGGCATGCTGCTGATCCTGCTGACCGGCACCTTCTTCGTGCTGTCGGCGCGCCGCGCGCTCGACCGCCACCGCTGGCTGCTGAAGGTCGCGGTGTGGGCGATTCCGCTGCCGTGGATCGCCATCGAATCCGGCTGGCTGGTGGCGGAGTTCGGTCGCCAGCCCTGGGTGATCGAGGGCGTGCTGCCGACCGCGGTGGCCGTGTCGAACCTGGGCGTGACGACCTTGCTGATCACGCTCGCGGGCTTCATCGCGATCTACACCACGCTGCTCATCATCGAGATGAAGCTGATGCTCAAGGCCATCCGCAAGGGGCCCGAGGTCGAGCATGCGCCCACCGAGGGCGATGCGCGCTCGCACATTCCGCCGGCGCGTGCCGCCACGTCTTCCTCTTCTGCCTCGACCGGGAGCGCCGCATGATCCTCCACACACTCCTCGACTACGACACCCTGCGCTTCATCTGGTGGCTGCTGATCGGCGTGCTGCTGGTCGGCTTCGCGGTGACCGACGGCTTCGACCTGGGCGCCGGCATGCTGCTGCCTTTTACCGCGCGCAACGACATCGAGCGGCGCGTGGTCATCAACAGCGTGGGCCCGGTGTGGGAGGGCAACCAGGTGTGGCTCATCCTGGGCGGCGGCGCCGTCTTCGCGGCCTGGCCGCAGCTGTACGCGGTGTCGTTCTCGGGCTTCTACCTGGCGATGTTCGTGATCTTGTCGGCGCTGATTTTGCGGCCGGTGGCCTTCAAGTTCCGCAGCAAGCGCGAGTCGCCGCAGTGGCGCGCGCGCTGGGACGGCGTGCTGTTCTTCAGCGGCTTCGTGCCCGCGCTGATCTGCGGCGTGGCCGTGGGCAACGTGCTGCAGGGCGTGCCGTTCCGCTTCGGCGCCGACATGCACATCTTCTACGACGGCAGCTTCTTCGGCCTGCTGAACCCCTTCGCCATCCTCTGCGGGCTGGTGTCGGTGGCGATGCTGGTGATGCACGGCGCGGCCTGGCTGCTGCTCAAGACCGCCGGCCCGGTGGCCGAGCGCGCGCGCAGCTACGGCATGGTCGCGGCGGTGCTCACGCTCGTGTCCTACGCGCTGGCCGGCGTGTGGCTGGCCATGGGCATCGGGGGCTTTCGCATCAGCAGCGTGGTCGACGCGGTGGGCCCGTCGAACCCGATGCTCAAGACCGTCGAGCTGCATGCCGGTGCCTGGATGGGCAACTACGCGGCGCACCCCTGGACCATCGCCGCGCCGGCGGCGGGCTTCGTCGGCACGCTGGGCGCACTGCTCGGGCTGGTGCTGCGCCGGCCGGGATTCGCGTTGCTGGCCGCGGCGCTGGGCATCGCCGGCATCATCCTGAGCGTGGGCGCCTCGATGTTCCCGTTCATCCTGCCCTCGTCGATCGACCCGCGCGCCAGCCTCACGGTGTGGGATTCGTCGTCGAGCCACCTGACGCTGTTCATCATGCTGGTGGTCACCGCGATCTTCATCCCGATCATCGTGGCCTACACCACCTGGGTCTACCACGTGCTGTGGGGCAAGGTCGACGAACAAGCCATCCGCGACGAGAGCGGACACGCCTACTGAAACGGGAAGGAAAAAGACATGTGGTACTTCGCCTGGATCCTCGGCCTGCCGCTGGCCGCCGCCTTCGCCGTGCTCAACGCCATGTGGTACGAGCTGATGGACGACGAGGCCATCCGCAAGGAAAAGCTCGGCACGCCGGAAGCCCCGCAGGGGCAGGAACGGCTGTGAGGGCGTAGCGCCCCGTCCGTTCCCTCTGCCTCGCGGCGCGACTCAGGTTTCGCCCGCGGGGCCTTTGCTCTTCTTCGACGCACCGCCCGTGAGGCGGTCCTTGAGCGTCAGCACCTTCGTCACCGTCGCGCCCATGCCCATGAGCTGCATCGCAGTCTCGGGCGCCAGCCGCTGCACGTCGTCGAACCACTTCATCAGCCGGTCGATCAGGTCGTGCATCTCGCGCATGCGGGCCTGCGCGTGGCGCTCGGCGTCGCTCGTGGGCGATTCGAGCAGCGCGTTGCGCAGCATCGAGAGCGTGGGCTCGATCTCGCGGCGGCGGCGCTCTTCGGCCAGCACGCGGAAGATTTCCCACACGTCCTTCGGCGCCTCGAAGTATTCGCGCCGGTCGCCCGCGTGGTGGCGCAGGTGCACGAGGCGCCAGGCCTGCAGCTCCTTCAGGCCCATGCTCACATTGGAGCGTGAGAACTCCAGCATCTCGGCGATCTCGTCGGCATTGAGCGCGCGCTCCGACAAGAAGATCAGTGCGTAGATCTGGCCGACGGTGCGGTTGATGCCCCACTTGCTGCCCATTTCGCCGAAGTGGGCGACGAACTGGCGGTTGAGGGGAGGGAGGTCGGGTGCGGAAGCCATGCGGCGGATTGTCGCGCCGGATTGCTGGACGTACGGAAGTTTCCGAAAACACAGCAAGGATGGCGTCGCGCATGAATAACTAGTTCTGGTGATGGGTTTGGAACAATTTATTTACAAAAATAAACGTTTCCTGACGGTTTGCCTATTTCTGGTGCATCCGGCCTCTCATTTCAAGGTTTTTCTCCCCATGAACAAAGCACATCGCAGCCTCTGGAACTCGTCGTTGGGGGCCTGGGTGGCTGTTTCCGAACTCACGCGCGCACGCGGCAAGCTCGCGGGCGGTGTTGTGCTGGCGGCGGCGGGACTGCTGGCCGGGGTGGGCGCCGCAGCCGCAGTGCCGGACATCATGCTCAACACGTCCGACCGGGGGTGGCAGAGCGATGTCGATCCTCATGTGGTGGGGAACTACAACTACGTCACGGGCTCGGATTGCACTTCTGCCTGCAGAAATTACCGGTCGTACTTTGTCTTCAACGTACCGAACCTGTCCCTGGCGCCGGACCAGGTGATCACGGCGGCGTTTCAGTTCAATGCCTTCAGCCTGGGTGGCATACCGGCCGCAGGCACGGTGCTGCAATTCCACCGGTACACGGGCGACATTCCAGGGCTCTCCTCTCCCGGCGTCGACCTCGCGAGGTTCGACGAACTGGGAAGCGGCCTCGCCATCGGCCAAGCCGAGGTGTCGCCTTCGACGCCGAATTCCAGCGCGCTGACCGTGGCGCTCAATGACGCGGGCTTGGCCGCCATCCTGGCGGGGCAAGGCGGCCAAGTGGCCTGGGGCGGAAGCCTGGCGAGCGCGCTCGGGGGCTACACGTCGTACGTGGCTGGGTACTCGAGTGGCCTCCCGTCTGATGGCAACACGACCCTGCGCCTGACGCCGGTAACCTTGGCTGCCGGCACCTACTACTGGGACCTGGACGGCACATCGGCTGGCGCGGGCGGCAGCGCGCCATCGGGCGTGTGGGGCCGTACGAATGCGCAGCGCTTCTGGAACGTCGACGCGGGCGGAGTTGGCCCGACCGTGGCGTGGATCGACGGCTCGAGCGCCGTGTTCGCGGCGGGCAGCGATGCCACTGGCAGCTACACCGTGGCCTTGGGCGACAACGTCACCGTTGCCGGTGTCACCTACCGCGGTGGTGCGAGCGGCAGCCAGCTGACCCTCACGCCTGGCGCGGGCTACAAGATCGGCCTGGGTGCTGGCAACAACGTGTTCGACGCCCAGGCCGCCACGCTGGCGGTGCGCGCGGAAATCACGGGTGGAGGAACCCTGGTCAAGGAGGGCGCGGGCACGCTGAGCCTTGAGGTTGCCAATACCTACACCGGCGGCACGACCCTCAACGCCGGCACCCTGGAGATCCGCGACAGCGGGAGCATCGTCGGCAACATTGCCAACAACGCCGCGCTGGTGTTCAACCGCAGTGCCGACACCACCTTCGCCGGCAACATCAGCGGCACCGGCAGCCTCCTGCAGAAGGGAGCACGCAAGCTGACCCTGACCGGCGACAACACCTTCACGGGCACCACCACCGTCGTGGTCGGCAACATCCTGCAGATCGGCGCGGGTGGCACCACCGGCAGCATCGCAGGGAACATCGCCAACGACGGCGACCTGGTCTTCGACCGCGCGGACAGCCTGAGCTACGCAGGCGTCATCAGCGGCTCCGGCACCCTGTCCAAGAACGGCGTGGGCGTGCTGGAACTGACGGGCGCCAGCACCTACAGCGGCGCGACCGAGGTCAACGCCGGCACGCTGCGCGTGAACAACACCACCGGCAGCGCCACGGGCACGAGCACGGTGCAGGTCAAGAACGGCGCCACGCTCAGCGGCGGCGGCACCATCTCGGGCCAGGTCACCATCGCCAACGGCGCGACGCTCGCACCGGGCAGCAACCTCGGCACGCTGACCACCGGCATGCTGCGCTTCGACCCGGGCGCCTTCCTGAGCTACGAGCTGGGCCAGGCGGGCACGGTCGGCGGTCCGCTCAACGACCTCGTCAAGGTCAACGGCGGCCTCGTGCTCGACGGCACGCTCAACGTGGCGCAATCGGCCGGCGGCACCTTCGGGCCCGGCCTGTACCGCCTGATCAGCTACTCCGGCTCGCTGATCGACAACGGCTTGAATATCGGCACAGTGCCCGCGGGCACGGCGGCCGGCGACCTGCACGTGCAGTCGTCCGTGCTCGGCGAGATCAACCTGATCAACAGCAAGGGCGTGTCGCTCAGCTTCTGGGACGGCGCGGGCGGCGATGCTTCCACCTACAACGACGGTACGATCAGCGGCGGCTCCGGCACCTGGCGCATCGGCAACTCCACCCTCAACGACCCGTCCGACAGCTGGACCGGCGCCAACGGCAAGACCAACACCGGCTGGCAGCAGAACCAGTTCGCCCTGTTCGGCAGCGCGGCCGGCACGGTCCGGGTGGACAACACCGGCGGCGCGATCAGCATCGATGGCGCGCAGTTCTCCACCAGCGGCTATGTCGTCACCGGCGACGCGCTGACGCTGGGCAACGCCAACACCGTCATCAAGGTCGGCGACGGCACGGCGTCGGGGGCGCAGATGCAGGCCACCATCGCGTCGGTGCTGACCGGCGCGGGCGGCCTCACGAAGGACGACCTGGGCACGCTGATCCTCAGGGGCGCCAACACCTACACCGGTGGAACGCTCGTGCGCGCCGGCACGCTGCAGGGCGACACCACCAGCCTGCGCGGCGCCATCGTCAACGACGCCCAGGTGGCCTTCGACCAGGTGGCCAGCGGCAACTTCGCGGGCACGATGAGCGGCGCGGGCAGCCTGCGCAAGATCGGCAGCGGCGAGCTGCTGCTCACGGCGGCCAACAGCTACAAGGGCGGCACGCAGGTCGATGGCGGCAGTTTGAACGTGGGCGCCACCGGCGCGGTCGGAACCGGCCCGGTGTCGGTGAGCGGCGGCGCTGGCTTGTTTTTCAGCGGCAGTGCGCAGGCGGAAAGCCTGCAGATCACGGCGGGCAATGTTCCGCAGGCCAGCGGCGGCTTCGTCCAGTTCCAGGACAACGCCTCGGCTGGCAACGCGATGCTCGTCGCGGGCGCCACCGGCTCGATCGAATTCCGCGGCAACGCGACAGCGGGCAACGCCACCATCGAGAACCGGGGTGGCCAGGTCACGGTCTCGTTCGACGCCACCGCAGGCAAGGCCCACATCACCAACTTCGCCGGCGGCTGGACCAACCTCTGGGACAAGGGCTCGGCCGGGCAGGCGACGATCGTCAACGAGGACCGCGGCACGTTGGACATGCAGCACGACGCGACGGCCGCTCAGGCGCGCGTGGTGAACAAGGCGGGCGGCACGGTTCGCATCGCCCGACTCGCGGCTGCCGGTACGAGCATCGGCGCATTGGAAGGGGCGGGCCGCGTGCTGCTTGGCGCCAAGGCGTTGACAACGGGCGCTCTCAACACCGACACCGAAATCTCGGGCGTGATCTCCGGCGTCGGTGGCTCGCTCGTCAAGGTCGGCACGGGCACGCTCACGTTGTCGGGCGAGAACACCCACACCGGCGGCACGGCGCTGCGCCAGGGCCGCCTGAACGTGGGCCACAACCAGGCGCTGGGCACCGGCACGCTCTCGATGGACGACGACACCACGTTGGGCTTCAGCGCGGACGGCCTGACGATCGCCAACACGATCAAGCTGACGGGCAACAACGACCCGATCATCGACACCGGTGCGTTCAGCGGCACGCTGAGCGGTGCCACCAGCGGCGGTGGATTCATCACCAAGCAGGGCACGGGCACGCTGACGCTGTCGGGCGCCAACACCTACACCGGTGCGACGAACGTGGCGCAGGGCACGTTGAAGGCCGGCGCGGTGAACACGCTGAGCGCGGCTTCTGCGCACAGCGTGGCCACAGGTGCCACGCTCGACCTGGCGGGCTTCAATCAGACCGTGGCATCGCTGGCGAACAGCGGCACCGTGTCGCTGGCCGCTGTGACCGCAGGTACGACGCTGACCGTCAAGGGCGCCTACGTTGGCAACAACGGCGTGCTCAAACTGAGCACGGCACTCAACGGCACCGGCCCCTCCGACCGCCTCGTGCTCGAGGGCCCCAGCGCTGTCGCCAGCGGCAAGACCCAGGTGCAGATCAGCAACCTCGGCGGACTGGGCGCACTCACGAGTGGCAACGGCATCGAGGTCATCACTGCACAGAACGGCGCGACCACCACCGCGCAGACCACGAAGGACGCCTTCTCGCTGGCCGGCGGCCACGTCGACGCAGGCGCCTACGAGTACCGCCTGCATGCCGCCGATGCGAAGGGCGCGGGCGAGAGCTGGTACCTGCGCTCCACCACCGACGCGGTCGCGCCGGGTCAACCGGTGGGCCTGCCCGTCGTCACCTACCGCCCGGAAGCGGCGCTGTACGCCGCGCTGCCGGGCCAGCTGCGCCAGGGCAACCTCGCGATGCTGGGCGACGTGCGCAAGCGCGTGGGCGACGACGATGTGAAGGGCACACCGACCGGATCGGACCGCCGCGCCTGGGCCCGCGTGCTCTCTACCGACCTCGACATCCAGCAGGGCGGCACCGTCTCGCCCACCAGCAAGGGGCGCCTCACCGGCTTCCAGGCCGGCACCGACCTGCTCGCCACGCCGAACTGGCGCGCCGGCCTGTACGTGGGCCAACTCGACGGCGATGCCCGCGTGAGCGGCTTTGCCAGCGGCATCCGCCATCTCGCGGTGGGCCGCAATGACCTGCGCAGCCAGTACGTCGGCGTGTACGGCACCTACACCGCCGACAGCGGCTTCTATGCCGACGCCGTGGTGCAGTCGGGCCGCCACCGCTACACGGTCGAGCCGATGCTCGGCGCGGGCGTGGGCGGCAAGGGGAACAGCTTGCTGGGCTCGATCGAAGTGGGTCAGTCCTTCGCGATCGGCGGCAGCGGCTGGCGCGTCGAGCCGCAGCTGCAGCTGATCCACCACCACATGGACCTTGGCAACTCGGTCATCGCCGGTGCCATCGCGCAACCCCAAGCCGACAGCGGCTGGATCGCCCGCGCGGGCGTGCGGGTCAAGGGCCAGATCGACACCGGCCTGGGCGTGCTGCAGCCCTACGGCCGCGTCAACATCTACAAGACCTCGAGCGGCACCGACATCGCGCGCTTCGTGAACGGAGCGACCACGACCGACATTGCGGCACCGACCGGCGGCACCAGCACCGAACTCGCGGGCGGCTTCACGCTGGCGCTGAGCCAGGCGACCAGCCTGTACGGCGAAATCGGCAAGCTGTGGTCCTCGGGCGGCGATGCCAAGGTGAAGAGCTCGGTCAACGGATCGCTCGGCGTGCGGGTCAAGTGGTAGGCGGGTAGCTTCAGGCCTCGGGGTCGGGTCCAGGACGCCGCCGGTACGACCCCGGCGCCCCACCGGTCCAGGTCTTGAAGGCGCGCTGGAATGCCGCGCTGTCCGAGAAACCCAGCTCCTCGGCCAGAGCCGCCAGCGGCACGGTGCTGGTGTTCAAGCGCACGATGGCCACGTCGCGCCGCAGCTGGTCCTTGAGCGATTGGAACGAGGTGCCCTCGGTCGCCAGGTGGCGCTGCAGCGTGCTCACCGACATGTGCAGGCTGCGCGCGGCCGTGGCCAGGTCGGCCCAGGCCGGGCGGTGCTGTTGCAGCACGGCGCGCACGCGCGCGCTCACGGCCAGCTCGCCCAGCGGCGGCAGGATCACGTGGGCCGGCGCGGCCGCCAGGAAGTCGCGCATGGCCCGCGCGTCGCGGCGGATCGGCGTGGCCAGCGCGCTGGCGTCGAACCACACGGCCGACAGCGGCTGGCCGAACTGCAGCGGCGCGGGAAACACCTTGTTGTAGCGCGCCGCGTAGGGCGGCTGCTCGAAGCCGAAGTCGAAGCGACGCGCCGTCAGCCGGCCGCCGTGCAGCCAGGCAAAGAGCCGCCAGTACACGCGCAGCATCAGCTCGTGCAGGAAGTTCAGCGGCGCGCTCGGCATGCCCTGCACCCGCAGCCCGAAGCCCGCGAGCGGCCCTTCGTGCAGCAGCACCATCTCGAGGTCGTCCTGCAGCAGGCTGAAGGTGCGGGCCACGCGCCGCAGCGCCACCTCGAGCGTGGGTGCGCCCATCGTGGCGCGGGTCATGAGTGCGAAGCTGCCGCAGCGCAGGCGGCGCGACAGGAAGCACAGGGCCTCGTCGTCCAGCCGCTCCATCAGCAGCGCGAACAGCGCCACGTACTGCTCGGCCGTGACGCGCGCGCCCGGCGCGTCGAGCAGGGCGGGGGCGATGCCGGCGTCCTGCAGCGCGGTGTCGATGCAGATCGGCGCGTCGTCGCCGCGCGCGCGCACGCCCGAGAGCATGCCCTGGACGAACACGATCGGGATGGTGACAGGCGGTTGCAGCATGCGTGAGCGGATCAGACCCGGTGGCGACGCGGGTGTCGATTGAGGTTTTCTGCCATGCGGGCGATGCGATGCGCAATCGCCGCGGCACGGCGCGGTTTCTACCATGCGCCTACACAAGAACCGAACGGAGACAACCGCCATGTACCTGACCCAGTCGCTGCACCGCAGCGTGCAGCAGCACCCCGACCGGATCGCCGTGCGCGCCGCCGGCCGCACCCTGAGCTTTCGCGCCTATGCCGAGCGGGTCGCGCGCCTGGCGGGCGCCCTGCAGGGGCTCGGCATGCAGGCGGGCGACCGCGTCGCCATGCTGGCGCTCAATTCGGCGCGCTACCTCGAATACCAGATGGCCGTGCCCTGGGGCGGCGGCGTGCTCAACCCCTGCAACATCCGCTGGTCGGCGGCCGAAATCCTGTACTCGCTGGACGACTCGGGCTCCACGCTGCTGCTGGTGGACGACACCTTCCGCCCTGTGGTCGAGCAGATGCGCGGGCAGGCGACCAGCCTGCGCGAGGTGATCTACTGCGGCGACGGCCCGACGCCGCCCGGCATGCTCGGCTACGAGGCGCTGCTGGAGGCCGCCTCGCCCGTGCCCGACGCCGGCCGCTGCGACGACGACCTGGCGGGCATCTTCTACACCGGTGGTACCACCGGCTTTCCCAAGGGCGTGATGCTGAGCCACACCAACATGGGCAGCTCGGGGCTGGCCCTGCATGCTGAAGGCTTGGCCGCGCCCGAGGGCTGCTACCTGCACGCCGCGCCGATGTTCCACCTGGCCGACATGGGCCTGGCCGCGCCGCACTGGCTGGAGGGCAACACGCACGCGATCATTCCGGCCTTCAGCCCTGAAGCGGTGCTGAACGCCATCGAGCAGGACCGCGTCACGCACGCGCTGCTGGTGCCCACCATGATCCAGATGCTGGTGGACCATCCGGCGATGCACGAGCCGCGCGACCTCAGCAGCCTGAAGTGCATCACCTACGGCGCCTCGCCGATCTCGGAGGCGGTGCTGACCCGCGCGATGGCCGCCTTTCCGGGCGTGGACTTCGTGCAGGCCTACGGCATGACCGAGCTGTCGCCGCTGGCCACCGTCAACCCCGCGCGCAACCACACGGCCGAAGGCCAGCGCCGGGGCAAGCTGCGCTCGGCCGGCCGCGCCAGCTACTGCACCGAGGTGCGCATCGTCGACGCCGAGGGCAACGAGGTGCCGCGCGGCACGGTGGGCGAGGTCGCGGTGCGCGGCCCCAACGTGATGCAGGGCTACTGGAACCAGCCCGCGCAGACCGCCGCGGCCGTGCGCGGCGGCTGGATGCACACGGGCGACGGCGCGTACATGGACGACGACGGCTACATCTTCGTGGTCGACCGCCTGAAGGACATGATCATCAGCGGCGGCGAGAACATCTATTCGGCCGAGGTCGAGAACGCCATCAACCAGCACCCGGCCGTGGCGGCCTGCGCGGTCATTGGCATCCCCAGCGAGGAGTGGGGCGAGGCCGTGCATGCGGTGCTCGTGCTCAAGCCGGGCCAGCAGTTGGCGGCCGACGCGCTCATCGCGCATTGCAAGGCGCTGATCGCCAACTACAAATGCCCGCGCAGCGTGGCGGTGGTCGAGGCGCTGCCGCTGTCGGGTGCGGGCAAGGTGCTCAAGACCCGGTTGCGCGAACCGTTTTGGCAAGGGCGCCAACGAAGCGTAGCCTGACGGTTTTCGAACTCTCTCTTCCTTCCCATTCATTCATTTCAGGAGCCTCTCATGAGCCAGGATGTCTACGTCGTCGGTGTCGGCATGATCCCCTTCACCAAGCCGGGCGCGAACCAGCCCTACCCGCAGATGGCCGCGCACGCCACCAACGCCGCCTTGAAAGACGCCGGCATCGGCTACGAGCTGGTGCAGCAGGCTTACGTCGGCTACGTGTACGGCGACTCCACCGCCGGCCAGCGCGCGCTCTATGAAGTGGGCATGACCGGCATCCCGGTCGTCAACGTCAACAACAACTGCTCCACCGGCTCGACCGCGCTGTTCCTGGCGCGCCAGGCCGTGGCCAGCGGCGCGGCCGACTGCGTGCTGGCGCTGGGCTTCGAACACATGAGCCCCGGCGCGCTGGGCGCGGTGTTCAACGACCGCCCGAGTCCGTTCGATCACTTCGAGTCGATCACCGACGAGCTGGTCGGCAACGAGCAGGTGCCGCTGGCGCTGCGCTACTTCGGTGGCGCGGGCCTGGCGCACATGCAGCAGTACGGCACGCAGATGTCGACCTTCGCGAAGATCCGCGCCAAGGCCAGCCGCCATGCGTCGAACAACCCGGTGGCGCTGTTTCGCACCGTCGTCACCGAAGACGAGGTGATGGCTGCGCCCGTCATGTGGCCCGGCGTGATGACGCGGCTCATGGCCTGCCCGCCGACCTGCGGCGCGGCCGCGGCCATCGTCTGCTCGCCGCGTTTCGCCGAACGCCACGGGCTGGACCGCAGCGTGCGCATCAAGGCCCAGGCCATGACCACCGACCGCGCCATCACCTTCGAGGCGCGCGACATGCGCGAGGTGGTCGGCTTCAGCATGGCGCAGGAGGCCGCGCAGAAGGTCTACGACGCGGCCGGTGTCGGCCCGCAGGACATCGACGTGGTCGAGCTGCACGACTGCTTTGCGCACAACGAACTCATCAGCTACGAAGCGCTGGGCCTGTGTCCGGTCGGTGGCGCGGAGAAGTTCGTGGTCGATGGCGACAACACCTACGGCGGCAAGGTCGTCACCAATCCGTCCGGCGGGCTGTTGTCGAAGGGCCACCCGCTCGGCGCGACGGGGCTCGCGCAATGCACGGAGCTGGTCCAGCAGCTGCGCGGCACGGCGGAGAAGCGCCAGGTCGAAGGCGCGCGGATGGCGCTGCAGCACAACCTCGGGTTGGGCGGCGCCTGCGTGGTCACGCTGTACGAACGCGTCTGAGGGCAGGGCCACCCATGATCGACAAGAAATGGATCGGCCACGAGCTGCCCGCGTCGGTGCTGCCCATCGAGCGCAGCCGGCTGCAGTTCTTCGCCAAGGCCATCGGCGAGACCGATCCGGTCTACACCGATGCCGCCGCCGCGCGCGATGCCGGCTACCCCGACCTGCCGGCACCGCCCACCTTCCTGTTCGCCGCCGAGCTGGATTCGGGCGCGTCGGACCAGCTGCTCACCGACCTGCAGATTCCGTTGTCGAAGCTGCTGCACGGTGAGCAGAGCTTCAGCTACCACCGCCCCGCCTGCGTGGGCGACACGGTGACGGTGCGCTCCACCATCAGCGACATCTACGACAAGAAGAACGGCGCGCTCGAATTCGTCGTGAAGACCTCGCGCGCCACCAACCAGCGCGACGAACTCGTGGCCGAGCTGCGCACGGTGATCGTCTGCCGCCACTGAAGAAAGAACGAGCGATGACCCTCCGCTACGACACCGTCCAGGTCGGCGACGAACTTCCCGCGCTGCAACTCCCGCCGGTGAACCGCACCACGCTCGCGCTCTTCGCGGGCGCCTCGGGCGACCACAACCCGATCCACATCGACACCGACTTCGCGCGCAAGGCCGGCATGCCCGACGTGTTCGCGCAGGGCATGCTGGGCATGGCCTGGCTCGGCCGGCTGCTCACGCAGTGGGTGCCGCAGGCGCAGCTGCGCCGCTTCGACGTGCGCTTCCAGGGCATCACGCACTTGGGCCATGCGGTGCGCTGCACCGGCCGCGTGGTCGAGAAGCTGGAGCTGGGCGGCGAACGCTGCGTGCGCGTGGAAGTGCTCAGCGCCAACCAGCACGGACAGACGCGCATCGCGGGCGAGGCGCTCGTGGCGCTGCGCTGACCCCTTGAACGTACGAATGAAAGAAGAGAGAAGAGACATGACACCCAAACTCGAAGGCAAGGTCGCCCTCATCACCGGCTCGGGCCGCGGCATCGGCCGCGCGATCGCGCTCAAGCTGGCCAGCGAAGGCGCGCGCGTCGTCGTCAACGACCTCGACGCTGCACCGGCCGAGGAGACCGTGCAGGCCATTCGCGCCGCGGGCGGGCAGGCCGTGGCCTGCGTCGGCAGCGTGTCGGCACCGGACTTCGCCGAGCGATTCGTCGGCACGGCGGTGAACGAGTTCAAGGGCCTGGACATCATCGTCAACAACGCTGGCTACACCTGGGACAGCGTGGTGCAGAAGATGACCGACGAGCAGTGGTACGCCATGATCGACGTGCACCTGACGGCGCCGTTTCGCATCCTGCGCGCGGCGCAGCCCGTGATCCGTGCGCTGGCGAAAACCGAGGGCGAAGCGGGCCGGCGCGTGGTGCGCAAGGTGGTCAACATCTCGTCGGTGGCCGGGCTCTTCGGCAATGCGGGGCAGGCCAACTATTCGACCGCCAAGGCCGGCATCGTCGGCATGACACAGACGCTGGCCAAGGAGTGGGGCCGCATGAACGTCACGGTGAACTGCGTGGCCTTCGGCTTTATCCAGACGCGGCTCACGGCCAGCACGGCCGAGGCCACCACCGCGAACATCGAGGGGCGCGAGATCAAGGTCGGCGTCAACCCCGGCCTGCTGGCGATGATGGAACAGTCGATTCCGCTGGGCCGCGGCGGCACGCCCGAAGAGGCGGCTGGTGCGGTGTACCTGCTGTGCGCGCCCGAGTCGGACTACGTGAGCGGCCAGACGCTCATGTGCACCGGCGGGTTGACGGGGATCTGAGATGGCCGGCACGCAATTCGAAGAAGAAGGCATTGCCTGGGGCGTGCAGGACGGCATCGGCCGCATCGTGCTGAAGCGGCCCGAGCGCGCCAACTCGGTCTCGCTGGCGAGCAGCCATGCGCTCGCGCGCGCCATCGACGAGGTGCTCGAAGCGGCGCCGCGCGCCATCCTGCTGACGGGCGAGGGCCGTGTGTTCTGCGCGGGCGGCGACATCGACAGCTTCGTGGCGGCCGGCGACAAGCTGCCCGAACTGGTCGACGCCATCCTCGACCGGCTGCATCCCGCGCTGCTGCGGCTGGTTCAGAACCCGGCGCCGCTGGTGGTGGCGGTGAACGGCACGGTCGGCGGTGCCGGCGTGGGGCTGGCGCTGTGCGGCGACTTCGTGCTCGCCACCGAGTCGATGAAGCTGCGCACCGGCTACGCGGCCATCGGGCTGTCGCCGGACGCGGGGAGTTCGTATTTCCTGTCGCGGCGCATCGGGCCGGTGCGCGCGCAGCAATGGCTCATGCTGAGCGACGCGATCGACAGCGCGCGCTGCCTGGCAGCGGGCGCTGTCGATGCGCTGTACCCGGACGCCGAACTGGCGGCGGCCGCCGAAGCGCTGGTGACGCGGCTGGCGAACGGTGCCACCGCATCGTTCGCGGGCATCAAAGCGCTGTGCGGCAGTGCCACCGCGCGCCCGATCGAAGAACACTTCGAGATGGAACACCGCCTGCTGCGCCAGCGCGCGGGCAGCGCGGATGGGCGCGAAGGCGTGAAGGCCTTCACCGAGAAGCGCGCGCCGCGCTTCTCGGGCCGCTGAGCGCGGCGGGCTGTTGCAGGCTCAGCTCTTCTTCTTGAAGAGCTTCGTCAGGCCCCAGAGCGCCGCGCCGCCCGCCACCACGGCAACCTTCGCGAATTTGGCCAGGAAGGCGAGGGCGACCGCGAACAGGCCCAGCTTCTTCGCGGCCGCGCCCGCCACCAGCGCGGCCAGGCCGTAGGCGGCGACCTTGTCGGTGGACGCATTGAAGTCCGCGTACTTCTTGCCGTCGTCGTACTGCAGCGCGCCGAGCAGCTTGGTGGCGTCGGGCTTGTACTTCTCGAGGTCGTTCGCGTTGGTGATGAGGTTCAGGCTCAGGTAGCCCTCGCGGCCCAGCGCGTAGGTGTTGTAGTTGACGCCGGGGTTGCCGCCGTCGCTGCCCTTCTTCTTCGACAGGGCCGACCACACCAGCCGGTGCGTCGCGGCGTCGTACTGCGGCTTCTGCGCCCAGCCCGTGACCTCGATGCCCGGGATGCCGCGCTTGGCGCGTTCCTCGTTCGCGGCCTCGGTGCCTTCCTTCAGGCTCGTGAGCAGTTCGTCGGCGTTCCAGTCCTTGGCGTCGTCGTCCTTGATGTAGCCCTCTTTCACGAACTTCACGACCGCCATCCAGTCGCCGTCGTCGGCAGGGAAGATCGCGCCGATGAAGGTGTCGTCGGTGCGGTTGCCCATGCTGCGCATGAGCTGCGCGGCGGCGGGCGTCGGCACCCAGACGTAGCCGGCGGGCAGCTTCAGGTGGGCCTGGTCGCGCAGCGTGATGTCGGCGGGGCCGGCTTTCTGCACGGCCTTGGCGGCCTTGAAGGCGGCTTCCTGCTCGGCTTCGAGCGAACTCGCAGCAGAGGTTGTGGAAGCTGTGGTGGGGGATGCGGCGTTGCTGATGTGGGTGGCCGTCAGGGCGCACGCGAACAGCAAGCCGGCCGTCAGGCGGGCAGTATGAATACGCAAGTTCTCTCTCCTCGGTTGTTGTCGTTTCTGGTGAGACGCGAGGAGTTTATCGGCGCGCAAAGCCGCGCCGGCCGTGGGTTTCAGGGCCAGGGCGTGGGCGGCGGAATCTCGCAGACCGGCTCGACGTCGATGCTCTTGAAGTCGGCCGGCGAGACGATCTCCAGGTACTCCATGTCGGGCGAATAGTCGAAGAGAAAGTGGCGGATGCCGGGGCGCTGGTGCACCACGTCGCCGGCCTCGACGCGCGTCTCCTTGTCCTCGTACATGAAGCGGGCCCAGCCCTTGAGCATGATGACGATCTGGAAGTCCGCCTCGTGGCGGTGCCAGCCGGTGCCCGCTTCCGGTGCCATGTTGGCCTTGACCAGGTGCGCGATCACCTTGCCGTGGGTGGCGGCCGCAATGCCGAGGTCGCGGTACAGGAAGAAGTCTCGCAACCCGCCCGAGACGTACTCGGTGTCACCGGGCTTGACGTGGGAGAACTGGGTGGCGGTTCGGTCCAGCATGGGCGCTCCTTCGCGGGGGATGATGCTGCGATGCAGCATGCATAAACCGTTCCTGCGCACGGCCCATTGCTTGACGGCCTGCGGGCCGCTCCAGATACTCAACCGCATGGTTCACTCAGATGCCCTGGACGCCGTGTTTGCGGCCCTGTCCGACCCGACCCGCCGCAGCGTGCTCGAAGCGCTGGGCGAGGGCGGCCTCAGCGTGACCGAGCTGGCCGAACCGCACGGCATGTCGCTGACCGGCTTCATGAAGCACCTGCGCGTGCTCGAAGGCGCCGGCCTCATCTCGCGCACGAAGGCGGGCCGCGTCGTGCGCTGCGAGCTGTCGCCGGGCCCGATGCAGGAGGCCGCCGTGTGGCTCTCGCGCTACGAGAAGTTCTGGACCGGCCGCCTCGATGCCCTGGCGCGCTTTCTCTACCACCAGGAGGACACCGAATGGCGAAACCTTCCCCCGGCCCCACCGCCGGCCCCGGCACCGATCGCCCCTCGCTCACGCTCCGGCGGCACTTCCGCGTCAGCCCCGCCAAAGTCTGGCGCGCGTGGACCGACCCGCAAGCGCTGAAGCACTGGTTCGGCCCCGAGGAGATCGTCGACGTGCCGCTGGCCGAGGTCGACCTGCGCGTGGGCGGGCGCTTTCGCGTGACCATGTTGGCGGCCGACGGCGAGACGCACGACGTGAGCGGCACGTACCTCGAGGTCGTGCCCGAGCGCCGGCTGGTCTTCAGCTGGGCCTGGCGCAGCACGCCCGAGCGCGAGTCGCGCGTCACCGTGCAACTCGAACCCGACGCGGGCGGCTGCGAGCTCGTGCTCATGCACCAACAGTTCTTCGACGAAGCGGCGCGCGACGGCCACAACCATGGCTGGACCGGCTCGCTCGTCAAGCTCGAGAGTTGGTTGCTCGCCGGCGACACCGGGTGACGGCACAACCGACGGCCATCGCCGACACGCTCGACGCGATCTACCGCAGCGAGTCGCGCCGTATCTTCGCCACGCTGGTGCGGTTGCTGGGCGATTTCGACCTGGCGGAAGAAGCCCTGCACGACGCCTTTCGCGCCGCGCTCGAGCAATGGCCGCGCGAAGGCGTGCCGGCCAACCCGCGCGCCTGGCTGGTGTCGGCGGGGCGCTTCAAATCGATCGACGGCATCCGCCGGCAGGCGCGCTTTACCGCGTGGGACGACGCCACCGCCCACACCGACACGCTGGCCGACCCCGCGCCCGCCTGGCACGAGGCCGACCCCGATGCCGACGCGCTCGAGGACGACCGCCTGCGCCTGGTCTTCACCTGCTGCCATCCCGCGCTCGCGCCCGACGCCCAGGTGGCGCTCACGCTGCGCGAGGTCTGCGGGCTGGCGACCGAGGAGATCGCGCGCGCCTTTCTCGTGCCCGCGCCCACCATCGCGCAGCGCATCGTGCGGGCCAAGGCGCGCATCCGCGAGGCCGGCATTCCATACCAGGTGCCGGGCCTGGCCGAGCTGCCCGAACGGCTCGATGCCGTGCTGCGCGTGGTGTACCTCGTGTTCAACGAAGGCTACGCGGCTTCGTCGGGTCAGAGCGTGACGCGCGCCGACCTCTCGGCCGAAGCGATCCGGCTCGGGCGGCTGGTGGCCGAGCTGCTGCCCGACCCCGAGGCGCTGGGCCTGCTCGCGCTGATGCTGCTGCACGACGCGCGCCGCGCCGCGCGCACCTCGGCGCAGGGCGAGCTCGTGCTGCTCGACGCGCAGGACCGCAGCCTGTGGCACCGCGGGCAGATCGGGGAGGGCGCGGCGCTGGTCGAGCGCGCGCTGCTGTCGCGCCGCTTCGGCCCGTACACCTTGCAGGCCGCCATTGCCGCGGTGCACGCCGAAGCGGCCGAGGCCGCCGCCACGGACTGGCCGCAGATCGTCGGCCTGTACGACGTGCTGCTGCGGCTCGACCCCTCGCCCGTGGCCGAGCTCAACCGCGCGGCGGCCGTGGCGATGCGCGACGGGCCGGCGGCCGGGCTGGCGCTGATCGACGCGCTGCTCGCGCGCGGCGAGTTGGCCCAGTACCACCTGGCGCATGGCGCGCGTGCCGAGCTGTGCCGGCGCCTCGGCCGCACCGACGATGCACGGGCCGCCTATCTGCAGGCGCTGTCGCTGGTCCGCCAGCAGCCCGAGCGGCAATTCCTGGAGCGGCAGCTGGCCTCGCTGCCCGACACGAAAAATTTTTGACGCCCCTTGTCGATTCCGGCCGTCGCCGTTCGACCAGTGATGTCCTCACTCAAATTTGCAAGGAGATTCCGCATGAAATACCTCTGCCTCGTTCACTGCGACGAAGCGGTGCTTCGCGCGCTGCCGCCCGACGAGCGCCGCGCGCTCAATGCCGACTCGATGGCCTACGACCGCCTGCTCGAAGCCGCCGGCCACTTCATCGCCGCCGAGGCGCTGAGCCCGGTGCGCGCCGCCAAGGTGGTGCAGGTGCGCCAGGGCCAACGCTCGCACGTCGACGGCCCCTATGCCGAAGCCCGCGAGCAGCTGTGCGGCTTCATCCTGGTCGAGGCGCGCGACCTGAACGCCGCGATCCAGCTGGCGGGCCGCATTCCGATGGCGCGCTACGGCGCCATCGAGGTGCGTCCCATCGACGTCATGGAAATGATCGAAAACCCCGAGGGGAATGCCGCATGAGATACCTTTGCCTCATTTTCGGAACCGACGCGCAGACGAGCCACTTCTCGGCGCAGGACATGGACCACTACATCAACGAACACATCGACTACGACGCCCACCTGCAGGCGCTCGGCAAGCTCGTCGTGGCCGAGGCCTTGCAGCCGGCCGGCACGGCGGTCACGGTGCGCATGCGCAACGACAAGCTCTCGGTCACCGACGGGCCGTTCGCCGAAACCAGCGAGCAGCTGGGCGGCTTCTACCTGGTCGAGGCCGACAGCGAAGAAGAAGCGCTGCAGCTTGCGGCCGGCATTCCCTCGGCGCGCTTGAGCAGCATCGAGGTGCGCAAGGCCTGGTCGGCAAGCGACAGCGGAGCCGGCCCATGAGCGGCGCACTCGACCGGGCGGCACCCGCCCGCGCCACGGCGCGCGAATGGACCGGGCTGGCAGTCATCGCGCTGCCCTGCATGCTCTATTCGATGGACCTCACGGTGCTGAACCTGGCGATCCCGTCGATCAGCGAAGACCTCAAGCCCACCGCCTCGCAGCTGCTGTGGATCGTCGACATCTACGGCTTCTTCGTGGCCGGCCTGCTGGTCACCATGGGCACGCTGGGCGACCGCATCGGGCGGCGCCGGCTGCTGCTGATCGGCGCGGTGGCGTTCGGCGTGGCCTCGGTGCTCGCGGCGTTCTCGACCAGCGCCAACATGCTGATCGCCACGCGCGCGCTGCTGGGCGTGGCGGGGGCGACGCTGGCGCCGTCCACGCTCTCGCTGATCCGCAACATGTTCCTCGACCCGGCGCAGCGCACCGTGGCCATCGGCGTGTGGATCTCCAGCTATTCGGCCGGCGCCGTCATCGGCCCGGTGCTGGGCGGCGTGCTGTTGCAGTTCTTTCCGTGGGGCTCGGTGTTCCTCATCGGCGTGCCGGTGATGGTGCTGCTGCTGGCGCTCGGCCCCTGGCTGCTGCCCGAGTACCGCGACCCCGACGCGGGCGCGCTCGACCTGGCCAGCGTGGCGCTCTCGCTGGGCGCGGTGCTGGCGGCCATCTACGGCATCAAGCAGGTGGCCGAGCACGGGCCCGACGCGGTGTCGCTGCTGGCCATCGCGGCCGGTGCGCTGCTGGGCTGGCTGTTCGCGCGCCGGCAGGGGCGGCTGGCCAACCCGATGATCGACCTGCGCCTGTTCAGGTTGCCGGCCTTCAGCGTCTCGCTGGGGGCCTACATGCTGGCCTGCTTCGTGATGTTCGGGCTCTTTCTGTACAACGCGCAGTACCTGCAGCTGGTGCTCGGCCTGCCGCCGCTGGCGGCGGGCCTGTGGAGCATGCCGGGCGCCGGCGCCTTCATCGTCGGCTCGATGATCGTGCCCGCGCTCACGCGGCGCCTGTGCCCGGCCTACGTGATGGGCGGCGGGCTGGGCGTGGCGGCGCTGGGCTTCGGCATGCTGGTGCTGCTGCCGGCGCAGGGCGGTCTGGCCTGGATGGTGACGAGCGCGGTCATTTCCTCGCTCGGCCTGGCGCCGGTGTTCACCCTGGCCACCGACCTGGTCGTGGGCAGCGCGCCGCCGGAGCGCGCGGGCGTGGCCTCGGCCATCTCGGAGACCAGCTCCGAGTTCGGCGGGGCGCTGGGCATCGCCATCCTCGGCAGCGTCGGTGCGGCGATCTACCGGGCGGCCATGGCCGACGCCGTGCCGGCCGGGCTGGCCGGTGCGGCGGCGGTCGAAGCCGCCCGCAGCACGCTGGGCGGGGCGGTCGCGCTGGCCGGGGAACTGCCCGGTACCACCGGCGCCGCGCTGCTCGACACCGGGCGCGAGGCGCTGCTGCGCGCCCTGCGGCTGGTGGCCGGCCTGTGCGCGGTGGTTCTGTTGTTCGTCGGCGTGCTGGTGGCGGTGCGGCTGCGAGGGGTGGGCGCGTCGCATGCACAGGAGGGCGCCGTACCCCCGGGCGGCGCCGCATTGCCGGAGCGTTGACGAGCCTCCATACTGGGGCTTCCACGACGCATCCCACGACCGAACGGAGGCCCCATGAGCAACGAACTGCGCAAGAAGCTGCATGACCTGGCGGAACTGTCCGACAGCACCTCCGACCCGCAGACCAAGGCCATCGTCGAGGCGATCCGGCTGCAGACGGCGGTGCTGAACGAGCGGCTGTTCAGCATCGAGCTGCAGCTCGGCGCGCTCGCCAAGCGCATGGAAAACACCACCGACTGAGTCGGCTGCTGCTTTGTGGGGATAATCCCCGCCATGAGCGGCAACACCTTCGGAACTCTCTTCGCGGTCACCAATTTCGGCGAGTCGCACGGCCCGGCCATCGGCTGCGTGATCGACGGCTGCCCCCCGGGCATGGCCCTGAGCGAGGCCGACATCCAGGGCGACCTCGACCGCCGACGCCCCGGCACCAGCCGCCACGTCACCCAGCGCAACGAGCCCGACGCGGTGCAGATCCTGTCCGGCGTGTACGAGGGCAAGACCACCGGCACGCCCATTGCGCTGCTGATCCAGAACACCGACCAGCGCAGCAAGGACTACGGGCAGATCGCCCAGCAGTTCCGCCCCGGCCACGCCGACTTCACCTACTGGAAGAAATACGGCATCCGCGATCCGCGCGGCGGCGGGCGTTCTTCGGCACGCCTCACCGCGCCCATGGTCGCGGCCGGCGCGGTCGCCAAGAAGTGGCTGGCCGAAAAATACGGGATGGTGTTCCGCGGCTGCATGACGCAGATCGGCGAGATCGCCATTCCCTTCGAGAGCTGGGACCACGTCCCCCACAACCCCTTCTTCGCCCCCATCGCCGACGTGAGCGCACTGGAGGACTACATGGACCGCCTGCGCAAGGCCGGCGATTCGTGCGGCGCGCGCATCCGCGTCACCGCCACCAACGTGCCCGTGGGCCTGGGCGAGCCGCTGTTCGACAAGCTCGACGCCGAGATCGCTTACGCCATGATGGGCATCAATGCCGTGAAGGCCGTGGAGATTGGCGCCGGCTTCGACAGCGTCACGCAGCGCGGCACCACGCACGGCGACTCGATCACGCCGACGGGCTTCCTCAGCAACAACGCGGGCGGCATTTTGGGTGGCATCAGCTCGGGGCAGGACCTGGAAGTGAGCATCGCGATCAAGCCCACCAGCTCGATCATCAGCCCGCGCCAGTCCATCGATGTGAACAACAACCCCGTCGAGGTCATCACCAAGGGCCGCCACGACCCCTGCGTGGGCATCCGCGCCACGCCCATCGCCGAAGCCATGCTCGCGCTGGTGGTGATGGAACACGTGCTGCGCAACCGCGCGCAGTGCGGCGACGTGAACCCGCCCGTCGAGAAGAGCGAAGCTGCGTCGCCGCAGTCGTCTTTCCTGTAGTGTCAACGCCGCCACCAGTGGCCGCCGGGCGCGGCCACCTGTTGGCGTTCGCTGGCCTGTCGGCCAGCTATTTCGCGCACATCGGTTTCTTTAACCCGTACCTGCCGTTGTGGCTCAAGGACCTGGGCCTGCCGATCTTCACGATCAGCCTGCTGGCCTCGGTGCAATCGATCACGCGCGTCTTCGCGCCCTATGCCTGGGGTGCGCTCAGCGACCACACCGGCCAGCGCGTGAAGCTGCTGCGCTTCAGCGCCGCGGTGGCGTTGGCCAGCTCCTTCGGCCTGTGGTGGCATGGCGGCGCCTGGTGGCTCGCGCTGGTGCTGCTCGTGATGTTCACGCACACCAGCTCGATGATGTCGCTCACCGAAGCGGCCATGGCGCAGATCGTCGCGGGCGACTGGGGCCGCTACGGGCGCATCCGCCTGTGCGGCTCGGCCGGCTTCCTGGTCACCGTGTTCGTCGCGGGCGAGTGGTTCGAGCGCTTCGGCATGAAGCACTTCCCGTACTGGGCCGCCGGCACGCTGGCTGTGGTGCTGCTCGCGACCATGAAGCTGCCCGACCTGCGCGAACCGCCGGCCGCGCACGACGCCGTGAAGGAACCCATCGGCCCCGTGCTGCGCATCCCCGCCGTGCGCTGGTTCTTCGCGTCGCTGTTCTTCCAGGTGATGTCGCATTTCTCGGTGTACGCGTTCTTCTCGCTGTACCTCGATTCGATCGGCTACGGCAAGAGCACCATCGGCCTCTTGTGGGCGCTGTCGGTGGTGGCCGAGATCGTCTGGTTCTTTCTGCAGGGCCGGCTCATCGGCCTGTTGCCGATGCCGCGCTGGATGCTGGTGTGCGGCATCGCCGGCGTGGCACGGCTCGGCCTCACGGCCGGGCTCGGCGGCTTCATCGCGGCGCTGGTCATCGCGCAGTGGCTGCATGCGCTGAGCTTCGCGGCGCACCACACGGCCTGCATCGCCGTGGTGTCGCGCCGCTTCCCCGGCCACCTGCGCGGACGCGGGCAGGCGCTGTTCACGGTGATCGGCTACGGCTTCGGCGGCGTGCTGGGCGTGCTGCTCGGCGGGGCGGTGGCGCAAGAGCTGGGGTATCGCACGATGTTCGCGCTGGCGGCGCTGCTGGCGGTGGCGGGGACGCTGTGCGCGTGGCGGATGGTGGTACTCGAGCCGTCGGGGCGGTCGAAGCCCGCTTGAGTCGGGCCGTCAGAAGATCCGATACCCCAGCATTGCCACCATCGCCGCCGCCATGTGTGCAGGACCGGATGGCACGGCTCTCTTGTGATGCGCGTCTCGCAGTGCGAACACGATCGCCGTCAGCAACGAAGCCACCACGAACGCGACGTACACCGTCGGCAGCGCGGCCCATCCGAACCAGGCGCCGGTGACAGCGAAGGCCTTGAGGTCGCCGTGACTCACGATGTCCCGACCTGTATTCGAGCGCACTGCCGTCGTCACCAGCCACGGCGCAAGGTACCCCGACACCGCCCCGAGCACGTTGTCGGACGCCGGTCCTGTGGATGCACGGTAGAGCAGCCCCAGCCATAGCAGGGCGAGCAAGATCCGGTCTGGAAGCAACTCGTGACGGACGTTGATCGCCGTCAGCAGGATCCATCCGAGCAGCAGCACGCACAGCATCGCTGTGTCCAACGATGCGCCGCGCACGAATGCGAGGCCGAGACAGAGCAAGGCGGCACCGATGACGATGGCGAACTTGCTCGCCTTGGAGATGTCGAGTTCGGAGGTGTCGCGCAGGAAGGGCTGATAGTTCTGGTATTCGCTGGCCCACACCCTGTGCATGTCGAGTGGAATACGCCGTATCCATGGCAGCAGGGCAAAGGCGGCGAAGGCGCCGCCGCCGAGGGCATAGGCCACAAGGACCTCGATGTTCGATTGCATGGGCGTCATTTACTTCCCGTTGAGCATGTGAAGGTCGATGGCACCTGACTGGGTCAGGTAGACCAGCAGGGCGCACAGCCATGAAAGCAGCAACCCGAGGTAGGCGACCACGCAGAGCGAAGTCATTCGCGATGGCCAGAGTCCGAAGAGCCGGGTACGCAAGAAGGCTGTCCGGATCAGGAAGCCGCCGTTGGTTGCCGGTGAGGGAAGCAGGTTCAACGCTGCGAACTTGGCGGCTGTGAAGCCGAGGAGCGAGACGAAGGGCAGCGTGGTGCCCGCAAGATGCATCTGTGCCAGCAGTTCCTGCGCCTCGCCAAGTGGGGACAGTGCGCCGCCGACGATCTGCGCGAAGCCATTGACGAAGGCGCGCAGACCGTCCATGCGCAGCGTCGCCGCGGCCACCAGCACCAGCGCGATGCAGCCTGAGGCGCCGACCGCAAGCCGTGCCGTCAGTGGCTGGGCATCGAAAGCGTCGTGCATGTCATCGGGATCGAGGTACTCCGCCTCGGAGTCCTTGAACCTCACGGAGCCGCCGAAGAGAAACGGCCTGAGCGTGACTCGGCCGAACCGCGCGAGCACAGGCCCGAAACCGATCGACACCTCCCGCACCCGGATCTTCAGTTGGTCGGCAAGGAATGCCGCCGATGACACGTGAAGAACGACGCAGGTCACGACAGCGAAAAGCAAGTCGATCATGGATTCTTGGGGCGCAGAGCCAGCACCATCTGGGCGGGTATCGCGCCCTGATCGGGCAGTGGCATGTACTCGGTCTTGCGGATCGCGCGCAACGCCGCGTTGTCCCATTCGGGAACGCCGCTGGATTTCAACAGGGTTGCGTTCAGGATCTTTCCGCTCGGCGCCAGGTCCAGGGTGAACTCCACCGTTGGATTGCCCCGTACGTCGGCCGCAAAAATGATGTTGGGCCTGACCGCTGCTGCCACCATCTGGCCCCAGTCCTTTCGCGTGGCGGGTTGTGCGCCGTCGGTCAGTACGAAATTGATGGGCGCCAGGTACCAGGTGGATCCCGTCTTGTCGACTTTGTCCTTGGGGATGATGAGCCGGGCGGCCTTGACAGCATCGAGGGCTGCGGCGTCGAGCCGCTCGTAGCCCGAGCTCTGTGCCACGCGGATACCCCGGACGATGCCTTCGCTGTCGGGCAGCACTTTCACGAGGACCTTGCCTTGTTCGCCAAATCGCTTCGACAACGGAGGATAGACGGGACGGGGCGCCACGCTGTATTCGGCCTTGGGCACATCGGACTGGGCGACGCTGGCGCGGGGCGCCCCAGGGGGCGCCGTGAAGGTGAGTGGGGTAGGCGAGGTCGGGATGACTGTCGCTGGCGAGGCTGCGCGCTGGGGTGGCGTCTGGGATGCGTGCGAGGAGAGCGGCCCTGCAACCGGCATCTTTTCGCCCTGCCACTTGAGAGCCGACTGCAACACCACGAACAGCATCGAGCCGACACAGAAGATCGCAAACCATGCCACCAGTTGCGATGGCTTCAGCGGTGTGTGCGGTGCATCGGTCGCAGGCGATGTGCGACGAGGGCTCGGTCCGAAGGCCGAACTTGCCGTATTGGCGTCGACCTTCTGCCAGGCTGCGATGTTCTCGGTCTTGGATGTCAGCCGTACCCAGTTGGGAAAGAGCCCCGCCGCATGCAAGACGTGATCGAGGCCGAGCGTCACCGCTTCTTCGCCAGGGTTCGACCGTTTACGCAGCAGGTCGAGGTACTTCAGTTGCAGTTCGCGGTGCGCGGTGGGCAGGTCTGCGTGGGCGTGCTGCTCCACGATGGCGGCATCCACCACCTGGCCAGCCTTGCCCAGTCGTTGCAGTCGGGCGGAATCCTTGCGCCACTCGAAGGCTTCGGCGGCCGCCTCGAACAAGTGCTCGTGCCCCGCCTGCCAGCCGCTGGCCAGGATATGCGCCACGTTGGCCTCAAACAGGAAGCGGGCGTCCATGTCGAGCAGGCGGTCATCTTCCAGCGAGGTATTCAGCAGCGTTGCCGCGTCGTCGATCGAGCGTGGCGGGTGCTCGGCAAGTCGCTCGGCAAACGCTGCGACCACCGCGTGTGCGCTCTCGTGGGGCGAGGCGGTCTGGGGGACAGCGGAGGGCGACCCTGCGAGCGCCGTATCGAGCGGGTCAGGCTGCACGTTCTGCGCAGTGGATTCGACGGGTGCCGGTGGGGGCTCCTGCGTGGCAGGTGCATCGGCCTGAGGCTTGTGGCGCACCCAGCTCAAGGCCGCTTCATAGGTCTCACGCAAGCGCTGAAAGGCGTCTGCCTCGGCCTCTTGGTCGATCTTTTTCAGTTCGGCGGCGTAGGCGCGCCGGATTGCGCGCTCATCGGCATCCGGCCGCAGGCCCAGTGCGAGCAGAAAGCCCGGTACTTCGTTCATGAGTGCCGTCGCTTTCGGTCAGTCCGCCAGATGGCTGTCGCGCTCGATGTGGTCCAGCTGCTCCTGAAATTGGCGATGCGCCGGTGCGATGAGCCGCTTGTCCTGCGTAGCCAGCACGCGTTCGAATTCCGTGATGCAGGCGCCCAGCCATTCACGCACATCGCCGCGCAGCTGCTGGTAGACCCGTTCGCCGCGTGCGAGCAGCGTGCGGTTCTCGATGCGGTCACGTGGATGGATCTTGAGTTCGCTCAGTGCCTGCAGTCGCTCCTTGATCTCCGTGTCAGTCAGCAGCCCCGGATTACCCTCGATCAGGAGTCCGAAGGTCTGCTGGGTTTTCTGCACCGTCGCTTCGACTTGCAGCAGACCGTTGACGTCGTAGGTGAAGCGGACCTCGACCACCGATTCCTGAATGGGGCCGGGTGGCAGCGGTACCTCGAGATTGCCCAGGTGCACGTTGTCTCGCACCATGCGTGACTCTCCCTGGTACACCTGCAGTTCGATGGCGGTCTGCGCGTCGGAGCCGGGAATGTATGTCTTCGAGCGGCTGACCGGCACCGTGCTGTTGCGCTCGATGATGGGGTCGAAATGCCCGTGCGACGAGGTGTTGGCGCCCAGTCGATGGCTCACCGCGACGCCGAGCGAGTAGGGCGCGACGTCGGTCATCACCACTTCCTTCAGCGCCGCATCCTTGGCCTTGAGGCCGGCCTGCACGGCGGCACCCAGTGCGACGACTTCATCGGGGTTGAAGTCGATGGAGGGGAAGCGTCCGAACATCGTGGTTGCCAGCCGCCGCACGACGGGCATGCGCGTGGCACCGCCCGCGAGAACGACTGCGTTCAGTTCCGCTGCCCGCAGATTGGCGTCGCGCAGCGCGCGTTCGACCGGCGCGCGCAGCCGCTTGAGCAGTGGTGCGCAGGCTTGTTCGAGCAGAGCTTCGTCGAGCGCGAGCCGATGCCGCACGGCCTCGTGCGCGACGACGATCTCGGCGCGCGGGTGCAGGCTCAGCGCCTGCTTCGCGGCTTCGGTTTGCGCAGCCAGTCGTTGCATGAACTGGGCGTTGTTGCGCAGGCTCGCCGGCAGAGCGTTGCGTTCGAAGAACAGGGTGATCAGCGATTCGACGAAGTCCTCGCCGCCCAGGAAGTTGTCGCCGGCCGACGCACGCACCTCCATCACACCCTCGAACATTTCGAGGATCGATACGTCGAAAGTGCCACCGCCGAGGTCGAACACCAGAAAGCGCGTTTCGGCGCCCATGTCGTGCATGCCGTAGGCGAGTGCCGCGGCGGTGGGCTCGTTTAGCAGCCGGTCGACCTTCAGGCCGGCGAGTTCGCCCGCCGCACGGGTGGCTTTGCGTTGCGCATCCGAAAAGTACGCGGGCACGGTGATGACGGCTTCATGAACCGGTACACCCAGCATGGCCTCGGCATCGGCCTTGAGTGAACGCAGCACCAGTGCCGAAAGCTCTTCGGGCCTGAAGCTGCGCTTGCCCAGGCGCACCGTCTTGTTGCTGCCCATGTAGCGCTTGAAGACGGCGGCGGTGCGGTCCGGATGCGTCTGAAGCCGTTCCCTGGCGGCCTTGCCGACGAGCACGGTGTCGTCCTCGTCGAGGCTGACGCATGACGGCGTCAGGTATTCGCCCAGTCCGTTGGGAATCAGAACGGACTTTCCTTCCCGCCACACCGCCACCAGGCTGTTGGTCGTGCCCAGGTCAATGCCTACGATCATTTCTCGCCCCTTTGCGATCCCTCTTTTATGCCTTTGATCGTATGTCAAAGGCATACATTTCGGGGCCGCGCAAGGGGCGGAACGAGGCTACTTTTTGCCGCGTTTTGCGGGTTTAACGACAGTGGTCTTGCCGACGCCGCCCTTGGCCGCCTTTCCCGCGTTGTCCACCTTGCCGCCCTCCACCTCCTTCTCGAACATCGCAAAGTACTCCGAAGCCATCTTGCGCAGCGAGCGCCCGATGTTCGCGTAGTCGTACTCGTTGAGGTTGGCCAGCGACACGCGCCCCGAGGGGTGCTTGCCGCCGAAGCCGCGACCGGGCAGCAGCACGATGCTGGTTTCGGCGGCGATGCGGAACAGCGCCTCGTTCGGCTGCAGCTTCGTGAGAATCCACTTGCCGAAGCGCTCGCCGTGCATCTGCGTGGCGATGTCCTGCAGGTCGAGCAGGTGGTAGTAGCTCACCGAGTTCGGGTCGGGCTGCAGCGGCAGGCCGAGCTCGCGGTACAGCGCCTCCTTGCGCCGTGAGACGATGTGCTTCATCGACTTCTTGTAGGTCTCGCCTTCGTCCATCAGACAGAACAGCGAGAACATCACCATCTGCGCCTGCACCGGGGTCGACAGGCCGGCCGTGTGGTTCAGCGCCACGGTGCGGCTGTCGGCCACGAGGCGGTCGATGAACTTCAGCTTGCGCGGCTCGGTGGTGATGGAGCTGTAGCGCGCGTCGAGCTCCTTGCGCTTGGCCTCGGGCAGGGCGGCGATCTTGCGGTCGAGGATGTTGTCCTCGTGCGTGGCGACCACGCCCATGCGCCAGCCGGTGGCGCCGAAGTACTTCGAGAACGAATACACCAGGATGGTGTTCTGCGGGCAGATCGCGAACAGCGACAGGAAGTTGTCGGCGAAGGTGCCGTACACGTCGTCCGTGAGGATGATGAGATCGGGCCGCTGCTTCACGATGTCGGCGATGTAGCCCAGCATCTCGTCGCTGATCTTCACCGAGGGCGGGTTGCTCGGGTTGCACAGGAAGAAGGCCTTGACCTTCGGGTCGAGCAGCTTCTGCAGCTCTTTCTTGGTGAACTGCCAGTTGTTCTCCGGCGGCGCGTCGATCAGCGCCTCGATGAGCTGGTAGTCGTTCAGGTGCGGGATCTCGATGTAGGGCGTGAAGATCGGCATGCCCAGCGCGATGGTGTCGCCGGGCGACAGCAGGTGGTTCTCGCGCAGGCTGTTGAACAGGTAGGTCATGGCGGCGGTGCCGCCTTCCACCGCGTACATGTCGAACTTGCCCACGAAGGGGTGGGTGCCGATCATTTCCTTGTGGATGTACTGGCCCACGACGATCTCGGTCAGGCGCAGCATGCGGTCGGGCACCGGGTAGTTGCAGCCCAGGATGGCCTCGCACATCTCGTAGATGAAGTCGCCGGCCGACAGGCCCAGCTGGTCGCGCACGTAGGACACGGCGGCCTCGATGAAGCGCACGCCGGGTTCTCCTTCGTGCGACTTGGCAAAGAGCTCGAAGCGCGCCTCGATGCCCTCGCGCTGCGGAAAGCCGCCCACGTCCGCCATGTAGATGTACGAACGCTCGGCCTCGGTCATGGCAAAGAGTCCGAACTGGAAGAAGCCATGGCGCGGGGTGGTGGCCAGGAAGTTCGGGTTGCCGCGGCCGGCGTTGAGCATGAGGCGGTCACTCTGTCGTGCGACCTGGATCAGCGCATCCTTCAGTTCGAACGGGCTCAGGCCGCCCAGCTTTTTCACGTCGCCGAAATCCATGGAGTACTCCTTGGTTGATAAAAAGAAAGAAGAAAGAAAAGGGAAGGCGCGGTGCTCAGACCAGCGCCACGATCAGCGGCCCCAGCAGCGTGAGGAACACGTTGGCCAGCGCGTAGGTGATGGCGAAGGGCACGGTGGGAATGGCGTTCTCGGCCTTGCCCAGCACTTCGCCGAAGGCCGGGTTGGCGCTGCGCGAGCCGCTCAGCGCACCGGCGAACACGGCCGTGTTGTCGTAGCGCAGCACGTAGCGTCCGAACAGCATCGTGAGGATCATCGGCACGAGCGTGACGACCACGCCGACGCCGAAGATGGTCAGGCCCAGTTCCTTGATGGTCTGCACGGCCTGCAGGCCCGACGTCAGGCCGACCACGACCACGAAGCCCGCCAGGCCCAGGTCTTTCAGCAGCTGCACCGCGCTGGGCGGCAGCGCGCCGAAGGTCTGCCTCTTCGCGCGGTACCAGCCGAACAGCAGGCCCGACAGCAGCGCGCCGCCGCCGGCGCCGAGTGTCAGCGGGATGGCGCCGATCTTCACGCTCAGCAGGCCGACCAGCAGGCCCACCACGAGGCCCGCGCCCAGGTACACGAAGTCGGTCTTGGCGCTGGGCACGATCACGTCGCCGACGAGGGAGGCGACGCGCTTCACGTCCTGCTCGGCGCCGAAGATCGACACCAGGTCGCCGACCTGCACCACGGTGTCGGGCTTCATCGGCAGCACCTGGCCCATGCGGCTGAGCTGCACGACGAAGATGCCGTGGCGCACGCCGCCGGCGGTGGCCTGGCGGATCTGGTCAACGGTCTTGCCGCCGAAGTCCTTGTTGGTGAGCACGATCTCGCGCTTGTTCAGCGTCAGCTCCATGCCGTCGACCGCGTCGACCTCCTTGCCCAGCAGCGGGGCGCTCGCCACCACGGCATCGCGCCGGCCCACGGTGAGCACGTAGTCGCCCTGGCGCAGCACGAGCGTGGGGCTGACCTCGACGAACTTGCCGTCGCGCTTCACGCGCTCGATGGTGATGGTGGTGGCCGGGTTGGCGTTCTCGATGTCGGCCACCGTGCGCTGCGGGTCGCTCGTGAGCTGGTAGATGCGCCCGACCAGCGAGGGCGCGGCTTCTTCCTGGTCGGGGCCGAGCACCTTCACGCCGGCCTGCATCGCGGTCTCGGCCGCGATCGCGTCGTCGCGGATGCTGCGGCCCATGAGCTTGGGCAGGATGTTGACGCACACGATGATCGCGCCGAACGAGCCGAACACGTAGGTCACGGCATAGCCGATGGCCACGTTGCCCTGCAGCCGCGCCGTTTCAGCGGCGGCGAGGCCGAGCTTGCCGATGGCGTCGCCCGCCGTGCCGATGATGGCGCTCTGCGTGAGGCCGCCGGCCGCCACGCCCGCCGCCAGGCCCTTGTCGAGCCCGAACAATTTGGCCATGACCACCACGGTCGCCAGGCCCGTGGCCGCCATCACGGCGGCCAGGATGATCTCCTTGATCGACTGCTTGCCCAGCGAGCTGAAGAACTGCGGCCCGCTCTCGAAGCCCACGGCGTAGATGAACAGCGCGAACAGCACGGCCTTCACGCCGCCGTCGATCTGCACGCCGACCTGGCTCACGATCACCGCCACCAGCAGCGAGCCGGCGACGCCGCCGAGCTGGAACTTGCCGAACTTGATCTTGCCGATCCAGTAGCCGACGGCCAGCGAGAGAAACAGCGCCATCTCCGGCGATTTCTTGAAGAGTTCGTGCAGCCAATCCATAGGGGAAGTCCTTTCAGGGCATCAATGAGAAAAAGAGGGTGGGAAGGCCGTGGGGCATCGGGTCGTTCTATTTCGCGTGCTGCACCAGGCCGGCCAGGGCCACGATCAGCGGGCCCATCAGCGGCAGCACGACGTTCGAGATGGCGTAGGTGATCGTGTAGCCCAGCAGCGGCGTGGCGTTGCCCGCGGCGTTCTGCACCGCGCTGAGCGCGGGCGTGCTGCACTGCTGGCCGGCGATGGCGCCCAGCAGCACGGGCGCCTCGAGCTTGAGCAGGCGGTGGCCGACAAACAGCGAGATGCTGGCCGGCACCACCGCGACGGCGATGCCGACCAGCGGCAGCGCAACGCCGAACTTCTGGACCAGGGCCAGCGCCTGCGGCCCCGAGGCCAGGCCCACGCAGGCGATGAAGGTGGCCAGGCCCAGGTCCTTCATGAGCGCCAGCGCGTCGGCCGGCACGCTCAGGCGGTGCGGGTGCTTCGACTGGTACCAGCCGAAGGCCAGCCCCGTGAGCAGCGCACCGCCGCCGGTGCCGAGCGAAAACGGAATGCCGCCGAGCTTCGCGCTGAAGCTGCCGATGAACACGCCCAGCAAGATGCCCGCGGCGGCGAAGCTGATGTTGCTGCGCGTGGAGGCGATCACGCGGTCGCCGACCTGCACGATGGCGCTCGCCACCTCGGGCGCCGGGCCGTAGAGCTGGAGCACGTCGCCGCGCTGCAGCGTGAGGTCGTTCACGAGCGGCATGGCGTGGCCGTCGCGCGCCACGCCGATCACCTGCACGGCGGACGGCAACTCGTTTTCCAGCATGCGCAGCCCGCGGCCGAACCATTCGCGGCGGTTGGCGACGACCTCGGTGGTCTCGACCACGGTGTCGAAGGCGGTGGTGTCGGCGAACTCGCGGCCCAGCAGCTCGCCCACGTTGACGAGCGCGCTGCGCCGGCCGATGGCCAGCACCTGGTCGCCCACGCGCAGGTGCAAGTCGGGCTCGACCGCGAGGCTTTGGCCGTCGCGCACCACGCGCTCGATGCTGGCCTGCCGCCCGAGGATCGACGTCAGCTCGCCGACCGAGCGGCCGCGTCCCACGGTGACGCGGAACACGCGCCCGACCATCTCGGGCGTGGCGCTGGCGGCGTCCGGATCGTCGACGCCGCCGCCCATGGTCTTCCAGAGCTTGTCGGCTTCGGCGCGCAGGTTCACGCGCAGCAGCAGCGGAAACACCTGGCTCGTGACCACCACGATGGCGATCAGCCCGAAGACGTAGGTGATGGAGTAGGCCGTGACCACGTTGGCCTGCAGCTGCGCGATCTCGGCGGCGGGGAGCGATAGCTTCGAGATCGCGTCGGTCGCCGTGCCCACCACCGCCGATTCGGTGGCCGCGCCCGCCATCAGCCCGGCGGCCGTGCCGCGGTCGAGCGACAGCAGCACGGTGGCGCCGAGCACCAGCGCGAGCACCACCACCACCTCGACCAGGCACAGCAGGCCCAGCCGCAGGCCCTTGGCGTCGAGGTTGGCGAAGAACTGCGGACCGCCCGCGTAGCCGAGCGCAAAGATGAAGAGCATGAAGAACACGTTCTTCACGCTGTCGTCGAGCCGGATGCCCAGCTGGCCGACCACCAGCGCGGCAATCAGCGTGCCGCAGATGCCGCCGAGCTGGATCGGGCCGAAACGGATCTGGCCCACCGCGTAGCCGATGCACAGCACCAGAAACAATGCGATCTCCGGACTGTTTCTGAGTATTTCCACAAGGTGGCCGAACATCTGCCGCGATCCCTCCGGGTTATTTGTTCATTCGAGCGGGTCGGCGGATCGCAACGAAAAAAGGAGCACTGCATCCATTGGCATCAACGGCTGGCGAGTGGTGGGGCTCCAGCGAAAACTTTATTTTTCGTTCTGCGAATTGCCGATTCTTTGCATCTTCGATGACGATAAATCAACATCCATGACAATTGTCAAAATCAGAAAAGAATTGAGCGAGCGGCAATAGAAACGAGGCCGTTTGAATTACAAATTACGCGCTGCACGGAATCCTCCGTCGCAGTCAGCTCTGACCGCACGAACCTGTCCGGCCTCGGGTTTTCGATAACTCAAGTTGCTTGATTTAGTCGGTCGACTGCTCGATAGTCCCCCTCGTCCGAATGCCTTCCCGCTCGTTGACGGGTCGTCATCCGGTTCCATAGCAAGCACGGCAGGCGCTGTGCGCCCGCCCCCCTGAAGGAGACAACCTCATGTTCATCAGCCCGCGCTTCGTTCCCGCCCTGGCCATCCTGGCCCTGGCCGCATCGGCCACGTCCACGGCCCTGGCCGCCGACCCGCCCGTCATCGGCCTGGTCACCAAGACCGAGACCAACCCCTTCTTCGTGAAGATGAAAGAGGGCGCGCAGGAGGAGGCCAAGAAGCTCGGCGCCAAGCTGCTCTCGGGCGCGGGCAAGGCCGACGGCGACAACGCGGGTCAGATCACCGCGATGGAAAACATGATCGCCGCCGGCGCCAAGACCATCCTCATCACGCCCAGCGACGCCAAGGCCATCGTGCCGGCCATCAAGAAAGCGCGCGACAAGGGCGTGCAGGTGATCGCGCTGGACAGCCCGGCCGATCCGCCGGACGCCACCGACGCGCTCTTCGCCACCAACAACTACACGGCCGGCGTGCTCATCGGCGAATACGCCAAGGCCGCGATGGCCGGCAAGACGCCGAAGATCGTCGCGCTCGACCTGCTGCCGGGCCACCCCGTGGGCGCGCAGCGCCACAACGGCTTCATGAAGGGCTTCGGGCTGGCGGCCAACGACGCCAAGTCGAACGAGCTGTCGAAGTCGCCCGAGATCGTCTGCATGGCCGACAGCTTCGGCGACCAGGCCAAGGCGCAGACCGTGATGGAGAACTGCCTGCAGAAGGCGCCCGACGTGAACCTGGTCTACACCATCAACGAGCCCGCCGCGGCCGGTGCCTACAACGCGCTCAAGCGTGCGGGCAAGGAGAAGGGCGTGATGATCGTCTCGGTCGACGGCGGCTGCCAGGGCATCAAGGACACGGCCGCCGGCATCATCGCCGCGACCTCGCAGCAGTACCCGCTGAAGATGGCCGCCATGGGCGTGGCCGCGGGCGTCGAATTCGCCAAGACCGGCAAGAAGGCCTCGGGCTACGTCGACACCGGCGTGACGCTCATCGCCGGCAAGAGCGTGGCCGGCGTCGACAGCAAGGACACCAAGACCGGCACCGAGCTGTGCTGGGGCAAGAAGTAAACGGCCCCGGTCTATAGGGAGGCACACCGATGGCGAAATCTCCGACGCACCACATCCCGTGGGGCGCCCTCGGGCCGTGGCTGGCCCTGCTCGGCGCCTGCATCTTCTTTGCGACGCAGTCCGAGCGTTTTCTCACGGGCGGCAACCTGTCGCTGATCCTGCAGCAGGTGATGGTGGTGGGCGTGATCGCCATCGGCCAGACGCTGATCATCCTCACGGCCGGCATCGACCTGTCGTGCGGCATGGTGATGGCGCTGGGCGGGATCATCATGACGAAGTTCGCCACCGAGCTCGGCCTGCCGGTGCCGGTGGCCATCCTGTGCGGCATCGGCGTGACGACGCTGTTCGGCCTGCTCAACGGCCTGCTGGTCACGCGCATCAAGCTGCCGCCCTTCATCGTGACGCTGGGCACGCTGAACATCGCGTTCGCGATCACGCAGCTGTACTCGTCCTCGCAGACCATCACCGACCTGCCCGCCGGCCTCACGGGCCTGGGCACCACCTTCACCATCGGCAGCGCCGAGGTGGCGTGGGGGTCGGTGCTCATGCTGGCGCTCTATGCGCTCGCGTGGTTCGTGCTGCGCGAGACGGCGGCCGGCCGGCATGTCTACGCGATCGGCAACAACGCCGAGGCCACGCGGCTGGTGGGCATTCCGACACAGCGCGTGCTGCTCGCGGTGTACGTGGCGGCGGGCGTGTTCTACGGCATCGCCTCGCTGCTGTCGGTGGCGCGCACCGGCGTGGGCGACCCGAACGCGGGCCAGACCGAAAACCTCGACGCCATCACCGCCGTGGTGCTCGGCGGCACCAGCCTCTTCGGCGGGCGTGGCATCGTGCTGGGTTCGCTCATCGGCGTGCTCATCGTGGGCGTGTTCCGCAACGGACTCACGCTGATGGGCGTGTCGTCGATCTACCAGGTGCTGGTGACGGGCGTGCTCGTGATCCTGGCGGTGGCGGCCGATCAGCTCTCGCGCAAGGGAGCCCGCTGATGAACACCGTGGCCAATCCCAAGATCGTGATGCAGGCCAAGGGCCTGGTGAAGCGCTACGGCCAGGTCACGGCGCTCGACGGCGTCGACTTCGAGCTGCGCGAAGGCGAGATCCTCGCGGTGATCGGCGACAACGGCGCGGGCAAGTCGTCGCTCATCAAGGCGCTGTCGGGCGCCATCGTGCCCGACGAAGGCCAGATCCTGCTCGACGGCGCGCCGGTGCATTTCCGCAACCCGCTCGATGCACGCCGCGCCGGCATCGAGACGGTCTACCAGGACCTCGCCGTCGCGCCCGCGATGACCATCTACGAGAACCTCTTTCTCGGCCGCGAACTGCGCCGCCCCGGCTTCCTGGGCAACGTGCTGCGCATGCTCGACAAGAAGAAGATGCTGCTCGAAAGCACGGCGCGCATGGCCGACCTGAAGGTCGGCATCCAGTCGATGACGCAGGCCGTCGAAACGCTCTCGGGCGGCCAGCGCCAGTGCGTGGCCGTGGCGCGCAGCGCGGCCTTCGCGCGGCACGTGGTCATCATGGACGAGCCCACCGCCGCGCTCGGCGTGAAGGAGGGCAACATGGTGCTCGAGCTGATCCGCCGCGTGCGCGAGCGCGGCCTGCCCGTGGTGCTCATCAGCCACAACATGCCGCACGTGTTCGAGGTGGCCGACCGCATCCACGTGGCGCGCCTGGGCAGGCGCGCGGCCGTGCTCAATCCGAAGAAGATCAGCATGAGCGACACCGTGGCCGTGATGACCGGTGCCATGACCGCCGACCAGTTGCCTGCGGAGGCGCATGCCTGATACCGACATCGACATCGTTGAACGCCCTTCGGCGCTGCTGCGTCCGCGCGGCTCCAACCAGGTGGGCATGCGCCAGTTCAACGAGCGCGTGGTGCTGCAGGCGCTGCGCGTGCACACCAGCCTGCCCAAGGCCGATCTCGCGCGGCTCACGGGCCTGAGCGCGCAGACCATCGGCCTCATCACCGCGCGGCTCGAGGACGACGGCCTCATCGTCAAGCAAAGCCGCGTGCGCGGGCGCATCGGCCAGCCCTCGGTGCCGCTGGCACTGAACCCCGACGGCGCCTTTGCCATCGGCGTCAAGCTCGGGCGGCGCGGCGCCGAGTGGCTGCTGATCGATTTCGCGGCGCGGGTGCGCGAGCACCACGCGATCCGCTACGAATTTCCGGACGCCGCGGCGCTGCTGCCCGTGATCGCCGAGCACATCCACCGGCTGCGCGACGGGCTCGGGCCGCTGGCCGCGCGCAACGTGGGCGCGGGGCTGGCGGCGCCGTTCCAGCTCGGCGGCTGGCACCGCACGCTGGGGCTGTCGAAGGCGCAGTCGGACGAGTGGAACCAGATGGACCTGCTGGCCGAGGTGCGCGCGCGCACCGACGTGCCCGTGGGCTTCGCCCGCGACACCGTGGCGGCCTGCGTGGCCGAGCTGGTGACCGGGCGCGGGCACGACCTCAAGAGCTTTCTTTACATCTTCGTCGACACCTTCGTGGGCGGCGGGCTGGTCATCAACTCGCACCTGCACACCGGCGCGCACGGCAATGCGGGCGCGCTCGCGTCGATCCCGATGCGCACCGAGAAGCCCTCCGAAGGCCTGTCGACGCAGGTGGTGGCCGAGGCGTCGCTGTGGGAGCTGGAGCAGCGCCTGCGCGCCGAAGGCCTCGACGCCACGGCGGCCTACGACGACCGCGCGCTCGAAGCGCCGTTCGCCGCGGCCACGCAGGCCTGGCTCGGCAGCGCGTCGCGGGCGCTGGCGCATGCCATCGTCAGCAGCACGGCCGTGCTCGACCTGGCCGACGTGGTGATGGACGGCTCGATGTCGCGCGCGCTGCTCGACGCGCTGCTGGTGCAGACCCGCGCGGCGCTCGCGCAGTGCAACTGGGAAGGCCTGTGGGCGCCGCAGCTGCATGGGGGCAGGGCGGGGGCGCAGGCCTGCGCGCTCGGCGGCGCGATGCTGCCGCTGCACGCCAACTTTGCGCCGGACCACGATGTGTTCTTGAAGGCGGGGTGAGCCGTTCAAGAGCTCAGGAACTCGCCGAGGCGTGCAGGTCGCGCGGCAACCGCAGCGTGCTCGCGCGTGCGCCCTCGGGGCACGGCCCGTCGGAGTAGGCCGCATCGCCCTCGGGCGTGACGCACTTGTGCACCTCGACGACGGCAGGCACGGACTTGGCTGCGGGAGCGATCACTGGGGGCTCGAAGTGCGTGTTCTTCAGCGTGGCAGGTTCCTTGGATGCGCGGGTCACCGCATCCGGGAGCGTTTCGCGGGCGGCCGATCTGTCGGGCTCGGCCTCGACCGGAACGACTGCCGTGGTCAGGAGCGCAGCACGCGCCGCGCTCTCGTGCACCAGGTCTTTCAAGGTCACATAGAAGAGCGACATCGCCACCAGCGCCACGCCCAGGCACGGGGCCCAGTACCGCCGGGGGTCGCCGGCCCGCGGGGTCAGCGCCGCGGCCATGCCAGGCCTCCGTTCTGCAACACGCCGGCCAGCTTCGCGATGCCGCCGGTGCCGCTCGCCGCCCGGCCGATCAGCGCGCCGCCGGCGGCGCCCGCGACGACTCGCATCAGGAACGACCGGCTGCGGCCCGCGGCCAGCAACAGCAGCACGCCGGCGCCGAGCACGACGAGGTGTTCGCCGGGGTAGTCGGCGCGCGCCGCATCCACCTGCTTGATCTTGTCGATCGTCTGTTTCAGGTCCATGGCTGAAGCTCCTTGTCGTGTTCAGCCGTTCTTACCGGTGAGCGCCGGGCTCCGCTGTAGGCCGGCGCCATGCGCGGTGACGGAATCCGCCGCGAAAACGCCGTGGAGAAAGCCGCATCGCACGGGAAGCGGGGCGCTCTCGATAATGCAACCCGCTTGTAGAGAACCCCACAGAAGCAGAGAACTAGAGAACCGCGAAATGAGTGCAGCAGATTTTCTTTTCGCCCCCGAGGTGCAAAAGCTCTTGATGGTCGCCTACGCGGCGCCCCAACAACCCTTGTCTTCCAGCGAGCTGGCCCATCGCTCGAAGCTCGACACGGCCGATGCGGAGCGCACCTTGGCGCACCTCGTCGGCAGCGGCATCCTGAAGAAGCAAAAGCCGAAGGCCGAGGAGGCCGAGACCTTCTCGATCGACCGCGCGTTCATCTTCCACGACGAACTGCGCAACATCGCGCTCAAGTCGTTTGCCGCGGCCGAGCCGGTTCGCGCGATGTTGCGCGGCAAGTTCAAGGCCTCGGTCGTGCGCGCCTTCGTGCTCGCGGAGGACGAAGACGGCACCCTGGAGCTGCTCGTCGTGCATGGCCAGTCGATGCCCGACGAAGCCACCCTGGCGGCCGCCTGTCGGAAGCTCTCGAAGAACATCCACCGTCACCTGAAGGTGCACGTCATCTCGAACGCGAAGTTCAACGGCCTCACGCCGCGCGATGCGCTCATGCCGAAACCCGCGGCGCTCGAGATCATCAAGCCCGGGGATACGAAGGCGCCGCTGCCCGTCGAGAAGGTCGGCCTCTTGCAGAGCGCGAGGAAGAAGTTGGCGACGCTGTCGCGTTCGTCGGCGTGATCGCCTGGCTTTTGTCCTGTGAGGCCAGCGGCCGTTGCAGGCCGCGACGGACCCCGACGTGTTCCTGAAGGCGGCCTGAGCCGGGGAGGAGGGCGCGCTGGGGGACAATCGAAGCAACCCCCTCGACATCACAGCATTCCACGATCATGTCCCGCCTCGACGACCCCCGCCACGACGCCGAAGTCGGCTCCCGCGACAGCACCCTCGACACCACCCGCATCGACGACGTGCGCATCGGCGCCGTGCGTCCCCTCATGACCCCCGCGCTGCTGCAGGAGCGCGTGCCCGTGCGCGACAACACGCTGGCGCTGGTCGAAGGCAGCCGCGCGGCCATCGCCGACGTGCTGCACGGCCGCGACGACCGGCTGGTCGTGGTGGTCGGCCCGTGTTCCATCCACGACCACGACCAGGCCATCGAGTACGCGCAGCGCCTGAAGAAGGTGGCCGATTCGCTGCAGGACGACCTGCTCATCGTGATGCGCGCCTACTTCGAGAAGCCGCGCACCACCGTCGGCTGGAAGGGCTACATCAACGACCCGCACCTGGACGGCAGCTTTGCCATCAACGAAGGCCTGGAGCGCGCGCGGCGCCTGCTGCTGGAGCTGACCACGCTGGGCCTGCCGACCGGCACCGAGTTCCTCGACCTCTTGAGCCCGCAGTTCATTGCCGACCTGATCGCCTGGGGCGCCATCGGCGCGCGCACCACCGAGAGCCAGAGCCATCGGCAGCTGGCCTCGGGCCTGAGCTGCCCGGTCGGTTTCAAGAACGGCACCGACGGCAGCGTGAAGGTGGCGGCCGACGCCATCCTCGCGGCGCGTGCGCCGCATGCCTTCATGGGCATGACCAAGATGGGCATGGCCGCGATCTTCGAGACGCGCGGCAACGACGACTGCCACGTGATCCTGCGCGGCGGCAAGGCGCCCAACTATTCGGCGGCGGATGTCGCGTCCAGCTGCGAGGCGCTGCTGGCCAACGGCCTGCGCCCGCAAGTGATGATCGACGTCTCGCACGGCAACAGCAGCAAGCAGCACCAGCGCCAGATCGTGGTGGCCGAGGACGTGGCCGCGCAGATCGCGGCCGGCGAGCGGCGCATCACCGGGATCATGATCGAGAGCCATCTCGAGGAAGGCCGCCAGGACCTGAAGCCCGGCGTGCCGCTGAAGCACGGCGTGTCGATCACCGATGCCTGCATCGGCTTTGCGCAGACGGTGCCGGTGCTCGAGGGGCTGGCGTCGGCGGTGAAGGCGCGGCGGCGGTTGGCCAAGGCCTGAGGCTGACGAGGGGGCAGGGCGACTCCCTGCCGCCTGCGCCCGGGCGGGTCCGGGCAACGCTTTGAGCCGGCCCGCATCGACTTCCTGAGGCTGGGCAGCCTCGGGCGCCACCAAGCCCTGCGCTTGTTGCGACCACTTCCCCACCCGCTATCGACCGCACCAAGGCCTCCACTTCGCGGAGGCAGGGGGCGCTTTGACTGTGGTGGAAATGTAAACAATGCAAACAGTTTTCCAATTGTTACGAGAACTAGATCACGAAACTTGAGCCGAGGCGCCGTGAATCCGAGGGCAAACGAGCCGGTTGTGGGGCATCCTTGCGCCACTTTGTAGTCAAAACGTATGCAAAATGATTACAAAATACCGACCTGTCAGGTCTTATTGATTACATTTGGAGTGCTTTCATGCTCAAGCTCGCAGTCGCCGCGGCGGCCACCGCCACCCTCGTTTTCGCATCCGGTTCGGCCCTGGCTGACACCGCCGGTGCCAGCTTTCAGGTCAAGATGACCATCGTGCGCAGCTGCTCGGTGACCGCCGGCAGCGCCTCCGACATCAGCCTGGGCACCACCGTGCAGCCCACCGCCACCAACCAGACGGGCAACAACACCATCTCGGTCACCTGCTCCAAGACCACGCCCTACACCGTCGGCCTGCTGCCTTCGTCCACCAACGGCGGCACCACCGACGGCACGGGTGCCATGTCGTCCGTCGCCAACTCGGCCACCAACACCGACAAGGTGCCCTACGCGCTGTACTCCAACGCGGGCAACAGCACCGTGTGGGGCAACACCACCGGCACCGGCGCCAATGTCGTCGGCGGCACGGGCACCGGTGCGGCGATCACGCACACGGTCTACGCCAAGAACACCAACGCCAACTTCACCCCGGACAGCTACGCCGACACCGTCACGGTGACGGTCACGTACTGAGCCAGAGCTGAATCACCGAGCCAGAGCTGAATCGTGAGACGTGCACTTGCCATCCTCGGACTGTGGGGCGCATGCCTGCTTGGCGGCGGTGCGGTCCAGGCGGCCGGCCTGCAGGTCTCGCCGGTCACCCTGACCCTGGCGCCGACCCGGCAGGGCGATGGGCTCTGGCTGAGCAACACGGGGACGGCGCCGCTGGACGCGCAGATCCGCGTCTTCCGCTGGACACAGGTCGACGGGCAGGACCGCATGGAGCCGGCGGACGGACTGGTCGTCAGCCCGCCCATGCTGCAGCTGCCCACCGACGGGCGGCAACTGGTGCGCGTGATCCGCAACGGCCCGCCGCCCGCGGGCCCGGCGGAAGAGGCCTACCGCGTGCTGGTGGATGAGCTGCCCGTGCCCCAGGCGGCGGGCACTGCGGCGGACGGCAAGAAGAGCAACCTGAACTTCGTGATGCGGCACTCGCTGCCCATCTTCGTGTCCCCGGCGGGGGCGGAGCCGGCCCCCGCGCAGTTGCGCTGGAGCCTGCGGCGCGAGGACGGCAAGGCCGTGCTGGAAGTCAGCAACAGCGGCGGGGTGCATGCCCAGCTGGCGGACCTCGTGTTCACCGGCGCGGACGGCCGCGCCGTCGCCGCCTACACCGGCTTGCTGGGCTACGTGCTGCCCGGCGCCACCATGCGCTGGCCGCTGAAGACGTCGCCCGCCGCCCTGGCTGGCGCGGGTCGCTGGCAGGTCATGATCGATGGCAGAACGACGGACGCCAACCTCGCGCCGCTGGCGCGCTGAGCGGGCCGGGTTCGCTGCGAGGGCCTTGCTGGCTCCGTTTGCACTGGCCCTGACCACGCTCCCCGCCCACGCAGCGCCCGCCGCGCAGTCCGTGCCGGGGGCCATGACGCTGTACCTGGAGGTCAGCCTCAACGGCATGGCGCGCGGGCTGCACCCGTTTCGCCTGCAGGCCGGGGCCTTGTCGGCCTCCCGCGCGGTGCTGCGCGAACTGAGTTTCTCCCTGCCCGACAACGGCGCCGAATGGCTGCCCCTGCGCGACCTGCCCGGGCTGGTGGCCGACTACGACGCTGCGCGCCAGCAACTGAGCCTGACCGCACCGCTGGCGATGCTGCAGCTGCCCACGGCCACGGTGGGGCAGGCGGCAGTCACCGCGCAGCCCCTGAGCACGTCCACCGGCCTGCTGCTGAACTACGACCTCTACGGCACCCAGGGCAGGGGCGGCAGCGCCAGCCTGAGCGCCTTCGGCGAGCTGCGCGCCTTCCGTGGCGCCAGCGTGCTCAGCACCACCTGGCTGATGCAGCGCACGCACGACACCCAGGGCTGGAAGGACCAGTCCGTGCGCATGGACAGCACCTGGAGCATGGCTTTCCCCGACAGGATGCTCACCCTGCGCGTGGGCGACACGCTCACCGGCGCCGTGCCCTGGTCGCGCGCCACGCGCATCGGCGGCATCCAGCTGTCGCGCGACTTCGGCCTGCAGCCTTACCGGCAGACCGCGCCGCTGCCCAGCTTCATCGGTTCGGCCACGATGCCCTCGGACGTGGAACTGTTCATCGACGGCATCCGCCAGTACAGCGGCCAGGTGCCGGCGGGGCCCTTCCAGCTCAACGCGCTGCCGCGCATCAACAGCACGGGCACGGCGCAGGTGGTGGTGACCGACGCGCTGGGCCGCGCCGCCACGCTGAGCTTTTCGCTCTTCGACAGCAGCCGCCTGCTGGCGCCCGGGTTGAGCGACTGGACGGTGGACCTGGGCGTGGTGCGTCGCAACTACGGCCTGCGCTCCTTCGACTACGGCAAGCAGCCGGTGCTGACCGGCACCTGGCGCCGCGGCCTCAGCGACAGCTTCACGGTGGAAGCGCATGGCGAAGTGACGCGCGGCCTGGCGTTGGCCGGCGCCGGGGGCGTGTGGCAACTGGGCGCCGCGGGCACGCTGTCGGCGGCGCTCGCAGGCAGCCGGCACGACGCCGACACCCCCGGCGGCAGCCGCAGCGGCACGCAGACCAGCCTGGGTTACCTGTGGCGGCAGGAGCGCCTGTCGGTGGGCCTGAACGGCTCGCGGACCCAGGGCGACTACCGCGACGTGGCCACGGCCTACGGCGCGGCCCCGGCCAAGGGCAGCGCCAGCGCGAGCGTGGGCTACGACATGGGCGGCCTGGGCAACGTCAGCGTCAGCTACCTCTACCTGCGCCCGGTCGGGCAGAACGCGTCGCGCTACGCCAGCGTGAACTGGTTCCGTTCGATCGGGCGCACGACCTCGGTCTCGGTGGGCATGAACCAGAACCTGGACAAGCGCAGCGACCGCGGCATCTTCGTCGGCCTGAGCTGGTCGTGGGACGCGCAGACCAGCGTGAGCGCTGGCGTGCAGCGCAGCGGCGACCAGGGCACCGTGGGCACCGTCAGCGCGCAGCACTCCCCCCTCGGCGACGGTGGCTGGGGCTGGCGCGCCACCGCGCGCACGGGCGGTGGCACGACCGGCGGGCAGGCCGAAATCAACTACCTGGGCCCCTACGGCCGCGTGCAGGCCGGCGTGAGCGAGATGGGCGGCGGCCGCGCCAGCCGCTACGCCTATGCGGGCGCCAGCGGTGCGCTGGTGCTGATGGGCGGCGGGATGCTGGCCGCGCGGCGCATCGACGACGCCTTTGCGGTGGTGGACACCGACGGCGTGGCCGGCGTGCCCGTGAAGCTCGAGAATCGCCCGGTGGGGCAGACCAACTCGCGCGGGCTGCTGCTGGTCGTGCCGGTGAACGCCTACCAGAACAACAAGCTGGCGATCGACCCGATGGACCTGCCCGCCGACGTGCGCATCGAGCGCGCCGAGAGCCTCATCACCCCGGCCGGCCGGTCGGGCGCACGGGCGCATTTCGGCATCACGCCCGTGCGGGCCGCCCACGTGGCATTGATGGACGCGCAGGGCCAGCCGTTGCCGCTGGGCAGCCGCGTGCAGGTGAACGGCCAGGACGGCGGTGGTGCGGTGGTGGGCTACGACGGCTGGGTGTACCTGGACACGCTGGACGTGCGCAACACGCTGGCCGTGCGCACGCCCGACGGCGCGGTGTGCCGGGCGCAGTTCGACTGGCGGCGTCCCGAGGGCGGTGGTTTGCAGAAAGAGCGGTTGACATGTGGACGTTGAGATTCGTGAAACTGGCGCTGGCGCTCTCGTGGCTGCTGGGCATGGGCGCGGCGCATGCCGACCCGAGCTGCTGGGTCGCCAGCCAGCCGAGCTTCGCCTTCGGCACCGTGACGGCGTCGGCGGCGACGGACACCACCGCCACGGTCGGCTTCGCGTGCCAGAACGACACCGGCCAGACCATGTACTTGAGCTACTGCGTGTACGTCTCCCAGGGCAACGAGATCGCCGGCTACGCCCCGCGCTACATGACCAACTGGAACGGTTCGCAGATGGCCTACAACATCTACGCCGACGCGGCCCGCAGCGGCATCGTCGGCCCGCCGCCGGGCGGCGGCACCTACGCCAGCGCGGGTGGCACCTTCGTGCTGCCGGCCAGCGGCGGCAACGTCGCGTTGAACATCCCGCTGTATGGCCGCGTGCCGTCCGGGCAATCGCTGGCGGCGGGCAGCTACCAGGCCAACATCTACAACTCCGAGGTCGTCTGGGGCATGAAGAGCGGCAATGCGCCCGACAGCTGCACCGCGAGTTCGGCCAAGTACATCGGCAGGACGAACTTCTACACGCAGGTCACGGCCCTCTATTCCAACGCCTGCACCGTCAGCGTGGCGGCCACCGACCTGGACTTCGGCAGTGCCAGCTCGCTCAGCGCCGCGGTCAACGGCACGGCCGCCATCACCATGGCCTGTCCGCCCAGCACCGCCTGGAAGGTGGGACTGAGCAATGGCGTGAACGTGGCAGGGACGCAGCGGCGCATGGCGGGCGGCACCGGTGACTACATCCAGTACGAGCTGTACCGCGATGCCGCGCGTTCGCTGCGCTGGGGCAACACCGTCGGCACGGACACGGTCGACGGCAGCGGCAATCCCGGCAGCAGCATTCCGGTCTATGGGCGGGTGCCGGCCCAGACCAATGTGACGCCGGGCAGCTACAGCGACACGATCACTGTCACCGTGACCTACTGAAGAATCGCCATCGCCCCGGGGCCGGGCCGCGCATCAGATCGGCGCGTAAGTCCCCGTGCCGTCCGGCCAGGCCGTCAGCACCTCGTACCCCTCGGCCGTCACCGCCACCATGTGCTCCCACTGCGCCGACAGCGAGCGGTCCTTGGTCACGACGGTCCAGCCGTCGGCCAGCTGCTTCGTTTCGGCGCGGCCCGCGTTGAGCATCGGCTCGATGGTGAAGACCATGCCCGGCTCGAGCACCAGGCCCGCTCCGCGCCGCCCGAAGTGCAGCACCTGCGGTTCGTCGTGGTAGATGCGGCCGATGCCGTGTCCGCAGTATTCGCGCACCACGCTGAAGTGCTCGCGCTGCGCGACCGACTGGATGGCGTGGCCCACGTCGCCCAGCGTCGCGCCGGGCTTCACCTGGCGGATGCCGGCGCACAGGGCTTCGTAGGTCGTCTCCACCAGCCGGCGCGCGAGCACGCTGGGCGCACCGACGAAGAACATGCGGCTGGTGTCGCCGAACCAGCCATCCTTGTTGACGGCGACGTCGATGTTGACGATGTCGCCCGCCTTCAGGATCTTGTCGGCCGAGGGAATGCCGTGGCACACCACCTGGTTCACCGAGGTGAGGATGGTCTTCGGATAGCCCAGGTAGCCCACGTTGGCGGGAATGGCGCCTTGCACCTTCACGATGTGTGCGTGGCAGAGGCGGTCGAGCGCTTCGGTGCTCACGCCGGGCACGACATGGGGCTCGATCATCGCCAGGACCTGCGCCGCGAGCTGAGCGGCATGGCGTGCCATCACCAGTTCTTCGGCCGACCGGAGGGGAACGTCGTGTGCCATCAGTGCTGCTTGCCGTTCGTGGGGGCGCGGGGCTTGCCGGGTGGCGCCGCAGTGACTGTCGCGGCAATGTCCAGCCCGCCCGAGAGCTCGGCCTGGATCAGCAGCTGGCAGACCTCCCGGTAGTCCAGGTCGGGATGCATCTCGGTCAGCATGCCGACCCGCATCCAGTGCTCTGCCTGCGCATTGATCGACCGGCTCAGGGCGTTGCCCGCCACGCGCAGGTTCTCGTGCATCAGGTCCGAAATCTTGACGATGCCCATGGGTCACTTCTGTATGAAACGTATATGGATTGTATGCGTTTCATGTGGTCGGGTGTTGGGAGCCGGTCTACGCGCTCTTGTCCCGCGTGACCAGCAGGTTGCGGGCTTCCGCCAGCAGCGGCTTCACGGTCTCGAAGGTCGCGGCGCTCGGGTTGATCACGCTCACCCAATACATCTTGGCGTACACCGGGTGCGGCATCAGCCGGTCGATTGCGGTGTAGTCGATGTCGACTGGCGGCTGCTCGCCGAACAGCGCGCGAAAGGTGTCCTTGCCCACGCCGACGTTCAGGCGGAACACGCCGGGCCGGTTCAGCTTCGAGGCGCTGTCGAACTCGTTGTCCTTCGTCACGATCGTGACGAAGGGGAACTTGTTGTCCGCGCCGTGGAAAAAGAAGGTGTTGTCGTCGGCCACTTCGAAATGGCCGCCGCCGAGCATGTCGATGAGGTGTTGGGTGATGTCGTCTTCGGTCATGGGGATTGGATGAGGTCAAGGCTTCCAGCGTCGCAGGCCGAGCTCGTCGGCCAGTGCCTGGTAGGCCTTGATGCGCGCCTGCACGTAGTCGTCGAGTGCGGCGCCGGTGAGCGCGAAAGGATAAAGGCCGTGCCGTTCGCGCAGCGCCGCATAGCCCGGCGCAGCCGTGGCCTCGGCGAAGGCGGCGGTCCAGGCGCGCACGGCGGCGTCGGGCACGTTGGCGCTCAGGTAGACGCCGCGCACGGTCGGCCAGACGATGTCCGCGCCTTGCTCGCGCGCGGTGGGCACGCCGGTGAGCGCGCCGCCCAGCCGTGCTTCGGACAGCACCGCGAGCAGGCGCAGCGGCGCACCGCCGGCGATGGCCTGCAGCGCCTCGGCGGCGTCGCCGGGGAACGCATCGACGTGCTTGCCCTGCAGCGCGCCCAGCGCATCGCCGCCGCCTTCGAAGGACACGAAGCGCATCGCCTTCGGCGCGCCGCCGGCCGCGCGCACCAGCAGCGCGGCCTTCACCCAGTCCTGGCTGCCGACCGTACCGCCCGCGCCGAAGACCACGCGCGACGGGTCCTGGCGCAGCGCGGCGATCAGGTCCTGCAGGCGCCGGTAGGGCGAGTCGCGGTGCACGGCGACCACGCCGTAGTCGGTGCCCAGCGTGGCGATCCAGCGCACGGCCGAGGGCGGGTGCGGCCCGAAGCGGCCCTGCGCGAGGTTGAGCAGCGAGCCGCTGGAGAACGCAACCAGCGTGCCCGGCCCGCCGAGCTGGCCGCTCGCGATGCGGTCGAAGGCCACCGCGCCGATGCCGCCCGGCAGGTAGCGCTGCGCGAGCGGCGTGCGCGCGGGGCGCACGGCCTGCAGCGCATCGCGCGCCAGCGCGCAGGTCAGCGCGAAGCCGCCGCCGGCCTTGGCGGGAATCACGCATTCCGCCGGGCCCTCGGACACATCGCCCGCGGCCGCCGTCGCCTGCAGCGCGACAGGCGTGAGCCACGCGGACAGCGCGCGCAGCACATGGCGACGGGTGAAGGCGAGGGGGCGTGGCATCGAAGAAGAAGGAGGGCGGCGGTTCACCCCGCAGGCCGGGGCCACCAGATGATGGCATGCAGGCCCGGGCCGGCGCCGCGCGCTTCCAGCCGCAAGTCGCCACGGTGCCGCTGCGCGATGGAACGCACGATCGCCAGGCCGAGGCCGAAGCCGCCCTGGTCCGCGCGCGCGCCGCGCCGGAAGCGCTGGCCCAAGGTGGCGCGCTCGTCCTCGCTCAGGCCGGGGCCGTCGTCCTCCACGTTGAGGCTCCAGCCCGCGGCGTCGCCGGCCGCGAAGAGCGTGATGGTGCCGGCCGCCGGCGTGTAGGCGATGGCATTGGCCACGAGGTTGCTCAGCGCCTCGCGCAGCAGGCCGCGGTCGCCCACCGCGTGCAGCTCGGGCGAGGGCGTGTGGATGCCCAGGTCGATGCGCTTGGCGCGCGCCAGCGGCAGCAGGTCGACCGCCACCTCGCGCAGCAGCTCGGCGGTGTCGAAGTCGGCCGGTGCCACGGCCACGGTGTCGCTGCGGCCCAGCGCCAGCAGCTGCTGCGCGCTGCGCGTGGCGCGGCCGATCTCGGCGCCCAGCGCGTCGAGCGCGGCGCGCACCTGCGTCGGGTCGTCCTCGCGGCGCGCGTAGTCGGCCTGCATCTGCAGTGTGGTCAGGTGCGTGCGCAGCTGGTGCGAGGCGTCGTCCAGAAACTGCCGTTGTTGTGCGACCAGTTCCTGTGTGCGCGCCATCTGCTGGTTCACGGCGGCGACCAGCGGGCGCACCTCGGCGGGCAGGTCGGTCTCGGCGATGCGCGTGAGGTCGTCGGGCGTGCGCGCCTGCACCTCGCGCGCCAGCCGCGACAGCGGCCGCAGCGCCGCCGCCAGCGCCAGCGCGGTGCCGCACAACAGCATCGCGAGGATCAGCCCGTCGCGCAGCGCGGCGCTGCGCACGAAGCGGCTTGTGAACTCCTGGCGCGAGCGCGTGCTCTCGCCGACCTGGATCAGCACGCTGCGCCCGGTGCTGCCGGCCGGCGCGCGGTCCAGGTCGCGCCGGTAGGCCGCGAGCCGCACGGCCTCGCCGAAGTAGGTGGCGTCGTAGAAGGCCGGCACGCCCATCGCCGGCTCGACCGGCGGCGCGGGCAGGTCGGCGCTGCCCAGCTCCACCAGCCCGTCGGAGGTCGCGACGCGAAAGAACACCTGTCCGCTGGCCGTGAGCTCGAAGAACTCGAACATCGTGTACGGCAGCTCGACCGACAGCCCGCCCGAGGCCGTGGAGATGTTCGCGTCGATCGACTTGAGTGCGCCCAGTAGCGAGCGGTCATACGCCGCGTTGGCGGCGGCCAGCGCGTCGTGCCGCGTCATCCACAGCTCGATGCCCGTCACCAGCAGCAGGGCGGGGAACAGCAGCAGCGCGAGCCGCTGCCACAGGCTGGTGCGGCGCAGGCGGTCGGTGAAGCGGCGCAGCGCGCTCACTCAGTCCGCTTCCAGCACGTAGCCCAGGCCGCGCAGCGTGACGATGCGCACGCCGCTGCCATCGAGCCGCTTGCGCAGCCGGTACACCAGCACCTCGATCGCTTCGAGGTGCACCTCGTCGTCGTCGGAGAACACGCGGTCGAGGATCTGCTGCTTCGACAGCGGCTCGCCGCTGCGCTGCACCAGCGCGCGCAGCACGGCCTGTTCGCGCGGCGACAGGGCGAGCGCCTCGCCGCCCAGCGTGAACTGCCGGCGTGCGCCGTCGTATACCAGCGGCCCGCAGGCCAGGCGCGGATGCTCCACGCCGCGCGCGCGGCGCACCAGCGCGTGCAGCCGCGCTTCCAGCTCGGCCAGCGCGAAGGGCTTGGCGAGGAAGTCGTCCGCGCCCGCGTTGAGGGAGGCGACGCGCTCGTCCAGCGAGTCGCGCGCCGTGAGGATCAGCGCCGGCAGCCGCTGGTCGCGTTCGCGCAGCCGCTGCAGCACCGTGTGACCGTCCATGCCGGGCAGGCCCAGGTCGAGCACCAGCGCGTCGTGGTCGCGCTGCTGCAGCGCCCGGTCGGCCAGCCGGCCGTCGTCCACCCATTCGACCTGGATGCCCGCATGCTCCAGCGCCTTGCAGAGCCAGGTGCCCAGGGTGTGTTCGTCTTCGGCCAGCAGGATGCGCATGGCGCCGATGCTAGGGCCTGCGGCGATCAGTCTGGCTTGATGTTTGCCCGGGCGATCACTTTCTGCCAGCGGTTCTGTTCGGCGGTGATGAACTGCGCGAACTGCTCCGGCGTGCCGCCCACGGCCTCGGCCGCATCGGCCGTGAGCCGCTGCATCGAGTCGGGCGACTTCACGGCCTTCATCGTTTCGGCCGAGAGCTTGGCCATCTGCGCGGGCGTGATGCTGGCGGGCGCGAGCATGCCGTACCACTGCGTCATCTCGAAGCCGGGGAAGCCTTGCTCGGCCACGGTCGGCACGTCGGGCAGCTGCGCTAGGCGCTTGGCCGAGCCGGTGGCGATGCAGCGCACCTTGCCGGCCTTGATGAACGGAATGATCGCCGCCGCGCCGATGGCCGAGGCGTCGAGCCGGCCCGAGAGCAGGTCGGTCACCATCGGGCCGGTGCCGCGGTAGGGCACGTGCAGCATGAAGACTTCGGCCGTCATCTTCAGGTACTCGAAGGCCAGGTGGCCCGCGCTGCCGTTGCCGGCCGAGCCGTAGCTCAGCTTGCCGGGCTTGCTCTTGGCGTAGGCGATGAACTCCTTGAGGTTCTTGGCCGGCACGTCGGGGTGTACCACGTAGAGGCTGGGCACCTTGGCCAGCAGGCTCACGGGCTTGAAGTCCTTGTTCGCGTCGTAGGGCAGCTTGGCGAAGATGTAGGGGTTCACGGCCAGCGTGCCGATGTGGCCGAGGATCAGCGTGTGCTGGTCGGTGGCGCGCGCCACCTCGCTCATGGCGATGTTGCCGGCCGCGCCGGGCTTGTTGTCCACGAACACGCTCTGACCCAGCGTGCGCGACAGCTCGGCGGCGGTGGAACGCGCCACGATCTCCGAGCTGCCGCCCGGCGCGAAGGGCACGACGAAGCGGATCGACTTGCTGGGCCAGGCATCTTGCGCGCAGGCCATCGAAGGCAGCAGGCCGCCGAGGGTGAGGGCGCCGCCGGCTTGCAGCCAGTGGCGGCGGCTCAGGGGAACGTCGGTGGGGAAGCGGTCGGACATGGCTTGTCTCCAGTGTTTTTTGGATGGAAGCCCGCATCCTGCCGGGCGGATGCTGTCGGAATGCTGTCAGTGCCTCTCTGGATGGAGCCCGGTGGTCGAACGGGATGGCGTCGCGCTGCCGGTCGCGAACTCGCAATCAATGGCGCGGGCTTCGGAATGTTGTGGCTTCAAGACACTTCCTCGCCTTCCATTTGGTCCTTCACCGATTTCTCGCGTTCACGGGACCTCGAGTTCATCGGCTAGATAACATCGGTTTACAAAATTGGAGGAGAGACCTTTGAATCACATCTACCGCGTGATCTTCGACCGTCGGCTGGGCCGGTTTCGCGTTGCATCGGAACTGGCGAAGGGCTGCGGCAAGGGCAGCGGCACGGCGACAGTGGCGGGCGCTGCGCTCGCGTTTTTGGCGACCAGCTTCTTTCCGGCGCAGGCGGTGTGCACGGTTGCATTCAACGACGTGACCTGCGACGGTGCCGCCCCCCTGCTGGCGCCGGACTATGCGAACGGCGCCAGCAACCTGAACGTCACGGTGAACGCCGGGGCGACCGTCGGCGTGCTGCCGGGTGGAAGCGGCAGCGCAATGACGCTGACGGGTTCCGACATCAAGCTCACGAACAACGGCCAGATCGATCCGCTGCTGTTCGGCAACGGCACCGCGAACCTGTCCACGGGCGTCGTGATGGGCAACGGCGGGGCCAGTACGGCCACCGTCATCAACAACGGGACGATCAGTGGCACCAGGGATGCGTCCGTCGGCCTGGCCGGCCTGGCGCTCGCGCTGCAGAACGGCGGCGGCATCACGACGATCACCAACAACGGAACGATGACCACCGGGGCTATCGCCAAAGCGACACTGGCCGAGGCCGATGCAGCGGCGGTCGCCGTCTATGGTGGCGGCCAGATCAACATGGTGAACACCGGCACGATCACCGGCCGCATCGCGTTCGAGAGCCCGACTTCCAGCGGCAACAGTTTCACCAACGCGGGCACGATCAACGGCAGCGTTTCGCTCGGTACCGGGGCGCGCAACGACACCTTCATCGCGGCCACCGGCTCGTCCATCAACGGCGGACCGAGCCTGGTGTCGGCCACTGCGGTGGCGGCGCCGTCGGGCGGCACGCTGAACTTCGCGGCCGCCGGCACGGTCGATGCGGGCGTTGGTGGCACCGACACGTTGGTGCTGCGCAACGCCGGCGGTGGTGCTGGCTCGGGCGAGATCAAGGCCGCGCAGTACCTGAACTTCGAGAACCTCCAGGTCAACAGCGGCACCTGGACCCTGAACGGCCCGGTGGTCAGCGGCAGCGCCCTGCTCAACGGCGGCGTCGCGATCTTCGATGACGCAGGCGCCTTCGGCACCGGCACGCTGATGGGCAACGGCGGCGCGATCCAGGCCGCGGCGAACGGCCTCACGCTGGCCCAGAACGTGAACCTTGTCGGCAGCCTGACCGTGCAGGGCAACAACAACTTCACGTTGGGCGGCACCGTCAGCGGCATCGGTGGCCTCATCAAGAACGGCGCCGGCACGCTCACGCTGAGGGGCAACAACAACTTCTTCGGCGGCACGACGATCAAGGGCGGCATCCTGCAGATATCGGGCGACGCCAACCTCGGCGCGTTCGGCACGGGCCTGGCGCTGGATGGTGGCACCCTGCGCATCGCCGCGGGTTCCGCGCCGTCCTTCAGCATGCGCAACGTCGCGCTCGGCTCCGGCGGTGGCACGATCGATCTGGGCGACAACTTCTTCGGCGTGGCCGGCGCCATTACCGGCAACGGTTCGCTCACCGTCACTGGCAAGGGCGGCTCCCTGAGCCTCATGGGGGCCAATAACTACAGCGGCGGCACGGTGCTGCAGGACCGCGTGAGCATCTTCACCACCGTGAGCGGCGTGTTCGGAAGCGGCGCGGTGCAGCAGCAGGGCGTCGGCTCGCAGTTGATCTTCAGCGACAAGGCGAGCGCCGGCGGCAACGCGTACACGGTGGGCCGCGCCGCAGGCGGGGACAGCGGCAACACGCTGTCGTTCGCCCAGGGCGCCACGGCCGCTTCCTCGAAGATCACGCTCAATGGCGCGACCTGGCAGATGGGCGGCGCGAACGCGTTGCAGTTCGGCGGCAATTCAAGTGCCGATGCATCGACCATCACCAACGCGGGCGGGGCGATCAACTTCTTCGAGAGCGCCAGCGCCGGGGCGGCGACGATCACCAACGGAAGCAACAGCCTGTTGGCCTTCGGCCAGACGTCCACGGCCGGCAGTGCGCAGATCGTCAACACGGCCGGCGGGCTGGTGCGCTTCGTCGATGCCGCGACGGGCACGAGTGCCTCAGTCGCCAACGCCACAGGCGCCACGCTCGACGTGTCGGGCGCGACGGGCAAGCCCCCGCTTGAACTCGGTGCGGTTTCGGGTGGCGGCGCCGTCGTCCTGGGCGCCACGCAGCTCGCGCTCGGCGGCCTGGGCCGCAACGACACGATCTCGGGCACCGTCAGCGACAAGGGCAGCATCTTCTCGCAACCAGGTTCGGGCACAGGCGGCTCGATCGTCAAGGTGGGTGCAGGCACGCTCACGTTGAATGGCGCCAATACCTATACCGGTGGCACCACCATTGCAGCCGGCACGCTGAACGTGAACAACGTGAGCGGCAGTGCGACCGGCAGCGGCGCGGTGCGAGTGTTCGGCGGCGGGACGCTGGCGGGCAACGGCAGCATCGCGGGCGCGGTCACCATCTCCAAGGCCGGCGTGTTGTCGGCCGGCAACGGTGGTGCCGGCACGCTGACGCTTGGCAGCCTGAGCCTCTTCGAGGGCGCGGTGCTCAACTACGACCTCGGCCAGGCCGGCACTGACGGCGGTTCGCTCAACGACCTGGTCAAGGTCAACGGCAACCTGCTGCTGGACGGCACGCTCAACGTGGCGCAGTCCAAGGGCGGCCAGTTCGGTGCGGGCATTTACCGCCTGATCGACTACACCGGCACGCTCACCAACAACGGCTTGGACATCGGCAGCGTGCCGGTTGCGGCCACGGACCTTCAGGTGCAGACCTCGGTGGCCCAGCAGGTCAACCTGGTCAACCGCGCGGGCCTTGAGCTGAAATTCTGGGACGGCGGCGACGCCGGCAAGTACAACGACGGCAAGATCGCCGGCGGCGCGGGCACCTGGCGCGTGGGCGTGCCCGGCGACGGCTGGACCGGCGCCGACGGCAAGATCAACGCGGCCTGGGCGCAGGACCAGCTCGCGGTGTTCGGCGGCACGGGCGGCACCGTCAATGTCAGCAACGCGGGGGGCACGGTGCGCATCATCGGCGCGCAGTTCGCGGCCGATGGCTATGTGGTGCAGGGCGATGCGATCGAACTCGGCGCCTCGGGTACGGTGGTGCGCGTGGGCGATGGCTCGGGCACCGACACCACGCGCAGCGCGACGGTGAATGTCGCGCTGACCGGCACGGGCGGCCTGGTCAAGGACGACGTGGGCACGCTGGTGCTGCGCGGCACCAACACCTACACCGGCGGCACCACCGTCAAGGCCGGCGTGCTGGTGGGCGACACGCTGAGCCTGCGAGGCAACATCGTCAACAACGCCGAGGTCGTCTTCGATCCGAACCTGTTCATCGTTGGTAGCTACAACGGCGCGATGAGCGGCAGCGGCCGGCTGCGCAAGATCGGTGGCGGCATTCTGCTGCTGGGCAGCGCGAACAGCTACACGGGCGGCACCTTCGTCGATGGCGGCTTGCTCTCCACCGATGTCACCGGCGCCCTGGGCAGCGGCCCGGTGAGCGTCGCGGCCCCCGGCAGGCTGCTGTTCGGCATCAACGCCGATGCGGGCGGCGCGGCCATCTACAACCAGGGCTCGGTGCGCTTCCAGACAAAGGCAAGCGCCGGCACGTCGACCATCACCAACGCCGCGGGCGGGGTGCTGGACTTTGCCGACTACGCCTCGGCCGACAAGGCCACGGTGATCAACCAGGCCGGCGCGCAGGTGCGCATCGACCAGGCGGTCATCGGCGTGAGCTTCGGTTCGCTCAGCGGCGCGGGCGATCTGGTGCTCGGCGGCAGCGCACTCACGCTCGGCGGCAGCGGCGGCGACAGCACCTTGTCGGGCACGATCAGCGGCACCGGCGGTGCCGGGGGCTCGATCGTCAAGGTGGGCGGCGGCACGCTCACGCTGTCGGGCGCCAACACCTACACCGGCGGCACCCGGGTGACCGCCGGCACGTTGAGCGTGAACAACAAGAGCGGCAGTGCCACGGGCACGGGCAGCGTGCAGGTGCAAACGGGCGCCACGCTCGCGGGCAGCGGCACCATCGCGGGCACGGTCTTCGTTGCCGACGGCGGCATCCTCGCCGCGGGCAACAGCCCAGGCACGCTGACGCTCGGTGCGCTCGCACTGGGCGGCGGCGCCACGCTGAACTACGAACTCGGCCAGGCCGGCGTGCCCGGCGGCGCGCTCAACGACCTGATCAATGTCACGGGCAACCTGCAGTTGAATGGCACGCTGAACGTCGCGCAGTCGGCCGGCGGCACTTTCGGGCCAGGGTTGTATCGCCTCATGAGCTACGGCGGCACGCTGACCGACTTTGGCCTGGACATCGGCACCGCACCGGCCGGCACCAAGCTGGCCGACCTGCAGGTGCAGACCTCGGTGGCGAACCAGGTCAACCTGGTCAACCGCGCGGGCCTTGAGCTGAGATTCTGGGACGGCGGCGACAGCACCAAGTACCACGACAACCAGGTGGCCGGCGGCAGCGGCACCTGGCGCGCGGGCAACCCCCAGCCCTCGAAGGACGGCTGGACCGACGTGGACGGCAAGCTCAACGCCAACTGGGCGCAGGGCCAGTTCGCGGTGTTCGGGGGCAAGGCCGGCACCGTGACGGTCGACGGGGCCGGTGGCGCGGTGCGCATCGCGGGCGCGCAGTTCGCGGTCGACGGCTACACGGTCCAGGGCGACGGCCTCACGCTGGACAACGCCAACTCGGTGGTGCGCGTGGGCGACGGCATGGCCGGGGGCGCGGCCATGACCGCCACGGTGAATGTCGCGCTCTCGGGCGCAGGCGGCATCTCGAAGGAAGATGCGGGTCGGCTGATCCTCGGCGGTATCAACACCTACACCGGTGGCACCACCGTGAAGGGCGGCGTGCTGCAGGGCAGCGCCACCAGCCTGCAGGGCAACATCGTCAACAACGCTGAGGTCGCGTTCGATCAGGACAAGACCGCTGGCACCTACGCCGGCGTGATGAGCGGCACCGGCAAGCTGCGCAAGATCGGCGCCGGCACGCTGACGCTGGCCAGTGCCAACAGCTACAGCGGCGGCACGCTGGTCGATGCGGGCACGCTCGCCACCGACACCAGCGGCGCGCTGGGCACGGGCGCTGTCGGCATCGCCTCGGGCGCGGCGCTGCAGTTCGGCGGCAAGGCCGACGCGGGCACGCTGGTCATTGCCAACCAGGGCACGCTGCGGCTGCAGGACGGCGCGAATGCCGCCAGCGCCACGGTGACCAATGCGGCTGGCGCGCAGGTGCGCATCGACCTGGCCACTACCGGCGCGAGCATCGGCTCGCTCGGCGGTGGGGGCGACGTGGTGCTCGGCGCGAAGGCGCTGACCACCGGCGCAGTCGGCAGCGACAGCACGATCTCGGGCGCCATCAGCGGCGCCGGCGGTTCGCTCGTGAAGGTCGGAGCAGGCACGCTCACGCTCGCGGGTACGGCCAGCTACAGCGGCGAAACGCGCGTCGTCGCAGGCACCTTCAAGGCCGGCTCGGCCAACGCCTTCAGCGCTGCTTCGAGCGGCATCGTAGCCAGCGGCGCCACGCTCGATCTGGCGGGCTTCAGCCAGAAGATGGCAGGCCTGAACAACGCAGGCACGGTCTCGCTGCTGGGCAGCACGCCCGGCACCACACTCACGTTGACCGGCCCCTACGTCGGCAACAACGGCGTGCTGCGGCTGGCCGCGAAGCTGGACAACCCCGGCACCGCCGACCGTCTCGTGCTCGACGGTGCTGCCGCCAGCGCGAGTGGTCGCACGACGGTGCAGGTTTCCAACCTCGGCGGCCTGGGCGCACGCACCAGCGGCGCGGGTATCGAGCTGATCAGTGCACGCAACGGCGCGACCACCACCGCGCAGACCACCAAGGACGCCTTCGTGCTCTCGGGCGGCCATGTCGATGCCGGGGCCTTCGAGTACCGGCTGTACGCGGGCGACGCCAGCGGCGGTGGCGAGAACTGGTATCTGCGCACCGAGGCCGAACTGGGCGCTCCGGGCGTTCCAGGCACTTCCGGCGGTGCCGGGCTGCCGACCTACCGCACCGAGGCTTCGCTGTTCGCGGCGCTGCCCCATCAGCTGCGCCAGGGCAACCTGGGCATGCTCGCGAGCCGCAGCCAACGCGTCGGCGACGACGATGTGCGCGGCGGTGCGGGAGCAACGCCGGGCACCGACGGCAACAACCGTCGCGCCTGGGGCCGGCTGATCTCCACCGACATGGACATCCGCCAGGGCGGCACCGTCTCGCCGCACGGCGAGGGCCGTCTGACCGGACTGCAGGCCGGCACCGACCTGTGGGCCAACCCGGATTGGCGCGCTGGCATCTACGTGGGCCAGCTCGACGGCAACGCCCGCACGAGCGGCTTCAGCGGCGGCCTTCTGAACACCGCCGCAGGCAGCAACGATCTGCGCAGCCAATACCTGGGTCTCTACGGCACCTTCACCACTGAGGATGGCTTCTATGCCGATGCGGTGCTGCAGGCCGGTCGCCACCGCTACACGGTGCAGCCGCTCCTGAGTGCGGGCGTCTCGGGCAAGGGCAACAGCTTCCTGGCATCGATCGAAGTAGGCAAGGCCTTCGCGATCGGTGCGAGCGGCTGGTCGGTGGAGCCGCAACTGCAGCTGATCCATCAACGGCTGCGGCTTGACGACGTGTCCATCCCGGGCGCACTCGTGCAGCAGGACGCGGACAGCGGCTGGATCGGCCGCGCGGGCGTTCGCATCAAGGGCAGCTTCGCGACCGGCGCCGGCACGCTGCAGCCCTATGCGCGCCTGAATGTCTATCGCAGCGCCAAGGGCAACGACGTTGCTCGCTTCGTGAACCCGGCGGCCATCACGCCTGTCGGCGCGCCGATTGGTGGCACCAGCACCGAGCTGGCTGCGGGCTTCACGCTGGCGGTGAGCCAGCGCACGAGCCTCTACGGCGAACTCGGCAAGCAGTGGGCCACGGGTGGCGGGGCGCGGGTGGGCAGCTCCATCAATGCGGCGGCGGGCGTGCGAGTGAAGTGGTGAGCAGGTGAAGTGAGGCGGCGCGACGGAACTGCCTGTCGCGGCCGCTTCGAAAGAAAGCGTCGGCATGACCGACGCGCGCCACCGGTTCAGCTCAGATCAGGTTGCGCATCGCCTGTGCCGTCTCGCGCAGCACCGGCAGCACGCGGGCCACCGCGTCTTCCGAACTCTCGTGCCCCATCGGCATCGTGATGTTCAGCGCGCCCACCAGCGTGCCGTGGCGGTCGCGCAGCGGCACGGCGATGCCACGCGAGTTCAGGTCGAGCTGCTGCTCCGACAGCGCCCAGCCCTGGGCGCGGATGCGCGCCAGCTCGAGCTTCATGCGCTCCATGCTCGCGATGGTGTGCGAGGTGAACACCGTGAGCTGGCGCGTGGCCAGCCAGTCGTTCAGCTCGGCGTCGCTGCGCAGCGCCAGCATCAGCATGCCCGAGGCCGTGACCTGCGCCGGCACGCGCGCACCGAGCACGTAGCCGGTGCTCATGCTGCGGTTGGGGCCGTTGCGCGCGATGTAGACCACCTCGTCGCCGTCCATCACGCTCAAGTAGGCGATCTCGTTGGTGCCGGCCGCCACGCGCTGCAGGAAAGGCTGCACCACGCGCGGCAGCCGGGCCGATTCGAGGTACGACTGCCCCAGGCGCAGCACGCGCGGCGTGAGCCAGAAGAGCTTGCCGTCGCTGGCCACGTAGCCCATGTGCTGCAGGGTGAGCAGGTAGCGCCGCGCGGCGGTGCGCGTCATGTTCGTGCGCTGGCCGGCCTGGCTGGCCGTGAGGCGCGGGTTGGCGTCGTCGAAGGCCTCGATGATGCTCACGCCGCGCTCCAGCCCGGCGATCCAGTCGCGCTTGTCCAGGCCGGCGGGCGGCGTCGAGTCGTCGGGGCTGGTGCTGTTCATGGGCGGAAGTGTGCCCGCGTCCGGCGCGGCGGCGGGGCTCGAATGGCTAAGTAAAAACCCGCATTTTGATCGATTGACGTACTTTAAAGATCGATCATCGAACGTTTGGCGCTCCATGTGCCAGCAGGCCGCGCGCGAAGGGACTATAAAGCCCGCAGTTCCGCCCCGAAACGAGCGATTGACGAACGGAAGCACGCCCATGAGCCCATTCATCACTGGCAGCACCCAGGCCTACCTCATCCCCGGCGACCCGGTCCGCAACGTGCGGCTGCCGCGCATGTTCAACGCGGCCTTCGCGCGCTACGGCATCGACGCCGTGCTGGTGCCCATGCAGGTGCCGGTGCGCGACTTCGCGGTGTTCATGAAGTCGGCCTTCCTGGCGCGCAACGTGCGCGGCATGGTGATCGCGCCGCCGCACAAGCCGCGCGTGGTCGACCTGCTCGACGGCTGTGGCCTGTTCGGTCGCGTGGCAGGCTCGGTCAACGTGGTGCGCCGCACCGAGGGCGACCAGCTCGAGGGCGACCTGTTCGACGGCGAAGGCCTGATCGGCGCGCTCGACCGCTGCAACGTGCCGTTTCGCGGCAAGCGCGTGCTGATCCTCGGCGCGGGCGTGAGCGCCGCCGCCATCGGCGTGGCGCTGGCCGAAGGCGGCACGGTGAACGGCGCCGAGCACATCGCCTTCTTCGACACCGCCTCCGGCAAGGCCGCGGGCGTGGCCGCCAAGCTCGACGCTTTTTTCGACGCGACCGTGGTTGCCGTGGACAGCAACGCGCCCGAGGGCTACGACCTCGTCATCAACGCCACGCCGCTGGGCCTGGCCGAAGACGACGTGCTGCCGCTGGACGTGGCACGCATGGAACCGCACGCGGCGCTGTTCGACATCCTGCTGCGCAACCAGCCCACGCCGCTGGTGCGCGCGGCGCGGGCGCGGGGGCTCAACGCGCAGGCCGGCTTCGAGATGCTGGTGCAGCAGATGCCGCACTACTTCCGCTACTTCGGCCACATCGACGCGGCCGATGCGATGCAGGCCGACGCCGACTTTTTGCGCGAGCTCATCTATCCGCCGGCGATGCACGCCGAGATCGCAACCCCGTTGCGCTACCAATCCCCGAGCGTGGCCTGATCCCGCTCCTTCCTGAACAAGACGACTTCCCATGATCTCCGGCAAGACCACGCTCATCGCCCACATCGGCTACCCCACCGAGGCCTTCAAGGCGCCGATGATCTACAACCCCTGGTTCGACAAGCAAGGCATCGACGCGGTCGTCGTGCCCATGGGCGTGAAGCCCGAGGACTACGCGGTGTCGCTCGCGCAGGTCTTCAAGTTCTCGAACCTGCGCGGCGCGTTGGTCACGATGCCGCACAAGGTCACGACGATGTCGCTGGTCGACGAGGTCACGCCGACCGCGCGCGTCGCGGGCGCCTGCAACGCCGTGCTCAAGCGGCCCGACGGCAGCCTGCTGGGCGACCAGTTCGACGGCGCGGGTTTCGTGCGCGGCGTGGAGCGCAAGGGGCGCCTGTTCAAGGGCACGCGCGTGCTGGTGTCGGGCACGGGCGGCGTCGGGTCGGCCATTGCGGCATCGATTGCGGCGGCCGGCGCGGCCGAGCTGATGCTGTTCGACATGAGCGACGCCTCCGCGCAGGCACTGGGCGCGCGGCTGCGCGAGCACTATCCGCAGATGAAGGTCTCCACCGGTTCGAAGGACCCGGCCGGCTACGACGTGGTCGTCAACGCCACGCCGCTGGGCATGAAGGACACCGACCCGCTGCCCTTCGACGTGGACCGCATCGCGCCCGACACCTTCGTCGGCGAGGTCGTCATGAAGACCGAGTACACGCCGCTGCTGCAGGCCGCCAAAGCCAAGGGCTGCCAGGTGCAGGTCGGCACCGACATGCTGTTCGAAATGATCCCGGCCTACCTCGAGTTCTTCGGCTTCGGCACCGCCTCGCCCGAAGAACTGCGCGCCGTGGCGCAATTGAAATACTGAAAACACCGGAACACGCATGAGCATTTTTGAAGGCTTCCTTTCCACCTCCGAAACGCTGGGCGCCTTCAGCGACCGCGCCTTCGTCGACGCCATGCTGCGCTTCGAGGCCGCGCTCGCGCGCGCCCAGGCGGCCGAGGGGCTGATTCCCGAGAGCGCCGCGCATTCGATCGTCGGCAGCTGCAAGGTCGAGCTGTTCGACGTGGCCAAGATCGTGCGCGAGAGCGGACGCGCCGGCAGCGTCGCCATCCCGCTGGTGAAGGCGCTGCGCGAAGCGGTGGGCCTGTTCAATGCCGAGGCCGTGCCCTTCGTGCACTTCGGCAGCACCAGCCAGGACGTGATCGACAGCGCGATGGCGCTGGTCACGCGCGAAGCCGTCGCGCTGGTCGAGGCCGACCTGGCCAAGGCCGCCGACGCGCTGCTGCGCCTGGCGGTGCAGCACGCCGACACGCCGATGCTCGCGCGCACGCTGATGCAGCCGGCCTCGGTCACCAGCTTCGGCTTCAAGTGCGCCGGCTGGGCCGCGCCGCTGGTGCGCAGCCGCACCCGCCTGCGCGCCGCCGCGAAGCACGCGCTGCAGCTGCAGCTCGGCGGCGCCGTCGGCACGCTGGCGCAGATGAAGGGGCAGGGCGCCGCGGTGCGCCAGCGCATGGCCAAGGAACTCGGCCTGGGCGACCCCGGCGCCACGTGGCACACGCAGCGCGACGAATGGGTCGCGCTCGGCTGCGAACTCGGCCTGCTCACGGGCAGCCTGGGCAAGGTCGCGGTCGACATTTCGCTGCTCGGCCAGTACGAAGTGGCCGAGGTCGCCGAGCCGAGCGAACCCGGGCGCGGCGGCTCGTCGGCGATGCCGCACAAGCGCAACCCCGTGGCCTCGATGGTCGCCATCGCCGCGGCGCACCGCGCGCCGCAGCGCGTGGCCGCCTTGCTCGGCGCCATGCCGCAACAGCACGAACGCGCGCTCGGCGCCTGGCAGGCCGAGCTGGCCGAATGGCCGCAGCTGTTGATGTCGGCGCACGGCAGCGTGCGCGCCATGGCCGGCGCCTTGCCCGGCCTGCAGGTCGATGCGGCGCGCATGCGCGCCAACATCGACCGGCTGCGCGCCGAGCTGCCGCGCGACGCGGCCGACGAATGGTTCGACCCCGCGCTCGCCGTGAACGCGGGGCAGATCGCTGTGGCAGAGGTGAAAGCCCTGCAAGCCCAACTCTCATCCGACAAGGAACTCTCGCCATGACCGCCCCCGACACCCCGAGCAACCCCTACGAAGACGGGCTCGTCAACCGCCGCCGCGTGCTCGGCGACGCCTGGGTCGACAAGTCGCTCGCCAACCGCAACGGCTTCAACGCCGAGTTCCAGGAGCTCATCACGCGCCACGCGTGGAACGACATCTGGGGTCGCCCCGCGCTGGGCGACAAGACGCGCCGCTTCATGGTGCTGTCGATGATGCTGGGCATCCACGCCTACGAAGAGTTCGCCATGCACGTGCGCGCCGCGCTCGACGGCCCGCCCGAGTCGCGCCTCACGCCCGACGAGATCAAGGAAGTGATCATGATGGCCGCGATCTACTGCGGCGTGCCGGTGGCCAACCACGCCTTCGGCATCGCGACGAACATCCTGCGCGAGAAGGGCCTGCTGCCGCCAGTGGCGGCGCAGTGAGCGCGACGGAAGGCCGGGGCGGCAAGGGCCGCTTCGACGTCGGCTTCACCTTGCTGCTGCCGCTGCTGCTCGCAGCACAGCCGGTCGCCACCGACAGCTATCTGCCCGCGCTGCCCGCCATCGCGGGCGAACTCGGTTCGGCCAGCACCAGCCTCACGCTGTTCGTGCTGGCCTTCGGCTTTGCGCAGCTGCTGTGCGGTCCGCTGGCCGACCGCTTCGGTCGCCGGCCGGTGCTGCTCGCGGGCCTGGGCTGCTACGCCATCGCGGCCTTCGGCGGCGCGTTCGCCGGCAGCGTGGCGGTGCTCGCGGGCTGGCGCACGCTGCAGGGTTTTTCGATGGCGGCGATCCTCGTGTGCGCGCGTGCCGCGGTGCGCGACCTGTACCCGGCGCACGAAGGCCCGCATGTCATGGCGCGCGGCCTCACGGGGCTGGGCGTGGTCGGCCTCATGGCGCCGCTGCTCGGCGCCTGGCTGGTGCAGGGCGCGGGCTGGCGCTGGGTGATGGTGGCGATGGCGCTCTATGCCGTGGTGCTGTTCGCGCTGTGCTGGCGCTCGTTCGGCGAAACCCGCCGGCCGTGGGGCGAGGGCGAATCGTCCGCGCCGCGCGGCAGCACGCGCGCCGTGTTCGCGAGCCGCGCCTTCCGCGCCTGGGCCTCGGTGGCGGCCGCCACCTACGGCGGGCTGTTCTGCTTTTTGCTGCTCTCGCCGATGGTCTACATCGGCTACCTCGGCTGGTCGCCTGCGTGGTACGGCTGGATTCCGGCCGGCGGCTCGCTGGTCTACATCTTCAGCACCACGATGTGCCGCAGCCTGCTGCGCCGCTTCGGGCCGATGCGCACGGTGCGCCTGGGCGCGGTGCTGAGCATCACCGGCGCCGTGATCCAGGCGCTGGGCTGCTGGCTGATGCCGTACAGCGCGGTGCCGCTGCTGGCGGGCCACGCCGTGTACTGCCTCGGCCACGGCATCCACCAGCCCTGCGGGCAGGCCGGCGCCGTGGGTGACCTGCCGCACCTGGCGGGGCGGGCCGTGTCGTGGTCCGGTTTCGGCATGATGATGGTCGCGTTCTGCGTGGGGCAGGTCGCCGCGCTGTTCGTCGACACGCGCTTTTCGTACGGCGCCTGGCCGATGGTCGTGCCGATGCTGATGGCCGGCACCGTGCTGCTGGCCATCGCGTTCCTGTGGCTGCCGCGCCTTGCGCAACCTGCTTCTCCATCCTCCCCCCAGAAGGACTCCACACCATGACCACTTCCTCCCCCCGCCTGAATGTCGTGCGCGAAGGCGACGGCCCCTTCGTCGTGCTCAGCCATGCGCTCGGCTGCGACCTGCACATGTGGGACGGCGTGGCCGCGCAGCTCGCGCGCGCCCACACGGTGATCCGCTACGACCACCGCAACCACGGCGGCTCCGAGGTGGTGCCCGGCGTGCTGCGCGTGGAAACGCTGGCGCAGGACGCGTCCGAGCTGATTGCGCGCGAGACGGGCGGCGAGCCCGTGCACTTCGTGGGCCTGTCGATGGGCGGCATGACCGCGCAGGCTCTGGCGGTGCGGCACGCCGCGCAGCTCAAGACCGTGGTGATCGCCAATTCGGCCGCGCACTACCCCGACCAGGCCGCGTGGCGCCTGCGCGCGGAAACCGTGGCCGCCAAGGGCGTGGCCGCCATCGCCCCGGGCGCCGTGGCGCGCTGGCTCACGCCGGCCTACGTCGCCACGCCCGAGGGCGCGGTGGCCGCGCGCACCTTGCACGACACGCTGGTGCGCACCGACGCGCAGGGCTACATCGAGAGCTGCAACGCCGTGGCCGCCATCGACTTTCGCGACAGCAACCGCCGCATCGCCACGCCCACGCTGGTGATCGGCGGGCTGCAGGACGAGGCCACGCCCCTGGCCATGTCCGAGGCCATGGTGGCGCAGATCCCGGGCGCGCGGCTGGCGACCATCGACGCCGCGCACCTGAGCGCGGTGGAGCGCCCGGTCGAGTTCGCGCAGATGCTGATCGATTACTGGCGCAGCCTCTGAAAAAACGCCTGGCCCACACCCCTGTGCGGGCTAGGTGTAACCCCTATTTCGTTCGAATGATGATCGGCAGCGTGCGATCATCGATCAGAAGGGGCTGATTTGCGTTGTGGCGCGCCCGGGCTCTTTCTACAGTCCATCCCCATGCACCGCGCCATTGCCACCGTCTCGCTCAGCGGCACCCTCCGCCAGAAGCTCGAAGCCATTGCGGCCGCGGGCTTCGACGGCATCGAGCTGTTCGAAGCCGACTTCGTCAACTTCCGCGGCACCGCCGCCGAGCTGCGCCGCATCGTGGCCGACCTGGGCCTGTCGATCGACCTGTACCAGCCGTTCCGCGACTTCGAAGGCATGCCCGAGGCGCAGTTCCACCGCAGCCTGGAGCGCGCCGAACGCAAGTTCGACCTCATGGAAGCCATGGGCGCGCCGCTGGTGCTGTGCTGCTCCAACACATCGCCGCTGTCGGTGAACGACCCGGCGCGCGCCGCCGCCCAGCTGCACGAGTTGGCCGAACGCGCCGCGCGCCGCAACCTGCGCGTGGGCTTCGAGGCGCTGGCCTGGGGCCGCCACACCTCGCGCTACGCCCAGGCCTGGGACATCGTGCAGCGCGCCGACCACCCGCACCTCGGGCTGATCCTCGACAGCTTCCACACGCTGTCGCTGAAGGACGATCCGGCGGGCATCGCCGCCATTCCGGGCGAGAAGATCTTCTTCGTGCAGATGGCCGATGCGCCGCTGTTGTCGATGGACGTGCTGCAGTGGGCGCGCCACCACCGCTCGTTCCCGGGGCAGGGCGACTTCGACGTGGTCGGCTTCTTCGAACAGGTGCTGCGCGCGGGCTACACGGGGCCGCTGTCGCTGGAGATCTTCAACGACATCTTCCGCGAGACGCCGAACCGCCGCACCGCCGTCGATGCGATGCGCTCGCTGCTGTACCTCGAAAGCGAAACGCGCGAGCGGCTCGCCAACGGGAATGCCCCCGTGCAGCCGCAGCGCGTGGAGCTGTTCAACCCGCCGCCCGCGCCGGCGCTCTCGGGGCTGTCGTTCATCGAGTTCGCGGCCGACGAGGCCTCGGCCGTCACGCTCGGTGCGCTGCTCGGGCAGCTGGGCTTTCGCCGCGTGGGGCGCCATCGCTCCAAGGCCGTCACGCTGTACCGCCAGGGCGGCATCCACTTCATCGTCAACGCGCAGCCCGATTCGTTCGCGCGCCAGCGTTTCGAGGCGCACGGCACCTCGGTGTGCGCGCTGGGCGTGCGCTGCGCCGACCCGCTCGCGGCCGTGGGCCGCGCCAGCGCCATGCGTTCGCAGCGCCACGACAGCCCGGTCGGGCCGAACGAGCTGCGCGTGCCGGCCATCGTGGCGCCGGGCGGCAACCTGATCCATTTCGTGCCCGAGGCGCTGGGCGCCAACGGGCTGTACGAGACCGACTTCATCCTCGAGGACGCAGGGGCGGGCGACAGCGATGCGGGCCTCACGCGCATCGACCACGTGGCGCTGGGCCTGGCGCTCGACCAGCTCGACACCTGGGTGCTGTTCACGCGCGCCGTGCTCGGCCTAGAGCCCGGCGAGAGCCTGGAGCTGGCCGACCCCTTCGGCCTGATCCGCAGCCGCGGCGTGGCCAATGCCGACCGCAGCCTGCGCCTGGTGCTGAACGTGTCGCTGAGCCAGCGCACGCGCACCGCGCGCACGCTGAGCGTGACCGGCGGCGGCGCCGTGCACCACATCGCGCTCGACTGCGACGACATCTTCGACACCGTGGCCCGGCTGCGCGCCAACGGCACGCGCTTCGTGCCGATCTCGGACAACTACTACGACGACCTGGCCACGCGCATCGACGTGGCGCCCGAACTGCTGGCGCGCATGCGCGAAGCCGGCGTGCTGTTCGACCGCTCGGCGGCCGGCGACTACCTGCACATCTACACCGAGAGTTTCGACGGCGGCCTCTTCTTCGAGGTCGCGCAGCGCGTGGGCGGCTACGACGCCTACGGCGCGCTCAACGCACCCGCGCGCATGGCGTCGCAGGCGCAGCAGCCCCAACAACAAGACTGACTTTTTCCCCTCGCATCCGACACCTTCGTCACACCACTGGAGACAACCCATGGCCCACCCATCCGCCAAAGAGCCGCAAGGCAAGCACCAGTCGAGGAAAGCCGCCGCCAGCGGCTGGATCGGCTCGGCGCTGGAGTACTACGACTTCTTCATCTACGCCACCGCCGCGGCGCTGATCTTTCCGCAGATCTTCTTTCCCAAGGGCGACCCGACCACGGCCATCATCGCGTCGCTCGCGACCTACGGCGTGGGCTATGTCGCGCGCCCCATCGGCGCCTTCGTGCTCGGCCACTGGGGCGACACGCACGGGCGCAAGCAGGTGCTGGTGCTGTGCATGTTCCTGATGGGCTTCTCGACCGTGGCCGTGGGCCTGCTGCCGACCTACGACCAGGTCGGCCTGCTGGCCCCGGCGCTGCTGGTGTTCCTGCGCCTGGTGCAGGGCTTCGCGGTGGCCGGCGAAATTTCGGGCGCGAGCTCGATGATCCTGGAGCACGCGCCGTTCGGGCGCCGCGGCTTCTTCGCGAGCTTCACCTTGCAGGGCGTGCAGGCCGGCCAGATCCTGGCGGCCGCCGTGTTCCTGCCGCTGGCGCACTACATGCCTGAAGAGTCCTTCAACTCGTGGGGCTGGCGCATTCCGTTCCTGCTGAGCTTCATCGTGATCGTGGCCGGCTACATCATCCGCCGCGAGGTCGACGAGACGCCGGCCTTCGCCGAAGTCGACCAGAAGGGCGAAGTGGCCAAGGCGCCGATCGTCCAGGCGCTGACCGACAGCTGGGGCGACATGCTGCGCGTGATCTGCATGGCGCTGATGAACGTGATTCCCGTGGTCGCCACCGTGTTCGGCGCGGCCTACGCGGTGCAGGCCGCCTATGGCATCGGCTTCCAGAAAGACGTGTACCTGTGGATTCCCGTGCTGGGCAACATCCTGGCCGTGCTGGTGATCCCGTTCGTGGGCAACCTGTCGGACCGCATCGGCCGCAAGCCGCCGATCATCGTGGGCGCACTGGCGTCGGGCCTGCTGTCGTTCGTGTACCTGTACGCCATCAGCATCAAGAACGTGCCGCTGGCCATCTGCATGTCGCTCTTGATGTGGGGCATCGTGTACCAGGGCTACAACGCGACCTTCCCGAGCTTCTACCCGGAGCTGTTCCGCACCCGCAACCGCGTGTCGGCCATGGCCATCTCGCAGAACATCGGCACCACCTTCACCGCGCTGCTGCCCGCGCTGTTCGCCGCCGTGGCGCCTCCGGGCTCGACCAACATCTGGTTCACCGTGGGTGCCATCACCTTCGCCGTGACCGTGCTGGCCGCGCTGGCCGCCATGAGCGCCCGCGAGACCTACCGCGTCCACATGCACGACCTGGGCAACCCGAACGCCGTGCCGGTCGACAAGGCCGAGTACGACCGGCTGCGCGAAGAAACGCTGGCCAGCGCCCGCACGGAGCGCGAGCGCCGCAAGGCCATGGCCTGAGCTCGAGGGGCGAAGACCCCGCGCGCACAAAGGGGTTGTGGCGCCATGAAGAATGGCGCCATGACCGCCCATCTCAAGATCGATTTCGTTTCCGATGTGTCCTGCCCCTGGTGCGCCGTGGGCCTCGGCTCGCTCGAGGCCGCCCTGAAACGGGTGGCGCCGGAGGTCACGGCCGAGCTGCATTTCCAGCCCTTCGAGCTGAACCCGCAGATGCCGCCCGAAGGCCAGGACACCTTCGAGCACCTGAACCAGAAGTACGGCTCCTCGCGCGAGCAGCAGGCCCAGGCCCGCGAGGCGATCCGCCAACGCGGCGCGGCCGTCGGCTTCGAGTTCAGCGCCGGGGGCCGGCCCCGCGTGTACAACACCTTCAACGCCCACCGCCTGCTGCACTGGGCCGAACTGGAAGACCCGGTCAAGCAGGTGGCGCTCAAGAAGCTGCTGCTGAAGGCCTACTTCACCGACAGCCAGAACCCTTCGGATACCGACGTGCTGGTGCGCGCGGCGACCGAGGCGGGGCTCGACGCGGCGCGGGCCCGCGAGATCCTGGCCGGCGACGAGTTCGCGGCCGAGACCCGCGAACGCGAGCGCCTGTACACCGACGCCGGCATCCACTCGGTGCCCGCGATCATCATCAACGACCAGCACCTGATCTCCGGCGGCCAGCCGGTCGAGGTGTTCGAGCGCGCGCTGCGGCAGATTGCGGGCGCACAGCCCAGCAGCACGGCCGTGGCCTGAACGTGCGGGGCCTCGGCCCTGCCGTTTCGTCCTGAAACGAAGCTGACCTTCAGCTTTACCTGAGCGCGGGCCGAGGTCGGTCAACCGCCTACATCGCGAAGCGGTTGATCGGTTCATGATCGACCGCATGCCGTCTCCGAAGCTGCACCGCTCGCGCGCGATCGCCGTGACGCTGGCCGCCGTGCTGGCGCTCACCGCCTGTTCCACTGGCCTGCTGCGTCCCGAGGGCCCGCCGCTCACGGCGCTCGGCCACGCCGCCGACACGCCCGCCGCGCAACTGCGCTGGCTCGACCGTGTGAGCTGGGGCGCCAACGCCGGCAGCCAGGCCGAACTGGCGCGCGACGGCCTGCCGCGCTGGATGGGCCGCCAGCTGCGTCCCGCGCCGCGCCCGCTGCCCGCGGCGGCGCAGGCACAGATCGACGCCATGGCCATCTCGCGCACGCCGCTCGACCAGCTCGTCTTCGCGCTCGATGCCCGGCGCAAGGCCGCCGACGCCTTGCCCGACGAAGAAGCGAAGAAGGCCGCACGCACGGCCTACCAGCAGGAACTCAACACCCTCGCGCGCGAGGCGCAGCAGCGCTTCCTGCTGCGCGCGCTGTACTCGCCCAACCAGCTGCAGGAGCAGATGACCTGGTTCTGGATGAACCACTTCAGCGTCAGCATCCGCAAGGACCTGGTGCGCGCGATGGTCGGCGACTACGAAGAGAACGCCATCCGCCCGCACGCGCTCGGCAAGTTCCGCGACCTGCTGGGCGCCACCGCGCGGCATCCGGCCATGCTGCGCTACCTCGACAACGCGCAGAACGCCGCCAACCGCATCAACGAGAACTACGCGCGCGAGCTCATGGAGCTGCACACGCTGGGCGTGGGCGGCGGCTACACGCAGGCCGACGTGCAGGAGCTGGCGCGCGTGCTGACCGGCGTGGGCGTCAGCGTGCAGCCGCCCGACGCGGCGCCGCCCGCGGTGCGCCCGGCCGTGCGCGCCGACTACGTGCGCCAGGGCCTGTTCGAGTTCCACCCGAACCGGCACGACTACGGCCCGAAGACCTTCCTGGGCCAGCCCATCCAGGCGCGCGGCCTGGCCGAGACCGACGAGGCGCTCGACCGCCTGGCGCGCGCGCCGGCCACCGCGCGCTTCATCTCGCGCAAGCTCGCCGTGTACTTCGTGGCCGACGAGCCGCCGCCCGCGCTGGTCGATCGCATGGCCGCCACCTTCACGCGCAGCGACGGCGACATTGCGGCCACCTTGCAGACGCTGTTCGAATCGCGCGAGTTCGCGGCCTCGCTGGGCCGCAAGTTCCGCGACCCCGTGCACTACGTGGTGGCGGGCGTGCGGCTGGCCTACGACGAGCGCGTGGTGCTCAACACCACGCCGATGATCGGCTGGATCAACCGCATGGGCGAGACCCTGTACGCCCACGAGACGCCCGACGGCTACCCGCTCAACGAAGCCGCCTGGGCCAGCGCGGGCCAGATGAACACCCGCTTCGAGATTGCGCGCGCCATCGGCACCGGCGGCGCCGTGCTGTTCCGCACCGACGACAAGGCCCCGCTCGAGAAGCCGCCGTTTCCGCCGCTGGCCGAGTCGCGCGCCGTGCATGCGCTGCAACCCGGCCTGAGCGCCGACACGCAGCAGGCGCTCGCGCAGGCGAAGAACCCGCCGGAGTGGAACACCTTCCTGCTCGCATCGCCCGAGCTGATGCGGCGTTGAAAGGCTCAGTCATGCAACGTCGACACCTGCTGCAACTCATCGCCGCCACGCCGCTGGTCGGCGCCGCCGCGCGCGCGGTCGCCGTGCCCGCTGCCGAGGGCACCAAGCTGCTCGTCGTGTTCCTGCGCGGCGCCTACGACAGCACCAGCCTGCTGGTGCCCACCGCGAACAGCGACTTCTATTACGCCTCGCGGCCCAACATCGCCATCCCCCGGCCCGGCACGCCCGACGGCGCGTTGCCGCTCGAGGGCGGCGACTGGGGCCTGCACCCCGCGCTCGCGCAGAGCGTGCTGCCGCTGTACCAGCGCAAGCAGGCGGCCTTCATCGCCTTCGCCGGCACCGACGACCTCACGCGCAGCCACTTCGAGACGCAGGACGCCATCGAGCTGGGCGTGGCGCCCGACAACGCGCGGCGCGACTACCGCTCGGGCTTTCTCAACCGGCTGGCCGGCGTGCTCGGCGCCGGGCCGCTGGCCGACGTGTCGCCCATCGCCTTCACCGACCAGCTGCCCATCGTGCTGCGCGGCGACGACGCCAAGGCTGCCAACATGGCGCTCGCGGGCGTGGCGCGGCAGGCCCTCGATGCGCGGCAGAGCCAGATCATTGCGTCGATGTACCGCAACACCGCGCTCGCGCAGCCCGTGGCCGAGGGCTTCCAGGTGCGCGACGAGGTGGTGCGCGCCATGCAGGCCGAGATGGACGCCGCCAGCCGCAACGCCATGAGCCCCAAGGGCTTCGAGCAGGTCGCGCGCCGCATGGCGCTCTTGATGCGCGAGCGCTTCGACATCGGCTTTGTCGACGTCGGCGGCTGGGACACCCACGTGGGGCAGGGCGCGGCCAAGGGCTACCTGGCCAACCGTTTCGAAGAACTGGGCCGCGGCGTGGCCGGCTTCGCGCAGGAGATGGGCGACGCCGCCTGGCGCCAGACCGTGGTGGTCGTCGTCAGCGAGTTCGGCCGCACCTTCCGCGAGAACGGCAACCGCGGCACCGACCACGGGCACGGCACCGTGTACTGGGTGCTCGGCGGCGGCCTGGCCGCGCAGGCGGGCGGGCGCGTCGTGGGCGAACAGCAGCCGCTGACGCAGGCCACGCTGTTCCAGAACCGCGACCACGCGGTGCTCAACGAGTACCGGGCGGTGCTGGGCGGGTTGTTCCAGCGGATGTACGGGCTGTCGACGGCGCAGGTGGCGCGGGTGTTCGGCGGTGCGACGACGAAGGACCTGCGGCTGGTCTGACGGCCCCGAGGGCAACCCTCATTCCCGATCTTTTCCGGACGCGTCGTTCGTCCCCGCTACCGCGCGGCCGCACGGACAAGCGTCGCCGCATTTACTTGTTTTCGGGGATGGTCCCGGCGCACGGCAATTACAAAAATAGACATTCAGAAACAATTGGGCGCTCCAGCCGGAGAGCGGGTTTCTCCAAAGAGGCGTCGGATGCTTTCCAAGCGAGTGAGTTCTTACGGGCGCTGCAGCGCCATGGCCGGTGTGATCGTGCTGCTGGCGGCTTGCGGCGGTGGTGGGGGAGGCGGCGGTGGGGCGGGGTTCCTGCCGATCGTCGCGCCGGCACAGCCGCAGCCCGAGCCGGCGCCTCCCGTGGTCGTGATCCACACGGTCGGTGGCACCGTCACTGGCCTCACCGGCAGCTTGGTGCTCCAGAACAATGCGGGCGACGACCTGAAGCTCACGGCCGATGGCAAGTTCACCTTCACCGCCGCGCTCGTCGAAGGTGCGGCCTACGAGGTCAGCGTGCGCACCCAGCCCCTGTGGCAGTTCTGCACCGTCAGCAAGGGCAGCGGCAAGGCGGCGGCCGACGTCGGTGACGTGGCGGTCGCGTGCTCGGCGGTGCAGGCGCAGGTGTCCACGTTCGCCGGCTCCGGCACGATCGGCTCGGTCAATGGCAACGGGACCGCCGCATCGTTCTACCTCCCGTACAGCGTGGTCGTCGACAAGAGCGGCAGCCTGCTCGTGTCGGACACGGCAACGAACCTGGTGCGAAAGATCTCGCCCGCTGGCGATGTCACGACCTTTGCGGGCGGTGGCAACAACGGCACTTCGCAAGACGGCAACGGCGCGGCAGCCTCGTTCTCGGGCCTGTCCGGTCTTGCGCTGGACGCCACGGGCAATGCCTATGCTGCGGAATTCGGCGGCAACCGCATCCGCAAGATCACGCCAGCGGCCGACGTGACCACGCTCGCGGGCAGTGGCGCCATCGGGTCGCTCGATGGCCACGGCACCTCTGCCACGTTCAAGACCCCTTCATCGGTGGCCACGGACGCCGCCGGCAACATCTACGTGCTCGAATTCATCGGCGCCGTTGTCCGCAAGATCACGCCGGCCGGCGACGTCACCACGCTGGCCGGTTCGGGCACCGCGGGCTTTGCTGACGGCACGGGGACTGCGGCATCCTTCGGGCAGGCCTACGGCATCGCGACCGACGCGGCCGGGAACATCTACGTGGCTGACAGCAGCAACAACCGCATCCGCAAGATCACGCCCGGCGGCGTGGTCACGACGCTGGCGGGCTCGGGCCAGGCCGGGGCGGCCGACGGGGCCGGCAACTCGGCATCTTTCCACCAGCCGGGCGGCCTGGCGGTGGACAGCGACGGCATCATCTACGTGGCCGACACGGGCAACAGCCTGCTGCGCAAGATCACGCCGGCGGGCGTGGTCTCCACGATCGCCGGCCAGCCTGGTGTGCTGGGCGCGCAGAACGGCATCGGCACGGCAGCCACGTTCAAGCAGCCTTATGGGGTGACGGTGGATGCCGCTGGCAATCTGTACTTGGCCGACACCTTCAACAACCTGATCCGCAAGGTCACGCCGGCTCGCGCGCCCTGATCCCGAGGCATCGCCTCAGCCTCGGTGAGGGCAGGGGCCGCCTTGCGACGGCCACGCCACCGAGAATCGGCGCATGCCTCACGCCGTCTCCCTCCTTCGCGCCGCGCGCCTCGCGCGCAGCGCCAAGCCCTTTCTTGCCCGTGGCGGTTTCAAGCGCGAGCGCTGTGCGGGCTGCCGGCTGGTGCCCAGCCATTGCATGTGCGCCGTGCGTCCTCCGGTGGCCACGCGCGCGGGGGTGTGCCTGCTCATGGCCGACATCGAGCCGCTCAAGCCCACCAACACGGGGTGGCTGGTGGCCGATGTGGTGCCCGACACCTTCGCCTTCGGCTGGGCCCGCACCGAGACCGATCCCGCGCTGCTGGCGCTGTTGAACGACCCGCAATGGCAACCCTACGTGGTGTTCCCGGGGCAGTACGCGGCGCCCGAGCGCGTGGTGCTGAGCGTTCCTGCATCGCCTGATGCAGCTGGTGGCGGCAGCGCGAAACGTCCGCTCTTCATCCTGTTCGACGCCACCTGGGGCGAGGCCCGCAAGATGTTTCGCCGCAGCCCTTACCTCGACCGGCTGCCGGTGCTGAGCCTGCAGCCCGAGCAGATCACGCAGTACAAGCTGCGCAACTCCGGCCGCGGCGACCACTTCTGCACCAGCGAGGTGGCGGCGATGTGCATGGACCTGGCCGGCGAGCAGGCCGCGCAGCAGACGCTGGACGCCTACCTGGGCGTGTTCACGCACCACTACCTGTGCGCGAAGAACCAGCAGCCGGTGGCGTGGGACGGCGCCGCGCACCAGCGGCTGCGCGAGGTGGCCGCGCGGCGCGATCAGGTCGCCTGAGCCCGCTTGCGCGGGCGATGCCTCAGCGCAGGTCGAACAGCGCCGCCGCGTTGCCCCAGGCGATGCGCTGCGCCACGGCGGGCGGCAGGTCGCCCAGCCAGGTGCGGTAGCCGCGCATGATCTCGTCGTAGGCGCTCCAGCGCTGGTTGACCCAGGTGTCGGAGCCGACCATGAAGCGATCGGGGTGCTTGAGGATCAGCGCGCGCCACTCGGGGCACAGGCGACCGTCCTCGCAGGTCAGGCCGGGGCGGTACGAGAGTTCGCCCATCAGCAGCGGGTAGCGCTCCAGCATCGCCTGCACGCGCTCGACCGGCGTGCCGCCGATGCCGGTGTGGGCCCAGATGAGGCGCAGCGCGCGGCCCTTCGACGGCGCGTTCGCCATCAGCAGGTCGACGGCCACGTCGTCCACGTGCGCGAGCACGGCGAGTTTTTTCTCCTCGGCCAGCGCGATCAATTTCTTCGCGACGGGGCCGTTGGCGTTGGCGCTCTCGTACAGGTGGAATTCGCCGAGCCCGCGGTAGGGGCCGCTGGCCGTGCCGCGCGCCAGTTCGGCCAGCACCATCTCGTGGATGCTTTCGTCGCGGAACCAGTTGTTGTAGTCGTCGCGGTTGCGGTACAGGCGCACGAAGGGCACCACGGTGACGCCGGCGGCGCGGGTTTCGCGCGCGGCGGCCAGGGTCTGCGTGCCGGCATTGGGCCGCGAGTTCGCGATGATGGCCTTCACCTGGTTGCGCTGCATGCGCGCGAGCGCTTCGGTGGGCGGGAAGGGGCCGGCGGTGCCGTCCCAGGCTTCCTGGTTGTAGTGCAGGTGGGTGTCGAACAGCGGGCCGTCGTACGGCGCGGCGGTTTGCCCGTGGGCTTGGGACAGGGCCAGGGCCGCGCAGGCGGCGATGCAGACAATGAAGCGCATAGGGTTCTCGCGGTGAGGGCCGGGGAGCCGGATTACATCACCACAGATCACCGCATCGGCACAGCCGCGCCCTTGTCGCCGGGCGCGACCTCGAGGCGATCGCGCGGGCCGGCGTCAGCTGCCGGCCGGGTGCGTCGTCGCCTTGCGGCTGCCATCCAGCGAGTACAGCTGCGGGCGGTCTTCCACCGCGACCGCCACTGCCTCGGTGCCGTGCTCCGCGGCGCGCGGTTGCCGGTACAGCTCGTTCTCGAGCCGCCGGGCACGTTCCGCGTACATGCGGGCGAGGGCGCTGTGATGCTCTGCGGCAGCCTGGTGTTCGATGCGTGCCATCTGCGCCTCTTCGAGCAGTGCCGAGGCACGTTTCAAATAGGCCGTGTGGGTGGGCCGAAACAAGAAGTCGAACATGGTTTCACACTCCTTTCCGCTGCAACAACGGTGCAATCATTGTGAACGAATGGCTTCAAAACGCCATCGATTCCTGTGGCTGCGACGCATCGAAGAAGCGTTCTGTTTCACTTGAGTCAGACAGAATCGGTGGCGAAGAGAGAGGGTTCGATCACCGATGAGCAATGAGGTTCGTTTTTGTCTGGAATACCGGCTCGCCGAAGGCGGGCCCGCGCAGGCCGTGCAGACCGCGTGGATGGTCGATTCACCGGCCACGCGTGCGCAGATCGAGGAAATGATTGTCAACGCGCGCGCGATGAATGCCGCGCAGGCGAAGTGGTGGGTGGAGGAGCGCCAGGGCGGCGATGCCCCGCGCTGAAACGGCCGGCGGGCCTCAGTCGCGCATGTTCGCGAACTTCACCAGCGTCGCGTACTTGGCCGTGTCCTCGCGCATGATCTGCCCGAGGTCTTCCTTGCCCGTGGCGGGAATGGAGCCGCCTTCTTCCAGCCGTCGGCGGATCGCCGGGTCGGCCAAGCCGGCCTGCAGCGCCGCGCGCAGGCTCTGCACGATGGGCGCGGGCAGGTCCTTCGGGCCCGCGAGCGCGAACCAGCCGCTCAGCTCATAGCCCTTCAGCTGCGGATGCTCGCCGAGCGCCGGCACCTGCGGCAGGCCGGGAAAGCGCTTGGCCGACGAGACACCCAGCGGCACGATCCGCCCGCCCTGCAGGAAGGGCGCCGCGGCGGTGGGCGACACGATCGCGAAGTCGAGCGTGCCGCCGACCAGGTCGCTCGTGAGCGGCGCGGTGCCGCGGTAGGGAATGTGCGTGAGGAACAGGCCCGCGCGCTGCTTGATCTGCTCGCCCACGAAGTGCAGCGTCGAGCCCACGCCCGAGCTGCCGTAGCTGTACTTGCCGGGGTTGCGCTTGGCCAGCGCGATGAACTCGTCGAGGTTCTTCACGCCCACCTTCGGACTCGCCACCAGCAGCACGGGCGCGAAGGCGAGCAGGCTGACCGGGGTTAGGTCTTTCACCGGGTCGTAGCGCTGCGCCGGGTTCACCAGCACCGTGGCCGCCATCTCGTTGCTGGAGCCGGCCAGCAGCGTGTAGCCGTCGGCCGGGCTGCTCACCGCGCGCTGCGCCGCGACCACGCCCGCGGCGCCGGTCACGTTCTCGACCACCACCGTCGCGCCGAGCTTGGCCGACAGGATGTCCGCCGCCACGCGCGCGGCCATGTCGACCGAGCCGCCCGGCGCGTAGCCGACGAGCAGCTTGATGGGCTTGGCGGGGTAGGTACCCTGCGCGAACGCGGGGGCGGCGGCACAGAAGGCTGCGGCGCCGAGCGCACTCAAAGCCACGCGGCGCGAAACGGAAGAAGCAAGACGGGTCATCGCGGTTCCAGTACGGGGAAGTGGGAAAAGGAAAAGGCCCGCTCAGGCCTGCGCGGCGAGGAAGCGGCGTACCAGCTGCACCCAGTAGCTGGCCGCGATCGGCAGGATCGCGTCGTTGAAGTCGTAGCCGGGGTTGTGGACCATGCAGCCGCCGGTGCGGTGGTGCTCGCCTTCGCCGTTGCCCACGATCAGGTAGCTGCCGGGGCAGCGCTCCAGCATGAAGGAGAAGTCTTCGCTGCCCGTGAGCGGCGCCAGCGGCGGCAGCAGGCCGTCGTCGCCCAGCCAGTCGCGTGCGACCTGCCGTGCGAAGCGGGTGGATTCCTCGTCGTTCACCAGCGCGGGGTAGCGCCAGTGGTAGTCCACCTCGGCCTTCACGCCGAGCGTGACGGCCTGCGCCTGCGCAAGCTCGGTGATGCGTTCGCGCAGCATGGCGCGGATCTCGGGGCGGTAGGCGCGCACCGTGAGGCGCAGCTGCACGCTGTCGGCAATCACGTTGGGGGCGTCGCCGCCGTGGATCGCGCCCACCGACACCACCGCCATCTCGCGCGGGTCGACGTTGCGCGACACGATGGTCTGCAGCGCCACGACGATGTGCGCCGCCGCCACCACCGGGTCGGCCGACAGGTGCGGCGCCGAGCCGTGTCCGCCGCGCCCCGTCACCGTGATCGTCACCGAGTCGGACGAGGCCATGAACGAGCCTTCCTTGAAGCCGAACTTGCCGGCCGGAAAGCCGGGCATGTTGTGCAGCGCGAAGATGGCGTCGCAGGGAAAACGCTCGAACAGGCCTTCTTCGACCATGCGGCGCCCGCCGCCCAGGCCTTCCTCGGCCGGCTGGAAGATCAGGTGCAACGTGCCGTCGAAGCCGCGCTCCTGCGCGATGACGCGCGCGGCGGCCAGCAGGATGCTGGTGTGGCCGTCGTGGCCGCAGGCGTGCATCTTGCCGGGCACCTGGCTGGCGTAGGGCAGGCCGGTCGTTTCCTGGATCGGCAGCGCGTCCATGTCGGCGCGCAGGCCCAGGCGCCGCGTGCCCGTGCCGCATTGCAGCGTGGCGACCACACCGGTGCCGGCCAGGCCGCGGTGCACCTCGTAGCCCCAGTCGGCCAGGCGCGTGGCCACCAGCTCGCTGGTGACGTGCTCTTCGTAGGCCAGCTCGGGGTGGGCGTGGATGCGGTGGCGCAGGCCGACCATCTCGGGCGCGACCTCGCGCACGGCGGGCAGCACGCTCTCGAGGGCGGCGGCGTTGTCGACGGTGTAGGTCGTCATGGGGGAATCTGTCTCCTTGCTGTCTTGCGGCGAGTCTAGGAATTCGCTGCCCGCCGGGGCAGACAGGCGCCGCCATGCGGGGGCGGGCGCAGCCTGTCGCCGCGCGCGGCTGCGGATAATCGGCCGCCATGAAGCTGCACCAGCTCCGCTATCTCGCCGCCGTCGCCTCCGAAGGCAGCATCCGCGCCGCCGCGCGGGCACTGGGCGTCACCCAGGCCACGGTCACGCAGGGCCTGCGCGAACTCGAGGCGCATGCGCAGGTGGCGCTGTTCACGCGCCACGGCGGCGGCATCGCCTTCACGCCGGCCGGCCTGGAGTTGCTGGAGCATGCGCAGCGCGTGCTGGCGCAGCTGCGCCAGGCCGAAGACACGCTCTCACGCCACCGCGACACCGGCGCGCAGCAGCGCCTGACCGTGGCCATCACGCCCTGGATCACGCAGACCCTGCTGCCGCGCGTGGTGTCGCTGTTTCGCGAGGAACTGCCGCACGTGCAGCTCGAGATGTTCGACGGCCTGTCGGCGCTCAGCTACCCGCGGCTGCGCGAAGGCAGCCTGGACCTGCTGATCGGCCGCATCGGCCCCGACGAGGCCATGCAGGGGCTGCAGGCGCAACCGCTGTTCCGCTACGACATGACGGTGGTGGCGCGCCGCGGCCACCCGCGGGCCAGTGCGCAGTCGATGGCCGAGCTGCTGCAGGACGACTGGGTGCTCAACTTCACGCCGGGCGAGGGCGCGAGCTTTCTGGACAACCTGTTCCGCCAGCATGGCCTGGCCGCGCCGGTGCAGCGCATCCAGCTGGCCCATTCGCCGTCGATGATGCTGGGCCTCGTGCGCAAGACCGACATGCTCACCTTCTGCCCCTGGCCGCTGGTGGAAACCGAGAGCCTGCGCCATGCGCTCGTGACCCTGCAGCTGCGCGAGCGCTTCCACAGCAACGTCGTGGGCATCGTGCGCCGCGCGCAGGAGGCGCCGTCGCATGCGGCGGCGCGCTTCATCGCGCACTTCCTGGCGCAACTGCCGGCGTGGCAGGCCTCGGACGATCCGGAGCTGCGGCGGGTGCTGCACTCGGTGGATTTCATCGAGGCGGCACCGGACGGCCCGTTGCCTCACCCGTGATAGTCGCTCCACGACATGCGCACCATGCCCGGTGGCGTGGGCGCACCGGCTGAGGCCAGCGTCACCGGCGGATCGTCGTCCACGCGGCTTTTGGCGCGCGAGTCCCAGTCGTCGAGAAAGACCTGCTGGTAGTACTGCGCCACTTCTTCGTTGTGGATGATCAGTCCGGCGTCGCGGTTGCGCAGCACGCCGTCGCCCGACCAGTTGGTGCTGCTCACCAGCACCGCCTGGCCGTCCACGATGATGCCCTTGTTGTGGATGCTGCCCTGGACGCGGAACACGTCCTGGTTGCAACCTGCCTCGACCAGCTTGCGGATGTTGTCGGCCGCGCTGGTGCTGCCCAGGATGATGCGCAGGTCGAGGTCCGGCTCGGTGCTGCGCTGCGCCAGCTTGCGCAGCAGCGCGCGAAAGTCGGCGTCCTTGTCGGCATCGCTCCAGGTGATGTACGCGAACTGCAGGTACAGCGAGGTCTGCGCGCTGTCGATGAGCGCGTTGATGTGCGGCAGGTAGTTGTCCGGCGTGAGCACGGGCTGCACTTTCACCGTGGTCTTCACCGCGGGCAGCCGTGCGGGTTCGACCGGCACCACCGGCCCCGCGAAGGCCACGGCCTGTTCCAGCAGGTGGTCCAGCGGCACGAACACGTCGGGCAATGTGAGCTTGGGCGCCACGTCCAGCGCCGCGTCGGCCGCGCCGTCGGCTTCTTCCTTCTCGGAGGCCTTGAGGTCGTGCAGGATGTACTTCTCGAACACCTTCGAGAGCACGCCGTCGCTGCAGATCACGTGCCACTCGCGGTTGCCCTTGCTGAACATGCCCTTGGCCTGCGCGGGCGTGGCCACGGGGTCGATGTCGGGCTGGCTGCGCTTGCTCCAGTTGCCACTCGACAGCCAGAAGGCCTTGTGGTCGCGCACCGCCACTTTCTCGTGGTACGCGCTGGCGAAGCGGCGGCCCTTGCCGCACTGCACGAGCCAGGCGGTGAAGTCGGCCTCCTGCTGCAGCTTGCGCAGCTTCTTGCGGATGACCTGTTCTTCTTTCGTCATGCCGTCGTCCCAGCTCAGCGCCGCCGCGATGCCGCCGTCGCGCACGAGGTCGATGAAGACCTGCGCGATGTGGTCGGCGTTGAAGTCGTACATCGCCACCGACAGCGAACGCGTCGTGCCTTCGAGAAAAGGCCGCAGCACCGGCCACCCCGCATCGGGGCCGACGTGGCACAGGAAGGGCTGTTTCACGTTGTAGACCTTGTCGATGGGCTGGCCCGCAGGCGGCTTGTAGACGAGGCCGACGGCCGCTTCGGCGAGCGCGTTCACCGTGTCCTCGAAGTCCGCGCTGGCGGCCAGCTGCCGCGCGGGATCGGCCTGCATCACGCAGACGCGGTACGGGCCGAGCTGCCGGGGCGCGCGCTCGGCCACGGGCACCTCCGACAAGGGCCGCTTGCGGTCGACCAGCACGATCACCGCGGGCTCGCGCAGGAAGCGGCCGTCGACCAGCGGAAAGCCCGGCTCCGCCGCCACGTAGCCGGGCAGGGCGGCCAACTGCGCCTGGTGGGTGGCGATCACCGACCGGACCGCCGCGCGCGCGGCATCGTCGAGCACTTTCATGGAAGCTCCTTGGGCTGGGTGGTGGGGCACGCGTGTGCGGGCGCCTGCCGGCATGGCATGCGCGAAGGCAGCGACCCGGGTGGGGCGCGTGTCAGGATATGTTGGGCAGCCGGCGCGACAGCTCGACCGACTCGACGGCCGGATCGGCTTCGAGCTGCTGGAGCTTGTCCAGCGGAATCTCCGCCGAGAACAGGCCCGGCGAGATGTCGGCGCGCGCGGCGATGTAGTCCGGGCGCTCGGCGCCCTCGCACAGCTTGACCAGCACGACGACGCGCTCGCCCGACACCGGCGCGGGGGCGGCCGAAAAGTCGAGCTTCTTGAGCGAGCGCAAATCGATGGGCATGAGAGGGCAGATGGGGGCGAAAGCACAGATTACACCCCCCGCTCGGGTTCGGCACAACCGCACCGGGCGTGGGGGTCATGGCGAGGTCTTCGGGTGGATCGTCAGATCGCGCCGCTGCTGGCCCGGCCGTCGCCGCGTTGCGGGTCCCAGCCGGCCGGACCGGCGCCGGGCTTGACGCCCGCCTTCAGCCTGGCGCGGATGTCGGCGATGGTCAGCTTCTTGCCCGCTTTGTGAGCCTTGGCCAGCATCAGCGCGACCAGCCCCGTCACCGCCGGCGCCGCCATGCTGGTGCCCGACTTCTTCACCATGCCGTCCTTCGTGCGCGACTGCGCGGCCTTCACCTGTACGCCGGGTGCGCTGACCTCGGGCTTGGGCCGGCCGTCGCGCGTCGGGCCCGCGCTCGAGAAGCTGGCGGCGGGCTCGCCCGTCTTGCGGGCGTCGTACGCGCCGACCACGATCGACAGTTTTCCTGTCGACAGCGAGCCCAGCAGGTGCGACTTCACCGGCTGGCCGAAGTACGACTGGCCGCTGTCCAGGCGCTCGAGCCAGGCGTGGAACGGCACGTCGTCGGCGGCCAGGGCGTGCAGCCGCACCTTGAACTCGCCGTCGGGCCAGTTGGGTGCGAGCCAGATGCCGATCACGTTGTCCTTGTTGTTCGGGTCGGTGATGCGGCTGCTGAGGAACGCGGCGATCTCGCCGTTGCCCGCGCCGAGCGGAAAGTTTTCTCCCGGTGCGACGCTGGCCAGCACCTCGCCGTCGGGGCCCAGCAGCTCGGCGCGCAAGCGCTGGCTGCCGCCGTACCAGAGCTCGAACTCGCCGCCCTTGCCGTTGACCAGGGTCCACGACACATCGAGGTGCCCGTTGCCGGGCACGGTGCCCGCCGTGTGCGTGTTGTCTTCCTGCGAATTGCCGGCCGCCAGCACGATCGCGCGGTTGGGCTTTTGCGACACGAGCGCGTCGAAGCCCTGCTCGACCAGCGAGGTGCCGTCGTGCGGGCCGCCGTTGGTGCCCAGGCTCAGGTTGACGACGCAGGGCCTGTCGCCGGCGCGGTCGAAGATGAACTTCACCGCCTCGAGCATCTGCACCGAATCGCCGAAGGAGCTGAACACGGCGTTGTGGCCGGTCCAGGCGATGTCGCGGGCCGACATCTCGACGAAGATCAGGTCGGCCTTCGGCGCCACGCCGGGTTGCAGCGAGCCCCGGCCGTTGCCGCCGGCGATGTCCATCACATGCGTGCCGTGCGAACCCGGGCTGCCCGGCATGCCCGCGCCGGGGTCGTAGCCCAGCGCCTTGTACGGGTCGGCCTTCTTCAGCGCCTTGTCGATGTCGGCCGCCTCGAAGAGCCGGCCGTAGCCGTAGGGGCTGTTGGCCTTGGCCGGCGCGCCCTGCTGCCACAGCGCCAGCAGGCGCGTCTTGCCGTTGGCCTTCAGGAAGTTCTGGTGCGCGAAGTCGCCGCCCGAATCGACCACGCCGATCACCACGCCGGCGCCGCCCGCCGTGCCGGCGAGCGCGGGGTTGTCGGCCTGCACGCCCATCGACGCGATGGTGTTGTTCAGCGCCGGCAGCACCGGCTGCGAGGCCTTCATGCTGAGCACGGCCGGATGCTGGCGGATCGCCTCGGCCTTGCCCAGCGGAATGCGGCCCGTGACGAGCACCGTGCCGTCGTCGGCGGTGCCGATGTCGGAACCCGCATCGACGTCGGGAATGTCGGCCCACTCGGCATGGCTGGTCACGCGCGCCACCACCGGCACCGAATCGCCATCGGCGGACGAGATGGGCATGCTCTGCTTGCCCGCGCGGCGGTTCATCACCGCCAGTTGGAGGCGCGGGTCCATCGAGGTCTCGACGTCCATCGGCAGGCGCTGCAATTGCGCGAGCCCGAAGGTCGACACCGGCGAGAGCCGCGTGCACAGCGCGTCGGCCGTGCCGGCAAGCGCGGCGGTGAGGGCGGGGGAGGCTTCGCCCGGCAGGTGGCCCGCGGCGGGCGCATCGGCGTGGGCCGACTGCGCCACCATCGCGGCGGCCATCTCGGGCGGGAGGTCGACCCAGCTGTTGAGCAGCTTGATCTGCCCGGTCACATGGAGCCGCACGCTGCCGGACGACAGCGCCGGCGTCAGCACCCCGTGCGGCATCCTGGGGACTTTCGTATCAGCGGGCGTTTGCTTCTTCGCGGCGACGCGCTTCTTGGCTGGGGCCATCGGTCGGATCTCCTTGCGCAGGGGGACGGGTGGGTACCGCGAGGTGTAGCAGATTGCCGTGTCATCTGTCACCCCGGCTTGGGCAAGGAGGCGGTCAGAATCGCCGCATGAAAGTGGTGTTCAAGCTTCTGCTCGCGTACCTGGTGGCGAGCCTGCTGTCGACCGGCCTTGCGCTGGTTCTTTTTCCGCTGCACGCGCATGTGCCTGCGGTGGTGGTGCTGCTCGCGTTTCCGCTGGTGCCGTGGACCTTGCTTGGCAACCTCGTGAGCGAGGGCTTCAGGGCCCGGGAGGTGGGGCCGCTGTTGGTGTTCGTGCTGGCGTTCGGCGGCGTGGCCTGGCTGATGTTGCGCGCGTCATCGAAGGCCGCGCAGCGATAGCCGCGCCGGGCTCACTTCGCCCCGATCTCGAAGACATCGCCGTTCGTCGGCGTCGCGTTCTCGTGGTAGATGTCGTAGAGGTACTGCGCCAGGTCGGCCGGCGCCACGTCCGGCGGAATCGCGAGCTGGGCGAGGCCCAGTTTTCCGTCGGCACCGACCCAGTGGCTGCGCCAGCGGGCGTCGGTCATTTCGACGCGCAGGGTGCGGCCGAACACATTGAAGAGGTGGCGCATCGTCGGGGCTCCGGGCATGCACGAAAAGAGATGAGGGGACAGCCACTGTAGCGCCCTCGTCGTATGCACAATGGGCCGAATCGCCCGTCACATCCACTCCAGAGTCCGCATGGCAGACCTCAACGTACGCAAGACCTACGAAGCGGCCGTGGCCGAGCTGGGGCCTGCCGCTGCGCGGATGCTGGCCGACGGTGTGAGTGAAGAACAGGTGGCGCGCTGGATCTTCGCGCAGCGGGACGATCTCAAGCTGCATTACCGCGCGCTGACGCCCTCGCACGAGCTGCAGGCCCTCGAAGCCAGGTCGCACAGCCGCTACGGCAACACGCTGGGCCCGTCGATCGAGCAACTGCGCAGCGCGGGAAAGTCGTGGCGGGACATCATCGATTCGGCGGCGCGGCCGGGGACTCACTACCGCCAGGGTGATTGATCGTTCGTTCGCTACGTGCCGCTGAGCCAGCGGCCGGAGTTCGCGCAGACCTGTGCCGGTTCGCCGTTCACCCGCACCTGTTCTTCATCGAGCCGCGACGCGGTGAGCGGATCGACATCGAAGCCGACGCCCAGCAGGCGTGCCACCTGCGCGTCTTCGATCGACAGCTCCCAGGTCAGGAACAGCTGCGTGCGATCGATCGAAGACGGGAAATCGGCTGCATCGAAGCCGTGGTCGCTGCCGCGCGGCACGACCGCGTGGGGCTGGCCCGTGTCGAACAGCAGGGCCGTGCCCCGCGTGAGCGCGATGCGATGGCCCGTGACGGGGAAATGCACGTCCAGGCCCTTGTCTTCGCTGAGAAAGAGATTGCAGAAGGCCGCGCCGCCGTACTGTGCGCCGTCGTGGTGGTAGCGGGCGCCGCGGCAGGCCATCAGGGCGACGTCGCTGGCGGGCAGCAGCGAGGCGGGCAGGCCGAGCGTGCCGAGCCAGCCGGACATCGCCTGCACGCACTGCGCGTAGTCGGGCCAGCGCGTGCGTGCGCGGGCCAGCGGCATGGGCTCGACATCGCCGGGTTCGAGCGGCACGTTCGTGGCGATCTCCCGCTGCCAGTCGGCCACGAGGCGCGCCGGGGGCTCGGGCACGTCGAGCAGGGCCGCGTGCACGATGCCGCTCACGCTGCGGCTGCGCAGCGTGTCGCCGTGCCAGAAATAGGAGGTCAGCAGGTCGTGCATGCGGGGGCTTTCAAGGCACGGAGGGTACACGCGGCGCGGCGCCGGGCACCGGGGAGCGACGGCCGATGCGGCATACTCCCACCCCCTCCCAACTCGCCAGAATTCCGCTGAATGGACAAGGAAGTCGACCCCTCCGTGCTCGCCGCCATCGATGAGATGCGGCTCTCCGGACCGCGCCTCACGCCGGTCGAAATCGTCGCCAAGATGGGGGTGTTCGACGCACGCGACAAGCCGTTCGAGCACGCCTGGCTCGCCACCGGCGACAACGTCATCGCCACCATCTGGGGCGAGTACGTGAGCGTGGCGGCCGGTGGCCGCTGGTTCTACCTGGAATCGCTCGACGCCCAGCGCCGCCCCGGCGGCGGCGTGCGCAGCGCCCAGCAGGCGCAGCGCGCCAAGGACCGCCTGGCCCTGCTCAAGCGCACCTTCGACGCCGGCCAGGGCTTCCGCGCCGTGCTGCAGACCAACCGCGTCGCCATCGCCGAGCTCGAGAGCAACAAGAGCGCCAAGGTGTCGACCCGCGTGCGCGACGACGCCGAATGGCACGTCGCGAGCTGGGAGCCCGAACAACAGCTCGCCGTGCTGGTGCGCGGTGCGCGCGGCTGGGTGCCGACCGAGGCCGACATCACGGCCGCGAAGGCCCGTGGCGGCGTGCCGGCGGCCGACGACGCCGACGCGGCCCCGGCCGGCCCGACCACGACGGACGCCGTGCAGGCCGCCGCCATGGCCTATGTCATGGGCCACTTCAAGGGCTACGGCTACAACGCGGAAGACGTCACCAGCAAGGCGCTGGGCTACGACATCGAGGTGTCGAACGCCAAGGGCGCGATGCTGCTCAAGGTGGTCGTGAAGGGCACCGCCCCGGCGCTGCCGACCTTCGCGCTCACGCCCGACGAAAGCCTGTGCGCCGTGCGCGAGCCGCTGTGGCGCCTGCTGGTGGTGGCCGACGCGGGCAGCGCGACGGCAGCGCACAAGATCTACAAGCCGACCGAAGTCGACCAGGCGCCAGGTTTCCAGCGCAAGGCCTGACGGGCCTCCCAGGCAAACACCGCGGCCGCACCGGCGCGCCGCGGGCGTTTCCAAATTCTTACAACTGAGCCCCCGGAAACCCGTCGTTTCCAACGGTAAAGTTCCGCCGTCCGGCGCGAACAGTTCGTGCCTTCGCCCCTCTGTTCGCCCCCTTTCATGTCCAACCTCATCGTGCACGGCGGTACGCCCCTTCGCGGCCGCATCATTCCCTCCGCCAACAAGAACGCGGTGCTGCCGGTGCTGTGCGCCACCTTGCTCACCGGCGAACCGCTGCGGCTGCACGGGGTGCCCGACATCACCGACGTGCGCAAGATCCTCGACATCTTCCGCACGCTGGGCAGCGAGGTCCGCATGGACCACGAGAGCGGCACGCTCGAACTGCACCACCGCGCCACCACCTTCGATGCGGCGCTCCACCGCCTGCCCGAGGAAATGCGCTCGTCGATCATGCTGGTGCCGCCGCTGCTGGCGCGCTTCGGCGTGGCGCGGCTGGAAGACAACGTCAAGGGCTGCACGCTGGGCGTGCGCGAGATCGATCCGCACGTGGAGGTGTTCCAGCGCTTCGGCGGCCAGGTGGAGCGCACCGAGGGCTCGCTGCTGGTGTACGCCCCCGGCCGCCTCACGCCCACCGACCACTGGCTCGACTACGCCTCGGTGACGACCACCGAGAACTTCGTGCTGTGCGCGGCCGCCGCGGGCGGCACCTCGACGCTCACCAACGCGGCCTCGGAGCCGCACGTGCAGGAGTTCTGCCGCTTCATGGCCATGATCGGCGTGCGCATCGAGGGCATGGGCACCTCGCGGCTCACGGTGCATGGCGGCGGCGCGCTGGGCGGCGGCGAGTTCCGCTTCGACGAAGACTTCCACGAGATCACCACCTTCCTGGCGCTGGGCGCGATCACCGGCGGCGACGTCGTGGTGCGCAACAGCGCGCCGGGCAACTTTCCGCTCATCGACCGCACCTTTGCCAAGTTCGGCGTGCAGATCGAGCATGCCGACGGCTGGTCGCGCGCCATCCGCAGCGGCCCGCTGAAGGTGCAGACGCCGTTCACCAGCAACGTGCTCACCAAGGTGGAGGCCGCGCCGTGGCCGTACTTCCCGGTCGACCTGCTGCCGATCTTCATTGCGCTGGGCGTGCGCGCGCAGGGCAACGCGATGTTCTGGAACAAGGTGTACGACGGTGCGCTGGGCTGGACCGGCGAGCTGTCGAAGTTCGGCGCGCACGTGTTCTCGTCCGACCCGCACCGGCTCATCACCTTCGGCGGCCACGCGCTCACGCCGGCGGTGGTCGAGAGCCCCTACATCATCCGCGTGGCGATCGCGCTGTTCATGGTGGCCGCGAGCATCGAGGGCAAGTCCGAGATCCGCAACGCCACGCCGATCCGGCGCGCGCATCCGCGCTTCGTGGAAAACCTGCGCAGCCTGGGCGTGCAGGTGGAGTGGACCAGCGAGGAGTGAAGCGGCCGTGATCGTTTCCGTCTCGAACAAGGCCAAGTGGCTGCTGATGCAGCTCGGGCAGCTGGTGCTGATGGTCGGCCTGACCTCGCTGGTGTTCAACTACGCCTACCGCTTCCTGGTCGACCGCACGATCAACACGCCGCTGTTCTATGCGGTGACGCTGCTGCTGGCGCTCGTGGTCATCGTCGCGGTGCGGCGCGACTACCTGTTCGTGTCGCGCTACGAGTTCACGCCCGAGGCCATCGTCGTGCGCACGGCACTCGGTGCCTCCAAGCGCTTCGAGACGCAAGATTTCAAGTTCGTGCCCAGCCTGCACAAGACGATCAACCTGCCGGAGCCGAAGGCCTCGCTGTCCTTCGACGTGCAGAACCGCCAGACGGGCCGCCGCGCCCGCAACTACACCTGGGCCGGCTTTGCGGTGGACGACTTCCGCGCGGTGTGCCGCCTGTACGGCTACCAGGACGACACCGATTTCAAGCTGAAGGACTTCGGCAAGGCGCGCTGAGCCAGCGGGCGGCTGCGCCCGCGATGACCCCGCGGGCGCCGCGCTCAACGGCTTGGCCGGACAATGCCGTGCATTCGACACACGGACACAGGAGCGCACCCCGAATGACGACGTTGCAACAGATCCTCGGCACCGAACTTCCATTGATCCAGGCGCCGATGGCCGGCGCGCAGGCCAGCGCGATGGCGATCGCGGTGTGCAACGAGGGCGCGCTGGGGTCGCTGCCGTGCGCGATGCTCGGCCCCGACGCGATGCGCAGCGAACTCGCGGCGATCCGCGCGGGCACCGACAAGCCCTTCAACGTCAATTTCTTCGCCCACACACCGCCCACGCCGGACGAGGCACGCGAGGCTGCCTGGCGCGCTGCGCTGGGGCCGTACTACGCCGAGTTCGGCATCGACCCCGCGGGCATCCCGACCGGCCCCGGGCGCAACCCCTTCAGCGCCGAGGTGGCCGACCTGCTGGCCGAGTTCAAGCCGCCGGTGGTGAGCTTCCATTTCGGGCTGCCGCCCGAGCCGCTGCTGGCCAAGGTGCGCGGCTGGGGCGCGAAGGTGCTGGTTTCGGCCACCACCGTCGACGAGGCGCTGTGGCTCGAGGCGAAGGGCGTCGACGCGGTCATCGCGCAGGGGCTGGAGGCCGGCGGGCACCGCGGCCACTTCCTGTCGCACGACCTCACGAAGCAGCTCGGCACCTTCGCGCTGCTGCCGCAGCTGGTGCGTGCGCTGAAGGTGCCGGTGATCGCCGCCGGCGGCATCGCGGATGCCGACGGGGTGGCCGCGGCCATGGCGCTGGGCGCGGCCGGCGTGCAGGTCGGCACGGCCTACCTGCTGACGCCCGAGGCCATGACCAGCGCGCTGCACCGCGCGGCGCTGAAGAGCGAGGCCGCGCGCCACACGGCGCTCACCAACCTGTTCACCGGCCGGCCGGCGCGCGGCATCGTCAACCGCGTGATGCGCGAGCTGGGGTCCATCGGTCCGGCGCCGGAATTTCCGCTCGCCACCTCGGGCATCGCGCCGCTGCGCGCCAAGGCCGAGGCGCAGGGCAGCGGCGATTTTTCTCCGCTGTGGTCGGGGCAGAACGCCACCGGCTGCCGCGAGGTGTCCTCGGCCGAGGTCACGCGGGCGCTGGCCAAGGGCTTTCGCTGAGCCGCGCCATTCGTCCGTCATTTTTTCGAAACCCTTCCGCCCCATGACATCGCTCCATCTGCCCCTGCAGTTCCTGCACCACCCCGCACCCTCGGGCGGCCCTGAACCCTGGCTGCTCGTGCTGATGCACGGCGTGGGCAGCAACGAGCAGGACCTGTTCGGCCTGGCGCGCATGATGCCGCCGCAGTTCCACGTGCTGAGCCTGCGCGCGCCGTATGTGCTGTCGCCCGGTTCCTACGCGTGGTTCGAGTTCCAGGTGCTGGCCGACGGCGGGCGCCGCATCGACGAAGAACAGGAGCGCGAAAGCCGCTTCCTCATCGGCGAGATGGTCACGTCGGCGTCGCAGCAGCTGGGCATCCCGCCCGAGCGCGTGGTGGTCGGCGGCTTCAGCCAGGGCGGGATCATGTCGCTGTCGCTGCTGCTCACGCAGCCCGAGAAGCTGCGCGCCGCGCTGGTGTGGCACAGCCGGCTGCTGCCCGAGGTGGTGCCGCACATCGCGCCGCCCGAGGCCTTCGCGGGCAAGGCGCTGTGGGTGAGCCACGGCAGCGCCGACAACGTGATTCCGCCGAGCGCCGCACAGGCCACGCGCGAGCTGGCGCGCGGGTTGCCGCTGGCGCTGTCGGGTTCGGACTTCCCGGGCGCGCACGAGATCCGCCCGGCCGAGCTGCAGGGCACGCTGGCGTGGCTGCAGGCGCTCAGCGCGCCAACAGCCGCGCCCTGACCATCGCTTCCATCTCGTCGATCCAGGCATCCCCCGCCGCGTCGTCGGGCTGCACCAGCAGCCGGTAGCGGCGCCCGCCCCAGGCCGCGGTCAGCAGCGCCTGCACGGTGGCGGGCGAGGGCGGCGGCTGCAGGTCGCGGCAGGCGGTGAAGGCCTGCGTCCAGCGTGCGAGCAGTTCGTCGTACACGCGCCGGTGGTGCTTGGGCTCGGCCACGCGGTGCTCGAGCATCAGCATTTCGTGGTCGAAGGCGGGCAAGCCGTCGATGCGCGTGTCGCAGGTGAGGCGCACGAGGCGCTGCGTGCGTTCGCGCCAGTCGATGTCGGGTGGCGCGATCACGTCCGCGTCGAGCCGCGCGAGCAGCGCCTCGACGCAGTGGCGCACATAGCCCGAGAGCAGGGCTTCCTTGTCGGGAAAGTAGTCGTAGAAGGTGCCGATCGCGATGCCGGTTTCGAGCGCCACGGCGCGCGTGGTCACGCCCTCCCAGCCCTGTGTGCGCCAAATCCGAACAAAGGCGTCGTAGATGGCCTGCACGGTGAACTTGCCGCGCGCCTGCGTGGGGCGTTTCAGGGGCTTGGAGCGGGGTGCGGCGGGCATGGACCGGGTTTCCGAACCCGCGGCGAAGCGGGCCGTCCTACAGTTTGCGAATGAACAACGCATTCACTTTAACCCGCCTCGAAACGCGCAAGAACGCACTCGGAACCACCCGCATCGTCACTTCGGAAGACGCCGGCAGCCTGCAGCCGGGCGAGGTGCTGATGCAGATCGAGCGCTTCTCGCTCACCACCAACAACATCACCTACGCGGCCTTCGGCGATGCGGTGATGAAGTACTGGCAGTTCTTCCCCACCGGCGATGCCGACTGGGGCCACATGCCGGCCTGGGGCTTTGCCGACGTGGTGGCATCGAACGTGGAAGGCGTGGCGGTGGGCGAGCGCTTCTACGGCTACTTTCCCATTGCGAGCCACCTGCGCATGCAGCCGGTGCGCGTGACACCGCGCGGCTTCTACGACGGCGCGGCGCACCGCAGCGAACTGGTGTCGGCCTACAACCAGTACATGCGCTGCAGCCACGACGCGGGCTACGTCGCCGCGCTGGAGGACTACCAGATGCTGGTGCGCCCGCTGTTCATCACCTCGTTCATGCTGGCCGACTTTCTCGAAGACAACGCCTTCTTCGGCGCGACGCAGGTGGTGGTGTCGAGCGCATCGAGCAAGACGGCGTTCGGCACGGCCTTCTGCCTCGGCCGCCGCGAGGGCCTGCAGCTGATCGCCGCCACCTCGGAAGGCAACCGCGCCTTCGTCGAGGCGCTGGGCTGCTACGACCGCACGGTGGCCTACGGCGAGATCGCCACGCTCGCGGCCGACGTGCCCACGCTGTACGTCGACTTCGCGGGCCACGACGACCTGCGCGCCACCGTGCACCGCCACTTCGGCGACGCGCTGGTGTACGACTGCTATGCGGGCTCGGCGCAGAAGACCGAATTCCTGGGCGACACCAGCGCGCTGCCCGGCCCCACGCCCAAGCTCTACTTCGCGCCCGTGCAGATCCGCAAGCGCAATGCCGATTGGGGCCCGCAGGAGGTCAACCGCCGCTTCAACGACGCGCAGGGCCGCTTCATCGCCGAGCTGAGCCGGCCGGGCAACCGCTGGATGACGCTGGCGCAGGGCCGCGGCTTCGCGCATGCGCAGGCCGTGATCGCCGACCTGCACGCGGGCCGCGTCGATCCGCGCGAGGCGCATGTGGTGCGCATTGGCGGCGCGTGACGGGCTGGGCGACTGAACTTCGGCGCGGGTGGGGCGTCACAGGGGGTTACGAGAACGTGGCGATCGTGCGGGCCGTGCAGGCCATCCTGGTGCACCATTGCCTTTCGTCTCCCCACTGCCATCCCGCAAAAGGAAACCGCCCATGTCCGACGCCGACTCCCCCCGCGACACCCCCGAATTCCGACCCCGCAAGGAAGCGCCGATGGGCACCATCGTCGGCCTGGCGCTGGTCGTGCTGGTGGCGGCGTATTTCGGCTGGCGCTGGTACCAGCAGCAGCAACTGGCGCCGCTGCCGACCGCGCCCGTGGCCGTCGCCCCGAACGACGCGCCCCCCGAGCCGCCCAAGGTGGAAGAGCCGAAGGGCCCGCAGAACCCGGTCGAGGCGCTGGCCCCGCCCGATGCCGCGTTGCCCGCACTGGCCAGTTCCGATGCGCGCGTGATGAAGGCGCTCACCGAGCTGCTGGGCGGCAAGGCCGTGGCGGCCTACCTGCAGTCCGACGGCGTGGTGCGGCGCTTCGTCGCCACGGTCGACAACCTGCCGCGCGAGCAGGCACCCGCCAGCAAGTGGCCGGTGCAGCCCGCGCCGCAGCGCTTCATCACCGACGGGCCGCAGCAGGGCGGCGTGCAGACCATCGCGGCGAACAACTCCGCGCGCTACAACGGCATCGTGATGCTGGCCGGGGCTGTCGATCCGGCCAAGGCCGCGGCGGTGTATGCGCGGCTGTACCCGCTGTTCCAGCAGGCGTACGAAGAGCTGGGCTATCCGGGCCGCTACTTCAACGACCGCTTCATCGCCGTGATCGACCACCTGCTGCAGGCGCCCGAGCCCACGGGGCCGGTGCAGGTGAAGCTGGTCGAGGTGAAGGGCGACATCCCCTCGCAGCGGCCCTGGGTGCGCTACGAATACGCCGACCCGAAGCTCGAATCGCTCTCGGCCGGCCAGAAGATCCTGGTGCGCATGGGGCCCGAGAACGAGCGCAAGATGAAGGCCAGCCTGCGCGGGCTGCGCGCGCAGATCGCCACCGGCGAGATCGCGAAGAAGAAGCAGCCCTGAGGCGTGATGCACTGACAGCGCCCCGCCTGCACGCCCTGTAGGCGCGGGCCGATTGCATGCGGCGCGAAGGGTCGAGATGATTTGCGCCTACGACTTCGAGGGCAAGCCATGAACCTGATGAGCGTCGATCTTTACCAGAGCACCACCGACCCCGGGAAATTCCTGGCGCTTCCCGCCGGCACCGACCCGACCGAACTCATGGGCCCGATGACCTTCGATCGGGACTACGCGCACATCAAGCGCTACCAGGCGGCCTTCGCGTTCGATCCGTCCGAAACCTACGCGGGCGTGAACGCCGCGAAGATCGCCGCGGACCTGCTCACCGTGAAGTGGGCGATGTACCGGCGCGAAGGCTGAACGCGGGCGGCTTGCGCCGCCGCGCCTTCGTCAGGCCTCTTCGGTTTCCTGGTACTCGCCCACCGGCACGCAGCTGCAGAACAGGTTGCGGTCGCCGTAGACGTTGTCGACGCGCCCGATCGGCGGCCAGTACTTGGCCTGCTTGAGTTCGGCCAGCGGGAACGCGCCGAGTTCGCGCGAGTAGGGGTGGCTCCACTCCGTGCCGAGCAGGCTGGCGGCGGTGTGCGGCGCGTGCTTGAGCGGGTTGTCGTCCTTCGACCAGACGCCTTCTTCCACGCGGCGGATCTCGCCGCGGATGGCGATCATCGCGTCGACGAAACGGTCGAGCTCGGCCAGCGGTTCGCTTTCGGTGGGCTCCACCATCAGCGTGCCGGGCACGGGGAAGCTCAGCGTGGGCGCGTGGAAGCCGTAGTCGATGAGGCGCTTGGCCACGTCTTCGGCGGTGACGCCGCTGGTGTCCTTGAGCGGACGCAGGTCGAGGATGCACTCGTGCGCGACGTGGCCGTTGGGGCTCGCGTACAGCGTGGGGTAGTGGTCCTTCAGGCGGGCGCTGATGTAGTTGGCGCTGAGGATGGCCGTTTCGGTGGCGGCCTGCAGGCCCTTGGCGCCCATCATGCGGCAGTACATCCAGCTGATCGGCAGCACGGCCGCATTGCCCAGCGGCGCGGCCGACACGGCGCCCACGCCGTTCGAGGGCACGCCGGCCGTGGCGTGGCCCGGCAGGTAGGGCACGAGGTCTTCGACCACGCAGACCGGGCCGACGCCCGGGCCGCCGCCGCCGTGCGGGATGCAGAAGGTCTTGTGCAGGTTCAGGTGGCTCACGTCGCCGCCGAACTCGCCCGGCGCGGCCACGCCGACCAGCGCGTTCATGTTGGCGCCGTCGACGTACACGCGGCCACCGTGTTCATGCACGAGCTCGCACAGCTCCTTCACGCGGGTCTCGAACACGCCGTGCGTGCTGGGGTAAGTGATCATCACGGCGGCCAGGTGGGCGCTGTGCTTCTCGCAGGCGCGCTTGAGGTCGTCCATGTCGACGTTGCCTTGCGCGTCGCAGGCCGTCACCACCACCTGCAGGCCCACCATCTGGGCGCTGGCCGGGTTGGTGCCGTGCGCCGAGGAGGGAATCAGGCAGATGTTGCGGTGGCCCTGGCCCTTGGCTTCATGGAAGGACTTGATGGCCAGCAGGCCCGCGTACTCGCCCTGCGAGCCCGCGTTGGGCTGCAGGCTGATGCCCGCGTAGCCGGTGGCCTCGCACAGCCAGGCGCGCAGCTGCGCGTCGAGCTGGGCGTAGCCCTGCAGCTGGTCGGCGGGCGCGAAGGGGTGGATGTTGGCGAACTCGGGCCAGGTGATGGGGATCATCTCGCTGGTCGCGTTGAGCTTCATGGTGCAGCTGCCCAGCGGGATCATGCTGCGGTCGAGCGCGAGGTCCTTGTCCGACAGGCTGCGGATGTAGCGCAGCATCGCCGTTTCGCTCTTGTGGGTGTTGAACACCGGGTGCGTGAGGAAGGCGCTGGTGCGGCGCAGGTCTTCGGGAATCAGCGGCGTGGTGTTGGCGGCCAGCTCGTCGAAGCGCGGCATCGCGGTGCCGGCGGGCACGAACAGGGCCCACAGGGTTTCGATGTCGGCGCGCGTCGTGGTTTCATCGAGCGAGATGCCCAGGTGCTGCTGCAGGCGCTGGCGCAGGTTGACGCCGCCGGCCTGTGCGCGCTCGATGATCGCGGCCGTGTCGTCGCCGGTGCGGATCGTCAGCGAATCGAAGGCGGTGGTGTTCACCGGCTCGCGGCCCATCTGCGACAGGCCCTTGGCGAGGATGGCGGTGAGCACGGCCACGCGCTGTGCGATGCGCGTCAGGCCGTCGGGGCCGTGGTACACGGCGTACATGCTGGCGACCACGGCCGGCAGCACCTGCGCGGTGCAGATGTTCGAGGTGGCCTTCTCGCGGCGGATGTGCTGCTCGCGCGTCTGCAGCGCAAGGCGGTAGGCGGGCTGGCCGTGCGTATCGACGCTCACGCCGACGAGGCGGCCGGGCAGCGAGCGCTTGAACGAATCGCGGCAGGCCAGGTAGGCGGCGTGCGGGCCGCCGTTGCACAGCGGCATGCCGAAGCGCTGCGTGGTGCCGCAGACGATGTCGGCGTCGAACTCGCCGGGGGCGACCAGCAGCGTCAGCGCCAGCAGGTCGGCCGCGACGATGAAGGCGGCGTCGCACTGGTGCGCGTGGCCCGCGAGCGGGCGCAGATCGTGCACGTGGCCGGTGGTGGCGGGGTACTGCGCGAGCACGCCGAAGAACTCGCCGCTCACCATCAGGTGCGGCAGTGTTTCCGACACGGTGCTCACCTTCACCTCGATGCCCAGCGGCGCGGCGCGCGTCTTGATGACTTCGATGGTCTGCGGGTGGCAGTCGCCCGACACGAGGAAGACGTTGCTCTTGCTCTTCACGCTGCGCTTGGCGAGCGTCATGGCCTCGGCGGCGGCCGTGGCCTCGTCGAGCATCGAGGCGTTGGCGATGGCCATGCCCGTGAGGTCGCACACCATCGTCTGGAAGTTGAGCAGGGCTTCCATGCGGCCCTGCGAGATCTCGGCCTGGTAGGGCGTGTAGGCGGTGTACCAGGCGGGGTTCTCCAGGATGTTGCGCAGGATCACGCCCGGCGTGTGCGTGCCGTAGTAGCCCTGGCCGATGAAGCTCTTGAACACCTTGTTCTTCGACGCCAGCGTCTTCAGCTCGGCCAGCGCGTCGGCCTCGGTGACGGGCGCGGGCAGGCGCATCGGCCGGGCGCGGCGGATGGCCGCCGGCACGATGCCGTCGATGAGCTCCGCGCGCGTTTCCGAGCCGATCACCGGCAGCATGCGCGCCTCGTCCGCCGCATCGATGCCGATGTGGCGGGCGAGGAATTCTTCGGCGTTCTCTAGTTCTTGCAAAGAGGGAAGGGCGGGAATCGGCATGGCGGTGAAGGCTCGGGGGAGAAGGAACGAAGGTGCGAGGAAGCTGCTGTTCAGCGGATCAGGATTCGGCGGCGAACTTGTCGTAGCTGGCGGCGTCGAGCAGGGCGTCGAGCTGCGCGGGCTCGCTCAGCTTGACCTTGAAGAACCAGCCGGCGGCCAGCGGGTCGCTGTTGGCCAGCGACGGGTCGGCGCGCAGCGCTTCGTTCACTTCGGTGATCTCGCCCGACACGGGCATGAACACGTCGGCGGCGGCCTTCACCGACTCGACCACACCGGCGACCTCGCCCTGCGCGAAGGTCTTGCCCACTTCAGGCAGGTCGACGAACACCACGTCGCCCAGCGCGTCCTGCGCATGCACGGTGATGCCGACGGTGGCGGCGCCGCCTTCGGCCGCCACCCATTCGTGGTCCTTGGTGTATTTGATGCTCATGAAAAAACTCCTCGTGGAAAAAATGGAATCGGGGTGCAGAGCCTAGCCGGGTCTGCGGTGTTGAGTTGCGGTCAGCCGCGGTAGTAGCGCGTCGGCACGAAAGGCATGGTCGAGACCTCCATCGGCACCGGCTTGCCGCGCACGATGGCCTGCACGCGCGTGCCGGGCTCGGCGAAGGCGGCGGCTACGTAGCCCATGGCCACGCAGCGGTCGGCCGTGGGGCCGAGCAGGCCGCTGGTGACGGCGCCGATGTCGTGCCCTTCGAGCGACTGCAGCAGCGTGCCGTCGCGCACCGGGATGCGTTCGAGTGCCACGAGGCCGACGCGCTTGCGCGTGAGCGTCTTGTGGTCGGTGTGGCCGGCCGCGCCCGAGGCGACGGCGGCCAGCTGGGCCAGCACCTTGGCCGCGCCCGGGAAGCCGCCTTCGCGCGCACCGCCCGCGCGGCGCACCTTCTGGATGGCCCAGTTGAGCGAGGCTTCGACCGGGGTGGTGGTGGTGTCGATGTCGTTGCCGTACAGGCACAGGCCGGCTTCGAGCCGCAGCGAGTTGCGCGCGCCCAGGCCGACGGGCTTCACCTCGGGCTGTGCGAGCAGCAGGCGGGCGAGGGCGTCGGCGTCCTTGCCGGCCACCGAAATCTCGAAGCCGTCTTCGCCGGTGTAGCCGCTGCGGGTGACGAAGGCGGCGATGCCGCCGATCTGCACCGCGCCGCCGGTCATGAACACGAAGCGCTCGATGCCGGGCGACAGGCGCGCCAGCGTGACGGCGGCCTGCGGGCCCTGCAGTGCCAGCAGCGCGTGGTCGGGCAGGGGCTGCACCTGGCAGCGCGCGCCGATCCTGGCCTGGATGTGGGCGATGTCGGCCACCTTGCAGGCGCCGTTCACGATCACGAAGAGCGAACCGTTGCCTTCGTTGAAGAACATCAGGTCGTCGAGGATGCCGCCCTCGTCGTTCAGCAGCAGGCCGTAGCGCTGCTTGCCGGCGGGCAGATCGACCACGTCGACGGGCATCAGGGTTTCGAACGCGGCGGCGGCATCGGGGCCGACCAGGCGCAGCTGGCCCATGTGCGAGATGTCGAACAGGCCGGCCGCATCGCGCGTGTGCTTGTGCTCGGCCATGAGGCCGGCGGGGTACTGCACGGGCATCGAATAGCCGGCGAAGGGCACCATGCGGGCGCCCAACTCGACGTGGAGGTCGTACAGCGGGGTCTTGAGAAGTTGGGCGTCGGAAGCGGAGGAAGCAGCCACGGGGCACTCCAAAGGGGCAGTCGAAATCCATGGCTGCAACGCCACGGGCCACCCCTGCTGTCCGCTTTACCTGAGAGATTCGCCCCACGATCGGGGTTTGCTCCTTCGGTGGGCCGCATGCAATGCCACGGCCTCTCTCCAGCAAGGAAACGCCGGTGGTTGCCGGCGTCTTGTCAGTCCTTTTGCCTGAGCGTTCGGGGAACCCCTGCGCCTTCGGCGGCCCCGTCGCGCGGGGCTCTCTCCTGACCCGGCGAGTGTAGTGGATCGCGGGGCCGGGGCTGGCGGCTCAGTGCACGGTTTCGGCCGGCGGCAGCAGCTTGTCGATGCGCTCGCGCAGCGAGTCGGCGCGCTCGGGGCCGGCGGCCTTCTCGATCTCGGAGAGCATCAGCGCGGCGATGGTCAGCATGGCCTCGCGGTCGCGGGCCTCGCGCAGGGCGTCGCGCATCTGGTTGGCGAAGCGCGGGTCGCGGCGCACGAACATGCGCTCGCAGATGTCGAACAGGAACATGCGCGTGGTGGCCAGCGAGCGCTTGCCGTCGAAGCTGTCGGCCGAGGTGGCGACCTGGATCGGCTCGGCGGCGGGGACGGGCGTGGGGGCCGGTGCGGGAGGCGGCGCGACCGGGCGCGCGACCTGCAGGTAGCCGCGCTGCATCAGCCCGTGGATCGCCTGTTCGGCCTCGACGCGGCTGGGGAACAGCGGGCTGAAGTCGGTCAGCGAGCGCCGGCCGTCGGCCATGAGCAGCAGGGCGCGCTCACGCTGGCTGAGCGTGCGCTGCCCGGCCTGGAGTTCGTCGCGTGCCTTCTCGGTCTTGGTGGGGAACATGGCGGCCACAGCTTTCGGAGGTCGAAGGCTGCAGCATCGTTGCAAGTGGTGACATCTTCGTGAACCATTTGCCTTACAGGGACAAGGGGGTGCGCGTCAGTTGCCCGCGCTCTCCTTGCGGATCAGCCAGCGCGTGCCCACGCGCTGCAGCTCGAGGGTCTTGCGGTCGGTCTCGGTGAGCGCGTCGGCGCTGTAGACCTGCCGGAACTGCGCGCTGGCCGAGGTGCCCTGGACGCTGATCACCAGCCCCTCGATGCCCACGCTGATGCGCGACTTGCCCGTGATGCGGGCGCGCCGGTCGGCCTCCCAGCGCTCGCGGGTCTGGCCGCGCGCGGGGGTGAAGTCGCTCGCGTAGGCCGCGAGGTAGCGCTCCACGTCGCGCGCGGACCAGGCGGCGGCCCAGGCGCGCACGGCGGTTTCCACTTCGGCGAGGTGGGTGACGGGATTGGTGGGGTTGGCGGGGGCGGCTGCTGGTGCAACGGCTGCAACGGGCGCGGCGGCCGGCGTGGCCGCGATACCGGCGGTGGCCAGCAAGCCGGCAGCGACAAGGCTGCTGCCCTGGGCGACGATTCGGTGCATGGCGTCCTTCTCTTTCCTTCTTCTTGTCTGTCAGGCTCGACGTCGAAGCTTGCGTCGATTCTGGCAGTGAAAGAGAGCGCGTGCGGCGTTGAATCGCCCACGGATTTCGGTGGTCCGTGGTTCGGGGCGTGTGCACAGGCCACCGGGTACTTCCCTCCGCGAATGTCCCCCGCCTTCGGCTCCTCCTTGATTTCGCTGCGGGAAGCA
>NZ_JBWKRI010000010.1:0-269974 GCF_059419205.1 Variovorax sp. GW821-FHT06D12 | reverse complement strand
TCGGGCAGCGCCACCTTGGCGATGGTGGCGCAGGTGGCGGCCGAGGAGCCCGAGACCGAGCCGAACACGCCGCAGCCCAGGATGGTGGTGTGCATGAGCCGGCCGGGCACGCGGTTGAGCCACGGCCTCAGCCCCTCGAACATCTCTTCGCTGAGCTTGGTTCTGAAGAGGATCTCTCCCATCCAGATGAACAGGGGCAGCGCCGCCAGCTCCCAGCTCGCATTGCTTTCCCAGAAGGCCGAGAACAGGTTCTTGCCGGGCAGCGTGTTGGTGAAGAAGGCCTGGCCGACCCAGCCGACGATGGCCAGGGTCATGGCGATCCAGACGCCGCCGGCGAGCAGCAACAGCATGATGCCGAGCAGCAGCGCGCCCATCAGAAGGGTTTCGAGCATCGGTGTCTTTTGTTGTTGTCGTTCAGACGTCGGAAGAGAAGTCGCCCGCAGCATGGCGCTCTTCGACGGCGCGCTGGTAGCTGGGCTTCTCGCCGCGCACCACGCCGACGAGTTCATCGACCATGGCGATCAAGAGCAGCCAGCAGCCGATCACGAAGCTCGACTGCGGAATCCAGATCGGGATCACGAGCAGGCCCGTGGCCATCTCCTTGAACTCGTAGCTCTCGTAGGTGAAGCTGGTGGCCCAGTAGGTCAGGTAGGCGACCGACACGGCGGCGACCAGCAGGCAGGCCACGTCGAGCACGCGGCGCACCTTCGGCGGCACGGCATCGAGCAGCAGCGTGACGCGCACGAAGTCGCCGTGCCGGAACGCATGCGCCATCGCGAAGAAGGCCGCCGCCGCGCACAGCCACGCCACCGCGTCATTGAGCCCGCTCACGTGCCAGTTCATCTGGCGGCCCACACCGGCCACGATCATCAGCACGAAGATCAGGAAGACGCAGAAAGCGCCCAGCGCGCCTGCACCGTCGTACAGGCGGTCGAGGAAGCGGCGCACGGCTTACTTTTTCTTGTAGGTGTCGACGATGGAAGCACCGTCTGCACCAGCAGCCTTGAGCCAGTCGGCCTGCATGATGCCGCCGACCTGGCGCATGTCGGTGTCCAGCTTGGGCGAAGGCTTGTGCACCTTCATGCCGCGCTCGGCGAGCAGGCGCTTGTACTCGTCGTTCTTCTCCTGCGCGACCTTCCAGCCGCGTGCCTCGGCATCGGCCGCGGCCTTGGTGACGGCGGCCTTGCCGGCGGCGTCGAGTGCATCGAAGGCCTTGGCGTTGACCAGGATCGCGTTCTTCGGAATCCACGCCTGCGTGTCGTAGAAGTTCTTGATGTGCTCGAAGGTCTTGGTGTCGTAGCCGGTAGAGCCCGAGCTCATGTAGCTCTCGATCACGCCGGTGGCCATGGCGGCGCTCAGTTCAGCCTGCTGGATCTGCACCGGCTGCGCGCCGATGAGCTCGGCGATCTTGGCGGTGGCCGGGCTGTAGGCGCGCCACTTGATGCCGCGCAGGTCGGCCACCGAGCCGATCTCCTTCTTGGTGTAGATGCCCTGCGGCGCCCACGGCACCACGAACAGCACCTTGATGCCCTGGGCGGCGAGCAGCTTGTCCATCGCGGGCTTGGAGGCGTCGTAGAGCTTGCGGGCCGCGGGATACGTGGTGGCCAGGAAGGGCACGCCGTCCAGTGCGTAGATCGGGTTCTCGTTGGCGTAGTTGGCCAGCAGGATCTCGCCGGCCTGGGCCTGGCCGCTTTGCACGGCGCGCTTGATCTCGGGTGCCTTGAACAGCGACGCGTTGGCATGCACCGTGATCTTCAGCTTGCCGCCGGTGGCCGCGTCCACGTCCTTGGCGAACTGCGTGATGTTCTCGGTGTGGTAGTTGGTCGCGGGGTAGGCGGTGGGCAGGTCCCACTTGGTTTGCGCGAAGGCGGCGGCGCCAAGGGTGAGGCCCGCCAGGGCAATGCCGAACTTGTGATTCATGGACGCGCTCCGGAATGTAGTCAAAGCTGAATGAAAGAAAAGCATACGTGCAAATTCCGGGCCATTCGCTGAGGCATTTCCCTGCCATGTGGTGTCGATGCGGCACCAGCTGCGGGCATGAAAAAACCGCCTAGAGGGCGGTTTCTTCGGTTCAGGGTGAGGTCACTGCTTGGCGGGTTTCGCCTCGGCCACCTTGGCGGCCTTGCCTGCCTTGGCCGGGGCCGCCGCGCCGTTGAAGCTCTGGCCGTTGACCGTCAGGCCCTCGGCCGACAGCTTGGCCGCGCTCTTTTCCTTCACGCCCTTCACGCGCTGCATGAGGTCGGGCCAGTCCTTGAACTCGCCTTCCTTGCGCGCGTCGAGGATGCGCTTGGACAGCGACGGGCCGACGCCCTTGAGGCCGTCGAGGTCGGCGGCGCTGCCCTTGTTGGCGTCGACGGCGGCGAACGAGACGGCCGCGAAGCACATGGCGAGCGTGGCGATGACTTTCTTGAACATGGTGAAACTCCCTCTTCAATCGTTGGTATGGCTATGCCGACAGGAATATCGGCTTCGGCTCAACGAGAGGGCGCGCGCGGCAGTTGACGTGAAAACGGGGCCAAGGGCCCCGTGTGACGATTGTTCCGAACCGTGGTCAGAGTTCTTCCACGCGCCGCGGCGGGTAGCTGTCCCAGGCCTGGCAGCCGGGGCAGTGCCAGAAGTACTGGTGCGCCTCGAAGCCGCAGGCCGCGCAGCGGTAGCGCATGAGCGGGCGAGTCGCCTGGTCGAGCGCGCGTTGCACCTGCGGGTGGAACTGCTCGTGCTCGAAGCGCTCGCCGGCCAGCCAGCGCGACGCCGCGACGAGCGAGGGCTGGTGCGCGAGGTGGGCGATGTAGCTGTCGCGCGGCGTGGGGGCTTCGGTGGGCGTGTCCGATGGCGTGGCGTCGGGTGTGCCGCCGAGCGCGATCATCGCTTCGAGCACGTCGATCGACGGCGACTCGGCATAGCGTCGTTGCAGCAATGCCAGCGCCTCGCCTTCGCGCTGCGCGGCCACGGCCGCCTTCTGCAGTGCTGCGGCGTACAGCGGCAGCGCCAGCGGCGCCGTGTCGCTGAGCCCTTCGAGCGTGTCGAAGGCCGCGGCGGCTTCGCCGTTGCGCAGCTGCAAGGTGGCGGTGTCGATGGCCGGGCGCGGTGCCTGCGGCGCCAGGGCCCGGGCCTGCGTGAGCAGGTCGCCGGCGCCCTGCAGGTCGCCGGCCGCGACGCGTTCGTTGGCCTGCTCGCACAGGTGGTGGGCGCGGCGCGTGCTGTAGCTGGCCTGGTCGGACTCGTCGAGCTTCTGCGCCACGTCGGCGGCCTGCGCCCATTCGCGCGAGCGTTCGTAGATGGCCAGCAGCGCGAGCCGGGCCTCGTTCTCGTAGCGCGTGCCTTCGAGCTTCTGCAGCGCCGCTTCGGCGCGATCGAGCAGGCCGGCGCGCAGGAAGTCTTGCGCCAGCGCGTGCTGTGCGCGTTCGCGGTCGGCACGGCTCAGGTCGCCGCGGCCCAGCAGGTGCTCATGCACGCGCACGGCGCGCTGGTACTCGCCGCGGCGGCGGAACAGGTTGCCGAGCGCGAAGTGCAACTCTTGCGTGTCGGGGTCGTTCTGCACGGCCTCGATGAAGGCGTCGATGGCCTGGTCCTGCTGCTCGTTGAGCAGGAAGTTCAGGCCGCGAAAGTAGGCCTTGGGCGCCTGCCGGTTCTCGAGCTTGAGCTGGCGGATGTCGAAGCGCGATGCGAGCCAACCCAGCACGAAGGCGACGGGCAGGCCGATCAGCAGCCAGCTGGGATCAAAGTCCATGTTGACGTACGGCGGGAAGGTCGGTGGCGGAGATGGACGGCGTTGCCGCGGAGGCGGTCGCAGTGGCCAGCGGTGCGGGCGAGGGGGCTTCGGTGGTGGCAGGCACTTGCGCCGCGGCGGCGCGGTGTTTCCACCAGCCGGGCAGCATGCCCAGCGCGCCGACCACGAGCCCGCCGGCAAAGGCCGCGAGCACGACGAGCACCAGCGGCGCGCGCCAGTGGGTTCCGAAGAAGAAGTAGACGGTCGCGTCGTGCTGGTTGTTCAGCGCGAAGGCGAAGAGCGTAAAAAAAATGGCTGCCTTGAGCAGCCACAGGAGGTACTTCATAGCTGTTCCCGTTGCCGGGAGCATTCTACGTTTGCATTCATTTGCATCAGGCCTTGCGGCCGGCGGCTTCCTTGCCTGCATCGAGCTCAGCGGTCTTCGCGTCGACGGCTTCGCGCAGCGCCTTGCCCGGCTTGAAGTGCGGCACGCGCTTCTCGGGAATCTGCACGCTCTCGCCCGAACGCGGGTTGCGGCCGATGCGCGGCGGACGGCGGTTGACCGAGAAGCTGCCGAAGCCACGGATCTCGATGCGGTGGCCACGCACCAGCGCGTCGCTCATGGCGTCCAGGATGGTCTTGACGGCGTATTCGGCATCGCGGTGCGTGAGCTGCGCGAAACGGGCTGCGAGTTCTTCGACGAGGTCTGAGCGGGTCATAGGCCAAACATAAACGAAAAACGTGGACGAAAAAAAAGACAGAGCGGCCCCGGGGGCCTGCCTCTGTCTTCGGACTCAGCTTACTTGTTGTCGCTGTTGTCGAGCTTGGCGCGCAGCAGGGCGCCCAGGCTGGTCGTGCCCGCGTTTTCGCGTGCCGACTGCTGGCTCAGGCTGGCCATGGCGCCTTGTTCGTCAACCATGTCCTTCTGCTTGATCGACAGCTGGATGTTGCGGGTCTTGCGATCCACATTCACCACGATGGCCGTGACTTCGTCGCCTTCCTTGAGCACGTTGCGGGCATCTTCGACGCGGTCGCGCGAGATTTCCGAAGCACGCAGGTAGCCGATGATGTCTTCGCCGAGGTCGATTTCAGCGCCGCGGGCGTCCACGGTCTTGACCTTGCCGGTCACGATCTGGCCCTTGTCGTTCACGGTGGTGAACGTGGTGAACGGATCGCTGTCGAGCTGCTTGATGCCCAGCGAGATGCGTTCGCGGTCGACGTCGACAGCCAGCACGATCGCTTCGACTTCCTGGCCCTTCTTGTAGTTGCGAACGGCGGTTTCGCCGGTTTCGTTCCACGAGAGGTCCGACAGGTGAACCAGGCCGTCGATGCCGGCAGCCAGACCCACGAACACGCCGAAGTCGGTGATCGACTTGATCGGGCCCTTGACGCGGTCGCCACGCTTCGTGTTCTGAGCGAACTCTTGCCACGGGTTGGCCTTGCACTGCTTCATGCCCAGGCTGATGCGGCGCTTGTCTTCGTCGATTTCCAGGACCATGACTTCGACTTCGTCGCCCAGCGAGACGATCTTGTTCGGAGCGATGTTCTTGTTGGTCCAGTCCATTTCGGAGACGTGCACCAGGCCTTCGATGCCGGGTTCGAGTTCGACGAACGCGCCGTAGTCGGCAATGTTCGTGACCTTGCCGAACAGGCGGGTCGATTGCGGGTAGCGGCGCGAAACGCCCATCCACGGGTCGTCACCCATTTGCTTCAGACCCAGCGAGACACGGTTCTTTTCGGTGTCGAACTTGAGGATCTTGGCGGTGATTTCCTGGCCGGCCTGAACGACTTCGCTCGGGTGGCGGACACGGCGCCATGCCATGTCGGTGATGTGCAGCAGGCCGTCGATGCCGCCGAGGTCCACGAACGCACCGTATTCGGTGATGTTCTTGACCACGCCGCGCACGACTGCGCCTTCCTTCAGGGTTTCCATCAGCTTGGCGCGTTCTTCGCCCATGCTGGCTTCGACCACGGCACGGCGCGACAGCACGACGTTGTTGCGCTTGCGATCGAGCTTGATGACCTTGAATTCGAGGGTCTTGTTTTCGTACGGGGTCAGGTCCTTGATCGGACGCGTGTCGATCAGCGAACCCGGCAGGAATGCGCGGATGCCGTTGACCAGGACGGTGAGACCGCCCTTGACCTTGCCGCTGGTGGTGCCGGTGACGAAGTCGCCCGATTCCAGGGCCTTCTCGAGGGCGAGCCACGAAGCCAGACGCTTGGCGGTGTCGCGCGAGAGGATGGTGTCGCCGTAGCCGTTTTCAACGCTGCCGATGGCAACGGAAACGAAATCGCCGGCCTGGACTTCGAGTTCGCCCTTGTCGTTCTTGAACTCTTCGATCGGCACATACGCTTCGGACTTCAGACCGGCGTTGACGACGACGTGGTTGTGTTCGACGCGCACGACTTCGGCCGTGATGACCTCGCCGCTGCGCATTTCGGAACGCTTCAGGGACTCTTCGAATAGGTCGGCAAAAGATTCAGACATTTATGGTTCCTTCCGTCAGGCAGGGTTGGCAGGCGCTCTTGCGAAATTGCGTGCGGCTGCTGGAGGTCTGTAGACGGCGGTTAGGTTGTGGGCGTGAGCCCGGTTGGTTGAACAACCAGCAGGCCGGTGCGCTGTCGCGCGGAAGGAGCCTGCTGGAGCGGTAGACGCCACCCGGAACACCCGGGGGACGCAAGCCTTTCAAGCGGACTTGAAAGGCTGCACTTCAATCCGCTCAAGCGGACTTGAACGGTTGAACCTGCTGCCACCAGTTCAACACCGTGTCGATCGAGTGTTCGATGGACAGCTGGGAGTTGTCGAGGTGGCGAGCGTCCTGCGCCGGCTTCAGAGGGGCGACGCTGCGGGAAGAGTCCCGGGCGTCACGTGCTTCCAAGTCGGAGCGAAGACTGTCGAGTGTAGTCGAAATACCCTTTGAAATCAACTGCTTATGCCGCCGTTCGGCGCGCTGGGCGGCTCCCGCCGTGAGGAACACCTTGAGCGCTGCGTCGGGGAAGATCACGGTGCCCATGTCGCGCCCGTCGGCCACCAGGCCGGGCAGGCGGCGAAAGCGGTGCTGCAGGTCTTGCAGCGCCTCGCGCACGGCGGGCAGCGCGGAGACGCGGGAGGCGTCCATGCCGGCGGCTTCGGTGCGGATGTCGTCGCTCACGTCTTCGCCGGCCAGCAGCACCTTGCCCTCGGTGAACTGCAGGGGCAGGGCGGCGGCGAGGGCGGCGATCTGCGCTTCGTTCGCGGCGTTGGCCTCCAGGCCGGCACGGCGCGCGGCAAGCCCGGTCACGCGGTACAGCGACCCCGAATCGAGGTAGTGGTAGCCCAGCAGGCGCCCCACCTCGGCGGCCAGCGTGCCCTTGCCCGAGGCGGTCGGGCCGTCGATGCAGATCACGGGCACGTCGGCAGCCTCGGCCACCGAGAACAGGGTCTCGAAGTAGTCGGGGAAGGTCTTGGCGACGCAATGCGGCTCGAGGATGCGCACCGGCACGCCGGCGGGGTTGAAGGCCGCGAGCGAAAAGCACATGGCGACCCGGTGGTCGTCGTAGGTGCGGATGCTGGCGGGCCGCCAGTCGGCGGCGGGCAGCGGGTGGACGCGGATGAAGTCGGGGCCGGCCTCGACCGTCGCGCCGAGCTTTTGCAGCTCGTTCGCCATGGCGTCGATGCGGTCGGTTTCCTTCACGCGCCAGCTCGCGATGTTGCGCAGCGTGGTGGGGCCGTCGGCGTACAACGCCATGACGGCCAGCGTCATGGCGGCGTCGGGGATGTGGTTCGCGTCGAGGTCGATGGCCTTCAGGGGCCAGGCGCCGCGGCGGATTTGGAGCCAGTTCGGGCCGCTGTCGACCCGCGCGCCCATCTGTTGGGCGGCGTCGATGAAGCGGATGTCGCCCTGGATCGAGGCCGCGCCGACGCCTTCGATGCGGATGCCGTTCTGCCCCGAAACGCCCGTTGCAATGGCGCCAAGTGCTATGAAATAGCTAGCAGACGACGCATCCGCCTCGACGTGGATCTCGCCCGGCGAGCTGTAGCGGCTGCCGGCGGGGATGGTGAAGCGCTCCCAGCCGTCGCGCTGCACCGTGATGCCGAAGCGCGCCAGCAGGTTCAGCGTGATCTCGATGTAGGGCTTGGAGATCAGCTCGCCGACGACCTCGATCACGATGTCGTCGGCCGCCGCCAGCGGCAGCGCCAGCAGCAGGGCGGTCAGGAACTGGCTCGACACGTCGCCGCGCACGCGGATCGGCGCGCCCAGCGCCAGTTCGTCGTGCGACACCGGGTGGATGCGCAGCGGCGGGTAGCCGGGGTTGCCGAGGTAGTCGATGCGGCAGCCGAGTTGCGTGAGGGCGTCGACCAGGTCGCCGATCGGGCGCTCGTGCATGCGCGGCACGCCGCTGAGCTCGAATTCGCCGCCGAGCAGCGACAGCGCCGCCGTCAGCGGACGCATGGCGGTGCCGGCATTGCCCAAGAACAGCGGCAGCAGCGTCGCGCCCAGCGACGGCGGCAGCTGGCCGCCCAGGCCCGTGATGCGCAGCGAGGCGCCGGCCGGCTCGATGCCGCAGCCCAGCGCGCGCAGGGCGTCGAGCATCACGCGCGTGTCGTCGGAATCGAGCAGGTCGTGGATCGTGGTGGTGCCGCTGGCGAGCGCCGCCAGCAGCAGCACGCGGTTGGAGATGCTCTTGGAGCCCGGCAGCCGGACCGTGCCGGCGGCGCCCGCGAGGGGCGGGAGGTCGAGGAAGGCGGTCGAGAACATGTCAGCTGTCCTGCTGGGCCAGAGCGTCGGTGCTCGAATTCGGCCGCCAGGCGGCGCGTGCCTTGCTGGCGGCGGCGATGGATTGCTCCAGGCCCTGCAGGTCGCCGGCGGTCATCAGCGTCTCGAGGTCGTCGAGCGCCTTGCGGAAGGCCTGCGACTGCCGCAGCACCTGCTCGCGGTTGGCGAGCAGCACGTCGCGCCACATGACGGGGTCGCTGGCGGCGATGCGCGAGAAGTCGCGAAAGCCCGGTCCCGCGAGGCTCAGGAAGCGGTCGCCCTGCGGCTGGCCGATGAGCGCGTTGGTGTACGCAAAGGCCAGCAGGTGCGGCAGGTGGCTCACGGCGGCGAAGGCGGCGTCGTGCTCCTCGTGCGTCATGGTGACGACGTTGGCGCCGATGCCGCTCCACACCTGCGAGGCGCGCTGCACGTTGGAGCGCAGCGTGGTCTTGACGGGGGTCAGCACGACCTGGCGGCCGGTGAAAAGCGAGGCTTCGGCATGCTCGATGCCGGAGACTTCCTTGCCGGCGATCGGATGCGCCGGCACGAAGCTGGCGAACTGCTTTTGCAGGCCGTTGCGCGCGGCCTCGATCACGTCGCCCTTGGTCGAGCCCACGTCCATCACCAGCGTGTCGGCCGAGATGCCGTGGCGGATCGCCTTGAAGGTGGCTTCCGAGGCGGCCACCGGCACGGCCAGCAGCACGATGTCGGCGCCCGACACCGCCAGCAGCGCCGAGGGCGCCGCCACGTCGATCACGCCGAGCTGGCGCGCCCGCTCGGTGGTGGAGGGCGACTTGCTGTAGCCCACCACCCGTTTCACCAGCTTCGCGCGCTTGAGCGCGAGCGCAAAGGAGCCGCCCATGAGGCCGCAGCCGATCAATCCCAGTTGCTCGAACATCGCGTCGGTCCGTTCGGCTCAGGCTTTGATCGGGTAGGCGCCGAGCACCTTGTAGAAGGCGCAGAGGCCGCGCAGTTCGGCCAGCGCCGCGGCCACGTTGGGCTGCGAGGGGTGGCCGTCGAGGTCGATGTAGAAGTAGTACTCCCACTGGCCGGTGCGCGCGGGGCGCGACTCGAAGCGCGTCATCGACACGTTGTTGGCCTTCAGGGGCACCAGCAGGTCGTGCACCGCGCCGGGGCGGTTGGGCACCGAGACGATCAGGCTCGTGCAGTCCTTGCCCGAGGCCGGCGGCATGGCCAGCGTCTGCGGCAGGCAGATCACCGAGAAGCGGGTGCGGTTGTACGAATCGTCCTGGATGGCGTGCGCCACGATGTGCAGGCCGAAGCGGGTGGCGGCGCGTTCGCCGGCCAGCGCGGCCCAGGCCGGGTTGGTGGCCGCTAGGCGCGCGCCTTCGGCGTTGCTCGACACGGCGCGCCGCTCGGCGTTGGGCAGGTGCTTGGACAGCCAGGTCTGGCACTGCGCCAGCGCCTGCGGATGGGCCAGCACGGCCTCGACGCCTTCGAGCGAGTTGCTGCTGCGCATCAGGTGGTGGCGCACCAGCAGGCTGACTTCGCCGACCACATGGGTGGGCGAGTGCAGGAACAGGTCGAGCGAGCGTGTGACCACGCCCTCGGTCGAGTTCTCGACGCCGACCACGCCGTACTGGGCGCTGCCTGCGGCGGTGGCGTGGAACACCTCGTCGAAGCTGGCGCAGTAGATCAGGTCGGCGGCGCCGCCGAAGTACTCGATGGCGGCCTGTTCGCAGAAGGTGCCTTCGGGGCCGAGCACGGCCACGCGCTGGGGCGATTCGAGTGCCAGGCAGGCCGACATGATCTCGCGCCAGATGGCCGCGACATGGAGGTCCTTGAGCGGACCGCCATTGCTTTTCTGCATCTTGTCGATGACCGCGGCGACGCGGTCGGGGCGGAAGAAGGGCGTGCCTTCGCGCTTCTTGACCTCGCCGACCAGTTCGGCCACATGGGCGCGCTCATTGAGCAGGCTCAGCAGCCGTTGGTCGAGGGAGTCGATCTGCACGCGCAGACCGGCCAGGCTTTCGGAATTGTCGGGGGTGGTGGGTGGTGTGGGGGCAGAGGCGGTCATCGGTGCGAGCAACAGGGCATGCGCCTACGCATGCGATCGCTCGAATTCTCTCATGTAGGCCACCAAGGCCTGCACCCCTGCCAGCGGCATGGCGTTGTAGATGCTCGCGCGCATGCCTCCGACCGACTTGTGGCCCTTGAGCTGCAGCAGCCCGGCTTCGCGCGCGCCGGCCAGGAAGGCCTCGTTGCGCCCCTCGTCTGCCAGGAAGAACGGCACGTTCATGCGCGAACGGCAGTTGGCGTCGATGCGGTTGGCGTAGAAGTCGGAGCCGTCGATGAAGTCGTACAGCAGCTTCGCCTTCTCGACATTGCGCTGCTCCATGGCGGCAACGCCGGTGAGCGCGCCTTCGGTCTGCTGCAGCAGCCACTGGAACGTGAGCCCTGCCATGTAGATGCCCCAGGTCGGCGGGGTGTTGTACATGGAGTGGTTGTCGGCCACGGTCTTGTAGTTGAACGCGCTCGGGCAGATCTCGAGCGCGTGGCCCAGCAGGTCGTCGCGCACGACCACGATGGTCAGGCCGGCGGGGCCGAGGTTCTTCTGGGCGCCGCCGAAGGCCAGGCCGACGCGGCTCCAGTCGACGCTGCGCGAGGCGACGTGGGAAGAAAAATCGATGACCAGCGGCGCCTTGCTGCCGAGCGCGGCCAGGTCGGGCAGTTGCTGGAACTCGATGCCGTTGATGGTCTCGTTGCTGCACACGTGCACGTACGAGGCATCGGCGGACAGCTGCCAGCTGGCGGGATCGGGCAGCTGTGTGTGCTGGTTGTCGGCGTTGCTGGCCGCCACGCGGGCGGTGCAGTAGCGCTGCGCTTCCTTGTGCGACTTGGCGCTCCAGCTGCCGGTGACGACGAAGTCGGCAACGCCGCCGCGCGACAGGTTCAGCGGCACGATGGCGTTCTCGCCGAGGCCGCCACCCTGCATGAACAGGATGTGAAAGTGCGAGGGGATGGCCAGCAGCGTGCGGATGTCGGCTTCGGCCTGGGTGCAGATGGCACCGAATTCCTTGCCGCGATGGCTCATCTCCATCACGCTCATGCCGCTGCCCTGCCAATCGAGCATCTCGGAAGCGGCGCGTTGCAGCACCGCCTCCGGCATGGCAGCCGGACCGGCCGAAAAGTTGTAGGGGCGCTTGCCGGCCGGCGTCTGCTGCTGGGTCACGTTGCTTTACTTCTTGGCGGGAGCCTTGGCGGCGGGCGCCTTGGCGGGAGCTGCTGCGCCGTCGGTCGGAGCACCGAGGGCCTTGGCGACGTTGGTGTCGAGTGCGCGCATCTTGGGTTCGATGGTTGCGCGGGTTTCGGTCACCAGCTTTTCCGTCAGAGCGGTCTGCATCTTCGGGTTCAGTTCCTGGTACTTCTTGCTCAGGGGCGAGTTGATCCAGGCCAGCAGCTGCTTGAGTTCGTCTTCGCTGAAGTTCTGCTCGAGGATGGGCGTGAGGGCGCCAGGGGCGATCTGCACGGCCTTGTCGCGCACCAGCGGGTAGGCGTCGTCGAAGTACTTCTTCAGCTCGGCGTCGGCGGCCTTGGCGGCGGATTCGCGCTTGGCTTCGGGCACCTGGGTCTGCAGGTACTGCGAACCGGCTTGCGCGATGGGGGCGCTCGATTGCTCGATCAGGCCGCGTGCCAGCGACTCGATGCCGGGGCGCTGGATCTCGATGAACTGCTTGATCAGCGTGGCCTTGTCCTGGGCCATGGCGGCCATGGACGAGCCGGCGAGGGCAGCGGTCAGGAGTGCGAGCTTGAGTTGTTTTTTCACTGAGGATTCTCCGTTGAAGATGTGGAAGTGTCGTCTGCGTCCGGCTCACCTTCGCCGTTCGCGTCGTTTTCGACGATGCGTTGAAGCCCGCTGAGTTTGGCGCCTTCGTCGAGCCCGATCAGCGTGACGCCTTGCGTCGCCCGACCCAGTTCGCGAATCTCGGCCACACGGGTGCGCACGAGCACACCCTTGTCGGTGATGAGCATGATCTCATCGTCCGCATGAACGAGCGTGGCGGCAACGACCTTGCCGTTGCGCTCACTCTGTTGAATCGCGATCATGCCTTTGGTTCCGCGGCCATGACGCGTGTATTCGGTAATGCTTGTGCGTTTTCCGTAACCATTTTCGGTGGCGGTGAGCACGCTCTGCTGCTCGTCCTCGGCCACCAGCATGGCGATCACGCCCTGGCCGGGCTCCAGCGACATGCCGCGCACGCCGCGGGCGTTGCGGCCCAGAGGGCGGACGTCTTCCTCGTCGAAGCGCACGGCCTTGCCGTTGTCGCTGAAGAGCATCACGTCGTGCTTGCCGTCGGTGAGTGCCGCGCCGATGAGGTAGTCGCCTTCATCGAGGTTCACGGCAATGATGCCGCCCTTGCGCGGGTTGCTGAATTCGTCGAGCGCCGTCTTCTTGACGGTGCCCATCGAGGTCGCCATGAACACGTACTGGTCGGCCGGGAAGTTGCGCTTCTCGCCGGTGAGGGCGAGGGCGACGTTGATCTTCTCGCCTTCCTGCAGCGGGAACATGTTGACGATGGGGCGTCCGCGCGAACCGCGCGAACCCGCCGGCACTTCCCACACTTTGAGCCAGTACAGCCGGCCGCGGTTGGAAAAGCACAGGATGTAGTCGTGCGTGTTGGCGATGAAGAGCTGGTCGATCCAGTCGTCGTCCTTGGTGGACGTGGCCTGCTTGCCGCGCCCGCCGCGCTTTTGCGCGCGGTACTCGCCCAGCGGCTGGCTCTTGATGTAGCCGCTGTGCGAGAGCGTGACGACCATGTCGGTCGGCGTGATCAGGTCTTCGGTCGAGAGGTCGTAGGCACTGTGCTCGACCAGGCTGCGGCGGGCGCCGATCTTCGACTGGCCGAACTCCTGCTTGATCTCGCCGAGTTCGTCGCCAATGATGATCGAGACGCGCTCGGGCTTGGCCAGGATGTCGAGCAGGTCGTCGATCTCGGCCATGACGTCCTTGTACTCGGCAACGATCTTGTCCTGCTCCAGGCCGGTCAGGCGCTGCAGACGCATCTGCAGGATTTCCTGCGCTTGCGTTTCCGACAGGCGGTACAGGCCGTCGCCGCCCATGCCGTACTCGCGCTCAAGGCCTTCGGGGCGGTAGTCGTCGGCGTTGATCACGCCGCCGTCGGCGCGCGAACGCGTGAGCATTTCGCGCACCAGCTTGCTGTCCCAGCTGCGGGTCATGAGCTCGGCCTTGGCGACCGGCGGGGTGGGCGACTCGCGGATGATGCGGATGAACTCGTCGATGTTGGCCAGCGCCACCGCCAGGCCTTCGAGCACGTGGCCGCGTTCGCGGGCCTTGCGCAGCGTGAAGACGGTGCGGCGCGTGACCACTTCGCGGCGGTGCTGCAGGAAGACCTCGATCAGGTCCTTCAGGTTGCACAGCTTGGGTTGGCCGTCGACCAGCGCCACCATGTTGATGCCGAAGGTGTCCTGCAGCTGGGTCTGCTTGTAGAGGTTGTTGAGCACCACCTCAGGCACTTCGCCGCGCTTGAGCTCGATCACCAGGCGCATGCCCGACTTGTCGGATTCGTCCTGAATGTGGCTGATGCCTTCGATCTTCTTCTCGTGCACCAGCTCGGCCATGCGCTCCTGCAGCGTCTTCTTGTTGACCTGGTAGGGGAGCTCGTCGACGATGATCGCCTGGCGCTGGCCGCGGTCGATGTCCTCGAAGTGGCACTTGGCGCGCATCACGACCTTGCCGCGGCCGGTGCGGTAGCCGTCCTTCACGCCGTTGATGCCGTAGATGATGCCGGCGGTGGGGAAGTCGGGCGCCGGCACGATTTCCATCAGCTCATCGATGCTCGCCTGCGGATTGCGCAGCAGATACAGGCAGGCATCCACCACTTCATTCAGGTTGTGCGGCGGGATATTGGTGGCCATGCCGACCGCAATACCGCCGGAGCCATTGACCAGCAAATTCGGCAGCTGGCTGGGCAAAACTTTCGGTTCTTTTTCGGAGCCGTCGTAATTGTCCTGAAAGTCGACAGTTTCCTTGTCGATATCGGCCAGCATTTCGTGCGCAATTTTGGCCAGCCGGATTTCCGTATAACGCATTGCGGCGGCGTTGTCGCCGTCGACCGACCCGAAGTTGCCCTGGCCGTCGACCAGCATGTGGCGCATCGAGAAGTCCTGGGCCAGCCGGACGATGGTGTCGTAGACCGACTGGTCGCCGTGCGGGTGGTACTTACCGATCACGTCGCCGACGATACGGGCCGACTTCTTGTACGGCCGGTTCCAGTCGTTGTTGAGCTCGTGCATCGCGTACAGCACGCGCCGGTGCACCGGCTTGAGGCCGTCGCGGGCGTCGGGAAGCGCCCGGCCGACGATCACGCTCATGGCGTAATCGAGGTAGCTGCTGCGCATTTCCTCTTCGAGACTGATGGGCAGGGTTTCTTTGGCGAAGGAGGTCATGAGCAAGAGGCTGGCGGCAGGAAGGCGAAATTTTACGCTGTGAGGGGTGTCGCACCGCCGCAACACAAGGGCTCTATTCCGCCTCCGTCCTACGCTTCAGGGGCGTCCAGCGGCCTGTTTGCCAAAGACCCTATGGCACAATCGTCTCAACGTTTTGGGTGGTGGTCACTTAAAGCGTCCTTGATTCGCAGCGCGGCTGCGGCTTTTTCCCCAAGAGGAGAACCATGAAGAAACTGAATAAAGTGGCGATGATGTTTGCAGTCGCTGCGCTCGCCACTGCCGCCGGCGCGCAGACCCGTGTCACCGCTGCGAACGGCGGTCCTACGATCGACAACTGGCAAAACGGCACCGGCGAACTGGTCTGGAAGAACGGCACGAACGAACTGTGCTGGCGCGATGCCAACTGGACGCCCGCAACGGCTGCCGCCGGTTGCGACGGCGCCCTGGTTCCGGCTGCTCCGGCTGCTGTGCCCACCGCTCCTGGCGTGGCTCCCGTGGCTCCCCCGGCTCAAGTCGCTGCTTCGAAGGTCACCTTCGCTGCTGACGCCTTCTTCGACTTCGACAAGTCGGTGCTGAAGCCCGAAGGTCGCGCCAAGCTGACCGACCTGGTCGAGAAGATCCGTGGCGTGAACCTCGAAGTCATCATCGCTGTGGGTCACACCGACTCCATCGGTACCGACGCCTACAACCAGCGTCTGTCGGTGCGTCGCGCCGAAGCCGTCAAGGCCTTCCTGGTCTCGAAGGGCATCGAACGCAACCGCGTCTACACCGAAGGCAAGGGCGAGAAGCAACCTGTGGCTGACAACCGCACCAAGGAAGGCCGCGCCAAGAACCGTCGCGTGGAAATCGAAGTGGTTGGCACCCGCGCCAACTGATCGATCGATTCCATCGACGAATGAAAACCCCGCCTCGGCGGGGTTTTTTTATGCCTGCCGTATTTGCGGCCGTGCCCGATGCAAGCCCATTGCGTTCGAGCCGGGCTTTGCTCGCTTCATAATTGCCCCATGACAGAAAACGTGAATGCAGACCCGGCCGAACTGGCCAAGTTTTCGGAGCTCGCACACCGGTGGTGGGATTTGGAGAGCGAATTCCGCCCGCTGCACGAAATCAATCCATTGCGGCTGGAATGGATTGACGGTATTGCGCCTATTTCGGGCCAGCGCGTGGTCGATATCGGCTGCGGCGGCGGCATCCTGGCCGATTCGATGGCGCGCAAGGGCGCCGATGTGCTGGGCGTCGACCTCGCGACCAAGGCGCTCAAGGTCGCCCAACTGCACGCCCTCGAAGCCGGGACGCGCGGCGTCAAGTACCGCGAAATCAGTGCCGAGGCGCTGGCGGCCGAGCAGCCCGGCAGCTTCGATGTGGTCACCTGCATGGAAATGCTGGAGCACGTGCCTGATCCGGCGTCGGTGATCCAGGCCTGCGCCACGCTGGTGAAGCCGGGCGGCTGGGTGTTCTTCTCGACCATCAACCGCAACCTGAAGTCCTTCATGCTGGCGATCGTGGGCGCCGAGTACGTCCTGGGCATGCTGCCGCGCGGCACGCACGAGTACCCCAAGCTGATCCGTCCCAGCGAACTGGCCGGCTACTGCCGCGCTGCCCGCCTGGACCTGCGCCACACCCGGGGCATGGAATACAACCCGCTGACCCGCCGCTACTGGCTCAGCGCCGACACCAGCGTCAACTACCTCTTCGCGACCCAGAAGCCGGCGCTGCCGGAGGCGCAGGGATGATGAAGATCGGGAGCACGACCACACAGGCCATCCTGTTCGACCTCGACGGCACGCTGATCGACAGCGCGCCCGACCTGGGCGCGGCGGCCGACAAGATGCGCACCGACCGCGGCCTGGCGCCTTACCCGCTGGAGCGCTACCGCCCGATGGCCGGCGCCGGCGCACGCGGCATGCTCGGCATTGCCTTCGGCATCACGTCCGATGCGCCGGAGTTCGATGCGCTGCGCGAGGAGTTCTACGTCGGCTACGAACGCCGCATGCTGCTCAACACCCTGGTGTTCGACGGCGTCGCGCCGCTGATCGAGGCGATCTGCGAGCGCGGCCTGCGCTGGGGCGTGGTCACCAACAAGTCGGCCCGCTTCACCGAACCGCTGACCGCCGCGATGCCGCTCTTCGCGAGCGCCGGCGCGATCGTGAGCGGCGACACCACGCCGTTCGCCAAGCCGCACCCCGAGCCGTTGCACGAGGCGGCGCGCCGTCTCGGCGTGGTGCCCGAGGCCTGCATCTACGTGGGAGACGACGAGCGCGACATCATCGCGGGCCGCGCCGCGGGCATGGGAACCGTGGCGGCCACCTACGGCTACATGGGTTCGCAGGCCGATGCGGCGCTGTGGAAAGCCGATGCCTCAATCTCTTCGCCCCTGGAGCTCTTGAAGTTACTCAATAGCGCCTAAAATGAGTCGCTTGGGGCTGCACTGGTTTCGACGTGGGTTCGGAGTCGCAGCGGGGCATGTCGAGCTGAATGCGCTCGTAAAACAGATTCAAACAAACTAACTGCAAACGACGAACGTTTCGCACTCGCTGCTTAATTGCCAGTGAGCCTTGCAACAGTTGGCCGATGGGCTGGGCAAGGGGGTCTGGAGCAATCCTGACCTCCCGGCTGCAAGGATAATTACATGGGCTGGCTCCGATCCGGGTACCTTGGGTCGGGGCGAGAAAATAGGGTGCTGGCGTCCGGTTTAGCGTGTGACTGCGCGACTCCGGAAGCGAGACTTAAATCAGATCACTACACATGTAGAACTGCGCGATGAAGGCTTGCGGACGGGGGTTCAAATCCCCCCAGCTCCACCACACAACGACCTAGGGCGTTCACTGAAATTCAGTGAACGCCCTTTTTCATTGGCCAGACGGCTTTGTTTGGACGACCCCCGCGGTCTCATCGATGGGGTGCGCCCCACATCCCTAGTCGATCGCGATCTTGTTCTTCTTCACGAGGTCTGCCCAGCGCCGCATGTCGGTGTGGATGTAGTCGGCGGTCTGCTTCGCGCTGCTGGCTTCGGGAAACATCCCGATGTTCTCGAAGCCTTTCGTCACCTCCGGGTCCTTCAGGGCTTGTGCCACCGCTTCGTTGAGGCGATCGCTTCGCTCTGTCGGGAGGCCCGTGCGCGCAGCGAGGACGAACCACTGACTGGCTTCGAAGTTGGCGATGCCAGCTTCCCTGAGTGTCGGCACCTCGGGCAAGGAGGTGGAGCGCGTCGCCGTGGAGACCCCATATGCCTTGAGCTTGCCGGACTTGATGTGCGGCAGCACGGGCGTGATGCCCAGCACGGCCAGCGGGATCTGTCCACCGATCACGTCGGTCACAGCCTGGTTGCCGCCCTTGTAGGGCACATGCGTCATCGTCACACCCGTCAGTGCCTGGATGAGTTCTCCGGTCAGGTGCTGGCCGGTGCCGTTGCCGGAGGAGCCGTAGCTGTACTTGTCCGGGTGGGCGGATGCGTCTGCAAGCAGGGCCTTGAGGTCCTTGGGCGCATCGGGCCGTGCCGGTCCCACGAGGACGGTGGAGCCTTTGGCGAGCATGGCGATGGCGCTCATCTCCTTGCCGATCTGCGGCATCGGGATGCTCGTGAGCACCGGGCCGGGAACCGTCACCAGGGTATAGCCATCGGCCGGCTGGGTTGCCACATACCGCAGCGCGAGCGAGCCCGTGGCACCGGGCTTGTTGTCGACCACGATGGGCTGGCCGAGCGTCGCTTCCAGCTTGCGGGCGACAAGGCGCGTGACAACATCGACGCTGCCCCCGGGTGGGTAGCCGACGACCCAGGTGATCGCTCGCGAGGGGTACTTCTCTTGCGCGAGCGTCGCAGAAGACGCCAGCGCCGTGAGTGCGCAGAAGATCAGAAAGAGGCCTCGGCGGCCGCCTGGATGCTTGGACATGGGGTGAGCCTTCTGGGACGGTGGAGAGATGCGCGAGCGCGTCAGGGATTCCGCGGCCTCAGTCCGGCGCGCCCGGCGCCGTGTGAGGATGTGCTGTCGCACTCTGATGGAACGCGCGGACCATCCGCTGGATCGGCCCCAGGACCCATGTGTTGTAGACGAGCACATCCGACTCCTCCTTGGGGTCGCGCGTGATGTTGAAGAGATAGGGCGACTCGAGCTTGCCCTTGCCTTCGTTCACCTCGGGCTCCCAATAGAAATGCAGCTTCCAGTCGCGCCACTTCACCGCGCGCAACTCGTTCTTGATATGGAAGAGAAAGCCCTCGCGCAAGGACTTCTGCTCGCCGAGGAAAAAAGGCATCTGATCGATGCCATCGATCGGCCTGTCCTCGGGAATGCGGGCGCCACTCGCGCGTGCCAGCGTGGAGAAGAGGTCGGTGACGTGCACGATCTCGTTGCTCACCCGGCCCGCGGCGATCTTGCCTGGCCAGCGCACGATGCACGGCACGCGCAGGCTGCCTTCCATGGCCGTGTGATAGGTGCCGCGCCAGGGGCCGGCCGTGCCGCGGTAAGGGGCGCGGAACTCGGGGCCGTTGTCGCTCGCGAAGATGAAGAGGGTGTCTTCTGACATGCCGAGGCGCTCGATCTCGTCGATGACCTGGCCCACGCGGTGGTCCATCTCGACCATGGAATCGGCGAAATCGCCATGGCCGGTGCGACCCGCGAAATCGCGGTGAGGCAGGGTGGGGAAATGCAGGTGCGTGAGCGGCAGATAAAGGAAGAACGGCTTCTGTGCCGCGTGGTTGCGCTGGATGAATGCCAGGGCCCGGTTCGTCAGCGTCTCATCGATGCGTCGGCGCGAATCCAGGTTGTATTCCTCCACGTTCTCCGAAGGCGCACCGGCACGGCCCTGCATGATGTACGGGATGTCCGCCACGCTCGGGTCGTAGCCGACACTGGCCGTGAACTGGCTCTCGTCCGTGGTGCGCGGAATGCCGTACCACTCGTCGAATCCCCGGTCGCTCGGGAAGCGGCCTTGAACATCGCCCAGGTGCCATTTGCCGTAGTGCGCAGTCGCATAACCCTGTGCCGAGAGCAACTGCGCCAGCGTGATCTCGCGGCGTGCCAGGCCCTGAGGCAGGCCGGGCGGCACCGATTGCAGGCAGCCCGTACGAATCGGATGCCGCCCGCTCATCAGCGCGGAGCGTGTCGGCACGCAATCGCTCTCGACATTGAAGTTCTGCAGCAGAAGGCCTTGGCTGGCGAGCGCGTCGATGCGTGGCGTGGGCGCGCCCCGCAGCGCCCCGCCGCCGTAGCAGCCGAGCTCGCCCCAGCCGAGGTTGTCGGCCAGGATGAGAACGATGTTGGGTGGGTTCATGGAGGGACTCATTGCGACTGCAGTCTAGGAACGGCTAGGATTCGGGTGTTTCCGTTTAGGAAGTTTTCGTTAACTTTTATTCATGTCCTTCTCGGCACGTGACCTCGACTACTTCCTGGAAGTGGCGCGCCATGGGCAGCTGGCCCGTGCAGCAACCAGCCTGACGGTGACGGCCGCGGCGCTTTCCAAGGCGATCCGTCGGCTGGAGGACGAGATGGGGCTCGGTCTCTTCGAGCGCTCGGGCCACGGCATGACGCTCACGCCGTTCGGCGTTGCGTTCCGCGAACGTGCGCAACGCATGAAGTCAGAGCACGACGAGGCGCTTCGTCATGCGGGCGACGTTCGTGCAGGACGTGCCGGGCTCATCCGTGTGGGCGCGACGCTGGCGGTTCTGGATGCCGTGCTTTCACCGGCGCTTGCGGCGCTGCAGCCCCGTCGCCCGGGCATGCATGTGCGCCTGGAAGTGGCGTCCTCGGACGAGTTGATCGACTGGACGCGCCAGGGCCTGCTCGATGTCGCCGTGATTCCGACCTATGAATCCATGCCGCACGGCCTGGTGCATGAGGATCTCCTGACCGATGCGCTCGTCGCCGTGGCGCGCGTGGGGCATCCGGTCTTTGCGCGTCGCCGTCTCACGATGGGCGATCTGTCGAAATTTTCCTGGGTGCTGCCGTCCGTTCATTCGGCTGCACGCGCGAAGCTGGACGAGGTATTTCGCTGCGCGGGCGCGACGCCGCCGCAAGGCGCGATCGAGGTGCACTTCAATGCGTCGTGGTCGCTGCCGGTGCTTGCAGCGACCGATCTGATGGGCATCGTCCCGGTCTCCGTGCTCGCACTGCCCCAGGCGCGTGGCGTCAAGGTGATTCCTGTCGAGGCGCTGTCGATTCCGAGGCGCATCTCGCTTTTCTCACGTCCGAATACCTACCGCTCCCCACTCCTCGAGGAGTTCGTGCAGGCGCTCAAGGCACTGGCGCCGGCGCAGCGAAGCAGCGCGGCGCGCAAGGGATGAAGGACGCTCGCTGAGGCCGTTTTCAGTTCGCGGTCGTCGCCTTCACCGGCCAGTCGCGCAGCTTGCCCGGGTTCAGCAAGCCCATCGGGTCGAAGCGCTTCTTCACCTCGATGACTTCCGGCGGCAGCGGCCCGCCGGCCTTGCCGTCTTCCACGATGTTCACGTGCGGGTTGTTGATGTGCACCTGGTGCGCACGGTGGATGTCGATGATTTCGTTCAGCCGCTGCTCGGTGCTGAAGCGCACCAGCTGCAGCCCGCTGCAGGTCAGCAGCCCCGCCGCGTTGCGCAGGAACTCGACGTGCATCATGACCTCGCCGCCCAGCAGTTTCTCCATCTCGATGACCTGCTCGACATGCCGGCCGGGGATGAACCCGCTTTGCAGGTAGGTCAGCGTCGGGTCGATCTTCAGCGCGTGCAGCGTCGTGTGGTTCCAGGTGAACTCCATCAGCGTGCGGTTGCTCTTCTGCACCTCGGCCGCCGTCTTGCGGTAGCCCACGGTGCCGCCGTGGGCTTGCACCAGCAGCATCATGGCCGGCTCGCTCTGCTCGGCCACCAGCGACAGCACGGTGTGGCAGCCCTTCGGCAGGTGCGTCGCCAGCTGCGCGAGGTGGTCGGCGATGGGCGCCGCGAAGAAGGTGACGCCGCGCTTCACGATGCCCGGCGCATGCGCGAGCTTGTCCGCGAAGTTCAGTGCGTTCTCGAAGTCGTCGAAGGTCACCAGCGTCTCGAGCCACGGATGCACCGGCGCCAGCGCGATCTCCAGCTCCAGCACGAGGCCGTTGGTGCCCCACAGGTGGTGCATGCGCATCGCTTCGGCGCCGCGCAGTTCGATCACCTGCGGCTCGGCCTCGATGGTCATCGCGCGAATGCCCAGCACATTGCCGGGCGCGCCCAGCGGCCCGTAGTTGATCGAGCCCACGCCGCCGAAGCCGCCACCGAACAGGCCGCCCAGCGTCGCGCTGCGGTAGGTCGAGGGCACGCAGCGCATCTCCTGGCCGGTGGGCTTCGTCTGCTTCTCGAGTTCGCCCAGGCGGATGCCGGCCTGCGCGCGCGCCACGCCGGGCTGCACCCACAGGCAGGCGTTGTAGCCTGTCATGTCGAGCACCACGCCGCCGGCGAGCGGCGTGGTCTGGCCGTAGTTGCCGGTGCCGCTGCCGCGGATCGTGATGGGCACGCCGCGGCGTGCGCAGGCGCCGACCACCGCGCGGATGTCTTCTTCGGTGCGCGGGCGCACCACCACGTCGGCGCGCTTGTCCTTCAGCTGGCGCGTGAGCACCGGGCTGAACCAGGAGAAGTCCTGCGAGAGGCGCGTGACACGGCCTTCGTCGGTGATCCAGTCGAGGTCGGGGAGTTCGAGCAGCAGTTGTTCGATGGTGGAAGCGGGAGCATTCATGGTCGATTTCAATCCTGGGAAAGTTCGCTCGCGTGCCACGAGCCCAGCGCCACCTTGGTGAGCCAGGCCATCAGCACGAAGAGCGCGACACCGGTGAGGGAGATGAGCAGCAGGGCCGCGAACATGCGCGGAATGTTCAGCTGGAAGCCCGCCTGCAGGATCTGGTAGGCCAGCCCCGCGCCCGAGCCGCCGGTGCCGGCCACGAACTCCGCCACCACCGCGCCGATCAGCGCCAGGCCGCTGGAGATGCGCAGCCCGCCGAAGAAGTAGGGCAGCGCGCTCGGAATGCGCAGGCGCACCAGCTGCTGCCAGCGCGTGGCGCGGTTCAGCTTGAAGTAGCTCTGCAGGTCGGGGTCGATGCTGCGCAGGCCCAGCGTGGTGTTGCTGATGATCGGAAACAGCGCCACCAGCGCCGCGCACACCGTCATGGCCGCCACCGGGTTCTTCACCCAGATGATGATCAGCGGCGCCACGGCCACGATGGGCGTCACCTGCAGCAGCACCGCGTACGGAAAGAGCGCGGTCTCGATGCGCTTGCTCTGCACGAACAGGAACGAGATCAGCACGCCCGCCACCGTGGCCAGCGCGAAGGACAGCACCGTGATCTTCAGCGTGACCAGGAGCGCGCTGCCCAGCGGCGCCCAGTCGGTCACCAGCGTCTGCACCATCAGCCAGGGCGAGGGCACGAGGTAGGGCGGCAGTTCCATGGCCACCACCATCCATTGCCACAGCGCGACCAGCACCACGCCGATGAGCACCGGGTAGAGCACGCGTTGCACGCGCGGCTGGCTCAGCAGGGGCGCCGCGGGCTTTGTCGCTGTCTTCATGGCGCGGCCTCCTCTTCTTCTGTGGTGCTGGCGCGCAGCAGGCTGTCCTGCAACTGCTTCGCGTGGCGCGCGAACCCGGGCGTGACCATGAAGTCGGCCTGGCGCGGATAGGGCTCGTCGATCTGGAACTGCTCGACCACGCGACCTGGTCGCGCGGCCATCATCACCACGCGGCTCGAGAGGAACACCGCCTCGTGGATCGAGTGCGTCACGAAGATCACCGTGAGCTTCTTCTTGCGCCACAGCTCGAGCAGGTCGGCGTCGAGCTTGTGGCGCGTGATCTCGTCCAGCGCGCCGAAGGGTTCGTCCATCAGCAGCAGGTCAGGCTGCGTGACCAGCCCGCGCGCGATCGACACGCGCATCTGCATGCCGCCCGACAGCGCGCGCGGCAGCGCACCGGCGAACTTCTCCAGCCCCACGAGCGCGAGCGATTCCGTCACCCGCGCGTCGGCCTCCTTGCGCGGCACGCCGGCCAGATCCAGCGGCAGCCGGACATTGGTCTGCACGCTGGCCCACGGCATCAGCGTGGGCGACTGGAACACGAACGACATCTTGTGCGGGCAGTCGTGCAACTGCGCCACGGGCTTGCGCCACACCAGCAGGCGCCCATCGCTGGGCTCCAGCATGCCCGCCACCATCTTCAGCAGCGTGCTCTTGCCGCAGCCCGAGGGGCCCAGCAGCGTGACGAACTCGCCTTCGGCGATCGACAGGTCCACCGGCAGCAGCGCCTGCGTGCCGTTGGGGTAGGTCTTCTCGGCCGAGAGGATTTCGACGGCGGGCACGGCGGGCGCCACCGGCGGCGCGAGGGTGTGGGGTTCGATGCGGTTCATGGCGCGGCGAGGTTCAGGGCAAGACCTTGGCGTCCTTCACGAACTCGGTCGTGTAGGTTTTGGCCAAGTCGACCTTGGCCGGATCGAGCAGCTTGGAGGCCACGAGAAAGTCGTAGCTCGCCTTGGCGCGCGCGTCGGTCATCACGCCGATGCCCAGCTTGGCCGCGTCGCCGCCCGTGACCATGCCCATCTCTTTCAGCTTGGCCACGCTGTAGGCCAGCTGGTCGTCGGTCATGTTGGGGTTGTCTTTCTTGATCAGCGCGTTGGCCGGTGCCGGGTCGGCCAGGTAGCTCTTCCAGCCTTCGGCCGAGGCCTTCACGAAGGCCGCGACCTGCTTGCTGCGCTCCTTCACCGTCTTGTCCATGCACGACACGGTGACCGCGTAGGAGGGGTAGCCGTGGTCGCTGAACATCAGCACCGTGCTCTTCACGCCGGCCTTCTGGATGGCGTAGGGCTCGGAGGTCAGGTAGCCCTGCTGCGCGGTGTTCGGGTCGGCCACGAAGGGCTGGATGTTGAAGGTGTAGGGGCGCGTCTGTTCGTCCTTCAGGCCGAAGCGGGCCTTGAGCCACGGCCAGTAGCCGCGGTTGGCCTGCGCGCCGATCAGCAGCGTCTTGCCCTTGAGGTCTTCGAACTTCTTGACGTCGTCGTGCGCGATCAGCACCTGCGGGTCCTTCTGGAAGAAGGCCGCCACGTTGACCACGGGCACGCCGCCTTCGCGCACCTGCATCATCTGGATGTCGCTCGATCCCATGATGCAGTCGGCCTGGCCCGCGGCCATCATCTGCGTGATGTTGACCTGCGGGCCGCCCATGCGGATGGTCACGTCCAGGCCGTGCTGCTTGTAGATGCCCTGCGCCACCGCCTGGTAGAAGCCGCCGTGCTCGGCCTGCGCATACCAGTTGGTCATGTAGGTGAACTTGTCCTGGGCCTGTGCGGGTGCAACGGCCGTGAGGAGCGAGAGCGCGGCGGCGCCGGCCAGGGAAAGAGCGAAGGAACGCATGGTGGGGACCTCTCGAAGGCGGGATGAAAAAGAAGAACGAAGCCGTTGCAAGGAGCGCGCCTCAGGCCGGCACGAACGACTGCTGGATGAAGCCCTGCTGGTGGCCGCGCTCCCAGGTGGCTTCCTCGCGCACGACCCAGCGCAGCGCATGAAGCTCGGTCAGCGCCTGCGCCCAGCTGTCCGAGAGCGTGTCCAGGATTTCGAGGCCCTGTTCGCGCGTGGCGCTGGTCGGGTCGCCGATCACGCCGCTGGGGCCGAAGTCGCGCGCGGTCCAGGCGCAGGCCGGGCGGCCGTCGGCCGACAGCAGCTTGATCGGGAAGGGCGGCGGAAAGTTGGCCACCGCGCGTTCCATGTGCACGGTGTCGGGCGCCAGCGCGAGCATCAGCGCGGTTTCGGAATGGCCCGCGTGCATCGCGAGCTTCTTCTCCTGCTCGCTCACCTGCCGGCTTGCCGCGCTGGGCAGGCGCGACACGCCGTGCGGCACGATCACGAAGTCGCCATGGCGCAGGCGCAGTTCGCGCGCCGCCATCTCCAGCACCTGCGGCTGGCCGCCGTGCCCGTTGGCGAACAGCAGCTTGCGAAAGCCCGAGCGATACACCGATTCGCCGATCTCGATCACGGTCGACAGCAGCGTGGTGCCCGTGAGCGTCACCGTGCCGGGAAAGTGCAGGTGCTCTTCCGACTTGCCGTAGGTGATCGGCGGCAGGGCAAAGGCGCGCACCTCGGCCGGCAGCTTCTCCAGCGCCTTGCCCATCACGCCCGAGGCGATCACGCTGTCGACCGAGCACGGCAGGTGCGGGCCGTGCTGCTCGATCGCGCCGCACGGCAGCACGATGACGGTGTTCTCGCGGTCGGGCAGCGCGGCGATTTCGGTCCAGCTCAGGTAGGGCAGGAAGCGGTGGGGCGGGATGTAGCCGTGGAGCATGGGGGTCCTTGCTTGTTCTTTATTCAGGGAAGAAAGGCGATGCATCGCCGTGCGTCACGCGGCCGTCGCGCAGCACCACGCGGGTGGCACTGCGCGAGGGCCAGCCGTGGCGGTCGGCCTGCGTGAACAGCACCAGGTCGGCTTTCGCGCCGACCAGCGTGGGCGCCGTCGTGGCGGGCGCGCGTTCCAGCCAGTCGCTGCGGCACAGCGCCTGCGACCAGGTGTCGAAGGGCTCGTCGAGCTGCGCGACCAGCGCGGCCGTGCCCAGTGCCTCGACGGGGTCGAAGCTGCCGAGCCGGCAGAACGGGTCCTGCACGTTGTCGCTCGCGAACAGCAGCGGAATGCCGCGCGCATGCGCTTCCTTGACCAGCGTGATGCCGCGCTGGCGCGGCGTGCGCCCGGTGACGGCGTCCTGCAGCAGCAGGTTGGTGGCGGGCAGCGACACCACGGTGATCGGCGCGCGCGCCACGGCGTCCAGCGTGGCGAAGGCCTGCGCCTCGGGCTGGGCCGCCAGCGCGCAGAGGTGGCCGCAGACCACGCGGCCTTCGTAGCCGATCTCGCGCAGCAGGCGCGCGGTGGTCTGCAGGCCCACGGCCGAGGCGTCGAGTTCCTCGTCCACGTGCAGGTCAATGTCGAGCTCGCAGGCCTGCGCCGCCAGCAGCAGGTTGCGCAGCGCGTTCTCGCTCCAGTTGGTGGAGTGCACGAAGCCGCCGAGCAATGCGTGCGGTCCGGTGGCCTTCACCTGCCGGGCCAGGCGCAGCGCCTGCGACGCGTCTTCGAACAGGGGCAGCTTGATGAGGGCGACCTGCTCCAGCCGCACCCGGCCGGCCCATTCCTGCGCCAGCTCGGCCATGACGGGCCAGGCCGTGGGCAGCGCGTCGGGCTCCCACCAGTCGACGTGCGTGCGCACATGGGCGGTGCCGCATGCCCAGGCCCATTGCAGGCCGCGCGATGCACGTTCGCGCACGTCGGCGGGCGTCCAGTGCACGCGGTCGGTCAGCATCGCGTCGATTGCGCCGAGCAGGCCGGGCTGCACCTTTTGCATGCGCGCCAGCGTGAACGCCTTGTCCAGGTGCGTGTGCGCGTCGACGAAGGCGGGGAGGGCGAGCGTGCCGGCGAGGTCCCAGCCGGCGCCCGGCGTGATGTCCCTCGCGGGCTGCACCGAGCGGACGCGGCCGGCTTCGATGCCGATGCGTGCGAGTTCGGGTACCCCGCGGCGCTGCGGCCAGTCGGCGGGCAGCAGCCAGCGCGGCAGCCGTGCGTTGTCCAGCAGCGTGGGCGCGTTCATGCGAAACGCGCTCCCGCCGGGCCTGCGGGGGCGCTGGTTTCCATCGACAGACAGCAGGCAACGCGGACGTGCATGAATTTGACCAATCAATCAGAGCAACTGGTCAGGTTATGCAAGCGACGTGCCAGTCCGGGTGCACCGGACTGGGGAGGCGGGCGTCAGCCCGCGGCTGATGCGACTACGTTGCCTGGCGCGGCCAGAGCCGCACCGCCAGCGCGGCGGTGGCCGTGGCGGTCGCCAGCGCCGTCACGCCGGCCCAGCCCCACGCGGCGAGCACCAGCGCGCCCAGCGCCGAGCCGGTCGCCATGCCGATGAACATGCTGGTGAACAGCACGGCGTTGAGCCGGCTGCGCGCACCGGGCTCGATGCCGTAGACGATCGTCTGGTGGGCGATCAGCGCCGCCTGCATGCCCAGGTCGAAGCCGACCGCGGCCAGCGCCAGCAGCCACAGCTGCGCATGCGGCGCCATCAGCGGTGCCAGCCCCATGGCCGCGAACGACACCAGCGCCAGCCCCGCGCCCAGGCGCGTCACCAGTTCCGGTCCCCGCCGGTCGGCCAGCCGTCCGGCCAGCGGCGCCGCCAGCGCGCCCGCCGCGCCGGCCAGGCCGAAGGCGCCTGCCGCCGCGCTGCCCAGGTGGAAGGGCTCGCCGTGCAGCATCACGGCCAGCGTCGACCAGAAGGCGCTGAACCCCACGGCCAGCAGCGCCTGGGCCAGCGCCGCGCGGCGCAGCGTGCCGTGGCGCGACCACAGCGTGCCCAGCGAGCCGAGCAGGGCGCCGTAGGCCAAGTGCGTGGTCGGCCGAAAGCGCGGCAGCCCGCGCCAGGCCGCGACGCCGATGAGCGCGATGCTGGCCGCGGCCGCGATGAACATGGCGCGCCAGCCGAAGTGCTCGGCCACGAAGCCGCTTACCACGCGCGACAGCAGGATGCCCAGCAGCAGCCCCGTCATCACCGTGCCGACCGTCTTGCCACGCGTGGCGTCGGGCGCCAGCGTGGCGGCGGCGGGCACGAGGTCCTGCGCCATCGTGGCTGCCAGCCCGATCGCGAGGCTGGCCGCCAGCAGCACGCCGATCGACGGTGCCGCGCCGGCCACCAGCAGTGCGGCGCACAGCGCCCCTGCCTTGATCAGCACGATGCGGCGCCGGTCGAAGCGGTCGCCCAGCGGCGCCAGCAGCAGGATGCCCAGCGCATAGCCCAGTTGCGTGAGCGTGGGAATGAAGCCCACCGCACGGGTGGAGGCGCCGATGTCGGCGCCCAGCACCCCGAGCATCGGCTGGGCGTAGTAGAGCGAGGCCACCGACAGGCCCGCGCCGGCGGCCAGCAGCAGGATCAGCGAGGCCGGCAGGCCGTGCCCCGGCGCGGTGGCCGGTGCATGCGTAGTTTGAATGGAAGACATGGTGTTAACCCTCGATTATCGAAGCAAGGGTTGGAATGTGCCCGTTGGGGGCTTGGCTTGGTAGTCCCGTGGATCGCACAATGCCCATACGCAAAACGCATAAATGAGGCCATGTCCACGTCCCCTGCTGTCGACCGCATCGAGCTGATGCAGACCTTTCTTCACATCGTCGAGGCCGGCAGCCTGTCGGCCGCCGCGCTCCGGATGGGCGCGACCCAGCCCACCGTGAGCCGTCGCCTGCAGGCGCTGGAGCGCTCGCTGGGCGTGCGGCTGCTGCGTCGCTCCACGCACGCCATGAAGCTCACGGAGGATGGCGAGCGCTGCTACGAGCGGGCCCGGGAGCTGATCGCCGACTGGCACGCCTTCGAGGCCGACCTGCGCGGCGTGGGCGACGAGCCCGAGGGCACGCTGCGGGTGGTGGCGCCGCATGCGCTGGGCCAGCTGTTGCTGGTCGGTCCGCTGGCCGAGTACCTGCGCGCCTATCCGCGCGTGTCCGTCGAATGGCTGCTGAACGACCGCCGGCCCGACTTCATCGCCGAAGGCGTCGACTGCGCGATCCAGGTCGGCGAGATGACCGACGCGATGGCCGTGGCGGTCAAGGTCTCGGAGGTTCCGCGCGTGGTGGTCGCCGCGCCCTCGCTGCTGGAGGGGCGCTCACCGCCCGCGCACGCAGCAGAGCTGGCCGAGCTGCCGTGGCTCGCGCTGCGCACCTTCTATCGCAACGAGGTGCTGCTCACGCACCGGCCGACCGGCGAGATCGCGCGCGTGCCGATCCGTCCGCGCATGAGCACCGACAGCCTCTATGCGCTGCAAAGCGCGGCGCGCATGGGCCTGGGCGCCTGCCTGGGTTCGGCCTGGCTGCTGAACGAGGACATCGCCGCCGGACGGCTGGTGCAGCTCGTGCCGCAATGGCATGTGGCGCCGCTGCCGGTCTACCTGACCTACCCGCACGCGCGCTTCCAGCCGGCGCGCCTGCGCCGCTTCATCGAGATGATGCGGCTTGCGCTGGCCGACCCGACGGGCCAGGTCTGGGAGGCGCGCGTGGGCTGAGCGAGGGCGGTGCGGAACTCAGGCCTTGATGCCGCAGCCGCCCAGGACGAACGCCACCAGCTCCCGCGCGATCGGTTCGCGGTCGATCGGCGCCTCGGGCGGCAGGCCGAGCATCACGCGCGTCTGGATCGCGTAGTCGGCGTAGCTCTGGGTCATGGCCCAGATGTGCATCAGCAGCAGGCGCGCATCGAGCGGGCGCATCTGCCCGCGCGCGATCCAGCCGTTGATGATGTCGACCTTCTTCTGCGTCCACGCCTGCGCGTTGGGCCAGTAGCGGTCGAGGTTGCGTCCCCCGTCGAGCACCTCGCGCGTGAAGATGCGCGAGATCTCCGGGTTGTCGAACGCGTGGTCGAGCTTCTTGCGGATGTAGTCGCCCAGCACCGTGGCCGGGTCGCTGGCGTCCTCGAACGAGAACACCACCTTCCAGGCATGCAGCACCTGCATCAGCAGCTCTTCGTAGAGCTCTTCCTTGCCGGCGATGTAGTAGTGCAGCTGGGGCTTGGTGAGGCCGGCGCGCGCGGCGATGGCCTGGGTGGAGGTGCCCTTCAGGCCGTGCAGGCTGAACTCGGTCACCGCCGCCGTGCGGATGGCCGCCATGATGCGTTCGCGCCCCGGCCTCGCGCGCGACAGCGGGCCGTCGGGGGCGGGCATTTCTTGGGCGATGGCGGGAGGCACAGGGGCGGTGGCGACGGTCATGGGCGTGGGAGGCGCGGCGTGCGCCCGGCCGATGGTAATCCTTGGCCCGTGGCCCTTTCTTGCGATGAGTGCGCCTGCGCCTTTCTCGCTGGGCGATGAAAGGTGACAGCGGTCGGCATCGAGGCGTTTCCCTGAGCTATTTTTTTCTTCCCCTTGCCTCTACCAGCGCCGAACCGCTGTCGAAACGTAGTGTGCGCAACGCAGGTGAAGTCAGAGTGAAGTCTGTGCAGGCCTTGCGTGAACGGATCAGAGGCCGTCCAGTTCGCCCTTGACGTGCGTGCGCGTGTCGCCGCCGACCCAGACCTGGCCGGCGTCGTCGCGGGTCAGGTGGATGCGGCCCTGCCGGCCCAGGCGTGTGCCCTGCGCGGCGACATAGTCGTCGCGTGCCACGCCCGTGGCGAAGAGCCACTGCGCGAGCGAGGCATTGAGGCTTCCCGTGACGGGGTCTTCGACGATGGCGCCCAGATGGTCGGTGAAGAAGGCGCGCACTTCGAAGGCTGCATCGCCGCCCTCGGCATGAGGGCCGACCACGCCGACGTCGATGCGGGTGGGCCAGCGTCGGGCCGGCTCCAGAGACAGCACCTTCTCGGCCGAGGCCAGCCGAATCCCCAACCATCCGGGACCGTTGTCGATCCAGGCCGCGTCCTGGATGTCGTCCGCTTCGATGCCCAGCAGCCGCCGTGCGTCGTCGAGTTCGGCCGGGGTCGGTGCGCCCGAGCGGATCAGCGGCGGCGCGGCGAACGCAAGCCGTCCCTGGTCGCGCCGGATCTGGACCAGCCCTGCGCCGCACTCCTGCGTGATCACCGTGGCTTGCTGCCTGGGCGCGCCTTGGCCCGACAGCCAGGCGTGGCAGCTGCCGAGCGTGGGGTGCCCTGCAAAAGGCATCTCCCGGTCGAGGGTGAAGATCCTCACGCGGTAGTCCGCTTCTGGATGCGTGGGTGCGAAGACAAACGCGGTTTCCGAGAGGTTGAACCAGCGCGTCAGCTGCTGCATGTCGTGCGTGGCGAGGGCATCGGCGCCGGTGACGACCGCCAGCGGATTGCCCGAGAGCGGGCCGGCGCCGAAGACGTCGACCATGTGGACGGTGATGCTCATGAGCGTGGTCTTTCGCTTGGATTCATCGAGTTCAGTTCTGTGAGGCCAGCAGCTTGAGCCCTGCGGCCGCGAACACCGCCGAGAGCACGCCTTCGATCCAGCGTCGCAGCCGCGCATACAGCGCAATCATCGACGCGGTGGAAAAGACGATGGCGTAGCCGCCGAACACCATGATGCCGAGGCACACGCAACCGCCCACGATCGCCGGCAACCCGCCGGCGGGCGTGTCCTGGCGCACACCGAGCGAGATGATCGCGATCCACGACATGATCGCCTTCGGGTTGCCGATGTGCATGAGCACGCCCTGGCGGTAGAGGGTGCGGTAGCGCAATGCGCCGCGTTCCGCGCTGTTTTTCACCGCGTCGGTGCCAGGTCGCATGGCGGACCGGCCCGCGCGAAAAGCCAGGTACAGCAGGTAGAGGCCGCCGGCGATCTTGAGCACGACGAGTGCCTGCGCATACGCGGTCAGGACCGCGGAAACGCCGGTCGCCGCCAGGATCGCCCAGAAGAGCGAGCCCGTGACCACGCCGGCCGCAAGCGCGAGCGCAGGGCGGCGGCCGTCACGCATCGCGGTGCCCATGATGGCCATGTTGCTCGGCCCCGGACTGGCGGTGGCGATGAGGTACGTCCCGTAGACGAGTGCGATCTGGCTGACGGCCATGCGGGTGCTCCAAAACCAAGGGTGTCTTCGGCGGCCTGCCTTTCGGCGGCCGAGGAGTGAAAGTTACACTATTGGAATATTCGAAAAGTGTCACGTGACACTTTTATTTGCGAGGCCGCGCACGTGCTCCTTCGATCCTCCTGGACGCCCCGTCTGGCAAGCAACGGCACGAATGCCACCGAGCGGGTGGTGCTGGCCCTGGCCAACGACATCGTCGAGGGGCGGCTCGCGGGCGGCGATCGCCTGCCTGCCCATCGGGACCTGGCGAAGACGTTGCAGATCGGCCTGGGCACCGTGACGAAGGCCTATGCCATGCTGGAGCGCAGGGGCCTGACGCGCAGCGTCAAGGGCCGGGGAACCTTCGTGGCGATCCATCAAGCGCACGGCGACCGGCAGATCGATCTGTCGTCGAATGCGCCGCCGGCCGCGCTCGGTGCGCGCGTGCTGGCGCGCACGTTGACGGGCATCGCGCGCAAGATCGACGCGGATCACTTCAACCTGTATGCGCCACCCGGCGGGCACCTGGAACATCGCCGCGTTCTCGCTCGCTGGCTCGAAACGATCGGCCTGGCCGTCGATCCGTCGCAGCTGGTGCTGACCAGCAGCGCACGCCAGGCGCTGTCGCTGGCCTTCGAGCTGGTGTGCGGACGGCAAGGATTGCTGCTCACCGAACGGATCACCTATCCCGGCGCCCTCGCGCTGGCCCGGCGCAAGGGGTGTCGCATCCAGGGCGTCGAGATGGATGCGGAAGGGATGGTGCCGCAGGCGCTCGCACAGGCGCTCGACGGCGCGGCGCCCGCCGGTGACACGGCGGTCTACCTCACCCCGACGCTGCACAACCCGACGACAGCCACGATGAGCGCGAAGCGACGGCGCGCCATCGTGGCGGTGTGCCGCCGCGCGGGCGCCTGGATCATCGAAGACGGCGTGTACGCAGCGGCCTCCGACGGCTTGCCCCAGCTGGCCACATTGGCGCCCGACATCGCGTTGCATGTGAACGGGCTCTCCAAGTCGCTCGGCCCGGGATTGCAGGTCGGCGTGCTGGCACTGCCGCCCGAACTGTGCGGTCCGGCGCAGGAGCTTCTGCAGGATGTGCCCATGGCGCCGTCGGCGTTCTCCTGCGCGGTGGTCGATGAATGGCTGGCCACCGGTGTGGTCGCCTCGGTCCAGCGCGATCTGCGCCACGAGGCCCGGCGGCGTTCCAGGCTGGCCGTCTCGCTGCTCGGTGCCAGCGAACTGGTCTGGCATCCCGATGCCTACAACGTCTGGCTGCCGATGCGACGCGATGCCGCCGAGGGTGTCGTGGCCGCGGCGGCGCAAGCCGGCGTGAAGCTCACCCCGCCGCAGACCCTGATGGCGAACCCGAAGGACAAGGCGAGTGGCCTGCGGATCTGCCTGGGCGGCCCCGGCTTCGACGAGCTGACCGGGGCCCTGGCACTTCTGGCCACCTTGCTGAAGCCAGGCGCCTGACGCGGCGCGGACCTCAGACCACCGGTGCCGGGGCGCCGTCGCTGGGCACGCTGGCGTGCCGGTCGTCGGGCGGCGCGGTCACGATCGAGTCGAGGGCCGGCTCGGCCTTGCGAAGGCGTGCGAGATCGGGCCGCGGCCGGCGCAGCCGCGGGTCGGGCGCGAAGGCCTGTTCCATCGCCTGCGCGGCCGACAGCAGCGCGAGGTCGCCGCGAAAGCGACCCACCACCTGCAGGCCGAAGGGCATGCCGCGCTCGTCGGTGCCGCACGGCAGGCTGATCGCAGGGTGGGTGGTCAGCGTCACCACGTAGGTCAGTGCGAGCCAGCGGTAGTAGTTCTCCTGCTGGCGGCCGTCGATCTGCAGCGCATGCGACTGCGTCCAGGGAAAGGGCGACACCGGCGTCGTGGGCGAGAGCACCAGGTCGTAGTTCTCGAACACCTTCTGGAAGCGCTGGAGGATGCGCGTCTGTTCCGTCTGCGCCCAGGCCGCGTCCGGCAGGCTCATGCGCGCGCCCATCTCGTAGTTGCTGCGCGGGTTCGGGCCCAGGCTCTCGGGTGCGCGTTCGTAGGCTTCGCGCATGCCGGCGACGAAGGCCTCCGCGCGCAGCACGTCGAAGCAGCGGTGCACCTCGCCCAGGTCGAAGCGCACCTCGTCGCAGGCCGCAAAGAGCCCGCGCATGGCGGCCATGCGATCGTGCATCGTCCGGCGGATCGACGGGTCGACATCGCACAGGCCGAAGTCGGTGGTCCAGGCCACGCGCAGGCGCGACAGGTCCAGCGGCGCCGGCCGCGCAAAGGCCGTCGCCTCCAGCGGATAGCTCAAGGGATCGCCCGGATGCGGGCCCGCAGTGGCCGCGAGCTGGAGGCAGGCGTCGGCCACATCGCGGCCCATCGGACCGACCACCGAGATCGGCGACCAGCCCAGGCTCTTGCGCACGCTGGGCACGATGCCCGGCGACGGCCGCAGGCCCACCACGCCGCACTTGGCGGCCGGGATGCGCAGCGACCCGCCGGTGTCGGAGCCGGTGCACACCGGCAGCATGTCCAGCGCCAGCGCCGCGGCCGAACCGCCCGAAGAGCCACCGGCATTGAGGTTGGGGTCGAAGGGATTGCCCGTGGCCCCCCAGACCGGATTGCGGCTGTTGGCGCCGGCGCCCATCTCGGGCACGTTGGTCTTGCCCACCACGATCGCGCCGGCGGCACGCAAGCGGCGCACCAGCTCGATGTCGTTCGACGGCACATGGTTGCGCAAGGCGGGCGTACCCATGGTGGACAGCAGGCCCGCCGTCGGCTCGAGGTCCTTCACGCCCAGCGGCAGGCCGTGCAGCAGGCCCAGGGGCTCGCCGCTCTTCACGGCCCGCTCCGCGGCGCGGGCTTCGGCGCGGGCGCGCTCGTAGCAGGTGGCGGTCACGGCGTTGACGAAGGGGTTGAGCTGCTCGATGCGCGCGATGCAGGCCTCGAGCAGCTCGACCGGCGAGAGGGCGCGTGTGCCGATCAGCCGTCGCAGCTCCACTGCGGAGAGTTCGACGAGATCGGAGGAGGAAGAAGAGAAAGTTTGGGTCATGGCTTTCGGAATGTGCCGCACTCAGTCGGCCTGGATGTTGGCGCGCCGGGCGACGGCGCGCATGAGCGGAAGTTCGCGTTCGATCTGCGCGAGCGAGGCGGCGGCGCCGGCGAAGGCCGGCTCCGCGCCCTGGGCCTGCAGGGCCGCCTGGGCCTGGGGCGTGGCGACGATCTTGGCGAGCGTCTTCTCCAGCCGTTCGCGCACCGGCGCGGGGGTGCCCTTCGGCGCGACGACCATGATCCAGGTGTCGGCATCGACCTCGGGGTAGCCCGCCTCGGCGAAGGTCGGGACCTGCGGCAGCTGCGAGGAGCGCTGCCGGGTGGTCACGGCGATCGCCTTGACCTTGCCGCCCTTGAGCTGCGGAATGGCGGCGGTGACGGTGTCCACCGAGAACGGCACCTGGCCGCCGATCAGGTCCGTCATGGCCGGTGCGCTGCCCCGGTAGGGCACGTGCATGATCTTCGCGCCCACCGCCTGCAGGATGATCTCGCCGGTGAAGTGCGAGGACGTGCCCGTGCCGAAGGACGCGTACGAGTACTTGTCGGGCGCTGCGCGCACCGCGCTGGCGAACTCCTTGACGTTGCCGATGGGCACGTTCTTGTTGGCCAGCAGGATCAGCGGAATGCGCGCGACGATCGCGACCGGCTCGAAGCTGCCGAGGGCGTCGTAGGGCAGGTTCGGGCGGATGGCCGGGTTCATCGTGAGGGTCGAGCCCGAGCCGAGCAGCAGCGTGTAGCCGTCGGGCGATGCCTTGGCCACGAACGCGGCGCCGACCGCCGTGCCGGCACCGGGGCGGTTGTCGATGAGCACCGGCTGCCCCAGTTCCTCCGACAGGCGCTGGCCGACCAGGCGCCCCACCGTGTCCGCGCTGCCGCCGGGCGGGTACGGCACCACCAGCGTGACGGGGCGCGTCGGGTAGGCCGGTTGCGCCTGCGCCTGTGCCTGCGCGGGCAGGGCCGTGCCGAGGCAGGCGGCCAGGCCCGCGAGGACGGCACAGCACCAGCGCCGCTGCGGCGCTTGCGAACGGGGAGCGTTCATTGACAGGGTCCTTCCGTAGAGCGAAGAGAAGAGGGGGAGGGGAAATGCTGGGGCACGCCTTGCGGTGTAGCAAGCACAATGATTGGAAGGTTGCGTTGCTGCAGGCGCAACGCAGACCATCCCGATGAAACCTCCCACTTCCAAGCCTCCCGCCACCGCCCGCACCGGGGCGCGCACCGAACGCCCGATCAACCAGCGCGTGCTCCAGGAGGAGTCGATGCGCTACTTCCTGGAGGTGGCGCGCGTCGGCTCGGTCACCGAGGCGGCCGTGCGGCTGAACGTGGCGCCGTCGGCCGTGAGCCGCCAGATCGGCCGGATCGAGCGCGAACTCGACACCCTCCTGTTCGAGCGCCGCGCCCGCGGCATGGCGCTGAACTCAGCCGGCGAGCTGCTGGCGGCGCACGCGCGCCGGGCCTGGCTCGACATCGAGCGCGTGACCGACGACATCCTCGCGCTGCGCGGCCTGCGCAAGGGCGAGGTGCGCGTGGCCGCGACCGAGGGCTTCGCCTACGAGTTCCTGCCGGCCCTGGTGGCTGCGTTCCAGGCGCGCTGTCCCGGTATCCGCTTCTCGCTCGACATGTGCGTGCAGCGCGAAGTGGCGCGCCGCGTGCGCGAAGGCCTGGTCGACCTAGGCGTGACGGTGAGCCTGGGCTCGGAGCACGGCCTGGACGTCGAGATCCGGCATCCCTCGCCCGTGTGCGCGGTCATGGCGCCTTCGCATCCGCTGGCCGAGCGGCGGCAGGTGTCGCTGGCGCAGGTGGTCCATTACCCGCTCGCGCTGCCGGCGCCCACGTCGACGCTGCGCCAGCTGCTCAACATCAGCTGCGCCCGCCAGCGCCTGCCGCTCGAGGCGGCACTGACCAGCGATCACCTCTACCCGCTGGTGCACTACGCGGCGCACGGCCAGGCCGTGACCTTCTGCGGCGAGCTCGCGCTGCGCCAGCAACTCGAGAACGGCACGATCGTGGCGCGCGCCTTGCGCGACCGCGAGATGAACGAGCGGCATTTCGAGGTGCAGAGCATGGCCGGTCGGCGCCTGCCCGATGCGGCGCGCGCTTTCGTCGAGCACTTGCGCGAAGTGCTCAGCGCCTGATGCGAGGCGCGGGGCCGAAGCTCAGTCGGCCGTGATGTTGTTCGCCTTCACGACGGCGCCCCACATCTTGTACTGGTCGCGGGTCATCGCGCCGAGCTGCTCGGGCGAGCCGCCACCGGGCTCGTCCCCGCGATCGACGATGCTCTTGACGACGGTCGGCTCCTTCAGTGCCGCGTTCATCGCGCTGTTGGCCTTCTTCACGACCTCGGGGCTCAACCCGGGCGGTCCGTACAGGCCGATGAAGGAGATGATGCTGAAGTCCTTGATGCCGCTTTCCGCGGCGGTGGGCACGTTCGGCAGCATCGGCGAACGCTTGTCGCTGGTCACCAGCAGGGGCCGCAACTGCCCCGACTTCACGAACGGCGCGACGACGGAGGTGGCGTCGAACATGGCGTCGAGGCGACCGGCCATCAGGTCGACCATCGCCGGGCTGCTGCCCTTGTAGGGCACATGGTTCATCGCCGGGTTGCCCAGGCGCTCGCGCAGCAGTTCCATCGTGACGTGGATCAGCGAGCCTGCGCCCCCCGTTCCGTAGTCGATGCCCTTGCCGCTCTTGGCACGCGACTTCACCTCTTCGGCGAACTGCGCATAGGTCTTGATCGGCGACGTGGCGGGCACCACCAGCACCAGCGGCGACTGCAGCATGATGCCGATGGGGGTCATCTTTTGCGGATCGACGATGCCGAGCTTGGTGTACACGTGCGGCATGATCGTCATCGAGCCGTTGCCCACCAGCAGCTTGTGGCCGTCTGGCGGTGCCTTCATGAGTTCGACGGACGCGATGTTGCCGTTCACGCCGGCCTTGTTGTCGATGACCACGGGCTGGCCGAGCGCGCCCTGCATGCCGTTCGTCAACACGCGGCCGGCGAAGTCGGTCTGCCCGCCGGGCGGGAAGCCGATCAGCAGCGTGACCGATTTGCTGGGCCAGGCCGTCTGTGCCCACGCGGGGCTTGCCCCGAAGGCGCCCAGGCCGAGTGCCGCGGCACCCAGGCAAAGAAGCAGGCGCCGCGGCGCTGCACGAAGGGGCTGGGTGGCTTGGATCATGAAGTCCTCCGATGGGTCGTCTGTGGCACATCGCAGCGCGCCCGCCCGTGGATCGACGCACGGGCCGGGGCGCCGCCCTGCGGGCTCAGTTCACGGCGAAGCAGTACATCAGGCCGGCACTGCCGCTTTGCTTGAGCTGGTCGACGCTGCAGCCCCGCGTGCCGTGCGACGCGTTCCACGAGGCGTTGGCGACCGGGTCGGGGTTGGTGCCCTTCTTGTCGTGGTGGCCGACGATGGCCGAGCCGTCGACGCTGCGCGTCCAGTTGCCGCAGGTGGTGTCCTTGCCGGCGGCGGCCGGCGCGAGCGTGCCGTCGGGGCGCGAGCCGGTGAGGATGTCGTGCCGGTTGACCGGGTCGCCGAAGCCCGAGACCACCTCGCCCTTTTCGGTCAGCGAGGTGTCCTTGCCGAGCTTGGCGTTCGCGCTGTGCAGGTCGGCCACGCTGGTGGCCACGACCACGCCCTTGGCATTGCGCCACGGCCCGGCGCCGATGCGGTCGCGTGCGTTGACGGCCGGCTGGCCGCCCGCTTCGGTGGCGCTCAGGTAGGCACGCCAGGTCTTGCCGCCCGCACCGGCGCTCGCGGCCAGCGCCTGGCACTGGCGGTCCGCGCCGGCCAGGCCGCCGAGGTCGCCGCCCTTGCCGGGATTGGCACTCGTGATGAAGAAGCTCATCGGGTTGGCGTCCTTGCCCGAAGACATGGCGCCGCATGCAGCGAGGAGTGCGACCGCCGAGGCCGCGGCACCCCATGACAGAACGGAACGATGGCGCATGCGAGGTCTCCTTGGAGTGGTTGGAGTTGGCGAGGCTACCCGCTTCGCACACGCAGCGTTCCCCTCGACAACCCGCACACACGCCGGCCGTGGGCGAGGTGGTCGAGGGGCGCGGCGCGTGCTCAGGGCGTCAGCGCCGCGGAGCCCGCGATCGCATTCGCCTCGGCCGCGCAGTCGGCGGCAGGCGGGGCGCTGTCCGGGCGGCTGCGTGCCTGCGCGATCTCGTTCTTCGCCGCGTTCATCTGCGCCGTGAACACCGGGTTGGCGTGCAGCCGGCCCACGGTCGCCGCGCCGATCAGGCGTCCCGCTTCGATGTCGCTGCGCCAGTGCACGCCGCAGATGCCGCGGCTTTGCGCGAAGGCGCGGCCACGCTGCAGCAGCGCGTCCGCGCGCTCCGGCGCGAGCTCCGTCAGCACCAGGGCCCAGGCCCAGCCCAGCGCCGAGTGCCCGGAGGGGTAGGAGCCGTCCTTGGCCAGGTGCGCCTCTTCCTTCGGCGTGCAGCTGGCGGCCTTCAGCGCCACGAAGGGCCGCGTGCGCTGGTACTTCTCCTTGGCCTTGTAGGTGGCGCCGCCGGCATCGGCCAGCGTGCGCCGCAGCAGCATGTTCAGGTGCGGCGTCTGCTGCTCGGAAATGCGCACGCCCAGCGCGCAGGAGAAGGTGGAGGCCGCCTCCGGAAAGCGCAGGTTGGCATCGCGCACCGCGAGCGCGCCGCGCGGCGAACCCTGCAGCGCGGTGAGGCTGCGGAACGCGGCGACGTCGGCCGCCAGCGCGGCCGAGTTGGCCTCGGGCGGCGGTGGCAGCAGCGCCAGGCTGTCGGGCATCTCGGCCGAGGCCAGGTAGCCCTTGAGATAGCCCGACCCCGGGCGTGTTTCGCCGACATCGGCCGCCGAGGTGGTCGGCGCGGGCGGCGTGGCGCAGCCGCCCGCGAGCAGGGCCGCCACGAGCAGCGGCGACAGGTGTTTCAAAGCCATGGGTACCTCTTTTCGCATGCGCTCAGAACGCGTGGCGGATGCCGAAGTCGTAGCCCATCGACGAGCGCGGCGCCCAGCCCGCGGCCTGCGCGGTGCCGCCCGTGAGGTAGGCGGCCGAGCCGCCGGTGATGGCTCCCATCACGCCGGAGTTGTTCCAGCCGTCCTTGATGCGGATGCGCGACACCGAGGCGTACAGCGCGGTGCGCTTGGACAGGTTGTGCACGTAGCCCAGCGAGATCTGGTTGGCCGTGGTGTCGCGGTTGCCGTTCAGGCCCCACAGCAGGCTGTTCAGGTCGGTCGCGGCCGGTGCGCCGTTCTTGTATTTCACCGAGGCGTACGACGCGCGGATGAGGCCCGGGCCCACGGGCACGGTCACGCCCAGCATGTAGCCGTTGTACTTGTCCTTGCGCGTGGCGGTGTTCATGAACGGGACCGCCAGGCCCGGCAGGTTCTGCAGCGTGCCGGTCTCGTTCTTGTCCTGCACGCGCGAGACCTCGGCGAACAGCTTGGCGGGGCCGAAGTTGTACGACGCGCCCAGGTTCAGCGCGTTGATCTTGCGCTCCTGCGTGGCGGTCGCGATGCCCAGCGCGTTGAGCGTGGTGCTGTCGGCGGCGGTGCTCTGGCCGTAGGCGATGGCCATGCCGAGCGGTCCGCTGGCATAGCCCAGGCGGCCGCCCACGTAGCGGCCCTTGGCCGATGGCGTGCCGGGCTGGTCGCTGCGCTTGGTGTTCTCGTGCAGCGTGTACTGCAGCTGGCCGTAGACGCCGCCCAGGTTCGGCGGCAGGAAGTAGCCGATCGAGTTGCCGGTGCGGATGTAGTTGTCGGTCGCGGCCACGACGGAGCCGGGGCCGGCGATGGCGGCGATGCGGCTGTTGATGTTGGCGATGAGGTTGGTGCCCACGCCGTTGGTGCCGAAGGGATCGAAGACGGTGTCGTTCCAGAAGGTCGCGGCGTAGTCGCGGCCCAGGCGCAGTTCGCCGAATGGACCCGACAGGCTCATCGTCGAGCGGCGGTTGAAGTTGGTGATGCCCTTGGCGCCGTCGTCGTTGGTGATGCCCGACTCCAGCCAGAAGCTCGCCGCCAGGCCACCCCCCAGGTCCTCCGTGCCGCGAAAGCCGACGCGGCTGCCCGCATAGCCCGAGTTCGACAGCGCGGTCTGGCTCGTCTTGGCACTGCCGCCCGCGGCGTTCGCCGGTGGCAGCGCGAAGGGGTTGGGGCTGTGGTACGTGCTCTTGGACGTGTAGCGGCTGATGCCGACGTCGACGATGCCGAACACCGTGACGGACGATTGCGCCGACGCGGTACCGGCGGCGGTGAGGAGAGCCAGTGCGGCCAGGGAGTGATGTTTCATGGCAGGTCTTGCTTTGCTTGCTTCTTCAGGGATGAACGAGTCCGCTGGTGCGCATCGCTGCGTTCCAGGGCTCGGGTGTTCCGAAGGGCGGATGCCCTTCGGGGACTTCGGGAAAAAGGGGGGCGGCCTCTAGCCGCGCACGCAGGGCGTGTGGCCGCGCATCACGGCATTCGCATCGCGTCGCGCGAGCCGCGCATGCTGCGCAGGGGTCTCGTCGTTCGCGCATCGCGTCGCATGCGCGACGCAAGAAGCCGGATCAATGAACGCGCCGCGGTGCTGCGAAACAGCGGCAGGCGTGCAGGCAGGGAACGTGCATGTCTCACTTAGGGAGTTCCTCGTTGTTCTTTGATTGGCCGGTCCTATGATAGGAATCGCTGCTCTTCGAATCCGTCAACCAGGCAACAGTTTTTGCTGAGTCATCCCATGGAATACCCGCAACCCGTATCGCAGAGCACAAGGGAAGAGATCGAGCACGGGCTGAGCACGTGCGCGGTGTTTCTCGATTGGCCGAAAGACCGGCTGCGCGAGTTGGCGAACGCCGCGCGCGCCAGGCACTACCGGCGCCGCACGCCGCTCGTGAGCCGCGGCAACCACCAGCGGGAGGTGTTCGTGATCGTGTCGGGCTCGATCGAGATCGCGGCCACCAACGCGGCCGGCGACAAGTACATCCTCTCGGTGCTCGGGGCCGGCCAGATCACGCGCATGGTGCACCTGATCGACGACATGCAGCCCATCTTCGCCTTCGATGCGCGCGCCGATTCGCACATCATCCACATCCCCGGTGCCGCCATGCGGCGCATCCTCGATGCGGAGCCGGTGCTGTGGCGCAGCATCGCCCAGACCATGCTGCGGCGCTATCGCATGAGCGCCGAGATCCTGCAGGACCAGGTGCTGGGCTCGGTGCGCCGGCGCACGGCGATCACGCTGCTCAACATGGTGTATCGCTACGGGGACGCGAGCGGCGCGCCGTGCGACACCGAGCTGCGCGTTTCGCAGACCGACCTGGCGAACATGCTGGGCGTGTCGCGCCAGACCGTCGGCAAGGAACTGGCGCAGTTCAAGGACGAGGGCGTGCTCGGCTGCAACGAGGGCTACCGCCTGGTCACCGTGGTCGACCTGCCTCGGCTGCACCGCATCGCCGCGGAAGACTGAGCTGAAGCCTCAGCACGGCGCGCAGCTCAGGCGGTAGGCGTGCGGGCTGGTGCCGGTCCAGCGCACGAAGGCATGCCGGAAGTTGGCCGCCTCGCTGTAGCCCAGGCGCTCCGCGATCTCCTCGGTGGTCATGCGGGTCTTGCGCAGGTACTCGATGGCCAGCCGCAGGCGCACCTCGTTGAGGATCGACCGGTACGTGGTGCCGTGCGTGGCGAGCCGCCGCCGCAGCGTGCGCGGCTCCAGCGCGAGCGTGCGGGCCATCGACTCGATGCTCGGAAAACGCCACGGCATCTGCTCCACCAGCGTGCGCCGCACCGCCGCGGCGATGCCGCCGGCATGCGCGAGCCCGGCCACGAATTGCTGGCAGCTCTCACTGGCCATGGCGTGCGTGAGCGGATCGTGCAGGCGCGGCGCGCGCGTGCACCAGGCCTCGTCGAACTGCAGTGCGTTGTCGGGCTGGTCGAACTGCACGGGGCACTGGAACCACGCCTCCCAGACGCTGGCGCCGTGCTCGGGCGCGGGGCAGGCCAGGCGCAGGCCCGTGAAGCCGAAGCCATCGCCGTACAGGTCGCGCGCCAGCGTCAGGTGGGCCGCGAAGGTGAAGGCCAGCGCAAAGCGGTAGAGCGGGTCGCGCGGGTCGGGCGACACCAGCACCTCGAAGCTGCAGGTGCCGGGCGCGCGCGCGGGGTCGTGGTGCATGTCGGCCAGCGGCCCGATGGCGCGGCGGTAGGTGATGGCGAACTCGATCAACGCGCTGAAGGTGGGGCTGCTCTGCAATGCATAGCCCCACATGCCGTAGGCCGTGAGGTGCATGCGCGCGCCCGCACGCAGCGCCACCGTGGGGTTGCGTGCCAGCGCGAGCGCATTGCGCAGCACGGTGACCGTCTGCGCATACGACACGCGCGTGCCGGGATCGCGCAGCGCGGCCTCGTCGAGGTCGCTGCCGGCCAGGGCCTGTGCGGCGGGGATGCCGTCCGAGGCCAGCGTGGCGACGATCGCGGCGATGCGCTGCGGGGTGTACACCCGGGGTTCGAAATCGGGAGGCGGGTGATGCACGGTTCTCGGCCGGCGGCGCAATCAGTCCAGCGTGACGCCCGTGGCCCGCGTGAGCTTCAGCGACACGGGCAGGAACGCCTTGTAGGCTGCCGTGGCTTCCGCCGGCGTGTTGCCGATGGGCTCGGCGCCCATGTCCTCGATGCGGCGCTGCACCTCGGGCTGCTTCACCACCGCGGCGACTTCGCGGCTCAGCTTCTCCACCACGGCATCGGGCGTCTTGGCGGGCACCAGCAGCGAGGTCGGCGCCATGAGCATGAACATGTCGTCCTTGTAGCCCTGCTCGGCGAAGGTCGGTACCGTGGGCGCGGCCTTGGCGCGCTGCGCGCCGGGCACGGCGATGGCGCGCAGCTTGCCGGCCGCGACGTAGGGCTGGAAGGTGCTGATGGAACCCACGGTCATCTGGATCACGCCGCTGAGCAGGTCGACCGCCATCGGGCTTTCGCCCTTGTAGGCCACGTGCAAGGTCTGGGTGCCGTAGGTCTTGTCCATGAAGACCTGCATCTGGTGCGGCTGCACGCCGGGGCCCCAGGAGCCCATTGCGTACTTGCCGGGCGCCTTGCGCACGGCCTCGACGAGGCTTTTGAAATCCTGCGCCGGCACCGAGGGGTGCACGACCATGATGGTGCGCGTGCTCGCGATGTCCGACACGTGGCGCAGGTCGGTGCGCGGGTCGTAGGGCAGCTTCTTGTACAGCGCCAGGTTCGCGGCGATCGGGCCCGGCACCGACAGCAGCACGGTGTAGCCGTCGGGCGGGCTCTTGGCCACGTAGTCGGTGCCGATGATGCCGCCCGCGCCGCTGCGGTTCTCCACCAGCACGGGCTGCTTCAGCCGCTTGGCGAGCCCGTCGCCCACCAGCCGCGCGAGCGCGTCGGCCGAGCCGCCGGCCTGGTACTGGACGATGATGCGGATCGGCTTGCTCGGGTAGTCGGCCTGCGCCAGGGCGGCACCGGCCGCCAGGTGGAGCCCGACGATGCACAGGCCGGGCGCGCGCAGCGCGCGGAAGCTGAAACGGTTCATGAAGTGAGTGCCTTTCGGGTGGGAGACGATGCGGTCGGTTCGGTCAGGGCAGGCGCTTCAGCGCGGGCGGTGCCCAGCGCCCGTCGAGCACCGGTGCCTGCGGCACGTACAGGCGCAGGTTCATGCTGAAAGGGCCGGCGGGCGCGGGCAGCCAGTTCGGGGCCTTGGCCGGGCCCGGCGACGCGTGCTGGATGTACAGGTCCAGCGAACCGTCGGCGTTGAAGGCGAGCGCGTCGCGGTCGCCGATGGCGTAGCGGTTGAGCGCGTTGTCGACGAAGAACTGGTCGGGACCGTACAGCGTCAGCGACCAGAACGCATCGGCCGGCGGCAACTCGTGCGCGTCGAAGTGCAGCACATAGCGCGAAGTGCCCGACAGCGGCTGGCCCTCGCTGTCGCAGACCGAGCGCGGGTACATCGCCTCTTCGCGCGGCAGGGCGCCCAGGCCGGCGTAGGCGACGAAGGCGCGCGCCAGGTAGTCGTTGCCGTAGACGCCCACGTTGCTGCCGAGGCTCCAGCCGTTGCGCACCATGCGCATCGCCGGCGCGCGCTCGAGCATGCGCCGGTAGGCATCGGGCGCGGCGCGCGTCAGGGCGCGTTGCACGGCCTCGGGGGCTTCGGCCAGTGCGAAGCCGCGGCCGGGGACCAGGCCGATGCGCTCCATGCGCAGCAGCAGCGCACCGTCGGTGGCATGCGGCGGGTTGCGCTGGAGCAGTTCGGCGAAGAGCGCGAAGAAGGCGCCAGCACCGAGCGCGGCCACCTGCTCGACGGGCGGGCGCATGTCCACCGCTGCATCGACGTGGCCGGCGGGTGGGTCATGGGGCTGGCCCCACGCCGACAGCGGCACGGCCTCGAAGCCGGCCTGCAGCGTGTGCACGTGGGCGTAGTCGGCCGCGCCGTTGGTCTGGATGCGCCCGACGATCCAACCCACGTCCGTGGGGCTCACGATGGCGCGCACGCCCTCGGGCAGCGTGCCTTTCCAGCGTGGGCCGACGAGCGCGAAGTGGCCGCCGCCGTTGCCGTTGGTGCGCGTGCCCAGCGTGGCGAACACGTCGGTCCACAGGTCGTAGAACGGAATGACGTGGTAGCGCTCGCCCATGTCTGGCAGCGTCAGCACCAGCGGCTCGTCGCCGACGTCGTACCAGATGTTGGAGTACAGCGTGTCGGCGTTGGGACGCACCACGTCCTTGAAGCCGGCGTCGGGGTAGGTGGGCACGTGCACGAAGCGGTTCATCGGCCCGCGCACGCGCGCGCCGTCGGGCTGCGCGACGTTGGTGGCCACGCGGCGCGTCAGCTCCATCACCACCATCGGATAGGCATAGGTGTAGGCCTCGATGCCGATGGCGTAGGCGTCTGCTTCAGTGATGAACGTGCTCACGACTGGGCCTCCGCATAGCGCAGCCAGACGTCGTGGATGCGCCCGTCGAAGCCGAACGGCGCACGGTCGAAGTACTCGGCCGCCACCGGCGAGCCCAGGTCGCAGCCGACGTCGAAGGTCTCGCAGGCCGAGAAGATGGCCGTCACCGTGACGCCGATGTCGCACGCCGCCACCTGCACGCCATCGACGCGCAGCACGGCGCGCGCGGGCCGCTGGGGCGCCGTGCCGTCGCTCATCGTGAACTCGACGTCGATCGCGTGGCGTCCGGCGGCGATGCGCGCGGGCGAGCGTGCCTTGAAGCGGTACATGCCGAGCATGTTGTATTCGTAGGCCAGGTGGCCGTCGTCCAGGTACAGGCAGATGCCGCCGTTGAAGCCACCCAGCGCGAACAGCACGCCGCTCGCGCGCTCGCCCAGCGTGGCGTCGACGGTGGCCGTGTGGCTGCGTGTCTTGATGTTGGGCGCGCAGTTCTCCGGAATGCGCGTGATGTCGCCGCTGAAGTGCCACGAGGTATGCCGGGGCGCGATGCGGTGCTGCGGCTTCAGTGTCAGGTGGTAGATCGCGCCCAGTGGATAGACGTGGTTGATGCCCGCCTGCACGGCGAACATCTCCTTCATCTGCGCCAGCTTGGCCGGCTGCGCCTGCGCCAGGTCGTGCGCCTGGGCGTAGTCCTTCGCGACGTGGTACAGCTCCCAGACGTCGTTGTCCGGGTCCCAGGTGGCCAGCCCGGGCGCGGCGCCCGCGACCCAGGGAATGCGCGGGCCGAACACGCCCGCGGTCCAGCCGTCGTGGTGCACCATGCGGCTGCCCGCCACCTCGAAGTACTGCACGCCCTTGCGGCCCTCGGCCTGTGGATGGGCGAAGGTGTAGGCCATCGAGATGCCGTCCAGCGAATCCTGTCGCACGCCGTTGAGCTCGACCGGCGGCGTGATGCCCAGGATGTCGTAGAGCGTGGGCGCGATGTCGTTGACGTGGTGGAACTGCGAGCGCGGCGTGGTGTCGGGCCGGATGCCGCGCGGCCACGACACGACCAGCGGCGTGCGCGTGCCGCCGAAGTGCGCGGCGATCAGCTTGGTGCTCTGGAACGGCGTGGAGCCGGCCCAGGCCCAGCCGGCGTGGTACATGTTGTCGGTCTTGCGGCCACCCAGTGCGTCGAGGCCGCCCAGGCCTTCCAGCAGTTCGAGGTGCTGCGAGATCTTGGTGGAGATGCGGTTCTGCGCCAGCAGCTCGACCACGGTGCCGTTCTGTCCTTCGGCGCTGCCGCCGTTGTCGCTGAACACGAAGAACACCAGCGTGTTGTCGCGCAGCCCGAGCTGCTCCAGCTCGTCGACGACCTTGCCGATCTGCGCATCGGTGTGCTCCAGGAAGCCGGCGTAGACCTCCATCAGCCGGCGCTGGAACGGGCGCTCGGCCTCGGGAATGCTGTCCCAGCTGGCGAGCGTCTCGGGCCGGGGCGTGAGCTCGGCGGTCTCGGGGATCCAGCCCATCTTCTTCTGGCGCGCGAAGGCGCGTTCGCGGTAGGCGTCCCAGCCGTCGTCGAACTTGCCCTTGTACTTGTCGGTCCATTCCTTGAAGACGTGGTGCGGGCCGTGCACCGCGCCGGGCGCCCAGTACATCAGGAAGGGCTTGTCGGGCGTGATGGCGCGGTGGCGGCGCAGCCAGCCGCAGGCCTTGTCGGCCATGTCCTCGCTCAGGTGGTAGCCCTCGTCGCGCGGCGGCTCGATGAGCGTGGTGTTCTCGACCAGACGCGGCTCGTACTGCGAGCTCTCGCCGCCCAGGAAGCCGTAGAAGTGGTTGAAGCCGTGGCCGGTGGGCCAGCGGTCGAAGGGGCCCATCTGCGTGGTCAGGTTGGCCGGCGTGTTGTGCCACTTGCCGAACGCGGCCGTGTTGTAGCCCCAGGCCCCGAGCACCTCGGCCATCGTGCCGGCGCTCTTGGGAATGACGCCCACGTAGCCGTCCCAGTCGGTGGCGTATTCGGAGATGTGGCCGTAGCCCACGCGGTGCGCGTTGCGCCCCGTCAGCAGCGAGGCGCGCGTGGGTGAGCACACGCCGCAGTTGTGGAAGGCGTTGTAGGTGATGCCGCTGCCGGCCAGCCGCGTCAGCGTGGGCGTGTGGATCTCGCCGCCGAAGGTGTCGGGGTGCGCGAAGCCGGCGTCGTCGAGCATCACGATCAGCACGTTCGGTGCGTCGTCGCGCAGGTGCGGCACCGCCTTGCGCCGCTCGTGCGTGGACTCCGACAGCTTGCGCCCCGCGATGCTGGCGCTGGGCGGCGCATCGAAGGGCAGGTGGCTGCCCTGGCCGGGTAGGGTGTTGAAGCCGCCGAGCGTGGCGGACGGGTTGGATTTTTCTTGTGTCATGGGGATGTTCTCCGGGACGCGCGGGGGCAGGGCCCCGGCGTCGTGGTGGATCGGGCGTCAGTCCAGCGTGACGCCGATGGACTTGACCAGGGCGCTCCAGTCCTGCAGGTCCTGGCGCAGGACTTCCTTGAACTGCTCGGGCGTGGGGCGCGGCAGGTCGGTGAAGTTGAGTTCGCGCAGGCGCTGGGTCACGGCCGGGTCCTGCAGGGCGCGGTAGATCTCTTCGTTCAGGCGCTTGACGATGGCGGGCGGCGTCTTGGCCGGCACGAAGAAGCCGTACCAGGTGTAGTTCTTGAACGGGAACCCGGCCTGCGTCATCGTGGGCACGTCGGGCAGCATCGGCAGGCGGTCGGGGCCGCTGTAGGCCAGGGCCTTGACCCGGCCGGCCTTCACCACCTCGATGGTGGAGGAGATGTCGGCGAAGCCGGCGTCCACCTGGCCGCCCATGAGGTCCTGCACGCAGGGGCTGCTGCCCTTGTAGGGCACGTGCAGCAGCGAGATGCCGGCCTGCTTCTTCAGGCTTTCCATCGTGAGGTGGCCGCCCGAGCCGTTGCCCCACGAGCAGTAGTTCAGCTTGTCGGGGTGGGCCTTGGCATGGGTGACGAAGTCCTTGAGCGTGTTCGGCGGAAGGTCCTTGCGCACCAGCAGCAGGTTGCCGCCGCGGCCCACCTGCGCGACGGGCGCGAAGTCCTTGAGCGGCTCGTAGGGCAGCTTCTTGTAGAGCGCCGGGTTGATCACCATCGTGGCGGCGTAGGTGAACAGCACGCGCGTGCCGTCGGCCGGCCCCTTGGCGACGAAGTCGACGCCCAGGATGCCGTTGGCGCCGGCGCGGTTGTCGACGATCACGCTCCGCTTGAAGGCCTTGCCCAGCACGTCGGCGAACAGCCGCGCGATGAGGTCGGTGCCGCCGGCGGGCGGCGTGGGCACGACGATGGTCACCGTCTTGCTTGGGTAGCCGGCGCCGTCTTGCGCCGTGGCCGCGCCGGCGAGGGCGAGAAGGGCCAGCGCGGTGAGTGCCGGCCGCAGCAATGTCCTGTTCACGGAAGTGTCTCCTTGGGAATGGGTCGCGCAGGCCCCGCGCCTCTGGGCGCGTCCCCCGTTGCTACAGGGGGTGGGACTGCGTCTCCATGCTAGGAAACAGCGGCCATCGATTCCGTCAACCAGCCGACAGATTCGCCGACACCGGCTCGGGGAATACCCTCTGGCTCAGCCGGATGCGGGCTGCATGTCGACCGGCGAGGGCGCGCTGTCGTTCCGTGGTCGCGTGCACCCTCGACGGGGTGCTTTCATGCGCCCAGCTTGCGCGCGATCAGGTCCTTCATGATCTCGCTCGTGCCGCCGTAGATGCGCTGCACGCGCGCGTCGGCATGCATGCGATCGGGTACTCGACCATGCAGCCGCAGTCGCCGAAGAGCTGCAGGCATTCGTCCAGGACCTTGCCTGCTGCGTGTAGGGCTAGGCCGCCAATGCCACCGAATGCTGCTGCCAGTCCCCACGCTCCAGCAAGGCGGTCATCGTGGAGACCGGCGCGTGCTCGCGCACGGCGGGAATGACCTCGTCCGCCTCGTCCGGCGATCCGACCAGCACCGCGCCGACAAGCCGGCCCTCGGCGACCACCAGCTTGCGATAGATGCCCTGCGCAGGCTCGGACTGCGTCAACTCGAATTCGCCGGGCCGCGCGGCGTGCACGGAGCCCGCGGAGCGGACGTCGATGCCCGAGACCTTCAGCGCGGTCACGGGCACATGGCCGCGATAGACGCGCTTGCCGCCCAGCGCATTGACGGCCGCAATTTCTCCCTGCTCGGCAGCCACGGCCCACAGGGGGATCGAGTGGCCCTCGAACTCGGCCACATCGCCCGCGGCGTAGACATGGGCGGCACTGGTGCGCATCTGTGCGTCGACGATGATGCCGCGGCCGAGCGCCAGGCCGGCCGACTGCGCGATGTCGACGTTGGCGCGCACGCCGGTGCACACCACGACCACGTCGGCGGGGAGCTGGCGTCCGTCCTTCAGCACGAGCCGCGCCACGCGGCCCTCGCTGCCCGGCTCCAGCCGCGCGGCGTCGGCACCGGTCATGACATGGATGCCCTGGGTTGCCAGGTGCGCTTCCAGCAAGGCGCTGGCCGGGGTGTCGATCTGCCGGTCCAGGATCTGGCCGCTGTTCGACAGCACATGGACCTGCGCCCCGAGCTGCGCCAGCGCCTGCGCCGCTTCCAGGCCGAGCAAGCCGGCGCCCAGCACGACCGCGCAGGTGCCGTGGAAGCGCTGCATGTAGTCGCGGATCGCCATCGCGTCGTCGGCATCGCGCAGGACAAAGCTGCCCTCGATGCCGTAGCCGTCGAGCGGCGGGACCCATGCCGAACTGCCCGAGCACAGGATGAGCCTGTCGTAGCCCAGCGTCTCGCGGGTCGCCAGCGTGAGCTCGCGACGCTGCGTGTCGACGCCCGACACGTGCGTGTTGAGCCACGCGGTGACACGGTGTTCGGCATACCACTGCTCGGGGAGCAGGTGCAGGCCCTGGACACCCGTCGGCATGCTGATCAGCTTGGCAATGGCCATCCGGTTGTAGGCGTTGTGGTTCTCGCGGCCGATGAGATGGATCTCGCAGTCGGGGTGGCGGCGCCGCACATGGTCGGCCGCGGTCAGGCCGGCCACGCCGTTGCCCACGATCACGACGCGGCGGATCGACGCATCGAAGGGCACGACTTCGGGCTTGCGTGTCTCTCGCGCCGCTGGGGTCGCCTCCCGCTTCAGGTCGATGCGGATGGGCCCGGCATTGCGGATGCGCGCCATGCAGGCCAGGCGCGTGCCGTCGGCGCAGCCGAGCCGGGCCAGCGTCGCCCGCTCGTCGCTGCCGATGGGGGCGAGCCGCTCGCCGCCCGCCACGACGGCGATCGGGTCGGCGCCGCACACGCCGGAACGACAGCCGGCGTTGATGGGGGCGCCGCAGTCCTCGAGCGCTTCGAGCAGGGTCTGGCCCTTGCGGATGGGGGTCTTCGTGCCGGTGGGGTCGATGCAGAGTTCGGCAGGCTGCGGGGACGCATCCGCCGGCGCGGCCGCAGCGGCCTCGTTCTCCGGCGGGGCTGCAACCGGCGCCTTGCGCGCGGCGTCGTTCGGGCCGCGGTGCAGCCGCATCGTCTCGATGACGATCGGCGCCAGCCGGGAGCCGTCCCGGACACCCTTGCGCAGTTCACGGCGAAGGAACAGGCGCTCGACATGCAGCGACCGCGCGATCCACGTCAGGCTCGCGATGATCGTCAGGCCGCGCAGCGTGGCGACGACTTCGGGGGCGATGGCCATGCCGCTCAGGCTGCTCAAGGTGCTGACGACCAGCGGGGCGGTGAACCAGTAGTACAGCGAGAACGCGGCCGCCGCGAAGAGCACCGGCGACAGGTTGCGCGTCTTGCTGCCCAGCAGTTCGATCAGGTTGAAGAGCGTCAGGCTGGCCGCCATGTAGACCAGCATCTGCATGACCGTGGAGACCGGGCCGATCTCGGCGGGCGAAGGCACGAGGTAGTAGCCGAGGATCAGGCCCGGAAAGACGCCCGCGAAGAAGCTGCGGAAGTTGCGGTAGGCCGGGTTCGGGTCGTACTGGTCGGCCAGGTACGCGGCGCCGGGGTTGAGGTCGTAGCAGTTCTTGGCGCAGCCCACGCACGGTTCGCAGTGCGTGTTGGCGATGCGGATGAACGGCGTCTGGCCGTACAGCCGCTGCACCGGCAGCAGGGGGCAGATGCTGCTGCACCAGCCGCTCTTGCCCTTGAACAGCAGGCCGCCGATGAGCGCCGCCCCCATGGCTGCCGCCAGCAGGCCGGCGGTGGCCATGCCGTTGCCGTTGAACAGCAGCTTGCGCGCGACGACCGCGCAGATCAGCAGGCCGATGCCGATCGGAAATGCCGCACCCTGCGACAGGCGGCGGCTCGTGAGTGCGCGCGTGATGCCGAGCCTGCGGGGGATCTGGTTGATGGCGGCCAGCGGGCAGACGTTGCGCCACAGCCCGGGTGCCAGCATGAACACGAGCGGGAGCGACGGCACGATCAGCCCCCAGAACAAGGGCATCGCGGTGGCGGGCCGCAGCGCCAGCATGACGGCCAGGGCCAGGGCCGAGGCGATGCTCACCACGCGCAGCGCGCGCCACACCGCTTTCGGCACGATGGTCGGCAGCTGCATGAAATTGGCGAAAACGAGAGCGGGAGAGGGCTTGAACATGGTTCGGTGGTACCTGCGTGAGAAGGTGTCGCCATTCATGCCCCGGGGGGACGCTGCGACAGTGGTGGCGCCATCGGTGAGTGATGGGGCTCTGCGAGTGGTGCGATTCTGGCCAGTCGCACGTCTTAAGGTTGCTATCTTGTGTGCGGCACGCTTACGAGTCTGAAGACGACGGGCTCAGGTGTTCAGGCGGTAGCCGACCCCGCGAATCGTCCGGATGATCTGCCGCCCGAGCTTGCGCCGCACGTTGGACAGGTGCACTTCCAGGGCGTTGCTCGTGGGGGCGCCGTGAATCCCCTGCACCAGCAATTCCACCTGGGCCTTGGGGACCGTGTGATCGAAGCGCAGCGCGAGCGCCTCCACCAGGTTCCATTCCCGCTCGGTCAGCGCGACAGGCATGCCGCAGCGGACCGTCGTCCGGCTGCCCAGGTCGAACTCGACGTCGCCGCACCGCACGCGCGGCGTTGCCAGGCCCGCGGCCCGGCAACGCAGTGCCCGCACCCGCTCGGCCACCAGCTCGGGGCGGCACGGCATCACCACGAAGTCGTCCGCGCCCGCGTCGAGGACCTCGGCCTGCGCGGTCGGGCCGGGCGCTCCCACCATCAGCATCAGGACCGGCGTGGTGATGTGCTGCACCCGCAACAACCGGACCCAGTCGAGTCCCGATCCGTCGGGCAACTGCGAGCTGACGAGCAGCACGTCGTAGGACTCGTTCTCCAGCACGTCGATGTCGCCGAGCCGCTCGACGCTGTCGATCAGGAACCCGTTCTTGCGCAAGTGCGTGAACAGGCCGTCGTCGATCCGCGCGCGATCCTGAAGCAGAAGCAGTCGCATGGCGTCACCTGCATGTTCAGCGCCGTCATGGCCGCGAGCAGTCGCTGGTGCTGTCGGTACGTGCCATGGCATGCCTCGTCATTGGCGAGCCGGCGTTCTCCTGGACACGGAGACGGGCGCCGCGCTGTCGACCGGGGTGCGGCCGTGGGTTGCAAGCGCGGCATCGATGGCGTTCAGGTCCTCGGGCACCAGCGTGCCGTTGGCCTGCCGCAGCTTGAGATTGCCGAGCAGCACCGAATAGCGCGCCACCGCCAGGTCGCGCTTGGTCTGGAAGAGCTGGCTCTGCGCGTTGAGCACGTCGATGTTGATGCGCACGCCCACCTGGTAGCCCATGCGATTGGCCTCCAGCGCGATCTGGCTGGAGACCTCGGCGGCTTCGAGCGCCTTCACCTGGCCGGCGGCCGACACCAGCCCCAGGTAGGTGGCGCGGGTGGCCTGCGCGACGCCGCGGCGCGTGGCCTCGAGCAGCGAGCGCGATTGGTCTTCGAGCGCCAGCGTTTCCCTGACGCGGTTCTCGATCGCGTAGCCGGCAAACAAGGGCAGGTTGAGGGAGACGCCCACGGTGAGGGCCTTGACCCGCGAGCGGCCCGGCGTGGTGTTGGTGCCCTGGGGGTTGTTCGTGACGTTGTAGCCCAGGGTCGCATCGAGCGTGGGCAGGTGGCCGGCCTGCGCCTTCTGCACCTCGAGCCCGGCCACGTCCAGGCTCAGGCGGGCCTGCTGGATCGCAGGGTGCCCGGCATCCGCGTGCGAGGTCCAGACCTCGATGTCGGCGGGCGCGAGCGGAGGCAGCACCACGGGCGCCGCCAGCGGCACGGGCACGCTGCCGGTGCTGCCGACGAGCTGGTCGAGCACGATCTTCTTCACCTGCAGGTCGTTCTCGGCGGCGATCTCCTGCGCGATCACCAGGTCGTAGCGGGCCTGCGCTTCGCGCGCGTCGGTGATGGTGGTGGTGCCGACCTCGAAGTTGCGCTTGGCCGAGGCCAGCTGCTCGGCCACGGCCACCTTCTGCGCGCGCACCAGGGCCAGGCTGTCCTGGCTGGCGAGCACGTCAAAGTAGGCCTGGCTCACGCGCACGATGAGGTCCTGCTCGGCGATGGTGAGCACCATCTGCGCCACCTCGGCCTGCCGCTGGCCCTGCTCGTAGGCGGCCCAGTTGGCGGGGCGGTACAGCGGCTGCGTGGCGTTGATGCCGACACTCTGGGTGTTGAACCCGCGCGTTGTCGCACTGCCTTCCGTCGAGAGGTCCTGCCGGGTGTGCGAGGCGCCGGCCGACAGGCCGACGGTGGGCAGGATGCCGGCCCTGGACTGCGCCGCCCGCGCCAGCGTGGCCTCGTACTGGGCTCGCGCGCCCTGGTAGGTGGCGTCGTAGCCGCGCGCCGACGTGTAGATCTCGACCAGGCTCTGGCCATGGACGGGCCACGCGAAGCTCGCTGCGAGCACGGCGCCCCATGCCGGGACGAGACGCTTCCCGGTGGCGGGGGCCCGTGAGCCCTGTCCACCGGGTGGGGGTCGGCGCAGGCGCTGGTTCAGACCGTGCTCCGAGGGTCGGCCTGCAAGATGGCGCCACCCGCGCGGCGAACCGCGGCCGGGCTGCGATCGACATGCAGGATGGCGGCCACGATCTGCTCGGGCGCCGCCAGCGCCGGCGCCATCGACCAGCGGTCGTAGACGTCGTTGCCGATGCGCACCATGCCGGTGTGGCGATTGATCTCCTTGTCGACCTTCGGGTCCGGGTCGTAGAAGCCCAGGGCAAAGCGCACGAGGTCGATATTGCTCCGGCTCCCGGTCAGGAAAAGCCAGCCCGGGTTCACGCTGTGCATCTCGGCGTAGTCGGCCAGGTGCTCCACGGTGTCGATCTCCGGGCGGATCGTGATCGAGTACATGAAGATGTCCCGGCCCACCCGAGAGGCCAGGCGCTCCTGCACGCGCAGGAGGTTGTTGGTCATGAGCGGACAGATGCCTTCGCAGTCCGCGTACATCATGTTGATGGCGACGATCTTTCCCCGGACCAGGTCGTCGTAGAAGTTCACCTTCGCCCCGGTGTGGGTCTTCAGTTCGACGTTCGGCATGCGACGCCCCGGGCGTGCAGCCGTTGCCGGCGCCTCGGCGGAGGCGGGCAGGCCGAACGCGTACAAGGACGCGACGCCCAGTCCGGCGATCAAGTGTCTGCGGTGGTTCATGAGAATCTCCTGGAAGTCATCGGCGTTCTTCACACGATGTCGAAGCGAACCATCATTGCGTGGTCCTCGTGGGTGAGGTTGTGGCAGTGCATCAGGTACTTGCCCGAGAAATCGCGAAAGCGCACAAGCACCCTCACGGTCATGAGTTCGCCGACGACGAAGACGTCCTTGCGTCCGCGCTCGTTCACGGGAATGGTCAGGCTCACGCCGTTGACGCTCTTGCTGAGAATCCGGCCTTCTTCGAAGTGCACGTGGATCGGGTGCTGCCAGCCGTTGTCGGGATTGATGAACTCCCAGATCTCGGCGGTGCCCCTGGTGATCCTGGCTCTGGCCGTGAGCGAATCGAAGAACAGCCCGTTGACGTTCCACATGCCGCTGTTGCGCGCGAACACCCAGGTGCGAACCGGCAGGGCCGCGAGTTCGCTGGCACTGGGCAGGTCGCGCAGCGGGCGCAGCACGCTCGGCACCACGCTCAGGTCGGGCGTCGGGGGCTGGCGATCGACGATGAACTTGAGCACGCGCGTGCCCGGCGACTGCACCACGCCGGGTTTGCGGGTGTCGACCTGCGTGAGCTGGTTGACGAGGTAGAGCGTGGTGTTCAGCGGGAATCGCGAGAAGTCCACCACGATGTCCGCGCGCTCGGCCGGGGCGATCCGCACCCTCAGCTGGTTCACGATCGGTGCCGGCAGCAGGTTGCCGTCGCTGGCGATCTGCGTGTACGGGTACACGATGGTGCCGCCCGTGTTCTGCAGCACGAACTCGTAGAAGCGCGACGGCCCGACGTTCAGCAGCCGCAGCCGGTACTTGCGGCGTGCCACGCGCAGCACCGGCTCGATCTTGCCGTTGACCACGATCTTGTCGCCCAGCACGCCCTCGGGGTTGAGCTCGTCGAAGGTCAGCCGGCCGCCCGAGTCGAACCGCTTGTCCGAGAAGCTCAGGGGGTAGTCGTACGCGCCGCTGGGCAGCCGCAGCCCCGTGGTCTCGTCGCCGGTGTCGAGCGCGTCGAAGACCATGTAGCGCCCGAACATGCCCTTGAGCACGTTCGGTGCCGTCACGCCTTCCGTGTGGTCGTGATAGAAGAGCGAGCCTAGGGCTTCGCGCGAATCGCCGAGGCCGCCGAACTCGTCGAAGCCGGCGTAGAGGTTGGGGTAGAAGTGGTCGTTGAAGGTCCCCGGCGCGGTCAGCGTCACGCCGCCCTGGACGGCGCTGTAGAAGTCGCTCGCGTAGCCGTCGCTCTCCGACGGCGTGTGCATGTTGTGCAGGTGCGTGCTGATCTCGGGCGAGCCGAATCCCGTGTGGTTCTGCGGCAGCTGGTTGCGGATGCGGCAGATGACCGACTGCCCGTAGCGCGCGTGGATCGTGGGGCCCGGCGTGATCACCCCCGGCGTGTTGCCTTCGTAGCCCCAGATGGGCTGCGGGGGGTAGTAGGGGTTGTTGCCGTTGAACAGCCAGGCCAGGTTCTCCTTGGCCGTCAGCTGGTACAGCAGCGGCGTGCCGGCCTTGCCGGGCACGGTCAGTTCCGCGTAGCGCTGGTGCGGTGCACGACCGCACTCGCCGCCCGCGATGTTCGCGTTGATCGTCGGGGCCGGGGTCAGCGTGGCCAGCGGTGTCAGCGGCGTGACCTGGTTGGGCAGGTCCTCGACCCACGGTGTCGTCGGCGGGCTGGGCGGCAGGGGCGTGGGTTGTGCGCGGGTCTTGCCCGAGGTCAGGACCAGGGGGGCCGCCGTGGCTGCCAGCGAGGCCTTCAGGAACGTGCGTCTCTTGCTGTGGGCGACAGGCGTCACGGGGTCGTGGTGATTGGAATCCTTGCGCATGATGTATTCCCCTCGTTGACAGAGAACAGCCCCGCTACATCTGCCGTCCCGATCGGCGGATGGTGGAGGTGATGGGCTCGATGACGTACTGCAGCGCGGTCTGCGAGACGCCCGCGATGTAGACCTCGGCGGGCATGCCCGCCTGGAGCTTGAAGTCGCCGATGGCCCTGAGCGACTCGGCGTCGGCCAGGATCATCACGCTGTAGTAGGGCAGGTTGGTCTGGCGCTCGATCAGCCGGTCGCCGGCGACATAGGTCACCTTGCCCGTGACCATCGAGGTGTTGCGGTACTTGAAGGCGGTGAACTTCACCCGCGCGCGCTGGTTGAGGTGCACGTTGCTGATGTCTTCCGGACGGATGCGCGCCTCGATCATCAGCTGGGCGTCGCTGGGCACGATGTCCGCGATCGCCTCTCCGGGCCCGACCACCGCGCCGGGCGAGGTGAACTTCAGGTCGATCACTTCGCCGCTGGCCGGGGCCACGACGACCTGCCGCTGCGCCGCGTCGTTCGACTTGCGCTGCTCCTGCTCGATCTCGCCCAGGCGCTGGGTGGTGGCCTTGAGCTGGTCGCTCGCGGCCTTCACGTAGTCGTTGCGGATCGACTGGATCTTCAGGTCGATCTCCACCAGGCGCTGGGCGGCGCGCGCCAGTTCCGTGCGCCGCTCTTCGAGCTTGGCCGCGTACTCCATCACCACCGATTCGAGCTGGGAGATCCGGCTCGACGAAATGAAGCCTTCCTGGATCAGGCCGCGGTTGGCCTCCAGGTCCTGCCGCTGCAGGACGAGCGAGTTCTGCGCCTGCGCGATCTGCGCATGCACGGCAACGATTTCCTGCTGCACGCGATCGCGCTGCGTTCTCATGAGCGAGGCCGCGCTGTCCAGCGAATGGCGCTGGGCCTGGAACAGCGCCGTCTCCTTGAGCAGGGCCTGGCCGATGCGATCGTCCTGCCGGGCCGCGCGCAGCAGGTCTTCGGGGAAGGCGAGCGTCTTGGCGACGGACTGCTCGGCCTCCAGGCGCACCAGCATGGCACGCTCCAGATGGACGCGATAGCTCAGGCGGTTGCGGTCGGCGTCCACGCGCACGTCGCCCAGGACCAGGATCGGATCGCCGGCGTTCACATGCTGGCCGTCGCGCACCATGACTTCGCGCACGGTGCCGCCTTCCAGGTGCTGCACCGGACGGCGGTTGAGGTCCACCTTGACGAACGCGGGGGCCACCACCGCCATCGAGAGCGGGGCGAGGCCCATCCACAGGCCCAGGGGCAGGATCGCGCCGAGGATGACCCAGCATCCGCTTCGCGCGAGGCGTCGTGCATGTTCCCGGCTGCTGCGTGGGGCGGCAACGGGAGGCATCGGGAGTGTGGCGGTGCTCATGGTGCAGGGTCCTTGTTCGCAACGGCGGCGCGGCGCTCAGGCGGCCTTCTGGTCCACGATCGCCTGGGCCTGGCGCTGCATGTCGCGCATCACCTCGCTCGCCGGGCCGAACTGCTGGATGCGGCCCGCGGCGAGCACCAGGATCTTGTCGACGTGGGCGATCAGCGACGGGCGGTGGGTGACGACGACCGAGGTCACGCCCGCCTGGCGCAGGCCGCTCATCGCCTGGGCGAGTGCGACTTCTCCCGCGCCGTCGAGGTTGGAGTTCGGCTCGTCCAGGATCACCAGCTGCGGGTTGCCGTACAGCGCGCGGGCGAGCGCGATGCGCTGGCGCTGGCCCGGAGACAACCGCGAGCCGTGTTCGCCCACCGGCGTGTCGTAGCCTTTCGGGAGGGTCAGGATCATGTCGTGCGCATTGGCGCGCACGGCGGCGGCAACCACCGCTTCGGAGTCCACCTTGTCCAGGCGCGCGATGTTGTCCGCCACGCTGCCGTCGAAGAGCTCGACGTCCTGGGGCACGTAGCCGATGTAGGGGCCCAGCTCTTCGCGCGGCCAGTACGACACGTCGGCACCGTCCAGGCGGACCTTGCCGCTGCTGGGGCGCCACACGCCCGTGAGCACGCGCGCGAGGGTCGACTTGCCGGCCGCGCTCGGGCCGACGATGGCCAGGGCCTCGCCCGGCGCCAGCGCGAAGACGATGTTCGAGAGCACCAGGGTCTCCGAGCCGGCCGCGCGGTACGAGATGTTCTCCGCGCTCAGGCGTCCTTCGGGGCGCGGCATGGCGACATGCGGCTCGGTGCGCTCGAAGTCCTTCGACAGTTCCTGCAGGCGCCCGTAGGCCGCCCGCGCTTCGATCAGCGTGCGCCAGCTGCCCACGAGCTGCTCCACCGGCTGCACCGCGCGGCCCAGCAGGATGCTGGTGGCGATCATCACGCCGGCGGAAGCCTGCTGGCTCAGCACCAGGTACGCGCCCAGGGCCAGCATGAGAATCTGGATGGCCTGGCGCGCGGCCTTGGTCCCGGCGGTGAACGCCACGGTGCTGCGGCTGGCGCTGGTCTGCATGGCGGCGATCTGGTCCTGCAAGGCCCTCCAGCGCACCAGCAGGCGCTTGGTCATTCCCAGGGCCTGCAGCACTTCGGCGTTGCGCAGCGAACTCTCGACGTATTGCGCCGCGCGGCGTCCTTCGTTCTGCAGGTTCTCCAGCGACTTGCGGCTGATGCGGTCGTTGAGCCAGGCCAGGCCCAGCATGAGGACCGCGGAGAACGCCGCGCCCAGGCCGAGCGCGGGGTGGAACATCCAGATCACGAACACGTACACGAACACCCACGGCGCGTCGAACACCGCGATCAGCCCGTTGGCGGAAAACACGGCGCGCAGCGCGGCCACATCGCGGATGCCTTCCGTGCGCATGCCGGTCGGCGTGCGGGCGGCGCGCTCCACGATGGCGCAGACCACCGGCGGAGACAGTCGCTCGTCCACCATGATCCCCACCACGTTCTGCAGCCGCGTCCGCACGTAGTCCAGCAGCAGCAGGATCAGCAGCGCCACGCCGGTCCCGGCGAGCAGCACCAGCAGCGTTTCATGGCTGCTGGTCGAGATGACCCGGTCGAACACCTGCAGGGTGAAGAACGCGGGCACCAGGAACAGCAGGTTGATGAAGAAGGAGAACGCCGCGATGTACAGCAGCAGCGGTCGCAGTTCCATCCACAGGGTTTTCATGTGCGTCTCCTGTGGTTCTGTGGGGCGTTGCTCAGTTGACCTGCGGGTCCTGGGCCGCGGCCTGCGCCGCGGCTTCCAGCGACTTCACCCGCCGCACCAGCCGGTCGATGGTCACCATCTGCGCCGAGTAGGCGCGCGACAGCTGCTGGGTCGCGTCGCACAGGCCCTGGATGGCGACGCTCAGCTCGTCCTTCTTCGCGTTGACCATGCCGATGCGCGACATGATCAACGTCGCCACCTCGCGCGGGTCGGAGATGGAACGAGGGGCCTGCTGCGGGCTTGCGTTGTTTTTCTCGTCCATGTCGTTCTCCGTGGTCAAGGTCGTTGAAAGGTTGGCGGTGCTCATGTCGACAGCACGAAGTCGGCCTGCGTGATGGTGTTCGTTCCCACCCCGTTCACGCCCATCAGCAGGATGCTTTCCAGGCCGTCGAACTCGACCAGCGTGTCGGCGCCCAGGTCGGTGATGGACACGTTGGCGGCAAAGTTGCCGGCGTTGATCCCCATCGCGGAGATGTTCAGCCGGTCCTGCCCGTTGAGCAGGTTCCCGCTGGCATCGAAGCCGAGGATCGTGTCGTTGCCGAACCCCGGCGCGAACACGAAGACGTCGTCTCCCGTTCCGCCGTCCATGGTGTCGTTGCCCGTGCCGCCGGTCAGCCGGTCCGCGCCCGCTCCGGTGCTGAGGGTGTCGTTGCCGCCACCGCCATCCACCACGTTCGCGGAATTCAGGAGGGCCACGGGCGCGAAGCTGATGTTGTCGTTGCCCTGGCTGCCGATCACGTTCTCCACCGAGCTCAGCGTGTCGGTGCCGGTCTCGGCGCTGGTGGCGGAGGTCGGCGTGACCGTCGCACCGGCCGAGGTGGCGGACAGGTCGTAGGTGTCGTTGCCGATGCCGCCGGCGTAGCTGTCGTTGCCGTCGCCCACCGTGGCGATGAAGGTGTCTGCGCCCGCATCGCCGTCCACCGTGTCGCTGTCCAGCCCGCCCGTGAGCCTGTCGTCGCCCGCCTGGCCGTTGATGGTGTCGTTGCCCGAGCCACCCAGCACGATGTCGTCGCCGGCGCCGGCACTGATGGTGTCGTTGCCGCCCTGGCCGTCGATGAAGTTCGCGCCGCCATTGACGACGATGATGTCGTTGCCCTGGCTGCCGATGATGTTCTCCATCGTGTTGAGCGTGTCGGAGCCGATCTGCGCGCTCGTGGCGAGGTTGACCGTCACCGTCGCGCCGGCCGTGGTGGCCGACAGGTCGTAGGTGTCCACGCCGGCCCCGCCGACATAGCTGTCGTTGCCGTCGCCGATCGTCGCGACGAAGCGGTCGTCGCCGCCACCGCCGTTCAGTGCGTTGGCACCGGTGTTGCCGGTCAGCGTGTCGTTGCCGGCGCCACCGGTCACGTTCTCGATGTTCGCCACCGATTCGAAGCCCGTGGCCGTGCCGGTGGCCAGGTTCACGGTGACGGCCGTGGTCGTGGCACCGTAGCTCAGGGTGTCGACGCCGCCCTGGAGGTCGGCCGTGACCGCCTCGATGCCGGTGACGGTGCCGCCCGCCAGGGACGCGATCGCCGTTCCCGTCAGCACCACCGCGAGCGTCTGGCCCAGCGCCGTGCCGGCGATGTTCAGCCGGTCGTTGGTACCCGCGCCGCCGTTGATCGTGTCGGCGCCGTCGCCGACGAGGTAGTGGAAGAGGTCGTCTCCCGCGCCGCCGTCGACCGTGTCGTTGCCGGCGCCGCCGGTGAGCGTGTCGTTGCCCTCGCCACCCGTCACGGTGTCGTTGCCGCCGCCGGCGTCGATGACGTCGTTGCCGCCCTGGCCGTCGATCACGTTCGCGCCGCCGTTGACGACGATGCTGTCAGCGCCCTGGCTGCCGATGAAGTTCTCGATGGAAGACAGCGCATCGGTGCCCGTCTGCGCGCCCGTGGCGGTCGTCGGGGTGATCGTCACGCCCGCGGAAACCGCGGACAGGTCCAGCGTATCGGTGCCGCCGCCGCCGGTGTAGCTGTCGTTGCCGTCGTTCACCGTCGCGACGAAGCGGTCGTCGCCGCCGCCGCCGTTGAGCACGTTGGCCAGCGCATTGCCCACGAGCACGTCGGCGCCGCCGCCTGTCGTCACGTTCTCGATGCCGGCGATCGAGGTGAAGCCCGAGGCCGTTCCGGCCGTGAGGTTCACCGAGATGGCCGCGGCGCTCGTGTAGGTCAGCGTGTCGACGCCGGCCAGCAGATCGGTCGTGACCGATTCGACATTGCTCACCGTGCCGCCGGCCACCACCGTGAGCGCGGTGCCGTTGTAGCTCACCGCGAGCGCGTCGGCCGCGGCCGTTCCGATGACGTTCAGGGTGTCCAGCCCCGCGCCGCCGTCGACGGTGTCCGTGCCTTCGCCCATCGTGTAGTTGATGGTGTCGTTGCCGGCGCCGCCGGCGATGCTGTCGCTGCCCGCGCCGCCGTCGATGAGGTCGTCCTGGCCGAGGCCGTTGATGGCGTCCGCGCCGCCGCCGCCGAAGATCACGTCCTGGCCTTCAGTGCCCGTGAGGACCTGGGCGGCGTTGTTGGCCGCGATGAAGTCGCCCGTGACCACGGTGGCCGCGGAGCGCACCGTCTCGAGCGCGCCCGCATCGTCCGTGAAGCTCACCGTCAGGCGCAGTTCGCGGTTGACCTGGTCGGCGCCCGGCGTGAAGGTCGCCAGGGTGGCGCCCGCGATGGGCGTGAACCCGGCGGCGCCGCCGCCGACGCCCGTGTTGACGGCCTGTTCCCACTGGTAGCTGAAGACGGCGCCCGTCAGCCCGTCCACGTCGCTGATGCCGAGGGTCGATGCCGTCAGCAGCTGGCCTTCGGTCGGCGTGGTGTCGCTGATCGTCGGCTGCCCGGTGGCCGCGGCGTTGAGGGCCAGCGGCGCGGTCGTGGCGGAGTACACGTTCTCCAGCACGTCGTTGGCATCCTTGTAGACCGCCCGCACGCGCAGCGCCAGGCCGAGCTCGAAGGTCCGCGGCGTGAAGCTCGTGCCCGTGGCCCGGGCCACCTCGCCGCCGGCGTTCTCGATCAGGATGTCCTCGAAGATGCCGGGGCGGACCTCGGCCTGCCAGAAGTAGGCGATGGGGCCGGTGATCGCACCGTCGGGGTTGGTCGCGCTGACGTTGTCCGGATCGGTCACGCCCAGTGCCGACACGGTGAGGGTCGCGCCCAGGGTGGGCGTGGTGTCGCTGAGGGTCAGCTGGCCTTCGGGATCGAGGTTGAAGCCTTCTTCCGCAATGAACGCCGCGCCATCGGAGAACTGCAGGCGCTCGATGTTGCGCACCACGTCGATGCCGTCGGCGCCGGCCACGCCGTCCACGACATGGCTGATGCGCCAGACATCGTTTTCGAGGAAGGTGATCTCGTAGTTGCCGAAGACGTCCGAGAAGACGGCCGTGTCGAAGTCCGGCGCATCCGACATCAGGATCTCGCGGGCAATGGTGAGTTGACCCGGGTTGTAGGTGCCGTCGAAGACGCGCCCCTGCAGCTCGAGGTCGGTCATGGTGTCATAGCTCGCGATCTCGGCGCCCGTTCCGTCGGCGTTCTCCCGCACGCTGATGCGCACGTTCAGCCAGGCATCGCCGTCGATGATGTCGTTGCCGCCGCGGCCCTCCAGCAGGTCGCTGCCGCCGCCGCCCAGGATGATGTTGCCGGCGAACGAAGTCACCGGTCCGTCCATCTCCATGCCGACACCGAGCACCTGGTCCAGGAGCCCCTGCAGGCCATCGATGAGTTCGATGTGGGTCAGCACGCTGCCGGTGGTGCCCGACAGCGCCATCGCGGCCGCATCGTTGTCGTCGCCGCGCAGGACGTCGGCATGCGCCGAGCCCGACATGCCCTCGACCGAAGTGAACCGCGCCAGCACGGTCGCGTTCGAGATCGGCACGGGCGTCTCGTCGAAGGCGCGAAGGAACAGGTCGGCCGTGACGCCGAAGGCGTCGTCCTTGAACCCGGCCCAGTCGAAGCCGGAGCCGCCTTCGTAGCGGTCCACCTGGCCGCCGTTGCCGAACATGATGTCGTCGCCGCCTTCGCCGTCCATCCGGTCGGAGATCGAGTTGCCGATGAAGACGTCGTGGCCCACCACCTGGTCGCGGGCGAAGGCGTCGAAGTTCTCGCCGGCGCTGCCGTCGGCCATGCCTTTCTCGATCCAGTCGTCGCCTTCGTTGCCGAACACGAACTCGTTGCCGCGGGCGCCGAGGATGAAGTCGTTGCCCGTGCCGCCGAACGCCTCGGACGGGTCTTCGCCGGTGACGATGAAGTCGTTGCCGTGGCCGCCCAGGATCAGGTTGATGCCGTTGCCGCCGTGGATGGCGTCGTTGCCGTCGCCGCCCTGCATGTTGTCGTCGCCACCCAGGTCCGTCATGATGTCGTCGCCGGCCCCGCCGAAGACGAAGTCGTTGCCGTCCCCGCCTTCGAGCCGGTCATTGCCGGCGTCGCCCCACAGCGTGTCGTCGCCGATGCTGGAAATGATGGTGTCGTTGCCTGCGGTACCGCCCAGAACGACGTGGTCCTCGCCGCTGTACTGCAGGTAGTTCGGATCGGCCGCTTCGGTGCCGGGGTTGTTGCGCAGCACCAGCGGCGTCAAGCTGCCTTCGGCCGTCGGATCGTCGCGCCCGTCGAGCCCCAGGCCCGTGAACTGCCGGGACGGGTCCACCTCCAGCGTGAACCCCGGCGTCGTGAAGATGTCGCCGGGCAGGTGCTCGACATCGGTGTTGGCCATCACCAGCCGGGCGAAGGAGTTGTTCTCCAGCTCGGTGAGGAAGTTCAGGCCCTGCGTGCGCTCCAGGTAGTAGAAGCGGTCGCCGTCCTGCAGCTTCTCCATCTGCTCCTCGAAGACGAAATTGAAGGTCGAGCCCAGCAGGCCGCCGAACGGCATCTGCTTTTCGGCCAGGCCGCCGATCCACAGGTCGATGTCGTCGACGCCGGTGGTCGTGATGCCGGCTTCGTCCGCGTAGGCATTGCGTCCGTACAGGAAGTCGAGCCGGTCCTCCGGCGCACCGATGCCGCCATAGACCAGCGCCACCGCCGCCGCGCGCTTCTCGATCAGGGTGTCGGCGGCGGCCAGGCTGGCGTGCACGCCGTAGGCCGCAATGAAGTTGACCACTGAGGCCTCATGCTTGATGTGCTGCATGAAGTCGACCCAGTTCGCGTAGGGCTTGAGCTGGCTGTCGCCGGTCACGCCGTAGAAGTCGCGCCGCGCGGCGTTGAGTGTCGGCACGCCGGTGTCGCGCCCGCGCACGATGTTGATCGTCGCCAGGTCGAGCGGCAGGCCGAGCAGGTTGTTGCGCAGGGCCTCGGTCACGAACTCGTCGATCTCGTTGCCCTGTTGCCGCGTGAGGCCGCGCGCGAGCGCGCCGGCCGCTTCATCCGCCGTGATGCCGCTGGCGGCGAACGCGAGCGGATTGAGGAAGGCCTCGATCAGCCCGAGCTGCTGCGTGGGGTCGGCCGTGCCGCCGATCACGTTGAAGTCGACGTCGAAGCGGTCCACCGTCTCCGTCAGCATCGAGTGGCCGAAGCGGTACACCGTGTGGGCGAACTCGGCGACGATCGACGGATCGATCTCGGTGTCGTAGACCTGGGTGGCGGCAAAGAAGATGTCGATCTGCGGCTGCACCTTGCGCGCGAACTCCTCGAACACCAGGTGCTGGTACTGCATCTCGGTGCCGAAGCGGGCCGCCTGGAACAGGCGCTCGCCGTCCCACGAACCGTCGGGCAGGTGCCATTCGGCAATGAAGGCCGCGTCGCCCGACGCCATGATCACCGCCTTGGTGTGTTCGACCAGCCGGTTGTGCTCGGCGTGGAACACATGGTGAATGCTGGTCAGCGCGATGTTCTCGTTGACCCGGCCGTCGCCGGCGATGTAGTGCGCATCGAGCAGTTCGTCGTCGTAGAAGCCCGCGGCCGGTGTGCCGCCGATCTGGTCGTCGGCATCGGCCGTCAGCGCGACGCCTTGGCTGTTCACCGGGTTGGCGGTGTGGGCGATGTCGGCCAGGAACACGTGGCCCGTGCGCACGGCCAGGCTTGCATCGATCGGCGCGCCCGGCGAGCCCGAGGCCAGCGTGCCGCCGGCCTGCAGCACGATCTGCGCGAAGCCGGTCACCGGGTCGGGAATGAAGTTGCCGTACTCGTCGGCTGCCAGCAGCGGCAGGTTGAGCGCGTCGGCATTGTCCAGCGCGATGCCCAGCAGGTCGCGCGCCTGCGCCTTGACCACCGCCCAGGTGGCCATGCCGCCCAGCTCGATGTCGTCGGCCGTGCCGAAGAGGCCGTCGGCACCGAGGTCGCGGTTGGTGATCAGCCGCCCGGTGGCGACCGGCTTGCCTTCGGCGTTGAACTCATAGGCGCGCAGGAAGACCTGGTGCGAGGGGTGCGAGGTGTAGGTCTGGTTCTGGTCGATGAACGGCGTCGTGAGGTTCGTGGCCTCGTGCGTGGTGTCGTCCGCGGTGCCCATGACGCCGTCGGCGCCGGGTCCGGCAACCTGGGTGGCGCGCGTCAGCACCAGGAAGTTGCTGTTGCTGCCCGACACATAGAGCGGATCGTCGGGCTGCAGCGGGACGAAGATGGTGCCGTTGCCGCCCTTGGCCACGAGGTCCAGGCCGTGGTCGAAGAACTGGCCGAAGAAGGTCATGAAGGCGTTGAACGGCGCCGACAGGCCTTCGTCCGGTGCGGTGTTCGGAATGACCAGCAGGGTGCCGACGGGAATCGCCACGCCGTCCAGGTCGTACAGGACACCGTCCACCAGCGTGCCCAGGCCCGCGTCGACGAATGCGCTCACCGCCGCCGGGTTGTTGCTCGTCATGTCGACGATCAGGTTGCTGATGATGCGCGGGTCGGCGTCCACCACATTGCCACTGGGGCCGTAGTCCGTGTTGGTGAGCGTGCCCCCCGGGCCGAGGTTGATGCTGTCACCGTCCTGGTCGTTGCGGAACACCGGATCGACCAGGCGCGGGAACACCTGGTCCGCCGCGCCAAAGCCGGACTGGCCCTGCACCAGGTTGTTGTAGGAGCCGTCCACCGTGCGCAGGCCCAGCGGTGCGCGCGCGTTGTCCAGGATGTCAGTCAGCGCCTCGCCGCTCGCGTGCCGCTCCGAGATCTTGATCTGCTCCAGGATGAACTGCAGGTCGGACTGCAGGAAGCGCACGCCCGCGCTGTCGACCAGCGCGGAGGAGGGCGGCGGCGCCGGCGGCACGACGGCCGCCACGCCGGTGACCGCCGCGGTGGGCGTGGAGTACACGGTTTCCAGCACGCCGTCGGCATCGCGGTACACGGCCCGCACCCGGATGGCCAGGCCGTCGAAGGGTGCGGTGACCCGGAAGGTCGTGCCGTTCACCGTGGCGGGCTGGCCGCCGCCCAGGTCGATGATGTCGCGGAACACGCCCGGCGCGCGCACCGGGTCGGCCTCGTACTGCCACGTGTAGCTGATCGGCCCGGTGACGGTGCCGCCAGGATTGTCCGCATCGGTGAGGGCGGCCGACACGCTCAGGAGCTGGTTGATCTGCGGCGTGTCGTCGCTGATCGTGACCGAGCCGCCCGGTGCGTTGTTGCTGCCGGACAGCAGCTGGACGGTGTCGGAGAACTGCAGCCGCTCGATGTTGCGCAGGATGTCGGTGCCGTCGGTGCCGACGTTGTCGGTGACGGTGGTGCGGCCGTCGGCACCGGTGGTGACGGTGTAGTTGGCGCGCAGCCCGGAGAACATCGCGGTGTCGTAGTCGGCGCTGTCGGACATCAGGATCTCGCGCACGATGCTGAGCTGGCCCGGGTTGATCTCGCCCGAGAGCATGCGCGGCACCAGCTCCTTCAGGCTGTCGACGCTGGTGAGGCCGGGCACGCCCGAGACGGCGATGCGCACGTTGAGCCAGGCGTCGCCATCGATGATGTCGTTGCCGCCGCGGCCCTCGATGAGGTCGCTGCCGTCGCCGCCCAGGATGATGTTGCCCTCGCCGAACGAGGTCATGCCCGCGGGCAGCAGGCCTTGCAGGCCGTCGATCAGCGCGATGTTGGTGAGCACGCTGCCGGTCCAGCCGGCCTGCAGGATCTCGACGGCGTCGGCGTCGTCGCCGCGCAGGAAGTCGGCGAAAGCCGATCCCGACAGGCCTTCGGTGAAGGCGAAGCGGTCCATCATCGCGGCGTTCGAGTTGACCACCGGGGGCACCACGAAGTCGTTGACGATCATGTCGGCGGTCACGCCGTACTTGTCGAACTTGTAGCTGGCCCAGTCGAAGCCGGAGCCGCCGTCGAAGTGGTCTTCGCCGTCGGAGCCGGTGAAGATGTCGTCACCGCCTTCGCCGATCAGCTCGTCGAAACCGCCGCCGGAGATCAGGACGTCGTTGCCGATGACGCTGTCTTGCACGAGCGGGTCGAAGCTGTCGCCCGTGGTGCCGTCCTGGGTTCCCAGCTCGATCCAGTCGTGGCCCTCGTTGCCGAATGTCGGCAGGTTGCCCTTGCTGCCCAGGACGAAGTCGTTGCCCTGGCCGGCAAAGACTTCGGAAACGTCCTCGCCGGTGATGATGAAGTCGCTGCCGTCCCCGCCGATGATGAGGTTCGCGCCGTTGCCGCCGTGGATGACGTCGTTGCCCTCGTTGCCCTTGAGCACGTCGTCGCCGCCGCGGTCCGTGATGATGTCGTCGCCCGCGCCGCCCTCGACCTGGTCGTTGCCGTCGCCGGACTCGATGCGGTCGTTGCCGCCGTCGCCGTAGATGGTGTCGTCGCCGATGCTGGCGATCAGGGTGTCGTTGCCGGCGGTGCCGCCGAGCACGACGTGTTCGTCGCCCGTGTAGCGCAGGTAGGTGGTCTCCACGCCCGCGGTCGTGGGATCGTCACGGATCACCAGCGGGGTGAGTTCGGTGCCGCCCTCGGTCGGGTCGCCGTGGCCGTCCACGCCGATGCCGGTGAACTGGCGCAGCGGGTCGACTTCGAGGATCAGGCCCGGGGTCGAGAAGATGTCGGCCGGCAGGTGCGTCGCGTCGGTGTTGAGCATCACCAGCTTGGCGAAGGTGTTGTTCTCCAGTTCGGTGAGGAAGTTGAGGCCGGCCAGACGGGAGAGGTAATAGAAGCGGTCGCCGTTCTGCAGCGCCTCCATCTGCGACTCGAAGACGAAGTTGAAGGTCGAACCCAGCAGGCCGCCGAAGGGCATCTGCTCTTCGGCCAGGCCGCCGATCCACAGGTCGATGTCGTCCACGCCCGTGGTGGTGACACCGCCGACCATCGCGTAGATGCCCGTGCTGTTCAGGAAGGCGAGCCTGTCTGCTTCGTCTGCAACGAAGCTGCGCTCCGCGGCCGTACCGGCGTTGAGAACCACGGTGCCGCCGAAGACGAGTGCGGCCGCCACGGCCCGCTTCTCGGCCATCGTGTCGACGTCCGCGGCGGTCAGCGCGCCATGCGTGCCGTACGCCGCAATGAAGTTGATGACGGAGGCCTCGTGCTTGAGATGCTGCGTGAGGTCGACCCAGCTCGTATAGGGCTTGAGCTGCGGGTCCGCGGTCGAGGTGTAGAACTCCCGGCGCGCTTCGTTGAGCGTGGGAATGCCGGTGTCCCGGCCGCGCGCGATGTTGATGGCGGCGAGGTCCAGCGGCAGGCCCAGGAGCTGGTTGCGCACCGCGTCGGTGACGAACTCGTCGATCTCATTGCCCACCTGCCGGGTCATGCCGCGCACGATGGCGCCGGCCGCCTGCTCCGGCGTCAGTGCGCCGTCGTTGTTGAACCCGATCGGGTTGAGGAAGGCATCGACCAGCGCGAGATCGCTCGACAGGAAATTGGGGTCCAGCCGGTCCACGGTCTCGGTCAGCATCGTGTGGCCGACGCGGAACACCGCGTGTGCGAACTCGGCGACGATCGCCGGATTGATCGTCGTCTGGTAGTTGGTTTCGGCCAGGAACTCGTCGACGGCCGGCTGCATCTTGCGCGCGAACTCTTCGAACACCAGGTGCTGGTACTGCATCTCCGTTGCGAAGCGCGCGGCCTGGAAGATGCGCTCGCCGTTCCATGAGCCGTCGGGCAGCTGCCATGAGGCGATGAACGCAGCGTCGCCGGTGGCCAGGACGGTGGCCTTGATCTCTTCGGCCTGCCGGTTGTGCTCGGAGTGGAAGACGTGGTGGACGGAGGTCAGGGCGATGTTCTCGTTGCCGCGGCCGTCGCCGGTGATGAAGTGACGGTCCAGCAGCTCGTTGTCATAGGTGCCGGGTTCCGAGAGGCCGACGGCCGAGTCGCTGTCGGGCGCCAGCACGCCGCCCACGAACACGGGCGCCGCGGCATGCGCGATGTCGTTCAGGAAAGCATGGCCGGTGCGAACGCCCACGCTGGCATCGAGGGGCGCGCCGGGCGTGCCCGAGGCGAGCCCGTTGCCGTCCGGGTCCAGCGGCCCGCCGACGTCGGCGGCTCGCAGCACGATCTGCGCGAAGCCGGTCACGGGATCGGGGATGAACTTGCCGAACTGGTCCGTCGCCAAGAGGGGCAGGTCCAGCACGTCGGCGTCGTCGAGCTGGATGCCGAGCATCAGCGCCTGCGCCTTGACCTGGGCCCAGTTGGCAAGGCCGCCGTCGGCGCCATCGAGCAGGCTGCCCGTGGCCACCGGACGGCCGTTGGCGTCGAGCACGTACTCGCGCAGGAACACCTGGTGCGAGGGATGCGAGGTGTAGGTCTGGTTCTGGTCGACGAAGGGCGTGGTCTGGTTGGTCTGGTCGCCGTTCGCATCGCGCGTGGCGCGCGACAGGATCATGAAATTGGGGGCGCCGGGGGCCGTACTGAACAGCGGATCGTCCGGCTGCAGCGGCATGAAGATCATCTCGGTGCTGCTCTTGTTGACCAGGTCGAGTCCGTGGTCGAAGAACTGGCCGAAGAAGGTGAACCATGAATTGAAGGGCGCCGAGAGGCCTTCGTCGGGCGTGGTGTTCGGAATCTCCAGCAGCGTGCCGGGGGGAATGACGACGCCCTGGAGGTCGTACAGGACGCCGGCTGCGTCGAGCGTTCCGAGGCCCGCGGCCACGAAGGCGCTCACCGCCGCGGGGTTGTTGCTGGTCATGTCGGCGACCAGGTTGCTGATCAGCCGCGGGTCGGCATCGACCACGTTCCCGGCGCTGCCGTAGTCCGTGTTGGTGATCCCTGCGAAGGCGTCGTCCTGCTCGTTGCTGTAGGTCTGCGGCACCAGCTGCGGAAACGGGTTGTCTGCGGAGCCGTAGTCGCTCTGGCCCGGCATCAGGTTGTTGTACGACCCATCGACCGTCCTGAGGCCGAAGGGCGCAAAGGCGTTCGGGACCAGGCTGGCGGGGTCCGCGCCCGCTGCTTGTGCTTCCGCAATGAGAATTTGTTGAAGAATGAATTCGAGATCGGACCTGATCAGCGTGGCCATTTCTATTCTCCTCAAGACGAACGACTTTCAATGCAGCCCCGGTCCCGCCTACATGGCGAAAAGGCTCATGTAGCGTGGCTCAGGAGTGACCGCGCGCCTGGAATTGCCAGCCGCGGGTTTTTCGAGGAAGTGATGCAGCGCGTGACCCGGTGGCGGTCACGCCTGGGGAGCGGCTAGGGTCGTCGTCGGCCGCTCAGGCACCGCAGCGGGGCGGTGCAGCAAATATCCATTGCGCGATGCCGGTCAGGCGCGATGCCGGCATGGAGATGAAGCCCGCATTTCATGCGGACCTTGATTCGACACTTGTTCATGCGATACCCCCACCATGGATCCTGTCAAAAAGAATCTAGGTCGGCGCGCCGAAAGTCGTTGCCGCTTGTAAGCGGACGGCAACCGGTGGTCGATTGGTTGTCTTCGAAAACGAAGGTGCTAATTATGAGAGGCCATCTTCAGGAATGCAACTTTCTCACATACAAATTAACTGACGAGAACCTGACTACGCGCGCCAGAGCCAAAAAAAAACAGCGACCGCGGCGACACCGGCCGAAATCAGGGCGATCAGCGCCATTTCCGCATGACCGCCATTGCTTTTTTGGGACGCCGCAGCGAAAGCGGGAGGGCGTTCATTGCCGTGTGGCGGGCTCGCGAAGGGGCTGTAGACGGCGGAGCCGGGACGATCAGGATCACCTGTTGTGGCCGCCGGATTGTCGGGAGAGGCCGTCACCACGGCCGCGTCGCTTGCGACTTCGCCGTCCGCAACGCCGCCATCCGGGTTCTCGTGCGCCGCAACGGCGGCCGACGTCGCTTCCGTCGCGATCGCCAGGTCGGCGCACATGACCTGCGTGGCCCAGGCCGCGACAAGCATGGCCTGAACGAAGGGCCGCCTGTCGAGCGCGCGGCGAGGGCGCGATCCGGCGGCGAAGGGGCAATCGATCGGGGTCATGGGGTCGTTGCCCTTCAGATCAGGCCCGTATGAACGGCGAAGTTCACCGCCTGGGCGCGCGAATGCACATGCAGCTTCTTGTAGATGCTCTTGATGTGCACATTGACGGTCTGGCCGGTGATGCCGAGCTTGGCGCCGATCTCCGCGGAAACGTAACCCGAGGCCACGCAACGCAGGACCTCGCTCTCTCGCGGCGTCAGTGTCATGTCGCGCGACGGCGGCCTCGGCGGCGACGGCGCCTTGTCGGCGACCGGCTCGCGGGGGTGGTAGTCCAGGCGGTGCAGCAGGCGCCGCGTGAGTCGGGGCGTGATCGCCGCCCCGCCGTTCACCACGTGCAGCACGGCATCGGCGAAGCTTTGCAACCAGGCGTTCTTCAGGAGGTACCCCATGGCACCCAGTTCGAAGGCGCGCAGCACGTGGGCATCGTCCTCGAGCGAGGAGATCACGATGACCTCGCTGCTGCGGTGCAGGCGGCGTGCCTCGGTGATCAGCTCGAAGCCCATCTCGTCGCCCAGCTGCAGCTCGAGCATCAGCACGTCGAAGGTGTGCGTGGTCAGCAGCCGGCGTCCCTCGCGAACGCTGTCGGCCTGGCCTTCGAGCTGGATGCGCAGGTCCGACAGCAGCTCCTGGGCGATCACCCGGCGCATGTACTCGTCGTCGTCGACGAGCAGCACGCGCACCGGCGATTTCTCCTGGCCGATCAGGAAGTCCGGCCACAGCCTCGCGGCGGGCGCGCAGACGCCGACGGAGGCCTTCTCGCCAGAGCTGATGAGCCGGTGATCAAGCATGTGCCTGCCCCGGTTGGCGTGAGCGACGCAGGCCGGTCGTTGCGAGCGTGGGCGGAGAGACGCAAAGGTCGTCCATCGAGCGCTCCGGGGCCACTTTCCCCATCGGCGGCAAAGCAGGTTGGGGTTTCATACATTTTCAATAGAAAAATGAAAGGCAAGTGCCGAATTGAATGTTTTTTGTGAGTTTTAATTGAAATTCAATTCAGCCCGAGGCTTGTGCAATCCTATGAACTTGACGGGACGGTTGCGCGGGTCTTTTGCTCCTGTTTGTGGAAAGACATGAGTGTTTCAAAATGGAACTACCTGAACCATGACGTTCGATATACCTAATTTCTATGTTTTTGAGGCTGATCGTGAAAACGACGCATTGTTCGCCAAGTGAGCAATGCTGATTGAAAAGTGGAATGGGTTTATTTATGCGAGGAAATTTTGAAAATAATGAAATTAATCAAATATGAAATTCATTTCTGATTGGGTATTTGGTGTTTGGTGAAATAAAATATTCAAAAAACCAATTGAAACCGAGGAAATAATTTGATTATTGAAATTCCGGTGATATTTGAATTGAATGAAATCTTCTATTAACCAAATTGTCTGCTATCCGATTTTTATTTTTGGAGCTTATTCTCTCGCTTGATCATGATTTTTCAATTCAATTGAAATTCAATTTCTTTGAAGTGGCACGAAATACGGTGCCGAATCTTTTCCTTCTCTGCCAGTGCGGTGCGCTCCCGCACGTCAGCTGATCGCAGCAGGCGGGGATCGGAAAAGCGGGGAAATGGCGGGTCCCGGAGGGGCCGCCGACGCTGAGCGGCCCGCAGTGGGCGCCCCGAAGGACGGGGCGGGCAGGGCGCTGTCAGTGCGCCATGGCGTCGAGGTGGTGCTTGACGGCGTAGATGTAGAGCTCGAGCCGGTTCGTCACGCCGAGCTTCTGGTAGATCGAGGTGAGATGGTTGCGCAGCGTGTGCTCGGTGACGAAGGCCTGCCCGGCCAGCGTCTTGTTGGAGGCGCCGCTGCCGTGCACCACGGTGCGGACGATGTCGCGCTCCTTCTGGGTCAGGCTGGCCTGCCTGACGGACTCGGGGTCGGCTTTCGGCGGCTTCTTCACCGAGGTGAGTTCCGAGAGCACGCGGCCCATGGTCGGGGCGTCGACGCAGAGCTCGCCGTGGTGCACGCGCTCGATCGCATCGAGCACCTGCTCGGCCGAGGCGTCCTTGCGCATCACGCCGCGCGCGCCGCGCAGCACCGCCAGGTCCAGCGTGCGCTGCTCGCGTTCGCCGGTCAGCACGACCACGCGCGAGACTTCGTTCGACAGCAGTTGCGGCAGGATGTCGAGGGCGCAATGGCCGTCCAGGTCGAGGTCGAGCACGATGACGTCGGGGGCCAGGCTCTGCGTGTGCGCCACGGCTTCTTCGCAGCAGCTGGCGGTGGCGACGACCTTCATGCGCGGCTGTTCGCCGTCGATCAGCCGGGACAGGCCCCACAGCATGGTCTGGTGATCGTCCACCAGCAGGACGCCGATGGGATGGGCTTCGGTTTGCATGAGGGGCTCCTCGGACTGTTGTCGTGCTTTTTGGGGCTCAGATGGGGATTTCGATCAGCACCTCGGTGCCGCCGCCCCGGCACCGGCTGACCTGCGCGCGGCCTCCGAGCGCCGCTGCGCGGTCGCTGAGGGAGCGTGGCCGGAAGGGCGCGAAGTTCTCTTCGTCGCCTTCGTTCTCGATGCGCAGGTGCAGGCAGCCATTGCGGCAGCCGATGCGCACGCTGCCGCGGCGGGCCTGCGTGTGCTTGCAGATGTTGTTCAGGCCTTCGCCCACCATCTGCAGGACCTCCGCGGTCATGCGGTCGTCAAGGCGCACGTGGCCTTCGACGTTCACCGAAATCTCGATGCCGTAGAGCCCCTGGATGCGGGCGGCCTGGCTGTACAGCTGGTGCAGCACGAGGCCGCACGAACTTTCCGGGCCGGCCTTGACCGCGCCCGCGAAGCGCCGCAGGTCGGCGATCACGCCGCTCGCCACCTCGGCGAGCTTGTCCAGGTCCTCGAGCAGCGGGTTGTCCGCGGCGGCCTTCTTGCGCAGGGCGCACAGGCCCATGCGCAACCCGATGTAGGGCTGCACGGCGGTGTCGTGCAGGTCCAGCGAGATCTTCAGGCGCTCGGTCGCGGCCGCTTCCGAGGCCATGCGGTCGAGCACCTCGATGGTCTCGATGACCGGGAAGATCTGTTCCATGAGGTGCGCGAGGAACAGCGCGTCGGACTTGCTGAAGTGGCCGTTGCGCGAGGAGATGAACACGCGCCCCTCGCCCAGGCGCAGCGGCAGCGCGGCGCTGATGAACGCGCGGGCCTCGAGCATGGCGGCCACCGCGGCACTGCGCTTGGCGCCGTCGCGGCCCTCGGGGCGCCAGCCGATCGCGCCGGGGCCGTGCATGTGGCTGCGCGCAAAGAAGTGGTTCAGGGGCCAGGGCAGGCGGTTGCTCAGCACGGTGTGCGGGTGTTCGAGCGCCATCAGCGGCGACTCGGCGATGCCGCCGAGCGTCTCGACGCCGACGTGCTCGCAGCTGTCGTCCTTGCGCAGCGTGCGCAGGGTCCAGTTGCCGGTGGCGGTGTCCCGCGTCATGAGGATGCAATGGCTGGCCTTGAAGAAGGCCAGCGTCTTTTCCATCGTGCGGGCGATGGTGCGGCCCGCGCCGAAGCGCGGGTTCGACAGCTGGCTGATGTCACCCAGCAGGGCCAGGCGCCGCTGCAGGATGAGCTTGGAGCCGCCCCAGTGCACGATCATGTGTCCCAGCGCCAGCAGGAAGGTCGTGCGCATCAGCAGCTGCGGCGCGTCGTCGCCCGTGCTCGTGCCGAGCCCGCAGGCGGCGAACGACGCGACCGAGACGATCGTCACGCGGGCGCCTTCCTCGAAGCCCCAGCGGAACGAGGAGGTCAGGATGGCGAAGAAATAGAACAGGAAGAACAGGCTGTGCACGCCGCCCGTCACGAAGACGATCAGCGTGAACCACATCACGTCGGACCAGTGGACCGCCTTGCCCTGGACATGGCGCCAGCCCCCCTGCGTGCAGGCGTGCACCAGCACGCTGTGCAGGAGGTATCCGCAAAAGGCCAGCCAGACCGCGCTGGCCACCGGTTGCCGCGTGGGCCCCGCATCGACCGCCATGGCCAGCACCGCCGAGATCGACAGCACCAGCCGCATGCGGGCGGCCATGAGCGCATCCGTCGACAGGCTGCTGTCGAGGCTCGGGGCGGAGACGGGGGCGCGCATGGCAAGACATCCTTCGCATGAACTGTTTCATGCACGGCAGGGGCCGACGTTCGGTGGTAACAGCCTGGCGTTCATTTCTTCGGGCCAATAACGCGGTGTATGTGAAGGTTTCACATTACTTCTTTGGTACTCGAAAGGAACCTTGTGGGCGATCTGTGACGTCTGTTGCGCTTGGTTTCAATTGTGTCGTGGGCAGGCTTTTTTCATCGCTGTACGAGGCGCTTTCCCTCGGCCGGGGGCTGCCGCACGGCAAACGGGTACCCGATTCATGGAGGTGTGGGGCAAGGGGGACGCGAGGGGTGGTGTTCGTGCGCGCCGGACGCACCGATCCCCGACGCGCCAGGGCGGGCGCGCCGTGCGATCCGAACCCGGATTCAGCCCCGCCGTGGCACCAGCGCCGTCCGTCCCAGGGGCGTGACCCGCAGGACGGTGGCCTGGCGCAGTTTCTGCCGGGCGCGGCAGATCGGGGGGAGGGTGGCCTCCACCATGCCGGCGGCTTCAAGAACCGCCACGGAGTTGATCTCCGACGGGTCCTCGGTGTGCAGGGGAAAGGTCGAGTTGCCGATCCTGCGCAGGTAATCGAGCGGCATGACGCTCCATTGGGGGCGTTCTTCGTGCACCGAGGCGCCATTGCCGCAGAGCGTGGCGATCTCCGCGTGCCCCTCGTCCGTGATGGCAAAGACCTGGGCGCTTTCGTACCGCTGGTAGCCGAAGTTGTCGACATGGAACTCGGCTTCGATGAGTCCGGTGGCGACCAGCACCGAGGCATGCCGGATGTCCGCGTCCGCCGTGAGCATGACCGGAAAACGCTTGTTCATGAGCCGAAGAAGAAGGACGAGCGGCATGCGGTACTCCTCGCAATGTCAGCGGTGCCGGCTGGCCCGACGGCGAACAGGCACCCGATGCGCAGCCCCGCACAGGGAGGCATCCGTCAGGCGTGGGCCTGCGATGCCAACGGGGAGCAACGGTCGCACTGAACTCGCGGGAACAGACACGGAAGCCACCAATGTAAGAAATGTGATTTTTTCACTTTAGTCCCTTTTTCGTACTTTCGCCACGGGTTTGGAGATAGATGGCCGAAGGTGCTATCCGGCCCGCGTGCGCGCAGGCCCGCCGCGATGCGGCGATATCGAGCTGGATGTGTGCGAAAGCCCGGCTTCGCCTGCGGCCAGAAGGGGCGGGCGATGCGACCGGGCGGCGGGGCGCTGCGCCGCCGCTTCAGGTCAGGGGTTGAATGTCACCCGCTGCGCGATGAGAACGCCGTCGACCACCCGGTCTCCCACGACGGTCACGCGCTGGCCGTTGGCCAGGTTCGCGGCGGTACCGTTCTCGAAGGTGGTACCCGGTCCGCTGGCGTCCACCGGCTGGCCCTGCACCCTGAAGTTGGCAGGGGACTGGTAGCCGCCGATGGCGCCGATGAGCGTGAACGAGGCCGGCCCGCCCGTGCCCGGCACATGGCGGATGCGCAGCTTCTTGACGACCAGCACCCCGCCGGACATGAAGCCGTCGACCTCGACCTTCACGCCGTTGCCGAGCGAACCGACGGGGCCGCCCGTGATCTGCGCATTGGTGGCGTCCACCGGCGTGCCCAGCACCTTGAAGGCGCCGCGCGAGACGAAGTCGGTGATGTCCCCCGCGAGCTGCAGTGCGATGCCGTTGCTCGTCGGTATCGCGTACCACCCCTGCACCTGGGTCGCCGTGAACGCGTTGCCGACCGGCGCGGCCGTGCCGCGGGCGCGCACGATGACCCCGTTGGCCAGCGACGAGGCGTCGATGCCCGCGAAGCTGGCGCCGCCATAGCTGACCGTCAGTTGGCCGAGCGTGAAGGTCTGGTTCGTCACATTGAGGTTCTGGATGGCGCCCGTCACCAGCGGGGCGGTCAGCGTGGGTGCGGTCTGCACGCGGGTGGCGCGCAGCGTTCCCGGCGCACCGGGCAGGCCCCACACCTGGATCAGGCTGCCGTCGGCCACGTTGGCAAGCCCGTTCGCGTCGGCCCAGACCGTGGCCGCATCGATGGTCACGTTGATGCCCATGACGACGAAGCTGCCGGCACCCACGTCGATGCGCGAGACGGCGCCGCGCAGTTCGGCCGCCGACACGACCTGCGTCGCGATGCCGCGGGTGAAGTCGGGGTCGACCTTGCCGGCGACCCGCGCGCTCATGCCGATCTGGAGTTCGGTGGCGTCCTCGACGGTGATGGTGGCCGTGTCCGTGGTGTAGCGCAGGCCGTTCAGGATGATGCTGCCCAGGCCGTCCGCGGCGCCGATGCCGGCGGCGTCCGCGGTCACGCCGGTGCCGCCCGAGCCGACACCGGAGCCGTCGGTGTTGCCGTTGCTGGCGGTGTCGCCGGAGCCGCCCGTGCCGGCGTTGCCCGAGCCGGACCCGGTCCCATCCCCGCCTGTGCCCGTGCCCGCGCCGCCGGGGCTGTCACCGCCGATCGCGGTGCCGGTGCCCAGGCCCAGGTTCCCGGTCGAGGCACCACCGCCGCCTCCGCAGGACATCAACAGGGCCATGAGGCCGGCGCAGAACAGGCCCAGCAGGAGGCGGCGGGGTGTTTGGATCGTGCTCATGAGGGGCGCTCGCTTTCAGAGGACGTGGGCGGAGGCGGCGTGCCCTCGTCCTCGTAGTACGTGTAGATGCCGACACGGATTCGTCCATTGGCGCGGGCCGGCGCGCGGCTGACCGCCTGTGCCATTTCCTGCGCGAGCTCGTGGTGCAGGGCGGACCAGCGGTCGCGCACCAGGCGGTGGATCTGTTCGCAATCGTTCAGCGACAGCCCGCGCGCGTACACCGCGCGTTCAAGCATGCGGGGCTGTTCGCCCAGCGTGTTGGCGACGGCCGCCAGCAGGTGGTCCCGGCCGTTGTCGCCCAGGAAGGCCAGCATCGATTGCAGGTCCTGCACGGGCACGAAGCCGTCGGCGGTGAGTTCGGCCATGCCTTCGTTCTCGGTCACCATGTTCAACCGGATCAGCTCGTCGAGGATGGTGCGGTGGTGCACGTTGCCGCGGCTGCTCAGGCGGGCGACCGCTTCGAACGAGGGCGCCGTGTGGCCCGAGGTGACGGGCAGGCGCCGGAACGAAGCGTCTTCGGTCAGCATCTGCAGCCACAGCGTGAAGGTCTTGGCCGCGGCCGACAGTTCGGTGTGGGGCAGGGGGTCGACGGTGGAGCGGACCTTGGCGGTCACGGCCTTGCGGTTCAGGCCGGTGGTGACGGACAACTGGCTCAGGTTGGGCTTGGGAACGCCCTGGCTGCGCCAGGAGTGCTGCGCTTCCTCGATCAGCAGGTCGCGCAGCAACTCCTCCAGGTGGGGGTGCTTGACCCCCATCGCGAGGGCGAGCTTCACCACGGGTCGAAGGATGCGTGAGCAGGCCGCGAGGGCCCATTCCAGCCGTTGTTCCATGACGCGACGTGTGTAGTCCTGAAAGTGCGATGCCGACAGGATCGGAGGCGGCGCCCCGACCACCATCAACGCCCCATTGTCCTGCGCACCGCGCTGCAGTGAAAGCTTTGGACTGCGGTTTGACGGCCAGTGAGCCAAAGTTTCATGTTCAGGCGCGGGGCGACCGTCCGGCCGGTGCTGCCAAGGCCGATCGGCCGACGGGATGGCCAGGTTGCCTATCTCTCCCTGCAGCGTGCCCGCCGCAGGGCGCGCGCGGCCTGGACGACACTCAGGGTCGGCCCTTTCCCACATGCGGGCCCCGCGCCGGAGGCGACAAAGACACCTCTGTTTCTTTGCATGTCTCAAGGAGCCGAGATGGCCAATGCGAACCCCCGAAAGAACGACGCGGCCGGCACGACCGCCGTCACGCACCGCACGGTGCAGATCGACGGCGTCGAGGTCTTCTATCGCGCGGCCGGTCCGGTGGGTGCCCCGGTGCTGTTGTTGCTGCACGGCTATCCGTGTTCTTCGTTCCAGTACCGCGCGCTGATGCCGGCGCTGGCGGACCGCTGGCGCGTGGTGGCGCCCGATTTCCCGGGCTTCGGCTACAGCGGCACGCCCGAGGAGAACTTCGTGTTCGATTTCGATGGCTACGCGTACTTCCTCGACCGCTTCACCGCCGCGCTCGCGCTGCGTCGTTACGCGCTGTACCTGCACGACTACGGTTCGCAGATCGGCCTGCGCCATGCGATGCGGCGGGCCGGGCGGGTGACGGCGCTGATCGTCCAGAACGGCGACATCTACGAAGACACGCTGGGGCCGAAATACGCGGCGATCCGGGCGTACTGGAACGACCCGAGCGAGGCCCATCTCGCGGTGCTGGAGCGCACCGTGAGCGAAGAAGGCTTTCGCGACGAGTTCATCGGCGAGGTGTCCTCGCGCGTGGCCCCGCGGCTCGCGCCCGATCTCTGGCGCCTTCACTGGCCGTTGATGGACACGCCCGTGCGGCGCGGCATTGCGCTCGGTCTCATGAAGGGGCTGAAGGAGAACCTGCGGTGGTTCCCGCGCTACCAGGACTACCTGCGCACGTACCGCCCGCCCACGCTGATCCTGTGGGGGCCGCAGGACGGCTACATGCCGATCGAGGCCGGCCGTGCCTACCTGCGCGACTTGCCCGACGCCCAGTTCCACGCGTTCGACGACGGGGGCCACTGGCTGCTCGAGACGCACCTGGCCGAGGTGCTGCCGCCGCTGCGCGATTTCCTGGGGCGGCACCTGCCGGTGCCGGCGTCTGCATCCACCCGGACGATCGAAGGCGTGCCGGTATGAGCGTCGCCACCATCGCGCGCATCTGGCGCGGCCGCGTCACGCCCGATCGCGCAGAGGCCTACGAACGCTACCTGCTGGCTGAAGGCATTCCGCCGTTGCGCAAGACGGCGCTCGCGGTGCAGCTGTTCCGGGAAGACCGCGCCACCGAGACCGAGTTCGTCACGACCTCCTACTGGCCCGACGTGGCCGCGATGAGCGCGTTCACCGGTGGCGACCCGAATGGGGTGCAGCACCTGCCGCGCGATGCGGAGTTTCTGATCGAACTGCCCGAGCGCGTCGAGGTGCTGCGCATCGTCGTCGACACGTGGACCTGAAGCGTCAGGCTGCCTCGAGGCCCGTCGGAAAGTGCACGCCCGCGCGCTGCGCGGCCTGCACGATGTGCTGCGTCATCGCCTGCTGCGCCAGCGCCGGGTTGCCTTGCGCGAGCGCTTCGATGATCGCCATGTGCTCGTCGTAGGTGGCATGGCGCGCGCCGCGCTTGTAGAAGGGAAGGCGCTGGCTCTCCTGCATCACCTCGGCGCTGTTGCGCAGGATCTCGGCGATGGCCTGGTTGCCTGCGATGCCGATGATCTGCATGTGGAAGTCGAAGTCGAGCTGCGTGGCCTGCGTGAAGTCGCCGGCGTCGATGCACGCGCGCATGGCCTGTGCATTGGCACGCAGCGCCGCCAGGTCGTCCGCCTCGATGACCAGGCAGGCCAGCCGCGCGGTGAAGTTCTCGACCGCGAAGCGCAGCTGGTACACGTCCTGCAGCGAATGCGAGGTGGCGAACTTCCAGGCCGGGGAGGCGGGCGGCGCTTGTTGTCCGCCGTCTTCGGCCACGTACATGCCCTTGCCGGGGCGCGGAATGACGAGGCCCGTGCCCTGCAGCGTCGACAGCGCCTCGCGCAGCGAGGTGCGGCTGATGCCGAGCTGCTCGGCCAGGTCGCGCTGCGAAGGCAGCAGCCCGCCGGCCGCGTAGGTGCCGTCCGCGATCCGCTGCTGGATCAGGCGGGCGGCGGTGGCGGCGACGGCGGGGGAGGCGAGCATGGGCGGTTTTCGGTGCGAAGTGCGGCAGTGGCGGGAGCTGGAAATCTTACTGTGGCCGCACCCCGGGCCTTCCCTACTTGTTGACCAGCTTGGCCGGCACCGTCCAGGTGAGGAAGGCGCCGAACAGCAGCACGCCGGCCAGCACGAACAACGCGATGTCGGTGCTCTTCGTGGCGTCCTTGATCAGGCCGATCATGTACGGGCTCACGAAGCCCGCCAGGTTGGCGAAGGAGTTGATGAGCGCAATGCCGGCTGCTGCGCCCGCGCTCGACAGGATGGCCGTCGGCAGGCTCCAGAACAGCGGCGAGGTCGCCAGGCTGCCGCCCGCGGCCAGGGCCAATGCGGCCAGCGAGAGGTACACGTTGTTGCTGAAGATCGCGCTCAGCGTGAGGCCCAGCGCGCCGCAGCAGAAGGGCACGATCAGGTGCCAGCGGCGCTCGCGCATGCGATCGGAGCTGCGGCTCACCAGCAGCATCGAGACGATGGCCACGGCAAACGGAATCGCCGTGAGCAGCCCGATGTTGAACGCGCCCGACACGCCCGACTGGCGCACCAGCGTGGGCAGCCAGAAGGTCAGGCCGTACTGGCCCATCACCGTGCAAAAGCAGATCAGCGCCATCTTCACGATGCGGCGGTCGGCGAACAGCGCGCGCAGCGTCATGTGGCTGGTGCCGCCCTTGGTGGCGTTCTCGGCGGCGATGTTGCGTGCGAGCACGGCCTTTTCTTCGGCGGTGAGCCAGCGTGCGGCCTGGATGCTGTTGTCGAGGTACACGATGACCAGCAGGCCGATCACCAGCGAAGGCAGCGCCTCGATGAGGAACAGCCACTGCCAGCCGCGCAGCCCGCCCATGCCGTGCATGGCGTCCATGATCAGCCCCGACAGCGGCCCGCCCAGCACGCCCGACACCGGAATCGCGCACATGAACACCGCCACCATCTTGGCGCGGCGGTGCGAGGGAAACCAGTAGGTGAGGTACAGGATCATCCCCGGGTAGAAGCCGGCCTCGGCCGCCCCGAGCAGGAAGCGCAGCACGTAGAACTGCGTGGGCGTGGTCACGAACATCATCGCGGCCGAGATCAGGCTCCACGTGATCATGATGCGCGAGATGGTGGCCTTGGCGCCGATGCGGTGCATCAGCAGGTTGCTCGGCACCTCGAAGAAGAAGTAGCCGATGAAGAACAGCCCCGCGCCCAGCCCGTACATGGCTTCGCTGAACTGCAGGTCGCTGAGCATGTTCAGCTTGGCGAAGCCGACGTTCACGCGGTCCAGGTAGGCGGCCACGTAGCAGAGCATCAGGAACGGCATGAGTCGCCATGCCACTTTCTTGTAGAGCGCGTTCTCCGCTGCAGCAGAGGTGGTGGCCGGCTGCAGCGGCGCATGAAGGGTGGTGGTTGACATGGCGGTCCTCGAAGGCGTCGATGGGGTTGATTAACTGGTATTACCGGTATGATTTAACGCGACCGAGACCTTAAGGCCTCATGCGCCATTGGACACTAGCGATTTCCCTGACGCCAGGAGATTGACGGCCTGGATGCATCGCAAGGATACTGGTAATACCAGTTGGACCAAAAAAGCCAAGGAGTTTCTGTTGACGATTGCCAGCCCCACTTTCCTGCCCCCGGCGCCGGGCACGCCCGCGACGCTTGCGCTCGTTGCGCAGCCGCTGACGCGCGAGGCGTTCGCCGCGTTCGGTGACGTCATCGAGAGCGCGCACGCCCGGTCGATGCCGATCAACGCGGGCATGACCACGCGCTTTCACGACCTGGCGCGCGTGGACCCGGGCCCCGGCGACAGCCGCGTGCTGGTGAACATCTTCGAGACCCAGCCCTATGCGATGCCGTTGCAGGTCGGCATGCTGGAGCGCCACCCGCTGGGCAGCCAGGCCTTCGTGCCGATGGACGGCAGCCGCTTTCTCGTGGTGGTGGCGCCGGCGGGCGACACGGTGCGCGTGGAAGACATCCGCGCCTTCGTCACCGACGGGCGGCAGGGCGTGAACTACGCGCGCGGGGTCTGGCACCACCCGCTGGTGGTCACGCAGCAGCCGGCCAGCTTCGTGGTGATCGACCGCGGCGGGGCCGGGCCGAACTGCGACGAGATTCTGGTGCCGACGGCGTGCGTGGTGCGCGTCAGCCTGGCGGGCTGAGCGCGCGCCATCCCTGCGGCCATCGCCCGGCGGCTGCGCCAGCGTCGCAGGCACCGCGACGCCGACTTGCGGCCATTGGCGAAAGAGGCCTACACCGCCGGGAGCGCCTCGGTGAAACCTTCGGGCCATGGGTGAACGCCATGCGCAATCCAACGAAATCGATGTTTGCCGGAAGCCTCGCCATCGGGGTCTTGGGCGTCGCGGCGCTCGTTGCCGGGCCGGCTGCCGCGCAGTCGGCCGACAAGCCGCCGCCACCGCCGGTCAAGCCGCAAGCGCAACTTGGGCCCGACCCCGAGCTCCTCGTGAAGCCGCCGCCCCATGGCCATCCGCGGCTGGTGAAGCCCGCGCCGCCCGACCGCGACCCCGGCATGGTGAAAAAGCCACCGGCGGACGCGAAGCGGGCCGGCGAAGACAAGCCCCGCGTGGACGACCCCGGCGCGCCCTCGCGCCAGGACGACTGCCGGGGCACCGCTGAGGACTGCAGACAGAACTCCCCACGATGACGCCTTGAACGGAAGAACACGCCTCGCCATGAAATGGTCGAGTCGCCGGGCTACCTGCGCAAGACCTGCGACCGCGAGAGCGGGTTGGTGCTCATCGACATCGACGCCTGAGCGGTGCGGCCGGGCGTCAGCCCTGCGTGATGAGGTGGCCTACTGGCACTGGAACAGCACGCCGGATTCGGCCGGTGCCTTGCCGAGCCACTTCGGCTCCTGGCTCTTGGCGCTGCAGTAGTCCGAGGCCTGGGTGTAGGTCATGGCACGCAGCACACCGTCGCGGAAGGGAACGATCTGGTTGGGCGGCGTCGAGCAGCCGGCAATGACCAAAGCCAGGGGAAACAGTGTGATGCGCCAATTCATCGGGCCATTCTAAAGAGGTCGTGCAAGCACCGAAGTCCGCGGCCAGGGCAGGGCGGCTCGACCCGCGCCGGCTTCTTTTTGCGAGGGCACGGGGCTATAGTCTGCGAGCACTGCTGCAGCCCCTCCCGATCCCCAAAGGACGTTCGTGCCGGACTCTCTGACTTCCACGCTCACCAGTTACTACGATGCGGTGCCCTACGACTCGCACCCGTTTCCCCAGTCCGCCGTGGAGCACCTGGAAGCCCTGGCCTTCCTGTTCGGACTCGAGGCGCCGCCGCCGCACAAGGCGCGCGTGCTCGAGCTGGGCTGCGCCGCCGGCGGCAACCTGATTCCGTTCGCGGCGCGTCACCCGCAAGCCCAAGCGGTCGGGGTCGACCTGTCGCGCGTGCAGGTGGCCCAGGGCGCTGCGGCGCTCGACCAGGCGGGGCTGTCGAACATCGAGCTCAAGGCCTTCAACATCGCCGACATCGACGCCTCGTTCGGCCTGTTCGACTACATCGTCTGCCACGGCGTCTACAGCTGGGTGCCGGGGCCGGTGCAGGACGCCATCCTGCGCGTGTGTGCCGAGAACCTGGCGCCGGGCGGCGTGGTGTACGTGAGCTACAACGTGTACCCGGGCTGGAAGGCGCGCGAGATCGTGCGCGACGCGATGATCCTGCGCGGCGGCCCGCGCGACACGCCCGAAGAAAAACTCTCGTACGCGCGCGGCATGCTCGAGTTCCTCGAGCAGTCGGCCCGGCCCGACAGCGTGCTGCGCAAGACGCTCGAAGAGACGATGCCGATCGTGCGCAACTCCGGCAACTACTACCTGCTGCACGAGTTCCTCGAGCCCTGCAACGAGCCCTGCTATTTCAAGGAGTTCGTCGCGCGTGCCGAAGCGCGCGGGCTGGCCTACCTGTGCGACGCCGAGCCCTCGACCATGTTCGTGCAGAACTACGGCGAGAAGGTGCGCGACCCGCTGCTGCGCGAGTGCGGCGGCAGCCAGGTGATGATGGAGCAGTACCTCGACTTTCTCGTCAACCGCACCTTCCGCCAGACGCTGCTGGTGAAGCAGGGCAATGCCGCGAACATCCGCTACCGCCTCGAAGTTCCCCGCCTGCGCGCGCTGGAGTTCGCCGGCGTCTTCCGCGTCGATGGTGGCGAGGCCCTCACGATCGACACCCGCGAGCAGCCCTGCACCGCGCTGCGCGACCTGAAGGTCACGTTGCGGCTGCCCGCGCACAAGGCGGTGGCGCAGGCGCTCGACGCGAGCTATCCGTGTTCGATGTCGACCGAGGCTTTGCTGGCCGCCGTGGTGACGCTCACCGGCGAGCCGCGCGCGGCCGTCGAGCCCATCGTGCTCGCCATGCTCGAGGAGCTCTTGATCCTCGGCGCGCTGCGCATCCGCCGCACGCCGGTGCCCGCGGCTGCTTCGGTGTCCGCGTTGCCGCAGGCGCTGGCGCCGGTGCGGCGCGCGCTGGCCGGCGTGCCCGCGTCGCAAGCGACGGCCGTGCTCTGCAACCAGTGGCACGAGCCGGTGTCGCTCACGGTGCTCGAACGCAGCCTGCTGCCGCTGCTCGACGGGGCGCACACGCACGAGGCACTGGCGGCCTTCCTGCTCGACGAGGTGCGCGCCGAACGCCTGCGCTTCCTCAAGGACGACCAGCCGCTCACCGACCCGTCGGCGCTGCACACCTTCGCGCAGGAGCAGGTCGCGCAGGCGCTGCAAAGCCTGCGGCGCAAGGCGCTGCTCACGGCCTGACGGGCCACTACCCATTCACCCCTCCCTCATTCTTCATCCAACGCACAGAGGAGACTTTTCCATGCAGCACTTCAAGTGGACCCCCACCCTGCGCGCCGCCGTCGCGGCCGCGCTCACCCTGGCGGCGGCCGGCGGCGCGCAGGCCGCGTCGCAGGCGCCGGTGGCGGCCGAACACGGCATGGTCGTGAGCGCGCAGCACCTGGCCAGCAAGGTCGGCGTCGATGTGCTCAAGCGCGGCGGCAACGCGGTCGATGCGGCCGTGGCCGTCGGCTATGCGCTGGCGGTGGTGTACCCGGCCGCCGGCAACCTCGGCGGCGGCGGCTTCATGACCGTGCAGCTGGCTGACGGCCGCAAGACCTTCCTCGACTTCCGCGAGAAGGCCCCGCTGGCCGCCACGGCCAACATGTACCTCGACAAGGACGGCAACGTCGTCAAGGGCCTGAGCACCCACGGCCACCTCGCCGTGGGCGTGCCGGGCTCGGTGTCGGGCATGGAGTACGCGCGCGAGAAGTACGGCACGATGAAGCGCGCCGACCTCATCGCCCCCTCGGTCCAGCTGGCCGACAAGGGCTTCGCGCTGGAGCAGGGCGACATCGACATGCTGCTCACCGCCACCAACGACTTCAAGAAAGATCCGGTCTCCGGCGCCATCTTCCTGAACAAGGGCGAGCCCTTCGCGGTCGGCCAGAAGCTGGTGCAGAAAGACCTCGCCAAGACGCTGAAGGAAATCAGCGCCAAGGGCACCGACGGCTTCTACAAGGGCTGGGTCGGCAAGGCGATCGTGGCGTCGAGCCAGGCCGGCAAGGGCATCATCACGCAGGCCGACCTCGACCAGTACAAGACGCGCGAACTCGCGCCGGTCGAGTGCGACTACCGCGGCTACCGCGTGGTGTCGGCGCCCCCGCCGAGCTCGGGTGGCGTGATCATCTGCGAGATGCTCAACATCCTGGAGGGCTACCCGCTCAAGGACCTGGGCTTCCGTTCGGCGGAGTCGGTGCACTACCAGATCGAAGCCATGCGCCACGCCTACGTGGACCGCAACAGCTACCTGGGCGACCCCGACTTCGTGAAGAACCCGCTCGACCGCCTGCTCGACAAGGGCTACGCCGCGAAGATCCGCGCCGCCATCGACCCCAAGAAGGCCGGCGTTTCCAAGGACATCAAGCCCGGCGTGGCGCCGCATGAAGGCAGCAACACCACCCACTACTCGATCACCGACAAGTGGGGCAACGCCGTTTCGGTCACCTACACGCTGAACGACTGGTTCGGCGCCAAGGTCACGGCCGACAAGACCGGCGTGCTGCTGAACAACGAGATGGACGACTTCACCTCCAAGATCGGCGTGCCCAACATGTACGGCCTGGTGCAGGGCGAGGCCAACGCCATCGCCCCGGGCAAGCGCCCGCTGAGCTCGATGAGCCCGACCATCGTGTCGAAGGACGGCAAGCCGGTGTTCGTGGTCGGCACGCCCGGCGGCAGCCGCATCATCACGGCGGTGCTGCACACCATCCTGAATGTGGTCGACTACGGCATGAACGTGCAGGAAGCCGTCGATGCGCCGCGCTTCCACCAGCAATGGCTGCCCGACGTGACCAACGTCGAGACCTTCGCGATCAGCCCCGACACCCGCAAGATCCTGACCGACATGGGCCACAACCTGGGCGTGCCGCAGCCGGCCAACCACCTGGCGGCGATCATCGTCGGCGCGCCCTCGCTGGGCGGCAAGCCGGTGGGCGCGAACCGCTTCTACGGCGCCAACGACCCGCGCCGCAACACGGGCCTGGCGGCAGGCTACTGAACCTGCGGCACACTTGAAGGCGGTCGTGCCCCTGTCGGCACGACCGCTTTTTTCATTTTTCATGCACCTGCAAGACATCCTCTATACCCAGGGCTTCGGCACCCGCCGCGTGTGCGCGGGCCTGGTCCAGCAAGGCCACGTGAGCATTGCCGGCGCGGCCGTGACCGACCCCTTCGCCGACCTCGACCCCGAAGGCCTGCTGTTCACCGTGCAGGGCACCGAGTGGGCCTGCCACGAGAAGGCCTACCTGATGCTGCACAAGCCGGCCGGCACCGAGTGCTCTCAGAAGCCCTCGACCTACCCGAGCATCTACACGCTGCTGCCGTCGCCGCTGCGCCTGCGGCCCAACAAGGGCGCGGTGCAGGGCGTGCAGGCCATCGGCCGGCTCGACCAGGACACGACCGGCCTGCTGCTCCTGACCGACGACGGCCAGTTCATCCACAAGATGGGCTCGCCCAAGCACCACGTGCCCAAGGTCTACGAGGTGACGGCCAAGCATCCGATCGACGAGGCGCAGATCGCCAAGCTGCTGGCCGGCGTGGTGCTCGACGACGATCCGAAGCCCGTGCGCGCGGCCGCCTGCGAATCCGACAGCCCGCTGCACCTGCGGCTCACGCTCACCGAAGGCAAGTACCACCAGGTCAAGCGCATGCTGGCCGCGGTCGGCAACCGGGTCGAAGGGCTGCACCGCTCGCGCATCGGCGGCCTGGCGCTGCCGGACGACCTCGCGCCGGGGCAATGGCGCTGGCTCACGGCCGAGCAGGTGGCCCAGCTGCGGGCGCCCGTGCCTCGCGCCGCGTGACATAGGTCAAGGCGCCGGGCTAAACAGCGGGTGAGGGGGCGCCCGCGGTCAGCTTTTCGTCGGGTTCGACCGTTAAGATTGTTAACCCTCTCCCGGAACCTTCCCTTGCGACTCCCTGCCCGCCCGAACGGCCGCATCGCGGCCTTCCTGCTGTCCTGCCTGTGCCTGACAGCCCTGGTGACCCTCCCCGCCGCGGCGGCGCCGCCGGCCCCTCCACCGGTCTTTGTGCTCAATTCGCTGGACGCCAGCGTGAGCGTGATCAATCCGGTCGACTGGACCGAGAAGCAGCGCATTCCCACCGGCAAGGAGCCGCACCACATCTACATGACGCCCGACGAGAAGTCGGTCATCGTGGCCAATTCGGCGGGCGATTCGCTCACCTTCCTGGACCCGCGCACGGCCGAGGTGCAGCGCGTGGTGTACGGGATCATCGATCCCTACCAGCTGCAGTTCTCGCGCGACATGAAGTGGTTCGTCACGGCGGCCAACCGCCTGAACCACGTCGACGTGTACCGCTGGGACGGCAAGGACCTGAAGCTGGTCAAGCGCATCGCCACCGGCAAGACGCCCAGCCACATCTGGATCGACAACACCAGCACGGTGGCCTACGTCACCATGCAGGACAGCGACGAGCTGATTGCGGTCGACCTGCCGACGCAGACCATCCGCTGGCGCATGGCCACCGGCGCCATGCCGGCCGACATCTTCGGCGCCCACAACGACAAGACGCTGCTCGTGGGCCTCACCGGCAGCGACGGCGTGCAGGTGTTCGACGTGGCCGGCGCCCAGCCCAAGCTGGTCGGCAAGATCCCTACCGGCAAGGGCGCCCACGCCTTCCGCTCGGCCGGCGACGGCAAGACCGTGTTCGTGAGCAACCGGGTCGCCAACACCATCAGCCGCATCGACCTGACCACGCTGAAGGTCGTCGCCACCTACAACGTGCCCGGCGGCCCCGACTGCATGGACGTGTCGGCCGATGGCAAGACGCTGTACGTGACCTCGCGCTGGGCCAAGAAGCTCACGGTGGTCGATCTCGCGAGCCAGAAGGTCGTGCGGCAGATCAACGTCGGCCGCTCGCCGCACGGCGTCTGGACCCTCGACCATGCCAAGCGCATCTGAGCGCGTGCGCGGCCTGCGCACCGCCGGGGTGGCCTTCGCCGTCGCGGCGCTGGCCTGCGCCACCGTGCCGGCGGCCGGGGCCCAGGAAGCCGCCGCCTGCGACAAGCCGGTCTACCTGACGCTGGACACCGGCCACATGGGCATCGCCCCGCTGGTGGCCGACGTGCTCAAGCGCCAGGATGTGCGCGTCACCTTCTTCGCCGCCGCCGAGCGCACCCAGACCGACGGCGACAGCCTGGACGACCACTGGGCGCCGTGGTGGAAGGCGAGGGCGGCCGAAGGCCACGAGTTCGGCTCGCACACCTACGACCACGCCTACTGGCGCGGCGACGTCAAAGGCACGCTGCCGAGCTTTCGCATCAAGCCGTCGGCCGGCCCGCAGACCGGCAAGGAGTCGGTCTGGAGCGCGGCCCAGTACTGCGCCGATATCCGCAAGTCGTCCGACCGGCTGGCCGCCATCACCGGCAAGAAGCCGCTGCCGCTGTACCGCGCGCCGGGCGGGAAGACCTCGCCCGCGCTGCTGGCGGCCGCCAAAGACTGCGGCTACGCGCACGTGGGCTGGTCGCCCGCCGGCTTCCTCGGCGACGAGCTGCCGAGCGAAAGCTTCAGCAACCAGAAACTGCTGGCCCAGGCGCTTGCGGGCATCCGCCCCGGCGACATCCTGCTGGCGCACCTGGGCATCTGGTCGCGCAAGGACCCGTGGGCGCCCGCCAACCTGGAGCCGCTGATCGTCGGCCTGAAGGCCAAGGGCTTCTGCTTTCGCACCCTGCGCCAGCATCCGGACTACCGCGCCTGGATCGCCTCCCATCCTTGATCCCTGAGTTTTCGCCGTGATCGATTGGTTGACCGACGTTTTTTCCGCCATGCAAGGCTGGCTCTTCGAGACCGCCGTGCAGCCGCTGGTGTACGCCATCGGCCTGGGCGGCTGGGCTGAGGATGCCTTCGACGCCACCGGCTGGCTGCTGGTCGGGGTGGTCCAGATCCTCGTGCTGCTGGCCGTGATCGGTCCGCTGCAGCGCTGGCGCGCGGTCGAGCCCGTGACCGACCGCCGCGCCATCCGCATCGACGTGCTCTACACGCTGATCCACCGGCTGGGCCTGTTCCGGCTGGCGCTGTTCTTCACGCTGCAGCCGCTGTTCGACGACCTGCTCGGCAGCCTGCGCATGGCGGGGTGGGGCACCTTCCACCTGGACGAGGCCTGGCCCGGCGTGACCGACGTGCCGTGGGTGGCCTTTGCCATCTACCTCGTGGTGCTCGACTTCGTCGGCTACTGGATTCACCGCGGCCAGCACCAGTTCAACTGGTGGTGGAGCCTGCATTCGCTGCACCACTCGCAGCGCCAGATGACGATGTGGAGCGACGACCGCAACCACCTGCTGGACGACGTGATCCACGACACGCTCATCGTCATCGTGGCGCAGCTGATCGGCGTGGCGCCGGGCCAGTTCATCGCCGTCGTGGCCTTCACCCAGCTCAGCGAAAGCCTGCAGCACGCCAACCTGCGGCTGAGCTTCGGCACGCTCGGCGAGCGGCTGTGGGTCAGCCCGCGCTTTCACCGGCTGCACCACAGCATCGGGCTGGGCCACGAGTCGCACGGCCGGAGCACGCTGGGCGGCCACAACTTCGGCGTGCTGCTGCCCTGGTGGGACATGCTCTTTCGCACCGCCAACTTCGAGAACCGCTACGACCCGACCGGCATCCGCGACCAGGTCGAGCCCGGCGCCGACGGCCGCCCGCGCGACTACGGCCAGGGCTTCTGGTCGCAGCAGTGGCTGGGGCTGAAGCGGCTGTTCGGCCGCGCCTGATCCGCCCGCAGGCCCGGCAGCGAGCGGGCCGGGGCCTTGCGCTATCCTCGAACCTCATGCGCCTGCTCCTCGACTCCTTCTGGCGCGCGGTGGCCTATTGCATGCTCCCGCGCGTGATCGTGCTGTCGCTCCTGCCGCTGGCGCTCATGGTGCTGCTGGCCGCGGGGCTCGGCTACTTCTACTGGGACGCGGCCGTCGCCTGGACGCGCGAGGCCCTCGACGCCTGGCCGCTGCTGTCCAGCTTCTGGGCCTGGATCGGGCGCCTGTTCTCCAGCGACGTCACGGCCGCGCTGGCGCCGCTGGTGGTGGTGTTCGGCGTCACGCCGCTCATCGTCGTGCTGTCGCTGCTCATCGTGGCCGGCTTCATGGCGCCGGCGCTCACCAAGCTCGTGGCCGAACGGCGCTTTCCCACGCTGGAGCAGAAGAAGGGCGCCTCCTTCTTCGGCAGCGTGCTGCGCTCGCTCGGCGCCACCGTCCTGGCGCTGATCGCGCTGGTGGTGTCGATGCCGCTGTGGCTCATTCCGCCGCTGGTGCTGATCCTGCCGCCGCTGATCTGGGGCTGGCTGACCTACCGGGTGATGAGCTTCGACGCGCTGGCCGAGCACGCCAGCCCCGAGGAACGCGCCGCGTTGCTGCGCGCCCACCGGTTGCCGCTGCTGTGCATCGGCGTGCTGTGCGGTTACCTGGGCGCGGCGCCGAGCATCGTCTGGGCCTCGGGCCTCTTGTTCGCCGCCGCCTTCTTCGTGCTGGTGCCGATCGCCATCTGGATCTACACGCTGGTCTTCGCCTTCTCCGCGCTCTGGTTCGCGCACTACTGCCTCGACGCCCTGACCCAGCTGCGCGCCCAGCGCGCGGCGCAGCAGCCCGCGGCCGGCAGCGGCGACGCACAGCAGACGCTCGAGGCGGCCGAAGCCACCGAGGCCAACAAGGCCGCTCTTTCTCAATGGAGTTCTCCATGACACGCGCATTCGGTCTCATCGTCGTCGGCGACGAGATCCTTTCCGGCAAGCGGGCCGACAAGCACATGGCCAAGGTCATCGAGCTGCTGGCCGCGCGCGGCCTGCAACTGAGCTGGGCCGAGTACGTGGGCGACGAGCCCACGCGGATCACCGCGGCCCTCATGCGCGCCTTCGCCTCGGGCGACATCGTGTTCTCGACCGGCGGCATCGGCGCCACGCCCGACGACCACACCCGCCAGTGCGCCGCCCAGGCCCTGCGCGTGCCGCTGGCGCTGCACCCCGAGGCCGAGGCGCTGATCCGCGAGCGCATGCAGGACACGGCCCTGGAGCAGGGCGTGCCCTACGAGCCCGACCGGCCCGACAACATCCACCGCCTGAACATGGGCGTGTTTCCGCAGGGCGCGTCGATCATCCGCAACCCGTACAACAAGATCCCGGGGTTCAGCGTCGAGCACGTGCATTTCGTGCCGGGCTTCCCGGTCATGGCCTGGCCCATGATCGAGTCGGTGCTCGACAGCCGCTATGCCGATCTGTTCACCCGCAACGCCATCGCCGAGAAGTCCGTGATCGTTTTCGGTGCGATGGAAGCCACCCTCACGCCCCTGATGCAGGCCATCGAGCAGGCCCACGCCGGCATCAAGGTGTTCAGCCTGCCCAGCGTGGATCACCCGCAGTACGGGCGCCACATCGAGCTGGGCGTCAAGGGCGACCCTGCGAAGCTCGATGCCGCCTATGGCCAGCTCATCGAAGGTCTGCACACTTTCGATGCGAAGCTTGGCCCTGAATTGGTGCGTTAATCTGCATTGCACCAATTTGGTGATTTTTTCCTTTTCCGGCAGCCCCTGGGCCGTCACCCGGGCCTCATCCGGCGGGGTGACAATGGCACAGAAACTGCATCCTCCCGTCCCTGTATTCCTAACCACCATCCAACTCAGGAGAAACTGATGGCAAAGACCGTCGCCGATGTACTCAAGCTCGTCAAGGAAAACGAGGTCAAGTTCGTCGACTTGCGCTTCACCGACACCCGCGGCAAAGAGCAGCACGTGACCGTGCCCGTGTCGCACTTCGATGAAGACAAATTCACCTCGGGCCACGCGTTCGACGGTTCGTCCATCGCCGGTTGGAAGGGCATCGAAGCCTCGGACATGCAGCTCATGCCCGACCCGAACACCGCCAACATCGACCCGTTCTTCGAAGAAACGACGCTGATCCTGACCTGCGACGTGATCGACCCGGCCGACGGCAAGGCCTACGAGCGCGACCCGCGTTCGCTCGCCAAGCGCGCCGAGGCGTACATGAAGGCTTCCGGCCTGGGCGACACCGCCTACTTCGGACCGGAACCCGAGTTCTTCGTGTTCGACGGCGTGCGCTGGAAGAACGACATGTCGGGCTGCTTCGTGAAGATCGAGTCCGAAGAAGCCTCGTGGAACACCGACAAGGAGTTCGAGCACGGCAACAGCGGCCACCGTCCCGCAGTCAAGGGCGGCTACTTCCCGGTGCCCCCGGTCGACAGCTTCCAGGACATGCGCTCGGAAATGAGCCTGGTGCTCGAATCGCTGGGCATCCCGGTCGAAGTGCATCACCATGAAGTGGCCAACGCCGGCCAGCTCGAAATCGGCACCCGCTTCAGCACGCTGGTGCAGCGCGCGGACTGGGTCCAGCTGCAGAAGTACGTGATCCACAACGTGGCCCACGCCTACGGCAAGACCGCCACCTTCATGCCCAAGCCCATCGTCGGCGACAACGGCTCCGGCATGCACGTGCACCAGTCGGTCTGGAAGGACGGCAAGAACCTGTTCGCCGGCGACGGCTACGCAGGCCTGTCGGACTTCGCGCTGCACTACATCGGCGGCATCATCAAGCACGCCCGTGCCCTGAACGCCATCACGAACCCCGGCACCAACAGCTACAAGCGCCTGGTGCCCGGCTTCGAAGCCCCGGTGAAGCTGGCCTACTCGGCCAAGAACCGCTCGGCCTCGATCCGCATCCCGTTCGTGGCCAACCCGAAGGGCCGCCGCGTCGAAGCGCGCTTCCCCGATCCGCTGATGAACCCGTACCTGGGCTTTGCCGCGCTGCTGATGGCCGGCCTGGACGGCGTGGAAAACAAGATCCATCCGGGCGAAGCCGCCAGCAAGGACCTGTACCACCTGCCGCCGGAAGAGGACGCGCTGATCCCGACCGTCTGCCACAGCCTGGACCAGGCCCTGGAGCACCTGGACAAGGACCGTGCGTTCCTGACCAAGGGCGGCGTGTTCACCGACTCGTACATCGACGCGTACATCGACCTCAAGATGCAGGAAGTCACGCGCTTCCGCATGGCGACGCACCCCGTCGAATTCGACATGTACTACTCGCTGTAAAAGGCGCCACAACGAGCCCGCCCCGGCGGGCAAGTAAGACAAAAGGACGGCCCCGGCCGTCCTTTTTCCTTGGTGCGGAACACCCTGTCGTGAGCGGGCCCGAATTGCATCAAAATGCGCGTTTGTCGCGCCCTCTCCGGATCCAAATGAAGACTGCCTCCCTGATTTTCCTGGCCGCCGCCTCGTTCGCCACCGCCACGGCGGCGCTCGCGCAAGAGCGCGTCTGGCGCTGCGGCAACGAGTACACCAACAACGCGACCGTGGCCCAGCAAAAGGGCTGCAAGATCATGGAAGGCGGCAACGTCACCGTCGTGCAGGGCACGAAGCCCTCGGGCGGCGGTGGTGGCAGCGCGTCGTCGTCGTCGGGCGGTTCATCCGCCGCGCGCGCCCCGGCGGGCAGCCCGCGTGTCGAAGGCGTCGACCAGCGCGCCCGCGATGGCGAGGCGCGCTCGGTGCTCGAGGCCGAGCTGCGCAAGGCCGAGGCCCGCCAGACCGAGCTCAAGAAGGAATACAACAACGGCGAGCCCGAGAAGCAGGGCAGCGAAGGCCGCAACTACCAGAAGTACCTGGACCGCGTGGCCGAGATGAAGGCCGAGCTCGCGCGCAACGAGAGCGACATCGCGGGCATCCGCCGCGAAATCGGCCGCCTGCCCGGCAAGCCGCAAGCGCAGTAAGCGGCGCGCAGTCCATGGTGTTCGGCAAGAAGGCGACTGGCGCCAATCCGCGCTTTCGCGCCTTCGACCTCTTGTCCACGCTGATCGCGGTGGTCAACAGCGACGGCTCGGTGCTGTTCGCCAACGCGGGCCTCGAAGACGCGCTGGGTACCTCGCGGCGCACGCTCGAGGGCTCGCAGTTCGGCGCCTGTTTCCATGAGCCGCAGGTGCTGCGCACCGCGCTCGACGGCGCCAGCAGCAACGACTTCGCCACGCTGCGCTACGAGGCCTTTTTGCGGCGCGTGAACCACGAGCTGATGCCGGTGCAGGTCACGCTCGCGCATGGCGACAAGAAGGGCGAACTCATCATCGAGATGTCGCCGCTGGAGCAGCAGGTGCGCCAGGACCGCGAGGAGCGCCTCATCGACCAGGCACAGGCCAACAAGGAGCTCATCCGCAACCTCGCGCACGAGATCAAGAACCCGCTGGGCGGCATCCGCGGCGCAGCGCAGCTGCTCCAGATGGAGGTCGAGTCGCGCGACCTCATCGAGTACACCCAGGTCATCATCCACGAGGCCGACCGGCTGCAGACGCTGGTCGACCGGCTGCTGGCGCCGCACCGGCGCCCGCACGTGGTGGGCGACGTGAACATCCACGAGGTGTGCGAGCGCGTGCGCTCGGTGATCCTGGCGGAGTTTCCGCGCGACCTGCACATCGAGCGCGACTTCGACGTCTCCATTCCCGAGTTCCGCGGCGACCGCGAGCAGCTCATCCAGGCCACGCTCAACATCGCGCACAACGCGGCGCAGGCCCTGGCCGAGCGCCGCGCGGCGGGCGATGCGCAGATCACTTTCAAGACCCGCGTGGCCCGCCAGGTGATCTTCAACAAGCAGTGGTATCGATTGGCACTGGAATTGCATGTCATCGACAATGGACCGGGTGTGCCGGACACGATCAAGGACCGCATCTTCTATCCGCTCGTTTCGGGCAGGGAAGGCGGGACCGGGCTGGGACTGACGCTTGCGCAAACTTTTGTGCAACAGCATCACGGCGTGATCGAGTGCGACAGCGTCCCGGGCCGAACCGATTTCAAGATATTGATTCCGCTGCCCTAGCGCAGCCCCGGCAACAGAGGAGATGCATGAAGCCGATCTGGATAGTTGATGACGACCAATCGATACGCTTCGTGCTCGAGAAGGCACTGCTGCGCGAAGACCTGCCCACGCGCAGCTTCACGAACACACGCGAAGTGCTGGCCGCGCTCGAACAGGCCGAAGGCGACGAGCAGCAGGGCCCGCAGGTCCTGGTGAGCGACATCCGCATGCCGGGCGGCTCGGGGCTCGACCTGCTCGACAAGATCAAGGCCAAGCACCCCGGCCTGCCGGTCATCATCATGACCGCGTTCTCCGACCTGGACAGCGCGGTCTCGGCCTTCCAGGGCGGCGCCTTCGAGTACCTGCCCAAGCCCTTCGACCTGCCGCGCGCCGTCGAACTCATCCGCCGCGCCGTCGACGAAAGCCAGCGCGAAGAGGTGTCCGAAGAACGCATGGTCGCCGCCCCCGAAATGCTCGGCCAGGCGCCCGCGATGCAGGACGTGTTCCGTGCCATCGGCCGGCTGTCGCAGAGCAACGTCACGGTGCTCATCACCGGCGAATCGGGCTCGGGCAAGGAACTCGTGGCGCGCGCGCTGCACAAGCACTCGCCGCGCGCCAACGGCCCCTTCGTGGCGATCAACACCGCCGCCATTCCGAAGGACCTGCTCGAGAGCGAACTCTTCGGCCACGAGCGCGGCGCCTTCACCGGCGCGCAGACCATGCGCCGCGGCCGCTTCGAGCAGGCCGAGGGCGGCACGCTGTTTCTCGACGAAATCGGCGACATGCCCTTCGACCTGCAGACGCGCCTGTTGCGCGTGCTCAGCGACGGCCACTTCTACCGCGTGGGCGGCCACAACTCGGTCAAGGCCAATGTGCGCGTCATCGCCGCCACGCATCAGGACCTCGAGCAGCGCGTGAAGCTCGGCGGTTTCCGCGAAGACCTGTTCCACCGCCTCAACGTGATCCGCCTGCGCCTGCCCGCGCTGCGCGAACGCGGCGAAGACGTGCCCGCGCTCACGCGTCACTTTTTGCAGCAGAGCGCGCGCCAGCTGGGCGTCGAGCCCAAGCGCATCTCCGATGCGGCGCTGGCCAGGCTTGCGGCCTTCAACTTCCCGGGCAACGTGCGCCAGCTCGAGAACATCTGCCACTGGCTGACCGTGATGGCGCCCGCGCAGCTGATCGAGTCGAAAGACCTGCCGCCCGAAGTGATGGCGGGCAGCGGGGCGGACGTGCATGTGGCGGTGGCCGAGGTGGCGGCGCCCGTGCAGGCTGCAGCGCCGTTGGCCGTCGAGCGCGACGCGTCCGCACCGGTGGTTGCGGCCCCCGAGGCGGTGCCAGGTGCACCGACGGGCCCCAGCGCCTGGGAGAGTGGCCTCGAAGCCGAGGCTCAGGCGCTGCTGGCCGCAGGCCGCACCGACGTGTGGGACGTGCTCACGCGCCGCTTCGAATCGCGGCTCATCCTCACCGCGCTGGCCAACACGCGCGGCCGGCGCATCGAGGCGGCCCAGAAGCTGGGCATCGGGCGCAACACCATCACCCGGAAAATCCAGGAACTCGGTATCGAATGAAAAGGCCCTCTCAGGGCCTTTTTGTATTACCGGCTGCGTTGGCCCAAAGTCAGCGAGTCCAGCTGGAAATTGCCGCTCTTGTCCCAGAGCCAGGTGTCGACGTACGTGTGGCCGCCCAGCTTGCCGGGGCTCGGCAAGGGCGAGGTCGCCTTGACCAGCTCCGCGATCATCGGCGGCACTTCGGGCGCATGGCTGGGCACGCGGCTGAAGGTGACGTTGGTGACCTTGCCGTTCGCATCGATCTCCGTCTCGACCACCACCACGGCGTACACCAGCGGCGGGATCTTGCCCTTGTAGATGCGGCTGGCATACGCCTTGTAGATGTGGCGTGCACCGGTCTTGCGGTAGGTGCGGATCGCGGGCGTCTGCGCGGTGATGAGCCGCACGGTCGGCACGTCGCGGCTGCCTTCGGTGGCGGTTGCGCCGCCGGGCGATGTGCTGCCCGTGCCGCTTTCCGATCCGCCGCCCGGCTTGAGCACCGAGCAGGCGGCCAGCGCGAGCGCCGCGGCGGCGATCGCGGCGGAGCGGGCAAGGCGTGCGGCGATCGGCGTCGTCATGGCCGTCAGGCGCCCGCGCCGAGTTCGAGCACCACCGGGGCGTGGTCGCTCGGCTTTTCCCACTTGCGTGGCACGCGGTCGATGACGCAACCCTTCACCAGCGGCCGCAGCGGCTCGCTCACGAGGATGTGGTCGATGCGCAGGCCGCGGTTCTTCTGGTAGCCCAGCATGCGGTAGTCCCACCACGAGAAGCTCTTTTCGGGCTGCTCGAACATGCGGAAGCTGTCCGTCAGGCCCAGGCCGAGCAGCGCCTTGAAGTGGTCGCGCTCTTCGGTCGTGTGGTGGATCGTTTCCTTCAGGCCCACCGGGTCGAAGCTGTCGCGGTCTTCGGGCGTGACGTTGAAGTCGCCCAGCAGCACGAGGTTCGGGTGCGCAGCGAGTTCACGCGCGATGTAGGCGTGCAGCGCGTCGAGCCACTTCATCTTGTAGGCGAACTTCTCGCTGCCCGGTTCCTGGCCGTTCACGAAGTAGCCGTTGATCACGCGCAGGGGGCCCGAGGGCGTCTCGATGGTGGCGGCGATCACGCGCGACTGCTCGTCGGCGAAGTTCTCGATGTTCTTCACCACGTCGCGCACCGGCGCCAGGCTGAGGATGGCGACGCCGTTGTAGGTCTTCTGCCCGAACACCGCCGCTTCGTAGCCGGCCGACTTCAGCACCTCGAGCGGAAACTTGTCGTCGGTCATCTTGAGCTCCTGCAGGCACAGCACATCGACCGGGTTGGCGATGAGCCAGTCGAGCACATGCTGCAGGCGCGCGGTGAGGGAGTTGACGTTCCAGGTGGCTATTTTCATGAGGGCTCTGCGTATTCGGTTATCGGGGGGCGGTCGTGCGTTCGCAGCCGGTCGGTGAGGTCTCTGTGCAGGCGAAGGAAGTGGCCGCGCCCAGACCCGGAAGGAAGGCGTGTCGGCAGCGAGACCGCGACAGTGATTTCCATCGCGGTATTTTGCCTCGCTGGATCGGGATGCCGTGTAAGCGAAGGCGAGGGGCGCGGAACCGCCGACCAGCCCGCCGGCGCTAGGGCTGAAGGTACCAGCCCAGCTCGCCCTGCAGGAACTGGGCGGCCTCGGGCGGCAGATCGCCCGAGTCGAAGAAGCTCGCCACGGGCCGCTCGACCACGATGTGCCCGGCGTGCAGGTAGGCCACGCGCGTGGCCAGGCGCTTGGCCTGCCCGAGGTTGTGCGTGCTCATCACGATCGTCACGCCACTATGGGCGACCTCTTCGATGAGGGCCTCGATCTCGTTCTTGGCGCCGGGGTCCAGGCTGGCCGTGGGCTCGTCCAGGAACAGGATGTCGGGCTGCAGCGCCCAGGCGCGCGCCAGGCCCAGGCGCTGCTGCTGGCCGCCCGACAGCGAGCGCGCCGAGCGCTCGGCATGTTCGAGCAGGCCCACGCGCGCCAGAGCCAGGCCGCAACGCTCGCTGCGCTCGGCGGCCGGCACGCCCGCCAGCCACAGGCCCACCCACACGTTGCGCCACACCGAGAGGCTCAGCAGGAACGGGCGCTGGAACAGCATGGCCGCGCGCGGCAGGCGGCCTTCGGGCCGCAGCGGCAGGCGCTCGCAGCGACCTTCGCAGGGCAGCAGGCCGTGCAGCAGCCGCAGCAGCGTGGTCTTGCCCGAGCCGTTGGCGCCCACGAGCACGAGCCGGTCGCCCCGGTGCAGGGTCAGCGAGGCCTCGTCCAGCGCGACCAGCGCGCCGAAGCGCACCGTGGCGCGCTCGAGCCGGATCAGCGGCACCGTGCCGGCCACGGCCGGCGTGTGCGGGGCGAGCGCGCGGCGCATCGCACGCGGCTTCGCCGGCGGGGCGGTGCTCAGCGGACGCGTGGCCAGCCATTGCAGCAACCCGATGGCGCCGTTGACCGCGCCGACCACCGCCAGCAGCACGATGCCCAGCGCCAGGGCCAGCGCGAGGTCGCCCTTGCTGGTCTCCAGCGCGATGGTGGTGGTCATCACGCGCGTGACGCCGGCGATGTTGCCGCCGACGATCATCACGGCCCCCACCTCGGCGATGGCCCGCGCGAAGGCCGTGAGCAGCACGGTGGCCACGCCCATCCGGTCGTGCACCAGCATCAGCAAAGCGGTGGCGAGCGGCCCGGCGCCCAGCGAGCGCAGCTGGTCGCCGCCGTCGGCCAGCGCCGCCATCACGAGCCGGCGAGACAGCGCGGCGATCAGCGGCGTGACGAGCACGCTCTGCGCCACCACCATCGCCGACGGCGTGAACAGGATGCCCAGTTCGCCCAGCGGCCCCGAGCGCGAGAGCAGCAGGTACACCAGCAGGCCCACGACCACGGCGGGCAGGGCCAGCAGCGTGTTCACCAGCCACACGGCCAGCGCATGCCCCGGGAACCGCGCCACCGCGAGCCAGGCGCCCAGCAGCAGGCCGAACAGCGCGCCGATCAGGCAGGCCGTGGCGCTCACCTGCAGCGACAGCGCCGTGATGCGCACGAGTTCGGGGTCGGCGCCGGTGATGAGGCGCCAGGCCAGCGCCCAGCCTTCGGTCACGGTGTTCATCGAAGGACGGCTTTCATCGCCACCGCGAGGCCGTGCGCATCGCGCGGCCCGGCCCCGTCATCGACCGGCGCGCCGTTCACTGGCCCGCGTTCGGGAAGAAGAGCTGCTCGCCGCCGATCTTGTACGCGGCGATGGCGGCCTGCCCGTCGCGCGACACGACCCAGTCGGAGAAGCCTTGCGCCAGGTCCTTCTTCACGTGCGGGTGTCTGGCCGGGTTCACGACGATCACGCCGTACTGGTTGAACAGCTGCTTGTCGCCCTCGACCACGATGCCCAAGTCGGCGCGGTTCTTGAAGTTGAGCCAGGTGCCGCGGTCGGACAGCACGTAGGCATTCGTCGACGCCGCGATGTTGAGCGCCTGGCCCATGCCGCAGCCGCACTCCTTGTAGCCGGCCGGCTTGGCGGCGGCCAGGTCGATGCCGGCCAGCTTCCACTGGCGCAGCTCGGCCGCATGGGTGCCGCTCTTGTCGCCGCGCGAGACGAAGGCGCCGCCCGTGGTGCCCAGCCGCTTGAGCGCGGCCGCGATGTCGTTGCCGCGCACGGCGGCCGGATCGGACTTGGGTCCGATCAGCACGAAGTCGTTGTACATGACCGGGCGGCGCGGCAGGCCGAAGCCTTCGGCGACGAACTTCTCTTCGGCGGGCTGGTCGTGCACGAACAGCGCGTCGGCGTCGCCGCGGCGCGCCATGTCCAGCGCCTGGCCCGTGCCCACCGCCACCACGCGCACCTCGGTGCCCGATGCCTTGGTGAACTGAGGCAGCAGGTGCTTGAACAGGCCCGACTGTTCCGTCGAGGTGGTCGAGGCCAGCACGATGAACTTGTCCTGTGCGTGCGCCATCGGCGCGAGCAGCGCGCCGGCGAGGGCGAGAAGGGTGAAGCGTCTGCGCGAAGCCATCGTCATCGTGTCAGTCCTCGAGAGTGAAAGAAAGAAGCGGTTCGGCCATCAAGCGGCGGCATCGACGCGAAAGCCCAGCCGGCCCAGCGCCTCGCGCGCCGCGGCCGATTGCAGCAACGCAATGAAGGCCTGCACCGGCGCGCGCCCAAGCCGTGCCTGGGGCACCACGAAGTCGTAGCGCTCCTCCTGCACGGGAATGAAGCCCAGCCCGTACTGCCGCGCGACCGTGTCGATGGCCAGGCCCCAGTCGGCGCGCTGCTGCGCCACGGCCACCGCCACCGCGTTGTGCGACTTGGTCTGCACGCCGTAGCCGGGCGGCTGCGAGCCGCCGAGCAGGCGGTCGATGAGGATGCGCGTGCCGCTGCCGGCGTTGCGGTTGACCATGGTGCAGCCGGGCTGCGCGGTCGCCGCGGCGATGGCCGCGGCGGCGTCCAGGCCCTCGAAGCGCGTGTCGCCGGGGCGATGGACCACGCCCTGCATGCGGCCGTAGCCCGTCACCAGTTCGAGACCCGGCGTGAGCAGCGGCCGGTTGTAGACGCCCGTCGCCGGGTCCATCAGGTGGATGCCGGCCACGTCGCATTCGCCGCGCCTGGCGGCCATCAGCCCGCCGGTGCTGCCCACGTTCATGGCCTTGATGCGGATGCCCTGGCGCATCAGCTCGCCGGCCAGCCAGTCCAGGCCCACGCAATGGCTGCCGATGAAGATCAGGTCCGCGGCGTCCAGCCCCTGGCCCAGCAGCTGCACCTGCACGGGGGCGCCGGCATCGACGATCTCGGTGTGCTGGCCGATGGTGATGAAGCCGTCGGCGCTGCTGAAGGTGGTGACCGAGCCCGAGCCCTTGCCCATCGGGTAGGCGGCCACGCCGTCGTCGGTGGGCACCAGGCCCACCAGCAGGTATTCGGTGCGGCCGCGCTCGGAGTTCACGCGCATCGGCAGCGTGGCCGCCACGTGCGCGTGCCGCTGCGGCGGCCGGCCCGCGAAGGCGCGGATCACGGGCGCCAGGAACTCGTGGAAGGTGAAGACCGCCGAGGTCGGAAAGCCCGGCAGGATCACGACCGGCTTGCCGCCCGTGACCGCCAGGCACACCGGCTTGCCGGGCTTGAGCGCCACGCCGTGCGCCACCACGCCCGGATCGCCGAGGGCGGCCACCACGCGGTACGACAGGTCGCCTTCGCCTTTGGACGTGCCGCCCGAGAAGACCACCGCATCGCATGCGAGGCCCCGCGCGAGCGCGGCCGACAGCAGGGCCTCGTCGTCGGGGATCACGCCCAGGCGCACCGGCTCGCCGCCCAGTTCCTCGACCGCGGCGCCGATGATGGCGGCGTTGGAGTCGTACACCGCGCCCATGGGCAGCGGCGCACCGGGCGCGACGATCTCGTTGCCGGTGGAGAAGATGGCGATGCGCGGCTTGCGCCACACGCCGACCTCGGCCAGGCCCAGCGCCGCGAGCACGCCGATCTCGCGCGAGCTCAGCACCTGGCCGGCGCGCAGCACGGTCTCGCCGCGCGCGATGTCGGTGCCGGCGTAGCTGACGTTCTCGCCGGCCGTGGCGGCGCGGCGCACCTGCACGTTGCCGCCGTCGAGGTCGGTGTGTTCCACCATCACCACCGCGTCGGCGCCGCGCGGCAGCATGCCGCCGGTGGCGATCGCCGTGGCGTGGCCGGGCGTCACTTCGCGCTGCGGCACGATGCCGGGTGCGAGCGTCTCGCCCACGAGGGTCAGCGCGCGAACCTGTTCTTCCGTCGCGCCCCAGGTGTCGGCGGCCTGCACGGCAAAGCCGTCGACGTTGGAGCGGTCGAAGCCGGGCACGTCGATGGCGGCGACCGCGTCGTCGGCAAGCACCCGGCCCAGCGCCGCGTGCAGGGGAACGGTCTCGCGGCCCAGCGGCGCGAGGCTCAGGTGTTCGCGGAAGCGGCGCTCGGCCTCGTCCCGCGTGACGACATCGAGAAATTGCGATTGGGCTTTCACAGGCACTCGTACAGATGAACAGTGACGTCGGTCCCGGGCCCGAAGCCTTCGCTTTCGGCGGGGGCGATCACGAAGCCGTCGGCGCGTGTGGTCGAGCTCAGCACCGAGGCGCCCGAGAGCGCGAGCGGCTCCACGCCGTCGGCGCCGATCTTCACGCGCACGTAGTCGACGCGCCCCACCTGCGAGACGATCTTGCGCGCCACGGTGGCGCGCGTGCGCGGGTAGGGCCAGTCGGCGGGCCGGCCGCCGAGCAGGCGGATCGCGCGCCCGGCAAAGAAGTCGTAGGCGCACAGGCAGGAGACGGGGTTGCCCGGCAGCAGGAACACCAGCGTCTCGCCGATGCGCCCCATGCCGGCCGGGCTGGAAGGTCGCATCGCGATGCCGTGGATCGCCAGCTCGCCGAGTTCGGCCAGCAGGCGCGGCGCGTGGTCCTCGGCGCCCACGCTGGAGCCGCCGGAGATGAGCACCACGTCGGCGCCGGGCGCGGCCAGGGCCTGCGAGATGATCTGCGGGTCGTCGCCCAGGCGCTGGTGCGACTCGAGCAGGCCGCCGTCGCGCGCCACGAGACCGCGCAAGGTCACGGAGTTGGCGTCGTAGATCTCGCTCGGGCCCTTGGGCGTGCCGGGTGCGCGCACCTCGTTGCCGGTGACGAGCAGCCGCACGCGCGGCCGGCGCACCACCTGCAACTGCGCCAGGCCGAGCGACGCTGCCAGCCCTGCGTCCTGCGGGCGCAGGCGGCGGCCCGCGGGCAGCGCCGTGCTGCCACGCGCGATGTCCTCGCCGACATGGCCCACGTGCTGGCCCGGCGCGACGGCGCGCGTGATGGCCAGGCGCCCGTCCTGCTCGCTCGCGTACTCGGCGGGCATCACGGCATCGAGCCCGCGCGGCACCGGGGCGCCGGTCATGATGCGGATGGCGGCGCCCGCGGGCACCTCGCCGTCGAAGGGGCGGCCGGGCCAGGCGTGGCCCGCGATTGGAAACTCGAGCGGGTTGTATTCGCCGGCCCCCGTGGTCTCGCCGCCGCGCAGCGCATAGCCGTCCATGGCCGCGCGGTCGAACTCGGGCACCGCGATGGGCGCGATCACCTCCTGCAGCAGCACCCGCCCCGTGGCCTCGTCGACGGCCACGGATTCACCGGGCAGCAAGGGCGTGTGAGCATCGATCCAGGCGAGGGCGGTGGGCACCTCGGCGCGCTGCGTAAAGCCGCGCATACGCACATCGGTCGAGGCAGTTCGTTCGGGTGTGGGCATCGGGGCCAGTATAGAAGTTGGAGGTCGCCGGCGTGGTCGGGCATGGCACCCGACAGCCATGCACAAGGCGGCCGTGCCGGGTCTTGCCGGCGGGCCATTTGCGGTCGTTTTTCTTCAGCCGCGTCCGCGCACGCGCGGTGCGTCGCCGGCTTACTTCTTGGGTGCGGGATTCGTCTGCGCCGAGGTCTGGTTCGAACTCGGCGGCGACGCGGCCGTGGGGGCCGGGGAGTGGGCGCCCGATGCCTCGATGGGCTTGGTTTCAACCTTGGGGGCGGCGGCGTAAGGCCCCGGGTCCACGCAGGGCGGCGTGGCCACCGTGGCCGGTGCCGGCTTGCCGGCGGCCTGCGCGCTCGCGCGGTACTTGGCGGCGACCTGGTCCTGTGACTTGCACAGCAGGTAGCCGTCGGTCTTGGCGCTCCACGCGGTGCGGGCCGCGGCCTCGGCGGCCTTGGCCTGCGCTTCCGGCGTGGGCGGGGGGAGCTTGGCGACAGCGGAGGTCGCAGCGAGTGCGCACAGGAGAAGGGTCAGCGTGTGCTTCATGCGGAGGTTCCTTGCTGCGCCGTCGCCGGCCGTGCGGGCTCGGATGCGCCGGCCGGTTGCGAGCGCTGCGCGGGGATCTTGCCGGCCTGGATGTCGTCGTACCAGAGCTTGTGGTGCTCGCGCGCCCAGGCCTCGTCGACATAGCCTTCGCGCATCGCCTTGTAGGCGCCGTCCATGCCCAGCGTGCCGATGTAGATGTGGCCCATGATCATCGCCATCATGAGCAGCGTGGCCACCGCATGCACCATGTGCGCGACCTGCATCTCGCCGCGCGTGTAGACGAAGCCGGGCAGCAGCTTGTCCAGGAACAGGCCGGAGGCGATGACGATGCTGCCCAGGAACAGCACGCCGCCCCAGAACACCGCCTTCTCGCCGGCGTTGAAGCGGTGCGACGCGGGCTCCTTGCCGCCGAACAGGCCACCGCCGTGCCGCAGCCAGGTGAAGTCGTCCTTGCTCGGCCAGTTGCTGCGGATGAAGGTGAAGATCATGAACAGCGTGGTCACCACGAACAGCGGCCCCACGAAGTTGTGCACGGTCTTGAGCACGTAGGCGAGCCAGCCGAACAGCGTGCTGCCCAGCACCGGCAGCAGGAAGAACTTGCCGAAGGCCATCACGATGCCCGAGATCGCGAGCGTGACGAAGGCCAGCGCGTTCGACCAGTGCGTGGCGCGCTCGAAGGGCGTGAAGCGCTCGATCTTGCGGCCGGTTTCGGTGCCGTGCAGGCGGATCGGCCCGCGCGTGAAATAGAAGATGGCCAGTGCCAGCAGCGTGACGAAGAGCAGCGCCGCGCCGTACGGAATGATCCAGTCGTTGCGCACCTGCCGCCAGGCCTCGCCTGCGTTGGTGAAGCGCGAACCCGGGTACTGCACGAAGCGCTGGATCAGGTTGCCGGCCTCGGGCGCCTGGCTCACCGGCAGGCTGCTGTAGCCGGTGACGCCGCCGCTCACCTGGCGCCACATCGGCGCGTTGTTGCCGGGCTGGACCTTGTTGCGCTCGCCGTTGGTCTGGTTGAGGTAGTTGGGATCGGCGCTGGCCTCGGGCTTGACGTCGAAGATGTTCTGGCTGCGGATGCCGCCCTCGGCCTTCGGAGCCGCAGCGGTGGTTCCGGCAGCGGCAGGCGAAGCAGGGGCGGGCGCCGCGGTCACGGCGCCGCTCGCGGCCGGTTTGGCCTCCTGGGCCGGCGCCACCGCCGCCCAGCCCAGGAGCGCGGTCGCCAGCAGCGCGTGGAGCGCGTGCCTGGTGCGAATGGTGACGCTCATGCGGCCTCCGGTTCAGTTTTCTCGGGTGTACTCGTTCTGGCCGTTGGAGCGCGTCTTGATCTGCTGCTCCCACGCCGTCTTGTCGCCCACCTTCCAGCCGGGCGCGGTGAAGGCGGTGCCGGTGTTGGCCTGCGTGCCCGTGCCGCTCCAGGGCACCGCGTCGTGCTTGACGCCCTCGGCGTTCGTCTGCGGCTTTTCGCTGCAGGCCGCCAGCAGCATCGCGCCCGAGGCGAGCGCGACGAGCATCACGACCGCGCGCTTCACTTGGTGCCTCCGGTGGGCGGCGTGCCGGCCTGCTGCGAGCCGTAGGCCGTGCCCCAGCCCCAGACTTCGGCGCCCGTGCCGCGGTGCACGACGCGGGTGCGGAAGATGTCGGCCACCACGTCGCCGTCGCCGGCCAGCAGGGCCTTGGTCGAGCACATCTCGGCGCAGGCCGGCAGCTTGCCTTCGGCCAGGCGGTTGCGGCCGTACTTCTCGAACTCGGCTTCGGAACCGTTGGCTTCGGGACCGCCGGCGCAGAAGGTGCACTTGTCCATCTTGCCGCGCGCACCGAAGGTGCCCTGCGACGGGAACTGCGGCGCGCCGAACGGGCAGGCGTACGAGCAGTAGCCGCAGCCGATGCACACGTCCTTGTCGTGCAGCACCACGCCTTCGTCGGTGCGGTAGAAGCATTGCACGGGGCACACCGCCATGCAGGGCGCGTCGGAGCAGTGCATGCAGGCCACCGAGATCGATTTCTCGCCCGGCAGGCCATCATTGAGCGTGACCACGCGGCGGCGGTTCACGCCCCAGGGCACCTCGTTCTCGTTCTTGCAGGCCGTGACGCAGCCGTTGCACTCGATGCAGCGCTCGGAATCGCAGACGAACTTCATTCTTGCCATGGTGATTCCTTATGCTTTCTCGATGTTGCAGACCGTGGTCTTGGTCTCTTGCATCATGGTGACGCTGTCGTAGCCGTAGGTGGTGGCCGTGTTGATGGCCTCGCCGCGCACGATGGGCGCCGCGCCCTTGGGGTAGTAGGCCAGCAGGTCTTCGCCCTGCCAGCGGCCCGAGAAGTGGAAGGGCATGAACACCGTGTCGGGCCCCACGCGCTCGGTCACGAGGGCCTGCACGTTGAGCTTGGCGCCGGTGGGCGTGTGCACCCAGGCGCGCTCACCGTTGCGGATGTTCTTCTCGGCCGCCACCTTCGGGTTGATCTCGATGAACATCTCCTGCTGCAGCTCGGCCAGCCAGGGGTTGGAGCGGGTTTCCTCGCCGCCGCCCTCGTACTCCACGAGCCGTCCCGAGGTCATGATGTAGGGGAACTTCTCGGCGATCTTGTCTGCGATGTTCTTCTGCTGCACCGTCTTGTAGAGCGTGGGCATGCGCCAGAAGGCCATCTTGTCGTCGTGCGTCGGGTACTTGGCGACGAGGTCGGGGCGCGTGCCGTAGATCGGCTCGCGGTGCTGCGGGATCGCGTCGGGGAAGTTCCACACCACCGCGCGCGCCTTGGCGTTGCCGAAGGGGTGGCAGCCGTGGTTCTTCATGAACACGCGGATCATGCCGCCCGAGCTGTCGGTCTTCCAGTTCTTGCCCTCGGCCTTGGGCTTCTCGGCCTCCGTGAGTTCGTCCCACCAGCCGAGCTTCTTGAGCAGCAGGTGGTCGAGCTCGGGGTAGCCGGTGGTGATGTCGGCGCCCAGCGAGTGGGAGCCGTCCTCGGCCAGCAGGTTCTTGCCGTTGCGCTCCACGCCGAAGTTCGCGCGGAAGTTGCCGCCGCCGTCCATCACGTGCTTGGACGGGTCGTACAGGTTCGGCGAGCCGGGGTGCTTGAGCTCGGGCGTGCCGTAGCAGGGCCAGGGCAGGCCGAAGTAGTCGCCCGAGATGTCGTAACCGTTGACCTTGTCCTTGACCGCCCCCTTGGCCCGCAGCGTGCGCACGTCGAAGGCGGCCATGTTGCGCATGTGCGCCTGCAGCCGCTCGGGGCTCTGGCCCGAGTAGCCGACGGCCCAGCAGCACTTGTTGATCTCGCGCAGGATGTCGTCGGGCACGGGCTCGTCCATGCCTTTGACCTTCTGCATCTTGTAGTTCTTGCTGAGCTCCTTGCCGAAGCCCAGGCGGTCGGCGAACTGCTGCATGATCATGTGGTCGGTGCGGCTTTCCCACAGCGGCTCGATGACCTTCTCGCGCCACTGGATCGAGCGGTTCGACGCCGTCACCGAGCCGCTGGTCTCGAACTGCGTGCACGCGGGCAGCAGGTACACCGCGCGGTTCGCGTTGGCGTCCTCGGGCCGGCCCGGCATCGCGGCCATGGCGGCCGTGGCCGAGGGGTACGGGTCGACCACGACCAGCAGGTCGAGCTTGTCCATGGCCCGCTTCATCTCGAGGCCGCGCGTCTGCGAGTTGGGCGCATGGCCCCAGTAGAAGACGCCGCGCAGGTTCGAGTCCTGGTCGATGAGCTCGTTCTTCTCGAGCACGCCGTCGATCCAGCGCGACACCGTGATGCCGGGCTTGCTCATCATCGCGGGCGAGGCGAAGCGGCCCTTGATCCATTCGAAGTCCACGCCCCAGGTGGCGGCGAAGTGCTTCCACGAGCCTTCGACCAGGCCGTAGTAGCCCGGCAGCGAATCGGGGTTGGGGCCGACGTCGGTCGCGCCCTGCACGTTGTCGTGGCCGCGGAAGATGTTGGTGCCGCCGCCCGAGGTGCCCACGTTGCCCAGCGCCAGCTGCAGGATGCACGAGGCCCGCACGATGGCGTTGCCGATGCTGTGCTGCGTCTGGCCCATGCACCACACCACGGTGCCGGGGCGGTGCTCGTGCAGCATGGTCGCGACCTTCAGCACCTGCGCCTCGTTCACGCCGCAGGCCTCCTCGACCTTGTCGGGCGTCCACTTGCTCATCACTTCCGCGCGCACTTCTTCCATGCCGTAGACGCGGTCGTTGAGGTAGCGCTTGTCTTCCCAGCCGTTCTTGAAGATGTGGTGCAGGATGCCGAACAGGAACGCGATGTCCGAGCCCGAGCGGATGCGCACGTACTCGTGGGCCTTGGCCGCCGTGCGCGTGAAGCGCGGGTCGACCACGATCATCTTGCAGCCGTTCTCCTTGGCATGCAGCATGTGCAGCATGCTCACGGGGTGCGCCTCGGCCGCGTTCGAGCCGATGTACATCGCGATCTTCGCGTTGCGCATGTCGTTGTACGAATTGGTCATGGCGCCGTAGCCCCATGTGTTCGCCACGCCCGCGACCGTGGTCGAGTGGCAGATGCGCGCCTGGTGGTCGCAGTTGTTGCTGCCGAAGAAGCTCACGAACTTGCGCAGCAGGTAAGCCTGCTCGTTGCTGTGCTTGCTCGAGCCGATCCAGTAGATCGCGTCGGGGCCGCTGGCCTTGGTGAGTTCCTTCAGCTTGGCGGTGATCTCGTCGAGCGCGGTGTCCCAGCTGATGCGCTCGTACTTGCCGTTCACGAGCTTCATCGGGTAGCGCAGGCGGTACTCGCCGTGGCCGTGCTCGCGCAGCGCCGCACCCTTGGCGCAGTGGGCGCCGAGGTTGATGGGCGAGTCGAACACCGGCTCCTGGCGCACCCACACGCCGTTCTCGACCACCGCGTCGGACGCGCAGCCGACCGAGCAGTGCGAGCACACGGTGCGCTTCACCTCGATCTTGCCGGCGCCGATGGCCGTGGGCCGGCCGTCGGCAGCCTTGGCCTTCTGGATCAGCGTGAGCTGGCTGGCCGCCAGGCCCACGCCGACGCCCAGGCCGGAGCGCCGCAGGAAGGCGCGCCGGTCCATGGTCGGCAAGGCGTTCGCGAGACCGCGCCGCAGGCTGTGAACGAAGGGCGACGCGTCGGAGGTCCGCGAGCTCGCGGTGCCTGGGGATTTTCTGGTCAGAAGCACGGGGTCTCCTCAGGCTGACGTGGTGGCGTAGTAACGCTTGACGTGTTCGCTCAGGGAATAGCCGCCGCCGTTTTCGGGCGGGGGCGGCAGGGAAGGCGTGGCGACGGCGACGGGCGCTTCGGTCGCCACCTTCGGCAGCGCGGTGACGGCCACCGCAGCGGCGCCGGCGGTGGCGGCACCGAGAAAGAATCCGCGGCGGGAGGCCGGCTTGATGCCGGTGTTTTGGCTGTCCTGCATATTGACTCCAGGAGTGGCTGGGCGCGACGAGAGAGGGGAAACCCGGTCGGCCTTGTGGATACTAGACCAGCAACAAGGTGTGAGCAACCCGAATACCCCTCGCATTCGTTCGCTTCAGTCCAGCATGTCGAAGGCCTGCGCCTCGACATCGCCGAACGCGCGCGTGAAGGCGGCGAGCGCCGCGTAGAACCGCGCCTTCGGATGCTGCAACACAGCATCGCACAAGGCGGGCAGCCACGGCTGGACGTGTCTGGAGAACATCGCCTGCTGTTGCGTGAGGTTGGCCACCGCCACGTCCTCGCCGGCGATCAGGTAGCGCATGACCTCGAACAGGCAGGCGATGTGGTCCTCGGTCTCGTAGGTGGTCTCGGTGCGCGCCAGGCCCAGCTCGTCGAGGTCGTGGCGCAGCTGCACGAGCGGCTTGTCGTTGAGAAAGCCGCTCAGGTAGTGCGAGCCGAACAGGAACACCTCGGGCTTGCCGATGCCGCCGAAGAGCGCGTCGTATTCCTCGTGCGCGGCGGCGGCGTCGGTGTCGCGCGCGATGCCGACCAGCTGGCGCCACGGTTCTTCCAGGAAGGCGCCCGCGGCCGGCGCCTCGGTGGGCGCGACCTGGAAGGCTTCCAGCAGTTCGGCATCGGGCGCGGCGTACCACAGGCGCGCGAGCAGGCCGTAGAGCTCGGCCCGGGCCACCTCCTCGTCGAGCGCGGAAGTGGCGGGAAAGGTCTGGCTCATAGCGGGGCGATCTTCACTTCGTTGGTGGCGCTGTACAGGTCGATGACGCGGCAGTCGCTGCACATCTTGAGGCGCTCCAGCGCTTCGCCCTGGAACATGGCATGCCCGGCCAGCTTGCCGAGCATGGCCTCGATGGCCTTTTGCGTGCCGAAGGGCTTGCTGCAGCGGATGCAGGCCCAGGGCTTGGCCTCGTTCAGCAGCACCTGCTGCTTGCGCTCGGGCGCGGCCAGCAGGCGCGGCACGAGCGAGACGGCGTCCTCGGGACAGGTGGTTTCGCACAGGCCGCATTGCACGCAGTTCTTCTCGATGAAGCGCAGCTGCGGCGCGCTCTGGCTGTCCAGCAGCGCGCCCGACGGGCAGGCGCTGACGCAGGCCAGGCACAGCGTGCACTTGTCCTTGTCGACCGCGACGGCGCCCAGCGGCGATCCGGCCGGCAGCGCGAAGGCCAGCGGGGCCTCGGCCGGGGCCTGCAGGGCCGGGGCCGCGCCCATCAGATGGTCCAGCGCCATCTCGAGCCGGTCACGCTTGTCGGCGCCGACGGCGAAGCGCGCCGCCGTGGCCGGCACGCGCTGCGTGGTCGTGCGCAGGCCGGCCAGCGCGGCGTCCAGCGCGGCGGGCGAATCGGCCTCGATCACGTGGAAGTGCGTGCCGGTATAGCCCAGGCCCAGCAGCAGCGCCTGCGCGACGTCCCTCTGTTGCTTGAGCGCCGCGAGGTACTGCGGCGCCTCTTCGCCGGTGCACAGCACCGCGACCTGCGAGGCGCCGAAGGCGACGGCGCTCAGCCACAGGTCGATGCCGGTGCTGGCCGCATGAAAGAGGTCGACCGGCATCACGCGCGCCGGCACGCCCTGGGCCTTGCCCAACTGCGCCTGCCGGCCGAGCTGTTCGAGCAGCGCCTGGCCGCCTTCCTGGCTGTGCAGCAGCAGGGCCGCATCGCGCCCGCCCGCCGCGGCATAGGTGCTGAGCAGCTTGCGCAGCTTCAGCCCCTGGTCGGGCGCGCGCGGGTAGGTGTAGCCCAGCGCGCCCGTCGGGCACACCGTGGTGCAGGCGCCGCAGCCGACGCACAGGTTCGGGTTGACCACGATGCGCTGGCGTTGCGGGTCGCTGCTCACGGCATGGGCCGAGCACACCTCGACGCAGGCGTTGCAGCCGACCACCTCGTTGCGGCTGTGCGCGCACAGCTTCTGCTTGTAGTCGAAGAACTTGGGCTTCTCGAATTCGCCCACCAGCTCGCGCAGGCGCAGCAGCGTCTGCAGGCCCTGGGCCTGCGCGACGCCGCCGGGCAGGTGGAAGTAGCCCTGCGGCGGCGCGTGCCAGTCGATCTGCGGCGCGGCGCCGAGGTCGAGCACGAGATCGAAGGCCGCGTCGAGCGCCTGCGGCGCGCGGCTGAAGTTGATGGCGCCGGCCACGCTGCAGGCGCGCTCGCAGTCGCGGTGCGAGGTGCAGCGCGCGTTGTCGATCTGGTAGTCCAGCCCGATGGCCTGCTCGGGGCAGGCGACCACGCAGGCGTTGCAGCGGGTGCACAGGTCGAGGTCGATCGCGTTGTCGCGCGTCCAGCGCAGCGTGAAGGCGCCGAGCCAGCCGGTGAGCGCATCGATGCGCCCGGCGATCACCGGCCAGCGGCGCGCCTGGGCGCCACCGTCTGCACCGGGGCCCTGCGCGAGCAGGGTGACGTCGAGCGTGTCGCCGACCAGCGCCGCGGCGCGCTCGGCCGCGTCGAGCGGGCCGATGATCAGCAGCCGGCCCTGGCTGGTGTAGCTCACGGTCGAGACGGGGTCGGGCTCGGGCAGGCTGGCGGCGGCCAGCAGCGCCGCGATCTTCGGCATCGCGCTTTTCGCGTCGCGGCTCCAGCCGCCCGTCTCGCGGATGTTGATGAAGCGGATCGGCGAGGTGGCGTTGGGCGTCTGCGTGGCGAGTTCGCCGAACAGCCGTTTTTCCTGGGTGCAGGCGACCACGACGTCGTCGCCGGACTGGATGGCGCGCTGGAAGGAGGTCGCCTCGCGGCGGCACAGCGACGAATGCAGCGGGAGGGTTTCAGCCAGTGCCGCGCCGAGCGTCTTCGGCTCGAGCGGCATCGTCTGGTTGCAGTCGCAAATCAGCGTGGTGGTCATCGGTTTCTTGGCTGGCGGGTTGCATCGCGGCAACCGGCGGGCTGGGAAGCGTTTCGGAACCCTGGGACTGTGCCACGTCCGACGTTTCGGCGTCCTCGGGGGTTTCCGGGGGAATGTCTTCGGGGGTCTCGTCGAAGAGCTTGAGGAACTTGGCGCTGGCCATCTGGCGCAGCACGCTCTCGGGCACGGGCGTGGACTGGGAGTAGTCGTCGACGTAGGTGTCCAGGCCGTCCATCACATTGAAATGCGGATCGGCAAAAAGCTTGCGGAAGGCCGCGTTCTTGACCTCGGGCGCGACCTCCTTCGTGAGGAAGGGCTTGAAGTCGGACCCGATGTCGAGCGCGTCCACGTCCGCGAGCGTCAACGGCGGCGCGGTGTCCTGATCGCCTTCGGCGGCAGGGGCTTCGGCGAGAGGGGCAGGCGCTGGCGCCGCGACGAGTTCCACGGCCGGCAGGGTCTTTTCTTCCACAGCCTCGGCCGCGCGCACTTCCTGCTTGCGGCGCGACCAGCGTCCCAGGAAACCCTCAGACATCGCCCGCACCCCGTCCGCGCTTTTTCTCGGTCGTCACGCTCGCGGCGTTGCCGAAGCGGTCGACCAGCGAGCGGAAGCTCTCGGGCCGGCGGCGGCGCTTGGGCTCGACCACGTAGTGCTCGTCGACGAAAGCGCGCACCCAGTCGACCACCTCCGCGGGCGCGGGCACCTGTTCCACGGTTTCCTGCGCATCGAGCCAGCGGCCGGCCTCGTAGTAGCTGAGCGTGACCACGACCGGGCGCGGAATGGGCAGCGGCGCGAGCGTGGGCTCTTCGTCCATGCGCCACAGCACGAACCAGCACGGGGTCGGCGTGATCGCGTTGAGGTGGTAGCCCTCGGCCTCGTCGCGGTACAGCTCGACCTGGAAGCCGGGGTGCAGCCAGTGCTGCTCGCCGTCGTCGTCGCGCAGGAGGCGCGGCTCGGTGCCGAAGCCGGGCTCGTCGGGCAGCACGCTGTCGAGCGTCCAGCGCCAGGGCTGCCAGTGGCTCGAGGGGCCGTGCAGGCGTTCGCGGCGCATGACCACCGCGACGTCGAGCGTCGGGCGGCCCGTGGGCGCGGTCGCGGGAGTGTCCGAAGAAGGCATGAACGAACCATAGCCGATGGCGCGCCCGTTCGCGAGCAGTACCCCTTCGAGCTCCGCTCGCAGCGGTGGCGTAGGATTCCGCATGGCCCCACGTGAAGACGACGCAGAAGACGAGACACCGCTGGCTTTCGATGCGGTCCCGCTGCCCCGGCGCGCCGGCGCGCCGCGCCTGAACCCGGCGCGCGGCCCGCTGCTGCGCCGCATCGAGATCGTCGACCAGCACGGCGAGCGCCGCGACATCGACATCCCGGCGGAGCGGCCGTTGACCGTCTTCGTCGACAAGCGCGAACTCGTGACGCTGATGACCCTGGGCGCCGCGCCCGAGCTGCTGGTGCTGGGCTACCTGCTCAACCAGGACCTGGTGCGGCGCGCCGACGAGGTCGAGAGCATCGACGTCGACTGGAGCGTGGAGGCGGCCGCCGTGAAGACCCACCGCGGCATCGCGAACCTCGCCGAGAAAACCGCGCACCGGGTCGTGACCACGGGCTGCGGACAAGGCACCGTCTTCGGCGACGCCATGGCGCAGATCGGCGCCGTGCGGCTGCCGGCCGCGCAGTCGGCGCGCATCGCGCAGGGCACGCTGGCACGCATCCTCGAGCAGATGAAATCGCGCAACAGCGTGCACCGGCACGCCGGGTCGGTGCACGGATGCGCGTTGTTCCGTGGCACCGAGATGCTGGTGTTTGCGGAAGACGTCGGACGGCACAACGCCATCGACACCATCGCCGGCTGGATGGCGGTGCACGGCATCGACGGCGGCGACAAGGTCTTCTACACCACGGGCCGCCTGACGAGCGAGATGGTGATGAAGTCGGCCCACATGGGCGTGCCGATCGTCGTCTCGCGCAACGGCGTCACCGCGATGGGGCACGAGCTGGCCACCCAGCTCGGCATGACCTTGTTCGGCCGCGCGGCCAACCGCCACTTCCTGTGCTACTGCGGGTTCGAGCGCTTCGACGCCGAGCCGCTGGCGCAGGCGCTCACCGCCGACTGAGGGGCCGCGCGGCTACCCGCGCGCCACGTCGATCACCGCCTTCGCAAACGCCTCGGGCGCCTCCTGTGGCAGGTTGTGGCCGATGCCGCCGCTGACCAGCCGGTGCTCGTAGCGCCCCGAGAACTTCTTCGCATACGCACTGGGCTCCGGGTGCGGCGCGCCGTTGGCGTCGCCTTCGAGCGTGATGGTCGGCACGCCGATCACCGGCGCCTGGGCGAGCCGGTTCTCCAGCGCCTGGTACTTCGCCTCGCCCTCGGCCAGGCCGAGGCGCCAGCGGTAGTTGTGCATCGTGATCGCCACGTGGTCGGGGTTCTCGAAGGCGACGGCGCTGCGCTCGAAGGTGGCGGCATCGAAGTTCCACTTCGGCGAGGCGAGCTGCCAGATGAGCCTGGCGAAATCGTGGCGGTTCTTCTCGTAGCCCGCGCGGCCGCGCTCGGTCGCGAAGTAGTACTGGTACCACCACTGCAGCTCGGCCTGCGGCGGCAGCGGCGCCTTGCCTGCCTCCTGGCTGCCGATGAGGTAGCCGCTGACCGACACCAGCGCCTTCACGCGCTCGGGCCACAGCGCAGCCATGATGCAGGCGGTGCGCGCGCCCCAGTCGCAGCCGGCCACGGTGGCGACGGGGATCTTCAGCGCATCCATCAGCGCAATGATGTCGACGGCCACCGCCGACTGCTGCCCGTTGCGCGGCGTGTCGGCCGACAGGAAGCGGGTGGTGCCGTAGCCGCGCAGGTACGGCACGATCACGCGAAAGCCCGCGGCGGCCAGCTGCGGCGCGACGTCGACGAACATGTGAATGTCGTAGGGCCAGCCGTGCAGAAGGATCACCGGCGCGCCGTCGGCCGGGCCGGCCTCGTGGTACCCGATGCGCAGGCTGCCGGCGTCGATGCTTTTGAGGGGTTCGAGGCGCCGGGCGCTGCCTGTGCTGGCGGTCTGGGCGAAGGCGGGAACGATCGATGTCAGCTGCGTGGCGGCGAGGCCGAGTGCGGCCTTGCCGAGGAACGAACGGCGCGGCAGCGAGGGGGAGGCGGTCATGGAAATCTCCTGGGATGCGAAGGGGGACGGCGCGATTGTTCGGGGGGAAACCCAGCTGCTGATCGGCTTGTGTATGCCTCTGTATCCGCGCCGGTTCCGGCCACACTAAATTTCAAACGCGGGCGTGCGAAGCGGCCTCAACGAAACGTGGTGTGTCGATGTCGGGCCGGGATACACAGGCATACGCAATGCCCGTTGCACGGTGAGAAGGCGGCCAACAATCCGCCCGTCATCCACTCATCGCCCGAAGGAAATCCCCATGACGCGCCCTCGCGGATTCAAGAAGCTCTGGTTCGCGCTGCTGTTCTTCGCGGGCGGGCTGGCGCACGAGGCGCGCCACCCGACCCAGTGCCAGAGCGTGGCGTCGGTCAGTCTCTCGCTTCGACCGCCGAAGCGAGCACGTAGCCTTCGCTGCGCACGGTCTTGATGTAGCGCGGCTCGCGCGCATCGTCGCGCAGGCGCTGGCGCAGCCGGCTCACGAGCAGGTCGATGGAGCGCTCGAAGAGCTCGGCCTCGCGCCCCTGCGTCAGGCTCAGCAGCTGGTCGCGGCTGAGCACCTTCTGCGGGTGGTCCAGGAACACGCGCAGCAGCCGGTACTCGGCGCCGCTCAGCGCCACCATCACGCCGGCGTCGTCGATCAGGTGGCGCGCCACCGTGTCGACCTGCCACTCGCCGAACCCCAGCTTCTGCGAGGGCTCGACGGTGCCCATGTTGGGCGGCAGCATGCGCGTGCGCCGCATCACGGCGCGGATGCGCGCCAGCAGCTCGCGCGCGGAAAAGGGCTTGGCCAGGTAGTCGTCGGCGCCCATCTCCAGGCCCAGGATGCGGTCGGCTTCCTCGCTGCGCGCGGTCAGCATGAGGATGGGCGTTGCCTTGTACTTGCCGGTGCGCAGGTCGCGGCACAGCGTGAGCCCGTCTTCGCCGGGCAGCATCAGGTCCAGGATGATCAGGTCGAAGGGCCCCGACGCCTCGAGCGCGGCGCGCATGTGGCGCCCCGTGGGCACCGCGACCACGCGCAAGCCGTTCTTCACCAGGTAGGTGGTGAGCAGTTCGCGGATGTCCCGGTCGTCGTCGACGATGAGGATGTGGTCGGAGGTCTTGGGCGTCATGGCAGGGGATGCATTGGCGGCACGGCGCCGCAGCCGCAATGTAGCGTTCCGGCGGCGCGCCGGGGGTGGCCGTGGAAACGTAGTGTGTGGATGTACGGCCCAGATACACAGGCATACAGAAGGCGATCCGGCAGGGGGTGGTCGGCCCAACAATCCGTGCGTTTTCCAACCACCCTGCATCCAAGGAACCCTCATGACCCGCATCGACAAAGTCCTCTACACCGGCAAGACCCGCACCTCCTCGGGAGGCCGCGACGGCGAGGCGCGCAGCTCCGACGGCCGCCTGGACATCAAGCTCTCGTCGCCCGGCAGCGCCGGCACCGGCACCAACCCCGAGCAGCTGTTCGCGGCCGGCTGGTCGGCCTGCTTCATCGGCGCGATGGGCAAGGCGGCCGGCAAGATGAAGGTCGCGCTGCCGCCCGACCTGGCCGTCGATGCCGAGGTCGACCTGGGCACCGCCGGCGGCGAGTACTTCCTGCAGGCGCGCCTGAACGTGAGCCTGCCGGGCCTGGACCGCGAGGTGGCGCAGGCCCTCACCGAGGCCGCGCACCAGACCTGCCCCTATTCCAAGGCGACCCGAGGCAACATCGACGTTGCCATCCACCTGGTGTGAGCCCGCTGCGCCGATGACGCATCGCCACGCCGCCTGACCGAAGAAGCTGTCCATGTCCACTTCCGCGAATCCCGTTGCGAATCCGAGCGGTACCGCGCCGCGCTGGCGCCGGCTGCTGCCCGGCTCGCTGTTCTCCCGCGTGACGCTGATCATCGTGGTGGGTCTGGCGATCGCGCAGCTGCTCACCTTCGCGGCGATCCGCTACGAGCGGAACATGGCGCTTCGCGAGCTGATGATGATCGGCATCGAGCGCGACATCGCAAGCTCGGTCGCCATCCTCGACCGGCTCCCCGGGGCGGAGCGCGCCGGCTGGCTCGACCGGCTGGAACGGCGCAACTACCGCTTCGTGCTGGGCGGCAGCGCGCAGGGCAGCGCGCCGGCCTCGGAGGCCTCGCAGCAGTTTGCCGCGGCCATCGTCGATGCGATGCGCCCGTTCCCGGTCGTCAAGGTCGGCGAGGTGGCCTGGCCGCCCGAGGGCCTGCAGATCGAGGTGCGGCTGGGCGACGGCTCGTCCGTGGTCGTGCATGCCATGCGCGTGGGCATGCCGGTGTCGGGTTGGGTGATGTGGCTGCTGGCGGGCCAGCTGCTGGTGCTGGCCGTGTGCGCCTGGGTCGCGGTGCGGCTGGTGACACGGCCGCTCGCGCAGCTGTCCGCGGCGGCCGACCAGCTCGGGCCCGACCTGAAGGGGCGCACGCTCGCGGAAGACGGCCCCACCGAAGTGGCGCACGCGGCGCGCGCCTTCAACGCCATGCAGCAGCGCATCGCGGGCTACATGGCGGAGCGCGTCGAAATCCTGGCGGCCATCTCGCACGACCTGCAGACGCCCATCACGCGGATGCGCCTGCGCACCGACCTGATGGACGACACGCACGACCGCGAGAAATTCCGCCAGGACCTGGACGCGATGAACGCACTGGTGCGCGAAGGCGTGACCTATGCGCGCACGCTGCACGGCGCCACCGAGCCGCCGCTGCGCATCGACGCCGACGCGCTGTTCGAGAGCATGGTGGCCGACTACGAAGACGTGGGCCAGCAGGTGCGGCTCGACGGCCGGGCCGGCGCGCCGATCGTGAGCCGCCCGAACGCGCTGCGCCGCATCCTGATGAACCTGATCGACAACGCGCTGAAGTTCGGCTCCGACGTGACGCTGCGCGTGCAGGCCGAAGGCGAGGGCGGCCGCCTCGTGGTGAGCGTGCTCGACAACGGCCCGGGCATTCCCCCCGACGAGCTCGACGCGGTGCTCAAGCCCTTCTACCGCGTCGAAAGCTCGCGCAACCGCAGCACCGGCGGCACCGGCCTGGGCCTGGCCATCGCGCACCAGCTGGCCATGGCGATGGGCGCCGAGCTCACGCTGCACAACCGCCCCGAAGGCGGGCTCGAGGCGCGGCTGGCCTTGGCCGCCGCGCCCGCTCGCTGAACCCGACCCCCCATCTTTCACATCCCCATGCTCATCCTCTTCATCGCCTACCTGGGCGGGGTGCTCACGATCCTGAGCCCCTGCATCCTGCCGGTGCTGCCCTTCGTGTTCGCGCGCGCCGACCGGCCGTTCCGCTCGCACGGCCTGCCGATGCTCGTGGGCATGGCGCTGGCCTTCGCCGTGGTCGCCACGCTGGCGGCGGTGGGCGGCGGCTGGATCGTCACGCTCAACGAATACGGGCGCTACGCGGCCATGGCCTTGCTCGCGCTGTTCGGTGGGACGCTGCTGTTCCCGCGCGTGGCCGAGCGCCTGAGCCGGCCGCTGGTGGCGCTGGGCCTGCGCATCTCCGATGCGCCGCAGGCCTCGGTGTTTTCTCCGCTGTGGCTGGGCGTGGGCACGGGCCTGCTCTGGGCGCCGTGCGCGGGGCCGATCCTCGGGCTGATCCTGACGGGTGCGGCGCTCAATGGCGCGAGCGTCGGCACCTCGCTGCTGCTTCTCGCCTATGCGGCCGGCGCGTGCACCTCGCTCGCGGTGGCGCTGCTGTCCGGCGGCCGGCTGCTCTCGGCGCTGAAGCGCACGCTGCCGACCGGCGACGGCGTGCGGCGCATCGCCGGTGCCGCGGTGCTGGCCGGCGTGGGCGCCATCGCGCTGGGGCTGGACACCGGCTGGCTCGCGCGCCTGTCGCTGGGCACCACGTCGACGCTGGAGCAGGCGCTGGTAGACACGCTGCGCCAAGACGCGCCGCAGGCGCAGCGCGCAGACGCCGGCTTCGTGCGCGTCGCGGACACCCGCCCGGCCCCGGTGCCCGCGCGCGAGCTCCGCGTCGAAGGCCGGCTGCCGTCGCTGGCGGGCGCGACCGAATGGATCAACTCGGCGCCGCTCACGCCCGAGGCCTTGCGCGGCAAGGTCGTGCTGGTCGATTTCTGGACCTACTCGTGCATCAACTGCCTGCGCACGCTGCCCTACGTGCGCGCCTGGGCCGAGAAGTACAAGGATGCGGGCCTGGTCGTCCTCGGCGTGCATGCGCCGGAGTTCGCGTTCGAGAAGAACCCGGCCAACGTGCGCAAGGCCGTGAAAGACCTGGGCATCGGGTTCCCGGTGGCACTGGACAACGACTTTTCGATCTGGCGCGGCTTCGACAACCAGGCCTGGCCCGCGTTCTATTTCGTCGACGCGCAGGGGCGCATCCGCCATCACCAGTTCGGCGAGAACCGCTACGACAAGGCCGAGCAGGTGATCCAGCAACTGCTGGCCGAAGCCGGGCAGGCCCGGGTCGCCGACGGGCTGGTCGCGCCGCAGGGGCAGGGCACCCAGGCCGCGCCCGGCGCCGAGCCGGCGCAGTCCGGCGAAACCTACCTGGGCCATGCGCGGGCGCACGGCTTCGCGTCGCCCGGCGGCATCGCGCGCGACCGTGCCAAGGCCTACGAGCCCATGGCTTCCTCATTGCGCACCAACCAGTGGTCGCTGGGCGGCGACTGGACGGTGGAGGGCGAGCGGGCCGTGCTGAACCAGGCCAATGGCCGCATCGCCTACCGCTTCAAGGCGCGCGACCTGCACCTGGTGCTCGGGCCGATGGCCGACGGCAAGCCGGTGCGTTTCACGGTGCGGGTGGACGGCCAGCCGCCGCTGGCGGATCACGGCGCCGACACCGATGCCCAGGGCCACGGCGTGGTCGATGCGCAGAAGCTGTACCAGCTGGTGCGGCAGTCGGCGGGCAGCGGCAGGGAGCGCCTGTTCGAGATCGAGTTTGTCGACCCCGGCGCGCAGGCCTACGCGTTCACTTTCGGTTGAGCGGCGCCTAGGTCAGGGCGTCAGGCCCGCCGCGTTGACGGCCCGGCAGGTGTCGACCTCCTGGCGCGTGGGCAGCACGAAGCAGCGGGCGTCGGCCTCGCGGGCGACGGCTTCGCGCAGCTGGCGTTCCTGCGCGGTTTCCACCTGCAGCTCGACCAGCCACTTCATGAGCAGCGCCATCACGATCAGCAGCACCACGGAGGCCGCCAGCAGGGTCGTGCGCCAGCTCTGGACGCGGAAGACGGAAGCGTTCGAAGTACTCATCGCGTGCGGTCCTCAGCTCGACAGCTGCGGAAAGATCCAGATGCTCATGCCGAGCACCACGCCCGCGCCCAGCGACATGGCCGCCGCAGTCGCGAACAGGCAGGCCACGAGCAGGCTCGGCACGACCACCGACATGCTCAGGAACGCGATGGCGACGAGCACATAGGCCAGCACGGGCAGCAGTGCGATGTAGGCCGGCCGCGCGGTGCCGGTCGGCATTTCGTCGGGCGTCATGTCACGCAGGAACGGGTTCAGCATGGCGGGCGATCAGCAGTTGCCCTTCTTGGCCTGGCCCGGCGGGCAGAAGTTGCCGCCCTTGTGCGCCGGCCCGGGCTCCGCACGCGGCGGCGGCGCGTGATGGTGCGCGCAGGCGCTCATGAGAACGGATGCCGCCAGCGCGAGCATCACGGTGATCGTGGATTTGGTCATGGGAACTCCCTGCTTCGATTTCTTGTGCACCTCGGGTGCTTCGGGGCAGGACAATAGTTGCCGTATTAACAATCTCACAGGGAAATGCTCACATTTGTGGGCGAATTGAGAAGGGTGCGGTCAATCTCCGAGCGGGATTGCGCAGTACTTCACACCCGTGCGGCCGACCGGCCGCCGCCGCGCAACCGCTACATTGCATGCCCCATGGACCGCCTCGAGAACATAGAGACCTTCGTGCGGGTCGCACAGACCCAGAGCTTCGCCGAGGCCGCGCGCCAGCTGCGGGTGTCGAAATCGGTGGTGACCAGCCGCGTGAAGCAGCTCGAGGACCACGTCGGCGCGCCGCTGTTCCACCGCAGCACGCGCGTGGTCCGGCTCAGCGACGTGGGGCAGGCCTTCCTGCGCGACTGCGTCGAGCTGGTCGGGCGGGCCAACGACATCATGGACCAGATGCGCGACGCCAAGGACGGGCCCACCGGCACGCTGCGCGTGCATGCGCTCACGGGCTTCGTGCTGGGGCATTTCGCGACGCTGCTGCGCGCCTTTCAGGTGAGCTTTCCGGACATCCACCTGGAGCTCATCGTGAGCGACGCGGTGGTCGACCCGGTGAAGGCGGGCGTCGATTGCGCGCTGCAGATCTTTCCGGCGGCGTCGACCGAGCTGGTGTCGCGCCCGCTGTTCCCGGTGCGCCGCGTGTTCTGCGCCACGCCCGAGTACCTGCGCGCGCACGGCCGGCCGGCGAGCCCGCGCGAGCTGCACAAGCACACGCTCGGCCTGTACTCGGGCTACCCCACGCGCGACCGCTGGACCTTCCATCACGCCGGTGAACAGGTCACGCTGTACATGAGCGCGGCGCTGCTCACCAACAGCGTCCACCTGCTGCGCGAGTACGCCATGGAGCACGCCGGCATCGTCTGCCTGCCGACGCTGGTGGCCGGCGAGGCGATCCTGCGCGGCGACCTGGAGGTGGTGCTGCCGGCGCACCAGCTGTCGTCGTTCTCGCTGAGCGCGGTGTACGCGGGCACCTCGCGCAATGCCTTCAAGCTGCGCCTGTTCATCGAGCACCTGACCCAGGCGTTCTCGAAGGTGCCGCCGTGGGACGCCGCCATGATCGAACGCGGCCTGCTACCGCCGGGCCTGATCTGGGACGCCTGACGCGAGCACGGTCCGTTCCGGGGTAAACCCTGTGCATTGAACGGATTTGCCGAACAATGCGGCCCGCGTTTCGGGCCTACCGCTCGCGCGCCCCGTTTCCTACAGTGCACACATCGCAGCCACCACGCTGCATCGTCCGGCACCTCAGGAGACACCCATGACCGTCGCATACCAGACCCGCTTCGGGTCCCTCAAGCACTTCGAGAAAGGCCACGTCGAGCCCATCGACGACGACGTGCGCCACTACGCGTTCTCCAACTGCTTCGAGATCGCCAGCATCAGCGCACCGTACGAGAAGGTCGTGTTCGGCCAGAACCAGATCTACGTGCTGGAAACGCTGCGCGCCGAAGGCACCTCGCCCTGGTTCACCTGCGCCCACGACGAGTTCGCGCTGGCGATGGATGGCGACGTCGAAGTGCACCTCGTGCAGCTCGATGCGGCCCAGGCCGTGGCCGACACCGAGAAGAACGGCGCCGTGCGCGTAGAGGGCGAGCCGCAGGGCAAGAAGATGGGCTGGATGAAGCTCTCGCGTGGCCACCAGGGCCTGCTGCCCAAGAACACGGCCTACCAGTTCCGCGTGGCCGGCGACCCCGGCGTGATCGTGCTGCAGACCTGCAAGGGCGACCTCTCCATCGAGAAGTGGGCCGACATCTGCCAGACGCACTGAACCCGCCATCCAGGAGCCACACCATGAACGCACCCGCAGAACTCGCCAAGGTCATCGCATCGCAGCCCGATGCCACGCTCGGCTACAAGGATTTTTCGCTCGGCAGCTTCGGCTTCCGCCGCGACGAGTACTTTGCCCACATCACCTGGAAGACCCGGGACGGCCGTCCCATGAGCCACACCATGGACGCCGGCAACTACCTGCGTGCGCTGATGCGCGACGTGGCCTGGGGCTTCTTCTACGGCTGGGTCAACTTCGACAACGTGTTCGGCACCATCAACCACTACGACTCGGTCGACCTGTACGCCGGCAGCTTCAACGGCACGATGAAGGACGCGGGCATCGACCTGCTCGAGAACTTCCCCACGGCGCAGATCCGCGCCACCTTCGAGGCCATGCTCGACGACTGGACCAACGAGGCCTTCGACCCCTTCGCCGCGCCGCAGGAAACCGGCTCGCCCTACGGCCGCAAGAGCGGCAACAACACCGCCAAGATCACCCGGGCGCGCGAGCTGGCCAAGCGCTGCGTGGGCCTGAAGGGCGACCTCGACCTGCGCAGCGACGCGCGCGGCGCGCCGGTCAACCGCGCTTTTGCCGACGTGCCGCAGGGCCAGCCCGAGCTGCACCCCGAGCCGGGCTTCGAGAACGAGGTGCACGCCTTCAACCTCTTCGGCTTCCTGAGCCGCTCGCAGGTCACGTGGAACCCGAGCTTCACCTCGGTGGTGAAGCACAGCTACATGTGCCCGACGACCGAGGAGCACATCCTGCCGATCATCCACGGCAACGACCGCGTCGAGTGGTTCTTCCAGATGACCGACGAGATCCACTGGGACTGCGGCGACAAGAACACCGGCAAGCCCATGGCGCGCGTGATCATGAAGGCCGGCGACATGGCCGCCATGCCCGCCTACTGCCGCCACCAGGGCTTCAGCCCCAAGCGTTCGATGCTGCTGGTGTGGGAGAACGGCTCGCCCAGCCTGGTCTACGAGATCCAGAAGGGCGAGTCGCCCGAGATCCCGGTCGAGTTCTGACCGGCCGGCCCGCCGCCGCTTCTTTCTTCCCGCCTCCCATCCATCCAGTCCTCCCCGCGCGGGGAGGGCGAGGAGAACCCATGCCTGCTCTTTCCATCCGCCACCAGCTTTTCATCGACGGCCGTTTCGTCGACGCCGAATCCGGCGAGACGCTCGCCACGCTGAATCCGCACGACAACACGCCCATCGCCCAGGTCGCGCTGGCCGGCAAGGCCGACGTCGACAAGGCCGTGGCCGCCGCCAAGCGCGCGCTCCCGAAGTGGAGCCGCATGGCCGCCGCCGACCGCGGTCGCATCCTGCTGAAGCTGGCCGACCTCATCGAGGCCAACGGCGAAGAGCTCGCGCGGCTCGAATCGCTGGACACCGGCCACCCGATCCGCGACTCGCGCCGGCTCGACGTGCCACGCACCGCCGCGTGCTTTCGCTACTTCGGCGGCATGGCCGACAAGTTCCAGGGCGAGACCATTCCGGTGGAAGAGGGCTTTCTCAACTACACGCTGCGCGAGCCCGTGGGCATCGTCGGCCAGGTGGTGCCGTGGAACTTCCCGCTCATGTTCACGAGCTGGAAGATGGCGCCCGCGCTGGCGGCCGGCAACTGCATCGTGATGAAACCGGCCGAGATCACGCCGCTCACCTCGCTGCGCATCGCCGAGCTGATGGCCGAGGCCGGCGTGCCGCCCGGCGTGGTCAACATGCTGCCGGGCCTGGGCAGCGTGGCGGGCCAGTACATCGCCGAGCATCCCGAGATCGCCAAGATCGCCTTCACCGGCAGCACCGCCACCGGCCGGCGCATCGTGCAGGCCAGCGCGGGCAACCTGAAGAAGGTGCAGCTCGAGCTCGGCGGCAAGGGCCCCAACATCGTGTTCGAGGACGCCAACCTGCAGGCCGCCGTGAACGGCAGCGCCTGGGCCATCTTCCACAACCAGGGCCAGGCCTGCATCGCGGGCTCGCGGCTGATGCTGCACGAGAAGATCGCCGATGCCTTCCTCGACCAGTTCATTCCGCTGGCCCAATCCATCCGCCTGGGCAACCCGCTCGACGAGGCCACCGAGATGGGCCCGCTCACCAGCGCCCAGCACCGCGACCGCGTGCTGAGCTATGTCGAGGTCGCGCAGGCGCAGGGCGGCGAGGTGCTGGCGGGCGGCGGCGCGCCCGGCGGCGACCTGGCGCAGGGCTGCTATGTGCAGCCGACCGTGGTGCGTGCCCGCTCGTACCAGGACCGCGTGGCGCAGGAAGAGGTGTTCGGCCCCTTCGTCACCGTGCTCACCTTCAAGAGCGACGAAGAGGCGATGCAGATCGCCAACGGCACCGACTACGGCCTGGGCAGCGGCCTGTGGACCCGCGACCTGCAGCGCGCCCACAAGGTGGCGCGCGACCTGCACGCCGGCATGGTCTGGATCAACAGCTACAAGCGCGTGAACCCCGGCTCGCCCTTCGGCGGCGTGGGCCAGAGCGGCTACGGCCGCGAGATGGGCTTCGATGCGATGCGCGAGTACACGCAGGTGAAAAGCGTGTGGGTCAACGTCGACGCGCAGATTCCGCCGCACTTCGTGCGCTGACGTTTTCCATTTTTCTTTCCAACCCGACGGGCGCACACGATGTCTTTCTCGATCCTCTCCCGGGCCCTGGTCGCCTGCACCTTGCTGTGGGGCATGGCCGCGCAGGCCCAGGCGCCGGCCTGGCCGACCAAGCCGGTGCGGCTGGTCGTGGGCTTTCCGCCGGGCGGCATCGTCGACACCGTCGCGCGCCAGTTGCAGCCGCGCCTGCAGGCCGCGCTCGGCCAGACCGTGATCGTGGACAACCGCAGCGGCGCCGGCGGCACGCTGGCGGGGGCCGAGGTGGCCCGCGCGGCGCCCGACGGCCACACGCTGCTGATGGTGTTCGACAGCTACGCGACCTACCCGCTGGTCTATCCGAAGCTGAGCTTCGACATCGCGAAAGACCTGCAGCCCGTGACGCAGGTGGCGAGTAACCCGCTGGTGCTGGTGGTCAACCCGAAGGTCGAGGCCAAGGACTTCGTGCGCTTCGTCGGCCTGCTCAAGGCGCAGCCGGGGCGCCTGAACTACGCCAGCGTCGGGCCGGGCTCGAGCAACCACCTCACGGCCGAATACTTCAAGGCCGTGAGCGGCACCTTCGTCACGCACATCCCCTATCGCGGTGGCGGTCCGGCCCAGCAGGACCTGCTGGGCGGGCAGGTCGAGATGATGTTCCTCTCGGCCGTGCTGGCCCAGCCGCATGTCAACGCGGGCCGGCTGCGCGCCCTGGCCCAGACCGGCGCGCAGCGCGTGGCCGCCTATGCCGACGTGCCGACCGTGGCCGAGAGCGGCTACCCCGGCTTCGAGGTGAACTCGTGGGTCGGCCTGCTGGCCCCGGCCGGCACGCCGCGCGCCGTGGTCGACCGGCTGCAGGTCGAGGTGCGCAAGGTCGTGACCGAGCCCGCGTTCCAGCAGCGGCTGCGCGAACAGGGCCTGACGGGCATCGCCAACACGCCCGAGCAGTTCGCCGCCGTGCTGCGCACCGAGCAGGACAAGTGGGCCCGGCTGGTGCGCGAGCGCCGCCTGAGCCTCGAATAACCGGAAAGAAAAGGAGCGCGCCATGCACGACTTCATCCACACCACCCATCCGCAGCGCGTGGTGTTCGGCGCCGGTTCGCTGCGCCACCTGGCGCGCGAGATCGATGCGCTGGGCGCGAAAAAGGCGCTGGTGCTGTGCACGCCCGAACAGCGCCCGCAGGCCGAGCGCGTGGCGGCCTCGCTCGGTGCGCAGGCGGCCGGCCTGTTCGACCGCGCCGTGATGCACGTGCCCGTGGAAACGGCGCGCGAGGCCCGCGACCTGGCGCGCCGGCTCGGCGCCGACTGCGCCGTGGCGCTGGGCGGCGGCTCCACCACGGGGCTGGGCAAGGCCATCGCACTGGAGTCCGGGTTGCCGATCGTCGCCATTCCCACCACCTACGCGGGCAGCGAGATGACGCCGATCTACGGCCTCACCGAGAACGGCCTGAAGAAGACCGGCAAGGACCCGCGCGTGCTGCCGCGCACCGTGATCTACGACCCCGAACTGTCGCGCACGCTGCCCGTGGGCCTGAGCGTGACCAGCGGCATCAACGCCATCGCACACGCGGCCGAAGGCCTGTACGCGCAGGACAGCAACCCGGTGATGGACCTGATGGCCGAAGAAGGCATTGCTGCGCTTGCACGTGCACTGCCGGCGATCCGTCTGCAGCCCGACGACCTGGCCGCACGCTCCGACGCGCTGTACGGCACCTGGCTCTGCGGTGGCGTGCTCGGCGCGGTGGGCATGGCCCTGCACCACAAGCTGTGCCACACGCTGGGCGGCAGCTTCAACCTGCCGCACGCCGAGGTGCACACGGTGGTGCTGCCGCATGCGCTCGCGTTCAACGCACAGGCCGCGCCGCGTGCCATGGCGCGCATCGCGCGCGCGCTCGGCGGCGTGTCGACGCCGGCGGCGGTCTATGCGCTGGCGCGCGACAACGGCGCGCCGGTGGCGCTGAAGGACATCGGCATGCGCGCCGCCGACCTCGACCGCGCGGCCGACATCGCCGTCGCCAACCCGTACTGGAACCCGCGGCCCTTCGGCCCGGCCGAGCGCGACGCGATCCGCGCGCTGCTGCAACGCGCCTTCGACGGCGAGCCGCCGGGCTAGGCGCAGCGCAGGCATCGAAGACACACACGAACAACGAAGGAGACAGCCATGACATTCAACCGCAGACAGTTCACGCAGGCCGCCGCCGCGCTCGCCGCCACGGGCGCCGCGCCGCGGGTGTTCGCCGCCGACACGCTCAAGATCGGCTACGTGTCGCCGCAGACCGGGCCGCTCGCGCCCTTCGGTGAGGCCGACAAGTGGGTGATCGAGCAGATGAAGGCCGCCTTCAAGGACGGCATCAGCGTGGGCGGCAAGAAGTACGCCGTGCAGATCGTGCTCAAGGACAGCCAGTCGAACCCCAACCGCGCGGGCGAGGTGGCCAACGACCTGATCCTGAAGGACAAGGTCGCGCTGGTGCTCACGGCCGGCACGCCCGAAACCGCCAACCCGGTGAGCGACGCCTGCGAGCTCAACGAGGTGCCCTGCATCTCCAGCGTGGTGCCGTGGCAGCCCTGGTTCTTCGGCCGCAAGGGCGACCCGGCCAAGGGCTTCAACTGGACCTACCACCTGTTCTGGGGGCTCGAGGACGTCATCGCCACCTTCACCAACGGCTGGAAGACCGTGGCCACCAACAAGAAGGTCGGCGGCCTGTTCCCCAACGACGGCGACGGCAATGCCTGGGGCGACAAGGAGCTGGGCTTTCCCAAGCCGCTCGCGCAGATGGGCTTCACGCTCACCGACCCCGGCCGCTTCCAGAACGGCACACAGGACTTCAGCGCGCAGATCGCGGCCTTCAAGCGCGACAACGTCGAGATCGTCACCGGCGTGGTGATCCCGCCCGACGCCAAGACCTTCCTCACGCAGGCGCGCCAGCAGGGCTTCAAGCCCAAGGTGATCACGCTGGGCAAGGCGCTGTTGTTCCCGGGCGCCATCGAGGCGCTGGGCGACCTCGGCGAGGGCCTGTCGACCGAGGTGTGGTGGAGCCCGTCGCACCCGTTCAGCTCCAGCCTCACGCAGCAAAGCGCCAAGGCGCTGGCCGAGGCTTACGAGGCCAGCACGAAGAAGCAGTGGACGCAGCCCATCGGCTTCGCGCATGCGCTGTTCGAGGTGGCGGCGAACGCGCTGTCGCGATCGAAGTCGCTCAAGGCCGGCGACGTGCGCGACGCCGTGGCCGCGACCTCGATCAACTCCGTGGTCGGCCCCGTGAAGTGGGGCGGGCAGGGTCCGTTCAAGAACGTCAGCAAGACACCGCTGGTGCTCGGCCAGTGGGGCAAGGGCAAGCAGCGCAAGGTGGAGCTGACGCTGGTGAACAACGAGGCCGCGAAGGCGATCCCCACCGGCGGCGCGCTGCGCCTGCTCTGAGTGACGGCTGCCATGACGTTGCTGGCCTTGCACGGCGTGAGCAAGTCCTACGGGGCGCTCAAGGTCACCGACGGCATCACGCTGGCGGTGGCCGAGGGCGAGACGCTGGGCATCCTCGGGCCCAACGGCGCGGGCAAGACCACGCTGTTCAACCTGATCTCGGGCGATGCGCGCGTCGACGCCGGCCGCGTGGAATACGCGGGCCGCGACGTGACGCGGCTGCGCCCGCACCAGCGCTGCCGCGCCGGCATCGGCCGCAGCTACCAGGTGCCGCAGCCCTTCGGCCACATGAGCGTGTTCGAGAACCTCGTCACCGCCGCCTGCTTCGGCGGCCAGCAGGCCGAGCGCGAGGCCTGGGAGACGGCGCACGAGGTGCTGGCCCAGACCGGTCTGGCGCCGCACGCCAACAAGCCGGCCGGCGGGCTCACGCTGCTCGACCGCAAGCGGCTGGAGCTGGCGCGCGCGCTCGCGACCAAGCCGCGCCTGCTGCTGCTCGACGAGATCGCGGGCGGGCTCACCGAGCCCGAGGCGGCGGTGCTGGTGGCGGAACTGAAACGCATCAAGGCGCGCGGCGTGACCATGATCTGGATCGAGCACGTCGTGCATGCGCTGCTGTCGCTGGCCGACCGGCTGTTCGTCATCAACTTCGGGCAGCAGCTGGCGGAAGGCGCGCCGCGCGCGGTGATGAACGACCCCGAGGTGCGGCGCGTGTACATGGGGATCGAGGCATGAACGCGCTGCTCGACACCCACGGCCTGCAGGCCTTCTACGGCGATGCGCAGGCGCTGTTCGGCATCGACTTCACGCTGTCGGCGGGCGAGCTGGTGGCGGTCATCGGCGCCAACGGCGCGGGCAAGTCGACCTTTCTGAAAAGCCTTACGGGGCTGCTGCGCGCGCCGTCCGACGCGATCCGCTTCAAGGGCGAGCCCATCGGCGGCCTGCCGCCCGGCGAGATCGTGCGGCGCGGCCTGGCGATGGTGCCGGAAGGCCGGCGCCTGTTCCCGAGCCTGAGCGTGGAAGAGAACCTGTTGATGGGCGCGACGCCGCGCCGCGCGGGGCCGTGGAACCTGCAGCGCCTGTACGGCCTGTTCCCGATCCTGGCCGAGAAGCGGCGCCAGCCCGCCACCTCGCTGTCGGGCGGGCAGCAGCAGATGGTGGCGCTGGGCCGCGCGCTCATGAGCAACCCCGAGCTGCTGCTGTGCGACGAGCTCTCGCTCGGCCTGGCGCCGGTCGTCATCCGCGAGATCTATGCGGCCATGCCGGCCATCACGGGGGAGGGCATGACGGTCGTGATCGTGGAGCAGGACGTGCGCATGGCGCGGCAGGTGTCGCAGCGCGTGTACTGCTTTCAGGACGGGCGCGTGTCGCTCACGGGGCGCTCGGACGAACTCACGCCCGAGCAGATCTCGCAAGCCTATTTCGGCATCGAGGAATCCCATGCTTGAAACCCTGCTCCAGGGCGTGCTGCTCGGCGGCCTCTACACGCTGTTCGCGCTCGGCCAGTCGCTGATGTTCGGCGTCATGCGACTCACCAACACGGCGCAGGGCGACTTCATCATCCTGGGCGCCTTCGCGGTGATCGCCGGTGTCTCGATGACCGGCGCCGCCGTGCCGTGGGCGGTGGTGCTCGCGGTGCTGCCGCTGGCCTTCGGCTTCGGCTACCTGCTGCAGCGCCACGTGCTCAACGGCACGCTGGGCAAGGACCCGCTGCCCTCGCTGGTCGTGACCTTCGGCCTGTCGATCGTGATCCAGAACCTGCTGCTGGAGCTGTTCTCGGCCGACCCGCGCGCCATCGAGGTCGGCGCGCTGGCCACCGCGTCGGTGCCGCTGGGCGACACGCTGGCGCTGGGGGCGCTGCCGCTGGTGATCCTGGCGGTCGCGGTGGCGGCCACGGGCGCGATGCAGTGGATGTTCACGCGCACGCCGCTGGGGCGCACCTTCCGCGCGGTCTCCGATGACCGCGAGATCGCCGAGCTGATGGGGCTGAAAGCCAAGCAGGTGTATGCGCTGGCCACGGGCATCGCCTTCGTGCTGATCGCCATCGCCGGCGCGCTGCAGGGCATGCGCACCACGGTGTCGCCGTCGGACGGCCCGCTGCTGCTGCTCTTTGCCTTCGAGGCCGTGATCATCGGCGGCATGGGCTCGTTCTGGGGCACGCTGGCCGGCGCCATGATCCTGGGCATCGCGCAGCAGATCGGCTTTCGCATCGATCCGGGCTGGGGCATCTGGTTCGGCCATCTCGTGTTCCTCGCGGTGCTGGTGCTGCGGCCGCAGGGACTGTTCCCCAAGACCCGCTGACCTGCTGACATGACCGACAAGACCTCCCCCGCGCCGCTCAAGCATGTGCTGTTCATCATGTGCGACCAGCTGCGCGCCGACCACCTCTCGTGCTACGGCCATCCGCGCCTGCAGACGCCGCACATCGATGCGCTGGCCGCGCGCGGCGTGCGCTTCAGCCATGCCTATGCGCAGGGCGCGGTCTGCGGCGCGTCGCGCATGTCGACCTACACCGGGCGCTATGTCAGCAGCCACGGGACGATGTGGAACTTCGTGCCGCTGTCGGTGGGGCAGAAGACGCTGGGCGACCATCTGCGCCCGCACGGCGTGCGCTGCGCGCTGGTCGGCAAGACGCACGTCGAGGCCGACACCGGGGGCGCGCGCCGCCTGGGCATCGACCCGACGCAGGGCGCGGGCCGGCTGGCGATGGAAGGCGGTTTCGAGCCCTATGCGCGCGACGACGGCATCTGGCCGCCGGGGTTCAAGGTCACGGGCAATGCCTACTGCGACTGGCTGCGCGCGCAGGGCTACGACTCCGACAACCCCTGGCACGACTTCGCCAACTCGGGCCGCGGCCCCGACGGCGAGCTCCTGAGCGGCTGGCAGATGCGCTGGGCCGACCGGCCCGCGCACATCGCCGGCGCGCACAGCGAGACGCCCTACACGACCGAGCGCGCGATCGACTTCATGCGCGAGGCCGGCGACGCGCCCTGGGTGCTGCACCTGTCGTACATCAAACCGCATTGGCCCTACGTGGCGCCCGCGCCGTACCACGCGATGTACGGGCCCGACGACATGTTGCCCGTGGTGCGCAGCGAGGCCGAGCGCATCGACGCCCACCCGGTGGTCGAAGGCTTCCGGCGCGAGACCGTGAGTCGCAACTTCAGCCGCGACGAGGTGCGCAACATGGTGGTGCCGACCTACATGGGGCTCGTGAAGCAGGTCGACGACCAGCTCGGCCGGCTCTTCGCCTTCATGGCCGCGCAGGGGCTGGACCGCGACACGCTGGTGGTCTTCACCAGCGACCACGGCGACTACCTGGGCGACCACTGGCTGGGCGAGAAGGAGCTGTTCCACGACCCGATCGTGAAGGTGCCGCTGATCGTGGTCGATCCGCGCGCCGAGGCCGACGCGCTCCGCGGCACGGTGAGCGACGCGCTGGTCGAGTGCATCGACCTCGTGCCGACGATGCTCGACGCGCTGGGCCTGCCGCAGCCGGCCGAATGGCTCGAAGGCCAATCGCTGCGCCCGCTGCTGCACGGCCACGCCGGCGCGGCCGGCAAGGACGTGGTGGTGTGCGAGAACAGCTTCGCCTTCCGCGACGAGGTGCGCCTGCCGCTGGCCCAACCCGTCGAGCGTTGCCACATGACGATGCTGCGCACGCGCCGCTGGAAGTTCGTGCACTTCGAAGACCTGCCGCCGCAGCTGTTCGACATGCAGGCCGACCCCGACGAGCTGGTCGACCTGGGCCGCGACCCGGCCCTGGCCGCGGTGCGCGAGCAGATGCTGGGCCTGCTGTTCGACTGGCTGCGCCAGCGGCGGCGCTTTCCCACGGTGGCGCCCGAGGACATCGCGCGCTGGAACGAGCGCGAGCTGGCGGCCGGCATCCTCATCGGCGCCTGGTAGGCGAGCGCGCACCCCATTTCAAAAAAAGGAGACATCCCATGAACGCTTTTCGCCGATCTCTCGCGGCCTGCATGGCGGCAGGCGCCGTGCTCGCCACCCTCGCTCCCAGCCACGCCGCCGACACCTGGCCCAGCAAGCCCGTGCGGCTGGTGGTGGCCTTCCCGGCTGGTGCGCCAGGGGACATCGTGTCGCGGCTGATGCAGCCGGCCCTGCAGAAGGCGCTGGGCCAGCCCGTGGTGGTCGACAACAAGCCGGGCGCGGGCGGCAACATCGGCATGCAGGAGGTGGCGCGCGCCACCGACGGCCACACGGTGCTGGTCGGCCCCGACACCATGCTGACCATCAACCCGCACCTGTACCGCAAGCTCGCCATCCGTCCGATGGAAGACCTGGTGCCCGTGACCCAGCTGGCCGCGTTCAGCCAGGAGCTGGTGTGCTTTCCCGGCGCCGGCATCAAGACCCTGCCCGAGCTGCTGGCCGCGGCCCGGGCCAAGCCCATGAGCTACGCCTCGGGCGGCCCCGGCGTGCCCGGCCACATGGCCATGGAGATGCTGCTGGCCGACGCCGGCGTGCAGATGCAGCACGTGCCCTACCGCGGCCCGAGCCCGGCCATGCAGGACGTGATGGGCGGCATGGTGCCCTGCGGCTTCCTGGCCTCGCCGACGGTCGGCCCGATCATCCGCGACGGCAAGCTGGTGGCCATCGCCGTGTCCGGCAGCAAGCGCCTGGGCAGCCAGCCCACGGTGCCGACCGTGGCGCAGACGGGCATCCAGGGCTACGACGCCAGCTTCGCCGAGATGATGGCCATGCCGCGCGCCACGCCGCCGGCCGTGGTGGCGCGCCTGCAGGCCGAAGTGGCGAAGGCGCTGGCCGCGCCCGAGCTGCGCGAGCGGCTGGCCACCATGGACCTCGAGGTGGTGGCCAACACGCCCGAAGAAGCGGCGCGCCGCCTGCGCGCCGAGCACCAGCGCTGGGGCCAGGTGGCCGCGCGCGTGCAGCTGCAGCTGGACTGAGCGCCATGGCCTCCGTCGTCGTCACCATCGACACCGGCAGCAGCCGCCGCGCGGGCTGGAGCGCCGCCGCGCTGGTGGCGGTGGCCGCCACGCTGCCCTTCTGGGGCGAGCCCAGCTGGATGCGCGAGTTCGTCGAGATCGCCTGCTACTTCATCTTCGCGATGATGTGGAACCTGCTGGCCGGCTACGGCGGCATGGTCAGCATCGGGCAGCAGGCCTTCTTCGGCTTCGGCGGCTACGTGATGCTGATGCTGGGCAACTTCGCGGGTGTCAACCCGTTCGTGGCGATTCCGCTCGGGGCGCTGGCCGCGGCGCTGATCGCGGTGCCGGTGTCCTTCGTGGCGTTCCGGCTGTCGGGCGGCTACTTCGCCATCGGCACCTGGGTGATCGCCGAGGTGTTCCGGCTCAGCTTCGCCAACGTGTCGGCGGTGGGCGGCGGCTCGGGCACCACGCTCACGGCGCTGCGCGGCATCGAGCGCGCCACGCGCGAGAGCGTCACCTACTGGATGGCGCTGGGCTGCGTGGTGGCGGCGGTGTCGCTGGTCTACCTGTTCCTGCGCAGCCGCTTCGGGCTGGCGCTGCTGGCGATCCGCGACAACGAGATGGCCGCCGAATCGCAGGGCATCCCGGTGGCGCGCATGAAGCTCGCGGTGTACGTGGTGGCGGCCTTCGGCGCCGGGCTGGCGGGCGCGCTGTACTTCGTAGGCAACCTGCGCATCAGCCCCGACGCGGCCTTCGCGCCGAACTGGACCGCCTTCGCGATCTTCATGGTCGTGATCGGCGGCATCGGCCGCATCGAGGGGCCGCTGGTGGGCGCGCTGGTGTTCTGGGCGCTGAACAAGTTCCTGAGCGACTACGGCACCTGGTACCTGCTCGGCCTCGGGCTGCTGGCCATCGTGGCCACGATCTTCTTCAAGCAGGGGCTGTGGGGCTGGGCGCAGCAGCGCTGGGCCTGGTCCCTGTTCCCGACGCAGCGGCGCCTGGCGGCGGCGCACGCGCCTTCTTCCCCCCTGGAGCCCGACGCCCATGCGCAACATCGATGAACACACCATCACCGCCGCCGTGCTCGAGCGCATGGCCGGCTGCGAGGACGCACGGCTGAAGGAGGTGCTGTCGGCGCTGGTGCGCCACCTGCACGACTTCGCGCGCGAGGTGCGACTCACCGAGGCCGAGTGGGCCGCGGGCATCGACTTCCTCACCGCCACGGGCCAGAAGTGCGACGCGCAGCGCCAGGAGTTCATCCTGCTGTCGGACACCCTGGGCCTGTCGATGCTCACGGTGGCGATGAACCACGCCAAGAGCCCGCAGGCCACCGAGGCCACCGTGTTCGGCCCCTTCCACGTGGCCGGCGCGCCGCAGCTGCCGCTGGGCAGCGACATCGCGGCTGGCGCGGTGGGCGAGCCGCTGTTCGTGCAGGCCACCGTGCGCGGGCGCGACGGCGAGCCCGTCGCCGATGCGGTGGTCGACGTGTGGGAGGCCGACGCCGAAGGCTTTTACGACGTGCAGCGGCCCGGCAACCCCATGCAGGGGCGGGCGGTGCTGCGCACCGACGCGCAAGGGCGGCTGTGGTTTCGCGGCGTGGCGCCGGTGGCCTATCCGATTCCCACCGACGGGCCGGTGGGCGCCATGCTGCGCGCCACCCGGCGCCATCCGTGGCGGCCCGCGCATGTGCACTTCATGGTGCAGGCGCCGGGCTACGAGACGCTGATCACGCACGTCTTCCGCGAGGGCGATCCGTACCTCGACAGCGACGCGGTGTTCGGCGTGCGCAGCTCGCTCATCGGCGACTTCGCGGCGCATCCCCCGGGCCATGCGCCCGACGGCAGCGTGCAGGCCGGGCCGTTCCACACGCTGGACTTCGCGTTCGTGCTCGAACCGGCCGGGGGGTGAGGAGGGGGCGCGAACCGTTTCGGCGTTTCGCCGCCTCTCTTGCAGGTGTCCATTCCCAAGGAGCCCTGCACCATGTGTCCCGTTTCCATCACCTGGCATCTGCTTCGCGGCGCGGGAGCGCTTGTGCTCATCGCGCTGGCGGTGCTGCTGTCGTCCGCCCATCCCTGGATCGCGCCGCCTGCCGTCGTCGGCGCCCTGCTGCTGCTGCGCGGCTGCCCGATGTGCTGGCTCGTCGGGCTGCTCGAAAGGCTGTCCGCGCGCAAGACGGCAAAGCCTTCCGAGGCCACTTCCCAGAGGGCTTCCTGAGCGTCAGGTCCTCTTGAAATGGAAGGCTGATCCGGGATTCCATTCGCCCGTGTCGAGGGGGTGACGCCCCATTAGTGTGAGTTTGTTTGCACACGATGACAAAAGAACAGGGCTACCTGTTTCCGTTGGTCAATATCGGCACTTTTCCCTATCGACTGTACATAAACGTTAATACATTCCACTCCATTGTGAGAGGCATGCGGGGAGCGATGAAAAGGGAAGCGATGGTGGACAGGGTGGAACAGAAAAACGGTCGTGTGGTGGTGCTGACGGACTCCGGCGAAGAGATCGACTGGCTGCGAGGCCGGTTGAAGGACGCCGGCTTCAGCCCCTTGTGTGTGGTCAACGAGGAAGACCTGCTGGAGGCCGCCTCGATGCCTGGCGTCGGGCTGTTCCTGCTGATGGGCGAGACGATGGAGGGCGCGCTGCCGGAAATTCTGTTCGGCATCGGCGCCAGCCGTGCGGCCACCGCGCCGGTGGTCGTGCTGACCCGGTCGCGCGGCGTGCTGGAAACGCCCCGCGTGTCGGTGTTCGACGTCGACGATTTCCTGGTGAGCCCCTGGAACGCGGAAGAGGTCGTGGCGCGCGTGTCGACGCTGTGCGGCAGGAAATCGCTGCGCCGGAACGCGAAGCCGCATGGCCTGTACGGTTTCCAGCTCGTGCGCAGCCGCCTCGCGGTCGAGTACGCGAGCCGCGAAGCCATCATGACGCCGAGCGAATTCGAGATCGCCCGGGTGCTGGTGCGCCACCTCGACACGCCCGTGTCGCGACAGCAACTGCCCCAGGGGCCCCGATGCAACGGGGAGCTGGGCGCCAGCCGGTCGCTCGATGCGCTGGTGTCGCGCGTGCGCAAGAAGCTGGCATCGATCGTGGCGGGCGAATTCCGCGTGCGCTCGCTCTACGGCGTGGGCTACACGCTGGAGCGCGCGCACAACCGGCACGGCAAGTGAGTTTTCGCGGGCAGCGCCCGCGGCATCCGAAGGGGTGACGCAAGGTCACCTTGAAAAAAGACGCTCGCCCATTCGCCTCCGAATTGAGGCCGGGTGTCGGCAGACCAACGAATGAATTCCGGCGAAGTGAGCCGGCTGGGATTGGCTTGAATTGAATTCAGGCCAATGGCGCAGCCGTGCCTGTTTGAATGGAATTGGATTTTGAAAAATTCATCAAGCCGTATTTCACGCTGCCCGTGATTGAAACCATTGGGGGACAGGTCGCGCATGCAGTCCATGAAATTCACGGTGCCTGATTACACAGTCTGTGAATTTGTAAATTTAGTTTCGAAGTGGCCCCAGGCGCTGGACCGAGGCCGCCGAAGGGCCTAGTTTCTCCCTTGAAACAGTGGGGAATCGTGAGGCGGCGGGTTGATGTGAAAGTGAAATTATTCAAATGCATCAACAACTTGGAGGCGATGCGCTTGTGAAATTGATCACACTCCAATTGCAGGTTTATTCACAATCTAAGCAGACGTCCAGATTACATCTGTATTCACAGTTGTTAACTTTGGAGGGCCTCTCGTGACATTTTCACGGAACCCTCGGCCATTGCAAGTGGCGGATCGCGGACGTTCGATTGTTTTTGTAAACATTCGGAAAATAATATGAACGTGGTAAATGGCTCATGGAAGCGGCTCGAAAAGGGCGTGCTTGCGTGAGGCCGAGAGTGGGCATCGGAGGCGGTCGTCGCCGATGCCGGTGTGTCAGTGGTGTGCTGCAAGTGGCTGGGAAATGGCTTCGACGCCAATTCGCGAGGCCACAGGTCAAGTCGGTTTGATCTTCGTGTTGCCTCGGTCTGGCTTTGAAGTTGTTTTTTAGGAGTTGTCTATGTCTATCGGAAGTTCGTCTCAAGTGAATTCATTCATGTCGCCGGTGGTCCGGCTGACCGTTCGCCTCGGCCTGGGGCTCGGCGTGGCCATGACCCTGGGGCTGGGCGGCCTGGCCGCCGCGCAGGGCACGAAGGCCGCGCCCGCGCCCACCGAGGCCGCGCAGAAGAAGACCGTCGCGGTCGTGCTGACGCAGGCCAAGGTGGTCAAGGACGCGCAGGGCAAGGAGCAGCTGCTGGCGGCAGATTCGGTCAAGCCGGGCGACGTGCTCGAGTACACGGCCACCTACACCAACCACACCGGCAAGGCCGTCACTGGCCTGGTGGCCAACCTGCCGATCCCCGAAGGCCTGGAATACCTGCCCAAGACCGCCAAGCCCGGCGCGACGCTGGTCAAGGCCGCGACCAAGGACGGCGCCTTTGCCGCCGAGCCGCTGGCGCGCGTCGTCAACGGCAAGTCGGAGCCGGTTCCGTACAACGAGTACCGCTCGCTGCGCTGGACGCTGGGCCAGCTGCCCGCCAACGGCTCGGCCGCGGTGACCGCGCGCGCCAAGGTCGAAGTGGTGGTGCCGCCCGCGCCGGTGGCCGCTGCCGCCGACGCGCAGAAGGTTGCGCGCAGCACGCCCTGAGCTTCCCGCGCTGACGACGACCGTCGGCGGCCCTGAGCCGCGCTGACGGCCGGTTCTCTCTTTTCTTCAAAACCCCGCTGGTTTTTCCATTGCCGGTTTCCGTTCGCGGAAATCCCCGGCCGGGGTGAGTTCGTCCTTTTTTTGACCTTTTTTGACCCCAACCCCCGAGGAGAAACCCAAGTGATCCCTACCTTGTCTGCCCGTCGCACCGGCCCCGCGCCGCGCGCGCTCTGGGCGGGCGCAGCAGCCCTGACGCTGAGCTTCCTTTTTGGAAGTTCCGGCGCACTCGCTGCGGCTCCACCCGCCAACACCATCATCGGTAATCAGGCTTCGGCCACCTACCTGGACCCGAACGGCGCCAGCCAGCTGGCCACCTCCAACCTCGTGCAGACGACGGTGCAGCAGGTCGGCTCGTTCAACCTGGACACCTACACCACCGTGACGACCAACGTGGTCAACACGAAGACCGGCGCCGCGGGCACGACCGTGTATGCACCGCACGTGCTGACCAACACGGGTAACGGCACCGACACGTTCACGCTGAGCGTGGCCGCACCGGCCAGCCCGAACGGCTTCACCAAGGTCGAAGTGTTCGCCGACGCGAACGCCGACGGCGTGCCTGACAGCACGACCGCGCTGTGCTCGGTCGTTCCGGGTGCGGTCTGTAACGTCCCGGCCCAGACCGTGGCGGGTGGCAACGGCACGTTCCCGTTCGTCGTGGCGTACTCGATCCCGAGCACCGCTTCGTCGTCGACGTTCACCTCGCCGGTCGCAGCGACCATCACGGCCACCGCAGGCACGCCGGCGCTGTACGCGGCGGGTAACACGCAAGCGGCCGACGTCGACAACGTGAACCTCACGGATCAGGCGGCCTTCAACGCCACCAAGAGCCTGAGCGTTCCGTCGGTCGCCTGGTCGGCCAATGGCGGCACCTGGCCCGCGGCATCGGTGAGCGGTCCGCGCTCGGTCGCAGGTTGCGCGGCTACCACCACGGCAGCTGGCGCACCCGCAGCAGGCTGCGTCTACACCACCTATACGTTGAAGTTCAACAACACGGGTGGTGCGGCTGGCCGGTTCGTCATGACCGACACGTTGCCCGCAGGCTTCACGTACGTGCCGGGTTCGGCCGTCTGGAGCAATGCACCGGGCACGGCGCTCACGGACGCACCGCAGGGTGATGTGGCTGGTAACGCCATCGACTTCACCGCGACCGGCAACACGCTGGCCTTCGTGGTGGCCTCGCTGCCGCCGAACGTCACGCAGACGGTGAGCTTCGTCGTGATGGTCAACAACACGGCGGCCATCGGCACGTCGACCACGACCAACACGGCCAAGTACAACCCCGTGACTGTGCCGACGACGGTCACGTCGGACAACCCGGGCACGACGGGCTCGCCGACCAACCCCGCGAGCTACAACGTCATCGGCACCTTCGGCATCGTGCTCGGTTCTGCTTCCGGCAGCCCGACCACCTCGCTGGACACGGCGGTGGGCAACCCCAACACGACCGCAGCCGACACGACGACTGTCGCCAGCGCGGCCATGGGCGCCACGGTGAAGTTCACGCAGACGGTGTTCAACACGGGCAATGCCACGGACGTCGTGAACCTCACGGCCGCCCTGGGCACCTTCCCGGCCGGAACGACCTTCAAGTTCTTTGCCGCCGACGGTGTCACGCCGTTGATCGACAACAACAGCGACGGCATTCCCGACACCGGTCCGGTCGCGGCCAACGGCAGCGTGCAGTTCGTGCTCGCCGCCACGCTGCCGTCTCCCGGCACGCTGCCCACCGGTCCGTTCAGCGCGATCGTGACGGGTACCTCGACGGGCGACAGCACGAAGACGGAATCCACCCGCGACACCCTGAACGCCATGATCGGCGTGCTGGTCGACCTGACCAACACGGCCACCGGTAACGGCACCGCAGGCAACACCGGCAACGGCGACGTGGGCACGGGCCCGAGCCCGCAGCCGACCACCACGAAGACGACCGCTGCCGGCACCGGCGCGATCTTCACGCTGTTCGTCAAGAACAACGACACGGTGGCCAACACCTACAGCCTGGCGGCGAGCCAGACCAACAGCTTCCCGGGCAGCCTGCCCGCAGGCTGGACCGTCAAGTTCGTGGCGGCGGGTGGCACCTGCACGGGTGCGGCGATCACCACGGTGGACGTTGCAGCCAACGCGCAGACGCCGGTCGATGCCTGCGTGACGCCGCCTGCTTCGCAGACGCCCGTCACCGGCCAGCTGGTGTACTTCCAGGTGCGTTCCACCATCGTGACTTCGACGGGCGCCGTGGCGATCGACACGAAGACCGATGCGGTGACCGTGACCCAGGCCGTGACCTACGGTGCGACGCTGACGCCGAACAACAACGGCCAGATCGCCCCCGGCGGCTCGGTCGTGTACGCCCACACGCTGACCAACACCGGCACGCAAAGCTGCGCAGGCCCGTACACGGTGTCGGCCACGCTGCCGGCGGCAGACGTGACGGCTGGCTGGACCACCGCGCTGTACATCGACGTGGACGGCGACGGCCAGATCGGCAGCGGCGACACGCTGGTGACCGGCACGATCCCGGGCCCGCTGGCGGCCAACGGCACGCAGAAGCTGCTCGTCAAGGTGTTCGCACCGGGCGGCGCTTCGGCAGGTGCCGTGGACACGGCCACCGTCACGGTGACCTTCCCGGCAGGCGCCACCTCGTGCGGCACGCCCTCGGCCACCGACGTGACCACGGTCATCACGGGCCAGATGCGCCTCGTGAAGACGCAGGCACTGGACACGAACTGCGATGGCGCCGAGGTCCCGTCCTCGTCGGCTCCGCTGGTCGCCAAGCCCGGTGAGTGCATCGTGTACCGCGTCGTTGCCACCAACGAAGGCGCGGCACCGGTCACCAACATGTCGATCAACGACGCGGTGCCGGCCTACACCTCCTTCACCGGTGCGACGCAGCCTCCGGCCGCCAACCAGTGCACGTCCATTGGCGTGACCGGCACGGCCCTGGCCTACAGCAGCACCGCCACCACCGTGGCCTGCGGCAGCGCAAGCAACACCGTGGCACCTGGCGGCACCGCCACGCTGCTGTTCTCCGTGAAGGTCAACAACTGAGCTTCACCTGAGTGAAGCGGAGCCGACGGGTGCAAGCCCGTCGGCTCCCTCGCACAGGGCACACAGGCCTGTGCGTTTTCCTTTGCGCCTTCTCTCGTTTCCGAGGCGAGGGCGCAAACGAAAAAGTTCTTTCGTTTCTTCTGATCCCCACGCGGTGATCGATCAAGGGTTCGCGGCATGCTGTTCACTTTCAATCCCAGGAGCACACACCGGCCATCGTGGCGCGGATGGGCTGCCGCGCTCGCCGCTGGCGCGGCGCTGCTGCTGGGTGGTGCCGTGCAGGAAGCGAACGCCGCGCCGGCACCCGCCGGCATCGTGATCCGCAGCATCGCCACGGGCACCTACGTGCCCAACGGCCTGGCGCAGACCGAGACCATCTCGTCCAACGAAGTGATCGCCACGGTGCTGCCTGTTGAGGCCTTGGTGCTCACGCAGGACCAGTCGCTGTCGCGCCCGCCCGCGAGCATCGTCACGCTGAGCCACCTGCTCACCAACACCGGCAACGTCGCCTCCACCTACACGCTGGCGCTGGCCAACAACGCCGGCGGCTGCGCGGCCGACACGCTCGATCTGTCTGCACTGCGCGTGGTGCGCGATACCAACAACAACGGCGTGGTCGATGCGGCCGACCCGGTGGTGCAACTCAACGCGGCGGGTGCCATTGCTTTGAAGCCCGGCGAGACCGCTGCACTGCTGGTGCAGGGCACGATCCCCACGGCCGCGACGGGCGTGGCCTGCGTGGGCCTGACTGCCACCACCGCGCTGCAAGGCCTCACCGCCATCAATCGCGACACCGTCACCGTCGGCAACGCCGCCGCGCTGCAACTGGTCAAGTCGGCCAGCTACCCCGGCAACGTCATCCCCGGCCAGACGCGCATCGACTTCTCCATCTCGGGCACCAACATCGGCGCGCAGGACGCGCAGCCGTCCAACGTCATCGCGCCCACCAACACGCCGCTGCTCGTGAACGGCGCGCCCTCTGCGTTGGTCCTCGTGCGCGACCCCGTGCCCGCCGGCACCCAGTACGTGCCCGGCACCCTGCGCACCACGGCCGCCAACGCCGTCAAGCTGTACCGCCTGGCCAACGATCCGGCGTTCAGCTATCGCACCGCCGAAGACGCCTCGGCCGTCGAAGTGGCCATCGGCATCTCCACGCCCGTGGCGCGCAACGTGTCCATCGCGATGCAGTTCGCCGTCAAGGTCAACGCCGACCAGGTGGGCGAGATCCGCAACACCGCGCACAGCCAGTACAACGACGGCACCGGCCCGGCCACCGTGCCTTCGAACACCATCGTCATCAGCTCCAGCCAGGCGCGCATCGGCGTGGCCAAGGCGGCCTCCACCCCGCGCGTGAACCGCAGCGCCGACGGCAAGACCGACGGCACCGCCACCGTGCGCTTCAGCGTCAACGTGCGCAACTACGGCACCTCGTGGCTCTACGGCGTTCAGGCCGCCGACGTGATGGAAGGCGCAGGCGCTACCCAGTTCGGCACCTACACGGCAGCCGCAGTGCCCGGCGCGAACCAGTACACCATCGTGCCCGGCTCGATCGTGATCGCGCCCGCACCCAGCGGCGGTACGGTTGCAGCAGCGAACCCCGCCTTCAAGGGCACCGCCGCCGCCTCGAACCTGCTGGCCGACGGCGCTGTGCTGCCCGTGGGCGGGCAGTTCACCGTGCAGTTCGATGCGCGCATCAACTTCACCGGCCGCACCGGCACCTTGCTGAACACCGTCAAGGCCTCGGGCGCCCTCAATGCCGGCGGCCCGGCGGTGGCCCTGGACGACTCGGTCAACGGCGACAACCCCGACGCCGACGGCGACGGCAACCCGAACAACGACACCTCGCCCACGCCCGTCTCCACGCAACTGCCCACGCTCACGCTGACCAAGCAGGCCTCCATCGCCCGGCGCGTGTCGCCCGGCGTCTACGAGCTGGACTACACCTTCAAGGTCACCAACACCGGCGCCGTCGCCGCGCCCAACGTGCGCGTGATCGACAACCTGAACTGCACCTTCGACATGGACAAGTCGAGCGGTCAGGTCGCCTCGTGGGAACTGCTGGGCCCGCCCAAGGCCGCCAACGGCAACCTCAACGCCGCCACCGGCTTCACCGGCCGCGCCACCTGCAACCGCAGCACGCAGGACAGCGCCGACCCCTTCCAGCTGCCCACCGAAGTGGCGCTGAGCCTGACCGACGGCGCCCGCGCGCTGGCACCCGGCCAGAGCGAACAGATCCGCCTGAGCGTGCGCATCACCGAGAAGCCCGCCGCCATCGGCGGGCGCGTGTCGCTCACCAACAAGGCCTGGGCCGCCGCCTTCGAGCAGAACACCGTCAACGTCACGCCCACCATGCTGCTGGCGGCCACCGCCACCTCGGTGCAGGCGCTGCTGGTCGATCCGCAGGGCACGGTCTACAACGCACTGACCCGTCAACCTGTGGCCGGCGCGCTGGTCACCTACACGCGCCAGTCCTGCAGCAGCGGCACGGCCGGCCCCATCACCGTCGCAGAGATCTACGGCGCCGATTCGGGCACCTACACGCTCAACCCCAACGGCAGCATCTCGATGACCACCGGCGCCGACGGCGCCTACCAGTTCTACCTGCAGACGCCGCCCGTGACGGGCCTGTGCACGTACGCGCTGTCGGTCACGCCGCCGGCAGGCAGCGGCTACGTGTACCCCTCGCAGCTGATCCCCGTGACCGGTGGCTCGTTCACCAGCTGCGGCGCCGTCGTGCCCAGCGCCGTGCCCCCGAAGGACGCCGACCCGACCAGCTATTACTTCCAGGTGCAGGCGGGCGCCAAGCCCGATGGCACGCCGTGCGACGCCGTGCACAACCACATCCCGCTCGATCCGGGCAACATCCTGGGCCTGGTGCTGCGCAAGGACGGCAGCAAGCGCCAGGTCGAGTTCGGCGACTTCATCGACTACGCGCTCACCGTCACCAACAAGACCGGCTTCCCCGTCACCGGCCTGACCTTCAACGACACGCTGCCCCCGGGCTTCGCGTACGTGGCCAACAGCGTGCGCCTGAACGGGCAAGTGGTGCCCAACCCCGCCGGCGGCGCCGGCCCGGGCCTGATCTTCAACTACCCCACGCTGGTGGTGGCCCCCGACCAGTCGGCCATGGTGCGCTACCGCGTGCGCATCGGCGTGGGCGCGCCCACCAACGGCGACGCCATCAACCGCGCGCGCGCCACCTCGGGCCCCATCCAGTCGAACCTGGCCAACTGGACCGTGCGCGTGACGGGCGGCGTGTTCTCCGACGACGCCTTCGCCTTCGGCAAGGTCTATCTGGATTGCAAGCGTGATGGCCAACGTGATGGCCGCCAGGAAGGCGCCGACGAGATCGGCGTGCCCGGCGTGCGCCTGTACATGGAAGACGGCACCCACGTCGTCACCGACATCGAAGGCAAGTGGAGCCTGTACGGCCTCAAGCCCGTCACGCACGTGCTGCGCCTGGACCAGACCACGCTGCCGCTGGGCGCCAAGCTCGAAGTGCTCGACAACCGCAACTCGGGCACCCCCGAGAGCCGCTTCGTCGATCTGAAGAAGGGCGAGTTCCACAAGGCCAACTTCATCATCACCAACTGCGACGAGAAGAGCGTCATTGCCGACGTGGCCGCACGCCGCGCCGCCATCGCCGCGCGTCCCGACACCGAGGCCGAAGCGCAGGTGCGCCTGCGCCTGGACCCCGAGGGCAAGGTCGTGCCCGTGGGCGACGTGCGCGGCCTGCCGGCCACCGGCCAGGCACTGGCCAGCGGCAGCACGGGCGCCGTGCAGCCCACCTCGGCGCCGCTGATCGCGCTGCCCGTGGCGCCGGCCAACGCCAGCAGCTTCGTCGGCGGCGGTGGCGGCAGCATGGGCGGCACGCTGGGCGTGCAGCCCGCGATCCCCACCGGCAGCCTGTTCTCGCCGCTGAACGGCGTGCCCACCTCGGGCCTGCCGTCGTCGACCACCAGCGGCTCGGCCACCGGCGTCGGCGCGCAGGCCATGCGCCCCATCGGCACCGGCGGCGCGATGCTCGAGCCGCGCACCAACCCGCTGCTGCCCCAGGCAGTTCCCAGCCCGATCGAGCTGGAAACCCTACTGCCCCAGCTCGAGAACAACACGCTGGGCTTCATCGGCCTGAAGGACCGCGACACCGTCGCCGGCCAGTCGATCAACGTGCGCGTCAAGGGCACGGCCGGCACCTCGTTGCGCCTGAGCGTCAACGGCAGTGCATTGGAAGAGCGCCGCGTCGGCAAGAAGACCCAGCTGGCATCGAAGAACATCGCCGCCTGGGAATACATCGGCGTGGCCCTGCGCCCCGGCACCAACACCCTCAAGCTCGAAGCCGTCGACGGCTTCGGCAACGTGCGCGGCAGCGCCGACGAGATCACCGTCGTCGCCCCCGACAAGCTCGGCGCCATCGAGGTCGACCTGCCCGAGGTGGCCCGCGCCGACCTGCGCACGCCCGTCGTCGTCAAGGTGCGCCTGATCGACGCGGCCGGCGTGCCCGTGACCGCCCGCACGCAGCTCACGCTGGAGACCGACCGCGGCCGCTGGCTGGCCGAAGACCTGAACCCCACCGAACCGGGCACCCAGGTCTTCATGGATGGCGGCGCCGCAGAGTTCCAGCTGATGCCCCCGGGCGAACCCGGCGATGCGCGCCTGCGCGTGAGCGCCGGCACCTTCGTCAAGGAAGTGCGCCTGGCGCTGTTGCCCGAGATGCGCCCCATGATCGGCGTGGGCATCGTCGAAGGCGTGCTCGACTTCACCAAGCGCGGCAAGCTGCCCCTGGGCGCGATGCCCGCCGGCGCCGCCTTCGAGGCGGAACTCTCGGGCCTGAAGGACGAGGGCACCAACAGCCGCGCCAGCGGTCGCGCCGCCTTCTTCTTCAAGGGCACCGTCAAGGGCGAGTACCTGCTCACGGCCGCCTACGACTCCGACAAGACGCGCAAGGACCGTCTGTTCCGCGACATCCGCCCCGACGAGTTCTATCCGATCTACGGCGACTCCGCGGTCAAGGGCTTCGACGCCCAGAGCACGCAGAAACTCTACGTGCGCATCGACAAGAACCGCTCCTACCTGCTGTACGGCGACTTCACCACCGCCAGCAGCACCGAGGTGCGCAACCTGAGCCAGAGCAACCGTTCGCTCACGGGCCTGAAGCACGTGTACGAGGACGAGAACGTGCGCGCCACCAGCTATGTCTCGCGCACCGCGCAGACGCAGCAGGTGGAGGAGTTCCGCGCGCTGGGCACCTCGGGCCCGTACTACCTGAGCGCCAGCAACGGCGAGTTCGTGGACAACAGCGAGCAGATCGAGATCGTGGTGCGAGACCGCAACCAGCCCAACATCGTGCTGCAGCGCACGGCCGTGGCGCGCTTCGTGGACTACACGGTGGAGCCGCTCACGCGCCGCATCCTGTTCACGCACGCCATCGCCTCCATCGACGCGAACCTGAACCCGCAGTCGATCCGCGTGACCTACGAAGTGGACAGCGGCGGCCCCAAATTCACCGTGGCCGGCACCGACGTGCAAGTGAAGGTCAGCGAGAACCTGCAGCTGGGCGTGGTGGCTTCCACCGACCAGAACCCGCAGAACAAGCGCAACCTGCAGGCGCTCACGGGCGTGGCGCGCATCGGCCAGAACACCAGCGTGGCGGCCGAGCTGGTCAAGACCGACTCCGACGACAAGGGCCACGGTCACGGCGCGCGCGTGGAAGCGCGCTACCAGGACGAGAAGCTGGCCGTGGTGGCCCTGGCGGCCAAGACCAGCAAGGGCTTCGACAACCCCGGCGCCAGCTTCTCGGCCGGCCACACCGAAGCCTCGGCGCGCGCCGAGTACCGCGTCGACCCGACCCTGGCCGTGCGCGGCGAGGTGCTCTACAGCAAGGACGCGGCCCAGGTCGACGAGCGCAAGGGCGCCACGGTGAGCGTGCAGAAGAAGCTCAGCGACAAGACCGTCGCCGAGGTGGGCCTGCGCCACGGCCAGAGCAACAACGCGCTGGGCTCCAGCTCGGGCTTCGACTACGGCCAGATCTCCACCTACAACGGCCAGATGGGCAGCAGCATCGGCGCCAACAGCGTGACCACGCTGGGCGCGGCCGCCGCCGCCGCCGGCGTGGACACGCAGAGCCAGACGACCGTGCGCGGGCGCCTGTCGACCGAGGTGCCCGGCGTGGCCGGCGCGCAGGTGTTCGTGGAAGGCGAGCAGGACCTGAAGGACGGCAAGCGCCACGTGCTGGCCGTGGGCGGCAACTACGCCATCACCGACAAGACGCGCGTGTACGGCCGCTACGAACTGATCTCCACGCTCAACGGCCCCTACGAGCTGGACAGCACGCAGCGCAACAACACCGGCATCGTCGGCATCGAGAGCAACTACATGGAAGGCGGTCGCGTGTACAACGAGTACCGCATCGCCGACGGCGCCGAAGGGCGCGGCGTGCAGGCGGCCATCGGGGTGCGCAACACCTTCAAGGTCAACGAGCAGATCCGCGTGACCGGGGGCATCGAGCACACGCGCGACATGAGCGGCTACAGCAACAGCAAGAACACCGGCACGGGCTACGCGGGCGGGCTGGGCGAGTCGACCGCGATCACCAGCGGCATCGAGTACATCACCGACCGGATCAAGGCCAGCGGCGTGTACGAAGCGCGCCGCGGCGACGACGCGAACACGCGCCTGTTCAGCGCCGGCTTCGGCTTCAAGCTCGATCCGTCCTGGAGCCTGCTGGCGCGCAGCATCGTGAGCGACAGCGAAGGCCAGGGCGCCAACGCGGGCAACGAGCGCCACCTGCAGCGCCACCAGATCGGCATCGCCTACCGGCCGGTGGACGACGACACCTGGAATGCGCTGGCGCGCTACGAGCGCCGCTCCGAGCGCGTGGTGGGCGCGGGCAATGCGGCCGGTGCGCTGCAGGGCAGCAGCGTCTTCGGCGCCGACAACGGTGCCAGCCTGCCGGGCAAGACCAGCGCGGACATCGTCTCGGCGCACGTCAACTACAACCCCGAGCCGGGCAAGGCGGTGATGGCGCGCTATGCCTTCAAGCTCAGCCGCGCCGACGACGGCACGCTGGCCAGCAAGTACTGGGCGCACCTGGTGCAGGCGCGCTACACGCAGGACATCAACCAGGACTGGGACTTCGGCGTGCAGGCCGGCCTGCTGTACGGCAAGGGCGGCGCGCTGCAGAAGACCTTCGGCGTCGAGGTGGGCTACCAGGTGCAGAAGAACATGTGGGTGTCGGCGGGCTACAACTTCGTGGGCCTGAACGACCGCGACCTGACGGCCAACGAGTACACGAGCAAGGGCGCCTATGTGCGGCTGCGCTTCAAGTTCGATGAGACGCATCTGGGGTTTGCTTCGACGGGCGCCGATGCGAACGTGGCCAAGGCACAGAAGGCACAGAAGGCAGAGAAGGTGGCTGCGGATGCGCCCGAAGTGGCCCCGCTGCCGATGCGCACGGTGCTGCAGGCCGAGGCGCTGTTTGAGCCCGCCAAGTCCTTCATCAAGCCGCAGGCGCACGACACGCTGAACACGCTGGCCGCGCAGATCAAGGCGACCGAGGCGCAGGTGGTGATCCACATCAGCCATGCCGATGCGCAACAGGGCAGCGCTGACGACCGCATGCAGCTCATTGCGCAGCGGACCAATGCCGTGCGCAGCTACCTGATCGGGCGCGGCGTCGACGTGCTGCGCCTGCGCACCGATACCAAAGAAGACACGCAGCCTGTCGCAGGCGATGACAGCAGCGCCAAGAGCCGCTGGGTCGTGATCGCCGCGGCCGCGCAAGAAACCCGCTGAACGAGACCATGATGCAAAGCAGAACGAGAAACGAAGCGGGCGGGATGGCGCGGTTCGGCGGGGTGTTGAAGGGCGTGCTTGCCGCGACGGCCTTGTGGCTCATTGCCATGCCGGGTGCGCAGGCTGCAACCGCTGCGTGCACGCCGCAGTCGGGCTACAACAGCTGCGTGACCTTCACCCATTCGGGCTCGGCGCAGACCTTCACGGTGCCTGCGGGCGTGTCGTCGGTGCGCGTCACGATGTGGGGCGCCGGCGGCGGCGGCTCCACGGCGGCCGGCGGCAACTCGGCCAACGGTGGTGCCGGCGGCTTCGCCGACGGCACCGTGTCGGTCACGCCCGGCACCGCCATGGCGGTGACGGTGGGGCAGGGCGGGCAGAACGGGGGCACCGGCGCGACCTACGGCCGCGGGGGCGGCGGCGGCAATGGCGCGAACGCGGGCGTTGCCGGTTCGTCGGGCGGCGGCATGAGTGCGCTGTGGAACGGCGGCACGGAGTTTTCGGCGGCCGCCGCGCGACTGATCGCGGGCGGCGGCGGCGGCAGCGCCTTCTGGACCGACGTCGGCAGCCCGGTGCCGGGCGGCGGCGGTGGCACCAACGGCGGCTCGTCCACCGGCACGGGCGGACGGGGCGGTACCCAGGCCGCTGGCGGTGCGCGCGGCACCCCGAGTGCGGGGACCGTCGCGGCCACCTGTCCGGCCGGCACTGACGGCAGCGCCTTGCAGGGCGGCACCGGGTGCTCGGCGGTCGGTGGCACCCCCCTCCAGTACGAGGGCGGTGGCGGCGGCGGCGGCGGCTGGTTCGGCGGCGGCGGCGGCATGGCCCAGTGCAGCAACACGCCCAATCCCGTCTCGGTCGGCTGTTCCTACAACGGACCGGGCGGCGGCGGCTCGGGCTTCATCGGCACGGGCGTGACCGGCGGCGTGATCACCGCCGGGGCCGACGGCAGCTACTCGGCGGCTTCCAACCCGGCCAACCAGGGCAACACGCTCTACCAGGGCGGCGTCGGCGTGGGCGGAGCGCGCGCTTCGCTGACCGGCTCCACCGGCGGCAACGGTCTCGTGGTGATCCAGTTCAACGTGGTCAGGCTGCAGCTCGCGAAGGCCTGGTCGGCCGGCAGCAACACCGGCGACGTGGCGAGCATTGCCGCCTCCACGGGCGGTACCAACTTCTTCGGCGCCAGCAACACCTCGGCCTTCACCTCGACGGCGTCCACTGCCGCTTCCAGCTCCGTCGCGGGCGTGAACATCGGCAACGTCATCACGCTGCCCGCCGAAACACTGACCACCGGCACGCTGGCGAACTACAACACCGTGCTGTCGTGTACCGCGAATGGCGGCGCCATGGCCAGCACGCTCAGCGGCACCAACGGACAGGTGAGCAACACGCTGACGATCGCCCTCGGCGACATCGGCAAGGACATCGTCTGTACCTACACCAACACGCGCAAGACCGCGACCCTGCAGCTGGCCAAGTCGTGGAACCCCATCAGCGTGACGGGCAACGTGGCGAACATCGGCGCCACCACGGGCGGCGCGGCCAACACCGCGGCGTTCTCGTCGACGGCGCCGACGGCCAACACCAGCGCGACCGTGACCGTCGCGGCCGGCAACACGATCACCTTCCCCGCGGAAACCATGAACGGCGGCGTGCTGCCGAACTACACGACCGTGCTGTCGTGTACCGCCGGTGGCGGCGCGACGGCCAACAGCCTGAGCGGCACCAATGGCCAGGCGACCAACACGCTGACGATCGGCGCGGCCGACGCGGGCAAGGCCATCGTCTGTACCTACACCAACACGCCGAAGACCTCCACGCTGCAGCTGGTCAAGTCGTGGGGCGCCAACAGCCTCACGGGCAACGTGGCGAGCATTCCCGCCTCCACGGGCGGCACGAACAACACTGCGGCGTTCACGGCGACGGCCCCCACGGGCGCGAACAGCGGCACCGCCGTGACCGTGGCCACGGGCAACACGATCACGCTGCCGGCCGAGACGATGTCGCCGGGCACGCTGGCGAACTACAACACGGTGCTGGCGTGTACGGCCGGCGGCGGTGCCACGGCCAATGCGCTCAGTGGCACCAACGGACAGAACAGCAACACGCTGCTGGTCGGCGCGGGCGACGCGGGCAAGGCCATCGTCTGTACCTACACCAACACGCCGAAGACGGCCACGTTGCAGATCAGCAAGGCCTGGGGTGCGAACAGCATCGCCGGCAACGTGGCGAGCCTGGGCGCGAGCACGGGCGGCGCGAACAACACCGCCGCCTTCACGGCGACGGCGCCGACGGGCGCCAACAGCGGCGCGGCCGTGACCGTGGTCGCCGGCAACACCATCACCTTCCCCGCGGAAACGATGCCGACGGGGACGCTGGCGAACTACAACACGGTGCTCGCGTGTACGGCCGGTGGCGGCGCCACGGCCAACGCGCTGAGCGGCACCAACGGGCAGGCCACCAACACCTTGCTGATCGGCCCGGCCGATGCGGGCAAGGCGATCCTGTGTACCTACACCAACACGCCGAAGACGGCCACGCTGCAGATCACCAAGTCCTGGGGCGCCGGCGCCATCAGCGGCAACGTGGCGAGCATCGGCGCGAGCACGGGCGGCGCGAGCAACACCACGGCGTTCACGGCGACCGCGCCGACGGCGGGCAACAGCAGCACGGTGAACGTGGTCGCGGGCAACACCATCACGCTGCCGGCCGAGACGATGCCCACGGGCTCGCTCGCGAGCTACAACACGGTGCTGTCGTGTACGGCAGGGGGCGGTGCCACGGCCAACGCGCTGAGCGGCACCAACGGGCAGAACAGCAACACGCTGCTGATCGGTGCGACCGACGCGGGCAAGGCCATCGTCTGCACCTACACCAACACCGGCAAGCCCGCGACCCTGACCCTCGCCAAGCGCTCGCTCGGCGGCGTGGCGGGCTTCGACTTCACGGGCACCAATGGCGTGGCCGCGCACACCATCACCACCACCGTGGCCGGCACGGCCGTCAACGGGCCGCTGCAGACGCTGACCGCGACGGGCACGGCGACCACCTTCACCGAAACCTACACGCCGGCCACGGGCGTGCCCGACTACGTGATCACCGACGTCAGCTGCACCGGCATGGGCAGCGGCGGCACGGTGACGCGCGGCACTGCGCAGAACACGAACCAGTTCACGCTGAACGCAGCGGCAACGGTGGCGGGCTCGAACATCGTCTGTACCGTCACCAACGCCAAGGCGCCGACGGTGCAGCTGCGCAAGAAGTGGGTCAACGCGCTCGTCAACGACGCCTTCACGCTGACCGCCTCGGGCACGGTGCACCCGAACCACAACATCGGCTACGCCTTCAACCTGCAGGCCACGGCCAACACGCCCAACGAGACCGACACCGGCGGCGCGCAGCGCGTGGCGGTGGGCGACACCGTGACCCTGTCGGAGACGCCGTTCGGCACCAACGCCGGCTCGTACACCGCCAGTGCCTGGAGCTGCACCGGCGGCGGCTCGCTCAGCGGCAACCTGCTGACCCTGGGCAACGCCGATGCGGGCCTGCCGATCATTTGCGAGATCACCAACACCGCGAAGACGGCGACCGTCGCGCTGGCCAAGACCTGGTCGGGCGCGATCGTCAACGACGCGGTGAGCGTCACCGGCACGGGCCTCACGGCGCTGGCCTCGGTGGCCAACACGGCCGCCGAGACCGACACCGGCGCTGCGCAGGCCGTGCCCGTGGGCAGCGTCATCACGCTGGCCGAGAGCTTCACCACCGGCAGCGCCGCCAACTACACGAGCGCGCTGAGCTGCACCGGCACCAGCGGCCTGTCGGGCAACACGCTGACAGTGGGCACGGCCGACACGGCCATCGTCTGTACCTACGCCAACACGCGCAAGACGGCGGCGGTGACCTTGTCCAAGAGCTGGAGCGGCGCCATCGCCGGCGACAAGGTCAACCTGACGGTCAGCGGCAGCGCCGCCGAAGTGACGGGCGCGACCGCCGGCACGTCGACCGCGCCGGCCACCACCACCAACGCCACGGCCACCGCGGCCAGCGGCGCCACCGTGACGCTGGCCGAGGCCTTCACCACCGGCAACGCGACCAACTACACCACGACGCTGGCCTGTACCAAGGTGTCGGACGGCAGCGCGGTGACGGTGAGCGGCAGCGGCCTGAGCCGCACCTTCACCATGCCGTCGGACAGCGCGGTGAACTGCGCCTACACCAACACGCGCAGGACCGCGACGCTGCAACTGTCCAAGGCCTGGAGCGCCGGCAGCACCACGGGCAACGTGGCGAGCATCGGCGCGACCACGGGCGGCGCGAACAACACCGCCGCGTTCACGGCGACGGCGCCGACGGCGGGCACCAGCGGCACCGCGGTGTCGGTGGCCGCGGGCGACACGCTCACCTTCCCGGCCGAGACGATGACCACGGGCACGCTGGCCAACTACACCACCGTGCTGTCGTGTACCGCCGATGCCGGCGCCACGGCCAACACGCTGAGCGGCACCAACGGCCAGGCCAGCAACACGCTGGTGGTCGGCGCGGGCGACGCGGGCAAGGCCATCGTCTGTACCTACACCAACACGCCGAAGACGGCGACGCTGCAGATCACCAAGGCCTGGGGCGCGAACAGCATCGCCGGCAACGTCGCGAGCATCGGCGCGAGCGCGGGCGGATCGAGCAACACCACGGCCTTCACCGCGACGGCGCCCACGGGCGCCAACAGCGGCACGGCCGTGACCGTGCAGGCCGGCAACACGATCACGCTGCCGGCCGAGACGATGGCGCCGGGCACGCTCGCCAACTACACCACGGTGCTGGCCTGTACGGCCGGCGGCGGCGTCACGGCCAACGCGCTCAGCGGTACCAACGGGCAGAACAGCAACACGCTGCTGGTCGGCGCGGGCGACGCCGGCAAGGCCATCGTCTGTACCTACACCAACACGCCCAAGACCGTGACGGTGCAGCTGCGTAAGGCCTGGAGCGCGGACAGCACGAACGGTGACGTGGCCAGCATCGGCGCCACCTCGGGCGGCAGCAGCAACACGGCGGCATTCACCGCGACCGCGCCCACCGCCGGCAACAGCGGCGCGGCGGTGTCGATGGTCGTCGGCGGCACGCTCACGCTGCCGGCCGAGACGATGACCACGGGCTCGCTCGCGAACTACAGCACCGTGCTCGCGTGTACCGCCGACGGCGGCGCCACCACCAACCCGCTGAGCGGCACCAACGGCCAGGCGAGCAACACGCTGGCGATTGCCGCGGGCGATGCCGGCAAGGCCATCGTCTGTACCTACACCAACGCGAAGAAGACGGTCACCCTGCAGGTGCGCAAGGCCTGGGGCGCGAACAGCGAAGCGGGCAACGTCGCCAGCATCGGCGCGACCACGGGCGCGACCAACAACACGGCCGCGTTCACCGCGACCGCACCCACGGCCGGCAACAGCGGCGCGGCGGTGGTGGCGGCCGTGGGCAACACCATCACCTTCCCGGCGGAAACGATGCCCACCGGCACGCTGGCCAACTACACGACCGTGCTGTCGTGTACCGCCGACGGCGGCGCCACGGCCAACGCACTGAGCGGCACCAACGGCCAGGCCAGCAACACGCTGGTGATCGGCGCGGGCGACGCCGGCAAGGCCATCGTCTGTACCTACAGCAACAACCGCCTGCCGACGGTGCAGATCCGCAAGCAGGCGCTGGGCGGCACGGGCACCTTCGCGTTCAGCGGCACCAACGGCTTCGGCTCGGACAGCATCAACGTCTCGGTGTCGGGCTCGACGGTGGTGGGCACGATCAAGACGCTCACCACGGCCAACACCCAGACGGTGCTGACCGAAGTCGCGGCCTCGATGCCCGGCGGCTTCGCGTTCTCGGGCGCGACCTGCACGGGCCTGGCGGGCGGGGCGACGGCGGCGGTCGACCTGGTGGCGGGCACCGTCACGCTGCCCGCGGCCGGACTGACGAACGGCACGGCGGTGGTCTGTACCTTCACCAACACGCTCGCGGCCATCGTGAGCGGCCGCGTGTTCCTGGACAACGGCGTGGGCAGCGGCACGGCCAACGACGGCATCGTCAACGGCGGCGAGGGCCCGCTGTCGGGCGTGAGCGTGCGGCTGACCAACTGCGGCGCCGCCGTGTACGCGAGCGCGCTCACGGACGCGTCGGGTGCCTACAGCCTCAGCGTGCCGGCCGGCACGGCCACGGGCTCGGCGATGTGCGTGGAAGAAACCAACCCCGGCACGCGCGTGTCGACCGGCGCCTCGGTGGGCAACGTCGCGCTGCCCTCGGGCTCCGCGGTGGCCGCGGCCGGTGGCACCTACACCTACACGCGCACCGGCACGCCCGACCGCATCGCCTTCAGCTGGAACGGCACGGGCCATGCCAACCTGAACTTCGGCGACGTCGACAACAGCGCCTTCGCGACCGACGGCGCCAAGACCGGCCTGCCGGGCAGCACCGTGACCTACGCCCACACCTTCACGGCCGGCACGGCAGGGCAGGTGCGCTTCAGCGTGGCGAGCGAGACGGCCACGCCGGCCATCACCGGCTGGACGACGAAGGTCTTCGCGGATGTGGGTTGCACCGGCAGCCTGCAGCCCGGCGCGGCGCAGCTGTACCCGCCGAGCGCGGCGGCCACGCCCGTGGCCTTCGCGGGCAAGGTCTGCGTGATCGTGCAGGAGTTCATTCCCGCCACGGCACCGCTGGGCTCGAACAACAGGGCGACGATTCGCGCCGACTTCACCTACACCAACGCCAGCCCCTCGCTCAGCGGCAGCTTCACACTCGACGACCTCACGACGGTGTCGGGCGTGGCATTGGAGCTGAAGAAGGAAGTGCGCAACATCACGCAAAGCGGCACCTTCGGCGTCAACAACCAGGCCAAGTCGGGCGAGACGCTGGAGTACCGCATCACCTACACGAACAACGGCGACGCGCCGATCCGCAGCATGGTCGTGAACGACATGACGCCGGGCTACACCACCTTCGTGAGCGCGACCACCGGCACCACGCCGGCGTCGCTCACGGGCTGCGTCAAGACCACGCCGGCGAACGCGCCGCCGGCGGGCGCGGTGGCCTGCACCACCGTTCAACCCGCGGGGGGCACGGGCGCGATCGACTGGCGCTTCACGGGCACGGTCGAGCCGAGCGGCACGGGCTTCGTGCTGTTCCAGGTGAAGGTCGACTAAGGACCTGGCAGGGCCTTCAGGCCCGGCGCTTGAACAGGGCGGACGCGCCGCTGGCGCGCGCCACGTCGTCCGCCGCGGCCAGCAGCTGCGGGCCCAGCGCGAGCATGCGTTCTTCCGTGAGCCGCACCAGCGGCCCCGCGATGGTGATGACGCCGATCACGCCGCCGTGCGCACCGCGCACCGGCGCGGCCATGGCGGTCATCGCGGGGGCGAACACCTCGTTGATCATCGAGAAGCCGCGCTTGCGCGTGGCGCGCAGGAACACCAGCAGCGCCTTCACGGTGGTCGGCGCTTTCGGACCGAAGTCTTCCGGCTGGCCGAAGCCCTGTTTCGCGACGAGTTGCAGCGCCTGTTCGTCCGTCATGGTCGACAGCCAGGCGTGGCCTGCGGAGCTGCACGAGAGGTTCACCGACAGGCCCATGTCCGGGTCGTAACGCAGCCCGCGCGTGGCGCCTTGCGCCTTCGCGACGAAGGTGAGCTCGTCGCCGTCGACCACCGCCAGCCGCACCAGCTCGCCCGACGCGACCGCGAGCCGGTCGAGTAGCGGCTGTGCCACGTCGACGATGCCGCTGTTGCTCAAGAAGCTCAGGCCTAGCGACACCAGCTTGATGGTCAGCATGTAGTCGCCATGGCTCTGGTCCTGCCGCACATAGCCGTAGCGCACCAGTTCGCTCAGCAGGCGGTGGGTGGCGCTCAACGGCATTTCCAGCTCGGCAGAAAGCGCGGAAAGCGCACGGCCCTCGGGGTGGCCGGAGAGGTGTTCGAGCACCTTGAAGCTGCGTTCGAGTATGGCTGTCATGAGACGACTCTAGCATTTTGCCAAGTGTTTTCACTAGTAGAAAGATTTTCCACTAAATCGATAAGATCGCGCCGCCAGGAGTTGGGACGCGTGTGAAGCGCCCCGGCATGGACCGCTCACATCGCACGCTGGAGAACAACTTTGAGAACGCTTTACCGCTCGCTGGCCACCGCCGGCCTTGCCCTCGCCCTGGTCGTTCCTGCTGTTGCGCAAGCGCAGCAGGAGCGCGTGATCCGCTTCGGCCACCTGAACAACGCCGACCACCCCGTGAGCTTCGGCGTCAAGCGCTTTGCCGAACTCCTGTCGGCCAAGAGCGGCGGCAAGATGAAGGTCCAGGAGTTCCCTGCCTCGCAGCTGGGCAACGAGATGCAGCAGCAGTCGGCCCTGCAGGGCGGCGTGCAGCAGATGTCGGCGCCGGCCACCACGTCCCTCGCAGGCATCGTCAAGGAGTTCGGCCTCGTCGACTTTCCCTTCTCGGTGAACAACTTTGCACAGGCCGATGCGCTGCTCGACGGCCCGTTGGGCCAAGCCCTGATCGCCAAGCTCCCCGAGAAGGGCCTTGTCGCCCTGGGCTACTGGGACCTCGGGTTTCGCAACGTCACCAACAGCAAGCGTCCCATCGCCAAGCCTGAAGACCTCGAAGGTCTGAAGATCCGTGTGATCCCCAACCCTGTGTTCCTCGAAACCTTCAAGGCCTTCAAGGCCAACCCGGTGCCCATGCCCTTCGCCGAGCTGTACGGCGCCCTCGAAGCCAAGGCGGTCGACGGGCAAGAGAACCCGTATGCGGTGATCCTGTCGAACAAGTTCTACGAAGTGCAGAAGTTCGTCAGCGCCACCAACCACGTGTACGCCGCCAACATCGTGCTGGTGAGCAAGAAGTTCTGGGACTCGCTCACGCCGGCCGAGCAGAAGATGATGAACGACGCGGCCAACGAGGCGCGCGGCTACCAGCGCCAGGTCAGCCGCGCCGCCGCGCAGAAGGCGGTGGGCGACCTGCAGGCCAAGGGCGCGCAGTTCAACGAACTCAGCGCCGCCGAACAAAAGCGCATGCGCGACATCGCCAAGCCCGTCGTCGACAAGTTCGCCGCCCAGTACGACCCCGCCATCGTCAAGCTCTACAACGACGAGCTCGTGCGCATCCGCAAGTAACGCGCCCCCACGGCGGACGACGAATTCCTTCTTCGTTCCCGCCGGCAATTTCCGTCACTCCCACGTCTGCGCCTGCCGCCACCCGCGGCGCAGCGATACGTGCTGGGCGCGTGCGCCCGTCCGATTCCGCCATTGACCACCAAGAGGAGACTCCGTTGAAACATTCCAGATCCTTTCCCTTCGGACTTGCATCGGCCGCCGCGCTTGCGCTGGCATTGACTGCCTGCGGCGGAGGCGACGGCGGAGGTGGCACGGCCTTGCCGTTCCTGCCCGTGGCGCCTGCGCCTGCTGCATCGGCACCGCCGCCCGCGCCGACCGACGAGGTGCCGGCAACGCCCACCGAGCCGGTGGCCGAGGTCGACGACAGCTTCGACGAGTACTACAACGTCTGCCGCGGCACCAACCCCAAGTGCTACAACGACTGGGGCGCCTTCGCCAGCACGCCCGACCGCGTGCTGATCTACTCGCGCACCGCCGGCCCGCGCCATGCCGTGCTGGGCACGCCGATGGCGGCCGGCCTGAACCCGGCGATGAACACCGACAACGTGATGCAGGCAGGCCTCGTGCGCATGCTGTCGGCCGAGGGCATCACGGTCGACTGGACCGAGGACGTGGCCGTGCTGGGCAGCCGCATCAACAACTACAAGGCGATCATCTTCGCGAGCTCGAACCGCGACACCTTGTGGAACGGCGCGGTGAGCACCAGCCAGGATGCCGCGCGCACCGCACTGCGCAACTACATGCGCCGCGGTGGCGGCTTCGTCGGCCTGCACAACGCCTTCGGCGCGGAATACAACTGGCCCTACTACGAAGGCCTGCTGGGCAACGCGAACTTCTACAACCACGGACCGAACCGCGCGGGCGACGTCGAGATCATCTCGGACGACCCTTCGACGAAGGACGTGCCCAAGCGCTTCTCGTTCCAGGACGAGTGGTACAACCTGATGCCCTTCCCGACGAAGGTGAAGTTCCTGGCCAAGGTCGACACCTCGACGCTGAAGCCGCTCACTTCCGCGCCGCATCCCGGCCACGCCGACTTCCATCCGGTCGCCTGGTGCCAGTACTACGACGGCGGCCGCGCATGGCTCACGACCCTCGGGCACAACGCGCACTCGTTCACCGCCGACCTGTCGGGCGTGGGCGCCATCGAGTTCCAGAAGCTCGTCGTGCAAGGCGTGAAGTCGGCGATGGGGCTGACACCTTTCTGCACCACTGAATAACCACGACCTCCCGGGGCCGGTGCGGCGCCGTGTGCGCGCCACCGGTCGTTTCGAACATCCCTGTTCCAACGTTCACCGAGTAGAGACATCCATGAAGAAAAAATCATTGGTCACGCTGCTGATCTCGTGCGGCGTGCTTGCATCGCCGTTGCTGATCACCGCCTGCGGCGGCTCCAGCGGCGGTGGCGGCACGCCCGTGCTGCCTGTCGTGCCGGCCTCTGCGCCGCCGCCGTCTGCCGGCACACCGCCGCCCGCATCGCCACCGGCCGCCGCCGCACCCGCGGCCGACCTGTCGGACTGCTGCACCGCCGGCGACAAGGACTTTCCGAAGGTCGGCGGCAACCTGGGCAACCAGAACTATTCGAACCTGCGCAAGATCAACAAGGGCCTGGTCACGCAACTGGGCGGCGCCTGGGTCAACCAGATCGAAGGCGGCATGACCACCGGCAACAACCAGAGCACCACCGTCGTCGTCGACGGCGTGCTCTACATCGAGTCCGCACTGGGCAACGTGGTCGCGGTGGACGGCAAGACCGGTGTGACGAAGTGGAAGTGGACCACGCCCTACGGCAGCATCACCCGCCGCGGCGTGGCCGTCGCCAAGGACCTGGGCCTGGTGTTCACCGTGGCCACCGGCAACCGCCTCGTGGCGCTGCGCACCGACACCGGCGCCGTCGAGTGGATCAAGCAGTACCCGACCAGCAGCACCGACCCCGACTACAAGGGCGCGCTGCAGAAGGTCGCGCTGGTCTACCACGACAAGCGCCTGTACCTGGGCACCAACGATGGCAACCGCGGCGCCGCATTCTCGGCCGACGCACTCACCGGCAAGGTGCTGACCACCTTCTGGGGCGTGCCCCGCGCGGGCGAACTCGGCTACGACACCTGGGGCGGCGCCCCCGACACGGCACGCACCGGCGCCACGCCGTGGATCCATCCCGCGGTCGATCCCGAGCTGGGCCTGGTGTACTGGACCTTCGGCAACGTGCGCGGCGGCTCGTCGCAAGACGGCTCCTCGCGCCCGGGCCAGAACCTGTTCGCCAATTCCATCGTCGCGCTCGACCTGAAGAGCGGCGAGTACAAGTGGCACTTCCAATCGGTGCACCACGACATCTGGGACATGGACAACGTGATGTCGCCGGTGCTCGCCGACGTGAAGATCGACGGCAAGGACCGCAAGGTCGTCATCTACGGCAGCAAGACGGGCATGTACTACATCCTCGATCGCAAGGACGGCAGCGCGCCGCTGGGCATCGACGAAGTGCCCGTGAAGCAGGACGCCCGCCAGGCCAGCTGGCCCACGCAGCCCCTGCCGCGCCAGGGCGCCTGGACCGAGACCTGCATCGTCGACCAGCCGCTGGGCACGGCCATTCCGGGCGACCCGAACCGCGCGGTGCCCAACTACACGAAGGGCTGCCTGTACGACGCGCACTGGGACGTGCCGATTCTTTCCATTCCGGGTCATGGCGGCGGTGCCAACTGGAACCACCAGTCCTTCAGCCAGCGCACGGGCCTGGTCTACACGGGCATGGGCTACGTGTCGGCGGCGCACTCGCTCAGCGAGTCGAGCAACGGCCTGCGCCCGCCGGGCACCTACATGACCGGCGCGGTCGTGGCGGTCGACCCGAGCACCAACCTCGTCAAGTGGAAGAAGCCGCTGCCGTACTCGGTGGCGCACGGCAACGGCATCCTGAGCACGGCCTCCGACCTGCTGTTCATCGGGCAGCCCGACGGCAACCTGCTGGCGCTCGACGCGCAGGACGGCACCGAGCTGTGGCGCTTCCAGACCGGCGCGGCGATCAGCGCGAGCCCGGTCTCCTACGAGATCGACGGCGAGCAGTACATCGCGGTGTTCTCGGGCGGCACCAGCATTCCGTACGGCGACTCGGCCCCGCGCGGCGACCGGCTGTGGGCCTTCAAGGTCGGCGGCGCGGTGACCGCGGCCGCCACGCCGACACCGCCCGTGGTACGTCGGCCCGTGTCGGGCGCGGCGGTGGAGGGCGCGGCACTGCCGACGCCGAACACCGTGTTCCTGGCGCGCGTGCAGACGGCGGCGAACGAACCTGGCGCGACCGAATCGACGGCCGTCAATGCCATGACGCCGACCTTCATGCGCGTGCCTGTCAACACCGCCGTGACCTTCACCAATCCCGCAGCCAACGCCAACACCCACTGCGCCACGCAGTTCTTCGAAGGGCGGTTCAATTTCAGGCTGACCCCGGGCCAGTCGCAGACCCACACCTTTGACACGCCGGGCGAATACTTTTACAACGACTGCCATAGCCCGCGCCCGACGGGAAAGATCGTCGTCTATTGATATGTCCTCAACCCCAACCACTGAAGGAGCAATGCGATGAAATGGTGCAAGCCTGAGTTCGAAGAAATGCGTTTCGGTTTCGAAATCACGATGTACATCTCCGCTCGCTGAGCGCGCAGACCCACGGCACCGGCCTTGCGCCGGTGCCGTGTTTTTTTGTTGGGCCCCCATGAAGATTCTGGTGCTGGGTTCGGGAGCGGGCGGTGGCTTCCCTCAATGGAATTGCAATTGCCGCCTGTGCGCCGGCCAGCGAAGCGGGCAGGTGCGGGCCACGCCCCGCACGCAGAGTTCGATCGCCGTGTCGGCCGATGGCGAACGCTGGATATTGCTGAATGCCTCCCCCGACCTCGGTGCGCAACTGCGCGCCTCGCCAGCCCTGTGGCCGCGTCACGGACTGCGCCATTCGCCGATCGAGGCGGTGGTGCTGATGGACTCTCAAATCGACCACGTCGCAGGCCTGCTGAGCCTGCGCGAAGGGCAGCGGCTGCAGCTGTACTGCACGCCCGAGGCCCATGACGACCTCAGCGGCAGCCTGCCGCTGCTGCGCACCCTCGACAGCTACTGCGGCGTGACCTGGCACCCGTTGTCGCTCGAGCCCGGCGGCGGCGCCTGGCACGACATCGCCGGCCTGCGGCTTCAGGCCGTGCCGGTGCCCGGCAAGGCGCCGCCGTATTCGCCGCGCCGCCAGACCGAGGCGCGCAGCGAGAACGCCGCGGTGCTCATCGAAGACCCCACCACCGGCAAGCGCGCGCTCTATGCGCCGGGCCTGGCGCAGGTCGGCGAGGCCGAGCGCCGCAGCCTCGACGCCTGCGACTGCGTGCTCGTCGACGGCACCTTCTGGACCGAGGACGAGATGGTCGCGGCCGGGCTCGGCAAGAAGCACGCGGCCGACATGGGCCACCTGCCGCAGTGCGACGGGCCGCACGGCCCCGGCATGCTGCAGGCGCTCGACGCCTGCGCGGCGCGGCGCAAGGTGCTCATCCACATCAACAACAGCAACCCCATCCTGGACGAAGACGGGCCACAGCGCGCGCAGCTCGTGCGCCGCGGCATCGAGGTCGCGTTCGACGGCATGGTCCTGGAGATCTGAACACGTGACCCAAGAGACACAGGGCCCATGGTCCCCGCAGGAGTTTGAAGCGAGGTTGCGCGCCATGGAGTCGCGCTACCACAGCCACCACCCGTTCAATCGCCGGCTCAACGCGGGCGAGCTGCAGCCCTTCCAGGTGCGCGGCTGGGTGGCGAACCGCTTCTACTACCAGTGCCGCATCCCGGTGAAGGACGCCGCCGTTCTGTCCAACTGCGACGACCGCGCCACGCGCCGGCGCTGGGTGGTGCGCATGCTCGACCACGACGGGCACGGCGACCATGAAGGCGCCAACGCGGGCGGCATCGAGATCTGGACCCGCCTGGGCATCGCCACCGGCCTGGCGCGCGAGGTGCTCGAGTCGCACGCGCTCGTCGTGCCCGGCGTGCGCTTCGCGGTCGATGCCTACGTCAACTTCGCGCGCACGGCGCCGTGGCAGGAGGCGGTGATCTCCTCGCTCACCGAGATGTTCGCACCGCGCATCCACAAGGACCGGCTCGCGGGCTGGCCCACGCACTACCCGTGGATCGACACCTCGGGCCTGGACTACTTTCGCAGCCGCATTCCGCTGGCCGACCGCGACGTCGAGCACGGCCTCGAAGTGGCGATGCAGTGGTGCACCACGCGCGAGCGGCAGCAGCGCGCGCTGCACATCCTGGGCTTCAAGCTCGACATCCTCTGGGCCATGCTCGACGCGATCGAGAAGGCTTATCCCGACGACCTTCCGAAAGACCAGCAACCATGACCGCATGGACCGACGATGCCCAGCCGGCGCTCACCTCGATCTACCGCATGCAGTGGGAAGAGGCGCAGCAGTGCCACGTGCTGCTGTTCCCCGAAGGCATGATCAAGCTCAATGGGCCGGCGGCCGAGATCCTCCAGCGCTGCGACGGCAAGACCTCGGTGGCTGCGCTCGTGGCCGACCTGGAGCGCACCTTCGGCGAGAGCGACCTGCATGCCGACGTGCTTGAATTCCTGGAGCAGGCCCATGGACGCCACTGGATACGCTGAGGTGCAACCCCGTGCCGCGGCCAAGCCGCCGCTGTGGCTGCTGGCCGAGCTGACCTACCGCTGTCCGCTGCACTGCGCCTTCTGCTCCAACCCGGTCGACTACACGCGCTACCGCGAGGAGCTGGACACGGCCGAATGGATTCGCGTGTTCCGCGAGGCACGCGCGATGGGGGCGGTGCAGCTGGGCTTCTCGGGCGGCGAGCCGCTGCTGCGCGACGACCTGCCCGAACTGGTCGCGGCGGCGCACGAGCTCGGCTTCTATACCAACCTGATCACCTCGGGCGTGGGTCTCACGCCGCAGCGCGCCGAAACGTTGAAGCGCGCGGGGCTGGACCATATCCAGCTGTCGTTCCAGGATTCGAGCCGCGAGCTCAACGACTTCCTCAGCTCCACGAAGACCTTCGACCTCAAGCAGCGCGTGGCCCGCACCATCAAGGACCTCGGCTACCCGATGGTGCTGAACTGCGTGATGCACCGCTACAACCTGCCGCACGTGGGTCGCATCATCGAGATGGCCGAGGCAATGGAGGCCGACTTTCTCGAACTCGCCAACGTGCAGTACTACGGCTGGGCCTGGCGCAACCGCGAGATGCTGATGCCCTCGCGCGAGATGCTGGCCACGGCCGAGGCGGTGGTGCAAACCCATCGCCCGCGCCTGGACGGTCGCATGAAGATCCTCTGGGTGGTGCCCGACTACGCCGAAGGCAAGCCCAAGCCCTGCATGGCGGGGTGGGGCAGCGTGTTCCTCGTGGTGGCGCCCGACGGCGTAGCGCTGCCGTGCCACAGCGCGCGCATGCTGCCCGGGCTCGACTTTCCCAACGTGCGCGAGCACAGCATCCGCAGCATCTGGCAGGAGAGCCCGGCCTTCGGCGCGTACCGTGGCACGGGCTGGATGAGCAGCACCTGCCAGAGCTGCGACGAGAAGGAGAAGGACCACGGCGGCTGTCGCTGCCAGGCCTTCCTGCTGACCGGCGACGCGGCGGCCACGGACCCGGTGTGCCCGAAGAGCCCGCGGCATGAGGAGGTGGAGGCGATGGTCAAGGCGGCGGGTGATCCGCGCGACGTCGGCACGCCGATCCGCTTCGTGCCGGGCGCGCGGCGTGCGGGCGAACTCGTCTTTCGCACCGACGCGAACGCGCTGAGCTGAGAGCACGCGCCAATGACGATCACCCATCGCCTGCCGCTGGACGGCGGGCATGTGATGCACGTCGAGGAGCACGGCAATCCGGCGGGCCTGCCGGTGGTGGTGCTGCATGGTGGGCCGGGCTCGGGCTGCTCGCCGCTGTTGCGCCGGGACTTCGATCCGGCGCACTACCGCATCGTCTGCCCCGACCAGCGCGGTTCAGGCCTCAGCACGCCCGCAGGATCGATTGAACACAACACGCTCGCTGATCTGGTGGCCGACTTGCGCTGCCTGCGCGCGCACCTGCACATCGATCGATGGCTGGTGGTGGGCGGCTCGTGGGGCGCCACGCTGGCGCTGATGCATGCGCTCGATGCGCCCGAGGCCGTCGCGGGCCTGCTGCTGCGCAACGTGTTCCTCGCGCGTCCGGGCGACATCCACGCGCTCTTCGCCGGGGCCCTGCAGCACGACGGCCCCGCATGGCGCGCACTGTGGGGCGAGGCCGGGCGCCGGCAATGCCCGGTGACGGTGCCGATCGCCGAGGTCTTCGCGCACGGCACCTGGGAGCGGCAGTGCGCGCTGACGCGCCACTGGTTCGATTGGGAGCAGCGCCTCGCCACCGGTGGCGCCGCGCCGCCGATCGACGAAGCGATGCTGCCGCGGCTCGTGGCGCGCTACCGCGTGCAGAGCCACTATCTGCGGCACGGCTGCTGGCTCGATGCGCCCTCGTTGTTGCAGCGCTGCGTCGCATTGCCTGCTGTTCCCACACTGATCGTGCATGGCACGCAGGACGCGCTGTGTCCGCCCGAGGGCGCTCAGGCGCTGGCGCAGGTGCTGGGCGCGCCGCTGCAGTGGGCGCAGGGCGCGGGCCACGACCCGACGCACCCCGCCATCGCCGCGGCCATGCAGCAGGCCTTGCGCGACTACGCGGCCACGCAGGCCTTCGGCTTCAACGCAGCCGCGCCTTGAGCGGATCGCCGATCAGCGTCACCTTGCCGTTCTTGCGATAGGACCAAAGTCGGTCGTTGCCATGGCCGTCGTCGGCCACGAAGAGCACGGCGTCGCCGAGCGCACGAAAGCCCAGCGGCATCGCGTGGCGTTCGCCCGCGGCGAGGTCGGCCACGGCGCGCGTGCCGGCGGGCGTGCCGTCGCTGGTCCATGGCTCAACGCCCCGGCCACCGCCGCCATTCGCCGCGAACCACAGGCGCGCCCCGATGACGGCGAAGCGCGCGGGCGAGCCGTTCTCCGCGCCCGGTGCGATGTCCTTCACGCGCACCGTGCCCGCCGCCGTGCCGTCGCTGCGCCACAGCTCCGCGCCCGACACGCCGTCGGTCGCGGCGAAGTAGAGCTTGCCGCCCATCACGGCGATCGCGCTCGACATGGCGCCGCCCGGGCCGGGGCGGATGTCCTTCACCAGCACTGTGCCCTTCGCCGTGCCGTCAGTCTTCCACAGCTCGATGCCGTGCACGCCGTCGTCGGCCGAGAAGTACAGCGTGCGGCCCAGCACCGCCAGGTGCGTCGGTCGCGAAGGCGCGGCACCGGGGCGCAGGTCCTTCACCAGCTGCGTGCCGTGTTCGGTGCCGTCGCTCTTCCATAGTTCGGCGCCGTGTTCGCCGTCGTGCGCGGTGAAGTAGAGGTCGTTGCCCACGGCCGTGAGGTTCTGGATGCCCGCATCCTCGATGCCTGGGCGGATGTCCTTCACCAGGCGTGTGTGCTCGGGCGAGCCGTCGGTCACCCAGAGTTCGTGGCCGTGCGTGCGCGTGGTCGCGGTGAAGAACAGGCGCGGGCCGGCCACGGTGAGCTGGCGGGTGAGGGCGCGCGGCCCGGCGTCGACGGCGGACACGCGCGTGGTGCTCTTCGCGTCTCCAGTGGTCTTCCACACCTGGAAGCCGGTCTGGCCGTCGTCGGCCACGAAGTAGAGCGCGTCGCGGAACACGGTCAGCTCGTTGGGCATCGCGCCTTCCTCGCCGGGGCGCAGGTCGATCACCTGCGTCGTGCCGGCGGCGGTGCCGTCGGTGCGCCACAGTTCGAGCCCGCTCGCGCCGTCGGTGGCCGTGGTGTAGACGTGGCCCTTGAACGCGACCTGACCGGCAGGGAACGACCCCCGGAAGCCCGGCCGGATGTCTTTCAACAGGGTGGTGCCGGCGTTGCTGCCGTCGGTGACCCACAGCTCCTGGCCGGTCGTGACGTGAAAGGCGCTGAACACCATCTTGCCGCTGCCCAGTGGCGCGAAGCCGGAGGGCGCGATGAAGGCCAGTCGCTGGCGCTGCTCGGGCAGCACCTCGCGCTCGGGGTCTTGTGCGGCCGCGGGCAAAGCCGCGAGCAGGGCGAGCGCGGCGAGACAGATAGCGCGCATCGGCTCAGCCCCCGAACCACCGCGCCGGCACGATCACCAGCTGCGGAAACGCCACCATCACGAACAGGATCGCGAACTCGGCCAGCATGAACGGCACCACGCCGCGCGTGACGTCGTCCATCGAGATCTTGCCGACGCCGGCCACCACGTTGAGCACCGTGCCCACCGGCGGCGTGACGAGCCCGATCGAGTTGTTGATGATGAACAGCACGCCGAAGTACACGGGGTCGATGCCGGCCGCCTTCACCACGGGCATGAGCACCGGCGTGAGGATGAGGATGGTGGGCGTCATGTCCATCGCCGTGCCCACCACCATCACGAGCACCATGATCGCGATCATGAGCAGCATCTGGTTGCCCATGAACGGCTGCAGCATGCCCACGATCTTCGAGGGCAGGTCGGCCACCGTGATGAGCCAGGCGCTCACCATCGCCGCGGCGATCAGGAACATCACGATGGCGCTGGTCTTGGCTGCGCTCACGAAGATGGCGTACAGGTCTTTCCAGGTGATCTCGCGGTACACCACCGTCGACACGAACAGCGCGTACACGGCGGCCACCACCGCGGCCTCGGTGGGCGTGAACACGCCCATGCGCAGGCCCACGAGGATGATCACCGGCAGCATCAGCGCCCACAGCGCGTTGCGGAAGGCGGCGGCGATCTCGGCCGACGACTTGCGCGGCGGCGGCACGATCTTTTCGCGCCGCACCAGCCAGGCCCAGGTGATCCATAGCGCGCCGCCGATCAGCAGCCCGGGCACGATGGCCGCGAGAAACAGCTTGGAGATCGACACGTTGGCCGCCACGCCGAAGATCACGAGGCCGATGCTCGGCGGGATCACGGGGCCGATCACGCCGGTGGCTGCAATGAGGCCGGCCGCGCGCGGCTTGTCGTGGCCCGCGCGCACCATCATCGGCAGCAGCAGCGCGGTGAGCGCGGCGGCGTCGGCCACGGCCGAGCCCGAGAGCGCCGACAGCAGGCAGCCGGCCATGATGGTCACGTAGCCCAGGCCGCCCTTCACGTGGCCCACGAGCGCGAGCGCGAAGTCGACGATGCGCTTGGACAGGCCGCCCACGTTCATGATCTCGCCCGCGAGCATGAAGAAGGGCACGGCCAGCAGCGGAAAGCTGTCGGCGCCGCCGATCACGTTCTGCGTGAGGATCTGCGCGTCGAACAGGTCGAGGTGCCACATCAGCGCGACACCGCTGGCCAGCAACGAGAAGGCGATGGGAATGCCCATCGCCATGGCAAGCAACAGCGAGCCGACGAAAACAACGATGGTCATGGCCGTGCCCCCGGTTCCTTGGCGTCTTGCGAACCCAGGATCTGCTGCAGCTGCACCGCTTCTTCCGACTCCTGCACCATCACCAGTTCATGGTCGGCGATGCGGCCCGTGAGCAGGCGCAGCAGGTCGAGCGCCAGGATGAGCCCGGCCAGCACCGAGAACACGATGCCCGCGGCGTAGACGATGGCCATCGACGCGCCGGTGACGGGCGCCGTCACGTCCCAGTTGATGCGCGCCTGCGCGATGCTGCCCTGCAGCAGCAGCCAGACGATGTAGAGCATGACTGCATGGCCGACGGCCAGGCAGATCTTCTTGCCGATGGGGGGCAGCTTCTGCACCACCATGTCGACACCCAGGTGGCCGTGCTCCTTCAGCGCCACCACGGCGCCCAGGAAGGTCATCCAGATGAAGAGCCAGCGCGAGATTTCCTCGGACACGGTGATGCCCGAGTTGAAGCCGTAGCGCAGCACCACGTTGCCGAACACGAGCACGACCATGACCGCGAGCGCGGCCGCGATCAGCGCCTCGATGCCGGTGCAGCACCGGTCGAGCCAGCGGGTCATGCGGAGGCCTGCGCCTGGACTTGAGCCTGCGCCTGGCGCTGCATGTCGACCAGCGCGCGCAACGCGGCCAGGTACGACAGCGGGCCCAGGCCCTGGACCGTGCCCTTCACCGCCGGCGAGATGATCGAATGCGCGCGCCATGCCTCGCGCGCGGCGATGTTGGACATGTGGACCTCGATGGTCGGGAACGGCATGGCCTTGATCGCGTCGTGCAGCGGCACGCCGTGCTGCGTGAGGCCGGCGGGGTTCACCAGCGCGCCCTGCGCATCGTCGATGTGGGTGTGCAGGAAGTCGATCAGGTCGCCTTCGTGGTTCGACTGGATGGTGTCCAGCGTCACGCCGAGTTCGCCGGCAAGGGCCTGCAACTGCGCGTTGATTTCGGCGAGCGTGGTCTTGCCGTAGATGTGCGGTTCGCGGCGACCGAACAGGTTGAGGTTGGGGCCGTGGAGAACGAGGATCTTCATGGGGAGCTTCGGTGAGGGACGGGCTGGCTTACTTGCGGATGCGCACGAGCTCGTCGTTGTAGAGCTTGACGATGGCGGGGTCGTACTGTGCGGCGAACTTGTCGACGACGGGCTTGGCGATGTCGCGCATGCGCTTTTGCTCGGCGGCGCTGAGTTCGTTGAACTGCGCGCCTTTGGCCTGCAGGTCGCCCACCGCCTTTTGCGCGGCGGCTCGGCTGACCTGGCGCTGGTAGCCGCGTGCCTCGTTGGCCGCGTCGTTCATCATCTTCTGTTCGGCCGGCGTGAGCGAGTCCCAGAACTTCTTGCTCACCAGCACGATGTTGGCGGCGTACACGTGGTTGGTGGCGCTGACGAACTTCTGCACTTCGTAGAACTTGTTCGACAGGATCACCGCATAGGGGTTCTCCTGGCCATCGACCGCCTTGGCTTCGAGGGCGCCGTACAGCTCGGCAAAGGGCATCGGCACCGGGTTGGCCTTGAAGGCCTTGAAGGTTTCGAGGAACACGGGATTGGGGATCACGCGGATCTTCAGACCCTCGAGGTCTTCAGGCTTGGCGATGGGGCGCTTGCTGTTCGTGACGTTGCGAAACCCGAGGTCCCAGTAGCCCAGGGCGACGAGGCCCTTCTCGGGGAGCTTGGCGATGAGCGCCTGGCCCAACGGGCCGTCGAGCAGCGCATCGGCCTGCGCGAAGTTGTTCACCGAGAAGGGGAAGTCGACCAGGCCGAACTCCTTGACGATGCCGGCGAGCGATGTGGTGGCCGGCGCAGACATCTGTTGCACACCACCCTGCAAGGCCGACTGCTGCTGCATCTCGTTGCCCAGCTGGGAGGCGGGGAACTCCTGGACCTTCATCTTGCCGCCGCTCTTGGCCGACAGGAGTTCGGCAAAGCGCTTGACGCCGAAGCTCACGGGGTGGTCGGCGTTGTTCAGGTGGCCGAAGCGGATCACGCGCTCCTGCTGCGCCCACGACGGGGCGGTGAGGCCGGCGCACAGGCCGGCCACGGCAAGCATACGAAGAAGTTTCACGAAGGGTCCTCAGGCGGGAAGGAAGAAAGGGGGAAGGAAAAAATGCCGGACGGAGGCGATCGTATTTTTGTTGGAAAGAATTTCCATAATGGAAATCCCTTCCCCGAGTTCTGCTACGCTGGCGGACCCTGAGTGGCGGGCCGCATCGCCCGCGTTGACGAGACGACATCTGGAGGACGAAATGAGCGGAATACTGGAACGCAGCTTCAAGGTGCTGGAACATCTGGCGGAGCATCCCGAGGGATGCGCGCTGTCGGCGTTGGCCAGCGAATTGCAGATTCCATTGAGTGCATCGCACCGATTGCTCGCGGAGCTCATTCGCTGCGGCTACGTGCGGCAGGAGGCGCGCGACGGCCACTACGTGCTGACCATCAAGCTGGTCTCGATCAGCCTGTCGTTCCTCAGCCGCTCGGGCATCGTCGACATCGCGCAGCCGCTGCTCGACCAGCTGGCCTCGACCTCGGGCGAGCTCGTGCGCCTGGCGGTGGTCGATGGCGAAGACCTGACTTTCGTCGCCAAGGCCCAAGGCGCCACGCATGGCCTGCGCTACGACCCCGACATGGGCCTGTCGGTGGCGCTCTCGTGCAGCGCAGCCGGGCATGCGTGGTTGTCGACCATGGGCGAGGACGATGCGATGGCGCTCGTCGCCAAGAAGGGGCTGGGCAAGCCCGAGGACTACGGCCCCAAGGCCCCCACGTCGCTCAAGGCCGTGATGGCTTTCGTGAAGGCGGCGCGCCAGCGCGGCTTCAGCATGATCAACGAGGTGTTCGCCCCCGCGATGACCGCCATGGCCGCGCCCGTGTTCGGCGCCGACGGCACGGCGATCGGGGTCGTCACCATCGCGGGCCCGTCGGTGCGGCTCACGCCGCAGCGCATGGAAGCGCTGGGACCGGCGCTGTGCCAGGCCGCCGAAGAGGTGGCGCGCGCCAGCGGGGCCTCGGCGTTGTTCAAGAAGAGGGCGTAGGCCCTGCCGGTTTCACCACCCCCAAAAAGAGAAGGAGACATCACCATGAAGACGAAGCATTCGAAGCGCACCCTGCTGCTGGCCGCCATGGCGGCGGCCCTCGCGTTCGCCGCCCCAGGTGCGTTCGCGCAGCTCAAGGAGCGCACCATCAAGTTCGCGTTCCAGAACCAGGCCGGCCATCCGCAGGCGCAGGGCGCGCAGAAGTTCGCCGACCTCGTGGCCGCGAAGTCGGGCGGCAAGCTCACCGTGAAGCTGTTCCCGGGCGGCACGCTGGGCGGCGACCTGCAGACGGTGTCGGCACTGCAGGGCGGCACGGTGGAGATGACCGTGCTCAACGCCGGCATCCTGTCGGCGCAGGTGAAGGAGTTCGCGGCCTACGACTTCCCGTTCCTCTTCAACAGCGGCAAGGAAGCCGACGTCGTCACCGACGGCCCCTTCGGCCAGAAGCTGATGGCCAAGCTGGAGGACAAGGCGCTGCACGGCCTGGGCTACTGGGACCTGGGCTTTCGCAACCTGACGAACAGCAAGCGTCCGATCGTCAAGGCCGACGACATCGCGGGCCTGAAGATCCGCGTGATCCAGTCGCCGATCTACATCGACATGTTCAGCGCGCTGGGCGCCAACGCCACGCCGCTGCCGTTCCCCGAGCTGTACCCCGCGCTCGACCAGAAGGCGGTCGACGGCCAGGAGAACCCGAACACGACCATCCTGTCGTCCAAGTTCGCGGAAGTGCAGAAGTACATTACCCAGACCCGCCACATCTACAACCCGCAGGCGCTGCTGATCAGCCGCAAGACCTGGGACGGCATGAGTGCCGACGAAAAGAAGATCGTCAACGAGGCCGCCGCGGAGGCGACCACGTTCCAGCGCCAGGCCTCGCGCGGCGCCGCCGACAGCGCGCTCGATGCGCTCAAGAAGGCCGGCATGACGGTCTCCGAACTGCCACCCGAAGAAATGGCGAAGCTGCGCGCCAAGGTGAAGCCGGTGATCGACAAGTACACGGCCTCGGTCGGCGAGGCCACCGTCAAGGAACTGATGGCGGAGATCGAGAAGGCGCGCAAGTAGCAGGCGGGCGTGCCGTTGATCCGGGGCGCCTTGCCTTCATCGTCCCCGGTTCCCGGTCAGAGCTCGCGGTAGTCCCGGATGCGCGCGCGTGCGAGCTGCTGCGCCGCTGCAATGGCGGCCGGATCGGCCGCGGCCGCATCGGGCAACCAGTGGAAGGCGTCCGGGCCGTGGCACAGCAGCAGGCCGTCCTTGAAGCGGCGGGCCTTGGTGTAGGCCTCCCAGCCGTGGCGCACCTCGCTGTGGCGGCCCCGTGCGTGGGAGCCGCTCTCCGACAGCGAGAAGTCGATCTCGTCGTTGTAGAAGGGGCTCTTCCTGAAGCGATGGAGGGCCAGCCGGGCGATGGCCGGCGCGCTCAGCAGCAGCGCGATGCCGACCGCGAAAACGACCGCCAGGATGGGCAACCCTTCGTAGACGCACACGGCCAGGGCCAGGGCAAACAGCAGCGCCAACGGCCACTTGAACCGGACCCACCAGACCTGCTGCAGGTTGCGCAGGAAGCCGGTGAGCACATGCGCCTGCGAGAACTGGAAGCGGTAGCTGATCTGCATCTTTGAATTCCGAGACGGGCCGTGCGGGAGGGCGCGCGGGGCGGGATTCTGACCGTTTTTTGCGTGCGCCGGTGCGCTCCGGCGATGTTCCAAGTTGGGGCCTCATCACGTCACGCGCCCCAAACAACGCACCTTGTTAGGGCTTTGCGCCTCAATCTGGTTCTCCGATCCGGCAAAATGCAGGATTCGCATAAGGTTATGCACCGTTTTGGAAAACAGAGGATTGATTGGAATGAAGCACGCATCCGTCGGGGGGTTCCTCGCACACGTCGCACAACGCAACCCCGGACAGCCCGAGTACCTGCAGGCCGTGACCGAAGTGATGGAGAGCCTGTGGCCCTACATCGAGAAGCACCCCAAGTACACGAGCCACAGCCTGCTGGAGCGGCTGGTGGAGCCCGAGCGCGTGATCATGTTCCGCGTGTCCTGGGTGGACGACCACGGCGAGGTGCAGGTCAACCGCGGCTTCCGCATCCAGCACAGCCTGGCCATCGGCCCCTACAAGGGCGGCATGCGCTTCCACCCCTCGGTGAACCTGTCGATCCTCAAGTTCCTGGCCTTCGAGCAGACCTTCAAGAATGCGCTGACCACGCTGCCCATGGGGGGCGGCAAGGGCGGCGCCGACTTCGACCCCAAGGGCAAGAGCCAGGGCGAGGTGATGCGCTTCTGCCAGGCGCTCGTGACCGAGCTGTTCCGCCACGTGGGCTCCGACACCGACGTGCCGGCGGGCGACGTGGGCGTGGGCGGGCGCGAGGTCGGCTTCATGGCCGGCATGGTCAAGAAGCTCACCAACCGCGCCGACTGCGTGTTCACCGGCAAGGGCCTGAGCTTCGGCGGTTCGCTGATCCGCCCCGAGGCCACCGGCTACGGCAACGTCTACTTCGCGCAGGAAATGCTCAAGCGCAAGGGCCGCAGCTTCGACGGCCTGCGCGTGAGCGTCTCGGGCGCGGGCAACGTGGCGCAGTACACCATCGAGAAGGCCATGGCGCTGGGCGCCAAGGTGGTCACCGTGTCCGATTCGAGCGGCACCGTGGTCGACGAGGAAGGCTTCACGCCCGAGAAGCTGGCCGTGCTGATGGACGTGAAGAACCACCTCTACGGCCGCGTGAGCGACTACGCCGAGCGCACCGGCACCCGTTTCGTGGCCGGTGCCACGCCGTGGCACGTGCCGGTCGACGTGGCACTGCCCAGCGCCACGCAGAACGAGCTCAACGAGGAAGACGCGCGCACGCTGGTGAAGAACGGCGTGGTGTGCGTGGCCGAAGGCGCCAACATGCCCTCGACCATGGAGGCCGTGAAGGTGCTCGAAGGCCACGGCGTGCTGTACGCGCCGGGCAAGGCCAGCAACGCGGGCGGCGTGGCCACGTCGGGCCTGGAGATGAGCCAGAACGCGGCGCGGTTGTCATGGACGCGCGACGAGGTCGATGCGCGCCTGCTGCAGATCATGCAGGGCATCCACGAGTCGTGCCTGCACTACGGTTCGCGCGCCGACGGCAGCGTGAGCTACGTCGATGGCGCGAACATCGCCGGCTTCGTGCGCGTGGCCGATGCGATGCTGGCGCAGGGCGTGGTCTGAGCGTTGCCCGAGCGGACGTGGCGCCTCAGAGTTCGATGAACGAAGAGGTCGCCTTGTTCAGGGCGAGGCGACCCTTCGCGGTGATCGATTCCACCTGGGCCAGCTGATGGATCGCGCGCTCGTCGGGCGCGTGCTCCGACGGCGGAATGAAGGCAGTCACGAGATCGGCGGCACGCAGCACGCGCAGCCTGTCGATGTCTGCGGGCGTGTGGAGGACGTATGGCAATTTCTGCTCGGCGAGGGTCCGAAGAAATTCCATGGACATGGGTCGTCTCCTTGTGTTGAGGGGAGGGCGGTCAGGACATTGTGCGCACAAACAATTAGCGCTGTCTAAACCCTGCGCCGCGCATGCCTTTCGAGGCGTGTACCGAAGTTTCCAGTTCTTTCTGCGGGCGCGAAGGACGTGCCACTTTGTTTCTGGTCGTAGCCATGCTTTCGGCCAGCGTGGCGGGGTCCATGCATTCGCCATCGGCCCAGGTCTGGCGCAATGTGGTGCGCAGGTCGGTCAGGTCGCGCCGCTGCGCGCGCAGGCCGGCCATGAGCTGGTCGATTTCGCGCACGCGGCCGTCGAGCCGCTCGAGCAGGTCGTCCCCCGAGAAGACCTCGCAGCCCGCGAAGGCGCTGCGCAGGCTGTCCAGCGAGAAGCCGAGGTTCTGCGCGATCTGGATCAGCTGCAGCCGCTTGAGCGCGGCCTCGGTGTAGACGCGGTACCCATTGGCGCCGCGCTCGGGCGCGGGCAGCAGGCCGCTTTGCTCGTAGAAGCGGATGGCCGAGGGCGCCATGCCGGTCTTGTCTGCCAGTTCACCGATCTTCATATCGCTTGACCTTCAAGTTGGCTTTAATCTTAGCATCGGGTTTTTCCACTCCACCACCCGGTCCTCATCGTGAACTCCTCGCCGCTTTTCCTGCCGCTGACCCTGCCCAACGGGAGCGTCCTGCCCAACCGCCTGGCCAAGGCCGCCATGGAGGAAAACATGGCCGACGCCGGGCAGCTGCCGGGCGCGGCGCTGCACGACCTGTACCGCGTCTGGGCGCAGGGCGGGGCGGGCCTGATCCTCACGGGCAACGTGATGATCGACGGCCGCGCGCTCACCGGCCCAGGCGGCGTCGTGCTCGAAGCCGGCACGCCGCTCGAGCGCTTCAGCGAATGGGCCGCGGCCGCGCGCAGCGGCGGCGCGCAGGTGTGGATGCAGATCAACCATCCGGGTCGCCAGGTGCAGATCAACATGGGCGGCACGGCGTGGGCGCCGTCGTCGGTGGCGCTCGACCTGGGCAAGCACAGCAAGCTTTTCGTGCAACCCAAGGCGATGAGCGAGGCGGAGATCGCCGAGACCGTCGACCGCTTCGCCGCCACGGCGCAGGCCGCCGAGCGCGCGGGCTTCACCGGCGTGCAGGTGCATGCGGCGCATGGCTACCTGCTCTCGCAGTTCTTGTCGCCGCTGACCAACCAGCGCACCGATGCCTGGGGCGGCAGCCTGGAGAACCGCGCGCGCTTTCTGCTCGACGTGGTGCGTGCCGTGCGGGCCCGCGTGGCGCCTGGCTTCGCCGTGGCCGTGAAGCTCAACTCCGCCGACTTCCAGCGCGGCGGCTTCTCGGAGAACGATGCGAAGCAGGTCATCCGCTGGCTCAACGACGAGGCCGTGGACCTGGTCGAACTGTCGGGCGGCAGCTACGAGAGCCCGGCGATGCAGGGACGCACCGCCGACGGCCGCACGTTGGCGCGCGAGGCCTACTTCCTGGAGTTCGCCCGGGAGCTGGCCGCCGAGGCGCGCATGCCGGTCATGACCACGGGCGGCATCGTGCGCCGCGCCGTCGCCGAACGGGTGCTGGGAGAAGGCGTCGCCGTGGTGGGCATGGCCACCGCATTGGCCGTGGCGCCCGACCTGCCCGCACGCTGGCGCGCGGGCGAAGACGCGGCGGCGCAGAGCCCGCAGGTCGACTGGAAGGACCAGGTCATGGCCGCGCTGGCGCGCATGGCGCTGGTGAAGCGCCGGCTGCGCACGCTGCGCCCGGGGCGCAACGCAGCGCCCGCGCATTCGCCGTTCCTGACCCTGGTGCTCGACCAGTTGCGCACGAAGCGGCTGACGAAGCGCTACCGGCGCTGGCTGGGCGCGCGGGCGGCGTGAGCCGCCGCTATCGATTGGCCGGTTGAATCGGCCAGGCGGTGGTGTCGGGCCGCAGCAGGTGCCAGACCACGGGCTCGATGCCTTCGAAGGTGGCGCGGTAGCGATCGGACAGCCGGTTCTCGTCGGTCACGTCGCGGATCACGATGCCGTCGATGCGCTGCGGATGCGCGCGGAACATCTGCGCGTAGATCTCGGGGTCGGCCTCGCCCGAATCGCCCACGAGCAGGAAGCGGCGCTGCGGAAATTCGGCCAGCAGCCGCTCGATCACGCCGAGCTTGTGTGCGCGCGAATCCTCGGCGCTGGGGATCAGCGTGCGCCACGTCGTGCTCTCGCGCAGGTGCATGCTGCCGGCGGGGAAGTCGGCGTCGCGAATGAAGTCGGTGAGCGCGGGGTACAGCTGGATCGGGCTGCCCGAGAGGTAGTGAAAGCGCGTGCCGGGCGCCTGCGCCAGCGCGCGGTAGTGCGCCGCCATGCCCGGCGCGGCCTCGAAGCGGCGCGCGAAGGTGTTCAGCAGCATCTCGCGCCGGTCGCGCACCTGCGTGCGCTTGATGGTGTCGTCGATGTCCGAGATGACCGACACGCCTTGCGCCGGCACGATCTGCGCACGGCCGCGAAAGCGCGGCAGCAGCTCGCCCGGACCGGTCACGCCATGGAAGGGCAGCCACTCCTGCGACGCCGGGATGTGCGAGGCCTCGACGACCGCGCGCAGATTGCTGCGGCCGTCGGCGCCCGTGGGCGGCATCGTGAGGCGCGTGGCCGAGCCGTCGAAGACGACGTCGATCACCTTGTCTTCTTCCGACTCGGCATGGAACAGCGCGGTGCGCTGGCTGAAGCGCAGCCGCGCGGCCGGCGTGAGCTTCTTCAGGTTCATGCCGAGGTAGCGCGCGAGCGCGGCGTCCAGGCCCCAGCGGTGCTCGCGCTCGAACACCCAGGCATGCACGTCGACCTCGAGCCGGCCATCGGCCGTGGGGCGCGCGGTGCCGGGCATGAACAGCGCCTCTTCGTCCGACTCCAGCGGCCCGGCAGCATGCAGGGCCTGCAGCGGCGCGAGGCCGGCGAGCAGGGCGGCACCGGCCAGCACGGTGCGCCGCGACAGTTGTGGCGAGGTACCGGGCGCGCGGTGCTTGATCGTCATGCAGTGACGCGTTCGTAGGTCACGAAGCTGAAGGGCAGGCCGTCCTTGGCCGAGACGTGCGACTCGCGCTGCGTCTCGCGCCACACGGCGGCGTCGAGCACGGGGGCATGCGCGTCGCCTTCGTAGTCGCGTGCGATCTCGGTGACCACCGCGCGTTGGGCCAGTGGTTCGGCTTCGGCGTAGATCTGTGCGCCGCCGATGACCCAGGCATCGGGCAGCTTCAGCGTTTCGCACAGCGCGATCGCCTCCTGCACGCTGCCCACACGCTGTGCGCCATCGGCGGCCCAGTCGGCCTGCCGCGTGATCACGATGTTCTGGCGGCCCGGCAACGGACGAAAGCGCGGCGGCAGCGAGTCCCAGGTCTTGCGGCCCATGATCACCGGCGCGCCCAGCGTCTGCTGCTTGAAGTGCGCCATGTCCTCCGGCAGGTGCCAGGGAATGGTGTTGTTCGCGCCGATCACGCCATTGGCGGCGCGCGCGAAGATCAGGTGAATGTTCATGGCAGGTACGGCAGTTTCGTCGGAATCAGAGCGAATCGATCTTGATCAGGCCCACGTTGATCGGTACGGTCGGCGTGCGGATCTCGCAGCCAGGGACTTGTGCGAAGCGCTCCAGGAGGCGTGGACTCATGACTTCCGTGTCGAAGAACACGCGCACGCGCGCCAGTTCATTGTGAGGGAAAAGCGTTCCGAGGTAGGACGCGTACCGTTCGATGAGCACGTCTTCGTTGGCTTCTTCGACGGTCAGTTTTGCATGGCGCACGCGCACGACCAGGATGTTCACGGTGAACACCAGCTCCGCCTCGTTCGCGATGTCGGTGCGGACTGCCCAGCAGCCGTCGATGGCGTCGTCTTCGTCGATCGCCTTGGAGAGCAGCTGCGCTGCCCAGAGGGGTGGCGCGTTCAGGGGCTCTTTCAACAGATGGCGCCAGAGTTTTTCCCGGATCTTGTCCAGCTTTTCCGCGGCGAGGTCCAGTCGTTTGGTGAATTCGCGAATCTCGGCTTCAGTGCCATGCGCATGCAGATGCCCGAGGATCTCACCGTAGCCCGCCACGGCCAGGCGCTTGTCCAGACGGATGGCGCTGCGCACCTGCTCGATGCCCTCGGTGCGGGCGCGCTGGAGCAGCGCGCGGCCCAGCCCGTATTGCGCCAGCGCATCGGATGGGTGCGCTTGGGCGTGGCGCTCCAGACTCGCCAGGCTTTCGTCCGTTGCATTGATCGCATCGTCCGCGAGCAGACGCTCGAGCGCGTGGCCATCGCCGCCGGGCGCGCCCGTAGGCCATTGTTGCGCCTGCAGGGCCGCCAGCTTCAGATGCTGAAGCCGCCAGGTGGGCGCCGTCTTTTCGTGCCAGCGTGCGTTGGCGGCTGCCAGTTCGGTGGCCCAGTTGGCGCCGAACAGGAGTTCGCCGGCACAGACGGGCTCGGTCCAGTGGGGGATGGCGACCGATTGGCCGAGTGCCTGAGCGCGGTCGTCGAGCGCGGGATGGCTGTCGTTGCGCCGGGGCGGGCGGCGGCGCACATCGGCGAGGGCTGCTTCCAGCTGAGCGGTGCCCGTGTCGCGCACGAATTCCCGGACGACGTTCCAGAAGGTCCGTGGCGCATCGATCGATTCGGCCTGCAGTTCGCCCAATCGGGTACGCAGGTCCGATCGCATCAAGCTGTCGGTGATTTCGAGCTTGGTCAACGCTCGCGCGAGATCGGCGCCGCTCGTGGCCTGGGCCGCGAGCGCATCGGCTTCGAACTCGCAGGCGCGCGACCAGCTCGCGGACATCCGGATGAAGCGCGGCAGGAAGCCCGACGCGATCCAGCGGCGCAACCGATCGATGCCCCCGTCGCGTGCGGGATTGCTGTCGAGATAGATGTCCCACTTGGCGCGCACGTTGTAGATCCAGTGCCCGAGCCGGCCATGGCGGCGCGAGAAGTGACCGAGCTCGTGCGCGACCACCGCCAGCAGTTCCCGGTCGGACAGCAGCTTGAGCAGCGGCACGCCGAGCATCAGGGTGCGCCGGCCACCGGCCAGGGCCAGAAAGCCGCCGGACTGGTAGGCGGCGGCATTGGGTTCGTCGATCAGCACGACGTGGTCGATCGACGGTGCGTCGAGCTGCTGTCGGAGATCGTCGAGCGCGCGGAAGAAGGTGGGCGCCTTGTCCCGGGGCAGCGCCGTGCCGGTGATTGAAACCGTCGGCTGGACGATCCACCAGGTCATCAGGGTGAAGGCAGCGCCGGTGGCGGTGGCCACCACGGGGCCGAGAAAGACGCCCTGCAGGATGATCAAGGGAAGCCAGCCCAGCATCGAGGCGCCGACGAAAGTCAGCTCGGCCAGCACGGCGAGCGTTGCCAGCGTCGCACGCTGGCTGAATGGGTGGGGCTGAGCCTGGGCCGCCACCGTCACCGCGCGTCGCTCAGGCTGGGCGAGGCAGCCGCACGGCGCATCGGCATCACACCGCCACCGGCGCCTTGATCGGATCGCCGTGCTTGTAGTCCAGCACTTCGAAGTCTTCGTACTGGTAGTCGAAGATCGAATCGGGCTTGCGCTTGATGTTCAGCGTGGGGTAGGGGAAAGGCGTGCGGCTGAGCTGCAGCTTCACCTGCTCGGCGTGGTTGCTGTAGATGTGGCAGTCGCCGCCGGTCCAGATGAAGTCGCCCACGTCGAGGTCGCACTGCTGCGCCACCATGTGCGTGAGCAGCGCGTAGCTCGCGATGTTGAAGGGCACGCCCAGGAAGATGTCGGCGCTGCGCTGGTAGAGCTGGCAGCTGAGCTTGCCGCGCTCGCCCTCGGCCTGCGGCGGTGCCACGTAGAACTGGAAGAAGGCATGGCAAGGCATGAGCGCCATCTTCGACAGCTCGGCCACGTTCCAGGCGCTCACGATGATGCGGCGCGAGTCGGGGTTGCTCTTCAGCGTCTTGATGACGTCGGAGATCTGGTCGATGTGTCCGCCGTCGGGCGTGGGCCAGCTGCGCCACTGCACGCCGTACACGGGGCCCAGGTCGCCGTCTTCGCGCGCCCATTCGTCCCAGATGGTGACGCCGCGCTCCTTGAGCCAGTTGTTGTTGCTGGAGCCGGTCAGGAACCACAGCAGTTCCTGGATGATGGACTTGAGGTGCACCTTCTTCGTGGTCACCAGCGGAAAGCCCTCGTTCAGGTCGAAGCGCATCTGGTGGCCGAACACGCTCTTGGTGCCGGTGCCCGTGCGGTCGCTCTTGAACACGCCGTGCGTGTCGACGTGGCGCATGAAATCTTCGTACTGGGAGCGGACGGGGCGGGCTGGGAGGGTCATGTTGGGAATTTTACGGGGCGGCGCTAGCATCGGCCGATGACCGGCCATGACCACTCCCACGACCATTCCCACGACCACAGCAGCGAACTCGGCGAGATGGACCTGCGCGTGCGCGCCCTCGAAAGCGTGCTCACGCAAAAAGGCTACATCGACCCCGCCGCGCTCGATGCGCTGATCGACACCTACCAGACCCGCATCGGCCCGCGCAACGGCGCACGGGTGGTGGCGCGGGCCTGGGTCGACCGCAAGTTCCATGAATGGCTGATGGCCGATGCCACGGCGGCTATCGCCTCGCTGGGCTATACGGGCCGACAGGGCGAGCACATGGTGGCCGTGGCCAACACCGACGAGCAGCACCATATGGTCGTCTGCACCCTGTGCAGCTGCTACCCCTGGCCCGTGCTCGGCCTGCCGCCCACCTGGTACAAGAGCGCGCCCTACCGCTCGCGCGCCGTGAAAGACCCGCGCGGCGTGCTGGCCGATTTCGGCACCACCTTGCCCGAGACCACGCGCATCCGCGTCTGGGACTCGACCGCCGAAGTGCGCTACCTCGTGATCCCGCAGCGGCCCGTCGGCACCGAGGGCTGGAGCGAAGACGAACTCGCCGCGCTGGTCTCGCGCGATTCGATGATCGGCACGCGCGTGGTCGAGGCGCCGTCGGCAAGGAGCACGACATGACCTACACGACGCACGCCGACCTCGGCGGACAACCCGGCTTCGGCCCTGTCACGCCCGAACCCGAGGGCGAGCTGTTCCATGGCGCCTGGGAGCCGCGCGCGCTGGCGCTCACCCTGGCCATGGGCGCCACCGGCTCCTGGAACATCGACACCAGCCGCGCCGCGCGCGAAACGCTGCCCGATTACCGCGACCTGAGCTACTACCAGATCTGGCTCGGCGCGCTGGAGCAGCTGATGCTGCAGCGCGGGCAGGTCTTCGCGGACGAGATCGCGTCCGGGCAGATGCACCATCCGGCCGCGCCGGTCGCCCGCGTGCTGCAGGCCGCGAACGTGCCCGCCGTGCTCGCCAAGGGCTCGGGTACCGAACGCCCCGCATCGGCGCCCGCGCGCTTTGCGGTCGGGCAGGCCGTGCGCATGCACCTCGGGCGCGTCGACCACCACACGCGCCTGCCGGCCTATGTGCAGGGCAAGCGCGGCACGATCGAGCACATCCACGGCGCGCACGTGTTCGCCGATGCGAATGCGCAGGGCCTGGGCGAGCAGCCGCAATGGCTCTACACCGTGGTCTTCGCCGAAGCCGAGCTGTGGGGCGACGCCGCGCCGCGCCAGAACCTCGCGGTATCGGTCGATGCGTGGGAAAGCTACCTGGAGCCCGCGGCATGAAGGCGAACGACATGCCGCCGCTCGCACTCGCTCCGGGCATGCCGCGCGACGCCGACGGGCCGGTGTTCAGGGAACCGTGGGAGGCGCAGGCCTTTGCGATGACGCTCGCGCTGCACGAGCGCGGGCTGTTCAGCTGGGTCGAATGGGCCGAGGCGCTGGCCACGCAGATCAGCGCCGCGCAAGCCGCGGGCGACCCGGACACGGGCGACACCTACTACCGCCACTGGCTCGCCGCGCTCGAAAACCTCGTGGCGCGCAAGGGTGCGAGTTCCGGCGACGAGCTGGCCCGCTACCGCCACGCCTGGGACCATGCGGCGGAGCGCACGCCGCATGGGCAGCCGATCGAGCTGCGCGGCGAAGACTTTCCGGGCTAGACCCGGATCACGCGCCCCGGGTTCAGGATGTTCTTCGGGTCGAGCCCGCGCTTGATCGCCCGCATCATCTCCAGCGCCACCGGCGACTTGTGCTTCTCGAGCTTGTCGACCTTGAGCGAGCCCACGCCATGCTCGGCCGAGAACGAGCCGCCGAACTGCTCGACCGCGTCGTAGACCAGCGTGTTGATGCGCTCTTCCTCGTTTTTCAGGAAGGCCTTGGTGTCGATGTTCTCGGGCGCCTGCACGTTGTAGTGCAGGTTGCCGTCGCCCAGGTGGCCGAAGTTCACGAGCCGCACGCCGGCGATCTCGCGTTTCAGCAGGGCGTCGGTGGCTTCCACGAAGGCGGGAATGCGCGACACAGGGATCGAGATGTCGTGCTTGATGTTCAGCCCTTCCTCGGCCTGCGCGAGCGGAATGCTCTCGCGGATGTGCCAGAGCTGGTGCGCCTGCGTGAGGTTCTCGGCCACCACCGCGTCGGTCACGCAGCCGTCTTCGAAGGCGGTTTCGAGCAGCGCCTCGAAGCGCGCGCGGGCGTGGTCCTCGGACTCGCTGTCGGAGTTCTCGAGCAGCACGCAGTAGGGCACGGCCTCGTCGGCGATGAAGGGCACGCGCAGCTGCGGCATGTGCTTGTCGACCAGGCTCAGCGCGAACTTGCCCATCACCTCGAAGCCCGTGAGGCCCGAGCCCAGGTGCTTGTGCGCCAGGCCCAGCAGCGTGACCGCATGGTCGAGCGAAGGCACTGCTGCCCAGGCCGTGAGCTGCGCGGCGGGCAGCGGGTACAGCTTCATGGTCGCCGCGGTGATGACGCCCAGCGTGCCTTCGCTGCCGACGATCAGGTCGCGCAGGTCGTAGCCCGTGTTGTCCTTGCGCAGGCCGCTCGTGCCTTCCCAGATCTCGCCCTGCGGTGTGACCACTTCCAGGCCCAGGCACAGGTCGCGCGTGTTGCCGTAGCGCACCACCTGCGTGCCGCCCGCGTTGGTCGCGAGGTTGCCGCCGATGGTGCAGCTGCCCTCGGCCGCCAGGCTCAGGGGGAACAGGTAGCCGGCCTTCTCGGCGGTCTCTTGCAGCGTCTGCAGGATGCAGCCCGCCTCGACGGTCATCGTGAGGTTGGCGGCGTCGATGTTGCGGATGGCGTTCAGGCGCTGCAGGCTCAGCACCACCTGCGTGCCGCTGTCGTCGGGAATGGAGCCGACCGCCAGGCCGGTGTTGCCGCCCTGTGGAATGACGGCCGTGCCGGCTGCGGCGCAGGCCTTGACCACGTCGGCCACCTGCTGTGCATTGGCCGGGCGCACCACGGCGAGCGACTTGCCGCGTGCGCGCTTGCGCCAGTCCTGCTCGTAGGCCGCGAGGTCGCCCTCGGTCAGCACGTGCGTGGCGCCGACGATGGCGCGCAGTTGGTCGATGAGGGAAGAAGAGGTGGTCATTGGGCGGAAGCCTCCAGGGGACGGGCAGCAGCAGCGGCCTTGGCGTGGCGCAGGCGAAGGCGCACATGCCACGCGCAGGCCGCGAAGAGCACGAGGCACAGCAGCACCTCGACGAGCGCAAGGATTTGTCCCACGCCGTTGGTGTCGCTCCAGGCGCGCACCACGCCTTCGGTGAAGTAGAGCCAGATCATCAGGCTGACCCAGCGGTAGGTGTACATGCGGTTCTTGTAGAGCCCCGCGAGCGGAATGACCAGCGGCAGCACCTTCAGCGCCAGCAGCGAGCCGCCCGGGCGCAGCGGCGCCAGCCACAGCTCCCAGGCCAGGCCCAGCACGATCAGGCCGACGAGGCTGCCCACGGCGGCCCATCGGGTGGCGCGGACGGAAGAGGGCGGGAGTGGGGTGTCGGACACGGTGGCGGCGAAAGAGAGAGGGGGAGGCGCACCGGGTGTGGCGCGTCTCGGGAAAGAGCGGATGGCATGATACCGGCCATGAATCGCAGGCAGCTTTGGAGGGATCTTTCGCGCTTTCCTTGGCGCAACACCGCCGCGGTATTGGGCGAGCGTTTCCGCGAAGACCGCCTCGGCCTCACGGCCAGCAGCCTGACCTTCACCACGACCATCGCCATGGTGCCGTTCTTCACGGTGGCGCTCGCGCTGTTCACCGTGTTCCCGATGTTCGCCACCATGCAGGGCCGCCTGCAGCGCTGGCTGATCGAGAGCCTGATTCCCGACAACATCGCGCGCCAGGTGCTGGGCTACCTGAACCAGTTCGCGAGCAAGGCCAGCGGGCTGGGCATCGCGGGCCTGGTGGTGCTGCTGATCACCGCCATCGCGCTGATCCTCACCATCGACAAGACGCTCAACAACATCTGGCGCGTGCGCACGCCGCGGCCGCTCGCGCAGCGGGTGCTGATCTACTGGGCGACCATCACGCTGGGGCCGCTGATTCTTGCGGTGAGCCTGTCGACCACCTCGTACGTGTTCGCCGCTTCGCGCGACGTGGTGGGCGGAGGCATCGTCAAGCTGGCCTTCGACTCCCTGGAATTCCTGCTGCTCGCGGCCGGCATGGCCGGGCTGTATCACTACGTGCCGAACACCACGGTGCGCTGGTCGCACGCCTGGGCCGGCGGCCTCTTCGTGGCGGCCGCCATCGAGATCGCCAAGCGCGTGCTGGGCTACTACCTGAGCCTCGTGCCGACCTATTCGGTGCTGTACGGCGCCTTCGCCACCTTCCCGATCCTGCTGGTGTGGATCTACGTGGCCTGGGTGATCGTGCTGCTGGGCGCCGTCATCGCGGCCTACCTGCCGAGCCTGCTGACCGGCGTGGCGCGCCGGGGCGGCGCGGCGGGCTGGCCGATGCAGCTCGCGATGGAAGTGCTGCAGCACCTGGCACGCGCACAGGCCACGCCGGCCAAGGGCATGGGCGCGAGCGAACTGCTGACGCGCATGCGGGTCGACGGGCTGCAGCTGGTGCCGGTGATCGACACGCTGGTGCGGCTCGACTGGATCGCGCCGCTGGCCGAGGAGCCCGCCAACCAGGACCCGCGCTACGTGCTGCTGGCCGACCCGTCGACGCCCATCGAGCCGCTGTTGCGCGAGCTGCTGATGCCGCGCGCCGAGCCGCTGGAAGACCTGTGGCAGAAGGGCCCGCTGCGCACGCTGCGGCTGGGTGACGTGCTATTAATCTAGGAGCGCCCTGGGGCTGGGGCCGTCAGATCTTGACGCGGCCGGCCCAGATGTCCCGGTACATCGTCCAGTCGCCCATGAAGGAGTACAGCGGGCGCTTGAACGAGGCCGGCTTGTTCTTCTCGAAGCCGAAGTGCCCGACCCAGGCGAAGCCGTAGCCCGCCACCAGCCCGGCCAGCAGCCACCACGGATTGAGCGTGACCACCAGCGCCACGAGGCACAGCAGCGAGATCGTCGAGCCCGCGAAATGCAGCCGCCGGCAGGTGACGTTGGCGTGCTCGGTCAGGTAGAAGGGATAGAACTCGGCAAAGCTGGTGAAGCGGCGCGGATCGACCGTGGCCGGCGCGTCCGGCGCGGCAGGGGTGGAGGTGTTCATCGTGGGTCTCCTGCGCCCCGCAGGGGCTTTGTTGATAATAGCCACGACCCCGCGGCCGCACCACCCGGGTTCGCCATCCCACCTTCGCCGTATCCACCTTGAGCGCTGTTCCCGTCGTCCCCGTCGATTCTTCCGCCGATGCCAACGCGCTGTGGGTCGTCTGCCTGTGCGCCGAATGGTGCGGCACCTGCCGCGACTACCGGCCGCTGCTGGTCGAGCTGGCAAAGGCGCATCCGCAGTTCCGCTTCGCCTGGGTCGACATCGAGGACCACGCCGAGATCGCCGATGCCTTCGACGTCGAGACCTTCCCGACCCTGCTGGTGGCGGGGGCCGACGGCACGCGCTTTCTCGGTCCGCTGCTGCCGCACATCGAAACGCTGTCGCGCCTGCTCGGCGCGCTGCAACCGCCGCAGCCTTCCAGCCTCGACGTCGACCTGCTGCTGGCCGTGCTCGAGAAAAAGCCCGCGGCCTTCGCGGTCTGACCGCTTCGGAGCTTCCTTCCCATGAACATCCTGATCTTTGGCGCCACCGGCATGGTGGGGCAGGGCGTGCTGCGCGAGTGCCTGCTGGCGCCCGACGTGGAACGCGTGGTGGCCGTGGGACGCAGCGCCACCGGGCAGCAGCATCCCAAGCTGCAGGATCTGGTGCACACCGACATGTTCGACTACCGCGCCATCGAGTCGCAGCTGACAGGCTTCGACGCCTGCTTCTTCTGCCTGGGCGTGTCCTCGGTCGGCATGAAGGAGCCCGAGTACAAGCGCATCACCTACGACCTGACGATCGCAGCCGCCACCGTGCTGGCGCGGCTCAACCCGGGCATGACCTTCACCTACGTGACGGGCGCGGGCACCGACAGCAGCGAGCGCGGCGAACGCATGTGGGCGCGCGTGAAGGGCGCGACCGAGAACGCGCTGATGCGCCTGCCGTTTCGCGCGTCCTACATGTTCCGGCCCGGCATGATCCAGCCGCTGCACGGCGTGCGCTCGAAGACGCCGCTGTACGACGCCGCGATCGTGGTGCTCAAGCCCGTGCTCGGGCTGGCCCACCGCTGGTGGCCCGACCGCGTGACCACCACGGAGAAGGTGGGCCGCGCGATGCTCGCGGTGGCGCGCCGGGGCGCACGCAAGGTGCTGCTCGATCCGGCGGACATCAACACGCTGGGCAGCTGAAACACCGCCCCGCGTTCTTTCAGCCCGCGACGAAGTCGCGCAGCGCGAACAGCACCTCGTCCGGCGCCTCGCTCATCAGCGCGTGGCCGGCATGCACCGTCACCACCTTGGCGTTGCGCGCCTTGCCCACCAGCGCCTTGGTGGCGCGCGGCGGCGTCATCTGGTCGGCGTCGCCGAGCAGGAACAGCACCGGGCACTGCACCTTCTCCATCGCCGCTTCGCCGTTCGCGTAGTCGTTGCAGGCCTTGAAGCCGATGTGGAACACATTGGCCTCGCGGTTGCTCGCGAGCACGCGGCGCATCAGCGCGCGCGAGCTGCCGTACAGCCACGTGCCCGGGCCGAGCGACGAAGGCGGCGGTGCCAGCAGCGAGTGCGAGAAGGTGTTGACCATCGCGATGGCGCGCTGCGGATCGCTCACCGAGCTTTCGAGTAGCGCGGGCGACACCACCATCGGGTAGGCCGTGCCGACCATCGCGAGCTGCGTGATGCGTTCGGGCGCGCGTGCCGCGGTTTCGAGCGCGATCAGCGAGCCGAAGCTGTGGCCGACCAGTGCGGCCTTCTGCACACCCGCCGCGTCGAGCAGCGCGATGACGAACTGCGCCGCCTCTTCCACGCTGGCCGGCGGCGCGCCGGCGCTCTTGCAGTGGCCCGGCAGGTCGACCGCCAGCACGTTCCAGCCGTGGTTGGCGAACCAGCGGCTTTGCAGGATCCACACGCTGTGGTCGTTGAGCACGCCGTGGATGAACACCACCGTGGGCTTGGCCGCATCGAAGGGCTTGCCGGCGGTGTAGCAGTAGGTGTCGTGGCCGTTGACGGTGTAGTTCATCTCAGGCACCCGCCTTTTCCGCGGCCTTCAGCGCGCGCTTGAGGTCGTCGATCAGGTCGGCCGGGTCTTCCAGGCCGATCGACAGGCGAATGGTGCCCTGCGAGATGCCCGCGCCCGCCAGTGCCTCGTCGGTCATGCGGAAGTGCGTGGTGCTGGCCGGGTGGATCACCAGGCTGCGGCAGTCGCCCACGTTGGCCAGGTGGCTGAACAGCTTGAGCGCCTCGATGAAGGCCTTGCCCTGCGTGCGGCTGCCCTTGATGTCGAAGCTGAACACCGCGCCGGCGCCGCGCGCACCATGGCGCAGCAGCTTCTGCGCGAGCGCATGGCTCGGGTGCGACTCGATCAGCGGATGTCCCACACGGGACACGAACGGATGGCTGGCCAGGAACTCGACCACCTTCTGCGTGTTGTCGATGTGGCGCTCCATGCGCAGGGGCAGCGTCTCGATGCCCTGCAGGATGAGCCAGGCCGTGTGCGGGCTCATCGAGGCGCCGAAGTCGCGCAGGCCCTCGCGGCGCGCGCGCAGCAGGAAGGCGCCGACGGTGCTTTCCTCGCTGAACACCATGTTGTGGAAGCCGTCGTAGGCCTGCGTGAGCTCGGCGAACTTGCCCGACTTCTCCCAGTCGAAGCTGCCGCCGTCGACTACCACGCCGCCAATGACGGTGCCGTGGCCCGACAGGAACTTGGTGGCCGAGTGGTAGACCAGGTCGGCGCCCCAGTCGAAGGGCTTGATGAGGTAGGGCGAGGTGAGCGTGGAGTCGACCAGCAGCGGAACGCCGGCTTCGTGGGCGATGTCGCTCACGGCGGGAATGTCGAGCACGTCCAGGCCCGGGTTGCCCACGGTCTCGCCGAAGAAGAGCTTGGTTTCGGGGCGCACCGCGGCGCGCCAGGCGTCGAGGTCGCCGGGCTTCACGAAGGTGGTCTCGATGCCGAAGCGGCGCATCGTGTAGTGCAGCAGGTTCTGCGAGCCGCCGTACAGCGCCGTGCTGGCCACGATGTGCGAGCCCGCGCCCATGAGCGTGGCCACCGACAGGTGCAGCGCCGCCTGGCCGCTGGCCGTGGCGATGGCGCCGATGCCGCCTTCGAGCGCCGACACGCGCTGCTCCAGCACCGCGTTGGTCGGGTTGCTGATGCGCGAGTAGACGTGACCCGCGCGTTCCAGGTTGAACAGCGCGGCCGCGTGGTCGCTGGATTCGAAGACGAAGGAGGTCGTCAGGTGGATGGGGACGGCCCGCGCGCCGGTGGTGGGGTCGGGGGCGGCGCCGGCGTGCAGCGCGAGGGTGTCGAAACCGGGGTCGGAATAACCGGGCATGAAGGCCTTTCTGTTGTCTCTTCGCAATGCCCCGTGACACCGGCAATGCTTGCACAGGCGACAGGGGCGTTCGGGTCGGCGTCGATTGTGGGCTATATTCAAATCGGCACGACGCCGAGAACGACGAATCCCCGAGAGGAGCACCACCATGAAAGTCAGCGACATTCTTCGCGTCAAGGGCAACACGCTCTTCACCACCACGCCCGACGACCCGCTGGCGGAAGCCGCCAAGACCATGGCGGACAAGGACATCGGCTCGCTGGTGGTCATGGAACACGGCGACCTGGTCGGCATGCTCACCTTCCGTGAAGTGATCGTGGCGGTCGTCAACAACGGCGGCCAGGTCGGGACCACGCTGGTGCGCAAGGCCATGGACGACGCGCCCGTCACCTGCACGCTCGAAACCGACCTTGACGAAATCCGCCGCATCATGCTGGAGCGCCACGCGCGCTACATGCCCGTGATGGACAAGCGCATGCTCATGGGCGTGATCAGCTTCTACGACGTGGCCAAGGCCGTGGTCGACGCGCAGAACTTCGAGAACAAGATGCTCAAGGCCTACATCCGCGACTGGCCGGAAGACGAGAGCAACGAAAAGGCCGGCTGAGCCTAGCCGGCCGATTGACGGACGGACCGCCTACTCTTTGATGTTGGCGGTTTCGACGATCTTCTTGTTGCGTGCGTACTCCGACTGCACGAACTTCCCGAACGCCTCCGGCGTTCCGCTGCCCGGCAATGCGCCTTGCTCCGCCAGCTTGGCGCGCACGCCTTCTTCCTGCAGCACCGCATTCAGTTCCTGGTTGAGCCGCGCCACCACGGCCGGCGGCGTCTTCGCGGGCGCGAAGATGCCGGTCCAGCTCACCATGTCGTAGCCCTTGAGGCCGGGCATCTCGTTGAAGGTGGGCACCTGCGCGAGCGCCGGCAGGCGCTGGCTGCCGGTGATGCCCAGGGCCTTCAGGCGCTTGCCGTTCACATGTGGGATGGCGCTGGTGCTCACCAGCATCGCGAGGTCGACCTGGTCGCCGATCACGTCGGTGGCGATCTGCGCACCGCCGCGGTAGGGCACGTGCGTCACGAAGATGCCGCTGCGCTCCTTGAGCAGTTCCATCGCCAGCTGCAGCACGGTGCCCACGCCCGAGGTGGCGTAGTTGTAGTGGCCCGGCTTGGCCTTGGCGAGCTTCACGAAGTCGGCGTAGCTGTGCACGTCCAGGCCGGGGCGCGCCACCAGCACCATCGGCGCGGTGTTGAGCAGGCCGACGGGTGCCAGGTCTTTGAGCGGATCGAAGCGGAAGGCCGAGGGGTTGACCAGCCGGCCGATGGCGATGGCGCTGTCGGGGCCGACCACCAGCGTGTAGCCGTCGGGTGCCGCGCTCACGGCCTTGGCCACGCCGATGGCGCCGCCCGCGCCGCTCACGTTCTCGATGACCACCGACTGCTTGAGCCGTCCGCCCAGGCGCTGCGCCACGAGGCGGGCGTTGACGTCCACGCTGCCGCCGGCCGTGAAGGGCACGATCAGCGTGAGGGGCTTGGCAGCGGGCCAGGCGGGCTGCGCGAAGGCGCCCGTGGGCAGGGCGGCGCAGAGGGCGGCGGCAGCGAGGATCAGGCGGCGGTTCGTGGTCATGGCGGGGTTCATCCGGGGAAGGGGGTGGCGGAAGGCGTGGGTTCGCAGGGCAGGCGGGCGCGCAGCGCGTCGAAGTCGGCGCTCCATTCGGCGCGCCACTGGCGGCGCTGCGTGTCGTCGATCCAGGCGCCGTCCAGGCCGTTGTGCATGAAGCCGCGCAGGTCGTCCAGGCCGAAGCCGAAGTCGCGCACCATCATCAGCCACGCGCCCGTGGGCGTGACCTGGTGCAGCGTCGGGTCGTCGGTGTTCGGGTGGATGCGCAGGCCCAGGCCGGGCATGTGGCGGATCGGGTGGTCCAGCGCCCAGCGCTCGGGCGGCAACGTGCGCAGGTAGTACGAGTTGGTCGGCACGACGGTGAAGATCACGCCGCGATCCGCACACTGGCGCGCGAAGTCGGGCTGGTCGACCACCGTGTAGCCGTGGTCGATGCGGTCGACCTGCAGCAGCTCGAGCGCGGTGCGCACGTTGGTCCAGGGCATGCCGAACTCGCCAGCGTGCGCGGTGGTCTTCAGGCCGGCCTTCTTCGCATCGGCATACGCCCGCGCGAACAGCTCGGGCGGCCGGTCGTTCTCGCGGTAGTCGATGCCGATGCCGATCACCTCGTCGCAGCGATGCGCCTTGACCCACTCGACCATCTCCACGGCGGCCTCGGCGCTGGCCTCGCGGTCGATGGCGGCAATGAGCCGCCCGGTGATGCCGAACGCCTTCTGCGCATCGTGGATCGCGCGGACGATGGCGCCCTGCGCCAGCGGGTACGCAATGCCCGAGCCGTGCACCGTGCCGGTCGGGTTCCAGAAGAACTCGGCGTAGCGCACCTGGTGCGAGGCCGCGTCCTGCAGGTATTCGAGGGTGAGCTGGTACAGGTCGTCGGCGCTGCGCACCAGCTGGGCGTCGAGCGCGCGCAGCACACGCAGCACGCCCACGGGCTTTTCGCCGCGCGTGTAGAAGCCGTCGATTTCCGCGTCGGCCAGCGGCGCGCCGGCGCGCTGGTTGAGCTGGCGGAAGGTCTCGTGGCGCACGGTGCCGAAGAGGTGACAGTGCAGCTCCACCTTGGGAATCGCGCGCAGCATCGCTTCGAGCGTGAAAGGAGCGGCGGCGGGCGCAGGCGCGGCAAGGGTCATGCGGCGCAGTCTAGGCAGTGCGTGCTCATAAGGAAAATTTTGAATTTCTATAATTTGATTCATTGAATCGATAACCAGGACGACCATGGCCGCCTTGCCCCTGCGTGCGCTCACGCTGCGCCAGCTGCAGTGTTTCTCGGTGCTGGTCGAGGAAGGGCACTTCGGCCGCGCGGCGCGCCGGCTCGCCATCACGCAGCCCGCGCTGAGCAACGCGATCAAGCAGATGGAAAAGCTGCTCGGCGCCGAGCTGCTGACCCGCTCCACCCACCGGCTCGAACTCACGCCGGTCGGTGCCGAGGTGCTGGCGCGCACCGATTTCCTGGTCCACACCTTCGAGGTGGCGCTGCGCGACATCGAGAGCACGGTGCAGCGCGGCCGGGCGTACGTGCGCGTGGGCGTGATCCCCTCGGCCAGCGCGCGTGTCGCGGCGGCGGCGGCCGGCTTCCTGCAGCAGCGCGGCGAGGTGGAACTGGCCTGGCGCGACGCGCCCTCCACGGTGCTGCTGGCCGAGCTGCGCAGCGGCCAGCTCGACATGGCCGTGGCCGCGATCACCGAGCCGCCCGGCGGGCTGGAATGCCTCGACCTGTTCCGCGACCCGCTGGTGCTGGTGGTGCGCAGCGACCACGCGCTGGCGGCGGCCGGCGAGGCGCGCTGGGAGGCCATCGGCAGCGAGCGCCTCGTGCTGTTCGAAAGCGGCAGCATGCCGGCGCTGGGCGACCCGGCGCGCGCGCAGTTCGCGCAGGGCGCGCAGCCGTACCGCGTGAGCTATTCCGAAACGCTCTATGCATTGGTGCGCAGCGGGCAGGCGCTGGGGCTGATGCCGCGGCTGTACACCTCGTCGCTGCGAGACCCCGAGCTGGCCGTGGTGCCGCTGTCGGCGCCGCGCATCGAGCGGCGCGTGGTGCTGGCCTATCTGCCGGGGCCGATGCGCAACGTGGCGGCGCAGGAACTCATCGGGTTTTTGCGCGAGCGGTTGCCGCAGGCCTAGGCAGTCTCCAGCATCGCCATGCGCGTTTCGCTACTGAAACGCTCCAGCGTCCAGCCTTCGCCGAGCATGAACATGCGCGTGTGCAGCTGCGACAGCGTGTCGCCGTCCACTTCGCTGCCGAGATAACTCAGGCGTTTCTCGCGCAGGTCGACAAAGCCCGTCGTGTAGTCACGCCCCAGGCGCAGCCACAGTGCGTGCGCGCCCGGCGACTGGCGCGCGCCGCTCATCAGGCACATGCCGCTGCCCAGTGCCCAGCGGTACACGGCCGTGGCCAGCCCGCGCCGCTGGTAGGCGGGGTCGTACTGCGAATGCGGCGCGCGGATGTGGCGGTCGGCGCGGCGGTCGAGTTCGATGAGGCGGTTGAACACGGTGTAGCCGACCAGCCGCTGGTGGCGCACGTCCTCGATGTACACGTAGGTCTCGCCGTCGGCTTCGCGAAAGCGCGCGCGCAGGTCGGGGTCGTCCAGGCGCAGCGCGGGCAGGTCCTGCACCCGGTCGCCCATCGCGCGCATGCGCTCGTACACCGGTGTCAGCGGTTCGCTCGGGCGACCCTTCTTCGGATCGACGTCGATGCGCAGCTCGGCCGGCCGCAGCAGGCGGCGGCGCAGCGCGTCGAACGACAGCCATGCGGGCCAGGGCGGCAGGGCAGGCGAAGGCGAAAAAGGAACGGAAGGGGAGCAGGCAAGAGCCACCACGGGGAAATCCTCACGACGAAACACGACGGCGAAGCGGGCGAGGTCCTTCCGCGCGGCACGGGGCCGGAGGCGGGAAGAAGGTCGGACGCTGGGGGAAGTGGTGCGTCGCCCGGGCGGATCAAAGCCAGGACGCGCGACCGCGCGGGGCGGGTGCCCGACGGTCGATGTGCGCTGAAGAAAAAAGGAGGCTGACCGCCGGGCTCAGGGATGTGCGAGGGTCTGCTGCGACCTCGCCGTCATCGCCGCGGGTGCGCGCACGCGCGCGTCGCCCGGGGCCGCAGAGGCCGCCGCGCGATCGAAACCGGGGATGAAAACCATGACGTTCATAGGGTCGATTGTAGGAAGCCGGGGGTGTTCGGGCAACCAAAGCCCCCGCGGTCTCTGCCAGATTGAATGTTGGTTGCGCTCAGTGCAGTTCATCGGCCGCGTGGATCGTCTCGCGCACGCGCGGATAGATCTGCGTGTTCCATTTGCTGCCGCTGAACACGCCGTAGTGCCCCACGCCGGCCTGCAGGTGGTGCGTCTTGAGGTACGGGCGGATGCCGCTGCACAGGTCTTGCGCGGCCACGGTCTGGCCGACCGCGCAGATGTCGTCGCGCTCGCCTTCCACCGTGAGCAGCGCGGTGCGCCGGATCGCCGCGGGGTTCACGGTGCGCCCGGCCACGGTGAGCACGCCGCGCGGCAGGTCGTAGGTCTGGAACACGCGCTCGACGGTCTCCAGGTAGAACTCGGCCGGCAGGTCGTTCACCGCCAGGTACTCGTCGTAGAACTCGGCGATGGCGCGGGCCTTGTCGAGTTCGCCCTCGACCAGCAGGCGTTCCATGTCCTCGAACTGCTTCTTGTGGCGCTCGGGGTTCATGCTCATGAAGGCCGTGAGCTGCAGGAAGCCCGGGTACACGCGCCGCATCGCGCCCGCATGCGGCCACGGCACATGGCTGATGAGGTTGCGGCGGAACCAGTCGATGGGCCGGTCGGTCGCGAGCTTGTTCACGCCGGTCGGGTTGATGCGGCAATCGACCGGCCCCGCCATCAGCGTGAGGCTGCGCGGCGTGGCCGGGTGGTCGTCTTCCGCCATGAGCGCGGTCGCGGCCAGCGCGGCCACGCAGGGCTGGCACACGGCGACCATGTGCGCGCCCGGGCCCACGGCCTCGACGAAGCGCATCAGCTGCAGCGTGTAGTCGTCGAGCCCGAAGCGGCCCTGCCACAGCGGCACGTCGCGCGCGTTGTGCCAGTCGGTCAGGTACACGTCGTGGTCGCGCAGCAGCGTGCGCACGGTTTCGCGCAGCAGCGTGGCGAAATGGCCCGACAGTGGTGCGACCAGCAGCACGCGCGGGTGCACCGCTTCGGTGTGTGCCTTGCGAAAGTGCAACAGCGTCCCGAAAGGCGAGACCAGCGCGGCCTCTTCGTGCACGGGCACGTCGGCGCCGTCGACCACCACGCTGTCGATGCCGTAGGCCGGCCGCGTGTGGGTGAGCCGCATGCGCGAGAAGACCTCGCAGCGCGCGGCCATGCGCCGCAGCGCGGTGCGCTCGGTGCCGTCCTGCCAGAGGGCGCGGCCCAGGTACTGCGCGGTGAGCCGCCATGGCGAGAGCAGGTCGGCCTGGTTCTGGTAAGCGCGGTACAGCATGCACGGGTTGCAGGCAAGTTGCGGGCCAACAAGCATGGCGACTCGTGGCACGGCGCTTGCACACAGCACGCATCGTCCAAGGAGTGTCGCGATGGCCAAACCCGTTCTCACGATCAGCAGCAAGAACTACGGCGCCTGGGCGCTGCGCGGCTGGCTGATGTGCAGGCTCGCGGGGCTGGACTTCAGCGAGAAGGTCATTCCGCCCGACGATCCGGCCATGAAGGCCGAGATGCTGCTGCTGTCGTCGTCGATGCTGGTGCCTTCGCTGCAGCATGGCGGCATCAAGGTGTGGGACACACTGGCCATCGGCGAGTACCTCAACGAGATCAAGCCCAAGGCCGGCCTGCTGCCCGCCGACGCCGCGGCGCGCGCGCACTGCCGCGCCATCTGCGGCGAGATGCACTCGGGCTTCGCCTCGATGCGCGGCGCGCTGCCGATGAACATCAAGGCCCGCTTCAAGAACTTCAAGGTGTGGTCGCGTGCGCAGGGCGACATCGACCGCATCGTCGCCATCTGGCGCGAGTGCCTCAAGGCCTACGGCGGCCCGTTCCTTTTCGGCAAGCAGCCCGGCATGGCCGACGCGATGTACGCGCCCGTGGTCACGCGCTTCCTGAGCTACGACGTGGCGCTGGACAGCGTGTGCGCCGCGTACTGCAAGCGCGTGATGGAACTGCCCGCCATGAAGGAATGGGTGGCCGCCGCGCTGCAGGAGCCCGACGAGATCGACGAGCTCGACGCGGAGTTCTGACGCTGCTTCTTCAGGTGCTCGCGGGCGGCAGGCCGAGGCCGTCCTGCCGCAGCCGGCGCTCGATGCTCTGCGCGGCCTGTTGCAGGTCGCCCAGGTGCGCGGCCACGATCTCGCGCTCGCTCTTCACCGCCGGCAGCCACGCGCAGCTGAGGCAACCCACCACCTGCTCGCCCAACCGCAGCGGCACCGACACCGCGCCGAAGCGGTCGGGCGAATCGAGGCTGGTGGAGGTGGGGTCGCGCGCCGCGTAGCCCTGGTCGCGTGCGTGCGCCACCATGCGGCGGATGCTGTCGGGGCGCCGCGCGCCGCGGTCGAAATCGTTGGGTGAACGCGCCAGTGCGGCGAGGATTTCTCGCCGCTCGTCTTCGGGGCAGAACGCGAGGTAGCAGCGCCCGAGCGACGACAGCAGCATCGGCGGACGAAAGCCCAGCGCGCGGTAGTTCACCGCGAGGCCGTTGCGCGGCCGGTCGGTGTCGAGGATCAGCATGGCGGTGCCGTCGCGCACGCCGAGGTCGATCGGCCATGGCACCAGCCGCTGCAGCGTGGCGCGCGGCGATGCGGCCAGGGCCGTGAGCCGCGTGCGCCATGCCGCTGCAGCGCCCGACTGGCCGGTGGCCGAGGTGGGCACATAGCGCTTCTCCAGCTCGTTGCGCTCCACCCATCCGGCCTGCTGCAGCGTCTTCAGGATGCGCAGCAGCGTGGCCTTCGACAAGCCGGTCTGCCGGTGCAGCTCCTGCAACGTGACAGCCGACGAGCGCTGGATGGCCAGCATCACGTCGAGCCCGCGGCGCAGGGCGTCGATCGACTTCACGCTGTGCGCGCCGCTGGTGTCCGACATGCCGCCTCCAAAGAATAAAGGTTCACTCAGTGAAACTATATCTTCTGGCCGCGCGACGCCGTTCCTACAGTCCGACGACACCCCCACGTCGTCTCACCGAGAAGGAAAACGCAAGATGTTCCACCAACGAAACATGGTCCGTGCCGCTGCAGGAGCCATTCTTTTGCTGTGCGCCGCGACCGCGGCGCTGGCGCAATCGTGGCCCGCGAAGCCGGTCACGCTGGTCGTCGCCTACCCGGCCGGCGGCGACACCGACGCCATCGCGCGCACCTACGCCGAGAAGCTCGCGCAGCGCCTGGGCCAGCCGGTGCTGGTCGACAACCGCCCCGGCGCGAGCGGCATGATCGGCAACGCCTGGGTCGCGAAGGCGCCGGCCGACGGCTACACGCTGCTCTTCACGCCCAGCACCTTCCCCATCGCGCAGCACGTGCTCAAGGCCGGCCCCGGCGTGGCGCACGACGTGGTGAAAGACTTCACCCCCATCGTCAAGACCGGCAACATCCCGGTGCTGATGGTCACGGCGCCCACGAGCGGCATCCAGAACGTGGCGCAGCTCGTGGCCGGTGCCAAGGCCGGCAAGGCCTTCACCTACGGCACGCCGGGCGCGGGCTCGCCGATGCACATCGCGGGCGAGCTCTTCAACAAGGACGCCGGCGTGGCCATTGCGCACGCGCCGTACCGCGGCGTGGCGCCGGTGGTCAACGACACGCTGGGCGGCCACGTGAGCGTGGGTTGGATCACGCCCGGCGCGGTGGCGGGCCACATCGCCGCCGGCAAGCTGGTGCCGCTGGCCGTGGCCGAGCGCCAGCGCACGAAGCTCATGCCCAACGTGCCCACCTTCCTGGAACTGGGCTATCGCGACATGGACGTGAGCGCCTGGATGGGCCTGCTCGGGCCGAAAGCGATGCCGGCCGAGGTCGTGCAGACGCTCAACCGCCACGTCAACGAGATCCTGAAGATGCCCGATGTGCAGGCCCGCATGGCCGCGCTCGGCATCGAGCCCGTGGGCGGCGAGCCGGCCGTGCTGGCCCGCCAGATCGCCGACGACGACCAGCGCTTCGGCAAGCTGGTGCGCGAGTTCGGCATCCGCGCCGACTGACGACACACACACCCGCAGACAAGGAGACGATGCATGTTGAGCGAAGAAAAGAACCGCCTGCTGACCGAAGTCGGTCCGGGCAAGCCCATGGGCGATTACCTGCGCCGCTACTGGCACCCGATCGCCGGCGCCAGCGAGTTTGACGACAAGGCCGTGAAGCCGCTGCGCATCCTCGGCGAGGACCTCGTGCTCTACAAGGACCTGAGCGGCAACTACGGCCTCGTCGACCGCCGCTGCCCGCACCGCAACGCCGACATGTCGTACGGCTACGTGGAGAAGTGCGGCCTGCGCTGCAGCTACCACGGCTGGCAGTACGACACCAGTGGCCAGTGCATCCACCAGCCGTTTGAAGAAACGCTGGACCCCGATGCGCGCATGCGCAAGAACACGAAGATCAAGGCCTATCCCGTGCAGGAAAAGGCCGGCCTGCTGTGGGCCTACATGGGCCCGCAACCCGCGCCGCTGCTGCCCGACTGGGAACTCTTCAACTGCAAGAACGGCTTTGCGCAGGCCGTGTTCGCCGAGATCCCCTGCAACTGGTTCCAGTGCCAGGAGAACTCCATCGACCCCGTGCACTTCGAGTGGACGCACAACAACTGGACCACGCGCCTGCAGGGTGATGAAGGCCCCTACGTGCCCACGCACCTGAAGCTCGCCTTCGAGGAGTTCGAGCACGGCTTCGTCTACAAGCGCCTGCGCGGCGGCGAGCGCGAAGACAACGTGATGTGGACCACCGGCCGCGTCACGCTGTGGCCCAACGGCTTCTTCCTGGGCCACCACTTCGAATGGCGCGTGCCCATCGACGACCACCACACGCTGAGCGTGCTGTGGGTGCTCAGCCGCGTGCCGACCGAACAGGAACCGTATGTGCAGGAACGCATTCCCTCGTGGTATGGCCCCATCAAGGACCCGGCCACGGGTCGCTGGATCACCAGCCATGTCGCCAACCAGGACTTCGTCGTGTGGGTGGGGCAGGGCACCGTGACCGACCGCACGCGCGAGAAGCTGGGCCAGAGCGACAAGGGCATCGTGATGATGCGCCGGCGCTTCTTCGAAGAACTCGAGTCGATGCAGTCCGACCCGGCGCACGAGCCCAAGGGCCTGATCCGCGACCCCGAAAGGAACCGCGACGTGTGCCTGCCCTCGGCCTGCCGCGACGAGATGCTGCACGGCCTGCCGCGCGAGGAGCTGGCGGCGCATCCGCTGCTGGGGCCGTACCTGAAGGACTTCTTCGGGCAGGCCGGGCAGCCCGACGACGTGCGCGCGGCGTACGAGCAGGCCATCGGGCAGAAGGTCGAAGGGGCGCAGTTCTTCAAGGTGCACGGCGGCACATCGGACGCCGAGGTGGAAACGCAAGAGGCTGCGTAACGCACGCCGCGATCCGGGTCTTTGCGCCGGGGCTCGCCTCGACGCGAACGGCGTGTGAACATCCCGTGTCGGGAGCACACGCCGTGAAGTTTCGTGATCGCGCACAGGCCGGCCGCCAGCTCGCTGCGTTGCTGCAGCGGCGCGGCGGTTTTGCGGACGCCGTGGTGCTGGCGCTGCCGCGCGGCGGCGTGCCGGTGGCCTTCGAGGTGGCCCGCGCGCTGCGGCTGCCGCTCGACGTGCTGGTGGTGCGCAAGCTGGGCCTGCCCGAACAACCCGAGTACGCCTTCGGCGCGCTCGCGGGCGACGGCGTGCCCGAGATCGACGAACACCTGGTGCGCACGCTGGACCTGCGGCCTTCGGAGATCGATGCCGTGGTCCGTGCTGAACTTGCCGAGTTGGCGCGCCGCACGCAGGTCTATCGCGGCGATCGCCCGGCATGCGAGGTGCAAGGCCGCACGGTGCTCGTCATCGATGACGGACTTGCCACCGGTGCCACCATGCGCGCTGCGGTTCGCGGACTGCGGCGGCAGAGCGCCGGCAGCGTCATCGCCGCCGTGCCCGTGGCGTCGCCCGAGGCCTGCGAGGCCTTGCAGCGCGAAGCCGACGATGTGCTGTGCGTGCGCTGCCCCACGGTGTTCCGGGCGGTTGGCGCCTGGTATGAAGACTTCTCGCAGACGACAGATGAAGAAGTCTGCGCGCTGCTGGCGCAGGCCTAGCGCCTGAACATCCGCAGATCGAGCGCGCTCTCTTCGCCCAACCACATCGCATGGGCTGTGTGGTCCGCGAAGTCGTCGCCGGTCACGCCGTGCACGAAGATGTCCAGGCCGTTGCGGTTGGCATCGAGCCAGCCGATGACTTCGTCGAACTCGGCGGCGTCGAAGGCGAGCTGGCAGCTCCAGTGCGGGTGCGGACCGACGAGGCGTTCGTGCACCCGGCCCACCACCACCATCAGCTCGCGGCCGGCGCGCTCGCTGAGCTCGCGCGCCTGCGCCAGCGTGGCGGGGGCGAAGTAGATGTGGGCGTGGTACTGGGCGTAGAGGTTTTCAGGGCGGCGCGGCATGGTGGGCTCATTGTGAACCGAGGCGGAAGCGTCCGCTGTAGCGAAACACATCGCCGAACCAGCGGTGGCGCAGCAGCATCTTCATCGTGAAGTGGTCGGGGTCGGACGGATCGGGCCGCTCCTCGACGTAGGCAGTGCCGAGAAAGAGGCCCAGCGGCAGCGGAATGCGCAGCCCCGCGAGGCGCCAGATGTAGCCCCGGTCGCGGAACACGAGCGCGCCGTCTTCCGCGCTCACCGCCAGGCGCATGCCGATGCCGAAGCGCACGTATTCGATCACCTCGCTGCCTTGCGCCGCGTCGTGTTCCATGTGCGAGCGGAAATGGAAAGGCGGCCTGCCCGGGAAGTGGAAGACGCGGTCCCAGTAGAGGTGGGCGTTGTCGGGGTGGCAGCGGTAGTGCACCTCGATCGGCACGTGGGTACCCTGGTGCGGAACCAGTGCGCCGAACAGCCGGCCGAAGGGCATCAGCAGCGCGGCCCACGGGGCGTGCCAGACCTCGCGCATCGTGCCGCGCACGCACACGTAATCGTCGGAGAACGGCGCCATCGTGTAGTGGCGGCGGATCACGTCGCCGAGCTGGTGCCACGCAGGGCCGAGCGCCTGCTGGAAGACGGGGGGCGCGCTCATCCCGCCACCGCCTGGGTGGCTTCGCTGCGCGCCTTGTAGAAGCGCAGGATGTTCTCGGAAGCGTCGCCAAGAAGGAACTGCATGACCGGGTCCGCATACCAGTTGAAGCGCGTGCTCAGCCGCCACGACACCGCGACGCGCAACTCGGTGCCGCCGTCGCGCGGGGTCAGGGTGTAGGTGGCGTCGCGCAGGTCGAAATACTGGCCGCCGATCATCACGTGGTCGTCGAGCGCGCCGGCGGGGAAGGAATCGGGCGTAAAGCGAAAGCGCCACTTCAGCAGGCGATCGGGCTGCCACTCGGTGACGACCTCTTCGAAATGCACGCTCTTCTGCCACTGCACCTGGCGCACGCGGCCCTCGGGCGTGTCGACGGTCACGCCCGACACCGGCATCGGCACGCCGACGCGGTAGGCCCACGCGTCGCCGACTTCGCTGGGGCGGATGTCGCGCGCGGCGTTGAGCTCGTGCCACACGCGCTCGGCCGGCGCCGCGATGAAGAGCGTGCGCGAGGTGTTCGAGAACTGGTCAGGGTTGGGCCATTGCGGCTCGATGCCCCCGAGCAGCAGCGGCACCAGGGCAAAGCTGTAGAGCGCGGGCTTCGGCCAGTTGGTGATGCGGCACACGATGCCCATGGCCAGCCCGCCGACGCTGCCCATCACCGCGAACAGCGGCACGATGAAGGCGGCGCAGATGATGCCCTCGATGAAGACCATCAGCGTGCCGCCGACGAACAGCGCGGTGGCCACCCACGGCGCCCAGAGGTAGTAGCCCCAGCTGCGCCGCTCGATGCGCTCGGCCAGGTACACCGTGACCGCGCCGCATGCCGCGGGCGCGAAGTAGACGAAGGAGCCCAGCATGGCCGAGAAGGGTTCGCCGGGGCCGCCGCTGAAGACGAGGCGCAGCACGAGCGCCAGCGCCGCGCCGGCGAACATGGGCCAGAACCAGCCGAAGGGCATGCCGCGCACGGGCTTGGGGGCCGGCACGTCGTCGTTGGCCGGCAGGTCGGCGAGTTTGCTTTCTTCGGGCTCGGTGCGCATGGAAATCTCTTCTCCTCTTTTTGTGATGTCTCAGCTGGCGCTGCGCCGGGCCGTCACCATGGCGTAGTCGAAGTCGCGCCAGAACATGCCCAGCGCGAGCGCGCAGTAGCTGGCGACGATGTGCTTGCGGCGCCAGGGGCTGAGCTTGCCGCGCGCCTTCCAGAGTTCGGCCAGCGTGAAGCGGGTGGCCAGCACGGGGATGTGCAGCGCGCTCGGTGCCACGCGCCAGCGCAGCGAGGTGAACGCGATGTCCTCGAAGCCGTGTGCGCGCAGCGCGGCCGTGAAGTCCTCGCGCTGGGCCAGCGTGGGCACGGCCCAGCTGTCGGCCCACAGGCGGTGCAGCCAGCCCGCGAGCCGGCCCGGACGGCGGCGCAGCAGGAAGCCGTCGACCACCACCAGCCGCGCGCCGGGCTTGAGCAGCCGCGCCGCCTCGCGCACGAAGTCGGCCTTGGCGGTGCCCTCGGCATAACAGGCGCTTTCGAGCGCCCAGGCACCGTCGGCCTGGGCGGCGGGCAGGCCGGTGCGCGTGTAGTCGGCCTCGACGTGCGCGACGCGGTCGGCCACGCCGGCCCGGGCGTCGAGGCGCGCGGCGATGCCGTTCTGCACCGGCACGTTGGTCACCGTGACCGCATGCAGCGCGGGGTCGTCGCCGACCAGCGTGCGCGAGGTGGCGCCGGCGCCGCAGCCGAGGTCGAGCACGCAGCGCGGTCCGGTGGTGGCCGTGTCGAGCCGCAGTGCGCGCCCGACGGTGCGGTTCATCTCGATCAGCATGCCCTCGCGCCGCAGCGGGTTCAGGCCCAGGCGCCAGAAGCCGAAGTGCATGTTGTAGCTGGGGCTCCAGGCGCGGTAGTCGTCGGCGACCTCGGTGAAGTAGTCCTGCGTGTCCTCGCGGCTCACGCGGCCTTCGACGGCAGGCCGCGCGGTGCCGGGCAGGCGGAAGTCGGGCTGGAAGACGTCGGGCATCGAAAACTCCTTCGGACGTGGGCGGATGGGGTGTGACAGCGTGGGTTTTTTAGAGCTTGCAGTGGTCGTCAGCGCAGGTGGCCGGCGCGATCGCGCCATGCCCCGCGAGCCGCAGGACCAGCCAGCGCGGCAGCCGGTAGCGGTTGCGCGCCAGCACCGCGTAGGCGCGATCGGCCAGCCGGCCGACCACCGGCAGGTCGAGCACCGCGCCGCCGGCCGGCAGGCCCACCGCTGCGCGGCAGGCGCGGATGGCGTCGACGCCCACGCGCAGCCGGCCTGCGGCATCGACCGCGTGCAGCGAACGCATCAGCGCCTCGCGCGGTGCCGGGCCGCTCGCGAAACCGATGGGCGAGCAGTCGACCAGGCGCAGCCGCTTCGCGGCGTCGCGCGCTTGCATGGCGCCCATTTCGGCCGTGCACAGCGGGCAGGTGGCGTCGAAATAGACGGTGAGCGGGTAGGTGGCGGGGGCGAAGCGGGTCATGGTGCTTTTGGTTCTCGATATTTCAGTCAAAACAGAAATAAGAAGGCAAAAAAAAGGACGCGGCCTTTCTCAGATCATGGGCAGGCTGGCGTGGTGCGCGTCGGGGTCGTCGCCCTTGCCGGCGCCAGGAGGGGCGGGGGGCGGCGCGCTGTCGCCGCGCACGAACTTCTGCACGCTGGCGCCGAGCGTGAGCACCTTGTCGAGCGTGCCGGGCGACAGCCGCAGCATCTCGTCGGCCCAGGTGGCGAGCTTGGTCATGAGGTCCATGGTGGAGCGGATGCGGTCCTGCGCGTCGGGCGGCTCCTTCTGGAAATCGGGGCTGGAAACGATCTCGCGCAGCACGCGGATGGTGGGGTCGAACTCGCGCTCCTTGCGCTCGCGCACCACGGTACGAAACAGCTCCCACACGTCGACGCTGGTCTCGAAGTAGTCGCGCCGGTCGCCCAGCGTGTGGGTGACGCGCACGAGGTTCCAGGCCTGCAGTTCCTTCAGGCTGTTGCTGACGTTGGAGCGGGCCACGCCCAGCGTTTCCGACAGCTCTTCGGCGTGCATCGGCTTGCCGTGCGCGAAGAGCAGGGCGTGGATCTGCGAGACCGTGCGGTTCACGCCCCACATGGAGCCCATCTCGCCCCAGTGCAGGACGAACTTGCGTTGAATGTCGGTGAGTTCCATGGCGTCGAGTTTAGGAATTCCTGAATTTCTGTCAAGACAGAAATAAAAAACTGTGCATGTCTGGATCAAAAGTGAAATACTGTATGAATAAACAGTTATTCGACTTGTTTCCTGTTTCCTTCCAAGGACTCGCCATGCCCGCCGCCCAGGTTCCCATCCACATCATCAAGGGCCGAGGCGCGGCCACGCGGCTCGCGCACCGGTTCTCCAAGGACGAACGCGACGCCTTCGACGACGGCTGGGGCACGCTGGAAGACGGCGAAGCCGAGGCCGCCGGGCTGCTGCCGCTGGCCACCGAGGTGCGCTTCGAGGACGTGAAGTCGGTGCTCAGCAGCAACGAGTCGCCCGACATCCCCTTCGACCGTTCGCTCAACCCGTACCGCGGCTGCGAGCACGGCTGCATCTACTGCTTTGCGCGGCCCACGCACAGCTACCTGAACCTCTCGCCCGGCCTCGACTTCGAGACCAAGCTCATCGCCAAGCGCAACCTCGTCGAGGTGCTGCGCGCCGAACTCGGGCGCAAGGGCTACCGCCCCAGCAACCTCGCCATCGGTACCGCCACCGACTGCTATCAGCCCATCGAGCGCGAGCTGCGGCTCACGCGCGGCGTGATCGAGCTGCTGAGCGAGGTGCGACATCCGTTCGCGCTGGTCACCAAGTCGAGCGCGGTCGAGCGCGACCTCGACCTGATCGCGCCCATGGCCGCCGACCGGCTCGCGGCCGTGTACGTCACCGTGACCACGCTCGACGGCGAGCTGGCGCGCAAGCTCGAGCCGCGCGCTGCCGCGCCGCACCGGCGGCTGCGCACCATCCGCACCCTGGCCGAGGCCGGCGTGCCGGTGGGCGTGAGCGTGGCGCCGCAGATTCCGTTCATCACCGAAGACATGGAGCAGGTGCTCGAAGCCGCCTGGGAGGCCGGCGCGCGCAGCGCCTTCTACACGGTGGTGCGGCTGCCATGGGAGGTGGCGCCGCTCTTCAAGGAATGGCTCGAGCTGCACTACCCGCAGCGCGCCGATCGCGTGATGGCGCGCATCCACGAGATGCGCGGCGGCAAGGACTACGACGCCGACTTCGCCACGCGCATGAAGGGCAGCGGCCTGTGGGCCGACCTGATCCACCAGCGCTTCCAGAAAGCGACACACCGGCTGGGCTTCAACCGCGAGCGGATCGCGCTCGACACCAGCGCGTTCCGCCCGCCCGGCGCGCAAGGGCAGGGCAGCCTGTTCTGAGTGCGAGCAACGCTGACGCGCCCCGGCCCGGACCGCTGCGGCTGACGAGGGCGGTCGCTAGGGCCGCCCTCGCTTCCACGCAATGCCCGGGCCTACATGAAGAAGTCGTCCAGCGGTGGCGGCGCCACGACACCCACCAGCTGCACTTCGAAGTCGGCGGTGCCGTTGCCGTCGATATCGGCCTGCAGCGTCTGGGTGGCGACGTCGAACCTCAGCTGTCCGGCTATGTTGGTGAACGCCGCATCGCCGAGGTAGCTGAAGGCGTCGTCCGCGTTCGCGTTGCCCGAAATGGCGTCGATGCCCGACAGGTCGAGCGTGTCCGCACCGCTCATGAATCCGGAGACCACGTCCCTGTTCGCACCGGCCGCACTCTCGGCCACGGCATTGAAGTCGTAGATATCGTTGCCATCGCCCCCGGTGAGCGAGTCCTTGCCCAGTCCGCCGGTCAGCGTGTCGTTGCCGCCGCCGCCGTTGAGCGTGTCGTTGCCCGCGCTGCCCTGGATCGCTTCGTCGTCCGCACCGCCGGTGAAGGCGGTGCCGCCGACGATGCCGACGTCCAGCACCTGCGTCGCGGTGGCGTCGCCATCGGCGTCCTTGACCGCCAGCGAGAACTGCAGGTTGGCGTCGAGCTGGCCGCTGTTGAGCGTGACGAACCCGATGTCCGAGATCTTGATGACGTCGTTGTCGGACGTGGCCGCTTCGGGGTTGGCCGTGCCGGGTGTTCCCGAGAATTCCTGCAGCGTGGTGCTGTTGCCGCCGGCCCCGGTCAGCGCATTGAGGTTGATGGCCGTGCCCGTCACGCCTTCGGTCGACACCAGCAGTTGCGCCCCTTCGATGACGTAGTTCTCGGTGCCGGTGTTGAAGTCGTTCGACTCGATGATGACCGCGCCGTCGTTGTTGTCCAGCGAGATGCTGTACGGGGCCGGAATGGTGCCGCCGGATTTGATGATGTCGGCGTTGTCGATGATGATGGCCTTCGTCGTGCGGCTGCCGTCGTCCGGGTCCACCAGCTTGAGCACGAGCACCAGGTCCTCGCTGCCGATGCCGTCGAACTTGAGGAACATGCCGGCGGCCTGCGTGGTCGGCGTCGCGGTCGTGAAGCCGAACGGGTTCGCGGCGAAGAAGTCGAGGTCCAGCACCTCGCCCTGCTGGATGGTGTCGCCCGCCACGCCGTTGGCCAGGTTGGACACGCTCACCCACGTTCCTGCCTGCTTGAACAGCTCGCCGTTCACGAAGGCGGTTCCGTTGGCCGTGCCCAACGGGGCTGCCGGAGCGATCGCCTGGATGTTGTTGGCACCGGTGCCGCCGCCCGGCTCGCTGTAGCCGGTGAACTGCACGAAGAAGTTGCTGCTCAACTGGGCCACCGACACGTCGGGCTGCGTCTGGTCGACTGTCGATGTGCCCACCGTGTAGCCGGTGAAGCCCAGCGCCTGGCCGGTCGAGACGGTGTTGAAGCCCGCGATGGGCGCGTTCAGCGCGAGCGAGTAGGTGCCGTTCACCTTGTCGAAGCTCAGCGTGCCGGTCGCGTTGGTGGTGGTGGCCGAGCCCGGGTCCGGCTTGTAGCTGAAACTCACGGCGAACGAGGCGCTCGTCGCCGTCTCGGAGGTCCAGGTCACCGTCGGGCTGGTGATCGCCGCATTGCCCACCGTGCCGGTCAGCGTGATCGCTGAAAAGTCGGAGTTGGAGACGCTGTAGCTCGACCGCGCGTCGGCGCCGATCTCGTAGTCGAAGGTGCCGGTGCCGCCGGGCGACGGGTTGCTGGTGTTCGCGTAGATGAGGTCGGTGCGGGCCAGGATGGTCGGGCCGTCGTCCTCGAAGTTCAGGGCCTGGCCGATGTTGAGGAAGTCCGAGCCCGTGTTCTGGTCGCCGTCCTTGTCGGTGATGGTGTCGGTGCGGGTCAGCACGACCAGATCGGCTGCAGTGAGCGTCTTCGAGTCGTCCGGGTTGGTGGCGTCCGGGTGCACGACGGCGCGCTGCTGGTCGAGCGTGACGAGGCCCGCAGCGTTCACGCTGACGGTGAAGACCAGCAATCCGCTGCCGGCCGTGCGCCCTTCGACCACGCCGCCGGCGGTGAGGGTCAACACCACGCTCTGGTTGCTGAGCGTGTCGACCAGGCCCGAGGCGACGCCTGCGCTCTTGACGCTCAGCGCGTAGGCGCTGGTGGTCGTGCCTGCACCGTCCGCGCCGTAGGTCGGCGTGCTGGTGAAGTTGTCGGCGAAGCTGGCCGACGCGTTGGTGGCCAGGATGGTTTCGTCCACTGTCAGTGGATCGGCGGCCGCCGTGTCGGCCACCGTGATGCTCGGCCCATCGTCCTCGAAGTTCAAGGCCTGGCCGATGTTCAGGAAGTCCGCGCCCGTGTTCTGGTCGCCGTCCTTGTCGGTGACGGTGTCGGTGCGGGTCAGCACGATCAGGTCGGCCGCGGCCAGCGTCTTCGAGTCGTCCGGGTTGGTGGCGTCCGGATGCACGACGGCGCGCTGCTGGTCGAGCGTGACGAGGCCCGCAGCGTCCACGCTGACGGTGAAGACCAGCGCACCGCTGATGGCGGTGCGTCCTTCGACCACGCCGGCGTTGACGGTCAGCACCACGCTCTGGTTCGTCAGGGTGTCGACGAGGCCCGAGGCGATCCCTGCGCTCTTGACGCTGAGCGCGTAGGCGCTGGTGACCGTGCCCGCGCCGTCCGCGCCGTAGGTCGGCGTGCTGGAGAAGTTGTCGGCGAAGCTGGCCGACGCGTTGGTGGCCAGGGCGGTTTCGTCCACTGTCAACGTGTCGGACGGTGCCGTGTCGGCCACCACGATGCTCGGCCCATCGTCCTTGAAGTTCAGGGCTTGGCCGATGTTGAGGAAGTCCGAACCGGTGTTCTGGTCGCCGTCCTTGTCGGTGATGGTGTCGGTGCGGGTCAGCACGACCAGATCGGCCGCGGCCAGCGTCTTCGAGTCGTCCGGGTTGGTGGCGTCCGGATGCACGACGGCACGCAGCTGGTCGAGCGTGACGAGGCCCGCAGCGTTCACGCTGACGGTGAAGACCAGCGCACCGCTGATGGCGGTACGCCCTTCGACCACGCCGGCGTTAATGGTCAGCACCACGCTCTGATTCGTCAGGGTGTCGACCAGGCCCGAGGCGATGCCCGCGCTCTTGACGCTGAGCGCGTAGGCGCTGCTGGTCGTGCCTGCGCCGTCCGCGCCGTAGGTCGGCGTGCTGGAGAAGTTGTCGGCGAAGCTGGCCGACGCGTTGGTGGCCAGGGCGGTTTCGTCCACCGTCAATGCGTCGGGCGGTGCCGTGTCGGCCACCACGATGCTCGGGCCGTCGTCCTTGAAGTTCAGGGCCTGGCCGATGTTGAGGAAATCCGAACCTGTGTTCGGGTCGCCATCCCTGTCGGTGATGGTGTCGGTGCGCGTCAGCACGATCAGGTCGGATGCGGCCAGTGTCTTCGAATCGTCCGGGTTGGCGATGTTCGGATGCACGATCGCACGCACCTGGTCGAGCGTGACCGTGCCGGCGGCGTTGACGCTCACCGTGAAGACGATGTCGCCTGTGGCGGCCGCCGCGGCGTCCGTGCCCTGGCGTCCCTCGACGACGCCCGAGGCGTTGAGGAACAGGAACACGCTGTTGCCGGTGGCCACGTCGTCCAGCCCGGAGTCCGCGCCGCTGGTCTTCAGGCTCAGCGCGTAGGCGCTGGTGACCGTGCCTGCGCCGTCCGCACCGTAGCTCGGCGTGCTGGAGAAGTTGTCGGCGAAGCTGGCCGACGCGTTGGTGGCCAGGGCGCTCTCGTCCACCGTCAATGCGTCGGGCGGCGCCGTATCGGCGACCGCGATGCTCGGCCCGTCGTCCTCGAAGATCATCTGCGAGCCGATCTGCGCCGTGGCGGTGGACGACCTCAGCAGCCGGAACCCTCCGATGTCGAAGTCCGCGTGCGTGTTGCCCGAGGCATTGAGGGCCGCCCCGTTTTCGATGAGCACGCGGTTGTGGTCCGCCGACGTCGTGTACTCGATCGATTGGCCGGCCACGACGCCGGTGATGGTCGCGACGCCGCCGGTGATGCTGATGGCGAGGCTCGAACTCAGTCCGCCTTCGGCGCCGGCCGAGAAGGTTTCGAGCACGGCCCCGGTGGCGGAGTTGAGCACGCGCACGCTGGTGATCGCAACCGTCGCGTCGCCTGCATAGCCGTCGATGAAGCTGTTGCCGGACTCCGCCGCCGTGCTGAAGGCCGAGATCTTGACCTGGGCACTCTTGCCGCTTTGCAGCTGCACCACGTCGAAGTCGGCGGTCCTCGCGCCGAACATGCCGGTGAAGTCGATGTTCGACTCCAGGTCGGCCTCGTTCTGGTCCAGGTTCGGAATGGTGACGTCCGCCCGGGCGCCCGTCACGAACGTGAAGCGGATGCCTTCCTGCTCGGTGATCATCTGGCTGTTGGTGCCGAACGTGGTCGGGCCGCCCGCCTTGCTGGTGTTGATCGTGTCGCCGGTCGAGATGTTGATGTCGTCGGCGGTGCTGTTGGGGTTGGCGCCGGACTGGTTGGCCGGGTCCTTGCCCGTCGCGATGATCGACACGTTGGAGATCCGGCCATCGACGATGGTCGGACTGCCGGTCGTGAACATCAGGAACAGGTTCTGGCCGGAGGGCGCGTCCGCGAGGTTGAACTCCGTGTCCTGGCTGACGCTGACGAAGACCTTGTCCGTCAGGTCGATCGGATCGTCGGCGTTGGCCGCGTCGGGGTTCGACATCGCTTCGTACTGGACGGTCCAGATCTTGGCGCCGTTCACCGGGCTGCCCGTCTCTTCCAGGTAGGCGGCGAACACGACGACGTTGAGGGCGGTCTTTCCGTAGACGACGTTGTTGTTGGTCGTGTCGGTGTACAGGAAGATGTCTTCGCCGTCGGCGGTGTTGAGGCCGCTGTCCAGGCCATTGAGCGGCGCGCCGTTCGCGTCCGTGAAGGACATGTCGGTGACCGTGCCTGTCACGCTGAACGTGAAGGCGTTGGTGCCGGTGTTGGTCCCGTTGTAGCCACTCAACGCCGCGTTGATGGCGGTGCCGACGCCTTGGGCCGTCAGGCGGGTGCTGAAGGCGGTGGGCAGCGAACTTGCGGAGATGTCATTGTCGTTACTGTCGCCGGCGGCAGCGGGAGTAGCGGCAAGGTTCTGCAAATTGGCGGATTCATCCAGGGTGACGGTCGAGCCGGCCGTCAGGTTGAGCGCAGCCATGGGAACTCCTTGGTTGAAAAGATGCGCCGACTGGAATCAGTGCTCCCGATTGACCTGCATGCACTGGCGATCAACCACGTTCACATATCAGCAGAAAGGGATGCTGAACCGCCGGGCTGCGCCCTGTCCATAGGATAAAAGTTGTCACCCACTGGGTGATGTGCCGCGCCGATCGCGCGCCCTTACCCTTTGATACCTTGCGAGGTCGGCAGACCTGTCTGCAGGAATTTGTGGTCTTTATCATTAAGCTCCGGCTGCCTCCCAATAGGCACCTCGGAGGGAAACCATGGAACAAGTCCCACTGCCGTCTGCTGGGCTGGAACCTGCGTGGAACGCAGACCCGCTGCCGTTCATGCAGGGCTTGCGTCCCCTGTCGCCGTTCGCGCCCTTCGTGCCACCCGCGCTGTTGGCATCGGACTGCTTTCAACCGGCGTTCCCCGACCTCCCTTGCCCTGCGGCCGACCTCCGCGTGCCGGTGCTTGTCGCCACCGGCACCGGCCGCGCGTCACCGCGGTTCGGGCAGGGCCTGCTGGCCTCGCGGCAGCGGGCCGGGCGGATGTACGAGGTCGCGTGCGTGCAGGTGAACAGCCTCTTCGAGCTGGAAGCCCGCTGCCGGCCGCAGGCGCCGCGCTTGCTGCTGGTGGACATCGCGCTGATGGCGCCGGAGAACGTCGCCAGCCTGGACGGTCTGCGCCGCCGCTTTCCCGCCACCGACTGGCTCCTCGGCTGGGAGGCGCCGTCCCCGCAGGGCCTGGACGCCGCGCTCCGCAGCCAGGCGCGCGGCAGCGTCGAGTGGGCCGCGAGCGCCGAGCAGCTTGCGCAATCGCTGGACGCCGTGCTGGCGGGTACCCTGGGCTTTCCGGGGCCGGTGGTGCAGGCGCTGTACCTGTGCGTGTTGCGCGCGAAGGCCAGCGGCGGGCGGCCGGCGTCCGGCGGCACCACGCCGGCCCTCCGGCTGACTGCACGGGAAGACGAGGTGCTGTCGCTCATGCACCGGGACATGACCAACAAGCAGATCGCCGAGCGGCTCGGCATCAGTGTCAACACGGTCAAGAAGCACCTCGCGCACGTGTTCGCGAAGCAGGGGCCGCACAGCCGGCGCTGGCACCTCGTCTGAGCCGTGGCCGGCACCGGCTTTGCGCCCACCCGGGCGCCGACGCGGTAGATTCGTGACCGCGCGTGCCGGCTCCGGCACGCGCCTGTCAGCTTCAACAAAGGTCAAGGGTGCGCATGAACAGGGTCTGGCTCGTGGTGATGGGGGTTTCGGGCTGCGGCAAGTCCAGCATGGGCGCGGCGCTGGCCACGGCGTTCGGGTTGCCGCTGATCGAGGGCGACGACCACCATCCGCCCGCCAACGTCGACAAGATGAGCCGCGGCATCGCGCTCACCGACGCCGACCGCGCCGGCTGGCTGGCCACGCTGGGCCGCGCCCTGGCCGACGCGCCGCAGGGCGCCGTCATGACCTGCTCCGCGCTCAAGCGCAGCTACCGCGACCAGCTGCGCGCCGCCGCGCCGGGCCTGCGCTTCGTGTTCATGCAGATCGACCGCGCCGAAGCCGAGCGCCGCGTGGCCGCGCGCGCGGGCGCCGGGCTGCACATGTTCCCGGCCAGCCTCGTGGCCAACCAGTTCGCCACGCTCGAATCGCCGGTGGGCGAGGCCGGCGTGCTGGCGGTGGATGCGACGGCGCCGCTGGCGCAGTCGGTCGGCGTGGTGCGCGACTGGCTGGCCGACGCCGGCTGAGTCGCATCACCTGAAGAGGCGGCGAGCGGGCATTCACCAGAAACACCGCGGAACCGGCTTTGCCGGGCCGCTGGTGTTGCCCCCGGTAGGGGGTTGGCGAAGCGACACGAAGTGCGCGAAGCCTGGGGGCGAGCCCAATTTATTTATTCGATGACTTCGGGCCAGTCGGTGTGGAAGAACTGGCCTTCGGGCTTGTCCACGCGTTCGTACGTGTGCGCCCCGAAGAAATCGCGCTGCGCCTGCAGCAGGTTCGCGCTCAGGCGCGCCGTGCGGTAGCTGTCGTAGTAGGCCAGCGAGGCGCTGAAGGCCGGCACCGGGATGCCGTTGCTCACCGCCAGCGCCACCACCTCGCGCCAGTTCTGCTGCGTGCGGTTCAGCAGGTCTTGAAAGAACGGGTCGAGCATCAGGTTGCCCAGCGCCGGGTCGCGGCGGAAGGCGTCGGTGATGCGGTTCAGAAAGCGCGCGCGGATGATGCAGCCGCCGCGCCAGATCGAGGCGATGCCGCCCAGGTCGAGCTGCCAGCCCTTCTTCTCGCCCATGGTCTGGATCAGGTCGAAGCCCTGCGTGTAGCTGATGACCTTCGAGGCATAGAGCGCGTCGTGCACCTTGGCCACCAGCGCCTTTTTCTCCAGCGACAGTGCGATCTTCGGCCCCTGCAGCAGCTGGCTGGCCGCCACGCGCTGCTTCTTCTGCGACGACAGCACGCGCGCCTCGACGGCGGCGTTGATGGTGCTGATGACCACCGCGTTCTCGGCCGCGTTCAGCAGCGTCCACTGGCCCGTGCCTTTCTGGCCCGCCTTGTCCAGGATGAGGTCGACCACCGGCTGGCCGGTTTCGGGGTCTTTCTGCTCGAGCGCCTTGGCGGTGATCTGGATCAGGTAGCTCTGCAGCTCGCCCTCGTTCCATTCGTTGAAGATCGCGGCCATCTCGTCGGTCGTGAAGCCGGCCGCCTTGAACAGGCTGTAGGCCTCGCAGATCAGCTGCATGTCGCCGTACTCGATGCCGTTGTGCACCATCTTCACGTAGTGGCCCGCGCCGCCCGGGCCGATGTGGATCACGCAGGGTTCGCCGTCGACCTTGGCCGCGATGCTCTCGAAGATCGGCTTCATCACCTCCCAGGTCGACGCCGGGCCGCCCGGCATGATCGACGGCCCCTTGCGCGCGCCTTCCTCGCCGCCCGACACGCCTGCGCCGATGAAGCGCAGGCCCTTGCTCGCAAGGTAGGCGTCGCGGCGTTCGGTGTCGGTGTACAGGCTGTTGCCGCCGTCGATGACGATGTCGTCCTTGTCCAGCAGCGGAATGAGTTGTTCGATCACCTGGTCCACCGGCGCGCCGGCCTTGACCATGATCTGGATCTTGCGGGGTCGGGCCAGGCTCTGGACGAACTCTTCGAGCGTCTTGGCGCCCACCAGCTGCTTGCCGGGGTTGGCGGCAATGAAGGCCTCGGTGGTGGCCTCGGTGCGGTTGTAGACGCTGACCTGGAAGCCGCGGCTTTCCACGTTCAGCACCAGGTTCTGTCCCATCACGGCCAGGCCGATCAATCCGAAATCGCTTTGCTTGCTCATGTGTGCCGGGCCCTTCGTGCGTGTGCGGTGGATGAAGCGGGCCATTGTGCCGGGCGCCCGCGCGGTGCGGCGTCGGAGGGCGTCTATACCCGCTTGGCAAACGGGCCCGGGCTGGCTATGTTGGCGGGATGACTTCCGCCGCCATGCCCGCAGCCCCTGCTGCGATCCACACCTGGTCGACCGACACCGTGCCGCCGCCGCAGCGGCTGGACTACTGGATCGGCGCGGTCTGCGAAGGCTTTCTCGAGATGGACGTGACCAGCCCGCTGGCCGGCCGCTTCGGCGCCTCGCTCGAATCCGCGCCGCTGGGGCCGCTGCACGTGAACCGCGTGCGCGGCAGCGCGCAGGACGTGTACCGCACGCGCCGCGCCATCGCCCACAGCCGCCACAACTTCTACTACCTGCTGTGCAAGGCCGACTCGCCCTGGGTCGCGGTGCAGGAAGAGCGCTCGGCGCGCCTGCTGCCCGGCGACGCGGTGCTGGTCGATTCGCGGCGCTGCTACGCCTTCCACCTGCAGCAGTCGGCCGACACGGTGTCGATCGAGCTGCCGACCGCGTGGGTCGAGTCGTGGCTGCCCGACGCCGGCGATCACGTGGCGCGCCGCATCGACGGCCACAGCGGCTGGGGCGCGGCGCTCAGCGGCTTCGCGCAGGCGCTGTCGCCCGAGGTGGCCCTGCGGCCGCCGCTGCCGGCGGCGCTGCTGGCCGACCAACTCGGCGGCCTGCTGGCCCTGGCGCTCGGCCCGGGAGGCGGTGGGGCGATGCCCGACCCGTGCGGCCGCGCCGCCTTGCGCCAGCGCGTGCTCGACGCCACCCGCGAGCGCCATGCCGAGCCGGGCCTCACGGCCGCGGCTGTGGCGCAGGGCCTCGGCATCTCGGAGCGCAGCCTGCACCGCTGCCTGGCCGAAGGCGGCGGGGCAGGGGCAGGCGCCACCACCTTCGCCAACGCACTGGCCGCCTGCCGCATGCAGGTGGCCCAGCGCATGCTGGCCGATGCGCGCTTCGACCGCCTGAGCGTGGCGCAGATCGGCCTGCGCGTCGGGCTGGCCGACGCCTCGCACTTCGTGCGCCTGTGCCGCCGCCACCTGGGCGGCACGCCGGGGGCGCTGCGGCAGTCGCGCGGCTGAACGGCGGCTAGGCCCCGAACCAGTCGCGCGCCGAGCGGCCCTGGTCGGGCCCCAGCATCGAGAAGCCGCCGTCGACCGGGATGTCGGCGCCGGTGACGAAGCGCGCCGCGTCCGAGCACAGGAACAGCACCACCTGCGCCACGTCGTCGCCGTCGCCCACGCGGCCCAGCGGGTGCATCGGCGCGCCGACGCGGTCGGCCCGTGCGCGGTCGCCGTCCGCCATGCGCGACAGGGCGTCCGACCAGGTCCATCCCGGCGACACCGAGTTCACCCGCACGCCCCGCGGCGCCAGCGTGGCGGCCTGGTTGCGCGTGAGCTGCAGGATGGCGGCCTTGGCCGCCGGGTACAGCGCCCGGCCCGTCGCGCCGAACTTGCCGCCGACGCTGCCCATGTTCACGATGGCGCCGCCGTGCGCGGCCAGCGCGTCGGCGGTCTTCTGCACCAGCATCGCGCCGGAGACCAGGTTGACGTTCAGCGCGCCCAGCCAGTCGGCGCGCGCGGCATCCAAGCCTGCGTCGCCGTAGACCACGGCGTTGTTGACGAGAAAGTCGATGCGGCCTTCTGCGCGCAGCACGCCGGCCACGAGCGCATCGAGCGCGTCGTCCGACGCGATGTCGCAGGCAACGAAGCGGCAGCCCGCGCCCACATCGGCCGCCAGCGCGGCGCCGCGCGCCGTGTCGATGTCGACCGCCACCACGCGCGCGCCGGCCTGCACGAAGGCGCGCACGATGGCGCTGCCCAGCAGCGCAGCGGCGCCGGTCACGATGGCGACCTTGCCTTGCAGCGGGGTCATGCGCGGCCTCCCATCTGCGCGACGGCATCGTCCACGCGCACCACGTCCGCGAGCATCGCCAGGGTTTCGAGGCTCGCGGCCTGCAGGTGCGCCTGCGCGGTGCTGCAGGCGTCGGCCACCACCGCCACGTCGTAGCCCAGGTCGCTCGCATGGCGCGCGCCGTGCTCGACGACGTGGTTGGTCGCGATGCCGGCCACGTACAGGCGGCTGGCGCCGGTGGCGCGCACCGCCTCGTCGAGCCCGCTGGCCCAGAAGGGGTTGTTGCGCTTGTGGGTGACGACGGCTTCGCCCGGCCGCGGCGCGAGTTCGTCGTAGAAGCCCGCGCCCCAGCTGCCCTCCTGCACCGCGCCGCTCTCGGCCACGCGGCGGAACAGCGTGCAGTTGCGCAGGCAGTCCGCGTAATCCGGCGCGAAGGCGATGCGCACGAAGATCACCGGCACGCCGTTCGCGCGCGCCCCGGCGATCAGCCGGGCGGCCGAGGCGATGAGGCGCGGGCGCGCCGGGTCGTCGGCGGCCACGCCCACGCGCACCTTGCCGTCGACGTGCAGCACGTCGTTCTGGTAGTGCATCGCCAGCAGCGCGGCCTTCACAGGAACACCTGCAGGGCTTCGTGCGGCGCGTCGCAGTTGACGAGGTCGACGCGCTTGGTCTGGATGCGCCAGCCGTCGTCGGCGCGGCGCAGCGTGTGCAGCACGCTGCCGCCGAAGGTGCGCTGCTCGGTCTTGCGCCACTCCAGCAGCAGGAAGGTCGAGCGCACGGTGCAGACCGCATCGTCGTCGCGCGACTCGAGCGCGATGTTGCCCAGCACGTGCACGGTGCGCGTGGGCGGCTGCTGCGAATAGGCGCGCGCCTGCTCGAGCCGCCGCGCGCGCATCGAGCGCAGCAGGGCGTCCTCGCAGAACAGCGAGGCGTGGTTCAGGTGGTCGGCCTGGCCGTGCACCAGTGGCACCCAGTACAGGCCGTCGGGCGTGAAGAGCTTCTGCCATTCGTCCCAGCGGTGCTCGTCGAGCAGGCGTGCTTCGTGGTGCAGGAACTGCGTGAGGTCCTGCTGTTCGTTCCAGTCGCGGAAGTTCATTCGGCGCTCCCGGTCTGTTCGTTCGTCTTTGCACCCGTGTCGACACCCATGTACCCGGCCCACGCCGCGAACATGTTGCGCGAGGGCATCTCGCTATTGCCGTTGGACGCGCGCCCGCCCGGCAGCGGCTGGTCGCGCCCGGCGGCGCGGTGCATGCTGACCCAGTCGCCGCCGTCCGAGCCCAGGCCTTCCTGCACGCGGTTGTAGGCCTCCAGGTCGTCGGGCATCACGTTCGACGAGGGCGAGTTGACGATGTTGGTGTACTTGAGCGTGCGCTGGAAGGTGGCCTCGGGCGCACCCTTGAGCCGGAAGCTGAAGATCTCGACCAGCGTGCGGTCCACCGACAGCGGCCGTATCACGCGGATCTGCTGGAACGAGGTGTGCGGCGAGCAGCTCGGGTACACGATGGTGTTGTGCCGGTTCACGCGCAGGATCGCGTCGGCCTCTTCGGCGCCCTTCGCGGCTTCGAGCGAGGCCACGTAGGCCAGGCTCACCGGGTCGGTGGGCGGCACGAAGATGCCTTCCATGAAGCCGTGGCCGTGGTCGTAGCCCTTGAGCTCCAGCTTCTCCCAGAACTCCAGCGGCTCGCCGTTGCCGTCGACGATCACCACCTCGAAAGGCTTGGGCGTGCCGGCCGGCATGGCCTCGTGCTCTTCCTTGGCCGCGCGCCACGACGACTCGTGCGTGGCCACGGCGTGGATGGTGTCGTGCAGGTTCTCGAAGAAGATCTTCCAGTTGTTGCGCTGGATCACGCGCTGCACGCCGCCGGCCACTTCCACTTCGCCCTCCGGCGCGCGGTCGCAGAAGTTGTCGAGCGACGTGGCCACGCCGCCCAGGAACTCCTTCAGCTCGGGCCCGTCTTCCGACAGGCTGGCGAACACGAAGCCGCGGTGCGAAGCCACGCGCGCCACCTTGCGCACGCCGTACTGCGGGTCCTTCAGGTCGAGCGCGGTGCATTCGTAGCCGCTGCGCAGCGGAACCGACAGCAGGCTGCCGTCGCACTTGAAGGTCCAGCCGTGGTACAGGCAGCGCAGGAACTTGCCGGCGCTGCCGCTGCCGTCGGGCACGAGCTTGGCGCCCTTGTGCGGGCAGCGGTTGAACATCACGTGCACCTGGCCGTCGGTGTGCCGCACCATCACCACGGGCTCGCGGCCCAGGCGGGTGGTGAAGTAGTCGCCGGGCTTGGGCACCTGGCTTTCGTGGCCGATGTAGATCCAGGCCTGGCCGAACACGCGGTCCATTTCCAGCTCGAAGATGGCGGGGTCGGTGTAGACGCGCTTGTGCACGCGGTCGGGCTGCACGAGCGACTGGATGTCGATCGGGCTTGTCGCCGCGATGGGGATGATGGGGATCACGGAATTCATCGGGTGGGTCTCCTGAAACGTCATCAGATGTCGAGCACCAGGTGCGGCGTCTTGGCGCGCGACACGCAGGTGCACAAGGTCTTGCCGTCCGCCTTCTCGCGCGGACTGAGGTTGTGGTCGCGGTGGTCGGGCACGCCCTCGACCACGTCCACCACGCACACGCCGCAGTCGCCCTGGCGGCAGTCGTACAGCGGGTCCAGGCCGGCGGCGATGAGCACGTCGAGCAGGCTCTGGTCGGGCGCCACGGTCAGCGTCTTGCCCGAGCGCAGCGTGCGCACCTCGAAGGGCGCATCGCCCGCCTGCTCGATGGCGCCGGCGAAGAGTTCGAAGTGCACGTGGTCGTCGGGCCAGCCGAGCGCGCGGGCGGTGTCGACCACCGCCTGCACCATGCCGCGCGGGCCGCACACATGCAGGTGGCGACCGGGCACGGGCGCGGCCAGCAGCGCGCGCAGGTCGAGGCCGCGTGCCGGGTCGCCGCCGTCGTGCACCACGGTGCCACCGAGCGCGCGCACCTCGGCCAGGTAGGCCGTGGCTTCTTCGCTGCGCGTGGCATAGACGAAGTCGAAGGGGCGGGCTTCGGCCGCGAGCGATCGCGCCATGCACAGCAGCGGCGTGATGCCGATGCCGCCCGCAAGGAGCAGCGGCGGCGCGTTGCCCGCGTGCAAGGCGAAGTCGTTGCGCGGTGCGTGCGCGGCCAGCGCGGTGCCGGGTTGCAGCGCGTGCATCCAGGCCGAGCCGCCCGCGCCCTGCGGTTCGCACAGCACGGCGATCTCGCAGCGGTCGGAGCCGTCGTGCGGCTTGGCGAGCGAGTAGGCGCGCTGGCCCGCGTGGCCGTTGGCCTGCACCACCTGCACGCCCAGGTGCGCGCCCGGCGTGAACGGCGGCAGCGGCTCGCCGCTGGCCGAGCGCAGCACGAAGGCCTTGATGGCCGGCGTGAGCGGCGTGACCGCGTCCACGACCAGCGCCAGCATGTCGGCGGCGTGGCTCATCCCAGGGGCAGCGCCGGGTCGGCGATGGTGAGGCCGGTCGATTTTTCCCAGCGCGGCATCAGCGTGTTCGACGGCTGTGTTTCGTCGACCAGCTTGCGCGCCGTCTCGGCGCCGGCCACGGGCAGGCCCTTCGGATCGAGCAGGCCGATCTGCACCAGCACGCTGGCCTGGTCCCAGTAGATGTGCTCGTGGTAGAGCTTGTCGCCGCGGAACTTCACGATGGCCACGAGCGGAATCTCCACCGGCTTGCCGGTGGGCGCGATGCCCGGGAGCAGCCAGTCGATCTCGACCGTGTGGGTGAAGCTGAACAGCATCTCGTCCACGATCTGCGTGGCGCCCACGGTGCGCGAGATGGGCGTGAGCCGTGTGTCGGGCGGCGTGCTCGGAATGAAGTGGTGCTTGTAGAAGCGCGACAGCTCCTTGGCGCCCACGCCGCCGGTCATGGTCGGGATGTGGTTCACGTAGGGCTCGCTCACCATCGTGGCCATGGTGGCGACCACGTCACGCGTGGCGAACTCGTACTCGCAGTGCTTGTCCCACAGCGCCGAGAGGTCGTACACCGGGCCGATCGCGTCCTTGAACAGCGCCATCGAGCGCTGGTGCGCCATGAGCGTGGAGGGCTTGTCGAAATGGTCGCCGCCGGTGCGCGCAAAGGCGTGGTCGACGCCAGGGTAAACGTACATCTGCGCATCGGGCCGGCCGGCGAAGGCTTCGAGCACCTGGGCGCGGGCCCCAGGCGGGCAGAACTGGTCGAGCTCGGCGAAGTGCAGGGCGATCGGGCATTCGATTTGCGGCACGAGGTCGAGCGCACCTTCGATGCCCACGCCGTAATAGCCCACGGCCGCGTCCACGCCCGAGTGCGCGGCGGCCAGGTAGGCCAGCTTGCCGCCGAGGCAGAAGCCCAGCGCGCCGACCTTGCCGGTGCAGGCCGGGTGCGCGCGCAGCGCCTTCACGCTCGCCGTGACGTCGGCCACGCCGGCCTCGATGTCGAACTTCTGGAAGAAGCCGAAGGCGCGCTGCCAGTCTTCGGGCGAGTAGCCCAGATCGACGCCGGGCTCCATGCGCCAGAACAGGTCGGGCGCGAGCACCACGTAGCCTTCCTGCGCATAGAGGTCGGCCACCTCGCGCACGTAGGCATTGACGCCGAAGATTTCCTGGCACAGCACGATGCCGGGGCCGCGCCCCGAAGCCGGCAGGGCCAGGTAGCCGCGAAAGGTCTGGGTGCCGTCGCCGGCCGGGATGTCGATGGTGTCGCTCATCGGTTCGTCTCTCGAAGTGGTGGGGTCGGCGGCGATTCTGGGGAGCGCGCCGGCCTGTTGTCTGTCCATTTCGTGCAGCGGTTTCGGTCGCACGAAACGGATAGCGGGGCGCCGCCGCCGCACAGAGACTGCGCCCTGCATTTGCAGCAGCCCCCCACGTTCAACGAACTCACCCCGAGGAGACCTTTCATGTCGCAGGCCACGCCCCGATCCGTCTTGTGCGCGCTCACCGTCCTGGTGGGCGCGCTGGCTTTACCCGCGCAGGCGCAGACCGCGCAGACCGTGAAAGTCGGCCTGGCGATGGACCTGTCCGGCCCCTTCGCCGTCGGCGGCGCCGAGGCCAAGGCCGGCTTCGCCGTGGCGATGAAGCAGCTGGGCGGCAAGCTCGGCGGCGTGCCGGTGGAGTTCGTCGAGGCCGACACGGCCGGCAACCCCGAGATGGCGCGCCAGGTGGTTGAGCGCATGCTGCTGCGCGACAAGATCGACCTGTTCACCGGGCCCGTCGGCTCGTCGGTCGCGCTGGCCGTCGGCCCGCCGCTCTTCGCCGCCAAGGTGCCCTACCTGTCGAGCAACACCGGCCCGAGCGACTATTCGGGTGCGCGCTGCAACCCGTACTTCTTCGGCGCCTCGTACCCGAACGACGCGTACTACGAGTCGGCCGGCAAGTTCGCGAGCGACAAGGGCTTCAAGAAGGTCGCGATGATCGCGCCCAGCTACCCCGGCGGCAAGGACGCCATCAACGGCTTCAAGCACACCTTCAAGGGCGCCGTGGGCGACGAGCTGTACACCAAGCTCGGGCAGCTGGACTACTCGGCGGAGCTGGCGCAGATCCGTGCATCGAAGCCCGATGCGCTGTACTTCTTCCTGCCCGGCGCAATGGGCGTGAGCTTCATCAAGCAGTTCGTCGGCGCGGGGCTGTCGAAGGACGTGGCGCTGATCTCCACCGCCTTCTCGGCCGACGAGGACATGATCCCCGCCGTCGGCGAGCCGATGCTGGGCCTGTTCAACACCGCGCACTGGTCGTTCGACCTCGACAACCCGGCCAACCAGCGCTTCGTGGCCGCGTTCCGCCAGCAGAACAACGGCCGCAACCCGTCGTTCTATGCCGGCCAGGCCTACGACGTGCTCATGGCGATGGATGCGGCGGTGCGCGACGTCGGCGGCAAGGTGGCCGACAAGCCCGCGCTGCTCAAGGCGATCAAGGCGGCCAACTACAAGTCGGTGCGCGGCGATTTCCGCTACGGCCCCAACAACTTTCCGATCCAGAACTACTACCTGCGCGTGGTCGCCAAGGACGGCAGCGGGCGCATCGCCAACAAGGTGATCGGCACCGTGCTGGAGCGCTACCAGGACCGCACCGCCGCGCAGTGCGCGATGAAGTCCTGAGGATGGGTGTTCAGTGCCGCGCGGCCGGGAGCCGTGCGGGATCGCGCGAGGTGTCGCGCGGCAGCTGTCCGAAGCGCTCGCGGTAGCAGGCGGCAAAGCGGCTCAGGTGCGAGAAGCCGCAGTTCAGCGCCACCTCGGTGACGCTGGCGCCGTCGTGCCGCGCCAGCAGTGCGTGCGCGGCGTCGAGCCGCATGTTGCGCAGCACCTCGCCGGGCGAGAGGTCGCGGTAGCGGCGGAAGAGCAGGGCGAGGCCGCGGCGCGTGACGCCCGCGGCCTGTGCCACGTCTTCGAGCGACAGCAGTGAGTCGAGCCGCTCGCGCATGAATTCTTCGGCCCGGCGCAGTTGCCGCAGGCTGGTTTCTTCGGTGCCGCGCTGCGCGTCGGCGTGCCGCTGCAGCACCGAGTTGGGTCGGTGGCACAGCAGGTAGAGCATGAGGTTGTCTTCGCAGTGCGCGAGCCAGCGCGGGTCGTAACGCTCGAACTCGGTGGGCGGCAGCAGCGAAGCCAGGCTCGCCACCATGCGGCACCACTGCGTGCCCGCCGCGTCGTCCAGGCGCAGGGGCATGTCGAAATCGATCTCGCCCACGGTGTCGCCGCCGCGCAGCGCGAAGGCATGGCGCGCCACCTCCTGCAGGCGGCTGAGTTCGATCTTCAGCATCAGCTGTTCGCAGTCGGCATGCCAGCGCAGGCGCACCGGCTTGTGGGCCGAAATGATGGCGCCCTGGCCGGGGTGGATCTGCAGCGTTTGTCCGCCGGTGTGGATGTCGGCGCGGCCGCGCAGCGGCATCTGCACCAGAACGAAGTTGCCAAGCGCGTCGGGCTCGATGTCGACGTCGCAGCCATAGCGCAGGATGCACAGCGACAGTGCGCTCATCTCGGCGCGGCAGAAGATCGCGTCGACATCGCCCGAGCGCCACACGCTGCGGTGCGGCTTCAGCTCATGGGCCACGCGCGCGTGCGTCTCTTCGGCCTCGCGCGAGCGGAAGACCTCGCGCCTGTACAGCGGGGACAGTTGCTGACTCGACCATGCGTCCATGGACACTCCTGCGGGGCCAAAGTGGGGAAAGCGACGGAAACGGACGCTTTTTTCTACGCTGGAATCTACGTGGGTGCGCCGCGCGCCGCCATGGGAGTTGCCCGGGCAACGGGCGTCCCCGTTGCAAGAAGCTTGCCGGGCTTGTGTCTAAATGCTGCGCAGGTTGACCCGCTTGGACAGGGCCTCCGCGCTCTCGCGCCGTTCGCTGTAACGATCGACCAGGTGGTCCGCGCAGTCGCGCGTGAGCAGCGTGAACTTCACCAGTTCTTCCATCACGTCGACCACGCGCTCGTAGTAGGGCGAGGGCTTCATGCGGCCTGCATCGTCGAATTCGAGGAAGGCCTTGGCCACCGACGACTGGTTGGGGATGGTGATCATGCGCATCCAGCGACCCAGAACGCGCAGCTGGTTCACCGCGTTGAACGACTGCGAGCCGCCCGACACCTCCATCACCGCGAGCGTCTTGCCCTGCGTGGGCCGCACCGAGCCGACGGCCAGCGGAATCCAGTCGATCTGCGCCTTCATGATCCCGGTCATCGCGCCGTGGCGTTCGGGCGAGGTCCACACCATGCCCTCGGCCCACTGCGCGAGATCGCGCAGCTCCTTCACCTTCGGATGGTCTTCGGGTTCGCCGTCGGGCAGCGGCAGGCCGCGCGGGTCGTAGATGCGGGGCTCGGCGCCCATCGCGCGCAGCAGGCGCGCGGCTTCTTCGGTCAGCAGGCGGCTGTAGGAGCGCTCGCGCAGCGATCCGTACAGCAGCAGGATGCGTGGTGCGTGCGTGGCGCGTGCGGTGGGAAGCAGCTCCTGCAGGCGGGGGACGCGGAACGCGTCGGCGTCGACATGGGGCAGATCAGGGCTTGGCGACACGCTGGCCTTTCGCGTCGATCACCGCTTCGCCGTCTTCCTTGGCGAATGCGCCTTGCTGCGGCTTGGGCAGGATGTCGAGCACGGCCTCCGAAGGCCGGCACAGGCGCGTGCCGAGCGGCGTGACGACGATGGGGCGGTTGATGAGGATCGGGTGCTGCAGCATGAAGTCGATGAGTTGTTCGTCGCTCCACTTCGGATCGCCCAGGCCCAGCTCGTCGTACGGCGTGCCCTTCTGGCGCAGTACGTCGCGCACGGGCACGCCCATCGCCGCGATCAGCTGCGTGAGCGTGGCGCGGTCGGGTGGGGTCTTCAGGTACTCGATGACGGTGGGCTCGTCGCCCGTGTTGCGGATCAGCGCGAGCACGTTGCGCGAGGTGCCGCAGGCGGGGTTGTGATAGATGGTGATGTCGCTCATGGCAGGCTCGTTGAGAGAAGAAAAAATGGATCAGCCCAGGCTGAGCCGCAGCGCCAGCGCGGCGAGCGTCGCAGCCAGCACGGGCAGGGTCAGCACGATGCCGATGCGGAAGTAGTGGCCCCAGGTGATGGTCATGCCCTTCCTGGCGAGCACGTGCAGCCACAGCAGCGTGGCGAGGCTGCCGATGGGCGTGATCTTCGGGCCGAGGTCGCAGCCGATCACGTTGGCATAGACCATGGCCTCCTTCACGAGGCCGACCGCGCCCGAGGCCTCGATCGACAGCGCGCCGACCAGCACGGTCGGCATGTTGTTCATGACCGAGGAGAGCACCGCCGCGAGAAAGCCGGTGCCCATGGCCGCGCCCCAGACGCCGCCTTGCGCGAACAGGTTCAGCAGCGTGGCGATCTGGCCGGTGAGCCCCGCGTTGCGCAGCCCGTAGACCACGAGGTACATGCCCAGCGAGAAGACGACGATCTGCCAGGGCGCGCCGCGCAACACCTGGCGCGTGCCGATCACCGGGCCGCGTGCCGCCACCGCGAGCAGGATCACCGCGCCGAAGGCGGCCACGGCGCTCACCGGCACGCCCAGCGGCTCCAGGCCGAAGAAGCCCACGAGCAGCAGCGCGAGCACGACCCAGCCCGCGCGGAAGGTGTCGCGGTCGCGGATCGCATCGGCGGGTTGCTTGAGGCGAGCCATGTCGTAGTGGGCGGGAATGTCGCGCCGGAAGCACCACAGCAGCACGCCCAGGCTCGCGAGCACGGCCGCGACGTTGACTGGCACCATCACCGAGGCGTATGCGTTGAAGCCGATGCCGAAGAAGTCGGCCGACACGATGTTCACGAGGTTCGACACGATGAGCGGCAGGCTGGCCGTGTCGGCAATGAAGCCCGCCGCCATGACGAAGGCCAGGGTGGTCGCCGGCGTGAAGCCGAGCGCCACGAGCATGGCCATCACGATGGGCGTGAGGATCAGCGCCGCGCCGTCGTTGGCAAAGAGGGCCGAGACCGCGGCGCCCAGCAGCACGATGAAGGCGAACAAGCGGCGGCCGTTGCCGCGACCCCAGCGGGCCACGTGCAGGGCGGCCCACTCGAAGAAGCCGGCCTCGTCGAGCAGCAGGCTGATGAGGATGACCGCGATGAAGGTCGCGGTGGCGTTCCAGACGATGGCCCAGACGACGGGGATGTCGGTGAGCTGCACCACGCCGAAGAGCAGGGCGATGACGGCGCCCAGGGAGGCGCTCCAGCCGATGCCGAGGCCGCGGGGTTGCCAGATGACGAGCAGCAATGTGCCGGCGAAGATGAGGAGGGCGGTGGTCATGTTCTTCTGTTCAGGGGGTGTGCACAGGCCACCGGGTACTTCCCTCCGCGAATGTCCCCCGCCCTTCGGGCTCCTCCTTGATTTCGCTGCGGGAAGCACCCGGTGTCCTGCGCACGGGACGCGGTGCTGGTGTGCAGCGGATCAACGACCGCTCTGAACACGCTCACGTCGATGGGGTGCCTTGCGCAGCGAAATAAAGGAGGAGGGGCGAAGCCCCGGGGGACATTCGCGGAGCAAGGTGCCCCGTCGGCGGGAGCACGCCAGAGCACACGCACGCTGCGTGCAACAGCACAAGCTTTCATGGTCAGCAGTCGCAGGTGGTCGCCGGAAGACAGGGCTCGCCTTGGCAGCAGTTCTCGGTGAGGTAGCCGAGCAGGCCGTTCATCCGGTCGAACGACGCGCGGTAGATGAGGTTGCGCCCCTGGCGCTCCTGCGAGACGAGGCTCGCGTTCACCAGCTCCTTGAGGTGAAAGGACAACCCCGTCGCCGGTACCGCCAGCGCTTCGGTCAGCGCACCCGGCGTCAGCCCGTCGGGCCCGGCGACCACCAAGGCACGGAACACCCGAAGGCGCACGGGTTGCGCGAGTGCGCCCAAGGCGCGGACCACATCGTTTTCTTCCATTATTCAAGTATCTTTGAATTATTGAATCGAGGCAACCCGCGGCGCAAAAAGACCGGTGGCACGAATCGGCCATCGCCCTGGCAGGCAACGGCCATCCACGACGTACCGCTTTTTCTACAGTCGCCCTCGGTCCATTCCCCAATGACGCATCCAACGAAGGAGACACCCATGTCCGACACCTATGTTCTGGTTCACGGCGCCTGGCACACCGGCGCCGAAATGGAGGCCGTGGCCGACGGCCTGCGCGCGGCCGGCCACACCGTGCATTGCCCCACCGTGGCAGGCAACAACCCCGGCGACGACCGCGCGGGCACCGGCCTGGCCGACGCCATTGCGTCGGTGGTCCGCTTCATCGAGGGAAAAGACCTCACGCAGGTGCGGCTCGTGGGCCACAGCTACGGCGGCATGGTGATCTCGGGCGTGGCCGACCGCATCGCGGCGCGGCTGCGGCGGCTGGTCTACATCAACGCCTTCGTGCCGTTCGACGGCGAAGCGCTCAACGACATGGTGCCGCCGCATTACGTGACCATGTTCGACGCGGTGGCGGCCGCCAACAAGAACGCCGTGATGCTGCCCTTCGAGATCTGGCGCGAGGCCTTCATCAACGACGCCGACCTCGCGTTGGCGCAGTCCGCCTACGACAAGCTCAACCCGCACCCGTACCGCACCTTCACCGACAAGATCCAGCTGAAGCAGCCGCTGGCGGCGCTGGCGCTGGGCAAGTCGTACGTCAACTGCCAGCAGGACACGGCGCTGCCGCACAGCCTGCCGTGGCATCCGCGGCTGTCGGAGCGGCTGGGGTTGTTCCGGCTCGTGGAGTGCCCGGGCAGCCACGAGATGTTCTTCTCGAACCCACAGCGGCTGGCGCAGGCGATTCTCGAAGCAGGGCGCGACTGAGGGCGGAGGTTCAGTCGTTCGGGAAGAGCGCGTCGAACACGCGCAGCGACGCATAGGCGTCGTTGGCCGCGTAGCGGATCTGCGACTCGGTGAGCTGCTTGTGCGCCCAGTTCGAGGTGGTCGCCTTGCGCGACTTGGCAAAGCGGCGGTTGAACATCAGCGCCACCGCCGTCTTCACGCCCACCGAGCGGCGGTAGCCGCGCCGGCGGAACTCGTCGTCGATGTCGAACACGGCCTGCGGCGCAATGGCCAGCCGCAGGCGGATCAGCGACAGGTCGCTCGAAAGGCCGAAGCCGACCTTGCGCAGTTCGGTGGACGCGAGCAGGCCCGCGACCACGGGGTTGCATTCGTCGCGGTGCAGCTGGAACAGCCAGGCCGTGTCGCGCGTGGCGAACTGCACCACGTGCGGACCGGTTGACACTTCGTTCTTCGCGAAGGTGGGGCGCGACTCGGTGTCGAAGCCCGCCACGCCGGCGTCGAGCAATTCGTCGGCGGCGCGCTCGGCTTCGGCGAGCGAGGTGACGACCACGATGTCTTTCAGGTCGAGGCTGTCGAAGGGGTCGAGCAGCGCGATCTGTTCGCGCTCGGGAAGCGGAGGGAGCCGGTGGCCGTGGTTGTTGTTCTGGTCGTTCACCGGGTCTTCGCTTTCGCGGCCTTGGGGGTTGTCTTGGGTTTAGGTTTGGGCTTCTTCTGCTTCGGCGGCTGGCCCGAACGCAGTGCGGCCTCGTAGGCCAGGCGGCCCCAGCGCGCGGCTTCCTCGCGGTCTTCGAACAGGTCGGCCGGCGCCAGGCGGTACGACATCGGCATCTCCTTGCCCTCGCGCACGTAGGTGAAGGGCGGCAGGTTCAGCGCGTCGAAGTGCGCGGCGCTGCCGGCGTCGGACTTGAGGTACAGCGTGTCCTTGGCGACGAGCGCGATCATGCGGCCCTCGTGCCACACGCCATGGCCGCCGAACATGCGGCGCGTCTCGATGCGGCCGAGGCGTTCGAAGGTCTCGTGCAGGCTTTGAACAAACGCGCTCATGACGTGATCTCGATGCGGTTGCCGTCCGGGTCGAGCACCACGCTCTCGTAGTAGCCGTCGCCGGTGCGGCGCGGGCCGTCGAGCAGCGGATAGCCGTCGGCCTTCAGCCGCTGCGTGAGCGCATCGACCTCGGCGTCGGAGCCGACCGAGATCGCCAGGTGCGTCCAGCCCATGCGCTGCGCGCCGGCCTCGGCGACCACGGGCGACAGGGTGCTCGTGGTCATGGCCTCGATGCGCGCGCCGTCGCCCAGGCTCAGGAAGCACGAGGCGAAGCCCTTGGCCGGGTTGACGTAGCCGGCGCCGGCGGTGGCGCCGAAGTAATCGACGTAGAAGCGCTTGCAGCGTTCGAGGTCGGTGGTCCAGAGGGCGATGTGGTCGATGCGGATGCGCATGGGGCAGGAAGGAAGTGCGGAGGGTGTCAGCCCGTGCGCCAGGGCGCGCGGCTGGGCGACCAATGGTAGGCGATGCGTTCGCGCCCGCTGCCGGGGTGGCGGTCGACCACGCCGCGCACGAGGCCGTAGCGTTCGTAGAAGCGCTGCGCCTCGGTGTTGGTGACGGCCACGTGCAGCCGCCAGCCGTGCGGCATGCGCACGCAGGCTTCGTCGAGCAGCGCCTTGCCGAGGCCCTGGCTGCGCAGGTGCGGCTCGACGAAGAGCTGGGCCACATACTCGCGCGCCGTGAGCAGCACCATGAAGGCCAGCACCTGGCCGTCGCGCTCGGCCAGCACCACGTCGGCGGGCGGGATGAATTCGGTCTGCACGCGCCGCAGCCAGTGGCCGATGGGCTCGACGTGGACGGCGCTGCGGTTGGCCGACACCCAGGCGCGGCGCCAGATGCCCGCGAGCACCATGTTCTCTTCGGCGCCGCCATCGCGCGAGCGCAGCTGGAAGGCAGGAATCTGGGCGGCGGACATGCGGACCATGATAGCCACGCCGGGTGCGAACCGCACCCCTTTGTAGTCAGGCGTTCAGCGTCTGCGCGTGGTGCGCGATGTGGTCCGCGATGAAGCTCTGGATGAAGTAGTAGCCGTGGTCGTAGCCCGCATGGCGGCGCAGCGTGAGCGGCTGGCCGGCGGCGAAGCAGGCGGCCTCGAAGGCTTCGGGGTACAGCTGTTCGGCGAGGAATTTGTCGGCCAGGCCCTGGTCGATGAGGATGCCCTGCGGATAGGGCGCCACGGTCTGCGATTGCATCAGCGCGGTGGCGTCGTGCGCGAGCCACTGCGCGCGGTCGTCGCCGGGCTCGCCCAGGTAGCCGGCGAAGGCCTTCTGGCCCCACGGGCACTGGGTGGGTGCGCAGATCGGCGCGAAGGCCGAGAGCGACTTGAAGCGCCCCGGGTGCCGCAGCGCCAGCGTGAGCGCGCCGTGGCCGCCCATCGAGTGGCCAAAGATGCCAATGCGCTCGCCGTCGATGGGAAAGTGGCGGGCCACCAGCGGCAGCAGCTCGTGCACGATCCAGCTTTCCATGCGCCAGTGCGTGGCCCAGGGCTCGGCGGTGGCGTCGAGGTAGAAGCCGGCGCCGATGCCGAAGTCCCAGCTGTCTTTTGCGCCCGGCAGGCTTTCGGGTTCGGCGCCGCGCGGGCTGGTGTCGGGCGCGATCAGCGCAACGCCCAGGCTGGCGGCCATGCGCTGCGCGCCGGCCTTCACCGCAAAGGTCTCTTCGTTGCAGGTCAGGCCGGCAAGGTAGAGCAGGGCGGGCACGGGCTTGCCCGCGGTCGCGGCCTGCGGCGGCAGGTAGACCGAGAAGCGCATCGGCAGGCCGATCTCGTGCGAGCGGTGCTCGACGAAGCGCTGCACGCCGCCGAAGGCGTGGTGTTCGGAAAGAAGGGTCGGGGCGGTGTCGGTCATGAAGAAGAGGTCGTCTGGCTGCGCAGCGCGGGCACGAGTTCAAGCACGGCGTCCGCGAAGGTGCGGGGCGCTTCCTGCGGCAGGTTGTGGCCCGCGCCGGGCACGAGGCGGTGCGAACGCGGCCCGCTGAAGCGGTGCGCGTGGGCCGAGGCATCGGCGGGCGGTCGCACGCCGTCGTCGATGCCGTCGAAGGTGATGGCGGGCACGGTGATCGTCGGCTGCGCGGCAAGGCGGCGTTCGATGTCGGCATAGGCCGGGTCGCCGGGCACGAGGCCGAAGCGGTGGCGGTACGAATGGATCACCACGTCCACGAAGTCGGGGTGGTCGAAGGCGGCGGCACTGCGCGCGAAGGTGGCGTCGTCGAAGGGCCAGGTCGGCGACCACAACTGCCACAGCAGTTTCGTGAGGGCCTTGCGGTCCTTCGCGAGGCCGGCGCGGCCGCGTTCGCTGTGGAAGTAGTACTGGTACCAGAGGCTGTGCTCGTTCTCTGCGGTGTCCGGCTCCATCGCCTTGGCGATGTTCTGGATGTTGTAGCTGTTGAGCGAGACCAGCCCCGCGCAGCGTTCGGGCCACAGCGCCGCCACCACGCAGGCGGCGCGGCCGCCCCAGTCGTAGCCGGCGAGCACGGCGCGCTCGATCTTCAGGGCGTCGAGCAGCGCGAGCAGGTCGGCGCCGAAGGCCGCCTGTTCGCCCGAGCGCGGCGTGGCGTCGGCGAGGAAGCGCGTGGCGCCGTAGCCGCGCATGTACGGCACGATCACGCGGCAGCCTTGAGCGGCCAGCATCGGCGCGACTTCGGCGTAAGTGTGAATGTCGTACGGAAAGCCGTGCATCAGCAGCACGGGCGGGCCATCGGCCGGGCCGGCTTCGTAATAGGCGACTTCGAGGACGCCCGCTTCGATGGTGCGCAGGGGTTCCATTCTTTCCATCACGAGATCACCTCCAAAGGGGGAGTCGATGTCTTTTCCAGGAACACCGCGGAACCGGCTTTGCCGGGCCGCTGGTGTTGCCCCCTGCAAGGGGGTTGGCGAAGCGACACGAAGTGCGCGAAGACTGGGGGTTAGTAAAGCACCACGCCGCGAATCGACTCGCCGCGCTTCATCAGGTCGAAGCCCTTGTTGATGTCTTCGAGTGGCATGGTGTGCGTGATCAGGTCGTCGATGTTGATCTTGCCTTCCATGTACCAGTCGACGATCTTCGGCACGTCGGTGCGACCGCGTGCGCCGCCGAAGGCCGAGCCTTCCCACTTGCGGCCGGTGACCAGCTGGAATGGGCGGGTGCTGATCTCGGCGCCGGCCTCGGCCACGCCGATGATGATGCTGCGGCCCCAGCCCTTGTGCGTGCATTCGAGCGCCTGGCGCATCACCTGCGTGTTGCCGATGCACTCGAAGCTGTAGTCGGCGCCGCCGTCGGTCAGTTGCACGATGGCATCGACCACGTTCTCGGTGGTCTTGGGGTTGATGAAGTGCGTCATGCCGAACTGGCGGGCCATGGCTTCGCGTTCGGGGTTCAGGTCGACGCCGATGATCTTGTCGGCGCCCACCATCTTGGCGCCCTGGATCACGTTCAGGCCGATGCCGCCCAGGCCGAACACCACGACGTTCGCGCCGGCTTCGACCTTGGCCGTGAAGATCACGGCGCCGATGCCGGTGGTGACGCCGCAGCCGATGTAGCAGACCTTGTCGAAGGGCGCGTCTTCGCGGATCTTGGCCAGCGAGATCTCGGGTGCCACCGTGTAGTTGCTGAAGGTGCTGGTGCCCATGTAATGGAAGATGGGCTTGCCGTCGAGGCTGAAGCGGCTGGTGGCGTCGGGCATCAGGCCCTTGCCCTGCGTGCCGCGGATCAGCTGGCACAGGTTGGTCTTGCGGCTCAGGCAGAACTTGCACTGGCGGCATTCGGGCGTGTACAGCGGAATGACGTGGTCGCCCTTTTTCAGCGTGGTGACGCCGGGGCCGACGTCGACCACGATGCCCGCGCCTTCATGGCCCAGGATGGCGGGGAAGATGCCTTCGGGGTCGGCGCCCGAGAGCGTGTAGTAGTCGGTGTGGCAGATGCCGGTGGCCTTGATCTCGACCAGCACTTCACCGAACTTGGGGCCTTGGAGGTCCACGGTTTCGATGGTCAGGGGTTGGCCTGCTTGCCAGGCGACGGCGGCTTTGGTTTTCATGGGATTCGGTTCTTCAGAGAGCGGAAGGGGACAAGGATACTCAGGCGAGCCTTCAGGTGGGGCCAGCCGGGAAGATACCCGACATGCCCACAAAGCCCGGCAGGTGACGAAAGTCCCAGACCCAGCGGCGCAGCGCGGGAAACTCGTCGAGCGAGACGCCGCCTTCGCCCGCCAGCGCCACGTACGGAAAGCAGGCGAGGTCGGCAATGGTCGGCTCGGGCGCGGCCACGAGCCAGCGCAGGCCGGTGGCGGCGTGCTGCTCGGCCAGGTGGTCGTCGAGCACACGGAAGGCCGCGCGCGCACCGCGCCGGCAGGCCTCGATGTCCAGGTGCGTGTAGCCCAGCGCGTCGTGCAGCCGGGCGGCCGAGGCGGTGCGCGTGATCTCGTCGGCCATGGCGAGCCACATCGCGACCTGGCCGCGCAGCTTCGGGTCGGCGGGGTACCAGTGCTGCCGTGCGTCGTCGTAGCGGCTCGCGAGGTAGACCAGGATGGCCTGCGCGTCGCGCAGCACGAAGCCCTCGTCGTCGATCACCGGGAGCTGCCCGAGCGGGTTGACCTGTTCGAGGAATCTGGCGGACTTGTGTTCGCGGCCCGGATGGAAATCGACCGGCACGCTCGCGTGGTCCACGCCGAGCCACAGCAGCATCTGCCGCACCTTGAAGCAGTTGCCCGAGAGCGGGTAGTCGTAGAGCTGGACGGTCATGCGGTGGCCCTCGCGGTGCCGAAACGCATGCCGCGCTCGCGCAGCCAGCGGCGGTAGGTGACGGAGGTGGTGTCGCCGCGCGTGGGCGTCTCGGCGCGGCCTTCGAGCGGCATGCGCTTGAAGGCGTGGTTCTCCAGGATCGGCTTGTCCTGTCCGAAGATCGTGTGCTGGAAGGCGATGAGCTCGGCGTCGCTCGACACGTCGTCGAAGTAGGCCAGCAGCGTGTGGGCGATGACGTGCTCGTCGTCCACCGGCTGCAGGAACAGGCCGATGGCGTCGAGCTTGTCGGGCCGGTGGCTCGATTTGTAGAGCATGGCCGAGAAGGGCTGCATCACGCGGTACTTGTAGAACACCTCGCTGCCCGTGTCGTGGGCGGCCGAGGCGCGGGGTTGCCAGAAGCGGCAGTCGGTGGCCCAGATCTCGTCGGTGGCGCCGTCGACCTCGACGTTGTACTTGGCCACCTCGGTGTGCGGCACCTTGCCGAGGTAGTCGGGGTGCACGAAGGGAAAGTGCGCCATGTCCAGGAAGTTCTCGATCACGCGCAGGCCCGACACGGCCACGCCGAGCCCGCCGCAATCGACGATGCGGCGGCCGGGCTCGTCGTATTCGGGGAAGGCGAACAGCGGGCGCGCGGGGCGGCCGCTGGGGCAGACCCAGAGGAAGCCGTAGCGCGACTGCACGGTGAGTGCGTCGTTGCCTAGGAGGGCGTGCGGTGTGCCGTCGGCATCGGTGTGCAGGTGCAGGGTTTCGCCGAGCAGCCGCGCAGCGCGCGGCAAGCCGCTGGCGGGGCCGACGACGAGCCAGTCGTCGAGCATGTTGGGATCGTCGGTGACGAAGGGCATGTTGCTTCTTTCTTCCTGTTCAGTGCGAGGCGGCGGCTTCGATGTCGCTGCGCAGCTGGCGCGCCGCGCGGTGCACCCGGGCCATCGCGTCGGAGCCGGGGGCCGCGTCGGTCCACAGGTGCAGGAAGCTCAGCTGCGGCTGGGCGTCGAGCAGCAGCGCGGCGACGGGCGATTCGCCCAGCGTGCCTTGCCATGCATCGGGCGTTCCCGTCGATGCGAAGCCATGCGGCGCCAGCGCAGCGCGCACCTCGGACGCAGCCACGCGCAGCGTCAGCGTGCGGGCGAGGTGCCAGCCGGCGGGCACGGCGCCGGCCAGTTCGGGTGGCGCATCTGCGCCGTCGGCCGCGAGGCGCACCCACAGCATGCCTGCGGCATCCGCCGTGGCGAACGTTTTGGCGCAGACGTTGCGCGGCGCCGGCATGGCCGGGTGCGCCGGGATGCGCACGCACGCGCCGCTGCCGGCCTCGTACTGCCAGCCGTGGTACGCGCAGGCCAGGCGGTCGCCGCCGGTCACCTGGCCGAGCGTGAAGCGCACGCTGCGGTGCGGGCAGCGGTTCTCCCAGGCCTGCGGGGAGCCATCGGCTGCGCGCCACAGCGCGAGCTCCTGGCCTTGCGCAAAGCCGGCGACGATGTTGACGCCGGCGCGCACCTCGGCGGAGGGCGTGACGGGGTGCCAGGTGGCGGAAGGATTCATGGGTCTTGATCGTGGGGCAGCGGGGAAGGGCGCCGCGAATCGGCATAGCATCGGCCATGCCCTTGTCGGCGGTGCCGCCTACCGTAGCGTGTCCGTCGCACCGATGAAAGCCCCATGCCAAGACGCTCCTTTTCATTCCTGCAACGACGACTTCCACAGCGGTGGCGTCCATGACGGCGGGGCGGATCGACCTCGCGCTGGTCGAGGCCTTCGTCCTCGTGATGAAGAGCGGCAGCCTCACCAAGGCCGAAAGCCTGTCGGGCGTGTCGAAAGCCACGCTGAGCCGGCAGCTCACGCGGCTGGAGGAACTGCTGGGCGCCCAGCTGCTGCTGCGCAGCTCGCGCCGCATTGCGCCCACGGAGGCCGGGCGTGCGTTCTTCGCACGCTGCGAGGGGCTGCTCGGCGAGGTGAGCGGTCGGCTGGAGACGGCGCGCACCGAGGTGCAGGAGCTCACGGGCGGGGTGTCGGGGCGGCTCACGCTGCTGTCGGACACGCAGTTCAGCACCTCCTTCGTCTGCCATGTGGTGCGCATCTTTCTCGAATCGCACCCGAACGTGCGGTGCCAGCTCGACGTGGCGAACGGCGCGCAGGCCCCGCGGATCGGCGAGGTCGATTGCTATGTGGGCTCGGCGCCGCCCGACCTGCCGGACCTGGTCGCCAAGCTGCTGGGCCGGCTGGCCTACGGCCTGTACGCCAGCCCGCAGTACCTGGCGCGGCACGGCACGCCGCACACGCCCGAGGCGCTGGCGCAGCACCGGATGATCGCGATGCGCGAGCCGTCGGGGCCGCCGTCGCCGCTGCGGCTGGTGTCGCAGCAGGCCTCGGGGCGCCACGTGGTGCGCACGGAGCCGGCCTTCGAGACCAACGACCACTGGGTGATGAAGACCTTCTGCATCGACGGCCTGGGCATTGCGCCGCTGCCGGTGTTCTTTGCCGGGCCCGAGGTGGCGCAGGGCGTGCTGGTGCCGGTGCTGCCGCAGTGGCCGCCGGAGGCGCGGCGGCTGTACTGCGCCTACCAGCGGCAGCGCTACATGGGGCAGAAGCTGCGGGCCTTCGTCGACCTGATGGCGCGCTGCGTGGCGGACATCGGCTCGTACAACCACTACGTGGGGTCGACCGCGGCGTCGTCACCTGCACGGCGGGCGCGGTCGGCGGCGCGACCATAATCGGCTTTCTTCTTCCTGCATCCGCCAGCTTCCTTCACCGATCCATCATGAAGAAAATCCTCGTCCTCAACGGCCCCAACCTCAACCTGCTCGGCACGCGCGAGCCCGAACAGTACGGCCGCGACACGCTCGCCGACGTCGAACGCCTGTGCAAGGAGACGGGCGCGAAACTCGGCGTGGAGATCGAATGCCGCCAGTCGAACCACGAAGGCGTGCTGATCGACTGGGTCCAGGAGGCGGGCCGCGAAGTGGCCGCCGGCAACATGCTGGGCGTGGTGATGAACCCGGGCGCCTATACCCACACGTCGATCGCGCTGCACGACGCCATCAAGGGGGCGAGCGTGCCGCTGATCGAGCTGCACATCTCGAACGTGCATGCGCGCGAAGAGTTTCGCCACCACTCGTACATCTCGCCTGCGGCGCGCGGGATCATCGTGGGGCTGGGGGTGAAGGGGTACACGCTGGCGATTGCTGCGCTGGTTCCTTGAGTTTTTCGGGGGGCGTGCGCAGGACACCGGGTACTTCCCTCCGCGAATGTCCCCCGCCTTCGGCTCCTCCTTGATTTCGCTGCGGGAAGCACCCAGTGCCCTGCGCACGAGGGCACGCTCTGCTGGGGTGAACGGCTGATAGACAGCCGCTCTCTTTGTATCGCAGCGTCTCAGTAGGTCTGCTTGGGTGCGGCAGCTTTCCAGCTGCGGCTGACCCGGCCTGCGCTGTCGACGCTCTCCAGGTGCACGTCGAAGCCCCAGAGCCTTGCGACGTGCTTCAGCACTTCTTCGGCGTTGTCGTTCAGCGGCAGGTTGTTGCGCTGCGTGTGGCGCAGCGTGAGCGAGCGGTCGCCGCGCGTGGCCACGCTCCAGACCTGGATGTCGGGCTCGCGGTTACCGATGTCGTACTGGCGTGACAGCGATTCGCGCAGCGCCTGGTAGCCGCTGTCGTCGTGGATGGCCGACACCTCGAGCTCTGATTCGCTCTGGTAGTCGCGGATCGAGAACAGGCGGAAATCGCGCATCGTCTTCGGGCTGAGGAACTGGCCGACAAAGCTCTCGTCCTTGAAGTTGCGCATCGCGTAGTCGAGCGTCTTGACCCAGTCGGTGCCCGCGAAGTCGGGGAACCAGCGGCGGTCTTCGTCGGTCGGCTTTTCGCAGACGCGGCGCAGGTCGGTGAACATCTTGAAGCCCAGCGCATAGGGGTTGATGCCGCTGTAGGCACGGTGGCCCACGGGCGGCTGGAACACCACGCTGGTGTGCGAGCTGAGCCATTCCATCATGAAGCCGTCGTCCAGCTGGCCGCGGTCGTACATGGTGTTGAGCAGCGTGTAGTGCCAGAAGGTGGCCCAGCCTTCGTTCATGACCTGGGTCTGGCGCTGCGGGTAGAAGTACTGCGCGATCTTGCGCACGATGCGCACTACCTCGCGCTGCCACGGCTCGAGCAGGGCGGCGTTCTTCTCGATGAAGTAGAGCAGGTTCTCCTGCGGCTCGGGCGGAAAGCGGCGCGCGGCTTCGGACTCGGCGGCTTGTTCGCTCTTGCGCGGCAGCGTGCGCCACAGGTCGTTCACCTGCTGCTGCATGTGGCGCTCGCGGTCGGTGCGCTGCGCGCTCTCCTGTGCCAGCGAACGCTTCTGCGGACGGCGGTAGCGGTCGACGCCGTAGTTCATGAGCGCGTGGCAGGAGTCGAGCAGGTCTTCCACCGCATCGAGGCCGTGGCGTTCCTCGCACTCGGCGATGTAGTGCCGCGCATAGACGAGGTAGTCGATGATCGACGACGCGTCGGTCCACATGCGGAACAGGTAGTTGCCCTTGAAGAAGCTGTTGTGCCCGTAGGCCGCGTGCGCGATCACCAGGGCCTGCATGGCCATGGTGTTTTCTTCCATGAGGTAGGCAATGCACGGATCGGAGTTGATGACGATCTCGTAGGCCAGCCCCATGTGGCCGCGCTTGTAGTTCTTCTCGGTGGAGATGAACTGCTTGCCGTACGACCAGTGCCTGTAGATCATGGGCATGCCCACGCTGGCGTAGGCGTCCATCATCTGCTCGGCCGTGATCACCTCGAGCTGGTTCGGGTAGGTGTCCAGGCCGAAGCTCCTCGCGGTCTTCGCGATTTCGGTGTGGTACGTCTCGATGAGCTCGAAGGTCCAGTCGGACGGGCTGGGCAGGCGCTCGAGGCGGGAGGTGGGCAGTTCGGTGCTGCGCGGCAGGACAGGGGCCCCGGGAGGGCGTTCGGTGGTGATCATGTGGGCACCCCTTCCTTCTTGAACAGGTCGCGGAACACCGGGTAGATGTCCTGCGCGTCCGATACCTTGCGCATGGCGAAGTTGGGCGCCACGCCTTCGAGCTGCTGGTACTCCTGCCACAGGTTCTGCTCGGTCTCGGCCACCTGCACGTAGGCGTAGTAGCGCACCACGGGCAGGATGTTGTCGACCAGCAGTTCGCGGCAGCGGCCGCTGTCCTGGTGCCAGTTGTCGCCGTCGCTGGCCTGGGCGCCGTACACGTTCCATTCGCCGCTGGCGTAGCGGGCCTTGATGATCTCGTCCATGAGCACCAGCGCGCTCGACACCACGGTGCCGCCGGTCTCTGTGGCGTGGAAGAACTCTTCCTCGGTCACTTCCTGCGCCTGCGTGTGGTGGCGCAGGAACACGAGGTCGATGCGCTCGTAGTGCCGCGTGAGGAACAGGTACAGCAGCATGAAGAAGCGCTTGGCCATGTCCTTGCGCGCCTCGTCCATCGAGCCCGACACGTCCATGAGGCAGAACATCACGGCCTTGGCGCTGGGCACGGGCGTCTTCACGCGGTTGCGGTAGCGCAGGTCGATCGGGTCGATGTAGGGCACGTGCCGCATGGTGCGGCGCAGCTCGGCGATGAGGTCCTCGGTCTCGCGGATTTCCTTCTGGATCAATGCGGTCTCGACCTGTGGATGCGCTTTCAGGACCAGAAGGTGCGCCTCCAGGCGCTTGAGCTCCTTGCGCGGTTCGCCGCCCAATGCAATGCGCCGCGCCAGCGCGCCGCGCATGGAGCGCACCACGTGCAGGTTGTTGGGCGAGCCGTCGCTGGTGAAGCCGGCGCGGTGGCTCTTCCATTCGGGCACTTCGGCGATCTGGGTGCGCACGAGGTGGGGCAGCGCAAGGTCGTCGAAGAAGACGCGCATGAACTCCTCGCGCGTGAGGCGGAAGACGAAGTCGTCCTCGCCTTCGCCGCTGTCGCTGGCCTCTCCGCTGCCCGAGCCACCGCCGCCCTGGCCCTCGGGGCGCGCGATGCGGTCGCCCTTGAGGTATTCCTGGTTGCCGGGGTGCACGTATTCGCGGTCGCCGCCGCGCGCATGGCCGAACACCGGCTCGGAGACATCGTGGCGCGGCAGGGTCACGTCTTCGCCTTGCTCCAGCTCGCGGATGTTGCGCCCGCTGACCGCGCGCCGCACCGCCTCCTGGATCTGGCCCTTGTAGCGCCGAAGGAAGCGCTCGCGGTTGCCGATGGACTTGTTCTTGCCCGAGAGCCGGCGATCGATGATCTGCTGCAGGATGGCCACGATGTTTTCAAAGCTCCTTGCAAAACGGTGGACGGTGCGCTGGTTAGGTCCTTCGCACGCGTCCGTTGTTCCCGCTGTCCGCTATGAACTCTTGCGCACCCGCAGGTACCACTCGCACAGAAGCCGGACCTGCTTGGCGGTGTAGCCCTTCTCGACCATGCGGGTCACGAAGTCTTCGTGCTTCTTCTGCTCGTCGGCGCTGCTCTTGGTGTTGAAACTGATCACCGGCAGCAGCTCTTCGGTGTTGGAGAACATCTTCTTTTCGATGACTGCGCGCAGCTTCTCGTAGCTGGTCCACGCCGGGTTGCGCCCTGCGTTGCCGGCCCGCGCGCGCAGCACGAAGTTGACGATCTCGTTGCGGAAGTCCTTCGGGTTGCCGATGCCGGCGGGTCGCTCGATCTTCTCGAGTTCGCCGTTGAGCGAGGCCCGGTCGAACACTTCGCCGGTGTCCACGTCGCGGAACTCCTGGTCCTGGATCCAGTAGTCGGCGTAGGTCACGTAGCGGTCGAAGATGTTCTGGCCGTACTCGCTGTAGCTCTCGAGGTAGGCAGTCTGGATCTCCTTGCCGATGAACTCGGCATAGCGCGGCGCCAGCAGCTCCTTGATGTAGCTGATGTACTTCTGCTCGGTTTCCGGCGGAAACTGCTCGCGCTCGATCTGCTGTTCGAGCACATACATCAGGTGCACCGGGTTGGCGGCCACCTCGGTGCTGTCGAAGTTGAAGACCTTGGAGATGATCTTGAAGGCGAAGCGCGTGGAGACGCCGCTCATGCCTTCGTCGACGCCCGCGTAGTCGCGGTACTCCTGGATCGACTTGGCCTTGGGGTCGGTGTCCTTCAGGTTTTCGCCGTCGTAGACCTGCATCTTGCTGAAGGTGCTCGAGTTCTCGGGCTCCTTCAGGCGCGTGAGCACCGACAGCTGCGCCATCATGCGCAAGGTGCCGGGCGCGCACGGGGCCTTGGCCAGCGAGGAGTTGCGCACCAGCTTCTCGTAGATCTTGATCTCTTCGGAGGCGCGCAGGCAGTACGGCACCTTGACGATGTAGATCCGGTCGAGGAAAGCCTCGTTGTTCTTGTTGTTGCGGAACGCCTTCCACTCGCTCTCGTTGCTGTGGGCCAGCACGATGCCGTCGAAGGGAATGGCGCCGAAGCCTTCGGTGCCCTTGAAGTTGCTTTCCTGCGTGGCCGTGAGCAGCGGGTGCAGCACCTTGATGGGCGCCTTGAACATTTCCACGAACTCGAGCAGGCCCTGGTTCGCCAGGCACAGGCCGCCGGAGTAGGCATACGCGTCGGGGTCGTCCTGGGCGTAGGTTTCGAGTTTGCGGATGTCGACCTTGCCGACGAGCGAAGAGATGTCCTGGTTGTTCTCGTCGCCCGGCTCGGTCTTGGCGACCGCGATCTGGCGCAGCACCGAGGGGTAGCGCTTGACCACCTTGAACTGGCGGATGTCGCCGCCGTACTCCTCGAGCCGCTTCACGGCCCAGGGCGACAGGATGCGGTTCAGGTAGCGCACGGGGATGCCGTACTCTTTTTCGAGGATCTCGCCGTCTTCGAGGGTGTCGAACAGCCCGAGGGGCGATTCGTTCACCGGGGAGCCGTGGATCGCATAGAAGGGCACGTGCTCCATGAGCTGCTTCAGGCGCTCCGCGATCGAGCTCTTGCCGCCGCCGACGGGCCCCAGCAGGTAAAGGATTTGCTTCTTTTCTTCCAGTCCCTGCGCGGCGTGGCGGAAATAGGACACCACCTGCTCGATGGCATCTTCCATGCCATAGAACTCCTTGAACGCCGGATAGATCTTGATGACCTTGTTCGCGAAGATCCGCGAAAGACGGGGGTCATTGCGGGTATCTACCAGTTCCGGCTCGCCAATGGCCTGGAGCATTCGTTCGGAGGCCGTTGCATATGCCGTCGGATCGCGTTTGCAGATATCCAGATATTCCTGCAGCGAGAGAACTTCCTCGCGGGTGCGTTCGTAGCGGGCTGCAAAGTTGCTGATCACGTCCATGGTCGCGCCTCCTTCAGGTCGGCGGGGCTTTTGACCCCGATGCCTACAGCCAGAGACTGCGTCGCTCCTCTTGGAAGAGGGGCCCCGCCCATGGCCGTATGCCGTGGAAAACTCCCTTACACACTATCTACACAATCGGTTCAATCAGCATAAAGCAAAGAATGAACCGGGCAAATGTTTTATTTATTCTGAACCCCTCTGCCGAGTAAAGTTCCTCGGAAAACAAGGAACTTCTATTCGTGTTTCTGTTAAATTGAAAAGCTCGCGCTCGCGTAATTGTCCCCGGATGAAATGACTATGCCGAATGGCTATCGTCCTCATTGAAATTCTGTGGCGAACACCTTTCCTAATTGAACCCGGGTTCAATAAAGCCGATGCCTTTCAGCAATAACGCGCGACCTGTCGTTTGGTTTATTGCATATCCAAAAAAACATTAAAGCAATCCCCGCGCCACTCCTGTGGCGAGTGGCTGGCGCGTGGCAACGTGGGAAGACAACGCGGGCGCCGGTCGGCGGCGTTCCGCAACGGTGCGGGGAGCACCGTTCGCGTGCCTGGCGCGCCGCCACAGGGCGGCAGCGGCCGAAAGAGGGCACGCTTCGGGCCGACAGGGCGTCGGCCCGGCGCTGACGAAGGCCGTCAGCGCGTCAGCAGCATCATCAGCTGAAGAATTCCTTGGCCTTGTCGAACCAGCCCTTGTCGGTCGGGCTGTGTTTCTCGCCACCCTTCTTGAGCGATTCGTCGAGCTCCTTGAGCAGCTTGCGCTGGTGCTCGGTGAGCTTCACGGGCGTTTCCACGCGCACGTGGCAGTACAGGTCACCCGGGTAGCTCGAACGCACGCCCTTGATGCCCTTGCCGCGCAGGCGGAACTGCTTGCCGCTCTGGGTGCCGTCGGGAATGTCGATGGCGGCCGCGCCCTTGAGCGTGGGCACGTTGATCTCGCCGCCCAGCGCCGCGGTGGTGACGCTCACGGGCACCACGCAGTGCAGGTCGTCGCCGTCGCGTTCGAACAGGTCGTGCTTCTTGAGGCGGATCTCGATGTACAGGTCGCCGGGCGGCCCGCCGTTGGTGCCGGGCTCGCCGTTGCCGGTGCTGCGGATGCGCATGCCGTCGTCGATGCCGGCCGGAATCTTCACCTCGAGCGTCTTGTTGTTCTTGATCTTGCCCTGGCCGTGGCACACGGTGCAGGGCTCGGGAACGATCTTGCCGCTGCCGTGGCAGGTCGGGCAGGTCTGCTGCACGCTGAAGAAGCCCTGGCGCATCTGCACGGCACCCGCGCCGTGGCAGGTGGTGCAGGTGATGGGCTTGGTGCCGGGCTTGGCGCCGGAGCCGTGGCAGGTGCCGCAGTCGTCCCAGCTCGGGATGCGGATCTGTGCGTCCTTGCCGTCGGCGGCTTCCTCGAGCGTGACTTCCATCGCGTAGCTCAGGTCGCTGCCGCGGAACACCTGGCGCCCGCCGCTGGTGCGGCCGCGGCCGCCGCCGAACACGTCGCCGAAGATGTCGCCGAAGGCCTCCGCGAAGCCGCCGAAGCCTTCCGCGCCGGGGCCGCCGCGCATGTTGGGATCGACGCCGGCATGGCCGTACTGGTCGTAGGCCGCGCGCTTCTGGCCGTCCGACAGCATTTCGTACGCTTCCTTCACCTCCTTGAACTTGGCCTCGGCGTCCTTGCTGGTGTCGCCGTGGTTGCGGTCGGGGTGGTGCTTCATCGCAAGCTTGCGATAAGCCTTCTTGATTTCTTCCTCGCTCGCGTTCTTGGGAACGCCGAGGGTTTCGTAGTAGTCGCGTTTGGTGGCCATGGCAGCAGATTCGGTCGGGCGGCGGGAACTCGTCGGGGAACTGGAAGCGAGAAAGGCTGGAGCACCTGTTCAGGTGTTCCAGCCTTGTTAGAAGGGCAGGGGATCAGCCCTTCTTCACTTCCTTGACTTCGGCGTCGACCACGTTGTCGTCGGCCTGCGCGCTGGCGGAAGCTTCCGCGCCTGCCGGGCCGCTGGCGGCCGAGGCGTTGGCCGCAGCCTGCGATTCGGCATACATCTTCTCGCCGAGCTTCTGGCTCGCGGTCATCAGCGTGTTGGTCTTTTCCTCGATCGCGGCCTTGTCTTCACCCTTGAGGGCTTCTTCCAGGTCCTTGATCGCGGCTTCGATCGCATCCTTCTCGGCGGCTTCGAGGCTGGCGCCATGCTCGCCGAGCGACTTCTTCACGCTGTGCACCATGGCTTCGCCCTGGTTGCGCGCCTGCACGATCTCGAGCTTCTTCTTGTCTTCGTCGGCGTTGAGCTCGGCGTCCTTGACCATCTTCTGGATCTCGTCTTCGCTCAAGCCCGAGTTCGCCTTGATGGTGATCTTGTTTTCCTTGCCGGTGCCCTTGTCCTTGGCGCCCACGTGCAGGATGCCGTTGGCGTCGATGTCGAAGCTCACCTCGATCTGCGGCGTGCCGCGCGATGCCGGCGGAATGCCTTCCAGGTTGAACTCGCCCAGCAGCTTGTTGCCCGAGGCGATCTCGCGTTCGCCCTGGAACACCTTGATGGTCACGGCCGGCTGGTTGTCTTCGGCGGTCGAGAAGGTCTGCGCGAACTTCGTCGGGATCGTGGTGTTCTTCGTGATCATCTTGGTCATCACGCCGCCCATGGTCTCGATGCCCAGCGACAGCGGGGTCACGTCGAGCAGCAGCACGTCCTTGCGGTCGCCCGAGAGCACCTGGCCCTGGATGGCGGCGCCGACAGCCACGGCTTCGTCGGGATTCACGTCCTTGCGCGGTTCCTTGCCGAAGAAGGCCTTCACCTTTTCCTGCACCTTGGGCATGCGGGTCATGCCGCCGACCAGGATCACGTCGTTGATGTCGCTCACGCTGATGCCGGCGTCCTTGATGGCCAGGCGGCAGGGCGCGATGGTGCGCTCGACCAGCTCATCGACCAGGCTTTCCAGCTTGGCGCGGGTGAGCTTGATGTTCAGGTGCTTCGGACCGGTCGCATCGGCCGTGATGTACGGCAGGTTGATGTCGGTCTGCGCGCTGTTCGACAGCTCGATCTTGGCCTTTTCAGCGGCTTCCTTCAGGCGCTGCAGGGCCAGCACGTCCTTGCCCAGGTCGACGCCTTGTTCCTTTTTGAACTCGCCGATGATGTAGTCGATGATGCGCTGGTCGAAGTCTTCGCCGCCCAGGAAGGTGTCGCCGTTGGTCGACAGCACTTCGAACTGCTTCTCGCCGTCGACGTCCGCGATCTCGATGATCGACACGTCGAAGGTGCCGCCGCCCAGGTCATACACGGCGATCTTGCGGTCGGCCTTGTCCTGCTTGTCCAGGCCGAAGGCCAGGGCTGCAGCGGTGGGCTCGTTGATGATGCGCTTGACGTCCAGGCCCGCGATGCGGCCGGCGTCCTTGGTGGCCTGGCGCTGTGCGTCGTTGAAGTACGCCGGCACCGTGATCACGGCTTCGGTGATGGTTTCGCCGAGGTAGTCTTCGGCGGTCTTCTTCATCTTGCGCAGGATGTCGGCGCTGACCTGTTGCGGGGCCATCTTCTTGCCGCGCACTTCCACCCATGCGTCACCGTTGTCGGCCTTGGCGATGGTGTAGGGCATCAGGTCGATGTCCTTCTGGACTTCCTTTTCCTCGAACTTGCGGCCGATCAGGCGCTTGATCGCGTACAGCGTGTTCTTGGGGTTGGTGACGGCCTGGCGCTTGGCCGAGGCACCGACCAAGACTTCACCGTCTTCCTGGTACGCGACGATCGACGGCGTGGTGCGCGCACCTTCCGAGTTCTCGATCACACGCGTGGTGTTGCCTTCCATGATCGACACGCACGAGTTGGTGGTGCCGAGGTCGATGCCGATGATCTTTGCCATGTTCTTACTCCTGAAATTCGGAAAAATATGTTGTTATGAACTTGTGGATAACCCGGTGCGATTCAAGGGATGACGCGGGGATTTCCTGTGGGAATCTTGTGGGTCGATGCCGCTTTACTTGGGCGCGGCCACGGTGACCAGCGCCGGGCGCAGCACGCGTTCGTTGATGGTGTAGCCCTTCTGCAGGAGGCCCACCACGGTGTTGGCGTCCTGGTCGGCGGGCACCATCGAGATGGCCTGGTGCAGGTGCGGGTCGAACTTGTCGCCGGCAGCGGGGGCCACTTCGATCACCTTGTTGCGTTCGAGCGCGCTCTTGAGCTGGCGCAGCGTGGCTTCGGCGCCTTCGCGGATCTGCTCGGGCGTGGCGTCCTTGACGGCCAGGCCGGCTTCGAGGCTGTCGGTCACCGGCAGCAGGCTCTCGGCAAAGGCTTCGACCGCGAACTTGCGGGCCTTGGTGATCTCGTCGTCGGCGCGGCGGCGGGCGTTCTGCACGTCGGCCTGGGCGCGCAGGTACTGGTCGGCCAGCTCGGCATTCTTGGTCTGAAGGGCAGCCAGTTCGCCTTGCGCCACGGCCAGGGCGTCGAGCGCCTCGGCTTCGTTGGCGGCTTGCGCGGCCTCCAGTTCTTCGGGACTGGGCTCGCCTTGCAGCATTTGAGAATTCTGTGCGGATTGTTGCGGGTCAGACATTTTTCAAAGAACCGGCGTGCGCCGGAAAACAAACACAGCCAGCCACTTGGGGCTGCTCTAGGGCTTTTCAAGCGTAAAAATGCGGCCAAAGCGGCCGCAAGAGGGGTGCGAAGTGGCTTTCGCGAGAGACACCGCGGAACCGGCTTCGCCGGGCCGCAGGTGTCGCCCCCGGTAGGGGGTTGGCGAAGCGGACACGAAGTGCCGCGCAGCCTGGGGGCGAGCCCTTAATGCGCGTCGAGGAGCTCGACGTCGAACTTCAGGGTGGCGTTCGGGGGGATCACGCCGCCGGCGCCGCGGGCACCGTAGCCCAGCGCGGCGGGGATGACCAGCGTGCGCTTGCCGCCGATCTTCATGCCGGCGACGCCTTCGTCCCAGCCCTTGATGACCTGGCCGGCGCCCAGCGAGAACGCGAAGGGGTCGTTGCGGTCGCGGCTGGAGTCGAACTTGGCGCCTTGCACGCCGTCGTTGTAGAGCCAGCCCGTGTAGTGCACGTGCACGTGGTGGCCGGCCTTGGCTTCAGCGCCGGTGCCGACTTCGGTGTCTTCGTATTGCAGGCCGGAGGGGGTGGTGGGCATGGGAAACGCTCCTTGCGTCGATGAAATGGGAGAGGAATCGGAGGCGCGGAGTTTACCGAGGCCCGGCGGGCCCCCGCTTCAGCCCTGGCTGTCGGAGCCGGGCGGCGTGGTTGCGGGTGGTGCCGCGTCGGGGGCGGACGGCGCTGGCGCAGCAGGCGCCACGGGCGAGGATGCCTCGGCCGATGCAGGCTGCGCGGCGGCCGGCCCCGCGGCCTTCTTGCTCTGCCCGAGCTGCCACTTGGCGGCGAAGGCCTGCAGGTCGGACAGGCGCTTGAGCAGGTCTTGTCCGCTCAGCGTGAGGCAGTAGCCGTCGCTGCCGTGGCTCACGACGCCGGCTTCGCGCAATTCTTTGATGCGGGTGTTGAGGGTGTTGGGAGTGATGCCGCCGACGCTGTCCTGCAGCAACCGGAAGGTCTGGGCGTGGCCGTCGCGCAGGGCCCACAGCACACGCAGCGCATAGCGGGCTTCGAGCAGGGCGAGCAACTGGCTGATGGCTGCGTTTTCCTTGGTACTCATCGACATCATCTCCTCGAAGCTGGGCGGACCGTCGGCCGGGGGCGGGCCGGGGCGGCGCACTCTTGTTTGTGATTGGTCGTCATGGACCGTCTGGCTGGCCGACGACTATAGCGCGAAGGATCAGGATGCTACTGGTTTTATAGCTGTACAGGCATGCAGCATGCGGGTTTCGAGACAAAGCTTCACAAATCAGGCGTAGTTGGCCATGGCTTCGCCCAGGCGGATCGCGCGGGTGGGCGACCAGTCCGGGTTGAAGGCCAGCGCGGGCGCCGGAAACAGCATGACGACGGTCGAGCCCAGCAAGAACCGGCCCATCTCGTCGCCCTTCTTGATGTCGATCTGCTGGTCGTTGTAGTGCCACTCGCGCAGCTCGCCCACGCGCGGCGGGTTGACCACGCCGTGCCACACGGTGGCCATGCTGCCGACGATGGTGGCGCCCACCAGCACGAGCACGAAGGGGCCGTTGGCCGATTCGAAGACGCACACCACGCGCTCGTTGCGCGCGAACAGGCCGGGCACACCGCGCGCGGTGGTCGGGTTGACCGAGAACAGGTCGCCGGGCACATGAATCATGCGCACCAGCCGCCCGTCGCAGGGCATGTGGATGCGGTGGTAGTCCTTGGGGCTCAGGTACAGCGTGGCGAAGCTGCCGTGCGCGAACTTGGCAGCCAGCGCGGCATCGCCGCCGACCAGCGCGGTGGTCGTGTAGTTGTGGCCCTTGGCCTGGAAGATCTGGTCGCCCTCGATGGCACCGAACTGGCTGATGGCGCCGTCCACGGGGCACACGAGGTCGGCCTGCGCCAGCGGGCGCATGCCGGGCTTGAGGGCGCGCGTGAAGAACTGGTTGAAGCTCTTGTAGTGATGGATGTCGGACTCGAGCGCTTCGCCCATGTCGACGTTGTACTTGGCAACGAAGCGGCGAATGATCCAGGTGGTGACCGCGCCTCGTTCCTTGCCTGCGACCCAGCCGGCGAAATTGGTCAGGGCCTGCTTGGGGAACAGGTATTGGGGCAGAACTGCGGAGCGATCGGACACGTTGTGGAAGGCCTGGAATGCGGAATCGGACGGGCATTCTATAAAGCGCTTCTCCGGGGGAGCGTAGGAAGCTTCCCTTGGTTCGCGAGGGTGGGCGCTCTTTGCGGGGCACGCGCCCGGCGGGCGGCGCGGCGCGGGCGGCCCCACTGTGCCGGCCGCTTCGCGGCTGCCCTGCGGTGCTCGCGTTTCGCGGGGTCTCGCAGAACTCGCTGCGCTCAAACAGCTGCGAGCCCTGATCCGCGAAACGCTGCGCGCCTCGGCGGCACAGAGGGGCCGCCCGCACCACACCGCCCACCAGGCGCTTGTGGGGGTGTGGTGGCTGCCGGATTCGGGGAGGTCAGTCGGCCTTGATGCCTGCGGCCTTGATCACCTGCGCCCACTTCTCCACTTCCGTCTTCTGGAAGGCCGCGATCTGCGCGGTCGTGAGGTCGGCGGGCTCCATGCCGAAGCCCTTGAGCTTGTCCTGCATCTCGGGCGTTGCGAGGATCTTGCGGATCTCGGTGTGCAGGCGGTCGACGACGGGGGGCGGCGTGCCCGCGGGCACGAAGATCGCCTGCCACGACACCACCTCGAAGTCCTGCAGGCCGGGCACGCCCGACTCGGCCACCGTGGGCACATCGGGCATCGAGGCCAGGCGCTTGGCCGAAGTGACGGCGATGGCGCGCAGCTTGCCGCTCTGGATGTGCGGGCCGGCCACCACTGTGGTGTCGAACATCATGTCGACCTGTCCGCCGATCACGTCCTGGATCGCGGGGCCGCTGCCCTTGTACGGGATGTGCGTGAACTTCACGCCCGACTTGTAGCCCAGCAGTTCCAGCGCCAGGTGCTGCGAGGTGCCCGTGCCCGCCGAGGCCGACGAGAGGCCACCGGCCTTGGCCTTGCTCGCGGCGATCACGTCCTTCAACGTCTTGTACGGGCTGGCCTGGTTCACCACCAGCACGACCGGGTTGGTGCCGATCAGCGTCACGGGCGCGAACGACTTCTGCGGGTCGTAGCCCAGCTTGGGGTACAGGCTCACGTTGATCGCGTGCGAGCTGATCGTGCCGCCCACCAGCGTGAAGCCGTCGGGCGCGGCGCGCGCGCCGATCTCGGAGCCCACGCTGCCGCCGGCGCCGCCCTTGTTGTCGATGATCACGCTCGTGCCCAGCACGGTGCCGAGCTTCTGCCCGATGAGCCGGCCCAGCACGTCGGTGGTGCCGCCCGCGGGAAAGGGCACGAGGTAGGTGATGGCCTTGCCCGTGGGCCAGGTGTTGCCGCCCTGCGCGAAGGCGGGCAGGGCTGCCGCCAGCGAGGCGGCGAGGGCGGATTGGATGAGTGTGCGACGTTGCATGGCTGTGTTTCCTTGTCGTGTCGCGTTCACGGCTTGATGTTCAGCTTGGTGATCAGCGCCTTGAAGTAGGCGTTGTCCTTGGCCAGCGTTTCCTTGAACACCGCGCCGTCGGTGTAGACGTAGCCCAGGTTCTGCTTGTCCATCACCTCGTGCATGAGTGGCTCGGCGGCGGTCTTGGCGGTGATCTCGCGCAGCTTGGCCATCACTTCGGGTGGCGTGTTCTTCGGCGCGCCGAGGCCGCGCCACGTGCCGATCGACAGGTCGATGCCGCGCTCCTTGGCGGTCGGGATTTTCTCGAAGCCCTTCACGCGCTTGTCGGCCATCACCATCAGCACCTTGAGCTTGCCGCCCTGTACGTGCGTCGTGACTTCGGCGGGGCTCACGGCCACGGCCTCGATGTGGCCGCCCAGCAGCGCCAGCACGGCGGGCGCGGCGCCCTGGAACGGGATGTGGCCGAACTTGGTGCCGGTCTTGTCTTCGAGCGCGGCGGCGGCCAGGTGCCAGATCGAGCCGTTGCCCGAGTTGCCCACGCGGATGCTCTCGGGCGACTTCTTCGCGGCGGCGAGGAATTCTTCGATGGTGTTCCACGGCGCATCGGCCTTCACGGTGATCGCGGCCGGGTCGGCGTTGAGCTGCGCAATGGGCTGGAAGTCGTCGTAGTTGAACTTGGCCAGGCCCAGGTGCGGCAGCGTGAGCAGCTCCACCGTGAGCACGGCGAGCTTGTAGCCGTCGGGCTTGGCGTTGATCACCTCGGTCCAGCCGATGGCGCCGCCCGCGCCGGGGCGGTTGACGATCACGATGCTCTGCGAGATGTGCTTGCGGCTCGCTTCGGAAAACGCGCGCGCCAGGCCGTCGGTGCCGCCGCCGGGCTGGTAGGGCACGAGCAGCTCGATGGTGCGGTTCGGGAAGTCGTTGGCTTGCGCCGCGGCGGGCGCGGCCCCGCCGAGCGAGAGGGCGGCGGTGGCCGAAAGGGCGGCAAGGCCGCGGACGAACTGGCTTCTTTGCATGGTGTCTCTGTCTCCGTTGTTGATCTGTTGTGCTGAGAAGGCGGGGGAGTGCGTCAGGGCATGTACTGCCCGCCGTTCACTTCGAGCACCTGCCCCGTCACGTAGCCCGAGAGCTGCTCGGAGGCGAGGTACAGGAAGGCGCCCACGCATTCGTCGGCCGTGCCCAGGCGCCCCATCGGGATGCCGGTCCTGAAGGTCTCGAGCATCGCGGGCGTCGAGAAGCGGTCCTGGAACGGCGTCTGGATCACGCCCGGCGCCACCGCGTTCACGCGGATGCGGTCGCCCACGAGTTCCCGGGCCAGGCCGTGCGTCGCGGTGCTCACGAAGCCCTTGGCGCCCGCGTACAGGTAGGCGCCGGGGCCGCCACCGGTGCGCGCGGCCACCGAGGTCACGTTGATGATGGCGCCGCCGCCTTGCTTGCGCATCTGCGGCACGGCCTCGCGGCAGAAGGCCAGCACCGAGCGTGCGTTGATGTGCATCACCTCGTCGAACAGCGCATCGTCGAACTCGGCGATCGGCATGCGCTTGACCAGGCTGCCGGCGTTGTTCACCAGCACGTCGATGCGGCCGAACTGCGCCGTGGTTTCCTGCACGCAGGCGCGGATCGCGGCGGTGTCGCGCACGTCGGCCTGCAGCGCGAAGGCCGTGCCGCCGGCGGCGCGGATGGTGTCGACCACGCGGGTCGCCGCATCGGCCGAGCTGTTGTAGTGCACGGCCACGCGCATGCCGCGCGCGGCGAACGCGATGGCCACCGCGGCGCCGATGCCGGTGCTGGCGCCGGTGACGAGGGCGGTCTTGTCCTTGAGGTCTTCCATGGCTGTGCTCCGTGAGGGTGGTTCGATCAGGTGACCGGGGCCGGGTTGAACAGCACCAGCGCGTTGTGCAGCTTCCAGTGCTCGGCCCAGGTCTTCTTGCGGCCGCTGGCCACGTCGAGCATCAGGCGGAACATCTCCCAGCCGATGTCCTCGATGCTGGCCTCGCCGTCGGCGATGCGGCCCGCGTTCACGTCCATCAGGTCGTGCCAGCGGCGCGCGAGGTCGCTGCGCGTGGCGACCTTGATCACCGGCACCTCGGCCAGCCCGTAGGGCGTGCCGCGGCCGGTGGTGAACACGTGTAGGTTCATGCCGGCCGCCAGCTGCAGCGTGCCGCAGATGAAGTCGCTGGCCGGCGTGGCGGCGTAGATCAGGCCCTTGTGCTTCGCCTTCTCGCCGGGTGCGAGCACGCCGGTGATCGGCGCCGAGCCCGACTTCACGATCGAGCCCATCGCCTTCTCGACGATGTTCGACAGCCCGCCCTTCTTGTTGCCCGGCGTGGTGTTGGCGCTGCGGTCGACGCGGCCCTTGTCGAGGTAGGCGTCGTACCAGGCCATCTCGCGGATCATGGCGTCGGCCACTTCGGGCGTGGCCGCGCGCGAGGTGAGCTGGTCGATGCCGTCGCGCACCTCGGTGACTTCCGAGAACATCACGGTGGCGCCCGCGCGCACCAGCAGGTCGGTGCAAAAGCCCACGGCCGGGTTGGCGGTGACGCCCGAGAAGGCATCGCTGCCGCCGCACTGCACGCCCACGACGAGTTCGCTCGCGGGCACGGTTTCGCGCCGGCGTTTGTTGAGACGCGCAAGGTGTGCGTCGGCCTGGCGCATCACCGAATCGATCATCGACATGAAGCCGACGTGCGCATCGTCCTGCAGGCAGACCACGTCGAGCGCCTCGGCGGGCGCGCCGCGCTGGTCGGCGATGGGGATGGTGCCGGGCGGCAGCAGGCGCTCGGGCTGCAGCTTCTCGCAGCCCAGGCTCACGACCATCACCTCGCCGCCGAAGTTGGGGTTGAGGCTGATGTTGCGCAGGGTACGGATCGGCACGATGGCGTCGGGCGCGTCGATGGCCACGCCGCAGCCGTAGCTGTGTTCGAGCGCCACCACGTCGTCCACATGCGGGTACTTCGGCAGCAGCTCGGCCTTGATGCGCTGCACGGCGAACTCGGTCACGCCCGCCACGCATTGCACGGTCTGCGTGATCGCGAGGATGTTGCGCGTGCCCACCGAGCCGTCGGCGTTGCGGTAGCCCTCGAAGGTGTAGCCCTCGAGCGCCGGCAGGGCAGGGGGCTTGACCGTGGCGATGGGCAGGCCGTCGAGCTCGGGCGCGACCGGCATGCGCATCACGCGCTCGTGCACCCAGCTGCCGCGCGGCAGCGCCTTGAGCGCGTAGCCGATCACCACGTTGTAGCGGCGGATGGCGTCGCCTTCGGCCAGGTCGACGAGTGCCACCTTGTGGCCCTGGGGCACGGTGTCGACCAGCACCAGGCCGTCGTCGAAGGCCGTGCCGGCCTTCAGGCCGCCGTCGTTCGCGACGATGGCGACGTTGTCGGCCGCGTGGATGCGGATGTACAGCGGCGGTCGGGTGTTCGCATCGGCCATCGGGAGGCCCTTTCTCTTTTCTTTACTTCACCACCATGAACAGGCTGGGCAGCCAGGTGGAAAACGCGGGAACGAAGGTCACGACCCCGAGCGCGAAGATCAACGCGCCGTAGAAGGGCCAGATCGTGCGCATCACCGTGCCCACCGACACCCCGCCGATGGCGCAACCGACGAACTGCGTGGTGCCCACGGGCGGCGTGTTCAGGCCCAGCGCGCAGTTGATGAGCATCACCACGCCGAACTGCACCGAGGTCATGCCGTACTGCTGCGCAATGGGCAGGAAGATCGGCGTGCACAGCAGGATGGTCGCGGCCATGTCCAGGAAGGTGCCCAGCACGAACAGGATGATGTTGATGAGCAGGAAGATCATCCACGGCGTGGTCGTCACCTGCGACAGCATCTGGCCCGTGAGCTCGGCCACGCCGTACAGGCTGATGAGGTAGCCGAAGGTGCTCGAGATGCCGATCAGCAGCAGGATCACGCCCGTGGTGCGCACGGCCTTCGAGGCGGCCTTGATGAAGTGCTCCCACTTCAGCGTGCGGTACACGAAGATCGTGAGTGCCAGCGCATAGAGCACCGCCACCGCCGCCGATTCGGTCGCCGTGAAGATGCCCGACAGGATGCCGCCGAGGATCAGCACCACGATGAACAGGCCCGGCAGCGCCGCCGCGAACGAGCGCGCCACGATGGCCCAGCCCGGGAAGCTGCCGGCCGGGTAGCCGCGCTTCACCGCCACGAGGTACGCGGCCGCGAGGTTGCTCAGCGTGAGCACGGCCGCCGGCAGCAGCGCCGCCAGGATCAGCGCCGCGATCGACACCTTGCCGCCCGCCGCGAGCGAGTAAATGATGAGGTTGTGGCTGGTGGGCATCAGCGCGCCGACCAGGGCCGCGTGCGTCGTCACGTTGACGGCGTAGTCGGCGTGGTAGCCCTCCTTCTTCATCATCGGGATCATCACGGCGCCCATGGCCGAGACGTCCGCCACGGGCGAGCCCGAGACGCCGCCGAACAAGGTGCAGGCCACCACGTTCGACATGCCGAGGCCGCCGCGCACGTGGCCCACGAGGTTGCGCGCAAAGTTGACGATGCGGTCCGCGATGCCGCCGTAGAGCATGAGCTCGCCGGCGAAGATGAAGAAGGGAATGGCCAGGAACGAGAAGATGCCCATGCCCGAGGTCATCTGCTGGAAGCCCACCGCGAGCGGCAGGCCTTCGTACAGCAGCGTGGCCAGGGCCGACAGGCCGATCGAGAACGCTACCGGCACGCCGAGCAGCAGGAACAGCGTGAACGAGAGGCAGAGAATGAGAAGAGGGGTCGTCATGATGAGGTTCAGCCCCAGGCGGGTTCGACTTCGCGGCCTTGGGCCAAGGCGATGATGTGTTCGATCGAGAACATCACGATGAGGACGCCCGACACGGCGGCGGGCACGTACTTCCAGCCTTCGGAAATCCACAGCGTGGGCAGGCGGTAGTCCCACACCGATTCGGCGAGCGAGGCGCAGTTCCAGGCCATGGCCAGGCCGAACAGCAGGATCAGCGCGTGGATGAGGTATTCCATCTTCAGGCGCAGCCAGTCGGGCGCGAGCACGAGGAACGATTCGAGTCCGATGTGGCCCGCGTCGCGCACGCCCACGGCCACGCCCAGCATGGTCACGTAGAGCACCAGCAGCAGTGCGAGGCTCTCGGCCCAGGTGGGGGTGTTGTTGAGCACGTAGCGGCCGAACACCTGCCAGCTCACGGCGCAGATCACCGCGACGAGACCGAGGATGCCCAACCACATGCAGGCACGGGCGAGCGTGCGGCAAAGTTTGGTGTACATATTTCCAGCGCGAAAAATGGAGAGGCTCCGCCTCTTCGTGGCCCCCGGCAGGGGGCGCAGGGTCACGAAGTGCGCGAAGCCTGGGGGCGAGCCCTGTTTACTTCGTGTCCTGGACGCGCTTGACCAGGTCCTTGAGCTTCGCGTCCGTGATGAACTTGTCGTACACCGGCTTCATCGCGGCCTGGAACGGGGCCTTGTCGACGTCGATGATCTCGGCGCCGCCGGCCTTCACCGTGGCCAGCGACTTCACTTCACGCTCCTGCCATTGCTTGCGCATGTAGGGCACCGATTCCTTGGCGGCCTGGCGCAGCCAGCCCTGTTCTTCGGTGGAGAGCTTGTCCCACGCGCGCTTGGAGAACAGCAGCATCTCGGGCGCCATCGAGTGCTCGGTCTTGCTGTAGTACTTGGCGACCTCGAAGGCGCGCGCGCTTTCGTAGGTGGGGTAGTTGTTTTCGGCGGCGTCGATGAGGCCGGTCTTCAGGCCCGTGTAGACCTCGCCCATCGGCATCGGCGTGGCGTTGGCGCCCATGGCCTCGAGCATCGACACCCACAGGTCGGACTGCTGCACGCGAACCTTCAGGCCCTTCATGTCGGCGAAGTTGCGCACGGCCTTCTTGGCCGTGAACATCGAGCGTGCGCCGCTGTCGTAGTAGGCCAGGCCCACGAAGCCCTGCTTCTCGCACGACTTCAGGATTTCTTCGCCGACCGGGCCGTCGAGCACCTTGTGCAGGTGCTCCACTGAACGGAACAGGAAGGGCATGGTCGGCACCTGCGTCTCGGGGCAGATGTTGTTCATGGGCGCGATGTTCACGCGCACCATCTGCAGCGCGCCGATCTTGGTCTGCTCGATCGTGTCCTTCTCGTTGCCGAGCGCGCTGTTGTTGAAGACCTTGATGCTGTGCTTGCCCCCGGACAACGCCTTGAGCCGTTCGCTCATGAACTTCACGGCGGTCACGGTGGGGTAGTCGTCGGGGTGGATGTCGGCCGAGCGGAACTCGGTGGCGCCTGCAGCCAGTGTGGTCAACGCGGCCGCAGCGCCGGCAGCAAGTGCGATGAGTGTCTTGTAGAGCTTCATTTGTCTCGTCCTCTTGGTGGTTGTCGTCAATAAAAAAGAAAAGGGGTCAGCCGAAGGCCGGCTCTGGCACGCCCGCCACGCCGGGGCGCAGCGCGAACACGCCGCCGGCCAGCGGCTGGTCCGACAGGTCGATGCCGCCGGGGCGGATCGAGGTGACGAACAGCGTGTCGAGGTTCGTGCCGCCGAAGGCGCACATGGCGGGCTTCTTCACCGGCACGGCGAGCGAGCGGTCGAGCCGGCCGTCGGGCGTGAAGCGATGCACCAGGCCGGCGTCGTTGCCGCAGATCCAGTAGCAGCCGTCGACGTCCATCGCCGCGCCGTCGGGGCGGCCGGGCAGGGGATTCATGTCGACGAAGAGACGGCGGTTGCTCGGCGTGCCGGTGTCGGTGTCGTAGTCGAAGGCCCAGACGGCCTGCACGCTCGGGTGCGAGTCCGACAGGTACATCGTGCGGCCGTCGGGGCTGAAGGCCAGGCCGTTGGGCACGATCAGGTCGTCCAGTTGCAAGGCCGCGCCGTCGTCGCCGGGGCCGTGGCGGTACAGGCGGCCGACGCGCGCGCCCGCGGCCATGTCCAGCAGCATCGTGCCGGCCCAGAAGCGGCCTTGCCGGTCGCAGCGGCCGTCGTTGAAACGCATGCCCGGCGCGGCGTGTGCCACCGGAGCGAGCGGCGTGGCCGCGAGCGTGCCGTCGGTGCGCGGGCGCAGAGAGAACAGGCCGCTTTCCATGCCGGCGATCCATTCGCCGGGCCGGTCGGCACGCGGTGCGATGCAGGCGATCATTTCATCGGCGCGCCATTGCCCATGGCCTTCGCCGGCATGCCAGCGGCTGAGCGTGCGCGCGGGAATGTCGACCCAGTACAGCGCCTGCTGCGCGGCCAGCCACACCGGGCTTTCGCCCGTGCCGTTGCGCGCGTCGAGAACGAGTTCGGCTTGCATGCGGTGCGGCGCGGTCAGTCGCCGAACGGGCCTTGCGCGGTGAAGGCGCCGCCCTGGTAGATGGCGTTCGGGTCGGTGGGCGCCACCGGTGGCTGTGCCTCGACCTTGTCGCGGAACACCTCGGAGCTGTCTTGTGGCACGAAGCCCAGGTGCGTGGCGGCGGCGTTGTCCCACCACAGGTCGCGGTTGGCCGACATGCCGTAGACCACCGTGTGCTTCACGTCGGGCGTGAAGAGCGACTTCTCGATCAGCGTCGTGAGGTCGCGGTAGCTGAGCCAGGTGCTCATCATCCGGCGGTTGAGCGGCTCGGGGAACGACGAGCCGATGCGGATGCTCACCGTCTCGATGCTCCAGCGGTCGAAATAGAACTGCGCCATGTCTTCGCCGAAAGACTTCGACAGGCCGTAGTAGCCGTCGGGACGGCGCGCGGCGTGCGCGTCGATGTGCTCGTCCTGCTTGTAGAAGCCGATCACGTGGTTCGAGCTGGCGAACACCACGCGCTTCACGCCGTGGCGGCGCGCGGCCTCGTACAGGTTGAACACGCCCTTGATGTTGGCTTCGAGCACTTCTTCGAACGGGCGCTCGACCGACACGCCGCCGAAATGCGCGATGGCGTCGCAGCCGGCCACCAGCGCGTCGACCGCGGCCTTGTCGGACAGGTCGCAGGGCACGACTTCTTCATGCGCGCCCGTGGCCGGCGCGATGTCGGCGATGTCGGAAAGGCGGATCACGTTCGCAAAAGGCGCGAGCCGTTCGCGCAGCACGCGGCCCAGGCCGCCGGCGGCGCCGGTCAGCAGCAGGCGGCCGAGCTGGGGGGAGGGGGCTTCAGGCGTCGACATGTCTTCGGGATGTGTGAGGGGAAGCGGAGGAGGTGGACAACGTCGTCACCGTTTTTAGGTGATAAGTTATCTGTTGTCGTACAACTGTGAGGGGATTATGATCGTCGTCATGGCCTCAACGACTGCGGGTAATCCCGAGGTTCAGACAACGACCGCTGACAACCCGGCGGGCAACGCCGCTTTCGTGGGGCGGCCGCGCCAGCGCGCGCGCGGCCTGGCGAACGGGCTGGTGGAAGACCTGGGCGAGAAGATCCGCAGCCAGTCGCTGCGCCCGGGCGACAAGCTGCCGACCGAGTCGGCCATCATGCAGGCCTACGGCGTGAGCCGCACCGTGGTGCGCGAGGCGCTGTCCAAGCTGCAGGCGGGCGGGCTGGTCGAGACGCTGCACGGCGTGGGCACCTTCGTGCTGCAGCCGCGTCCGGGCGGCATGGGCGGCGTGTTCCGCCTCGATCCCGGCGAGATCGCGACCTCGGTCGACGTGCTCGCCGTGCTCGAGCTGCGCATCAGCCTGGAGACCGAATCCGCCGGGCTGGCCGCGAGCCGGCGCACCGACGAGCAGCTGGTGGCGATGCGCCAGGCGCTCGACGCGTTCGAGCAGAACGTCAAGGTGGGCGGCGACACCGTGGCGCCCGATTTCGCCTTCCACCTGGAGATTGCGCAGTCGACCGGCAACCCCTACTTCGCCGACATCATGCGGCACCTGGGCACGACGATCATCCCGCGCACGCGCATCAGCGCGATCCGCGTGCAGGACGGCAGCTACCTGAGCCGCGTGAACCGCGAGCACGAGGAAATCTACGCGGCCATCGCGCGCCGCGACCCCGAGTCGGCACGCGCCGCGATGCGCATCCACCTGACCAACAGCCGCGAGCGGCTGCGCATGGCGCAGGAAGCCGCGCAACAGCACAAAGCCAGGGCAGAGGCGGCCGGAAACGGCGCCGCCTCGTCCGACAACACCCCTTCGCGCTGAGTTCGCCCCGGGTTTTCGGGGCTCAAGTCTGGACAAGCTGATTTTCTAGTTGTACGATGACTGATAACATGCGGAGCCATCACGGCCTCGCATGCCTGCATCGAACCTCAGGAGACAGCCCCCATGACCGTCAACCGACGCGGCGCGCTCGGCGCCGCCCTCGCCACCACACTGGCCGCCAGCCTGCCCTTGCACGCGTTTGCGCAAGGGGCGGGCGGCACCTGGCCTTCCAAGCCCATCCGTCTCATCGTGCCGTACCCGCCGGGCGGCTCGTCGGACATCATTGCGCGCGCCATCGGCCAGCCGCTGTCCGAAGCGCTGGGCCAGCCCGTGGTCATCGAGAACCGTGCGGGCGCCAACGGCAACCTCGGCGCCGACATGCTGGCCAAGGCGCCGGCCGACGGCCACACGCTCATGCTGTGCGACCTCGGCGCGCTGGCCATCAGCCCGTCGCTGTACCCCAAGCTGCCGTTCGATCCGTCGAAGGACCTGCGCAGCGTGGCCATGCTGGCCTACTCGCCGCACCTGCTGGTGGTGCACCCGTCGGTGCAGGCCAACACGCTGAAGGAGCTGGTCGAGCTGTCGAAGAAGAGCGACCTCAACTTCGCCGTCACCGCCAGCGGCAGCACCGCGCACCTGGCCGGCGTCGAGCTGCAGCGCAAGAGCGGCGCCAAGTGGGAGTACGTGCCCTACAAGGGCGGCGTGCAGGCCGTGCTCGACACCGTCGCGGGCCAGACGCAGGTGCTCATGAACGGCATGCTGGCCACCTACCCGCATGTGCAAAGCGGCAAGCTCAAGCTCATCGCGGTGTCGAAGTCGACGCGCATGCCGCTGATCGGCAGCGTGCCGACCATCGCGGAGCAGGGCGTTCCCGGCTACGAGTCCGGCACATGGCAGGGCGTGGTCGCGGCGCGCGGCACCCCTGACGCGGTGATCGCCCGGCTCAACAAGGAACTGGTCCGCATCATCCGCACGCCCGACATCCGGGCGCGCCTTGCGGGGCAGGGCGCCGAGGTCGTGACCATGACCGCGCCCGAGCAGGACCAGTTCTTCGCCAAGGAACGCGCGCGCTGGGCGCAGGTCATCCAGCAGGCCAATCTCAAGCTCGACTGAGCGGCCCCTTCTTCTTATCTCTTCTTTTCCTCATTTCTCTTTTTTCACTGGACGACTTCCGATGAATCCGCAAGAACTCAAGACCATCATGGGCTCCGGCCTGCTCTCGTTCCCGCTGACCGACTTCGACAGCAACGGCGACTTCAACAAGAAGGGCTACATCGAGCGCCTCGAATGGCTGGCGCCCTACGGCGCGAGCGCGCTGTTCGCCGCGGGTGGCACGGGCGAGTTCTTCTCGCTGACGGGTGACGAGTACCCCGGCATCATCCAGACCGCGGTCGACACCTGCCGCGGCGTGGTACCGATCATTGCTGGCGCCGGCGGCCCGACGCGCTTCGCCATCCAATGCGCACAAGCCGCAGAGAAGGCCGGCGCGCACGGCATCCTGCTGCTGCCGCACTACCTCACCGAAGCCGGCCAGGAAGGCCTGGCCGCGCACGTCGAGGCCGTGTGCAAGAGCGTGAAGTTCGGCGTGATCGTCTACAACCGCGCCAGCAGCCGCCTCAAGCCCGACACGCTGGCCCGCCTGGCCGAGCGCAACCCGAACCTCGTGGGCTTCAAGGACGGCGTGGGCGACATCGAAGCGATGGTCGCGATCTTCCAGAAGATGGGCGACCGCTTTGCCTACCTGGGCGGCCTGCCCACGGCCGAGGTCTATGCCGCCGCCTACAAGGCGATGGGCACGCCCGTGTACTCGTCGGCGGTCTTCAACTTCATTCCGAAGACGGCGATGGACTTCTATCACGCGGTCGCCAACGACGACATGGCCACGCAGCACCGCCTGCTGAAGAACTTCTTCATGCCTTACCTGGAGCTGCGCAACCGCGTGCCCGGCTACGCCGTGAGCATCGTGAAGGCGGGCGCCAAGCTTGTCGGCCACGACGCCGGCCCCGTGCGCGCGCCGCTGACCGACCTGAAGCCCGACGAGATGGACGCACTGAAGGCGCTCATCGACACGCTCGGCCCGCAGTAAGCCGGCACTGATCGCAGTCGACCGCACCACAAGACAAACAGGAGACAACGACATGCTCATCAGAAAATTCCTGCTCGCCGCCGCAGCGACCGCCGTGTTCGCGGGTTGTGCCACCAGCGGTGGCAGCAGCAGCGGCGCAGCGGCCGAACCCGCAGTTGCGGCGGCCGCCGAGCGGCTGCGCGTCGCCATGGTCGACCCGACGCCCGCCGCGCTGCGCGCGCTGGTGTCCGACGACCTGAGCTACGGCCATTCGGGCGGCAAGGTCGACACGCAGGCCAGCTTCATCAGCGACCTGCTCGACCGCAAGTCCGACTTCGTGACCATCGCGATCACCGACCAGACCGTGAAGGTCGTCGACGGAAACACCGCCATCGTGCGCCACACGCTCACGGCCGACACCAACGACTCGGGCAAGCCCGGCAAGGTCGCGCTGAAGATCCTCGGCGTCTGGCAGAAGCAGGGCGGCGAGTGGAAGCTGCTCGCGCGCCAGGCTGTGCGCCTTCCTTCCTGATCGGACCACCGCGCATGAAGAGAACGCAATTCCTGGCGACGGGCCTCGCACTCGCCACCACCGCGCTGCTGCTGCCGCTGCACGCCTCGGCGCAGGCCGATGCATGGCCGCAGCAGAAACCCGTGACGATCATCGTGCCGTTCCCGGCCGGCGGTTCCACCGACATGGTGGCGCGCGCGCTGGCGCAGCAGCTGCAGGGCAAGCTCGGCGGCAGCTTCGTGGTCGACAACCGGCCCGGCGCCACCGGCACCATCGGCACCGGCTTCGTGAAGCGCGCACTGCCCGACGGCTACACGCTGCTGGTGTCGTCGCTCGGCGCCTTCGTCGTCACACCGCACCTGCAAAAGGGCGTGCCCTACGACGCCACCAAGGACTTCGACTACATCAGCGTGCCCGTGCAGGCGCCCAACGTGCTCGTGGCGAATGTCGCGCGGCCCGAGCGCAGCGTGGCCGACGTGCTCGCGCTCTTGCGCAAGGCGCCCGGCAAGGTCTCGTTCGCGAGCTCTGGCAACGGCTCGTCCGACCACCTGTCGGCCGAACTCTTCTGGCAGCAATCGAAGACCGAAGGCGTGCACGTGCCCTACAAGGGCGGCGCGCCGGCGGTGAACGATCTGCTGGGCAACCAGGTCGACTTCTCGTTCCAGAACGTGAACGCCGTGCTGCCGCACATCCGCGCCGGCAAGCTGCGCGCGCTGGCCGTCACCGGCGACAGGCGCTCGCCCGTGCTGCCCGACGTGCCCACGCTCGCCGAAGCCGGCGTGAAGGGCGCCGAGGTCTATTCGTGGCAGGGCATGGCCGCGCCCAAGGGCCTGCCCGCCGCCACGAAGAAGAAGCTGAGCGACGCGGTCATCGCCGCCATGCAAGACCCCGAGACCAAGAAACGCATGCTCGACCAGGGCCTGGAAATCGTCGCCAGCACGCCCGAGGACTTCACCGCCTTCCAGTTGCGCGAGTGGGCGCGATGGAAGACATTGATCGACACCCGCCACATCACCGCAGACTGAGCCACCGAGCCCGAAGATGACCTCTCCTGAATCCGCTGCCTCCCCCGTCGTGTCGGGCGCGCCCGTCGTCACCGCCATGCGCGTCGTGCCCGTGGCCGGCCACGACAGCATGCTGATGAACCTCAGCGGCGCGCACGGCCCGTTCTTCACGCGCAACCTGCTGATCCTCACCGACAGCGCCGGCCACACCGGCGTGGGCGAAGTGCCGGGCGGCGAGAAGATCCGCCAGACGCTCGAAGACGCGCGCGACCTCATCGTGGGCCAGCCCATCGGCAACCACAACGCCGTGCTCAACCGCATGCGCAGCGCCTTCGCCGCGCGCGACAGCGGCGGGCGCGGCCTGCAGACCTTCGACCTGCGCGTGACCATCCATGCCGTGACCGCCGCCGAAGCCGCGCTGCTTGACCTGCTGGGCCAGCACCTGGGCGTGCCCGTGGCCGCGCTGCTCGGCGAAGGCCAGCAGCGCGATGCGGTGCAGATGCTCGGCTACCTCTTCTACGTGGGCGACCGCACCAAGACCGACCTGCCGTACGAGACCGACCCCGGCGCCGACAACGACTGGTTCCGCCTGCGCCACGAAGAGGCCATGACACCCGAGGCCATCGTGCGCCTGGCCGAGGCCACGCACGCGCGCTACGGGTTCACCGACTTCAAGCTCAAGGGCGGCGTGCTGCGCGGCGAGGAAGAGGTCGAGGCGATCCGCGCGCTGCACGAACGCTTTCCGCAGGCGCGCGTCACGCTCGACCCGAACGGCGGCTGGCTGCTGGCCGACGCCATCCGCCTGTGCCGCGACCTGCACGGCGTGATGGCCTATGCCGAAGACCCGTGCGGTGCCGAGGGCGTGTTCTCGGGCCGCGAGGTGATGGCCGAGTTCCGCCGCGCCACCGGCCTGCCCACCGCCACCAACATGGTCGCCACCGACTGGCGCGAGATGGTGCACAGCCTCTCGCTGCAGTCGGTCGACATCCCGCTGGCCGACCCGCACTTCTGGACGATGCAGGGCTCGGTGCGCGTGGCGCAGCTGTGCCAGGCCTGGGGCCTGACCTGGGGCTCGCATTCGAACAACCACTTCGACGTGTCGCTCGCGATGTTCACGCACGTGGCCGCGGCGGCACCCGGCAAGGTCACGGCCATCGACACGCACTGGATCTGGCAGGACGGCCAGCGCCTCACGAAGGCGCCGCTGCAGATCGAGGGCGGTCTCGTGCAGGTGCCCACGCGCGGCGGCCTGGGCATCGAGCTCGACATGGCCGAGGTCGAGAAGGCGCACCAGCTGTACCTGACGCACGGCCTGGGCGCGCGCAACGATGCGCAGGCGATGCAGTTCCTCATTTCGAACTGGACCTTCGACAACAAGCGGCCCTGCATGGTCCGCTGAGCGCCCCCGGCGCTGTTTACGCGCCGACCGTCCCGACATTCAAGGAGACTGAATGAACAAGCACATGGACCGTCGTCGCCTGCTGCAAGCAGCCGCCGGCTCGGCACTCGGCGCGGTGGCCGCCGCCGCGGGCGCCCAGTCGTTTCCCTACAAGCCGCAGCAGCGGTATCCCGATCCGTCGGTGCTGATCCTCGACCCCAGCTTTGCGAAGTACCGCATCTACAGCAGCACGCTCGAGCAGGTCGGCACCGGCATGCGCTGGGCCGAGGGCCCGGTGTACCTGCCGCGCGAGGGCTACCTCGTGTGCAGCGACATCCCGAACAACAGGCTGATGCGCTACGAGGAGAAGACCGGCGAGTTCAAGGTCCACAAGGCGAACGCCGGCTACTGCAACGGCAACACGCGCGACCGGCAGGGCCGCCTCATCAGCTGCGAGCACTCGGTGACGCGGCGCGTGGTGCGCACCGAGGCCGACGGGCGCATGACCGTGCTGGCCGACCGCTACCAGGGCAAGCGGCTGAATTCGCCGAACGACGTGGTTGTGAAGTCGGACGACACCGTGTGGTTCACCGACCCGCTCTTCGGCATCTCGGGCACGTGGGAAGGCGAGAAGGCCGCGCCCGAGCAGGCGACGACCAACGTGTACCGCCTCACGCCCGACGGCCAGCTCTCGGCGGTGATCACCGACCTCGTGAACCCGAACGGCCTGGCCTTCTCGCCGGACGAGAAAAAGCTCTACGTTGTCGAGTGGAAGGGCACGCCCAACCGCAGCCTCTGGAGCTACGACGTGGCGGCCGATGGCAGCGTGTCGAACAAGCTGAAGCTCATCGACGGCACGGGCGCCGCGGCGCTCGATGGCTTTCGCGTCGACCGCGACGGCAATCTCTGGATGGGCTGGGGCTGGAACGGCGCCGTCGCTCCCGAACCCATCGATGCCGGCAACGGCATGAAGGTCTATCAGCCGCAGGCGAAGTCCGAAGACCTCGATGGCGTCAAGATCTTCAATGCGCAAGGCAAGCCCATCGGTTTCATCCGCCTGCCCGAACGCTGTGCCAACCTGACGTTCGGCGGCCCCAAGAAAAATCGCCTCTACATGGCGGCCAGCCATTCGCTGTACGCCCTCTACGTGGAGTCCGAAGGCGCCACCTAGCCTTGGGACTTTTCCAGCCTCCTCACCGCAACACGCACACAAGGACATCGACGATGACTGAATTCAACAACCTCATCAATGGCGAATGGCTGGCTGGCCAAAGCTACAGCCCCAACATCAACCCCAGCAACCTGGCCGACGTGCTGGGCCAGTACACGCAGGGCGACAAGGGCCAGGTCGACGCGGCTGTGGCTGCTGCCACCGCGGCCTTCCCCGCTTGGGCGACGGGCAGCATCCAGGCGCGCTCCGACGCGCTCGACAAGATCGGCACCGAGATCCTCGCGCGCAAGGAAGAGCTGGGCACGCTGCTAGCGCGTGAAGAGGGCAAGACCAAGGCCGAAGGCATCGGCGAGGCCACGCGCGCGGGGCAGATCTTCAAGTTCTTCGCGGGCGAGTGCCTGCGCCTGTCGGGCGAGGTGCTGCCGTCGGTGCGTCCGAACATCGGCGTGGAGATCACGCGCGAGCCGGTCGGCGTGGTCGGGCTCATCACGCCGTGGAACTTCCCCATCGCCATTCCCGCCTGGAAGATCGCGCCCGCGCTGGCCTTCGGCAACTGTGTGGTGCTCAAGCCCGCCGACCTCGTGCCGGGCTGCGCCTGGGCGCTGGCCGAAATCATCAGCCGCTCGGGCATTCCGGCCGGCGTGTTCAACCTCGTGATGGGCCGCGGCAGCGTGATCGGCGATGCGCTGGTCAACCACCCGGGCATCCATGCGATCAGCTTCACGGGCTCGGTGGGCGTGGGCCGCAACATCGCGGTGCAATGCGTCACCAACCACAAGAAGGTTCAGCTCGAAATGGGCGGCAAGAACCCGCAGGTGGTGCTCGACGATGCCGACCTCGCACAGGCCGTGGAGCTCAGCGTGCAGAGCGCGTTCTACTCGACGGGCCAGCGTTGCACGGCGTCGAGCCGCCTCATCGTGACCGAAGGCATCTACCCGAAGTTCATCGAGGCGATGAAGGCGCGCATGGCGAAGATCAAGGTCGGCGATGCGCTCGCGCAGGGCACGGACGTGGGGCCGGTGTCGTCGAAGTCGCAGCTCGACCAGGACATGGAATACGTCGCCATCGGCAAGGGCGAAGGCGCCACGCTGGCGGCCGGCGGCGAACTGCTGAAGCTGGAGACGGACGGCTACTACATGTCGCCGGCGCTGTTCAGCGAGTCCGCCGCAAACATGCGCATCAACCGCGAGGAGGTGTTCGGGCCGGTGGCGAGCGTGATCCGCGTGAAGAACTACGAAGAGGCGCTGGCGACGGCGAACGACACCGAGTTTGGTCTCTCGGCCGGCATTGCGACGACCTCGCTGAAGTACGCGACGCACTTCAAGCGCCACAGCCAGGCGGGCATGGTGATGGTCAACCTGCCGACGGCGGGGGTGGACTATCACGTGCCCTTCGGTGGGCGCAAAGGATCGAGCTATGGACCGCGGGAGCAGGGCAAGTACGCGCAGGAGTTCTTCACGACGGTGAAGACGGCTTACACGTTGGCCTGACGCTTTTCTTGTCTCGTTGGAAGCCCCCAGTTGGGGGCTTTTTTACGTCTGCCTGGTTCGGGGCGCGTGCACAGGCCACCGGGTACTTCCCTCCGCGAATGTCCCCCGGGGCTTCGCCCCTCCTCCTTGATTTCGCT
>NZ_JBWKRI010000009.1:0-385627 GCF_059419205.1 Variovorax sp. GW821-FHT06D12 | reverse complement strand
GTACTTCCCTCCGCGAATGTCCCCCGGGGCTTCGCCCCTCCTCCTTGATTTCGCTGCGGGAAGCACCCAGTGTCCTGGGCACAAGACATGCTGCTGGTGCTCGCCGATCAACGACCGCTGCGCATCACGCTCACGCCGATGGGGTGCCTTGCGCAGCGAAATCAAGGAGGAGGGCGAAGCCCGAGGGACATTCGCGGAGCAAGGTGCCCCGTCGGCGTGAGCGTCGCCCCGAAAAAAGTCAGAGCCGGAACGTCTGCAGATGCTCGATGCGCTCCGCGAGACCTTCCTGCCCCAGGTAATGCCCCTGCGTCCCATCGCGCATCTGCGCGAGGGTGGTTTCCAGTTCGACCAACATCGCATCGCGATCCGCCACGAAGGCCGGCGGCACGTCGATGCCGATCTGCGCGCAGGCGTCGGCGATCAGGTGCGCGCTGGCGGGCGCACCGCAGGCTGCGCACTTCACGATGGCCGCCACGGTCGGCTCGGCGCCGTTGTCCAGCAGGGCGCTCGTGAGTTCGGGCGAGATCTGACCGTCGATGTTGCGCAGCACGTCGGATGCCACCGGCGCGCCTGCGCGCACCAGCGCTGCCGCGGCGGCGAAGGCGCTGTGTCCCACGGCCACGTCGGTGGCGAGTGCACTGCCTTCATGCGGCCCTTCGAAGTTCAGGCCTGCGGCGGCAAGTTCGGCGACCAGCGCAGCGTCGTCGGTGGCAATCGCGTGGCGCAGTGCCGCGCGTGCGAGCGCCGGGTGATGGCGCAGCGTGCCGTCTGCAAGCGGGGTGCGCCAGTCGACGATGGCGCGGCAATAGAAGGTGACCAGCTTGTCCATCAGGTCGAGGTCCAGCCCGTAGCCTTCGTGGCGGTCGTCGAGGTAGGCGAGCAGCGCCTGCCCCGAGAAGTAGTCGCCCGTCGGTGCCAGCGGGTCTTCGTCGAGATGCAGCGCCGCGAAGGCACCGTACAGGTCGGCCGCGACGGGGCTCAGGCCGTCCTCGTGCAGCGCGTGCGTCCAGGCCGGCGGCAGGCCCTGCTTCCACGCGATGACCTGGCCGTGCGTGGCGCCGGGCTCGACCACCGCGTAGACGCGGTCGCAGTACTCGAAGCCGCCGAAGGGCAGGTGCGTGAGCTTGCCGCTCCAGGGCGTGCCGCTGTCTTCGGCCCCTTCCTCGGCGAGTTCCTGTTCGTGTTCGATCCAGCCCTGCAGGTCGCGGTAGCCGTCGCTCCCGTCCCAGAACAGCTCCGACCAGCTGACGCTCTCGACATTGCCGTTCATCGGCAACGCCAGGTCGTAGTCGAGGCGCCCGCCCGCCGTGTGCTGCCACAGCGCGACCAGCGCTTCGGGCAGCGGGCCGGCGCACAGGGCCTGCACCGCATCGATCTGCTGCTGCGGCATCGGCGGCTGCGCGTCGAAGATCACGCGGTCGGCGAACAGCACGACGCCATGTTCGCGCAGGGTGGAGAGCTCTTCGGCAGAGAACGAGGTGTTGTTGTTCATGGCGGCAGCCTCCGTGTTCTCCAAAATGTAGCGCTTTGCGCCGAGGGAGCAACCCTCGTTCGCCCGGGGCCACCGCGAGCCCCCGCATGTCGCGCTACAGATCGGTGCGCAACTTCCAGATCTCGGGGAACAGCACCACGTCGAGCATCTTGCGCAGGTAGCTCACACCGCCCGTGCCGCCGGTGCCGCGCTTGAAGCCGATCACGCGTTCGACCGTGGTCACGTGGCGGAAGCGCCAGAGGCGGAAGGCGTCTTCGAGGTCGGTGAGTTTTTCGCCGAGCTGGTACAGGTCCCAGTGGTCGTGCGGATTGCGATACACCGTGAGCCATGCGGCTTCGACGCCGTCGCTCGATTCGTAGGGCTGGGTCCAGTCGCGCTCCAGGCGGTCGGCGGGCACGGGCAGGCCGTGGCGCGCGAGCAGGCGCAGCGATTCGTCGTACAGCGAGGGCGCGCGGTAGGCCGCGTCCACCTGCGCGAGCAGGTCGGCGCGGTGGGCGTGGGGCTTGAGCATGGCGGCGTTCTTGTTGCCGAGCAGGAACTCGATGCAGCGGTACTGCGCGCTCTGGAAGCCGCTGGAGTTGGCGAGGTAGGGGCGCATGGCCGTGTACTCGGGCGGCGTCATGGTGGAGAGCACGGTCCATGCGCTCACCAGCTGTTCCATGATGCGGCTCACGCGCGCGAGCATCTTGAAGGCGTCAGGCAGGCGCTCTTGCGCGATGCACTGCACGGCGGCGTGCAGCTCGTGCAGCATGAGCTTCATCCAGAGCTCACTGGTCTGGTGCTGCACGATGAACAGCATCTCGTCGTGCGCGGGCGACAGCGGGTGCTGCGCGTTCAGGATCTCGTCGAGGTGCAGGTAGTCGCCGTAGCTCATGGACTTGCTGAAGTCCAGCTGCGCCTTCTCTTCGTGGACGATGGACTCGGGGGTCTTGTTGTTGTCGTTGTCGGTGCTCATGTCACTGCGTTCTTGCGGTTGAATTCGGCGCGTCGCCACTCGCCGGTCTCGAGCACCTGCACGAGGTGTTCGACCGAGTGCCACACGTCCTCGAAGCCGACATACAGCGGGGTGAAACCGAAGCGCAGGATATCGGGCATCTGCGAATCGCCGGCGCGGTAGTCGCCGATCACGCCGCGTGCGATCAGCGCCTGCACGATGGCGTAGGCGCCTTCCTCGCGGCTGAGGCACACCTGCGAGCCGCGCAGTGCGTGGTCGCGCGGCGTGACGAGCGACAGGCCCTGGCCGGCGCAGCGTTCTTCGACCAGGCGGATGAACAGGTCGGTGAGCGCGAGCGACTTGGTGCGCAGCGCGGCCATCGCACCGCCGGTGCCGTTGAAGGCTTCGGCGGCGAGCACGGTGTCGAGACCGCACTCGAGGCCGGCCAGCGCGATGACCGGTTGCGTGCCGCACAGGTAGCGGCCGACGCCTGGGGCAGGTCGGTAGTGCGGCGTGAACTCGAAGGGCGCCGCGTGACCCCACCAGCCCGACAGCGGCTGCTCGAACTGGCCCGCGTGCTTCGTGTTCACCCAGGCGAAGGCCGGGGCGCCGGGGCCGCCGTTGAGGTACTTGTAGCCGCAGCCGATCGCGTAGTCGGCGTTGCTGTCGTTGAGCGCCACGGGCACGGCGCCCGCGCTGTGCGCCAGGTCCCACACGGTGAGCGCGCCCGCGGCGTGCGCGGCGGCGGTGACGGCCTTCATGTCGTGCATGGCACCGGTGCGGTAGTTGACGTGCGTGAGCATCAGCACGGCGACCTCGTCGGTCAGTGCCGTGGCCAGTTCGCTCGCGTCGATGAGCTTCAGCGTGAAGCCGCGTTCACGGCACAGCGATTCGGCGATGTACAGGTCGGTGGGGAAGTTGCTGCGCTCGCTCACCACCAGCTTGCGGCCGCTCGCCTTCTGCTGCGAGAGCGCCGCGAACAGCACCTTGTAGAGATTGACGGAGGTGCTGTCGGTGCACACCACTTCGCCCGGCGCGGCGCCGATCAGGCGGGCCACCTTGTCGCCCAGGCGCTGCGGCAGATCGAACCAGCTCGCGGTGTTCCACGAGCGGATCAGGCCTTCGCCCCATTCCTTGGCCACCACGTCGGCGATGCGCGCGGGCGCGGCCTTGGGCAGTACGCCGAGCGAGTTGCCGTCGAGGTAGAGCACGCCCTCGGGCAGGGTGAATTGGTCGCGCAGGGCGCGCAGCGGGTCTTGCGCATCGAGGGCGCGGCAGTCGGCGAGGGTCGTCGTCATGGAAGGGAGGGTTTCAGCGGGGAAGTTCGCGCAGCACGGCGCGCACGGGGGAGGCATCGGCGCTTGTCAGCTTGAGCGGCAGCGCGATGAGTTCGTAGTCGCCCTCGGGCACGTCATCGAGCACGAGGTTCTCGAGCACGCGCAGGTCGAGGTGGCGGATGCGCTGGTGGCTGTCGAGCGTCTTGCTGTCGGCCGGGTCGATGCTGGCGGTGTCGATGCCGATGAGCTTCACGCCCATGGCGGCCAGGCGCTCGACGGTGGCGGGCGCGTAGGCCGCGAGCTGCGGGTCCCAGCGGTCGACGGGCATGGCCGGGTAGGTGCGCACGAGCACGCGCGGGGGCAGCGTGTCGTTCACGGCATGCGCGATGTGCTCCCAGGTGACCAGCGGGCCGCGGCCGATCGCGTGGATCACGCGGCAGGGGCCGAGGAAGGGCGTGAGGTCGACCTGGCCGATGGTCTGGCCCTCGGGGGCGTAGTGCAGCGGCGCGTCGGCATGGGTGCCCACGTGCGGCGACAGCGTGATCGCGCTCACGTTGACCGGGCAGCCGGGGCCGATGGTGGCGCACCACTGCTGCGAATACGGCGTGTCGCCCGGGAACACCGGGCTGCCGGCGTGCACGGGGGCGGAGATGTCCCAGAGTCGGAGCGGGGCGGTCATGGCGGGCGGCAGGGCGAAGGAAGAAAAGGGCAGTGTGGGCCGGTTGGTGTCGGTCCACAAGGGGCCGGCGGGTGCCGAATGCTATGCGCAGTGGCTGCCTCAAGTCGAGAAGTTATCCATCAATCATTGAAAGATTGAATAATCTATTCAATCGACAGGAAATGGAGAACAAATCATGCAAGCCGACCTCGACCGAACCGACCTCCAGCTGCTGCGCGCGCTGCAGGACAACGCCCGCCTGACCTCGGGCGAGCTGGCGCAGATGGCGCACCTGTCGCAGTCGCCGTGCTGGCGCCGGGTGAAGAAGCTGGAGGACGACGGCGTGATCGGCGGCTACCACGCGGGCCTGAACCGGCGCGCGCTGGGCTTCGGCGTGCTGGCCTTCGTGATGGTCGGCATCGACCACCAGACCGAGATCTCGTCGCGTGCCTTCGAGGACGCGGTGTGCGCGATTCCCGAGGTGGTGATGTTCCACGGCATCTCGGGGCCGGCGGATTTCATCCTCGTGGTGGTCGCGAAGGACCTCGATGCGTACTCCGACCTGCTGCAGCGCAAGCTGCATCGCCTGCCGGGCGTGCGGCACGTGCAGACGCATTTCTCGCTGCAGGAGTTCAAGGGGCAGCTCGGTGGTCTGCCGGTGCCCCTAGCCTGAGCGGTCAGTGCAACTCGTCTGACAGCAGGGGCAGCCCATGCCGCAGGCGCGCGCGCTGGCAGGCGTCGCTGCCGGCCTGCAGCTCGTGGCAGGGGTTGGGTCGCCATTCGTAGATGCCGCAGGCGACCGACTGGCCGATCTTGCCGGTGAGCGCGGCGCAACGCGGCGGCGTGTGGTCGGTGCCGCGCATGCGGCACAGGGCGTCGTTCACGTCGACCGCCAGACCCGAGGGCACTCGGCCCCCGTTGTCGTCGAGCTCGTGCACGCTGAAGTCGACGCGGTAGCTGGCGCAGCAGGCGCCGCAGGTCTGGCAGGGATTCATGAGGCGAGCAGCGCGGCGTCACGCACGCGCTGCAGCATGCGGCGGCGGATCAGCCCGCTCGCGGGGCGGATCAGCAGCCAGTAGGCGGTGAAGCGGCGCTGCGCGGCGGCATCGCCGCACCAGACCCGGGTGCGCGTGGTGAGGCGCGTGCCTGTGCCTTCGGGCTCGGCCGTGAAGTGGAGCACCAGCTTGGCCAGGCCCGTGGCATCGAGCGCGGCGAAGGCCGGGCCGTCGGCCAGCGGGACCAGGCCGTAGTCGAAGCGCCAGAAGCGGCCGGCCAGCCCGAAGGCCAGTTCGCGCTCGCCGTCGCGCCCCAGCGGCGTGAAGTCGGCAAAACCGAAGGCCTCGCGCTGGCGCAGCGTGGGGGCGGCCAGGCCGAGCCGGCTGGCCAACCGGTTCGGCAGTTCGCGCAGCGCGATCAGGCTGCGCGCCACGGGGTCGTCGGTGATCTCGGGGCGGGCCGCCACGTCGAGCACGCGTGCGGGCGACGCGGGCACATGGAGGCTGTGCGTCTCCGCGAACTGGTAGCGCGGCAGGTAGCGGTTCATCAGCTCCATGCGGCGCCTGGGTGGTTCAGCGGTTCGGTGTCTGTCAGAGCCTGCCGAGCAGCAGGAACTCCATCAGCGCTTTTTGCGCGTGCAGGCGGTTCTCGGCCTCGTCCCACACGACCGACTGCGGGCCGTCGATGACCTCGGCCTGCACTTCCTCGCCGCGGTGCGCGGGCAGGCAGTGCATGAAGAGGGCGTCGGTCTGGGCGATGCGCATCATGTCCTCGTCGACGCACCAGTCGGCGAAGGCCTTGCGGCGCGCCTCGTTCTCGGCTTCGTAGCCCATGCTGGTCCACACGTCGGTGGTGACGAGGTCGGCGCCGCGGCAGGCTTCCATCGGGTCCTGGAAGACCTTGTAGCTGTCGCCCGAGCGGATGCCGGCGATCGACTGGTCCACCTCGTAGCCGCTGGGCGTGCTCACGTGCACGGTGAAGCCCAGGATCTCGGCGGCCTGCAGCCAGGTGTTGGCCATGTTGTTGCCGTCGCCGACCCACGCCACCGTCTTGCCCTGGATCGAGCCGCGGTGCTCGATGTAGGTGAAGATGTCCGCCAGGATCTGGCAGGGGTGGAACTCGTTGGTCAGGCCGTTGATGACGGGCACGCGCGAGTGCGCGGCGAAGGCGTCGATCTTGGTTTGCTCGTAGGTGCGAATCATCACCAGGTCGACCATGCGGCTGATGACCTTGGCGCTGTCCTCGATGGGCTCGGCGCGGCCCAGCTGGCTGTCGCCCGTGGTCAGGTGCACCACGCTGCCGCCGAGCTGGTACATGCCGGCCTCGAAGCTCACGCGGGTGCGCGTGCTGGCCTTCTCGAAGATCATGGCCAGCGTGCGGTCCACCAGCGGCTGGTGCTTTTCATACGTCTTGAACTTCTTCTTGATGATCGCCATGCGATCGAAGAGGTAGACGTACTCATCGGCCGTGAGGTCCGAGAACTGCAGGTAGTGGCGCAGGGCGTTCGGTGCGGCGGCGGTCGTCATTGCGCAACAGGCTCCGAGAGGAAGGTTTTGACGATCGGCGCGAGGATCGCAACGATCTCGTCGGCTTCGGCAATGCTCAGGATGAGCGGCGGCACGAGGCGGATCACCTTGTCGGCCGTCACGCTCAGCAGCAGGCCGGCGTCGCAGGCGCGGTTCAGGATCACTCCGCAGGGACGGTCGAGCTCGATGCCCAGCATCAGGCCCTGGCCGCGGATCTCCTTGACGCCGGGCAGGCTGCCGATTTCGCGCTCCAGTGCGGCCTTCAGGTGCGCGCCCACGGTGGCGGCGTTCTCGAGCAGCTTGTGCTCTTCCATGATGCGGATGGTTTCCACACCGGCGCGCATGGCCAGCGGGTTGCCGCCGAAGGTGGTGCCGTGGTTGCCCGGCCCGAAGATGTTGGCGGCCTTGGGGCCGGCCACGACGGCGCCGATCGGCACGCCCGAGCCCAGGCCCTTGGCCAGCGGCATCACGTCGGGCTTGATGCCCGCCCACTGGTGGGCGAACCACTTGCCGGTGCGGCCCATGCCGCACTGCACTTCGTCGATCATCATGAGCCAGTCGCGCTCGTCGCACAGGGCGCGCACTTGCTTCAGATAGTCGACGCGCATCGGGTTGATGCCGCCTTCGCCCTGGATGGTTTCGAAGAACACGGCGACCACGTTGGGGTTGCCTTCGGTGGCCTTCTTCAGCGCCTCGATGTCGTTCAGCGGCACGCGGATGAAGCCTTCGACCAGCGGGCCGAAGCCGGCCTGCACCTTGGGGTTGCCGGTGGCCGACAGCGTGGCGATGCTGCGGCCGTGGAAGGCGGCTTCGTAGACGACGATCTCGGGGCGCTCGATGCCCTTGTCGTGGCCGTACTTGCGGGCCAGCTTCAGGGCCGCTTCGTTGGCTTCCAGGCCGGTGCAGCAGAAGAAGGCGTTGGTCAGGCCCGACAGCTCGGTGAGCTTGGTGGCGAGCTGTTCCTGGCCGGTCACGTGGTAGTAGTTGGAGCTGTGGATCAGCTTGGTCAGCTGGTCCTGCAGGGCGGGCACCAACTCGGGGTGGTTGTGGCCCAGCGTGTTGACGGCGATGCCGCCCAGGCCGTCGAGGTAGGCCTTGCCCGTGGTGTCCCAGACTCGGCAGCCCTGGCCGTGCGACAGCGCGATCGGCAGGCGACCGTAGGTGTTCATGACGTGGGGCGAGGTGGGTTGCTGGGCGGTGGCGCTCATTCGGTACTCCAGATAGGGAACACGAATTCTAGGCGTGCGATTTGACGGCTTCGTTGAGGATTCCGCATCACAGCAATGCCCCCCATTCAGGATGCAAAAAGGGCCCCGGATACAATCGCTTGCTGCACCGCAGCACCTGTTCCGGTCGCCTCACTTCACGATGATTTCCCCCAACGCCAAAGAAATCTTCATCCAGGGCATCACCCATGATGGCCGCACTTTTCGCCCCAGCGACTGGGCCGAACGCCTCGCCGGCGTCATGTGCTCCTTCCGCCCCGGCGGCGCCTACCCGGGCAGCCACCTGAGCTACTCGCCCTGGTGCATTCCCACGACCATCAACGGCGTGAAATGCGTGGTGGTGAACCGCGCCCTGCGCGACGCCGAGCCCATGGCCTGGGACTTCTGCGTGAACTTCGCGAAAGACAACAACCTCCAGGTGGCCGAGGCCTGCCTGGTGCCCGACCCGGCGGACACGCCGCCCCCTCCCAAAAAGACCTGACTTCCAGGTCTTTTTTTTAGGCTGCACGGGTTGCTCGCGCGTGGAGGCTTTTCGAGCGCCCATGAAAAAACCGCCCGAAGGCGGTTTTTCACTTTTGCTTGCTGCAGCGCACCCCGATCAAACGGCGGACCGGAGAATTCCGGTCCGGGCTTGCCTGACAGGTGTCAGGCGGCGGCCTTTTCAGGCGCCAGGGCGAGGGCCTTGACCTTGGCCGACAGGCGGCTCTTGTCGCGGGCGGCCTTGTTCTTGTGGAAGATGCCCTTGTCGGCGACGGTGTCGACGATGCTCTGGGCCTTCGCGAACAGTTCGCTTGCCTTGGTCTTGTCGCCAGCCAGAACAGCCTTTTCGACGTTCTTGACAGCGGTACGGTATTTGGAGCGCAGCGAGGTGTTCGCAGCGTTGAGCTTGACGTCCTGGCGGACGCGCTTGCGGCCCGACGCGAGGCGCGGGTTCTTCTTCTTGGGCTTGGCGGATGCCATATTTAGTGTTCCTTAGGTGTCTGAGGATGATGCAGCAAAGCCCTCCATTATAGGCCGGGTTCCGGTTTTTGCCGAATTGCCTGCTTTTGCCACCTTTCGCAGCCCTACACTCGCCCCCGTGTCCCTGTTCAAATCCGCCTCCACCGTCTCCCTGCTGACCCTCGCTTCGCGGATCACGGGCCTCGTGCGCGACGTGCTGTTTGCCTCGGTGTTCGGCGTCAGCGCGCTCACCGACGCCTTCAACGTCGCCTTTCGCATCCCCAACCTGTTTCGCCGCGTGTTCGGCGAGGGCGCCTTCAGCCAGGCCTTCGTGCCGGTGCTGGCCGCGCGCAAGACCGAGGCGGGGCAGGAGGGCGCCCGGGAGTTGGTCGACCACGTCGCCACGCTGCTGACCTGGGCCCTGGTGGTGCTGTGCGTGGCCGGCGTGGCCGGCGCGCCGCTGCTGGTCTGGGCCATGGCCAGCGGCCTGCAGGGCTTCGACGCCGCCGTGGTCATGACGCGCTGGATGTTCCCCTACATCGGCTTCATGTCGCTGGTGGCGCTGGCGGGCGGCATTCTCAACACCTGGCGCAAGTTCGCCGTGCCGGCGGCGTCGCCGGTGCTGCTCAACATCGCACTGATCCTGTCGATCTCCATCGGCGCGCCGCTGTTCCGTCGCTACGGCATCGAGCCGATCTACGCCCAGTGCGTGGGCGTGATGGTCGGCGGCGTGCTGCAGCTGGCCCTGCAGATCCCGGCGCTGCGCGCATTGGGGCTCATGCCGCGCATCGGCGCCAGCTTCAAGGCGCTGCGCGCCGCGTGGACTGATCCGACCACCCGCAAGGTCATGAAGCTCATGCTGCCGGCGCTGCTGGGCGTGAGCGTGGCGCAGATCTCGCTGCTCATCAACACGCAGATCGCCTCGCACCTGGCCACCGGCAGCGTGACCTGGGTCACCAACGCCGACCGGCTCATGGAATTTCCCACCGCCATGCTCGGCGTGGCGCTGGGCGTGGTGCTGATGCCGCAGCTCGCGGGCGCCCGCGCCGCCAAGGACGACGCGCGCTACTCCTCGCTGCTCGACTGGGGCCTGCGCCTCGTGGTGCTGCTGGCGGCGCCGTGCGCCGTGGCGCTGCTGCTGTTCGCCAAGCCGCTCGTGGCGGTGCTGTTCCACAACGGCGCCTACACCGGCGAGGACGTGGGCCGCACCACCGTGGCGCTCATGGGCTACGGCGTGGGGCTGGTCGGCCTCGTGGCCGTCAAGGTGCTCGCGCCCGGCTACTACGCCAAGCACGACACCCGCACGCCCATGCTGATCGCCGTGACGGTGCTGGTGTTCACGCAGGTGCTCAACTTCTTCCTGGTGCCGCTGCTGCAGCACGCGGCGCTGACGCTGACGATCGGCATCGGCGCGCTGGTCAACGCGCTGTGGCTGCTGATCGGCCTGATCCGGCGCGGCAGCTACATCCCCGAGCCCGGCTGGGGCAAGTTCGCGCTGCAGGTGCTGCTGGGCACCGTGGTGCTGGCGGCCCTGCTGGCCTGGGGCGCGCATTATTTCGACTGGGTCGGCCTGCGCGCGCAGCGCCTGCACCGCATCGGCCTTCTGGCCGCGCTCGTCGCCGGCGCCGCGCTGCTCTATTTCGCCGTGCTCACCGCCGCAGGCGTGCGTCTGCGCAGTTTCATGCGCCGCTGAAGCGCCGTTGGCGAGCCGGAAAACACTGCCTTGACGCTCCCTGCGGGCTCCTCTACAAAGCCATATGACGTTCAGCTACCAGGTTCCCACGGCACTGGAATATTTCGAGTCGCTGGTCGGCAGCGATGACCACTTTCCGCTGCTCGAAGCGGCCGCCAGCATCGCGCAGGACGAATACCCCGAACTCGACGTGCAGCAGGTGCTGGGCGACGTCGACCAGCTGCTCGCGCGCCTCAAGCGCCGCCTGCCGGCCGATGCCGCGCCGCTGGCCCGGCTGCGCGCGCTGAACCAGTTCTTCTTCAGCGACCTGAACTTCGGCGGCAACGTCAACGACTACTACGACCCCGACAACAGCTACCTGAACGCCGTGCTGCGCACCCGCCGCGGCATTCCGATCTCGCTGGCCGTGCTGTGGATGGAACTGGCCCAGGGCCTGGGCCTGCAGACGCGCGGCATCAGCTTTCCGGGACATTTCATGGTCAAGGTCACGCTGCCCAAGGGGCAGGTCGTGATCGACCCGTTCACCGGCAAGTCGCTCTCGCGCGAGGAGCTGGGCGAGCGGCTCGAACCCTACAAGCGCGGCAATGGGCTGGTCGGCGAATTCGACGTGCCGCTGGGCCTGTACCTGCAGCCCGCGAGCCCGCGTGAGATCATCGCGCGCATGCTGCGCAACCTGAAGGAAGTGCACCACGCGCAGGAAGACTGGCCGCGCTACATCGCGGTGCAGAACCGCCTCATTGCCCTCTTGCCCACCGCCTGGGGCGAGCACCGCGACCGCGGCGTGGCGCATGCCGAGCAGGGCCATGCGGCGCTGGCCGTGCGCGACCTCGAAACCTACCTCGCCAACGCCGAAGACGCGCTCGACATCGACGCGATCGCCGAGCGCGTGGCGCTGCTGCGGCGCCTGGCCAACTGACCAGCCCAACAGCCACAACGCCCATGACCGACACCCGTACCGGCGTGAGCGCGGCGCCCGACCTGGGCACGCTGCACGAATTCCACGGCGTGCAGCCGGTGCTGCCGGTGTCCGACGTCTCGCGCGCCGCGCGCTGGTTTTCCGAGGTGCTGGGTTTCGAGATCGACTTCATCGCCGGCGAGCCGCCCAGCTACGCCCGCGTGATGAAGGGCGATCGCAGCTATGGCGACCCCGTGTACCTGCGCCTGTGGCAGTGCGGCAGCCGCGAGGCCCGGCCCTGGCGCGGCGAAATCGTGATCCACGTTGGCAAGGACATCGACGGCCTGCATGCCGCCTATGTGAAGCGCGGCGTGACCATCATCGAGCCGCCCACGTCCCAGCCCTGGGGCCTGCGCGAATTCGCGATCCGCGAACCCGACGGCCACGTGCTGCGGTTTTGCGGCTATCTCTGAAACACAAAATTACAAACAGATCGATGCGGCCGTGTCGATCCGTGGCCCGCTCGCGCGACGTGTGAACAGGAGCACGCAGATTCCGGCGTCTCCCGATCCCCACCCACTTTCAGGAGAAGCGACATGCGATTCATGGTTCTGGTCAAGGCGAACAAGGATTCCGAAGCCGGCGTGATGCCGAGCACCGAGATCCTCACCGAGATGGGCCGGTTCAACGAGGAACTGGTCAAGGCCGGCGTGCTGCTGGCGGGCGAAGGGCTGCACCCCAGCTCCAAGGGCGCGCGTGTGCGCTGCGAAGGCAAGAAGCGCACCGTCATCGACGGCCCCTTCACCGAGACCAAGGAGCTGCTCGCGGGCTTCTGGCTGCTGCAGGTCAAGTCGAAGGAAGAGGCCATCGAGTGGATCAAGCGCAGCCCGTTCCAGGAAGGCGAGATCGAGATCCGCCAGGTCTTCGAAGCCACCGATTTCGGCGAGGCCATGACGCCCGAGCTGCTGGCCCAGGAAGACCGCCTGCGCGCCGAGTCGGCTGCCAAGGCCGGCCGCTGAACCTCATCCATTCCTCGAAGGAGAAACGATCATGCGATTCATGCTGCTGATGATTCCCCGCGGCTACGAAAACGCCGCGCCCGGCACCGTGCCCGACGACGTCGAACGCGTGGGGTCGATGATGGCCTTCAACGAGTCCCTGCAGAAGGCCGGCGTGCTGATCGGCTGCGAGGGCCTGCATCCGCCGTCGATGGGCGCGCGCGTGAGCTTTCCGGGCGGCAAGCCGAAGGTGGTCGACGGCCCCTTCGCCGAGGCCAAGGAAGTGCTGGGCGGCTACTGGCTGATCGACGTCGCCTCGCGCGCCGAGGCCATCGAATGGGCGAGCCGCTGCCCGGGCAGCGAGAACGAGGTCATCGAGATCCGCCAGGTGCAGGAGATGGAGGACTTCTCGCCCGAGGTGCAGGACGTTGCGAGCGAGTTCACGTCGATGCAGCAGACGCTCAAGAAGTGAAAGTGAGCGGGGCCTAGTCTTCCCGCACCAGCCGGATGCCCACCAGCGTGTAGCGCGTGTCCGGCGCATTCCAGTTGCGGTACGACGAGCGGGCATAGAAGGCCCAGGTGTGCCAGGAGCCCCCGCGGCGCACCCGCACGGTGCCCGTGGCCGGGCCCTGGGGGTCGTCGACCGGTGAGCGCGCGTAGTATTCGTCGCCATGCCAGTCGGCCACCCACTCCCACGCATTGCCGTGCATGTCGTAGAGGCCCCAGGCGTTCGGCGCGAAGCTGCCGACCGGGGCGGTGAAGGCAAAACCGTCGTCGCCCGCGAGCGCCATCGCGCGCCAGCGCGGCCAATGGGCGGCGCTGCGCGTGTCGAACACGTTGGCCCCGCGCAGCAGCGTGGCCGGATCGTCCCCCGTGCTGTAGCGGGTGCGCGTGCCGGCGCGGCAGGCGTACTCCCACTCGGCCTCGGTCGGCAGGCGGTAGTGCCGGCCCTCCGTCTTGCTCAGCCAGGCGGCCAGCGCCTGCGCGTCGTTCCAGCTCACGTTGACGACCGGGTGGTCGTCGCCCTGCGCGAAGCCCGGGTTGCGCCACGAGTAGCGCGGGTCGCGGCCTTCGAAGGCGTCGCCGCGCCGCGTGGTGGCGGGATCGTAGTCGGCGCGCCAGCCGTAGCCGCCGGTGCCGTCGGCCACCGATTCGGGCACGTGGCCCGAGGCCTCGAGAAAGCGCCGGAACTGGCCCACCGTCACCTCGTGCTGTCCCATCCAGAACGCCCGCGTGATGCGCACCTTGTGCACTGGCCCTTCGTCGGCCAGCTGGGTGAAGCGTTCCTTGGGCAGTTGGGGGTAGTCGCGTGCCAGCGCGTCGGGCGGCTCGTCGCTGCCCATGAGGAATTCGCCGGCCGGCAATCGCACGAAGGCCATGCCCAGGCTGTTGCGTTCCACGGCAAGGTCGTCCGCCCGCACGCCGCCGCAGGCGAGGCCGAACGCGAAACCCAGGCTCCACAAGACGAGGCGTGGTGTCATGGCCGCATGCTATCCGGCCTGCCGGGCCGGAGCGAGGCCGCATGAGCAGCGGACCAGACGCCGCCGCCATCCACCGCGCCATCGAGGCGGTCTGGCGCATCGAGTCCGCGAAGATCATCGCCGCGCTCGCGCGCAAGGTGCGCGACGTGGGCCTGGCCGAGGAGCTGGCGCAGGACGCGCTGGTGGCCGCGCTCGAGCAGTGGCCCGTCGACGGCGTGCCCGACAACCCTGCCGCCTGGCTCACGCAGGTGGCCAAGCACCGCGCCCTCGACCGCCTGCGCCATGTGCAGCTGGCCGAGCGCAAGGCGCCCGAGATCGGCCGCGAGCTCGACGCGCTGCACGCCATGGCCCAGGCCGATTTCGCGCAGGCGGTCGATGCGGCGCTCGACGACGACATCGGCGACGACCTGCTGCGCCTGGTGTTCACCGCCTGCCACCCGGTGCTCTCGACCGAGGCGCGCGTGGCGCTCACCCTGCGGCTGATGGGCGGCCTCACGACCGACGAGATCGCGCGCGCCGTTCTCGTGCCCGAGGCCACCGTGGCGCAGCGCATCGTGCGCGCCAAGCGCACGCTGGCCGAGGCGCGCGTGCCCTTCGAGGTGCCGCGCCGCCACGAGCTCGACGCCCGGCTGGCCTCGGTGCTCGAGGTGCTCTACCTGATCTTCAACGAAGGCTACTCGGCCACCGCCGGCGGCGACTGGATGCGCCCCGCGCTGTGCGACGAGGCGCTGCGCCTGGGCCGCATCGTGGCCGAGCTGGTGCCCGGCGAATCCGAGGTGCACGGGCTGGTCGCGCTGATGGAAATCCAGGCCTCGCGCACCGCCGCGCGCGTGGGCGCCTCGGGCGAACCGGTGCTGCTGCTTGACCAGAACCGCGCACGCTGGGACCCGATGCTGATCCGCCGCGGCCTGGCGGCGCTGGCGCGCGCCGAAGCGCTGGGCGGCGCGCTCGGCCCCTACGCGCTGCAGGCCGCCATCGCCGCCTGCCACGCCCGCGCGCGCACCGCGGGCGAGACCGACTGGGCCCGCATCGCGGCGCTGTACGACGCGCTGGCCGCGCTGTCGCCGTCGCCCATCGTCGAGCTGAACCGCGCGGTCGCGCTGTCGATGGCCTTCGGGCCGGCGGCCGGGCTGGAGGTGGTCGATGCGCTGCAGGACGAGCCCGCGCTGAAGGGCTACCACCTGCTGCCGACCGTGCGCGGCGACCTGCTCTTCAAGCTGGGCCGCCGCGACGAGGCGCGCCGGGAGTTCCAGCGCGCCGCCTCGCTCACGCGCAACACGCGCGAGCAGGCGCTGCTGCGGGCGCGCGCCGAGGCCTGCGGCGACAAGCCTTAGCGGACGGGCGCCGACGTGCCCGCGGAAGGCGAGCCCGGCAACCCGAACTGGTGCCACGCGCGGCGCAGCTGCGTGTCCGAGCCGAAGCCCGACAGCTCGGCCGCCCGCGTCACGCTGGCACCCGAGGCCAGCGCCAGTTGCGCGGCGGCCAGCCGCAGCCGGCGCAGGTAGGCCAGCGGCGCCACGCCCGCGTGCTCGACGAACAGCCGCGTCAGGTGCCGCGCCGAGGTGTGGGCGACCTCGGCCATGCGCGGCACGCTCCAGTCGGCCTGCGGTTGTTCGCTGACCGCGTCCTGCACCCGGTGCAGCGCCGCGTGCAGGTGGTTGCGGTAGGCGAGAAAGGGCGACAGCTCCGGGTCGTGCGGGCCGCGCCGCAGCGCGACCACCATCGTCTGCGCGACCTGGGCCGCCAGCGCCTCGCCGCAGGTGTCGGCGATGCGGTGCAGCATCAGGTCGATGCCCGTCGTGACGCCCGCGCTGCTGTAGACCGGCGGGTCGATCACGAACACCCGGTTGCTCACCACCTCGCAGCGCGGCTCCACGATGCGCAGTTCGTCCAGGTGATGGTGGTGCGTGGTGACGCGCCGGCCCGCGAGCGCGCCCGCGTGCGCCGCGAGCAGGGCGCCCGCGCAGACCGTGACCAGCTCGACACCGCCGCGCGTGAAGCGCTGGCCGCGCAACCAGTGCAGCAGGTCCTGCGCCTCGGGGGTGTCGGTCGCAATGGTGTCGCCCGGCAGGCCGACCAGCACCACCCAGCCCGGGCCGTCCCACTGCGTCGGCAGCGGCGACAGCCCCGACAGCGCGACGCCGACGGAGCCCATGACGGTCGGGCGCGGCCCGGCGAATTCGATGACGAAGCGCTCGGGCTGGCCTGCCGCGCGCAGCCGCTGGTTGGCGATGCGCAGCGCCTCGGCCGGCCCGGCCCAGTCGAGCACCAGGCTGTCGGGCAGGAGCACGAAGACTACGCGGACAGGGGCTCGTTGCGGGTCCATGCGTAGTCCATCTGGCGCGCGGTGCGCTCGGCCAGGTCGCGTCCGGCCAGGCGCTCGACCAGGTGCAGGCTCATGTCGATGCCCGCGCTGATGCCGGCCGAGCTGACGATGCGGCCGGTGTCGACCCAGCGCACGCCTTCGCGCACGTCGAGCTGCGGAAATTGGGCGCGCAGATCGGCGAGGTCTTCCCAGTGCGTGGTGACCGCCTCGCGCGTCACGACGCCGCTTTGCGCCAGCAGGAAGACGCCGGTGCAGACCGAGGCGACGAGCTGCGCGCTGGCCGCGCAGCGGGCGATCCAGCGCAGGGTGTCGGGGCTCGCCATCGGCGCATCGACCACGCCGCCGGGGACGACCAGCACGTCTGCGGTGGCGGCGGCATCGGCCAGCGTGTGGTCGGCGAGCAGCCGCAGACCGGCGCGCGCCTGCACCGGTTCCCCGGCGCGGGTGTGGGCGACCGAGGCCACCTCGAACGGCGCGGGCGCACCCGGCTGCAGGCGCTGGTGGACGCGGGCAGCGGTGGTGAAGACCTCGAAGGGGCCGGCGAAATCGAGCGCCTCGACGCCGTCGTAGGCCAGGATGCGCACGCGCAGCGGGGTCATTGAAATACCTCCGTGCTTCGCACTTCGGTGCGAGCTTGCTTGGGGCGGCCCGGCGCGGCGCTCATGCGGTCGCGCCTTCCGTGGCATGCGCCAACGCCTGCGCCACGCTGCAGACCGTGGCGAAGCGCCCGTCCAGCACGGTCGCGGTGCGCGCCTTGATGTCGGCGGCCGACAGGGGGCGGCCGTCGGGCTGCACCATGTCGAAGGTGAGGGTGGCGTCGGTCACGTAGTCGACCTCCCAGCCCAGGTCCGAGGCGTGACGCGTGGTGGTTTCGCAGCATTGCTCGGTGCGGATGCCGCTCACGATCAGGCGGCGGATGCCGTGCTGCGTGAGCCATACGTCGAGCCCGCTGTTGACCAGCGCGCTGTGGCGGTGCTTGGTGAAGGTGGCGGCCGCCTCGAAAGGCGCGAGGCCCTCGATCGGGCGCACGTGGCCCGATTCGAGCGCGAAGGGGTTGGCCGGGGATGGCGGCGCATCGACGTGGAAGACGCGCACCACCGGCAGTCCGGCCGCCACGGCGCCGGCGATCAGCGCGTTCTGGGCCTCGAGGTAGGGCGCGAGCAGGGCGGCGTTCCAGTAGGGGCGGTGGCGGAACGATTCCTGGGCGTCGATCACAATCAGACAGGTGGTCATGGCGGTGGCGGGCAAGGCAAAGTGGATGATGCCGCCTATTCTTGGGCGCCGCCAGCGCTTCGTCCGCGCCGATGCGGACCGGAACCGATCAGATCAGGACATTGCCCGGTCGCTAGACCAGGCCGCCTGCGTGCAGTTCTTTTTTCAGGTACGCGTAGTACAGCGGCGCCGCCACCAGCCCGGCGGGGCCGAACACCGCCTCGGCCACGAACATCACCGACAGCAGTTCCCACACACGCATCTGCGTGCGCGCGCCGACCACCTTGGCGTTGATGACGTACTCGGCCTTGTGGATCAGGATCAGGAAGCCCAGGCAGGCCGCGGCCGTGACCGGCGACACCGACAGCGCCACCAGCGTGATCACCGAGTTGCAGACCAGGTTGCCCACGATCGGCACCAGTCCGGCCACGAAGGTCAGCGTGATGAGCGCGGGCGTGTAGGGCAGCTCGAGGCCCCACAGCGGCATCAGGAACAACAGGAAGATCGCGGTCAGCAGCGTGTTGAAGGCGGCGATCCAGAACTGCGCCGCGACGATCTGGCCGAAGGCCTCGCCGAAGGTGGTGATGCGCAGGAACATCTGCTGCGCCAGCGGCCGGCGTTGGGCCGGCGCCGGCGCCACGGCGGCCAGCGCGCCGATGATCAGGCCCACGTAGGCGAACAGCAGCCCGCCCAGCCAGGCGCGCCCGGCCATGGCGAGCGAGCCGGCCTGCGTGCGCAGGTAGTTGGCGACGATGCGCTGCACCTCGGCCGCGCCCTCGGGCAGGTAGACGGCGATGTCGGGCGGCAGCTTGGAGCGCAGTTCGAGCACTGTGCGGGCCGTGTAGTCGAGCAGTTCGCGGTACTGGTCGGGCGCATCGAGCACGTACTCGCGCGCCTGCGAGAACCCCAGCGTGACCAGGCCGATCGGGCCCAGCAGCACCAGCGTGACCGCCACCACCCGGGCCAGGCTGCCGGCGGCGGAGCGCAGGGGCTTCAGGCGCGACAGCCAGCCGCCCAGCAGTCGGGCGAACCAGCGTGCGACCAGGAAGCCGATGCACACGCACAGCAGCCCCGGCAGCAGGTGCTGCCACATCACGAGCATCAGCCCCGCGAGCATCAGCAGGTAGCTGGCCAGTACCACGTGGCGGGAGGCGGCGGCCGGGGGCGGGGCGGCGAGGGTGGCGTCGGGCAGCGGCGTGGCCATCCGGGGAGCGGGGCGTGCGGTGAGAAAAAGAAAAAAGAACGGGCGCGCGATCAGGCGACGACCACGGCCGCGCCGTCGCCGCGCTCGGCGATCACGCCGATCTCATGCACCGATTCACCGGCGGCGCGCAGCGTGGCGGCGCAGGCGGCGGCTTCGGCCGCGTCGATCACCACGACCATGCCGATGCCGTTGTTGAAGGTGCGGTTCATCTCGATGTCGTCGATGCCGGCCACCCTCTGCAGCCAGGCGAAGAGCTCGGTCTGCGGCCAGCTGCCCTTCTTCAGGTGGGCGGCGGTGCCTTCGGGCAGCACGCGCGGGATGTTCTCGAGCAGGCCGCCACCGGTGATGTGGGCCAGGGCCTTGATCGGGTGCTTGCCCAGCGCTTCGAGCACGGGCTTGACGTACAGGTGGGTGGGCTCCATCACGGCTTCGCGGAAGGGCTTGCCGTCCAGGGTGGCGGGCAGGTCGGCACCGGCGCGCTCGATCACCTTGCGCACGAGGCTGAAACCGTTGGAATGCACGCCGGCCGAGGCCAGGCCCAGCACCACGTCGCCGGGCTTGACGTTCTGGCCCGTGAGGATCTTCGACTTTTCGACCGCGCCGACCGCAAAACCGGCCAGGTCGTACTCGCCGGCCGGGTACATGCCGGGCATTTCGGCGGTTTCGCCGCCGATGAGGGCGCAACCCGAGATTTCGCAGCCGCGGGCGATGCCGCCGACCACGGCCGCGGCCGTGTCCACGTCGAGCTTGCCGCAGGCGAAGTAATCCAGGAAGAACAGGGGTTCGGCGCCCTGCACCAGCACGTCGTTGACGCTCATGGCCACGAGGTCGATGCCGACCGTGTCGTGCATGTTCCATTCGAAAGCCAGCTTGAGCTTGGTGCCCACGCCGTCGGTGCCGCTCACCAGCACGGGTTCCTTGTAGCGCTTGGGCACTTCGAACAGCGCGCCGAAGCCGCCGATGCCGGCCAGCACGCCTTCGCGCATGGTTTTCTTCGCCAGTGGCTTGATGCGGTCGACCAGGGCGTCGCCTGCGTCGATATCGACACCGGCGTCCTTGTAGCTGAGCGGGGTGGGCGTGGAGGAGGTCATGGGCGGGCGGTGTCGAGAAGAAGGAGCGAAAAGGTTCGCGAAGCGGCGAGGAAGGGCGGGCAGGGGAGGCGCCGGCGACCGAGGCGGCCGGGCCGATAGAATTCCTCACGATTTTAAGGGCCCTCCGGGCCCCCTCCATGAACCTTCCCGGGATGAAACAGCTCGCGCTCGATATCGGCATTGCGACGGGCCCCAGCTTCGACGCCTTTTTTGCCGGCCCCAACGAGGCGGCGCTGCGACACCTGCAAGTGTGGGTCGGCGGCGCCGATGGCAGCCCCGCGCTGCACTCGCCGGTGCCGACCTACCTCTGGGGCGACAGCGGCAGTGGCAAGACCCACCTGCTCGAATCCGTGCGTGTCGCACTGGCCGAGCAGGGCGCCAGCGTGGGCTGGCTGCACGCCGGCCTGCTGGAGCCGCCCGAGTTCGACGAGCGCTGGGGCGCCGTCCTGCTCGACGACGTCCACCTCTACACCGCGGTGCAGCAGCACGCGGCCTTCAACTGGTTCGTCAACGCCCAGACCCTGCAGCGCGGCGTGGTCGCCGCCGGCGCCTTGCCGCCGGCCGACCTGCCGCTGCGCGAAGACCTGCGCACCCGCCTCGGCTGGGGCCATGTCTTCCACCTGCAGGTGCTGAGCGAAAGCGAACGCCGCGCGGTGCTGCGCCAGGCGGCCGACGCGCGCGGCGTGATGCTGTCCGACGACGTGCTCGACTTCATGCTGCACCGCTTCAGCCGCGACCTGGGCAGCCTGATGGAGCTGCTGTCGCAGCTGGACGGCTACGCCCTGCAGACCCAACGCGCGATCACCATTCCGCTGATCCGCTCCATGCTCGAAAACGAATAGACAGATAAGAAGAAGCGCCTGCTCCTCCTCGAAAAACAACCAATGATCAAGAAATTCATCGACAAGCTGCTCGGCAAGTCCGCCGGCGGCACGCAGGGCAAGAGCCGCTTCGGCAAGCGCCAGGAGGTGCCGGCAGAGGTTCACAAGATCGATCCCGCCCTGGTCGACGAACGCGCGAAGAACGTGGTCACCACGCTGCAGCAGGCCGGCTACGAGGCCTACGTGGTGGGCGGCGCGGTGCGCGACCTGCTGCTGGGCCTGCGTCCGAAGGACTTCGACGTGGCCACCAACGCCACGCCCGAGCAGGTCAAGTCGCTGTTCCGCCGCGCCTTCATCATCGGCCGGCGCTTTCGCATCGTGCACGTGGTGTACGGCCGCGGCCGCGAGCACGAGGTGATCGAGGTTTCGACCTTCCGCGCCTACATGGACAGCGCCGCCGCCGAGCAGGTGGCCGGCAACGAGCGCACCAGCAAGGGCGAACTCGCGAGCATGAAGCACGCCGTGGACGCCAGCGGCCGCGTGCTGCGCGACAACGTCTGGGGCCCGCAGGAAGAAGACGCGGCGCGCCGCGACTTCACCGTCAACGCCATGTACTACGACCCGGCCAACCAGGTGGTGGTCGACTATCACAACGGCATCAAGGACGCCCAGAAGCTCACGCTGCGCATGATCGGCGACCCGGTCACGCGCTACCGCGAAGACCCGGTGCGCATCATTCGCGCGATCCGCTTCTCGGCCAAGCTCGCTGCGCTCGGTTTCAAGATGGAAGCCAAGACCGCCGCGCCGCTCATCGAATCGAGCAAGCTGCTGGCCGACGTGCCGCAAAGCCGCATGTTCGACGAGATGCTCAAGCTGTTGCAGACCGGTCACGCCATCGCGACGGTGGAGCAGCTGCGCAAGCTGGGGCTCGCCACCGGCATCTATCCGCTGCTCGACGTGGTGGTGGAGCGCGCCGACCAGCCCTTCGTGAAGGCCGCCCTGCAGGACACCGACCGCCGCGTGGGCGAAGGCAAGCCCGTGGCGCCCAGCTTCCTGCTGGCTTGCGTGCTGTGGGCCGACGTGCGCGACGGCTGGGCCCAGCGCCAGGAAGGCCGCCATGGCCAGCGCCCGCAGCCGCCGTTCCCGGCGCTGCAGGACGCCATCGACGACGTGTTCAATTCGCGCATCGGCGATGTGTCCGGCCGCGGCAAGCTGGCCGCCGACATGCGCGAGATCTGGATGATGCAGCCGCGCTTCGACAAGCGCACCGGCTCCACGCCCTACAGCCTGGTCGAGCAGGCGCGCTTCCGCGCCGCCTTCGACTTCATGCGCCTGCGTGCCGACGTGGGCGAGGTCGGTGAAGCCATCGCCGAGTGGTGGCAAGAGTTCAGCACCGCCGACGACCTGCGCCGCCAGGACCTCCTCGAACAGGTGCGCGAAGAACAGAAGGTGCGCCAGCGCGTGCGCCTGCGCGATCCGGCCGCTGCGCCCAAGCCGCGCAGCGAGCAGCCGGCGCGCCAGAAACAGGCCGCCGCCGGATCGGACGATGGCGACGGCCCCGACATCGAGGCCGACGCCGTGCCGCCGGACGGCGAAGCCGCCGCGCCGCGCAAGCGCAAGCGCCGGCGCAAGCCGCGCCCCGTGGGCGGCGGTAGCGGTGGTGGTGGCAGCGAGGGCGGCGGGAGCGCCGCAGGCGAATGAGCGCGCCCGACAAGCCGAAGGACGGCAAGAAGAGCGCCCCGGCTGCCAAGTCCGTCAAGGGGGGCAAGCCCGCGCCGCGCGCCGCAGGCAAGCCGTCATCGGCCGGCAGCAAGAGCGGCCCGCCCGCACGCCGCGCGCCTTCGCGTCCACGCGGTCCGCGCGAGGACTACCCGACCGTGCAGGCCTTCGTCGCCATCGGCGCCAACCTGGGCGATGCCGAGGCGACCGTGAAGGAGGCCATGGCCGCCATCGGTGCGCTGCAGCGCACGCAGGTCACGGCCCGCTCGTCGCTCTACCGCAGCGCGCCGGTCGATGCCGAAGGCCCCGACTTCATCAACGCCGTGGTGGCCGTGCGCACCGGGCTGGACGCGGAGCAGCTGCTCATCGCGCTGCAGCGCCTGGAAACGCTGGCCGGCCGCGAGCGGCCCTTTCCCAATGCGCCGCGCACGCTCGATCTCGACCTGCTGATGCACGGCAACTCGGTGATCGAAAGCCCCACGCTGACCCTGCCGCACCCGCGCATGCGCGGGCGCGCCTTCGTGCTCAAGCCGCTGGCCGAGATCGCACCCGACAAGGTGCCACGCGCCGCGCTGGCGCGCGTGACCGGCCAGGTCATCCAGAAAATCCGCTGACCCTCGGGGGCCGCCGGCATGCGGCCGCAACTGCCCGATCTCGCCGGCGTTGCCGCGTGCATGCGGCTGGTCGTGGCACTGCAGCTGCCGGCCTGAGCGAGCCGGTCAAGCCGGGGCCGGAAGGTCGGCCCGACCGGTCGTTCCGGTCGCGCCCGTTAAACTCGGGAAGTTTTCACGAAGGCGTCATGAAATTGTGATTGGCGCGTCCCAGGAGTTTTTTCCATGTTCGGCAAGCTGCTGCCCCGAGAGGGCAATTTTTTTGAAATGTTCAACCAGCATGCCGAGCGCATCGTGGAGGCGGCGCGTGCGTTCGAGCAGCTCGTCACCCACTATGCGGACGTGCACCTGCGCGAACAGTACAACCGCGACGTCGACAACGCCGAGCGCGCCGCAGACCGCGTGACGCACGACGTCAACCGCCTGATCCACAAGACCTTCATCACGCCCATCGACCGCGAGCAGATCCACAAGCTCATCAACACGATGGACGACGTGGCCGACCTGATCCAGGATTCGGCCGAGACCATGGCGCTGTACGACGTGCGCCACATGACCGACGAGATCGTGCGCCTCACGGCCCTGAGCGTGAAGTGCTGCGACCGCCTCAAGGACGCCGTGAAGTACCTCGGCAAGATCGCCGACCCGGCCGTGGCCGAGGCCACGCTCAAGACCTGCGAGGAAATCGACCGCCTCGAATCCGACGCCGACCGCGTGATGCGCAGCGCCATGAGCAAGCTGTTCCGCGAGGAGCCGGACGTGCGCGAGGTCATCAAGCTCAAGGCGATCTACGAGCTGCTCGAGACGATCACCGACAAGTGCGAGGACGTGGCCAACGTGATCGAGGGCATCGTCCTCGAGAATTCCTGAGCGGGTAGCAGCCGATGACAACGGTGCAGGTCGCCCTCTGGGTGGTGGTGGTGCTGGTCGCGCTCGCGATCCTGTTCGACTTCATGAACGGCTTCCACGATGCCGCCAATTCGATCGCGACGGTGGTGTCCACCGGCGTGCTCAAGCCGGGGCAGGCCGTGGTGTTCGCGGCTTTCTTCAACCTGATCGCGATCTTCGTCTTTCACCTGAGCGTGGCGGCCACCGTGGGCAAGGGCATCGCCCAGCCCGGGGTGGTCGACGTGCACGTGGTGTTCGGGGCGCTCATCGGCGCCATCAGCTGGAACCTCGTCACCTGGTACTACGGCATCCCGAGCAGCTCGTCGCACGCACTGATCGGCGGCATCGTGGGCGCCGTGATCGCCAAGACCGGCACCAGCGGCCTCGTGGCCTCCGGCATCTGGAAGACCGTGGCCTTCATCTTCGTGTCGCCGCTGCTGGGCTTCCTGCTGGGCTCGCTGATGATGATCGTGGTGGCCTGGGGCTTCCGACGTGCCACGCCCTCTCGGGTGGACCGGTGGTTCCGGCGATTGCAGCTGGTCTCGGCCGGTGCCTACAGCCTGGGCCACGGCGGCAACGACGCGCAGAAGACCATCGGCATCATCTGGATGCTGCTGATCGCCACCGGCTACGCCTCGGCCAGCGACGCGGTGCCGCCGACCTGGGTCATCGTGAGCTGCTACGCCGCCATTGCGCTGGGCACCATGTTCGGCGGCTGGCGCATCGTGAAGACCATGGGCCAGAAGATCACCAAGCTCAAGCCCGTGGGCGGCTTCTGCGCCGAGACCGGCGGGGCGCTGACCCTGTTCCTGGCCACCGCGCTGGGCATTCCGGTGTCGACCACTCACACCATCACGGGCGCCATCGTCGGCGTCGGTGCCACGCAGCGCGCCAGCGCGGTGCGCTGGGGCGTGGCGGGGAACATCGTCTGGGCCTGGGTCCTGACCATTCCCGCCTCGGCCTTTGTGGCGGCGATGGCTTACTGGTTCAGCTGGCAGATCTTCTGAAGCACTGAAGCGTCTTGAATCGGGGACCAGAACCGTGCTCGTCAGAGAAACGGTGCTGGTTTGGAGCAGGGCGGGGTGCTGCGGAGGGATTGGGGACCATGAAGACGGGTTATTGGCCCTTCATGTCCTTCCCATACACCGATCACATCCGTTGCCCTCGTTGCCGGTTTGGCAGATCGTAGGCACGATGGCAAGCCGTCTATGCCTGACGGTCTTGGTGCTGCTGCGCAAACAGCTCACGGATTGATTCCATCGGTGCACGCTTGACCTGCTTCGATGACTTCTGATCGGTCGCCATCGCTCCCGGTGGCTTCACATGCGCTCTGTACTCGATCAGGACGACATGCTCCTGTTTGGCGTTGTCGAAGCCTTGCTGGACCACCTTGACGGTCGATCTCGTTCGTTGGGTGAAGCCGAATATCGTGTCCAGTAGCGCTCGTAGTCGGTTCCAGGGTGTGGTGTTCTCATTCATGTCGTATCGCCTCCTGGCTGTATTTATCGACATGACCAGCGTGGATTGACCGACGACCATCACCGAGAGTCGGCCCAGTCACGAGCCGATCCGTCACCCCCCGCAAATTCCGTCGCTTCCCAAGCCCAGATCATGAGCTTTGAGAGAAGCGACGCTGACATGACATCGAGGGAATTGAGTGACAATGTGTAATTGCTCAATTGGAACGGAGATGGCCTTGGAGCCAGTTCGAAATACCTATGCGAAAACTCCGCGTCAAGTCATCTCTGCCAACCCTTCAACATGAAGCAGTGTTGTTCTTCGCGCTTGTACTGGACGAGCAGTTGTATGACCTAACTGACGACAGCTTCAAGGCTCCTGCGCTCAACACTTTCTCCAGAACTCTAGAGCTCCAGGCCATTGCGACTGCAAACCATGGCGCCGGCATCGCAAAAGAAGCTCTAAATCCGTTCATTGACGAGCTTGAATGGAGTATCGCGAAGGATCCCGTCCTCGATGCTCAACAGCGAGCACTTTGCAAACTCCATCTCGCCAGCATTCGCGATAACCTTGGCGAGCCAGACAGAATTGCCAGAGGAGTCTCAGGACTCCGAACAGTGCTGGGCGACTATTTCAACGCTACCGTCCAAGCGATCAGGAGTACCGTTGAATCCAATCCGAACCACAAGCAAGTTCTTGCATCTCTCGCATCTGTTTTTGTCGTCCAAGCCGAGACCCTCGGTTTTCCTCGACGACATAGCTATCACGTGACGCAGAACGCGTTGATAAGGCATCTGAAGTACGAGGATGAGTTCGACCCGAAGGAGCTTCTTGACCGCTTCTTCGAAGGATTTCCCGATAAACATGGCAAGTACAGTTGCCTATTTCTTGGTGAAGGCGAGTTCGAGCGCTTCCCAAAGGTTCTGAAAACATTTGGAATTACGGTCTCCAACAGCCCCCCGTCATGGGACGGCATAAAGCCGGATCAGCAAGCGTTCCTGGACTCGAAAAGTGAGCGGCAGCGATTTCTCCTTGTGAGCAATCTGTCCGCTCGAAGTCCAGTGCAAGCTCACCAAATGGCATCAGGGGCATTCGATGAGTTCATTGGAGTAGTCCGCTTCTTCGAGCATCGGCTTCCATTTACCCCAACTTCGTTATCTCTTGTTCGGGACGAAGATTCGAACCGAATCTACCGAGTGCACGATGCTCCAGATCCGATGCATTGCTGGGTTAGCCACACCGCATCTGGTGAGCAGGAGATGTTGGAGCTTGTCAAGGCCACTCATGGGCATCACCTAACCGAATCGTCAGCTGTCAGGCTGCGTCGCGCGATTCGACTTCATCGGTCGGCCTTGCTCTCGAATTCTGCGGAGAATCAGCTCATTGCTCTGTGGGCCGGACTTGAGGGAATCGTGTCAAGGCCGGGTCGTGAAAGTCAACGCCTCGCTTTCTTCTCCGATTGTTTGCTGCCGTCTTTGACGCTTAGTTATCCGGAAAAACTCTTTATATCGGCATATCGAGACCTCGTTCGTCTTGCGCCTCGAGCTCGAGCTGTGACTCGAAATTTGCCAGGAACGGACAGCGGTTTCTCGAAGTTTGTGCGCGTAACATTGTGCGTTGAACACGCTGCAGTTCGAGACGAGTTCATTGAACATCTCAAGCCTTTCCCTCTGCTATTAAACAAAGTATGGCGGCTTTTTGAGATGTTCAAAAATCGAACGGCAACACAACAGACATTGAGAAAACATCGTCAGAAGGTAGCTTGGCACTTAGCACGCATCTATCACACTCGGAACTCGATCATGCACAATGCCATGGCGCTGCCCTACTTGTCGACTTTGGTCGAGAACCTACACGTCTATGTCGACACGTTGATAAAGTCCATACAACAGACTGCGAGCTTGTCGTCGGAGCGGCTCAGCATAGACGGTGCACTTCAGTACTTGGCGGTATGGGAGAAGTATCGACTGCACAACATAACGCACGAAGGCGTGAGTAATGAGGCAGAACCGACTGACGCGGATGTTTGGTCAGTCGTTTTTGGACACCAATTGGCATTGGCACCTAAACAAAGCGATGAACCTGCGCTTCCATAACTCGTTCCAATCGCTTTGGGTTCCCCAGTTCACATGCCAAGCATATTTTTCCATTTCCCGCATTTAAGCGGGCGATCACGTTCCCGCTTCAATGATCACCATTGACCTCTCTCCAAAGATTTACAAGCGTTCGGAAGCCCTCGTTTTCCACAAGACGAGGGAAGCTTTCGGAGACCTCTCGAACATGGCTGCCGGCTATCCGATCAAGATCAATGGCACGCACATCCTGACGAGCGAAGCGCTGTATCAAGCGTGCCGCTACCCACACCTTCCCGACATCCAGAAGGCGATCCTCAGCGAAGCCAGCCCGATGGCCGCGAAAATGAAATCGAAGCCGCATCGAAAGAGCAGTTCTCGTGCGGATTGGGATGAGCAGCGTGTGGCAATCATGGAATGGTGCTTGCGGACGAAGCTGGCGATGAACCGGACGGAGTTTGGCCGCTTCCTATTGGCGACGAAGGACAAGCCAATCGTCGAGCAGTCGGCCAAGGATCCGTTCTGGGGAGCGCTCGTTGTCGATGACGACACGTTGAAGGGCCAGAACGTCCTCGGCCAACTGCTTGTCGGTCTGCGTGAAGAGATCAAGGCTGGCAATGTCGAACACGGCTTCGTCGAGCCGCTAGCCATCCCTGATTTTCTGCTGTACGGCCAGCCGATTCCGAAGCTCGGCTTCAGGTCGTCGCTCGCGCAATAAAAAAGCGACCGCAGCCTTTCGGCTGAGTCGCTTGCCAGGACGCCACCCCGGAATCCGAGGTGACGGGGCCATCATCAACTGCTCATCGGCGCTTCATCCATCGTAGGCGTAGGAGACATCTTGCCCTTGCCCGACGTCTCCACAAGAAGCTCATCGAATTCGCCGCCGTTGCACGCGGCGATGGCGCCTTCCAGGAACTCGATCACCTTCTCCTTCGATTCAATCGTGACGTGGGTTCCCTCAGGCAGCTTGATCAGACGCGGCCCCACCCGCAGCGACACCTTGTATTGAACCCGCCCTCCGCCAAGTGCCTTCTTGGAGACCCATGCGTTAGGCGAGAGGGGCGCATCGCTCTTCACATCCGCGATCTGGCGTTTCGCGTTCTCGGTGAAGTTCATGCGAAGACGTTGAACCGGATCGAGGTGCTTGGAGTAGGAGTACGAACGCGTGGTCTCGATGGTGCCGAAGGTATGAAGGGTTTGAAGAAAAGACATTTTGATATTCCTGTGTATGTTGAGATTTATTAACTAAAAGTTTCTTGATATTGGAGAGGGGGTGTTAAGCCTTCATCTCCAGGTTGAAGCGCAGATCTAGGCGGCGCACCCTGAAGCCGGGCTCAGGGGTTTCGGGCTTGATCGAAAACCGACCCGACACGGACTTGCCGTGAACCATCACGTACGTAGCGCCCGACTCCCGCAGTTCGACAGCCTTGCGAACCAGCTTCTCGTTGTAGTCCGCACGAACGTAGATCTTCTCGGGGTCGTAGCGAACCGGACCGCCTTGTCCTTGCGGAGACAGGTCTGCATCACGGCAAACGACGTGCGGGCTCATCGCCAGAAAGGACTTCAACTGATCGCTAGCCTTGCGGTTGCGTCTCGAAGCCGTTTGGCGGCGGGGGGGATTGGTCTTGGCATCCTTCATAAAACTCCTTTGGGTTGGTTGCTCAACCGGTCTGGCTGAGATGCCCTGTGAATCAAGGCATGTGTGTATTGAACCGCTGATGGCGCGGCACTAACAGTTATCAGGAAACGCATTTATTTGGATTGTTAAGATCGGCGAATGGACAACATTTCCGCCTACCGCCTCTGGTACGAGGCCCTCCAGCGCAGCGACCGCAAGAAGTGGTCGAAGAGGACGCGCGAGTACCTTGCCTTCGCTGACGGCTTGGAGTTCGACCAGTGGTGGGAGCAGGTGAAGGAGTACTTCTTGCCGCCCGAGCCGTTCACGGTGGTGCCGGTGGACGATGAACATCAAGCAAACGAATGGTGGGGTGAGTACGGCTACGACCCGAGCGTGAAGCTGCTCTACGTCAATCTCTACACCCCGTCATCGATCCTGATCCGGGACTTCGGAAGGCTCGTGCGTTCACTGGCGAAGAACAAGGCAGGGCGTCCAGCGATCGATCAAACGTTGGTGGACCTGCCGCTGGCGAGGCCGCCGAATGTGCCGTTGATAGAGAAGATGCTCAGGTGCTATGACCTCTGGTTGGAGAACCAGCGGCGTCCTCATGCAGCTAGGCGAAAGCTGTACGAAATCGGTGTGCTCGCCAAGATTTCACCCGGCTACATCGTGGAAGACGTGAACGATCACACCCGAGAGGCAGCGGCCAAGAGAGAGCTGATGTCGATCACTGCCTCGCGGATGATCAAGCGCGCCAAGACCATGATCCAGAACGTCGAGAAGGGTCAGTTCCCGGTTTACTGAGGCGCACGGGCGTGACTACAGCGTCTCGCTCCAGAAAGCGCCCTCAGTCGCAATCTGCCACGCCTTGTCGCCAGCCGGGCGTGATGCTGGTAGCTGGGCAGTGAACGCCCTCCAGTCCGGCATCTGACCCGGGAAACGGCGTCGCAGGTGCGTGCCGATGAAGTAGATGAACTGCATCTGCTCGATGCCGACCTCGTCACCGCGGCCTGAGCGGATCAGAGCCAGCAGCACATCACGCATGGACCGGTAGGTCTGCCAGTCCTTGGCTTCCCATAGCCCGATGGCCGTCTGAATGTTTGCGGCGAGTGCCGACTTGATCTGGTTCTGGTTGTAGTCGTTGATAGCGAGGTGCATGTTCCGTCTCCCGTGTGAGTTCTGCACCTGTATTTATCGTTCCGCCCCTGTTGTCCGACCTCGTTTTCGGCGGGATGGTGTGCGCATGGTCAAGAAACATTCCTCTATGCACACCTTGTTGGAAGAAGCACGGAACACGCTGCTCGCAATCATCGACGAGCAATTCGGACCGAGCCTCACCGAAGAGGAGTTTGCAGAGGCGATGCTGGATTTGTTCGAAAACATTCCAGGCTTCGAGACCATGCCGCCTGCCAAGGCGAGCCACATCGTCAACCAACTCTGGAGCACCTACCATGGGAAAGAAGCCCGCCGCGACCACTGAACAAACCGAGACCGCCGAGAACGGGTCCGAGGTGATCGAGTCCTCCTCGAAGTCGTCAGAGCCGATCGAGATCGATCTGAGCAAACCGACGATCCGAGCTGCCATCGATCAGGGAAAAGTCCTGATCGCAGAGGGCAAGTCCAAGGCGGATGCAGCTCGCGCCATCTTCGACGCGATCAAGGATGAACCCAAGGACGTGATCGTCGCAGCGTTCGTCGAAGGTGCCACCCTCACCGACAAAGGCGCTCTCACGTACTGGTACAACGTGCGCCGCAAGGCTGCCAAGGACGCTGCCCGCAAGGAAAACGGGACCAGTCTTGAACCGGGAGTTGGTTCGGGGTCTTGACCCTCAAAAATCCACCTGGAATGGGGGTAGGGGCCATGAACCTTGCCTTCGTTCCCGCCATTTTTTCCGTCGCCCCCTCCACCCTTGGAAAGCGGTGGAGTGAGAAAAATTTAACTTGTTGATTTATAAGGGATTTTTGATTTTTATATATTAAGTAAAGATAGGCGAAAAAATAAGAAAATCGTTATAAATCAAGGAGTTATGAAAAAGTCTATCGTTCGACCTCAGGAATTTCCGAAATCTTGAGAATTTCCCGGTAGTTCGTCAGAACCCCACCCCGTTTTGCATCCGGAATTTGGGTCAAAACCCATCCTCCCAACTGCAGGACCTGTCGATCGAGACGTGATGTCGATGAAGAGGACGAATCGAGATCGAAGCGAACTCGTGTCAACGAGGTCAAGGCCGCCAGAAGTCGTGCGATGTAATCGAAGCGCTTGGTGTCATCGGCGATCCGATCGAGAACGAAGGTGATATCCGGCTTGACCTTCCTCAAATCCGACAGGTAGTCGAACGGGTTGTTCAGAAAAGATCCAATCTGCTTCACGAGAGGTGAAGCAGATTCCGCAAGGCGACTGTCGCGCCGGCTCATCTTGTCTGTCTTGTCGACGATGACGCTGTTCTCACCATCGATCGCATACCCGCAGTTCTTCACCAGATCGGCGTGCCTGTTCTTGTCTACCAACACCGCGCATTCGAAGCCGGATGTTCGAAACCCGGAATTCCGACCGATGGCTTGATGCATCTTGTCCAGCATCAATTCCGCTCCGATCTGATGTCGATGCTGCGCAAAAGGCAAGCCGAGGGCATCGCACACCACCTTGATCTGAGCCGGGTGCGGCAGACTGACTTCGACCAGCAGGTGCCGGTCCTTGAGGTCGTTTCGTCCCTTGTTCGTGCTGTGATTGAACTCGGCCGGAATTCCGTCGGCAATCAACGTGACCTTCTTGGCGTGTTCCATTTCGAGGCGCCGAACCAACAACGGAACGATGGCGTCGAATTTCTTCTGGACCTTGTCTGTCCCAAGAATCGTGATCTGCCCGCCTGTGACGCGGCGGCGCTCGCCGTGGACCGTGCATGGGTCGCCGTGCTCCTTGAGATGGTGTTCGAGAAGCCGCAGCGTCACCCGTTCCGTCGTCGTGTAGATGCACCTGTGGCTGATGAACGGCAACCCGAGCGATGTTTTCGCTGGGCGTACGTCATATCTCGTCCCCTCGATTGTCTTGACCTTTTTGTCGTCCCCTTTGGCATCGGCACGGCGTGGCTTGATGTCGATCAGTTCGTCGAGGTCCGGGTCGTCGAACCAGATGATCCAGTTCCGTGGGATTCGGTCACGCTTGGCAGCAACCAGGCGAAGTTGCGCGAATGTTGTGAAAATGATTGCCGGGGGCTCGTCGCCGAGATCATCAAAGATCAGGTCTTCGTCATCTGTGGGAGACGCGGGTTCAGCATAGATTCGATCCCGGGCGGTCATGGCCTCGAATCGCAGCGAATCGCCTCCGAGGATCGCCCAGGTCATGCGGATGAATCGCTCGGAAAGATCGGGATGGCGTCGAATGATCTCGGCAATTGTTTCTTCTTCGAGCTGATCCCCGGGCGAAAACGGCTTTCCATTCCCGCGCCTCACCTTGACATTGAAACGGCGCTCGATCGATCCGTCGAAGCTCCACGCAATCTGTGATGTCCGACCGATCTCCTTGAGCTTGGGGCGGAAAGATGCCTCCTTCTCGATCACTTGCTTCCAAGACTTGCACGCGAAGACGAGGTGGTTGCGATATGGCGAGGCGGAGTCCGAGAGGAAGCTCAATGCGAGCTGGCTCTTCCCCGCTCCTTCCGGCAAGTAGATGGCATGTGATTTGAACCGCGTGGCGCCGAAGTACTCGACGCCCTTGTCGGACAAGATGTCTTTCTTCGCCTCGGCGAGAAGTTGTTCGATCTGGTCGCGGTCGGTATGGTCAAGCCAGACCTCTTCCATTTCGACTCCAGGCGTCTTGACCTCATCTGTCGGACATGCATCCTTGATGACCGCCTTGGGTAATCGAACGGCCGGGCTCAGAGTGAAAGGGCCACACCGTTTGCATTGGAAGCACACCACGCCGGAGTCATAGCGCACAAGAAACTCTGACCCGGTCGCATCGCCATGGAACGGGCAGCGCACGTGCTGGATGCGCCGGGTCACGTCGGAGGCTTTGATTGTTCCGCGCGGATGGGTGAATTCTTGATCGGGATCAAGAGTTCGATTCGGCTGGCCGTTCGCCTTGCGTGGAACCGGCGATGCATCCGATGACGAGTAGTGAGCGTCGTTCTTCCTCCATGTCGTCCAGTCGAGTACGACGCCATGATTGCGCCAGATCACGGCGTCGGCGATCCGCGCCGAAGGGGCGGAAGGCAAGTAATACGCTTGCACGGTCTTTGTGATCACAGGATCGCAACCTGGTGCGAATTCGATCAAGGCTTCGGAGAGGTCGTAATAGGCACCGTGCTCCACCACCATCTCGTATTCGTTGAACGTCTTGTGTGCCGGGATGGGCTGCGACAACGGGAAGATCAAGCGGAACTTGTGGGTGCCCGGCGTCTTCATGTGGCCGTACGACGTGTACCCGAGATATTCGTAGTCTTTGAAGCGCTCCCGTGCTTCATCTAGGGTCAGCGTGCCGTCGTAGTCGAGGATCAGTAATTCGACTTGGAGAGCGTTGCGTTGTTGGCGGCGGACGATCTGTGTTCCATCTGGATCCTCTCGATACCCATGGCGGTCCTCCGTCAGAACGGCATCGAGCGTCTTGAATTTTGTGGCACTGAACAGGCTTACGTCATCTTTGGTCGGTGCGACACGGTGCCCTTCGTTCTTCATGAAGGTGGCGAACTCATCCCACTCCAAGTCATCCACGCGATCGCGGACGCCGTCATGCACAGATCGAAAATAGTTGACGCCGAACTTCATCATTTGCAGCGCTGGAATCGATTGGATTCCAGTTGATCGAGTTCAAGTTGGGGTGATGGCAGTGTCGAGGGTGTCCAATCAGGACTACAGGTGATGTGTGGGCGCATGGGCCTCCTCCGTTCTTCTCATGGTGATGATCGCCGAGTTCCGCGCGGCGAGATGAACAGGCGACAGCCGCCAAGCAGGGAGGCTCGGACGGAACTGAACGGGTGCTCGGGAGGCTGACAGCCGTGTTCAGAGGTATTTAGTCGAAGGTACCGCAAAAACCTGTTGCCCCTGGTCGAGGTCGGCGGGATGGTGGACTGGAATTTACCGACACCACCACCGAAGGAATCCACCATGACCGTCATCAAGCGCGGCAACAGCAAGGCTTGGTATATCCAGTTCCAGATGAATGGAAAGACCTACATCCGTTCGTCTCGTACGACGGACAAGAAGGCGGCGCAGCAGATGGAGATCGACTGGAAATCGAAGCTGCATGCCGAACGCTTCCTCGGCGAAAAGACGCGGATCACCTTGAAGACAGCGATGGCGCAGTTCTGCGAATCCAAGCAGGGCACGCCGAGCTACCGAGGCCTGCTGAGCATCGTGAAAACGGTCACGCGGCTCATGACGGTCAACAGGCCGCTGGACGAACTCACGTCGCACGAACTGGAGAGGTTCAAACGCGCTCGGATGGCAGAGGGCGTCAATCAGCAGACGATCAAGCACCACCTGAACCTGATTCGCAGCGCTTGGAAATTTGCGCACAAGCTCGGCTACCAGACGAGCGAACTGAGCTTCCCGAAGATCAAGATGCCCAAGACATCACTGCGCTATCTGTCGGCGGACGAAGAGCAGCGGCTGCTCATGTGCCTCGACCCGAAGCGAGACGTGAAGAACTACCCAGCTTACGAGGATCGTCGTGAGGAAATCAAGCGAACGATGCAGGACGCATATGACCTCGTGATTCTGCTGCTCGACACGGGCGCTCGATACAGCGAGATTGCCAACATCGAATGGTCACGGATCAACCTTGAAGATCGGTCGATCAATCTTTGGCGTCCGAAGGTGCAGAACGAGGCAATCCTGTACATGACGGATCGCGTGTTCGAGGTGCTGACGAGGAGGGGAGAACAAGGTGCCGGCCAATACGTGTTCGTCAACAAGCACGGTGGGCCGAGGGGTTATCAGGCCAGATCGATCCGGAAGGCGCTGCGGAACGCTGGCCTTGAAGGGGTGAAGGTCCACACGTTGCGGCACACGCACGCGTCGCGGCTGATCCAGAACGGAATGAGCGTCTATGAGGTGCGGGAAGTGCTCGGGCATACCGACATCAAGACGACCATGCGGTATGCCCATCTCGAAACCCGGCAGGTCACATCGAAGGCGCGAGATGTGATCAATCGGCTCAATCAGGTGGCGAGGGCTTGAACCCGTAGCGAACGGCCACGGTCAGTTGATGTCGAAGCGCAGCCTCGTAGGTGCTATCCCCGGTCAATTTCTGAAGGAGTTGCTGCGTCCTTCGATCGCTGATCGGGAAGATGGCAGCCTACTGCAGTCGGCCAACTGCGGACATTCATCCCGTCGCCGGCGACTTCCGCTCTGCCCATGGAAGCGGGCCTCGCCGTGGAAATCGTGATCTCCTTGGCATCCAAGCTAGTGTCGATAACTCTCCGGTTTCTGGGCACCTACAGTAAGGTGTACCGGGCGTTACTGCCGCTGCTCCTGCAGCGCTGAAATCAACGGACAAGAGACTGTCCCGTGACTCGCACAGCAGTCGTCAACCAACGTGGCCAGAACTGACTCGATGCGGTGGAGATCGGCTAGCTTGGAGCGCACATCGGCGAGTTTTTCCTCCGCGACCTGGCGCGCTTCGTCGCAATGGGTGCCATCGTCCAATGCGAGCAGGCTGGCAACCTCGTCGAGGCTGAAACCCAGGCTCTGGGCGGACTTGACGAACCGAACCCTCGCCACGTCGACCTCGCCATAGCGCCGGATACTTCCGTAGGGCCTGTCCGGCTGCGGCAGCAGTCCCTTGCGCTGGTAGAACCTGATGGTCTCCACGTTCACCCCAGCCGTCTCGGCGAATGCGCCGATGCTCAGGTTGTCCGCCTGCTTATTCATACCGCTTGACTCCGTACTTAACTACGGAAGTAAGCTTACTCCAGTTAATTAAACAGCTGGAAAGGATGGTTGCAATGCCGGAAACGAAAAGCAGTCGAGCGGTCCTGATTACAGGAGGACTTGCCGCGCTGCTCGCGTCGACCTGCTGCCTCGGCCCCTTGGTCCTGATGGCGCTTGGTGTCAGCGGCGCGTGGATCGGAAACCTGTCCGAATTGGAGCCATACCGGCCACTTTTCTTGGGGACGGCGTTGGTGGCGTTGTTCTTTGCATATCGCCGCATCTTTCGGTCAGTGCAGGCCTGCGAGCCCGGGGAGGTTTGCGCCGTGCCTCAAGCGCGGCTCGGCTACCAGGTCGTGTTCTGGATCGTTGCGGCGCTGATCGTCGTGGCGCTCGCGTTTCCCTATGTGTTGCCCTTGTTCTATTGAAAGGACCTCGTCATGAAAAAGCTGCTCCCCGTTCTCGCGCTACTCGGCGGATTCACGGCTCCCGTGTGGGCCACCCCGCAAACGGTCACTCTCTCCGTACCGGGCATGACCTGTGCTGCTTGCCCGTTCACGGTCAAGCAGGCACTGAGCAAAGTCAAAGGCGTGAACAAGGCCGATGTCAGCTTCGACAAAAAACAGGCCGTCGTGTCGTTCGATGACGCGAAGACCAACATCCAGGCATTGACCAAGGCCACGGCGGACGCGGGGTACCCGTCGACCGCCGAGCAATAGGCCTCCTACCATGGGACTGATTGCGCGCGTTGGGGACAAGGCCGGGGCGCTGGGCAGCGTTGTCTCTGCGATGGGCTGCGCAGGGTGCTTTCCGGCGCTCGGCAGCCTGGGGATGGCGCTTGGCCTGGGATTTCTGAACCAGTACGAGGGCCTGTTCATCACCGTGCTCCTGCCGCTGTTTGCCGCGCTGGCCTTGCTGGCCAATGCCCTGGGCTGGCTGAGCCATCGCCAGTGGCATCGCAGCGTGCTGGGCATGGTCGGCCCGGTCATCGTGCTCTTCGCCACGTACACCATGGCGGAGAAGCTGCTCTACGCGGGCTTGGCCATCATGATCGGCGTGTCGGTCTGGGATCTGCTCGCGCCGGCGCACCGCAGGTGCGCTCCCGATGTAAATGCGTTGCCACGCAGACAGTGAATGTTTTTCAACCTACACAGACAGGAATTCGATGACCCGCTTGCAAATTGAAGGCATGACCTGTGCCTCGTGCGCCGAGCATGTGCGCAGTGCGCTGCAGGAGGTGCCCGGGGTTCGCTCGGTGTCGGTTTCTTACCCGGACCGACTGGCCACGCTCACGCTCGACGAAGGCACATCGCCGGCAGCGCTGACCACAGCAGTGGCAGCAGCCGGCTACCGGGCCCTGCGTGTCGATGCTTCGACGCCGGCACCGGCCGGGCTGCTTGGCAAGCCGCTGCACGTCGCTGTCATCGGTAGTGGTGGCGCCGCGATGGCAGCGGCGCTCAAGGCGGTGGAAAGCGGCGCCCGCGTCACGCTGATCGAACGCGGCACGATCGGCGGCACCTGCGTGAATGTGGGCTGTGTGCCGTCCAAGATCATGATCCGCGCCGCGCACGTCGCACACATGCGCCGCGAGAGTCCGTTCGACACCGGACTGTCCGCGGCGGCGCCGACCGTGCTGCGCGATCGGCTGCTGGCCCAGCAACAAGCTCGCGTGGACGAACTGCGTCACGGCAAGTACGAGAACATCCTGAACGGCACGCCGGCCATCTCGGTCGTGCACGGCACCGCGCGCTTCAAGGACAGCCATACGCTCATGGTGACGCTGCGCGAAGGCGGCGAGAGGGAGGTGTCTTTCGATCGCTGCCTGGTGGCCACCGGTGCAAGCGCTGCGGTGCCGCCAGTCCCGGGTCTGACGGAAACACCGTACTGGACCTCAACCGAAGCCCTGGCCTCCGATGTGATCCCCCAACGCTTGGCGGTGATCGGCGCGTCCGTGGTGGCGCTGGAGCTTGCCCAGGCGTTCGCCCGGCTGGGCAGCCAAGTCACCATCCTGGCGCGTAGCAGACTTTTTTCCCAGGAAGATCCGGCCATCGGCGAGGCGGTCGCTGCCGCGTTTCGCGATGAAGGTATCGCGGTGCATGAGCAGACCGAGGCGAGCCAGGTGGCCTACACCGGCGGCGAGTTCGTGCTGAAGACCAATCGCGGCGAACTGCGCGTGGAGCGACTGCTGGTGGCCACCGGACGCTCTCCGAACACTGGCGAGTTGGACCTCGAAGCTGCGGGCGTAAAGCTCGGTGAGCGTGGCGCCATCGTCATCGACCGCGGAATGCGAACCAATGTCGAGGGCATCTATGCGGCCGGCGACTGCACGGACCAACCGCAGTTCGTCTATGTCGCCGCGGCGGCCGGGACGCGCGCGGCCGTCAACATGATGGGCGGCAAGGCTGAACTCGATTTAACGGCGATGCCGGCTGTCGTGTTCACCGATCCGCAGGTAGCGACCGTCGGCTACACCGAGACCGAAGCGCGTCAAGCGGGGATCGAGACAGAGAGCCGCACGTTGACCCTGGACAACGTGCCGCGCGCCCTGGTCAATTTCGACACGCGCGGCTTCATCAAGCTCGTTGCCGAGGCCGGTACCGGTCAAATCCTGGGCGTGCAGGCGGTTGCCGCAGAAGCGGGCGAACTGATCCAGACGGCGGCGCTGGCGATCCGGGCCCGCATGACGGTCCAGGACCTGACCGACCAGTTGTTCCCCTATTTGACGATGGTCGAAGGTTTGAAGCTCACGGCCCAGACCTTCACCAAGGACGTGACGCAGCTTTCGTGCTGCGCAGGTTGAGGAACTTCCATGCAGAGCGGTGCGGCAGCAATGACCGATAAGAGCGATTTCGCGGCGCTCATCATCGACGGGTTGTCAGGCGGGAGCAGGCTGGAAGCTTTTGCTCCCGTCTTTAGCACGCTCCTACGCGAGCTGGCGAAAGGCTCCCCGGTGCCTGTGCGGGTATTGGCTGAAGCCTCAGGGCGGTCATTGGACCAGGTCGACGCGGTACTTCGGCGGGCACCTGACATCGAATACGACCCGGCAGGCAACATCGTCGGCTACGGCATCACGCTGCGGCAAACGCTGCATGCCTTCGAAGTGGAGGGGCGCGAGCTGTTCACCTGGTGCGCTCTCGACACCTTGATGTTCCCGGCCATCATCGGCAAGGCTGCACAAGTACGCTCTCTCTGTCCGGAGACGGGAATGCCGGTCTCGCTGACGGTGGCTCCGCACGATCTATGCGTGGTCGAACCGGCCGACGCCGCTGTTTCCTTTGCGGTTCCGCAGGCCGGCATCCGGCAATCTTTCTGCTGCCAGGTGCATTTCTTCGCCTCTCGCGCTGACGGCGATCGATGGGCACTGCGGCACCCAGAGGTCGAGGTCGTGAGCGTCGAGGCGGCTTTCTCGCTTGGTCAGAAGATCGCTCGTCGGCTCGCCCAAGGTACTGTTGCGGGCAGTAGATAAGAACCGCCGTGTCCGATCTTTCGCCTCGGTCGCAGGAATCCCTTGGGCCCGACCGCGAGCGGCAACGACCGCTTCCACTCGCTTTCCAGTCGTTGCCTGCATTGTCCTGACCGGCGGGAGTGGGGCCGATTCGGCTGTTCGCCTGGAACAACCGCTGCAGTTCTATCGAAGCTCAGGGCCTATGACTGTAGAGCCCGCAACGGCGCGGGTCTCCGACGCTCGGTGCAAAACTGGTATGACTTCTCTTACCAGTCGTTGGTTAGTCCTGAAGGCATCTGAGCAGGTCGAGGGCTGTCAGATCGATCTTCAAGAAAAGTAACGGGTTTGAAGAGGATCGGCTGCTTCATCATGGGAACGGTGCCCCAATCGATCTTCGCAAGGTCAGTGAAGGTTGCCTGATTCCGGAGGTGGTGGGTCAATGAAATCGATCGTCTCCTCTTCCAGGGCACGGATCGCTTCGGCAAGAGCCTGCTGGTCAGTTTCGAAGTGATCGTCCCAGACGTGAGATGACCAATGGGCATCCACCACTTCGAGAATCCATTTGCCTTCTCCGTCCCCATAGATCTCAACCTGCACCGTCACCCCGTGGCGGGTGAGGCGCCGGCTCAGCGGTGATTTCACGTAGGGTGGTTCGTCGTCGTCAGCGGGCTGCATCGTCATGGTCGTCTTCGCATGGAACTGCAAAGTCTACAGACCTGCTTCAACCAGTAGCTGACTCATCGTGACGCCCAGCGCGGCGGCTACACGTGACAGCGTCAGGACGGCGACGTTGTTGTCCCCTCGCTCCACACGACCGACATAGCTGCGGTCCAGTTCGGCTGTGAGCGCGAGCTTCTCCTGCGAAATCTTGCTCGCCTGACGGATGCGTCGAATGGCCATGCCAAGCGCCACAAGCTGCGGATCTTGACGATGACTGGAGAGGTTTGGCACCCCTTGATGGTTATGGATATGATGCATATGAGGCCACGGTCCATGTACCGCTATTGTCGTTGAAGGATTCGATTCATGCCGGGAAAGTGAGGGAGCCGGCTACTTGAACGGCATCACGACCACCTTGGTCGTGGCTTTGACGCGAGGGTCACCCTCGCGTCCGGCGCATCTACAAGTCAACGAGTCGAGGAGAAATTCAATTCATGGACAAGAAGAAATTCGTCTACACGGCTGCTGCGTTCGCGGTCGTCCTGGCAGGAGCACATGGGATCGATTACCTTGTTGGTCGAAGTCATTCCGGCACCGCAGACGCTGTCGCGAGTCAAGGCCAAGGGCAGACCTATGAGGTGGCAATGTGTCCCGAACCAGTTCGTATTTCGGACTGCAAGATCGCCTCGCCGATCCCGATCCTTGAATGCGTCGTCGAGAACACTGCGCAGGTAGCACTCAGGGCAGACCTTCAAGCATGGGGGTATGGCAGGGACGGTGTGTTGCTCGGCAACACCTACGTGCTTGTCTCTGGACTGTTGCCGGGGCAGAAGAAACGGGTACAGATGCCGTTCGGGACGCAGTCACCGGACGTTGCAACGGCGGTCGTCTGTTCGATGGACCCGGAGAGCCCCATCATGAAGAATCAGCTCGTTCGAGTCGGTCAAGCGAAGTAAAGAGAGAGAACACATGGGACTGTTCTCACGCACACCGCCGCCCGAACGCGAACTCGAAATCTGGGAAGACAACCCGCACTTCGGGGTGTCCTTCAATACGGCGGTCTATCGGTGCCAGACCTCGGAAGAGCTGGCGGCCCTCGTGTCCGGCTACAAGATGTCGAACTTGGAGCTGGACTGCTACGAGGAGCGCATCAACCAGTTGATGGACCACGAGGCAATGGACCTCTACGAGGACGATGCGAAACAGAAGGCAGAAGACTTCGTTTCGCGCGCCTACGGCAAGGGCCATCCCGAGTTCGCGGACATGGTTGAGAAGCAGACCAAGGTCGAGATGGACACTGAGTGGTCGATCAGGCAGAGCATCGATGCGACCACGAAGCTCCAGACGCTGCAGATGGAACGCGAGGATGACCGTCACCGGCAGTTGATCGACAGCATCGACAACGTTGCGCAGACAGTCGAGGAATCCAGCGCATTTGCACAGGGCAAGAAGCTGATCGAACGCCACCCGTTCCTGACGGGACTGCTGGGGCCGTCAATCGTTCGAAAGATCTTCGGACGGTGAAATGAAAGCGGCCCAGCGCGAAGCTGGGCCGCTCATGGTGGGGCGCTGAATCCCGCCCCGATTGATCACGCTCTTCGGGCTTTGCCTGGGGTGGCAGCAAGCAACTCGTCCAGCTCCCCGTTCTTGCATGCGTGGATGGCCTCATAGTAGAAGGTGACTGCGTCGAATGTGGTGTCGAAGCTGACATGCGTCGCCCCGTCAGAAGTAAGAGGCATGGCCTTCGAGCCGTTGCGCAGCGAGGCGATGCACTTGGGGCCACGAATGCTTCCCCCGTCAACCTCGTCAAGTAGTTCAAACCAGTCCCGTGACGATGGCTCGATCTGGAACTGGTCAAGGCGTTTGATCTGCCGTTGTACGCCTTTGATAAAGCGAGCGCGACGTTCGGCGCGTAGATCGACTCTTCGAGGTACAAAGTTCATGCCTCCCGTCTCGCTGGGGTTTGCGAGCGGGACAGTCGTGTTGGTTGCGTTCATTGAAAACTCCTTTCGTTGGATGACTCAACCGGGGTTGAGATGCGCTGTGAATCAGTGCATGAAGGGAGTATTTCGGGTGAAGCCCCGCACTAACAGGTTGTAGAAAACTGACCTATTTGAATTGTTAAGATATTGAGGTCGATCGGCTGCACTGGCGGGGGGGATATGGCTGGTTGGGGAGCGCGTCCGCCCGCATTTCGCAAGAGATGTAGTGCCTCACTGGGGGCGGAATTGTTTCATTGACCTCGGAACTGCTGCTTCCCGCTTCTGACTGACAGAACAGGCGCGCCTTGTCGGACGCGAGCGACCAGAGCGACCGGGTACGATCTGGGAAAAATTCACAGTCAGGACTGCAGATGAAAAACCTGTTTCGCCCCCTAGCCTATGCGGCGCTGATATTCAGTGGCCTGGTAGGCGCCGCCATGGCGGACCCGCACAAGGACGAAAGTGGCCATGGCCGCGGGAAAGGTTGGCATAAAGACCGCGAGCACAAGGAAGAGTACTGGGACGGGCGCTGCAAGGTTGAGCGTAAATGGGACAAGGATGGCGAGTACAAGGAAGAGCGAAAGTGCAAGGGCAAACAGGCGCGCGTTCGCAATGACGCTCCCTACTACGCCGAGCCACAGCCGGTGTATGTTGCGCCAAGGCCCGGAGTGATCGTGGAACGACCCGCAGTCGTAATCCAGCCTCAAATCGTCATCCGTCCCTGAGTGCGGCTCAGCGGTGGCCCATTCTCGACAAGAGACTTTGTCTCAGTTCGGAAGCGTACTGATCAGAGTGGCCGTGTCGCCATGGAAGTCGTCCCATGCCGAAGAATCGTGAAGCTTTCACCATTGAAACGGTAAGGGAATCGTCGGTGACCACTGAGCACATTCCAGACTGTGAAACTCTTCTCACCAAGCTCAAGCCCGTGGGCGGCTTCTGCGCCGAGACCGGCGGGGCGCTGACCCTGTTCCTGGCCACCGCGCTGGGCATTCCGGTGTCGACCACGCACACCATCACGGGCGCCATCGTCGGCGTCGGTGCCACGCAGCGCGCCAGCGCGGTGCGCTGGGGCGTGGCGGGGAACATCGTCTGGGCCTGGGTCCTGACCATTCCCGCCTCGGCCTTCGTCGCGGCGATGGCTTACTGGTTCAGCTGGCAGATTTTCTGAAGCACTGAAGCACTGAAGCACTGAAGCGTCGGCGCCTCGTTCGCAGAGGCCGCCGCGCTTGATCCGGCTACTGCGAGATCTTTCGACCCTCTTCGATCTGGTGCTCGAAGTAGTGCTGGAAGCTGTACACGATGCTCGCCATCAGGATCGAGCTGCCGAAGAACAAAGACGCGACCACGGCGCCGATCGTGAGCCAGTTGGTCTGGCCCGGCGCGGCGTCGGGCGCTGCGCCGGCGTTGAAGCGGGCATTCCATTTCTCGGGCGTCATCAGGCCGTAGATGATCGCCATCAAGGCGCAGCCCGCGATCGTGAAGCCGAGCAGCGGAATCAGCGCCCAGCTCACGCCGTCGTCCACGCCGTACATGCGCAAGCGCTCGATGCCGTAGATGCCCAGCGCCGTGGGAATGGGCAGCAGCCAGCCGAGCCAGTCGCCCATGCCGCGCAGGTAGAAGCGGTGCAGGCCCAGCGGGCCCCCGAGGAAGGAGAGCCAGGCGGCCACGGTCTTGCTTTTCATCTTTTTCATCACATCATTCGGGTTTGGTGCGGCTGCCTTCGCCGAGTACTTTTTCCATCAGGACCACATCGCGCCAGGCGTCGAACTTCCAGCCGCAGTCTTTCAGCACGCCCACGTGCGTGAAGCCCTGGCTGCGGTGCACGCCGACCGAACCGGCGTTGGCCGAATCGCCGATCACCGCGATCAGCTTGCGCACGCCGACCGCCTCGGCCGCCTGCGAGAGCGCCGCCAGCAGCTGTGCGCCCACACCCTTGCCGCGCGCGGCTTCGGACATGTAGATCGAGTCTTCGGCCGAAAACCGGTAGGCCGGCCGGGGCTTGAACCAGTTGCAGTAGGCAAAACCCAACACTTCGCCGTTTTCTTCAGCGACGAGGTAGGGCAGGTTCTTGCCCAGCACATCGGCGCGCCGGGCGGCCATGTCGGCCTCGGACGGGGGCTCGGTTTCGAAGGTGCCGGTGCCGTGCAGCACGTGGTGCGCATAGATGGCCGTGATGGCTGCGATGTCTTCGTCGCGGCTGGGGCGGAGGGTGAGGGTCATGCGGGTGAGGGCGGCGGCGCGGGGCCGGAATTCGGAGAAAAACCCGGGTCGGGCTATAATCGTGGGCTTTTCAGCGTGCGCTGGCCGGGTGGCCATGTCGCGTGTCTCGACGCTGGAAGAACATCGTGAGCGGGCCTCTTTCTATTTGAACTGGCTCGCTGACCACCCAAGGATAAATCATGGTCGTCATTCGACTCTCCCGCGGCGGCTCCAAAGGCCGTCCGTTCTTCAACATCGTCGTGTCGGACAAGCGCGTTCGCCGCGATGGCCGCTTCATCGAGCGCCTGGGCTTCTACAACCCGACCGCCAAGGAAAACGAAGAAAGCATCCGCATCGCCCAGGACCGCCTCGCGTACTGGAAGAGCGTCGGTGCCCAGGCTTCGCCCACGGTGCTGCGCCTGATCAAGCAAGCCGCTGCCGCGGCCCCCAAGGCGGCCGCCTAAGCCGCCCGCACGGCGATGCTGCCCACACTCGAAGCCGCCGAACTGCCGGCGGATGCGATCGAGGTCGGACGCATCGCCGATGCCTGGGGCATCAAGGGCTGGTTCAAGGTCCTGCCCCACAGCGCCCAACCTGAGGCGCTTTTTTCTTCCAAGCGCTGGTTCCTGCAGGCTCCCGGAGCCTCCACACCCGCCGCTTTCCGGCTCGCGGTCCGCGAAGCCAAAGAACATTCCGACTGCATCGTCGCCTCGTCCGAGGACGTGCCTGACCGCAATGCGGCCGAGGCCCTGCGCGGCGCGCGCGTGTTCGTGCCGCGCTCGAGCTTCCCGACCGCCGGCGATGACGAGTACTACTGGGTCGACCTGATCGGCCTGTCGGTCGTCAACCGCGATGGCGTCGTGCTCGGCACGGTGCGCGAACTGCTCGCCACCGGTCCCCAGACCACGCTGGTGCTGACGGCCGAAGAAGACGGCAAGACCATCGAGCGCATGGTGCCGTTCGTCTCGGTCTTCGTCGACAAGGTCGACCTGCCCGGCCGCCTCATCACGGTCGACTGGCAACCCGATTTCTGATCCGGGCCGCGCGCGCATGCGCTTCGACGTCCTCACGCTTTTTCCCGAACTGTTCGCGCCCTTCATGGCCAGCGGCGTGACGCGTCGCGCCTACGAGTCCAAGCAGGTCGAGGTCGTGCTGTGGAACCCGCGCGATTTCGCCCAGGGCAACTACAAGCGCGTGGACGACCGCCCGTTCGGCGGCGGGCCCGGCATGGTGATGATGGCCGAGCCCCTGGCGGCCTGCCTCGATGCCGCGCTGGCGGCCCGCGGCGCACTGGCGCCGGTGGTGCTGTTCTCGCCCATCGGCGAGGCGTTGCGCCACGAGGCCGTCGAGCGCTGGTCGGCGAGCGAGGGTGCGGTGCTGGTCTGCGGACGCTACGAAGGCATCGACCAGCGCTTCATCGATGCGCGTGTCACGCACCAGATCAGCCTCGGCGACTTCGTGCTGTCGGGTGGCGAGATCGCGGCCATGGCGCTGCTCGACGCCGTGGCGCGGCTGCAGCCCGGCGTGCTGGGCGACGAGGCCAGCCATGTGCAGGACAGCTTCAACCCGGCGCTCGACGGCCTGCTCGACTGCCCGCACTACACCCGGCCCGAGCAGTGGAGCGGGCAGGGCGTTCCGGCGCCGTTGCTTTCGGGCCACCATGCGCAGATCGAGCGCTGGCGGCGCGACCAGCGCCTGGCCATCACGGCCGCGCGGCGCCCCGAGTTGATCGATGCCGCCCGGGCGGCAGGCAAGCTCAACAAGGCCGATGAAGCCGCGCTGAAAAAAAAGCTATAATCCGCGGTTCCCCGATCCTCTGTCCGGCCGCGCCCGGTTTGTTGGTGGTTCTTCCGCCAAAGCCCACGGCGCCTTTAGTGCAGCCCGAAACGATCGATATCCAGGAAATCATGAACCTCATCCAGACCCTCGAGCAGGAAGAAATTTCCCGTCTCGGCAAGACCATTCCCGATTTCATGCCCGGTGACACGGTCATCGTCAGCGTGAACGTCGTCGAAGGCAGCCGCAAGCGCGTGCAGGCCTACGAAGGCGTCGTGATCGCCAAGCGCAACCGTGGCCTCAACAGCGGCTTCACCGTGCGCAAGATCTCCAGCGGCGAAGGCGTGGAACGTACGTTCCAGACCTACAGCCCGCTGATCGCCGGCATCGAAGTCAAGCGCCGCGGCGACGTGCGCCGTGCCAAGCTGTACTACCTGCGCGAGCGCAGCGGTCGTTCGGCACGCATCAAGGAAAAGCTGCCGGGCAAGTCGCAGAAGGCTGCGTCGGCCGCTTAATCAGCCGCCGTCCTTTCTGCTCAAAAAGCCGCCGCTCTGGCGGCTTTTTGCGTTGGCGCTGCGCTTCAAGACAGTTTTCCATTTTTACGCTCTACTCCTTTCATCCCGCCACAGGCCGCATCCTCTCTTGACCTCCTCCACTTCCGCCCCCACGTCCTCCGCCGTCGTCGAACCCGTCAATGCCGTGGTGCCGCCCGCGTTGCTGCAGATCGACCCGCGCCAGGCGCCCTTCGTGGACGGAAGCGACGGTCTGCCGGCGGTGGCGCCGGCGCAGCTGACGGCAAGGGCCCTGCGCGCGCGCTTTGCCTCGCCGCCCGTGTGGACGCCCGAGTTGCGCCGCGAGCCCCGCATGACTGACCGGGTGCCGGCCCAGGCCGCCGTGCTGGTGCCGATCGTGCAGCGCCCGCAAGGCGCGACCGTGCTGCTCACCGAGCGCACCACGCACCTGTCGACCCATTCGGGGCAGGTGGCCTTTCCCGGCGGGCGCGTCGACCCCGAGGACGCCAACATCCAGGCCGCCGCCCTGCGCGAAGCCTGGGAAGAGGTCGGCCTGTCGGCGCAGTTCATCGAGGTGCTCGGCACCTTGCCGACCTACACGACCGTCACGTCGTTCGTCGTGACCCCGGTGGTCGCGCTGGTGCAGCCCGATTTCGTGCTGGACATCAATCCGTTCGAAGTGGCCGAGGCCTTCGAGGTGCCGCTGGCCTGGCTGATGGACCCGGCCAACCACCGCCGCCACGCGGTCAGCGCCACCGATGGGGTCCGACGCGAGTGGTACTCGATGCCGTACGTCGATGGCCCGCACGAGCGCTTCGTCTGGGGCGCCACCGCGGGCATGCTGCGCAACCTCTACCGTTTCCTCGCCGCCTGAGCCGGATCGGGCGCCACCTGGGGTCAAAACCTTCAGGTGCTCTCGCTATCATCGAAGGATGAGCTTCTTTGCCATCCTGTGCGCGTTGCTGATCGAGCAGGTGCGGCCGCTGGGCCCGCACAACCCCGTGTACGGCGGCGTCCTGGCGTGGACGCGCTGGACCAGCCGCAATTTCGATGCGGGCAAGCCGCACCACGGATGGATCGCCTGGGGGCTCGCGGTGTTCGTGCCCACGCTGCTGTCGCTGGGCGTGCACTGGCTGCTGGTGCTCACGCTGGGCCTGCCGTTCGCCGTGCTGTGGAGCGTTGCAGTGCTCTACATGACGCTGGGCTTTCGCCAGTTCAGCCACCATTTCACCGACATCCGCGATGCGCTCGACGAGGGCGATGAGCCGCTCGCGCGCTCGCTGCTGGCGCACTGGCAGGGCGTCGATGCCGCCGAGCTGCCGCGCAGCGAAATCGTGCGCCATGTGATCGAGCACTCGGTCATTGCGGCGCACCGCCATGTCTTCGGCGTGCTGGCCTGGTTCTCGGTGCTCGCCGCCCTGGGCCTGGGGCCGGCGGGCGCGGTGTTCTATCGCATGAGCGAGTTCGTCGCGCGCTACTGGGCCCACAAGAACGGCGCGCCGGTGCAGCCTTCGAGCGTGGCGGTGCAGGACGCGGCCGAGCGGGCCTGGCATGCCGTCGACTGGCTGCCCGCGCGCATCACGGCGCTCGGCTTCGCCGTGGTCGGCAGCTTCGAAGAGGCCATCGACTGCTGGCGCAATGACGCGCGTCGCTTCCCCAACGAGAACGACGGCGTGATCCTCGCGGCCACGTCCGGCGCGGTGAACGTGCGCCTGGGTGGCGGCTCGCTGAGCCCGATCCCGGTGGCCGATCCGCTGCCGCGCGCGCAGGCCGGCGAGTCGCCAAGCGTCGGCCGGCGCCTGGACAGTGGCAGCACGCCGGGGCGCGAGCCCGAGCCCGGCCACCTGCGCAGCGTGGTCGGCCTGGTCTGGCGCTCGGTCGTGATGTGGATGGTGCTGCTGGCCTTGCTCACGCTCGCGCGGCTGCTGGGCTGAGGCCATGACCACCCCGCCCGCACCGGCCTTCTGGAGCCCGCGCGTCGGCGCGCTCGAGCCCTACGTGCCCGGCGAGCAGCCGCGCATCGCCAACCTCGTCAAGCTCAACACCAACGAGAACCCGTACCCGCCATCGCCGGACGCCATCGCGGCGATCCAGCGCGCGGCGGCCGACGGCCTCGAACGCTACCCCGACCCCACGTCGCTCGCGCTGCGCGAAGCCGTGGCACGCCGCCACGGCCTGCAGGTCGGCGAAGTGTTCGCGGGCAACGGCTCGGACGAGGTGCTCGCGCACGCGTTCTTCGCCTTCTTCCAGCAGGCGCAGCCGCTGCTGATGCCCGATGTGAGCTACAGCTTCTACAAGGTCTATGCCCAGCTCTACGGCATCGCCTGCGAGCAGCTGCCGGTCGATGAGGGCCTGCGCATCGACATCGATGCCTTCGCAGCGCGCGCACGGCAGGGCTGCGGCGGCATCGTCATCGCCAACCCGAACGCGCCGACCGGCATCGGCCAGCCGCTGGCGCGCATCGAGCAGCTGCTGGCGGCGTGCCCGGATCGCGTCGTGCTGGTCGACGAGGCGTATGTCGATTTCGGCGGCGAGAGCGCGCTGTCGCTGATCAGTCGGTATCCGAACCTGCTCGTGGTGCAGACGCTGTCCAAGTCGCGCTCGCTGGCCGGGCTGCGCGTCGGTTTCGCCTGCGGGCAGGCGCACCTGATCGACGCGCTCGTGCGGGTCAAGGACAGCTTCAATTCGTACCCGATCGACCGGCTGGCGTCCGCCGGCGCCGTGGCCTCGCTCGACGACGAGGCGTGGTTTCGCAAGACACGCGACCAGGTCGTCGACACGCGCGAAGGCCTGACTCTGCAGCTCGAGGACCTGGGCTTCGAGGTGCTGCCGTCGCAGGCCAACTTCGTGTTCGCGCGCCATCCGCAACGCGATGCGGCCGAGCTGGCCGCCTTGCTGCGCGAGCGCGCGGTGCTGGTGCGGCATTTCAGGCAGCCGCGCATCGCGCAGTACCTGCGCATCAGCATCGGCACGCGGGACCAGTGCAGCGCGCTCGTGCAGTGCCTGCAGGACATCCTGGCCTGACCTCCCGAGGCAAGCCCATGTCGACCCTTCATGCCGATCCGCGCGCTGTTGCCTGCACATCGTTCTGGCAAGCCTTGAGCGACAGGCTCGAGAGCCTGCATGCCTTGTCGGGCCCCGCGCTGGTGGAGGCGCTGAACGCGCTGCTGCAGCCCTTCTTTCCGAACCTGGCCGCCGAAGTGCTGGGCGACCCGCCGGCTTTCACGCTCGTGCTGACGGCGCATGGCGCCGAAGACGATTTCGAAGACCTCATGGCCCTGGTGCACAGCGCGCCCGCGTTGCCCCAGGTCGAGGTGGAGGCCTTCCGGCAGCGCATGCGCGAAGGTTTCAGCATGCGCATGAACGACTTCGAACTGGCCTGCTCGGACGTTCTCGTGAAGCACGAGCCCTACAAGGGGCGGGTGGCGCTGGAGATCGGCTTTGCCAAGCCCATTCCGATGGACATGCAGGACCACGCGCGCCACATGAGCCTGATCATGCTCGACCACATCCTGGGCGAGTACGACTTCGCCGTGAAGGTCGGGCCGGTCGATCACGTCGAGGCCGATGCGCAAGCGGATTTCGATGGCGTGCCGCTCGATGACTTCGTGCCTCTGTTCGACGCATGCTGGCGCGAGGACCTGGGCCACACCGGCGTGTTTCCCGCGGGCGAGCACGGCTGGTCCGGCCTGACGGCCACGCGCACCGCCGAGGACGGCAGCGAGGTCGAGGCGGTCGTGATGCGAAACGACGCCGCGAACGCGCTGCTCGGGCGTGCCGACCTGGGCCATCGGCTCTCGGCCGCCATCCCCGTCGAGTCGGGCGAAGAACTGGACGAGGCGCGTGGCTACGAAGACCGGCTGACCGCGCTGCTGCAGACGCACGGCGAAGGCTGCTGCACGCACATCGTGCTGGAGGCGGGCGTCCGCACCGTGCACTTCCATGTGGCCGATCCGCAGGCGGCCATAGCGCATGCCCAATCGGTTCAGGAAGCGCTGGACTTGCCGGTGACGCTTGACCTTGCGTTCGACCCGACCTGGAAGTCGTACCGCACCTGGCTGGCTTGAGCGCGGCCGGCCCCTCGGTGCACCGTCAGTAGCGCGTCTGGCTCAGCTCGGCGAACAGCTCGCCGTAGATCTTGTAGCGCGAGGCGCTGATCGGGCCAGCTTGCGTCGGCGTTTCGACGTTCGAGATCACGCCGCAGCCGGGTTCGTGCAGATGGGTGCAGTTGTAGAACTTGCAGTCGCCCGTGTGCTCGGCGATGTCGGGCATGAGGCCGGCGAGCTGCATCGGCTCGATGTGGTTCAGGCCGAATTCCTGGAAGCCCGGCGAGTCGATGAGGCCCGTGGTGCGGGCCTCGTCGATCCAGTACCAGGTGGTGCTGGTGGTCGTGTGCTTGCCTGAATTGAGGGCCTGCGAAATCTCTTGGGTCAGCACGCTCGCGCCGGGCACCAGCAGGTTGGTGAGCGTGCTCTTGCCCGAGCCGGACGGGCCGAGCACCAGGGTCGACTTGCCCGCCAGCAGTTTCATCAGCGAGGCGTAGTCCGCCTCGCCCGAGGCCTTGAGCGACAGCGGCAGCACGCCGTGGTGCATGCGGCGGTAGGGCGCCAGCTTGGCCCAGGCGCGCGCAAAGGGTTCGACGAGGTCGCTCTTGTTGAGCGCGATGATGGGCGTGATGCGCTCGGCCTCGGCCGCGATCAGCGCGCGTGCCAGCTGGTGTTCGGAAAACTCGGGCTCGGCCGCGATCAGGATCAGCACGTGGTCGAGGTTGGCCGCGAACGACTTGGTGCGGATCTCGTCCTGCCGGTAGAAGAGGTTGCGCCGCGGCAGCACCTCTTCGATGGTGCCTTCGTCTTCGGTGGCCTGCCAGCGCACGCGGTCGCCGACCACAGCCTGGCTCTTCTTGCCGCGCGGATGGCAGATCAGCCGCTCGCCCGTGGGCGTTTCGACGAGGCAGTGACGCCCGTGGCTGGCGACGACGAGGCCGTCGTGGTGCGCCTTCCCCGTGTTGTGCGCAGCGGGGGGGAAGGCGGCGCGGCCCGGCTTAGCCACAGGCGCGTGTCCTCATGCGGCGGGGCTCGCGACCAGCGCGTCGGCTTGTCGTGCGCAGTCGAAGTCGGTGATCGAGAGGCCGTTCACATCGTGCGTGTTGAAGCGCACCACGCAGCGGTTGTAGTGCACCGACAGGTCGGGGTGGTGGTCCTGCGTGTGAGCCACCATCGCCAGCGCATTCACGAAGGCGATGGTCTCGAAGTAGTTCGCGAAGGTGAAGGTCTTCTCGATGGCGACATCGGCGCCGTCGCCGGTGAGCTTCCAGCCGTCGAGCTGGGCCAGGCCCGAGACGATCTCGGTGGCGCTCAGGGCCTTGCGGGGCGGAAGGTTCTTCCAGTCCTTGGGTTTGAACATGCTGCTCATGAGGGGCTTCGCTGAAATAGGGGGTCGAGGGTCACGCCGCGGTCATGCGCGCAAGGCGCTCGGAGGCGGGCGGGTGGGAGTAGTAGAACTTGACGAACACCGGGTCGGGTGTGAGCGTCGAGGCGTTGTCCTGGTAGAGCTTGAGCAGGGCGGCCGACAGGTCGGCGCCGCTGGTCTGCGCCACGGCGTAGGCGTCGGCCTCGAACTCGTGCTTGCGCGACAGGCGCGCCGGCAGCGGGGCGACGAAGAAGCTGAACACCGGCACGGCCAGCATGAACAGCAGCAGCGCCAGCGCGTTGTTGGGCGCGGCCGGCGACAGGTTGGGCTGCACGCCCAGGCCGGCGTAGAACCAGACCTGCGTCGAGACCCAGCCCAGCAACGCAAAGCCGGCCAGGCTCAGCGCGAACATCGCGATGAGCCGCTTCACGATGTGGCGGTGCTTGAAGTGGCCGAGTTCGTGCGCGAGCACGGCCTCGACTTCGCCGGCGTTGAGCTGGCGCAGCAGCGTGTCGTAGAACACCACGCGCTTGCTGGCGCCGAAGCCGGTGAAGTAGGCATTGGCGTGCGCGCTGCGCGTGCTGCCGTCCATCACGAACAGGCCCTTGGCCGCGAAGCCGCAGCGCTTCATGAGCGCCGTGACGCGCGCCTTGAGCGTCGGGTCGTCCAGCGGCTTGAACTTGTTGAACAGCGGCGCGATGAAGGTCGGGTAGATCAGCATCAGCAGCAGGTTGAAGCCCATCCACGCGCCCCAGGCCCAGAGCCACCAGAGCGTGCCGGCCGCACCCATGAGCCACAGGATGAGCGCCGCGATCGGCAGCCCGATCAGCGCGCCGAGCAGCGTCGACTTGACGGTGTCGGTGAGCCAGAGCTTCCAGGTCATCTTGTTGAAGCCGAAGCGCTCCTCGAGCCGGAAGGTCTGCCACAGCGTGAACGGCAGCTCCAGCAGGCCGCCGATGAGCGCAAAGGCCGCCAGCAGCACCAGTTGCTGCACCATGCCGCCGCCCAGCCACACCAGCAGCAGCTTGTTCAGCAGGTCGAGCCCGCCGAGCAGCGTCCAGCCCAGCAGCAGGGCGGCGCCCCAGGCCATTTCGACGAGCCCGAAGCGCGCCTTGGCGATCGTGTAGTCGGCCGCCTTCTGGTGCGCGGCGAGCGTGATGGTTTGTGCAAAAGCTTCCGGCACGGCGCCGCGGTGGCGCGCCACGTGGCGCACCTGGCGGGTGGCCAGCCAGAACTTCACGAGCAGGCCCGCCACGAGCGCCGCCGCGAAGGCAAGGGTGAAGATGAGCGAATAAGACATCATGAAGCGGCGAGTTTAGTCCGCGGTCCATGGGGGTGCAGGCCTTCGACGACAATCCTGCGATGCCCGAATCCCTTGACCCGACGCCCCCCGCAGCCGCCCCCACCCTGAAGAAAAGCGACCAGAACCTGGTCTGGCTCGACTGCGAAATGAGCGGCCTCGACCCCGAGAAAGAGCGCCTGCTCGAGATCGCCGTGGTCGTCACCGGCCCCGACCTCACACCCCGCATCGACGGCCCCGTGCTCGTCATCCACCAGAGCGACGCCGTGCTCGACGCCATGGACGCCTGGAACAAGGGCACCCACGGCCGCAGCGGCCTGATCGACAAGGTGAAAGCCTCCACGCTCGACGAAGCCGCGGCCGAGCAGCAGCTGCTCGAATTCATCGCCAAGTACATCCCCAGGAGCGGCTCGCCGATGTGCGGCAACACCATCGGGCAGGACCGGCGCTTCCTGGTCAAGTTCATGCCCAAGCTCGAGGCGTACTTCCACTACCGCAACCTCGACGTCAGCACCCTCAAGGAGCTGGCCAAGCGCTGGAAGCCCGCGGCCTACACCGCCTTCAAGAAGCAGCAGGCGCACACCGCGCTGGCCGACGTGCACGAGTCCATCGAGGAGCTGGCGCACTACCGGGAAACCTTCCTGCGCTTGGTGGATTGACAACAATTAGGTAAAAACCCGAAGCCGTGCCATAATCGCAGGCTTCGCTGATTTGAATGCGTCTTTGGACACAGATCAGCGTCTCTCGCATCTCCCTATCTTGCACACCGCGCCCGATCGCATTCGCTGATCAAAAAGGGCCGCAGCCTCCGACGAAAGCCGGAAGTTGAATGTCGTTGGATGGTTGATGTTTTTAACCACCAACGGGGCGCCGCCTACGGCAGCGCTCGCGTTTGAGATTGATATTCATGACCGACGCTTTTGAAGCGCAGGGCGAACTCGCGCCTGTGCAATCCGCTACCCATAACGAATTCACCGCTGTCGCGGAAACCGTGTCCGAGGCTCCGATCCTCGACGCACTGGACGCTGCAGCCCCCGAGGCCGCCGAAGCCGAGGCGCCCGCCGCGCCCAACGGTTTCATCAAGCTGGGCCTTGCCCCCGAACTGATCGCCGCCGTGGCCGACATGGGTTTCACCCAGCCGACCACCGTGCAGGAAAAGGTCGTGCCGATCGCCATGGGCGAAGCCGGTTCGGCCCGTTTCGTCGACCTGATGGTGTCCAGCCAGACCGGCTCGGGCAAGACCGCCGCCTTCCTGCTGCCCGTGCTGCACACGCTGATCAAGCGCCAGGCCGAAGCCGAAGCCGAAGCCAAGGCCGAGTTCCAGCGCCTGGCCGCTGAAGCCGCTGCCCGTGGCGAAGCGCCGCTCAAGAAGCCCAAGCGCAAGGACCCGACCAACGCCCGTCATTTCAAGGCCGCCACCCCCGGCGCCCTGATCCTGTGCCCGACGCGCGAACTCGCGCAGCAAGTTGCGCACGACGCCATCGAACTGGTTCGCCATTGCCGCGGCCTGCGCGTTGCCAACGTGGTGGGCGGCATGCCCTACCAGCTGCAAATCGCCAAGCTGCAGAACGCCGACCTCGTGGTTGCCACGCCGGGCCGCCTGCTCGACCTGCAGCGCTCGCAGCAGCTCAAGCTCGACCAGGTCAAGTTCCTGGTGGTCGACGAAGCCGACCGCATGCTCGACCTCGGCTTTGCCGACGACCTGGCTGAAGTCAACCAGCTCACCATCGAGCGCCAGCAGACCATGATGTTCAGCGCCACCTTCGCGCCGCGCATCCAGCAGCTGGCCCAGCGCGTCATGCGCGAGCCGCAGCGCATCACCATCGACAGCCCGCAAGAGAAGCACGCCAACATCAAGCAGTCGCTGTACTGGGCCGACAACAGCCAGCACAAGCGCAAGCTGCTCGACCACTGGCTGCGCGACACCAGCATCAACCAGGCGATCGTGTTCGCCAGCACGCAAGTCGAGTGCGACGGCCTCGCCAACGACCTGCAGCAAGAAGGCTTCAGCGCCGTCGCGCTGCACGGCGCCCTGAGCCAGGGCCTGCGCAACCGCCGCCTGATGGCACTGCGCCAGGGCCAGGTGCAGATACTGGTGGCCACCGACGTTGCCGCCCGCGGCATCGACGTGCCGACCATCACCCACGTCTTCAACTTCGGCCTGCCGATGAAGGCCGAGGACTACACCCACCGCATCGGCCGCACCGGCCGTGCCGGCCGCGATGGCCTGGCCATCACGTTTGCCGAGTTCCGCGATCGCCGCAAGATCATGGACATCGAGCACTACAGCCGCCAGCAGTTCAAGGCGGAAGTGGTGGCCGGCCTCGAGCCGCAACAGCGCATGCCGCAATCGCGTCCCCCGATGGGCGAGTACCGCGGCGGCCGCGGCGACAACTTCTCGCGCGATCGCAAGTTCGGCAACGGCGGCGCGGGCGGCGGCGGTGGCTACCGCGGCAACAACAACGGTGGCGGCTATGCCGGCGCCAGCGGCTTCAACGACCGCAATTCGCGCGGCCCGGCCCAGGGCCAAGGCCCGCGCGGCTTCCAGGGCGGCCAGAACGCCGGCTTCGGCGGCGGTCGTGACGAAGGCAGCAATGGCGGCGGCTACGGTCGCAAGCCGGGCTGGGGCGACAGCGCCCCGCGCGGCGGCCACGGCCATGGCGGCGGTCGCGGCGACGGCGGTTTCGCACCCCGTGAAGGCTTTGCACCCCGCGAAGGTTTCGCACCGCGCGGCAACGGCGCCGGTCACGGCGGCCCGGGCAAGGTGTTCGTGCCCCGCGACGCGCAAAAGCGCGCGTTCAAGCCCAGCCGCTGATCGCCCTCGCAAGCGGCCCTGAACAAGGCCGCTTCCCCCAAAAAGCCCGCGCTTCTCACGAACGCGGGCTTTTTCGTTGTCGGGTTTCCGAGCACTCCGGCGCCCATGAAGTTGGTTGACACCTGAATCGATGAAAAGTAATGTAATGGCGCATTGCTTCTCCCCGGTCCGTTCGCGGCTGCCGGTTCATCGACACCTGTTCTCGACTTTCGATCATGAAAATTGCGATTCTTGGGGGTGGCCACGGCGCCTATGCGGCCGCCGCGGACCTGTCTGAAACCGGCCATGAAGTGCGCCTGTGGCGCCGCGACGCGGCGGCGCTCGAACCGGTCGTGCGCGCCGGCGCGATCACGCTGAAGGATGCGAACGGCGCGCGCGAGGTGCCCATTGCCCTTGCCACCGCCGACATAGGCGCCGCGCTGAAGGGCGCCGAACTCATCGTCATTCCCACGCCCGCCATCGCCCAGCACGACATCGCGCTGGCCATGGCGCCGCACCTGGTCGATGGCCAGGTCGTGTTCCTGCCGCCGGGCACCTTCGGCAGCTACGTGATGGCGCAGGCGGTGAAGGCCGCCGGCAACCGCGCCGACGTGGCCTGGGCCGAGACCGGCACCTTGCCGTACCTCGCGCGCAAGCACGGCGAGCGTGAAGTCAACGTCACCATCCGCGCCATCCGACTGCCCACCGGCGTCTACCCGGCGCGCAAGGAGGCGCAGGCCATCGAGGTGATCCGCCGCGCCTACCCGGTCGTGCACGGCTGCGGCGACGCGCTCTCGGGCGCGCTGATGAACGCCGGCCCCGTCATCCATCCGCCGCTGATGGTGATGAACGCCGCCCCCTTGCAGCACTTCGAGCGCTGGGACATCCACAACGAAGGCACGCAACGCGCCGTGCGCGACGTGACCGACCGGCTCGACCGCGAGCGCATGGCCGTGCGCGAGGCCTTCGGGCAGGGCGCGCCGCACTATCCGCTGGCCGACCACTACAACAACGACCAGTGGATGTACGGTGATGCGCACAAGCAGCTCGTCAAGTCGGGCGACTGGCGCGAGAACATCGACCTGCACACGCACCGCTACATCACCGAAGACACCGAGCTCGGCCTGGCCTTCCTGGCCTCGGCCGCGCGCCATGCGGGCGTGGATGCGCCCATTGCGCACGGCCTGCTGGCCATCGTCGGCGGCTTCCTCGGGCGCGACCTGCGCCAGGGCCCGCGCACCTTCGAAAGCCTGGGTCTCGCGAGCCTGAGCGCGGCCCAGCTGAAGCAGAGGTTGCACGATGGCGAATGAGCCCGCGCCGCCGCGCTTTGCCGCCGTGGGCGCCGGCCGCATGGGGCGCGGCATCGCCATCGCGTTCGCCTATGCGGGCCACCGCATCGCGCTGATCGACCTGCGCCCGCGCACGCCCGAGGCATGGCAACGGCTGCGCGACGAGGCGCAGGCGGAGATCACCGCGAGCCTCTCAGGCCTTGCGCAGCTCGGCGTGATCGATGCCTCGCAGGTCGAGCGCATCGCCGCGCGCGTGGACTTCGTGAACGCGGCAGAAGCACCGCGCGCACTGGCCGCCGCCGAGCTGGTGTTCGAAGGAGTGCCCGAAACCATGGAGGCCAAGCGCGAGGCCTTCGAGCAGCTCAACCGCCATTGCCGCGACGACGCGATCCTCACCTCGACCACGAGCAGCATCCTCGTGACGCAGCTGGCCGCGCTGGTGCGGCGGCCCGAGCGCTTCCTGAACATGCACTGGCTCAACCCGGCCTACGTGATTCCCGTGGTCGAACTGAGCTGCCACCCCGGCACCGACGCCGGCGTGCTCGCGCGCACGAAGGCACTGATGGAGGCCATCGGCAAGCTGCCCGTGGTCTGTGGCGCGTCGCCCGGCTACATCGTGCCGCGCCTGCAGGCGCTCGTGATGAACGAGGCGGCCCGCATGATCGAAGAAGGTGCTGCCACAGCGGAAGAAATCGACAAGGCCACGCGCTACGGCCTGGGCCTGCGCTTCGCGGCGCTCGGCGTGGTCGAGTTCATCGACTTCGGCGGCTGCGACATCCTGCACCACGCGAGCCGCGAGATGGCGGCCTCGCTCGACGCGGGGCGCTACACCGCGCCAGCCATCGTCGGGCGCATGGTCGAGGAAGGGCGGCTGGGCCTGAAGAGCGGCAGCGGCTTCTACGACTACGCGGGCCGCGACACCGCCGCCTACCGGCGCGACGTGCTCTCGCGCACGCTCGGCGAACTGAAGCACGCGGGCCTGTGGCGCGCGCCGGCCGACGAGACGCTGTCATGACGATCCGCCGCGCCTTCGCCGACCTGTCGGTGGGGCAGGTGCACCACGCCGTGTGCGGTGATGCGCAGGCGCCGGCCGTGCTGCTGCTGCACCAGTCGCCGCGCAGCTGGGCCGAGTACCGCGAGGTGCTGCCGCTGATCGCCGGCGCGGGCTACCGCACCATCGCCATGGACACGGCGGGCTTCGGCGATTCAGCCGACGGCGGCGTGCCGGCAAGCATTGCGCAGTGGGCGCGCGTCGCGTGCGAGCTGCTCGATGCGCTCGGCATCGCGCAAGCCGACGTGGTGGGGCACCACACCGGCGGCGTGATCGCGATCGAACTGGCCGCGGCGTTTCCCGAGCGCGTGCGCAGCCTCGTGCTCTCGTCCACGCCGTACACCGACGAGGTGTTTCGCCGCGCCCGCGCGCAGCGTCCGCCCATCGACGAAGTGGCGCCCAGCGACGATGGCAGCCACCTCGCCGCGCTGTGGCAGAGGCGGCAGGCCTTCTATCCGCCGGAGCGCCCCGACCTGCTCGAAGCCTTCGTGCGCGATGCGATGAAGGTCGGTCATCGTGTCGAAGAAGGGCACCGCGCCGTGGCCTCGTACCGCATGGAAGAGCGCATCGGCCGTGTGACGCAGCCGACGCTCATCGTGCGCGCCACGCTCGACCCGTTCGCCGCGCCGCATGCGGCAGAGCTGCAGCACTACCTGCCGCAGGCGCGCATCGTCGACATCGACGGCGGCATGGTGCCCTTGCCCGACCAGATGCCCGAAGCCTTCGCACGCACGGTGCTCGACTTTCTGGCGACGCGGCCATGAAGGCCGTTCGCATCCATGGCTTCGATGCCGCGCCGGTGCTCGAAGACGTGGCCGACCCCGTGGCGCGACCCGGCCGCACCCTCGTGCGCATGCAGGCCGCCACCGTCGGCCACATCGATCGCACCGTGTGGCAAGGCCGCTTCCTGCGGCATCCGCCGCTGCCGTACACGCCGGGCGTGGAAGCGGCGGGCGTGGTCGTCGCGAGCGAGCGGTATGCAGAAGGGCAACGCGTGTGGTTGCGCGGCAGTGGCTTGGGCACGCTGTTCGACGGCACCTGGTGCGAGCTGATCGATGCGCCTGACGATGCACTCGGCGTGTTGCCCGATGCCGTGCCGATGCCACTCGGTGCAGCGTTCTTCTCGCCCACCACATCGGCGTGGTTCGCCTTGCATGAGGTCGCCCGATTGCAGTCTGGAGAGCAAGTGTTGGTGACGGGCGCGAGCGGCGCGGTGGGTTCTCTGGTGATGCAGCTGGCACGCAATGCAGGCTGCACCGCAACGCCTGTCGATCCGAAAGCCGCACCGCCAGAAGTCGCCAGCACCGACCTGCTCATCGACACCGTCGGCGGCGACGTGCTCGCGGCGGCCTTGCCTGCCGTGCGCCCTGGCGGTCGCGCCGTGCTGGTCGGCTACACCGCCGGCCCGACGCTGCAGCTGGACATCGCGCACTTCCTGCAGCGCGACGTGGCGCTGCTGCCGCTCAATATGTTCCGGCGCGAAGCCGCAGGCCGCGCAGCCGCTCCAGAGTTGCTTGCGAGGCTGGCCGACGGCCGCCTGCACCTCGACATGAAGCCCTTCGCGCTCGCCGATGCAGCCCTCGCGCTCGACTGGATCGCCAGACGCGGTCATGGCGGCCATCGCGGCCGCGCGGTGCTCGTGCCCTAGCCGGGCCCCGCGTTTCAGTCTTCGTCCGGCACCTCGACCGGCACATGCACATGCAGGTCGATCATCTGCCGCAGCGTCTGCTTGAGCTCTTCGGCGCGTCGCAGGCCGAAGGGTTCGAGCACGCGGCGCTCGTGCTCGCGCGCCAGTTCCATCAGGTGCTCGACCGCCTTCAGCCCCGCGGGCGTGATGCGCACCAGCGTGATGCGGCGATCACTTTCATGGGGCAGGCGCTCGACCTGGCCGCGCGCTTCCATGCGGTCGAGCAGCCGTGTCACCGTCGGCTGCTTGGTCACCGTCACTTGCGCGAGCTGGCCGATGCTGACCGCGTCGCTGCCCGCCAGCGACGCCATCACGCGCCACTCCGACACCGAGAAGCCCTGCTGCCGCGCCACCTCGTGGAACTCCGACGAGATCAGCTGGCTGGCCTGCGCGAGCAGCGCGGGCAGGTAGTCATCGACGAAGCGATGGGTTTCCTTGAGCGGTTCAGACATGAAGGCGCCTCCTGTTTGCCGCAGGCATGCGGATTGCATGGCTAGGGTAATTCATGATTGTGGATACATTCATTTCTAAACATTATAGGAACCGTGATGTGACCCCGGGGCCGCATCCTCCCACGAGAAAGAAGAAGGACATCCATGGCTGAGCGTTCGTTCGTCGAAGAAGTCAAGAAGCTGAGACTTACTGGTGGAGAAGTGTTCCGCGGCGAAGGCATTCTGGCCGTCACCAAGGCCCTGCTGGAGTCGGGGGTGTCGTATGTGGCGGGCTACCAGGGCGCGCCCATCTCGCACCTGATGGACGTGCTGGCCGACGCGCAGGACATCCTGGCCGACCACGGCATCCGCTTCGAGAACAGCGCGAGCGAAGCCACCGCCGCCGCCACGCTGGCCGCCTCCGTCAACTACCCGCTGCGCGGCGCCGTCACCTTCAAGGCGACCGTGGGCACCAACGTGGCGTCCGATGCGTTGGCCAACCTGGCCTCGGGCGGCGTCACCGGCGGCGCGCTCATCATCGTGGGCGAGGACTACGGCGAAGGCTCGTCGATCATGCAGGAGCGCAGCCATGCGTTCGCCATGAAGTCGCAGATCTGGCTGCTCGATCCGCGGCCCAACCTGCCGAGCATCGTCGATGCGGTGAAGACCGGCTTCGACCTCTCGGAGGCCAGCAACACACCCGTGATGCTGCAGCTGCGCATCCGCGCCTGCCACGTGCACGGCCACTTCATTGCTGGCGACAACAAGCGCGCCAAGTTCACGCTGAAGGAAGCGCTGGAGAACCCGCAGCGCGACGTCAGCCGCATCGTGCTGCCGCCCGCGAGCTTCGTGCATGAACAGGAGAAGGTGAAGGACCGCTGGCCCGCCGCCGTGCGCTTCATCGAGGAGCGCCAGCTCAACGAGTTCTTCTCGGCCGATGCCGACGACATCGGCATCATCGTGCAGGGCGGCAGCTACAACACGCTGCTGCGTGCGCTCGAACGCCTGGGCCTGGCCGACGTGTACGGCGAGACCCGCGTGCCGCTGTATGTGATGAACGTGGCCTATCCCGTCATCGAGAGCGAAGTCATCCGCTTCTGCGAAGGCAAGCGCGCCGTGCTCATCGTGGAAGAAGGCCAGCCCAATTTCGTCGAGCAGAACCTCGCGACCATCCTGCGCCAGGCCGGCTCCACCACCGCGCTGCATGGCAAGGACATGCTGCCCGTGGCCGGCGAATACACGACGCTCGAACTGCTCAAGGGCACGCGCACCTTCTGCGAGCGCTACGAACGCCTTGCGCCGCTGCCCGTGCCCGCACCGGTGCGCAAGGTGATTCCGCTGAAGGAAGTGGCGGCCATCGGCGTCGATGCCGCGCCTGAACCCGCTGAGCCGTCGAGCGCGCTCGGCGACGTGGTGCATTCGCGTCCGCCGGGTTTTTGCACCGGCTGCCCCGAGCGCCCGATCTTCAGCGCGATGAAGCTGGTCGAGCGCGAACTCGGTGCGCACCACGTGAGCGCCGACATCGGCTGCCACCTGTTCTCGATCCTGCCGCCCTTCAACATCGGCAACACGACGATGGGTTACGGCCTCGGCGGCGCAGGCGCCTCGGCACTCAACGCACCGGCCGGCAAGCGCGCGATCTCGATGATGGGCGACGGCGGTTTCTGGCACAACGGCCTGACGAGCGGCGTGGCCAACGCGGTCTTCAACAAGAGCGACAACCTCACCATCATCGTCGACAACAACTACACCTCGGCCACGGGCGGACAGGACATCCTCTCGTCGACCGCCGTCAACAAGACGCGCAGCACCGGCCACGAGATCGAGCGCGCCGTGCGCGGCGTGGGCGTCGAATGGGTGAAGACGATGCGCCGCACCTACGACGTCGCCGGCATGCGCGATGCGCTCAAAGACGCACTCACCACCACGAAAAAGGGCCCCAAGGTCCTCATCGCGCAATCGGAGTGCATGCTCAACAAGCAGCGCCGCGAGAAGCCGCTGGTGCGCAAGGCCATCGTCGACGGCAAGCGCATGGTGCGCGACAAGTTCGGCGTCGATGCCGACACCTGCACCGGCGACCACTCGTGCATCCGCCTGTCGGGCTGCCCGTCGCTCTCGATCAAGCCCAACCCCGATCCGCTGCGCATCGACCCCGTCGCCACCGTGCTCGACAGCTGCGTGGGCTGCGGCAACTGCGGCGACGTGTCGCACGCGGCCGTGCTGTGCCCCTCGTTCTACAAGGCGCAGGTCGTGAGCAACCCGACCGCCTGGGACCGCTTCCGCCAGCGCGTGCGCACCGCCGTCATCGGCTGGCTGCAGCGCGGCGACGCGCGCCGCCGTGACGCCTATGCCTTCTGACGCCATGACGAACAAGGTTCAACCGATAAAGATTGCGATCCTCGCCATGGGCGGGGAGGGCGGCGGCGTGCTTGCCGACTGGATCGTCGACATGGGCGAGGCCAACGGCTACGTCGCCCAGACCACCTCCGTGCCGGGCGTGGCCCAGCGCACCGGCGCGACCATCTACTACGTCGAGCTGTACCCCGATGCACAGGCCCACGCCGATGGCGGGCGCCCCGTGCTCGCGTTGATGCCGCTGCCGGGCGATGTCGACGTGGTGCTCGCCTCCGAACTCATGGAAGCCGGCCGCGCGGTGCAGCGCGGGCTGGTCACGCGCGACCGCACCACGCTCATCGCTTCGACGCACCGCGTCTTCTCCATTGCCGAAAAGAGCGCCATGGGCGACGGCCGCGTCGACAGCGACCAGCTGCTCGCCCACACCGCGCGCGCCGCCAAGCGCTTCATCCGTTTCGACATGGCGCAGGCCGCCGAAGCGGCGGGCAGCGTGATCAGCGCCGTGCTATTCGGCACGCTCGCAGGCTCGGGCGTGCTGCCCTTCGGCCGCGCGCAGTTCGAGGCCACCATCGAGCGCGGCGGCGTGGGCGTGAAGCCCAGCCTCAAGGCCTTCGGTGCGGCCTTCGACCGCGCCCAGGACGGCGACGACGGCGAACCCGCCAAGGTCGCACCGACCGCCACGCCCGCGCCGCAACCGCGCCACCCGGCCGTGCGCGCACTGGTCGAGCGCGTGCAGCGCGACTTTCCGCTGCCCGCGCACGACTTCCTGCTCGAAGGCGTGCGCCGCCTCATCGACTACCAGGACCTGGCCTACGCCGGCCTCTACCTCGACCGCATGGACGCTGTTGCGAAGCTGCCCGACGACGCCCACCGCCTGCTGCGCGAAACCGCGCGCCACCTGGCGCTGTGGATGTCCTACGAAGACACGGCCCGCGTCGCCGCCCTGAAGACCCGCGCCACCCGCTTCGAGCGCGTGCACGGCGAGGCCGGCGTGCAGCCGGGCCAGCTGCTCGCCATCCACGAGTACATGCACCCGCGCCTGCAGGAAATCTGCGAGACGCTGCCCGGCGGCCTGGGCCGCTGGCTCATGCATTCCACGTTGCCGAAGAAGGTCGTCGAGCGCTTCACACAGCACGGCCGCGTGATCCGCACCAGCTCGCTGCGCGGCTACCTGATGCTGCGCATGGTCGCGGCCTGCAAGGGCTGGCGCCGCTCGACGATGCGCTACGCCGACGAAAACCGCCGCATCGAAGAATGGCTGCAACGCATCGCCGCCACTGCACCGCGTAACCCCGCGCTGGCCGTCGAGCTTGCCCAGTGCCAGCGCCTGGTCAAGGGCTACAGCGACACGCACGAGCGCGGCCTGCGCAACTACGACACCGTGATGCGCGCGTTCGAGCGCGCGGGTGCCGCGCTGGCGCCCGCCACCCTGCGCGAACTGCGCGACGCGGCGCTCGCCGACGAACACGGCCACAAGCTGCAGGCCGCGCTGGTGCAGCACGCCTTGGCCTGAAGGGACCCGAACCATGACCGCCCCCACGCTCCAGCTTCGCGTCGCCGAAGCGCGCGCCCTCAACCCGCTGATCCGCCTGCTGCGCCTGCGCGCCGAAGACGGCCGCGCGCTGCCCGGCTTCGCCGCCGGCGCGCACATCCGCGTGCAGGTGACGCTGGCCGACGGCACCACCGACTGGCGCCACTACTCGCTCATCAACTTCGCCACCGAGCGCAGCGCCACCAACGCCCCGACCGACTACGTGATCGCCGTGCGCAAGGAAGCCGACGGCCGCGGCGGCTCGCGCTTCATGCACGAAGGGCTGGCCGAGGGCAGCGTGCTCACCATCGAGCCGCCGAAGAACGACTTTCCGCTGCACACCGGCCCGGGCGGCACGGTGCTGGTGGCCGGCGGCATCGGCGTCACGCCGCTGGCGTCGATGGCCGCGCGCCGCCGCGCCGAAGGCGCCGCCGTGCGCATGCACTACGCCGGCCGCAGCCGCGACCTGATGGCCTTCCTGCCCGAGCTGCAGGCGCTTCTGGGCGACGACCTGCGCGTGCACGCCGACGCCGAGGCCGGCGCGCCGCTGGACATCGACGCGCTGCTCGACGCCGTGCCCGCCGGCGACCGGCTCTACGTGTGCGGCCCCAAGGTCATGCTCGACGCCGTGCTCGCGCGCACCCAGGCCCGCGGCTGGGAGCACGACCGCGTGCACTTCGAGCTTTTCACCGAACCCGTCGTGGAGGAGGGCGACCAGCCCTTCGAAGTGGAGCTTGCCCAGTCGGGCCAGCGCTTCACCGTGCCGGTCGGCCAGAGCATCCTCGACTGCCTCATCGAGCACGGTTGCGACCCGATGTTCGATTGCAAGCGCGGCGAGTGCGGCGTGTGCGCCGTGCCCGTGATCGAGGGCGAGATCGACCACCGCGACTACGTGCTCACCGCCCGCGAGAAGGCGGAAGGCACCGTCATGCAGATCTGCATCTCGCGCGCCAAGGGAGCGCGCCTGGTGCTCGACCTCTGAGAAAAGCCAGCCAGGAAGGAGCCAGGAGAACCATGCCTTCGTACCGAGACAACCCCGATGCCGTTCGCGCGCTCGTGCAGAACGACCGCGTGCACCGCGACCTGTACACCAGCCAGGAGCTTTTCGAGCTGGAGCAGGAGCACTTCTTCGCCAACACCTGGAACTACGTCGGCCACGAGAGCCAGCTGCCGAAGTCGGGCGACTGGATCACCAACGAGATCGCGGGCCGCCCGCTGATCGTCGTGCGCCACAGCGACGGCAGTGTGCGCGTCATGATGAACCGCTGCGCCCACAAGGGCTCGCGCCTGGTGAACGGGCCCTGCGGCAACACCGGCAAGTTCTTTCGCTGCCCGTACCACGCCTGGACCTTCAAGACCGACGGCGCGCCGCTGGCCATTCCACTGAAGACGGGCTACGAAAACACGCAACTCCACGAATGCGAATCCGGCAAGGGCCTCACCCCCGTGAAGCACGTGCGCAGCCACCGCGGCTTCATCTTCGTGAAGATCAACGACGCGGGCCCCGACTTCGACGAGTACTTCGGCGACTCGCTGAGTTCCATCGACAACATGGCCGACCGCTCGCCCGAGGGCGAACTCGAAATTGCCGGCGGTTGCCTGCGCTTCATGCACCAGTGCAACTGGAAGATGTTCGTCGAGAACCTCAACGACACCATGCACCCGATGGTGGCGCACGAGTCGTCGGCCGGCACCGCCAAGCGCATGTGGGCCGACAAGCCGGAAGACGAGCCCAAGCCCATGGCCGTGGAGCAGTTCGTGCCCTTCATGTCCGACTACAAGTTCTTCGAGGACATGGGCATCCGCACGTATGACCACGGCCACAGCTTCACGGGCGTGCACTTCAGCATCCACAGCAAGTACAAGGCGATCCCCGAATACGACGACGCCATGAAGGCGCGCTACGGCGAAGAGAAGACGGCGCAGATCCTGGGCATGGCGCGGCACAACACCGTGTATTACCCGAACCTCACGATCAAGGGCGCGATCCAGGCGATCCGCGTGGTCAAGCCCATCTCGGCCGACAAGACCCTCATCGAGAGCTGGACCTTCCGCCTCAAGGGCGCGCCGCCCGAGCTGCTGCAGCGCACCACCATGTACAACCGCCTCATCAACTCGCCGTTCTCGGTGGTGGGCCACGACGACCTGCAGGCCTACCGCGGCATGCAGGCCGGCCTGCACGCCAGCGGCAACGAGTGGGTGAGCCTGCACCGCGACTACGACGAATCGGAGTTGAAGGGCGGCGAGATCACCACGGGCGGCACCAACGAGCTGCCCATGCGCAACCAGTACCGCAGCTGGGTGCAGCGCATGACGGAGACGATGTAATGGCCGCCGTCAATATCACCCGCCAGGACCTCGTCGACTTCGTCGTCAACGAAGCGCGCCTGCTCGACACCCGTCGCTACGAGGAATGGAACGCGCTCTTCACCGACGACGCGTTCTACTGGATTCCGCTCGTGCCCGACCAGGAAGACGGCCTCAACCACACCTCGCACCTGTACGAAGACAAGCTGCTGCGCGAGCTGCGCATCGAGCGCCTGAAGAGCCCGCGTGCCTTTTCGCAGCAGCCGCAAAGCCGCTGCCACCACCTGCTGCAGGTGCCCGTGGTCGAGACCTTTGACACCGAGGCCCAGCGCTTCGTGGTGCGCACCGAGTTCCACTACACCGAGTCGCAGGGCGACGAGCTGCAGTTCTACGTCGGCACCTTCTTCCATCACCTCACGGTGCAGGACGGCGCGCTGCGCATGACGCTCAAGCGCGTCGACCTGCTCAACTGCGACGCGGCGCTTCCGGCCGTGCAGCTCTTCATCTGACAGGGACGCGATGACCCACGCCACCGTCCACCAGGTGTTCGCCGCCACGGCCGCGCGCACCCCGCAGGCCGAATTCCTCTTCACCGAATCGGTGACCGCCGCAGCCTACGGCATCGCTGCCGGCGCCATCCGCTGGGGCGAAGCCGCCGCGCAGATCGAACGGCTGCGCGCCGCCTACGCACGGGCCGGCTACGGCCACGGCCACCGCGTCGGCCTGCTGCTGGAGAACCGGCCCGCCTTCATCTTCCACTGGCTCGCGCTGAACGCGTTGGGCGCGAGCGTGGTGCCGATCAATGCCGAGATGCGCTCGGCCGAGCTGGTCTACCTCATCGGCCACAGCGAGATCGGCCTGGCCGTCACGCTGCCCGAGCGCGCCGCCGACCTGCAGGCCGCCGCCGCGCAGGCCGGTGTGGCCTTCGAGACCATGGGCCCCGACGATGCCGTGCCGCCCGCGAAGACCGCCGCGCCGCGCGCCGGTGAGCCCGTGGGCACCGACACCGAATGCGGCCTGCTCTACACCTCGGGCACCACGGGCCGGCCCAAGGGCTGCATCCTGAGCAACGCGTACTTCCTGCGCGCCGGCGAGTGGTATGCCGCGCTGGACGGCGTGTGCAGCATCCGCCCCGATGCCGAACGCGTCATCACGCCGCTGCCGCTCAACCACATGAACGCGATGGCGTTCTCGACCATGGTGGTGCTCGTGGCCGGCGGTTGCCTCGTGCAGCTCGACCGATTTCATCCGAAGAGCTGGCTCGCCAGCGCGAAGGAGAGCGGCGCGACCATCGTTCACTACCTGGGCGTGATGCCCGCGATGCTGCTGTCGGCCCCCGCGTCGGCGGCCGACCGCGACCACGCGATCCGCTGGGGCTTCGGCGCCGGCGTCGACCGCAAGAACCACGCGCCCTTCGAGGAGCGCTTCGGCTTCCCGCTGGTCGAGGCCTGGGCCATGACCGAGACCGGCGCGGCCGCCTGCATCATGGCCAACCGCGAGCCGCGCCTCGTGGGCACCAGCTGCTTCGGTCGGCAGGAAGACTTCGTCGAGATCCGCCTCATGGGCGAGGACGGCAGCGACGTGGGCACCGACATGCCCGGCGAACTGCTGGTGCGCTCGGCCGGCGCCGACCCGCGCCGCTACTTCTTCTCCGGCTACCTGAAGGACGAAGAAGCCACGCGCGAAGCCTGGGCCGACGGCTGGTTCCACACCGGAGACCTCGTGCGCCGCGATGCCGACGGCAACTTCTTCTTCGTCGATCGCAAGAAGAACGTGATCCGCCGCAGCGGCGAGAACATCTCGGCCGTCGAGGTCGAGAGCGTGCTCAACCAGCACCCGGCCGTGAAGACCTCGGCCGTGGCCGCCACGCCCGATGCGGTGCGCGGCGACGAGGTGCTCGCTTGCATCGTGCTGCGCGACGGCAGCGATGCGTCGCAGCGCGAAGCGGTCGCGGCCAGCATCGTCCAGCATGCGCTCGCGCAGCTGGCGTACTACAAGGCGCCCGGCTACGTGGCCTTCGTCGACGCGCTGCCGCTCACGCCTTCGCAGAAGATCCAGCGCGGCCAGCTGCGCGAGATGGCGCAGTCGCTGCCGGGCCAGGGCCATTGCATCGACACGCGCTCCATGAAGAAGAGGCAGGCATGACGAAACGCAACCGGCTTTCCTACGAAGGCGTCGCGGTCGCGGTGCCCGTCACCGTGCCCTACGTGCGCTACTCCACGCGCACCGCGCACTGGTTCGTCGGCCAGGCCATCGACGCGCTGGTGCAGGCCAGCGGCGTGGCCAAGGAGCAGATCGACGGCCTGTGCCTGAGCAGCTTCTCGCTCGCACCCGACACGGCCGTGGGCGTCACGCAGCACCTGGGCCTGTCGCCGCGCTGGCTCGACCACATGCCCACCGGCGGCGCCTCGGGCGTGATGTGCCTGCGCCGCGCCGCGCGTGCGGTGCAGGCGGGCGATGCCGACATCGTCGCCTGCGTGGGCGCCGACACCAACCACGTCGACTCCTTTCGCCAGACGCTGGGCAGCTTCAGCAACTTCGCGCGCGACGCCAGCTACCCCTACGGCTCGGGCGGCCCGAACTCGATCTTCGCGTTCATCACCGCCAACTACATGCGCACCTACGGCGCCACGCGCGAAGACTTCGGCCGCATCTGCGTGGACCAGCGCACCAACGCGCTGGGCAACCCCAACGCCATGTTCAAGAAGGGCCTCACGCTCGACGAGTACATGGCCGCGCGGCCGATCTCCGACCCGATCCACCTGTTCGACTGCGTGATGCCCTGCGCCGGCGCCGACGCCTTCCTCGTGATGAGCGAGGAGCGTGCGCGCGACCTGGGCCTGGCGCACGTCGTCATCCGCGGCGCCATCGAGCGCCACAACGCCTACGCCGAAGACCCGGTGATGGTGCAGGGCGGCTGGCGCAAGGACCGCGACGACCTCTACGCGCAGGCCGGTGTGCAGCCCGCCGCGCTCGACTTCGTGCAGACCTACGACGACTACCCCGTCATCGTGATGATGCAGTTCGAAGACCTGGGCTTCTGCGAGAAGGGCGAGGGCTCGGCCTTCGTGCAGGCCAACACCATGACCTTCGACGGCAGCTTTCCGAACAACACCAGCGGCGGCCAGCTCTCGGCCGGGCAGGCCGGTGCGGCGGGTGGCTTCCTCGGCGTGGTCGAGGCAATTCGCCAGTTGACCGACCAGGCCGGCGCGCGCGCCGTGCCCAATGCCCAGCTGGGCCTCGTCGCCGGTTTCGGCATGGTGACCTATGACCGCTGCCTCTGCACAGGCGCCGTCATCCTCGGGAGACCCGCATGACCATGCCGATGATGCGCCCCCCGCGCAAGAACCCGGTGCTGCGCACCCGGCAGATGAACCTGCCGCCCGGCGCGCGCGGCCGTGTCGCGCTCGGCCTCACGGCCGCCGCCGCCGAAGGCCGCTTCGAGCTGCAGACCTGCGAAGACTGCGGCACGGTGCAGTACCCGCCGCGCGAGGTCTGCCACAAGTGCCTGTCGTCGGCGTTGCGCTGGCGCCAGCAGAGCGGCGAGGGCGCGCTGCTCGGCAGCACCACGCTGCACCACAGCAACGACCTGTTCTTTCGCGAGCGGCTGCCCTGGCGGCTGGGCCTGGTGCACCTGGATGCCGGCCCCACGCTCATGGTCCACCTGCACGGCGAGGTCGGCGATGCGCCCACGCGCGTGCGCGTCGGCGCCCGGCTCGACCGCGCCGGCCAGGCCGTCCTCATTGCTTTTCCGACTGAAGGGAGTCCCCACATGGCCGACGACAAGATGCTGCGCGAAATGACCAGCGACCCCAAGTTCCGCAAGGTGCTGGTGACCGACGGCAAGACCGAGACGGGCCAGGCCCTCGTGCGTGCGCTGGTGAAGGCCGGCGCCGACATCGTCTGGGTCGGCCATGCCGAACCGTGGAAGAAGATGGGCGACGGGCTCGACGACATCTCGGCGCTGCCGCAGGTCACGCTCGTGCCGCTGGACCTCACCAACGGCCGCCAGGTGACCGAGCTGGCCGGCTCCATCGGCGGCAAGGTCGACATCGTGATCAACAACGCCGAGGTGCACCGCACCTTCGGCATCGGTGCGCGCCGCGGCACCGACGTGGCCAAGGCCGAGATGGACATCAACTACTTCGGCCTGCTGCGCCTGGCGCAGGAGTTCGGCCCCGCGCTCAAGGGCCGCTCGGCCGACGGCGCCACGGGCGCGACGGCGTGGGTCAACCTGCTGTCGATCTACGCGCTGAGCAACTTCCCGCCGCACGGCACCTTCAGCGCCTCGAAGGCCGCGGCGCATTCGCTCGCGCAGTGCCTGCGCGCCGAGATGCGGCCCGCTGGCATCCGCGTGATCAACGTGTTCCCCGGCCCCATCGACGACGAATGGAACCAGCACACGCCGCCGCCCAAGCTGGCATCCACCGCGCTGGCCAACGCCATCGTGAAGGCGCTGCGCGACGGCGTGGAAGACGTGTACCCGGGCGACGTGGCGCAGGAGTGGCTGGAGCGCTGGCGCGACAACCCGAAGGTGCTCGAACGCGAACTGGCCGCTGGCGGCTGAGAACAGGAGCCACACGAATGACCACGACAACCGAACTGATGTCCGCCGCCGAAGTCCTCGGCAGCCTCGTGACCGCCATGGCCAGCGGCCGCATCCGCGTGATCGACCTCACGCAGACGCTCACGCCCGAGTTCCCGCAGATCGCGCTGCCGCCCGAGATGGGCCAGTGCTGGCCCTTCCGCATCGAGGAGGTGTCCAAGTACGACGAGCGCGGCCCGGGCTGGTACTGGAACAACTTCTCGTGCGGCGAGCACACCGGCACGCACTTCGACGCGCCGATCCACTGGATCTCGGGCCGCGACCTGCCGAACAACTCGGTCGACACCATTCCCGTGCAGCACTTCGTGGCGCCGGCCTGCGTGATCGACTGCTCGCCGCAGGTGAAGGACGACCCCGACTACCTGCTGACGCTCGAAGACATCGAGGCCTACGAGGCCGCGCACGGCCGCATCCCCAAGGGCGCGTGGGTGCTCATGCGCACCGACTGGTCCAAGCGCACCGACCCCGAGGCGTACCAGAACTTCGACGAGACCGGCCAGCACACGCCCGGCCCGAGCACCGAGGCCGTGCGCTTCCTGGTCGAACAGCGCGACGTGCTGGGCTTCGGTTCCGAAGCCATCGGCACCGACGCCGGGCAGGGCTACCACCTGCGCCCGCCCTACCCCTGCCACTACTACATGCACGGCGCGGGCCGCTACGGCCTGCAGTGCCTGAGCAACCTCGACCTGCTGCCAGCGTCGGGCGCGGTGCTGATCTGCCCGCCGCTGAAGATCGAGAAGGGCAGCGGCAGCCCGCTGCGCGTGCTGGCCCTGGTGGGAGCCACGGCATGAGCGCCGCCGCCCCCAAGGTCGCGGCCGTCACCGGCGGCAGCGCCGGCATCGGCAAGGCCATCTGCGAAGACCTGCTCGCGCAAGGCTACGAGGTGGTCTCGCTCGCGCGCCGCAAGGCCGAGATCGATCACCCCAAGATGCACAGCCTCGAGGTCGACCTGGCCGACCGCGCCGCCACCGGCCAGGCCGTGCGCGAACTGGTCGAGGGCTTCGCACCGACCACGATCGTCCACAACGCCGGCGTGATCCGCGCCGCGCTGCTGCCCGACGTGAAGCTCGACGACCTCGATGCGCTGGTCGACCTGCACCTGGGCTGTGCCATCCAGCTCGTGCAGGGCGCGCTGCCCGCGATGCGTGCGCAGCGCTTCGGCCGCGTGGTGCTGCTGTCGTCGCGCGCCGCGCTGGGCCTGGCCACGCGCACGAGCTACTCGGCCACCAAGGCCGGCATGCTGGGCATGGCGCGCACCTGGGCGCTCGAACTTGCCGCAGACGGCATCACGGTGAACGTGGTGGCGCCGGGCCCGATCCGCACCGACATGTTCTACGACGTGGTCGAGGCCGGCAGCGAGAAGGAGCGCGCGCTCGCGGCTTCGGTGCCCGTCAAGCGCCTGGGCGAATCGGCCGACGTGGCACGCGCCGTGCGTTTCTTCGCCGCACCCGAGAACAGCTTCGTCACCGGCCAGGTGCTGTACGTGTGCGGCGGCACCAGCGTCGGCAGCCTCGCCCTCTAGTTTTCATTTCAGCGTCCGTTTCGTTCCGTTCAAAAACATCACCTCTGGAGCATCGCCATGAAAGTCCTGAACCGAATTCGCACCCTCGCGGCCGTCGCCGCGGGCCTCGGCGCGCTGAGCGCCGCCAGCGCGTGGGCCGCCGATCTCAAGGTCGGCTTCATCACCTCGCTGTCGGGGCCGGTGTCGTCGCTGGGCATTCCGTACGAAAAGGGCATGAAGGCCGCGCTCGCCTACAAGGCCGACCTGGGTGGCCGCAAGATCCAGCTGGTGCAGCTCGATGACGCGTCCGACCCCACCACGGCCGCGCGCAACGCACGCAAGATGATCGACGAGGACAAGGTCGACGTCATCATCGGCACGGCCGGTTCGCCCGGCGCGCTGGCCATTGCCGGCGTGGCGCGTGAAACCAAGACGCCGCTGATCTCCATCGCCAACGCCAATCTGCCGGGCGAGGAGGGCGCGTGGATGGTCACGCTGCCGCAGCCCGCACCGCTCATGGTGAGCGCGGTGGTCGAGCGCATGAAGAAGTCGGGCGTGAAGACGGTGGGCTACATCGGCTTCTCCGACGCCTGGGGCGACCTGGTGTACGGCGCGCTGCAAAAGAGCGCCGAGCCGGCCGGCATCAAGATCGTGTCGAACGAGCGCTATGCGCGCGGCGATGCCTCGGTGACCGGGCAGGTGCTCAAGATCGTGGCGCTGCGCCCCGACGCGGTGATCACCGGCACCTCGGGCACGCCCGGTGCGCTGCCGTACCTCGCGCTTTCGGAGCGCGGCTACAAGGGCCAGATCTACGGCATGCACGCGCTCATCAACCCCGACTTCGTGCGCGTGGGCGGTGCGTCGGTCGAAGGCCTGCTGGCCCCCACCGGTCCGGTGATCGTGGCCGAGCAGCTGCCCAACGACAACCCGATCCGCAAGGTGTCGATGGACTTCCGCGCGGCCTACCAGAAGGCCAACGGCGCACCGCCGACCGACGCCTTCTCGGCCTACACCTTCGATGCATGGCTGGTGTACCTGGACGCCGCCCAGCGCGCGCTGGCCACCAAGGCCGAGCCCGGCACGCCGCAGTTCCGCCTGGCGCTGCGCGATGCCATCGTGAGCACCAAGGAGCTGGTGGGCACGCACAGCGTCTACAACTTCAAGCCGACCGAGCGCTACGGCTCGGACGACCGTTCGCGCGTTGTCGTAAAGCTCGAGAAGGGCCAGTGGAAGCTGGTGCCCTGAACGCCCTCGCGTCGATCCGATGAACGCCGCCCACCCCATGCACCCGCTTCTTCGTTCCCTGCGCCGCCGGCGCGCGACCGGCACCGTGCTGGTCGCCGCCGCGCTGCTGGCCGGCTGCGCCGCGACCGCCCCGGGCGGCAGCGGCGAGGTCACCATCAAGCGCGACCGCTACGGCGTGCCGCACGTCTACGCCAGCGACACGCGCGGCCTGTTCCACGGCTTCGGCTATGCCGTCGCCGAAGACCGGCTCTACCAGCTGGAGATGGCGCGGCGCTCGGGCAACGGCAGCGTGGCCGAGGTGCTGGGGGCCGAGTTCGTCGCGACCGACAAGGCCACGCGCTCCAACATCGATCCGGTGTCGATCCGCCGCCAGATCGATGCGCTGAATGCGGACGACCGCGCCATGTTCGAAGGCTACGCCGCGGGCGTCAACGCGCGCATCCGCGACGTGCTGGCCGACCGCGCCAAGCTCATGCCGCGCGAGTTCATCGACAACGGCTTCGAGCCCGCGCCCTGGACCGCGGACGACGTGGCCATGGTCTGGATCGGCCTGATCCTCAACCGCTTCTTCGCGGGCACCGCCGAGGTCGCCAACCTCTCGCTGCTCAACCAGCTCAAGGCCGCGCGCGGCGACGTGGCCGGCCTGCAGCTGTACGAGCAGCTGCGCTGGCTCGAAGACCCGACCGCGCCGACCATCGTGCCGCGCGGCAACCCGAACCGGCTGGCGAGCGCCGAGCCCGGCGACGCCGCGCTCGCGCCGGTCTCCGCGCAGGCCGCCGCCGACTTCCGCGCCACGCAGGTCGCCCGCATGGGCCTGGCCGCCACCGAAGGCATGCCGACCGCCAGCAACGCCTGGGTGCTCGGCCCTTCGCGCACCAAGGAAGGCGTGGCCGTCCTGTACAACGGCCCGCAGCAGGGCTTCAACAACCCGTCGTTCGTGCACGGCATCGGCTTGCACGGCGCGGGCTACGACCTCACGGGCCTCACGCCCATCGGCCTGCTGCCCGTGCTGTTCGGCACCAACGGCACCATCGCCTGGGGCTCGACGGTGGGGTCGCTCGACACCAACGACATCTACCAGGAAGAACTGAACCCGGCCAACCGCCACGAATACAAGTACGACGGCGCCTACCGCCCGATGACCCGGCGCACCGACGTCATCCGCGTGAAGGGCGCCGCGCCGCAGAGCGTGGACATCTACGCCACGGTGCACGGCTTCGTGCAGAGCTGGGACGTGGACAACGCCCGCGCCTACACCGCGCGCAGCACCTGGCAGGGCCGCGAGGTCGAGACCATGCTCGGCTGGGCGCGTGCCGCGCGGGCGCGCGACTGGTCGGGCTTTCTCGCGCAGGGCGAGCGTGTGGCGGCGTCCATCACCTGGTTCTACGCCGACGTGGCGGGCAACATCGGCGCCGTCGGCCTGGGCCGCATGCCGCGCCGCCCGGCCACGCAGGACATCCGCTTTCCCGCGCGCGGCGACGGCAGCATGGAGTGGCAGGGCAACCTGCCGTTCAGCGCCAACCCGCGCGCCTACAACCCCGCGCAGGGCTACCTCGCGAGCTGGAACAACCAGATCGCCGAAGGCCTGCGCGCGGACGGCGCGAACTTCTCGCACGTCGACCGTGTCGCCGAAATCCATGCGCAGCTGCAGGGCACGGCGAAGCTGGGCGCCGACGAGGTCTGGCGCGTGAGCCAGGGCGCGGCTTTGGCCGACCTGAACGCGCGCTACTTCGTGCCCCTCATCGTCGACGCGGCCAAAGGCCTGCCGGCCGGCGACCCCGCGCGCCGCGCGGCCGACCTGCTCGCCAACTGGGACCTGAAGAACCGCGTCGCCCCGGGCGGCGAGGTGTACGACAACCGCGCCACCACCGTGCTGCGCGCGTGGCTGGGCGCGATGTCGCGGCGCCTGCTGGCCGACGACCTGCCGCCGGCCGTGTTCGCCACCTACGCCAACCTCGGCTACCCCACGCTCACGCCGCGCGGCTCGCCGGGCAGCGCCCAGCCCGCGGCCGTGGCCAAGCTGCTGTGGAACGCGCTGAGCGGCCCGGCCTCGGGTGTGCCGCAGCGCCACGACTTCTTCAACGGGCAAGACCCGCGCACGATGGTGCGCGCCGCGCTGACCGATGCGGTGGGCGAGCTGCGCACGCGCCTCGGGCCCGACATGGCCGCGTGGACCACGCCCGTGGTGCGGCACCGCTTCTCGCGCATCAACGCCATCGGCGTGCCATGGGCCGGCGCGGGCGACGAGCCCGAGGTCAGCCCCTACATGAACCGCGGCACGCTCAACTACCGCGTCGTGCTGCGCCCGGGCGCGCTCGACATGTGCTCGGTCGCCGCGCCGGGGCAGAGCGGCTTCGTGAGCCCGGCCGGTGTGCGCGACCGCCACTACGCCGACCAGCTGGCGCTGTTCGAGCGCTTCGAATGCAAGCCGGAGCGGCTCACGCCCGCGCAGGTCGATGCCGACCTCGAATCGCGCCGCACCCTGCGCTACTGACCCGTCCCTCGTCCCCATTCCAACCCCCGAAGAGGAAGCTCCCATGAAGAAAATCTCCCGCCTTGGCCTCGCGCTGCTGGCCGCCTTCACCGCCGTCGGTGCGGCGGCGGCAGACCTCAAGATCGGCTTCATCAGCTCGCTCTCGGGGCCGGTCGCGGCGCTGGGTGTGCCCTACGAGAAGGGCATCCGCGCGGCCATCGCCGAGCGGCCCGAGATCGGCGGGCGCAAGGTGCAGCTCATCGTGCTCGACGACGCCTCCGACCCGACCACCGCCGGGCGCAACGCGCGCAAGCTGGTGACCGAAGACAAGGTCGACGTGCTCATCGGCACCTCGGGCGTGCCGGGCGCGATGGCCATCGCCTCGGTGGCGCGCGAGCTCAACACGCCGCTCATCTCGCCCACGCCCGTGACCATTCCGGGCGCGGACGGCGCATGGACCGTCACCGTGTCGCAGCCGTTCCCGCTCATGGTGGCGGGCGTGGTCGAGCGCATGCAGAAGTCGGGCGTGAAGACGGTGGCCTTCATCGGCTTCTCCGACGCGCTGGGCGACCTGGCCTACGACTCGCTCGTGAAGAGCGCCGCCACCGCCGGCATCAAGGTGGTGGCGAACGAGCGCTATGCGCGCAGCGATTCGTCGGTGGCCGGGCAGATCCTGAAGATCGTCGCGGCGCGGCCCGACGCGGTGTTCGCCGGCAACTCCGGCACGCCGGGCGCGCTGCCCTACCTGGCACTGGCCGAGCGCGGCTACAAGGGCAAGATCTACGGCACGCACGGCCTCATCAATGCCGACTTCGTGCGCGTGGGCGGTACGGCCATCGACGGCCTGCAGGTGCCCAGCGGCCCGGTGCTGGTGGCCGACCAGCTGCCCGAGAGCAACCCCATCAAGAAGGTCGCGATGGGCTTTCGTGCTGCGTACCAGAAGGCGAACGGCGCGGTGCCCACCGATGCGTTTTCGTCGTACACCTACGACGCCTACCTGCTGCTGGCCGACGCGGCCTCGCGCACCAAGGGCGAGCCCGGCACGCCGCAGTACCGCACGGCGCTGCGCGATGCCATCGTGGGCACGAAGGAGCTGGTGGGCACGCACGGCATCTACACCTTCAAGCCCGACGACCGCTACGGCTCGGACCAGCGCGGCGTGGTCATCGTGCAGATGAACAAGGGCCAGTGGAAGCTCGTTCCCTGACCCCGGCCTAGCCGAAGCCCACCGCCATGACCGCCTACCGCAACCGCCCCGATCTCGTCGCGGCGCTGGTCCGCGACGACCGGGTGCACCGCGACCTGTACCTGAGCGACGAGCTGTTCGCGCTGGAGCAGGAGCGCCTGTTCGCGAACACCTGGGTCTTCCTGGGCCATGCCAGCCAGGTGCCGGCGGCGGGCGATTTCGTCACGCAGGAGATCGCGGGCCGCCCGCTGCTCATGGTGCGCCAGCCCGACGGCGCGGTGCACGTCATGTACAACCGCTGCGCCCACAAGGGCACGCAGCTGGTGACCGACGAGAGCGGCAACACCGGCCGCTTCTTTCGCTGCCCGTACCACGCGTGGACCTACAAGCTGGACGGCGCGCCGCTGGGCCTGCCGCTGAAGAACGGCTACGAGGGCACGCAGCTCAAGGCCTGCGAGTCGGGGCAGGGGCTGTCGGTGGTGAAGCACGTGAAGGTGTACCGCGACTTCGTGTTCGTGCGCCTGTCCGACACCGGCCCCTCGTTCGAGGACTATTTCGGCGAGGTGCTCGGCGCGCTCGACAACATGGTCGACCGCTCGCCCGAGGGCAGGCTCACCGTGGGCGGCGGCGTGCTGCGCAACATCGTCCATTGCAACTGGAAGATGTACCTGGAGAACATCAACGACACGGTGCACCCGATGTCGACGCACGAGTCGGCCACCAAGGCCGCCGAGGCGCTGTGGGAAGGGCATGCGCCCACCGACCCCAAGCCGATGGCGATGGAGCAGATATTGCCCTTCGGCTCGGGCTACGAGTTCTTCGACCAGATGGGCGGGCGCGTGTTCGCCAACGGCCACAGCGTGCTGGGCGTGAACTTCAGCATCCATTCCAACTACGCGCAGCTGCCCGAGTACGAGGCCGCGATGCAGGCCGCGCACGGCGTAGAGCGTGCCGCCGACATCCTGCAGCGCTCGCCGCAGAACTCGGTGCTGTACCCGAGCCTGTCGGTCAAGGGCTCGCCGCAGGCCATCCGCGTGATCCGTCCGCTGGCGGCCAACCGCACGCTCATCGAGGCCTGGAGCTTCCGCGCGGCCGGTGCGCCCGCGCTCTTGTTCGAGCGCGCCATGAGCTACAACCGGCTCGTGTTCTCGCCGATGTCGGTGGTGGCGCACGACGATGTGCACCTGTTCGAGAGCATCCAGAAGGGCCTGCGTGCCGGCGGCAACGAGTGGATCAGCCTGCACCGCAACCACGACCCGGCCGAGACGCAGCAGGCCACGGTGACCACCAACGGCACCAACGAGCTGCTCATGCGCAACCAGTTCCGTGCCTGGGCCCGGGCCATGACGCCGGAGGTGGCGGCATGAACGACCCGCGCGACTTCATCGCCCACGAGGCGGCCCTGCTCGACGCGCGCCGCTTCGACGACTGGCTGGCCCTGTTCGCCGACGGCGGCCACTACTGGGTGCCGCTGCTCGGCGCGGCGCAGGCCGATCCGTTCTCGCACAACTCGCTGGCCTACGAAGACCGGCTGCTGCTGCAGCTGCGCGTGGAGCGCCTGAAGAACCCGCGCGCGCATTCGCAGCACCCGGCCAGCCACAGCCAGCATGTGCTGCAGCCCTCGCGCATCGAGGAAGAGGGCGCCGACGAAGTTCACCTGCGCACGCCCTTTCTCTACATCGAGGCGCGCGGCGACGACCAGCTGCTGCTGAGCGGCACCGCCCGCCATCACCTCATTCGCACCCCCACAGGCTGGTCGATCCGCGAGAAGCGCATCGACCTGCTCAATGCCGCGCGCCCCTTGCCGGCCATTCAGTTGTTCATCTGAGTTTCCGTTCCTTCCATCCTTCCTCACTGGAGCTACGACATGAAGAACCTGATGCAGACCTTGACGCGCGGTGCCCTCGCCGCGGCGCTGACCGCCTGTGGTGTGGCGAGCGCACTGGCGGCCGACCTCAAGGTCGGACTCAGCGTGTCGCTGTCGGGCCCCAACTCCTCGCTGGGCGTGCCGTACGCCAAGGGCATGCAGGCCGCGCTGGCCTACAAGGGCGAGGTCAACGGCCGCAAGATCCAGCTCGTGGTGCTGGACGACGGCTCCGACCCGACCACGGCCGGGCGCAACGCGCGCAAGCTCATCGAGGACGAAAAGGTCGACGTGCTCATGGGCACCTCGGGCGTGCCGTCGGCCATCGCGATGGCGCAGGTGGGCAAGGAGGCGAAGACGCCGATGATCGGCCTCACGCCCATCCTGCTCGACCCCAACGAGAACCCGTGGGTCATGACGGTGGCGCAGCCCACGCAACTGATGATCGACGCGGTGGTCGAGCGCATGAAGCGCAACAACGTCAAGACCGTGGGCTACATCGGCTTTTCCGACGCCTGGGGCGACCTGGTGTACGAAGCCCTCATGAAGGCCGCGCCGGGCGCCGGCATCAAGGTCGTGAGCAACGAGCGCTACGCGCGCGCCGACGCCTCGGTGACGGGCCAGGTGCTGAAGATCGTGGCGCTGCGCCCCGACGCGGTGATGACCGGCGGCGCCGGCACGCCGGGCGCGCTGCCGTTCCTGGCGCTGCAGGAGCGCGGCTTCAAGGGCGGCGTGTACGGCCAGCACGGCCTGATCAACCCCGACTTCGTGCGCGTGGTCGGCGCGGCCGGCCAGAACGCGCTGATGCCCACGGGCCCGGTGATCGTCGCCGAGCAGCTGCCGGCCGACTACCCGACCAAGAAGATCGCGACCGACTTCCGCGCCGTGTTCCAGAAGGTCAACAACGCACCCACCAGCGACGCCTTCTCGGCCTACTCGTTCGACGGCTGGCTGGTGTTCGCCGACGCCGCCTCGCGCGCCATGAAGAAGGCCGAGCCGGGCACGCCCGAGTTCCGCGTGGCGCTGCGCGACGCCATCTTCAGCACCAAGGAAGTGGTCGGCACGCACGGCGTCTACACCTTCAAGCCCGGCAGCCTGTACGGCGTGGACGAGCGCGCGCGCGTGATCGTCAAGCTCGACAACGGCCAATGGAAGCTCGCCCCTTGAATCTCCTGTTTCCCTTCACGACAACGACAACGATGACTCCGACAGAGGTTTTTCTATGAACTGGGACGTGGCATTGATCCTCGTCACCGACGGCCTGGCCAACGGTGCCGTCTATCTGCTGGCCGGGCTCGGGCTGGTGCTGATCTTCTCGGTCACGCGGGTGGTGTTCGTGCCGTTCGGTGACATCGCGGCCTTTGCCGCGCTGTCGCTGGCGGCCTTCGAAACCGGCCGCGTGCCGCCGACCATCGGCATGGTCGCGGTGCTGGCCGCGCTGGCGCTGGCCACCGAAATCGGCAGCCTGCTGCGGCGCGGCGAGGCCGCGCGCATACCGAAGGCGGTGCTGATGTGGGGCGTGCTGCCGGCCATTCCGTGCGTGCTCGCCTGGCTGGCGGCGCGGCCCGGCGTGCCGGTGGCGGTGCACATCGCGGTGGCGGTGCTGCTGGTGGTGCCCATCGCGCCGCTGCTGGCGCGCGTGGTGTTCCAGCCGATCGCCGATGCCTCGGTGTTGGTGCTGCTGATCGTGTCGCTGGCGCTGCACTTTCTGCTCTCGGGCCTGGGCCTGCTGTTCTTCGGGCCTGAAGGTTCGCGCACCACGCCGCTCACGAGCGCGGTGTTCACGCTGGGCGACGGCTTCACGGTCAGCGGCCAGGTGGTGCTGATGGTGGGGGCGGCCGTGGTGCTGAGCGGGCTGTTCTTCCTGGTGTTCGAGCGCACGGTGGCCGGCAAGGCGCTGCGCGCCACGGCCGTGAACCGCGTGGGCGCGCGGCTGGTCGGCATCCGGCCGGTGCGCACGGCGCTGCTGGCCTACGGCTGCGCCTCGCTGCTGGCGGGGCTCATCGGCGTGCTGATCGCGCCGGTGACCACCATGTACTACGACTCGGGTTTCATCATCGGCCTGAAGGCCTTCGTGGCCGCGATCATCGGCGGGCTCGTGAGCTACCCGATGACGGCCATCGGCGCGCTGGCGGTCGGCGTGGTCGAGAGCTTCGCGTCGTTCTGGAGCGGCGCGCTGAAAGACGTGATCGTGTTCAGCCTGCTGATCCCGGTGCTCATGCTGCGCTCCTTCATGGCGGCCCATTCGGAAGAGGAAGAAGACGAGGTGGACCAATGAACGGCAACACCAAACGCATGGCGTGGATCGCGGGCGTGATCGTCGTGCTGGCCCTGGTGCCGGCCGTGGCGGGCAGCTTCACGGTCTCGCTGCTCAACGACATCGGCATCGGCGCGCTGGTGGCGCTGGGCCTCGTGCTGCTCACCGGCGTGGGCGGCGCCACCTCGTTCGGCCAGGCGGCTTTCGTGGGCATTGCGGCCTACGCCACCGCGTGGCTCACCACCGCGCAGGGCCTGTCGCCGTGGCTGGGGTTGCTGTTCGCGCTGCTGCTCACCGGGCTGTCGGCGCTGGCGATCGGCATGCTCACCTTGCGGCTGGGCGGGCACTTCCTGCCGCTGAGCACCATCGCCTGGGGACTGTCGATCGCGATGCTGTTCGGCAACGTCGATGCGCTCGGGCGCCACACGGGCCTGTCGAACATCCCGGCGCTGCAGATCGGCGGCTGGTCGCTGGCCGATCCGCGCGCGATGTACTACCTGATCTGGGTGGTGGTCGGTCTGGCCTGCCTGTTCAGCCACAACCTGCTGCAGTCGCGGCCCGGGCGCGCCATCCGTGGGCTGCGCGGCGGCGCCACGCTGCTGGCCAGCGTGGGGGCGGATGCGTACCGCGTGCGGCTGTCGCTGTTCGTCACGGCGGCGCTGTTCGCGGGGCTGGCGGGCTGGCTCTATGCGCACATGAACCGCTTCGTGAGCCCGTCGCCCTTCGACGTGCGCGCCAGCATCGAGTACCTGCTGATGGCCGTGGCCGGCGGGCTCGGGCAGCTGGCGGGCGCGCTGGTGGGCGCGGCGCTGGTGCTGGTGCTGAAGAACGGCCTGCAGGACGTACTGCCGATGCTCACGCAGCGCGCGGGCCAGCTGGAGGCCGTGGCCTTCGCGGCGCTGTTCATCCTGCTGCTGCACTTTGCGCGCGGCGGCGTGATGGGCCTGCTGCGGCGCTGGACGCGCCGGCGCGCCGCGCCGCAGGGCGCCTCGCGCTACACCGGCGCGCCGGTCGAGCCGCTGCCGCACCGGCAGCTGCCGGCGCGCGGCACGCAGGTGCTGTCGGTCAACGGCGCCGTGAAGCGCTTCGGCGGGCTGGTGGCGGTGAACGACGTGAGCTTCGACGTCAAGGCGGGCGAGATCATCGGCCTCATCGGGCCCAACGGCGCGGGCAAGTCGACCATGTTCAACCTGCTGACCTGCACGCTGCCGATGAGCGCGGGCCAGGTGCGCTTTCTCGAGCACGACATCGCCGGCATGCCGCAGCGCGCGGTGGCGCGGCTCGGGCTGGCGCGCACCTTCCAGCACGTGAAGCTGCGCCCGCACATGAGCCTGCTGGACAACGTGGCGCTGGGCGCGCACTCGCGCACGCGCTCGGGCATCCTGAAGGCGGGCCTGCGGCTGGACCGCACGGAAGAAAGCCAGATCCTGCAGGAGGCGCAGCGCCAGCTCGACCGCATCGGCCTGGGCGACCGCGCACACGAACTCGCGGGCAGCCTGCCGCTGGGCACGCAGCGCATCCTGGAGATTGCGCGCGCGCTGGCCGCCGACCCCGTGCTGCTGGTGCTCGACGAGCCCGCGGCCGGCCTGCGCCGCAAGGAAAAGATGGCCTTGGGCGACCTGCTGCGCAAGCTGCGCGAGGAGGGCGTGACCATCCTGATCGTCGAACACGACATGGACTTCGTGATGAAACTGGTGGACCGTTTGGTGGTGATGAACTTCGGCTCCAAGCTCGTGGAGGGCGTGCCGTCGGCGGTGCGCGCCGACGAGCGTGTGCAGGCCGCGTACCTCGGGAGCGTCGTATGACCGCGATGCTGGAGATTGGCGACCTGCATGTGTCGTACGGGCAGGTGGAGGCCGTGCGCGGCGTGTCGCTCGACGTGCAGCGAGGCCAGATCATCTCGGTGATCGGCCCCAACGGCGCGGGCAAGACCACGCTGCTGGCCGCGGCCATGGGCCTGCTGCCGTGCAAGGGCACGCTGCGCTTCGAAGGCGAAGACCTGCAGGGGCTCGACGTGGAGTCGCGCGTGGAGCGCGGGCTGTGCCTCGTGCCCGAGCGGCGCGAACTGTTCGGCGAGCTCACCGTGCTCGACAACCTGCAGCTCGGCGCCTACGCCAAGCGGCTGCGCGGCGACGCGATGAAGCGGCAGCTGCAGTCGGTGTACGACCGCTTCCCGCGCCTGGCCGAGCGCCGCGCGCAACGCGCCGACACGCTCTCGGGCGGCGAGCGGCAGATGCTGGCCGTGGGCCGCGCGCTCATGTCGGCGCCGCGCCTCTTGATGCTCGACGAGCCCAGCCTGGGCCTGGCGCCGCTGATCGTGCGCGACATCCTCACCATCGTGCGCAAGCTGCGCGACGACGGCGTGTCGATCCTGCTGGTGGAGCAGAACGCGCGCGCCGCGCTCGAAAGCTCGGACGAAGGCTATGTGCTGGAGACCGGCGAGATCGCGCTGTCGGGTGCTTCCGGTGACCTCGCCAGCGACCCGCGCGTGCAGGCCACCTACCTCGGCGGAGGCACGCACGATGACGAGTGACCCGCGCGCGGTGCCGCCGGCGCAGCGCACGCTGCCCGCCATGCTGCAGCGGCAGGCGGCGCTGTTCGGCAGCCGACCGCTGCTGCGCATCGCGGGCCGGCAATGGACGCATGCCGACGCGGCCGATGCGGCGGCCACGCGCGCTGGTGCATTGGCCCAGCATGGCGTGGCGCGCGGCGACCGCATCGCGGTGATGTGCGGTAACCGCATCGAGTTCCTCGACACTTTTCTCGGCGCGGGCTGGCTCGGTGCGTCGGTCGTGCCGGTCAACACCGCGTCGATGGGACCGCAGATCGAATACTTCCTCGCGAACAGCGAGGCGAAGCTGCTGGTGATCGAGGCGGGCTTTCTCGATCGGCTGGCCACGGCCGACCTGGCCCGCACGGCGCTGCGCGAGGTGTGGGTGGTCGGCGAGCCCGAAGCACCATGGACGCCGCCCGCCGGCGTGCGCGTGTCGGCCTACCCGCCGGGCGCGCAGGCCCTGCCGCCCGCCACGGTGCAGCCGGGCGACCCGCTCGCCATCCTCTACACCTCGGGCACCACGGGCCCGGCCAAGGGCGTCATCTGCCCGCAGGCGCAGTACTTCTGGTGGGGCGTGAACAGCGCCGAGGTGCTTGGCGTGGGCCGCGACGACGTGCTGTGCACCACGCTGCCGCTGTTCCACATCAACGCGCTCAACACCTTCGCGCAGGCCGCGCTCACCGGGGCCGAGGTGGTGTTCGAGTCGCGCTTCTCCGCCTCGGGCTTCTGGCCGGCGATGCGTGCCAACGGCGCGACCGTGGTCTACCTGCTCGGTGCGATGGTGCCGATCCTGCTGGCCCAGCCCGAAGGCGAGGGCGAGCGCGACCACCGCGTGCGTACCGGCCTCGGCCCCGGCGTGCCCGCGGCCGCGGGGCAGGCCTTCCAGGCGCGCACGGGCGTGTCGCTGCTCGAAGGCTACGGCTCGACCGAAACCAACTTCGCGATCGCCTCCGCGCCCGATTCGCCGCGCGGCGGCGTCATGGGCTGGCTGCGCCCCGGCTTCCAGGCCTGCGTGGCCGACGAAGACGACGTGCCGCTGCCACCCGGCGAGGCCGGCGAACTGCTGCTGCGCGCCGACGAGCCCTATGCCTTTGCCAGCGGCTATTTCCACATGCCTGAGAAGACCGTCGAGGCCTGGCGCAACCTGTGGTTCCACACCGGCGACCGCGTGGTGCGCGATGCCGACGGCGCGTTCCGCTTTGTCGACCGCATCAAGGACGCGATCCGCCGGCGCGGCGAGAACATCTCGTCCTTCGAGGTCGAGCAGGTGCTGCTGAGCCACCCCGGCGTGGCCTCGTGCGCGGTGTACCCCGTGCGCTCCGAACTGGCCGAAGACGAGGTGATGGCCGCGCTGGTGGCGCGCGAGGGCGTGGCCATCGACCCGGCCGAGCTGGCGCGTTTCTGTGAAGGCCGCCTGCCGTACTTCGCGGTGCCGCGCTACATCGACCTCCTGCCCGACCTGCCGCGCACCGAGAACGGCAAGGTGCAGAAGTTCAAGCTGCGCGAGCGCGGCGTGGGGCCGCAGACCTGGGACGGTCGGCCCGCCAAAGCCGGATGACGCACGCCACCGCGCTTCCACTGGCAGGGCGCGTGGCCTTCGTGACCGGCGCGGGGCAGGGGCTGGGCGCGGCCATCGCGCGTGCCCTGGCGCAGGCCGGTGCGCGCGTGGCGGTGGCCGACATCGACGAAGCCAACGCCCAGGCCGTCGCCGCAGAAGTGAACGGCCTCGCGCTGCCGCTCGACGTGCGCGACGAGCAGGCCTTCAACGACCGCTTCGCGCAGGCCGTGGCGCACTTCGGCGCGGTCGACATCCTGGTCAACAACGCGGCGCGCACGCCGACCACCTCGCTGTGGGACATCACGCCCGCCGAGTGGGACGACGTGCTCGCCATCAACCTGCGCGGCAGCTTCTTCGGCTGCCGCATCGCCGGAAGGCACATGCGCGAACGTAGCGCGGGCCGCATCGTCAACCTGGCCTCGCTGGCGGGGCAGCAGGTCAGCAGCGCCACCGGCGTGCACTACGCGGCCAGCAAGGCCGGCTTGCTGGCGCTGACGCGCGCCTTTGCGCAGGAGCTGGCGCCGCACGGCGTGACCGTGAACGCGCTGGCGCCCGCCGCCATCGACAGTCCCGCGCTCGCTGCGCTGCCGCCCGAGCGGCAGCAGGCGCTGAAGGCGGGCATCCCGCTGGGCCGCTTCGGCCTGGCCGACGAGGTGGCCGCCGCCGTCGTGTACCTGGCCTCGCCGGCCGCCGCCTTCATGACCGGGGCGACGCTGGACCTCAACGGCGGCCGTTTCATGCGGTAGCACCCTGCTGGTGCGCAAATGGCTAAAATGATTCAGAACTAAACCATTCAGGTATGCACACAAATTCGCTCACTGGCCGTCATGCCCTCGTCACCGGCGCCGCTCGCGGCATCGGCGCAGAGATCGCCCGCACCCTTGCCGCCCAGGGCGCTGTGCTCACCCTGCTGGGCCGCGACGCGCAGGCCCTGCAGCGCGTGGCCGAGACCCTGGCGGGCAGCGGCCACGGCGTGGTGGCGGCCGACGTGGCCGACCCGGAGGCTGTTCAGTCGGCCTTCGCGCAGGCGCGGGCCGAACGCGGGGCGGTGACCGTGCTGGTCAACAACGCGGGCGCCGCCGAGAGCGCGCCGTTCCTGAAGACCTCGGTCGAGCTGTGGCAACGCATGCTGTCGGTCAACCTCACCGGCAGCTTCCTGTGCGCGCAGGCCGCGCTGCCCGACATGCTCGACGCCGGCTGGGGCCGCATCGTCAACATCGCCAGCACGGCGGGGCAGAAGGGCTACGCCTACGTGTCGGCCTACACCGCGGCCAAGCACGGCGTGATCGGCCTCACGCGCGCGCTGGCGCTCGAAGTGGCGCGCAAGGGCATCACCGTGAACGCCGTGTGCCCGGGCTACACCGACACCGACATCCTGCGCAACAGCGTCGCCAACGTGGTCGGCAAGACCGGCCGCAGCGAAGCCGATGCGCTGGCCGAGTTCTCCAGCGTGAACCCGCAAAAGCGCATCGTGCAGCCGGCCGAAGTGGCCGACGCCGTGCGCTGGCTGTGCGGCGAAGGCGCCGCGTCGGTCACGGGCCAGTCGATCTCCGTTTCCGGAGGAGAAGTCACATGAGTCGCAACGATGCTTCCCACGCCGTGCTGAGCGACGCCGAAGAACTCGGCCACGAAGCCCGCGCCGGCCACGAAGACCACGCCATGCTCAAGCTGTGGCTGCGCATGCTCGCGAGCACCACGCAGATCGAGGCCGAGATCCGGCGCCGGCTGCGCGAGCGCTTCGGCATCTCGCTGGCGCGCTTCGACTACATGGCGCAGCTGTACCGCTACGAAGACGGCCTGAAGATGCGCGTGCTCTCGCGCTACCTGATGGTGACCGGCGGCAACGTCACCGGCCTGACCGACGAGCTCGAGCGCGAAGGCATGGTGGCGCGCGCGCCTAGCCCCGACGACCGCCGCGCCTGGATCGTGAGCCTCACGCCCGAAGGCCGCAACGCCTTCGAAGCCATGGCCACCGAGCACGAGCAGTGGATCCTCGAGATGTTCTCGGGCCTGGACATGAAGACCGTCAAGCAGATGCACAACCAGCTCGGGCTGCTGCGCGTGCACGTGATGCGAGGCGACGGCGCGGTCGAGGACCGCGCATGAGCGGCGAGGGCGGTGGCGTGGAGTTCCAGCGCCCGCGCCTGATCCGCTTTTCCGACTGCGACCCGGCGGGCATCGTCTTCTATCCGCAGTACTTCGTGATGCTCAACGGCCTGGTCGAAGACTGGGTGAGCGAGGGGCTCGGCGTGGGCTACCACGCACTGATCGGCGAACGCCGCGTCGGCCTGCCGACCGTGAAGCTCGACGCCGACTTTCGCGCCGTGAGCCGCATGGGCGACCGCGTGACGCTCGGTCTCTCGGTGGCGCAACTGGGTTCGCGCTCGATCACGCTCGCGTTGCGCTGCTTCGAGCCCACCACGGGCGAGCTGCGCATGCAGGTGCGGCAGGTGCTGGTGACGACCTCGCTCGACACCCACCGCGCCATCGCCGTGCCCGACGACATGCGCGCGGCCATCCTGCGCGATGCGCCGGCGTTGGCTGCTGCCGAGCCCGCTGGCAAGGCCTGAAGGCCTGAGCAAGGCTAGGGCGCCGGCGCAGGGCCGTCGGCAGGCTCGAGCGCCTTCTTCTCCTGCGCGTGCTTCTTCAGCCAGCCACTGAGTTCCCGCTTTCCTTTTGCATTGGCCTGTCGCCACGCCTCACGCGCGGCCGCCACGAAGCGTTCTTCCGCCGCGTCGGGCGGTGCTTCTGAAAGCGGGGTGTTGTCTGCGTCGAGCCAACCGGCGGCCACGTCGCAGTGCCGTTCGATCTGCCGTGCGAGCTTGTCGCCGATGGGCCGCGCACTCTTGATCTGGCTCCACATGCTCGGAGAGATTTCGAGCTTGCGCGCGAACGCCTGGTCGAGCCCCTTGGCGGGCAGGCCCGCCGCGACGGCGTCCTCGAGAAAGCGGCGATGCAGCACAAGCGCATTGCGGCGGCGCGCGACGGTGGTATGGGGCACTGTTCAAAAACAACAACAAGACAAGAAAAGATTGTCCCGGTTGTTGACGTCGCCGTAAACACTCTTTACAGTTGCCTCCAATTCACGGCACAAGCCGTCCCTTTTTTCCAACCCCTTACAGCCGACAGCGGCAATTTTTGACCAGGAACCATCGTGAACACCGCACTGACCCTCACCAGCCATCGACCCGCTTCGGGCCGACCGCTCGTGCGCGTCGGGTTCTGCCATGGTTTCGACATGCCGTCGCCCCTGCCGTTGTCTTCGCACCTGAACACCGCGTACGCCGCCAAAGCCGCAGCCCGTCTGCGCGTGGGTGGTCAGTTCGAGGCTCATCAGGTGCCCCCGGGTGGAGGTCGCGCGTAGGCGCGCATCTCTCAAGCTCTCTCGCAAAGAGGCCCGGACACCGCAAGGTTCCGGGCCTTTTTGTTTTTGCCGCTTTCCATTTCGGGTGTGCCTTCACCCCACCGCCAGAAATTGCCGCGTCGACGGTCTGGCGGGATGTGCATGAGTTGATCACTCCTGTGCAGCGACGTTCGACGGGGCCGCGCCCAGCGCGCGGCCCGTCGCGTGAGGACACAACCGAAATGGAAGCGCGGCAGGCTTCTTTTGTTTTTCTTCCGTGTGTGGCGCAGCCTGGTAGCGCATCTGGTTTGGGACCAGAGGGTCGCAGGTTCAACTCCTGCCACACGGACCACACCCGAGCGGAGCCGGGCCATGCCAACGCGTGGCCCGCCCGCGGAAACCGGCCGCAAAGATAGGGCGGCGCCGGAACCCGTCACCGGACATTTTTTCAAGTCATTACTTTCTTTTTTCGTCACCCACCAAGGAGGCCCTCATGCGCAAGCGCAACACACCGATCCGGATGATCGCCGTGCACCCGGCACCACTGCCGCGCAGGCACATGGTGTGGTCGCTGGCCCAGCGCTTCGGCGTGGGGCTCGGGACACGCTACGTGGCGGATCGCTCGTCGGCACTGCCGGGCGGCAGCGAGGCGCCGCTCGACAGCCTCGACCTCGACCAGCGCGTGCGCGCGTCGGGCGAGTGGTAGCAGCTCAGCACTGCTCGTCTTCTGTTTCTTCAATGGTGCGTGTAGCTCAATGGCAGAGCCGCGGGTTGTGGTCCCGCTGACAACGGTTCGATTCCGTTCGTGCACCCCAACCGTTCACCACAAGCCATCGCCGCGAAGGGAGGCGATTCGTCATGCATTCACACGTCCTGCAACTCGATATTCAGGGCACGCCGCAAGCCTGGATCTCGCTGGAGCAGGCGGTGTTGCACTACGCCACGGGCAACGTGGCCTGGGAAGACGGCGCGCTGCCGCTGGCCACGTTGCGCGGCGGCTTCAACGTGGCGCGCGGTGTGCAGTCGCGCATCGACGTCGCGCCCATCATCGCGCTGCGCGGCGCGTCGAAGATCAACCTCTTCGACGTCGTGCCCGGCGTGACCAAGGCCAAGCTGCTGCGTCGCGACCGCCACACCTGCGCCTACTGCGCACAGGTGTTCGCCGACCGCGACCTGCAGTGCGAACACGTCATGCCCGAGTCGCGCGGCGGCCCGTGGAGCTGGACCAACCTCGTCAGCGCCTGCGCCGTCTGCAACAACCGCAAGGCCGCGCGCACGCCCGAAGAAGCGGGCATGCCGCTGGTCTACCTGCCGTACGTGCCGAGCCGCTTCGAGAACTTCCTGCTCGAAGGCCGCAACATCCGCGCCGACGTGCACGAGTGGCTGGCCAAGCGCCTGCCGCGCGGCTCGCGACTGCAGTAGCGCCACGCGCACAAAGAGAAAAGCCCGCTGCCCGTTGGATCAACGGACAGCGGGCTTTGCCTTGTGCGGCTCGCGGTGCGCGAGCGATGCGTGTGTGAGTGAATAAAGGCGCGAGTGGCTTGTTGTGTTCAGCGCCCCGCGCCGAAGAAGCTGTAAGCCACTGCTGTGGCTGCTGCGAGCCCGCCGAGCAAGATGAAGAGCACCTTCGTCGTACGGCGAGGGCCGCGCCGTGAACGGACCCAATGTTCCGGCCCGATCAGATCGATCGGAACCGTGGGTTTGCCTATGTCGGATGCCTTTTCCATGCCAAGAAATATAGCGCAGGCGCCAAGGCAAGAAGTTACAACGGCTTTTTGGCCCCATCGCACCGTGGCCGCTTGCCGACACCAGACAGAAACGTGTGAAATATTCCTCATGAACCAACAAATCATTCTCGAGAGCCTGGTCCGCGCCCTGGAGAGCTGGGTCCGCAACGCCTCCGCGGCCGAGCTGTGGCGCGTGCATCGCGAGGGCGGCCTGGGCGCATCGATCCGCACCGAAGGCGAGAGCGTCGTGCACGTGCGCATCGCCCTCGACGGCCCGCCCGATGCGCTGTCGAGCATCGGCAAGACCGACGGCCGCCTGCCCATGACCGAAGCGTTCAGAGGCGCCAACGGCGAAGCAGGGTGGGGCACCCCGCCACCGCAAGGCAGCGCCGAGCGCGAGCAGTGGTTTCTGTCGAGCGACGTGGCGCAAGAGCAGGCGCGGCAGTACCTGCTGGCGGAGGTGGTGGCGCGGCGGGATGCGTTGGTGCGGCGGGTGGAGGCGTGGGAGGCGGGTGCGGGTTGAGGCCGGCTGGGCGGCTCGCAGCGCGATTGCCTTCGCGTGCGTCACTACAAGTCGACGCGAGTCCTCATTTGTTCACCGTGAGAGGCTTCCGCTGACGCGCTTCTCTCCCTACATTTGAACGACCGCCGCGCCTCACGGCGGGACATCGATGCACACCGCAGCGATGTCGATGTGAGGCACAAAAGGCGACGGCCAGGGTGCGCTAACACCCTGACCGTCTAACCAACCAACGTGCATTACCTTGCAGGAGCGCACATCAGATGGCTGATCAAATTATCGCCGGGCAAACCACGCCCGATTCCCTCAGGGCAACCTGCCCCGACGCGGCCGACCTTCTCGAGAAGAAGTCGTCCCAGCTGCAATCGCTGTTGAGCTGTTGCTACGGAGACTGCAGTGAATGGTTCGACGCGATCGGTGCCGTGCACCGAGACCACGTGATGTGGATCGCATCAGACCTGGCTGGCGAGGTCGCAGAGCTTGCGCAGCAACTGCTGAGACGGATCAACGCAGCGGACGCGTCGGCGCCTACGTGAGCGCGGCGGGGGACGACAACCGTGCGGAAGTAGTTCGCGCTCTCTTCGGCATTGCAGTAGACGTAGCACCTTTCATGCGCTGTGGTAAGTGACCTCGCGCTTGAGCTTCTTCATGTGCTGGACTTTCAATGGTCATGAAGCCTTTGCACTCGCCGCTATTCATCGACACGCCTGCCCCATTTCGGCAGAGTCATCAGATCGTGCCCTCTGTTTGCTCGAGGTGGGCGATCGCTGCCGGTTCCCCGTCTTCAATTGCAATCTCCACAGCCTCCTTGGCCGCCTCCAGCAACTTTCGGGCGCGCTGACGAGCGGCGAAGCCGTCTTGGACGATCTTCGTGATCTCAGCCGAGATTTGCGCCACCGCATCGGGAACGGGGATCGACAGCAGGTCGCTTTCGCTGAACCGCGGGTGCTGCGATCCGTCCTGACACCATTTCAGGATGGTTTGCACCGGGGCAGAACGTAGAAAGACCATTAGTGTTTCAGGTGAGATCGCCTTGCCCTTGGGTCGCAGCACGATAAATTCCGACGACCCGACCGACGGAATTTCATCACCGGAGCGCACCACCGCGACTTCTTTCAAATAGGCGCGAAGGCGGGAGATCGCCACGTCGCCATCCTTAAGCACCTTTTTCATGCTGCCAATGTCGGCCGCGAAACTGGGCTCCTTCTCGGCGTCCAGCAGCGGCACCAACGCAGCGGTTACGTCATAGTTGCGGACCTGCATCGTCGGCGATGCCCGGTCGGGCATCCACTGGTCGCGGACGCTGTCTACCCGATCTGACAAAAGTTGACCGGGCAGTGCCCCCAAGGACTGCCGCACCTGCTCCTTTGCGGGCATGAAATACTGTGCGTCGATCCGCCCCGAAGCGAAGACATCGGCCGCTTGGGCGATGTAGGAGAGCGGTTCGGGCGGCGTCCAGTCAGCAAGACCGAGAGCTGAAACAAGCCTACTTTCTGCAGCGTTCACTGCGTCAAAGGCGGCCTCATGCTGGAGGTATGCTTTTTTGGCGATTGCAGAAACTAGCGCTTCAAGACGCCTAGAAAACCTAGGAATCTTTAGTCGCTCGATCATCCAAAGGAAGACATGCTGCTGCACGCTGCCTACGGGCAGCCTATCAATCTGAATTTGGCCATATCGAGACGATAGATATGCTGCTAGGTAGTAGGGCGACACTCCGGCTGGAATGATCTTGGCGATGTCTTGGTTTGAGTTGATTGGGTAGGGCCAGCTTTCGAGTGCGACAGCGACGCTGCCCACGCTACCGGACATCGATAGCAGGACCATGCCAGGAAGAACTTCGGACTTGTGTAAAAGGCGATGCGCTTCGTCCGATATGCGTAATACATCTGAAAAACTGATGAAATCGCCGGAGTAGTTCGTTCCTCGCAGAAATGGAATTCCTTCTTCCTGGTACTCGAATTCGTTGGTGAGCGCATAAGCGCCGAAGCTCCTGACCTCCGATGAAAGGGCTGAGACAGGCTCGGGGTTGTGCCGAAGAATAAGTTGGTCCGCAGCCAAAGCCGCGCGCCGAAAGTACTGACTATCTAGTCGCTTGTCGCGGTTGTCCGCTAAGACCTGCGATTGGCGCAAGATCGAGACCTCAAGCCCCTCCAACAGACCGCTCAGGCGGTCTTGGTCGAAGGGGCGTCCCGAAAAAAACTGAGACCCTCTTTGCGGGCGAATTCCTCGAAAGCTTCCGCGACCCCATCCTGGGTAAGCCCATCGTGGTTAAAAAGGTCATGCGCTACGACGAAGTGGCCGTGGGTGTCGCGCATGAACGTGTCGTCCTGCTCCTTGCGATAGACCTTGCGCCCCGAGTTGTCGACGCTTTCCACCTGCTGCGTGGCAAAGAAGATGTCGTAGTCCGCGACCTTCGGGCAGAGCGGTCCCTTCGCGGAATCGTCATTCCACTTCTGAAAAAACAGGACGCTTGTCTTTGTGCCGGTGTGCGGCTTAAAGGTGTTCGGGTGCAGACCGACCACTGCGAGGATGCGGCCGCGCTCCATGATGAACTCGCGGAGCCTCTGGTCAGAGGAGTTGTTGAAGCGTCCCTGCGGCAAGACAACCGCCATCCGTCCGCCGGGTTTAAGGAAATCGAGATTGCGTTCGATGAACAATAGGTCACGAGCAACCGCTCGTTCCAGTTTGCCGTCCTTCTTGTGGGCAAGGTCATAGGGCGACAGCATGTCGGATTGCTTGATGTCGCCCGCGAAAGGCGGGTTGGCCATCAGCACATCGAAGCCAAAGCTGCGGTAATCGGTTTGGCGAGGGTTCGCGCGTAGCTTGCGTAGTCGCCGCCATCCGTCGCCATAGGTGTCTTGCCACTCGTCCTGTTTCACCGTCTCGTCCCACTTGGTCCAGTCGAGGGTGTTCAGGTGTAAGACGTTGGTTTCCCCATCGCCCGCAATCAGGTTCAGGCAGCGCGAGACGCGGACGCTTTTCTCGTCGAAGTCGATAGCGAACACGTTGTCGCGCACATAGTCGATGCAGCGCGGAGGCTTAGCCTCCATGGTGAAGAGATGGCTTTCCTCGCGACCCATGGCCCGCATGATCTGCCGCCAGACGTGAAACATGCTGTGAACGGTGAAGCCCGCTGAGCCGCAGGCGGTGTCGATCACCGTGTCGCCGTCCTTTGGATTCAGCATCTTGACGCACATATCGATCACCCAGCGGGGCGTGAAATACTGGCCCTTCTCTCCCTTTGAAGACTTGGACACTAGATATTCAAAAGCGTCGTCAATAATGTCGAGATTGGAATTGAATAGCTTCCATTCTTCTAGCGAACCGACACAAACTTGCAAGTGGTCCGGCGACAAGCGGATGCGTTCATCTTCGAGAAAGACCCCTGGCCATTTCCTCTTGGCGTCGTCGAAGAGATTCTGGATCGCCACCTTGAGCTGGGCAGCGGTGTTCTGGTTGCGGAACCGCAGCGAGCTCCCCAACCGGTGCGAGGTCATCTCGTCATAGAGCTTGGTGAAAATGAGTTTGAAGACTTCCTCGAAGACATCCACTCCAGCATTGGCCAGAACTTCGTCTTCCATATCTTCGATCAGGTCGCGTAGCGACCGGGCAAACTTGCCCTCTTTCACCCGTTCGTCTTCAAGGCTGATTAGGGTCTGGATGGTCCAAGGTTGATCGACAACCTGCTCAATGGTCTGATCCGCTCGCGGCAGCTCGTGGATCGGCATGAAGTAGTTGGGGTTCTTGCGGTGCCAGACTTCGGCCAGAATGCCGTCACTCCAAACTGCGAGGGGTGCGCCGGTGGCGTGGGCGTAGGACCGAAGCTGTTCCTTGCCGTCTTTGTATTTAGCCTGCTTCACCTCGACGATGATGTAAGGCACCGTTGGGCGGTCGGCGTCAAACACGACGATGTCGGCTCGCTTGGAACTGTCGCGTCCGAAGGTGATCGGGTACTCGATTGCGATGCGGGACTGGGCATAGCCGAGTTTGTCGATCAGGCGGGCGAGCCAGAGTTGACGGGTCCTTTCTTCTGGCTTGAGTTGCACTTCCTTGTCGCGGACAAGGCAGGCCACATAGGGCACCTGTTTTCCTCGGATCTCTCGCATCACTGCACGGGCGTCGAGCGCGCGGACTTCCTCTTCGGAAAAGAGAACAAATTCGCTGAACTCAGCGGTGGTCTTTCTCATTCAGTACTCTTATTTCTTGTTTTGAAATTGGCAGGCAATTTGATCTATTTGCCTGGTCTTGGGCGCGCAGTCGCGCTCGTTCTTGAACCGAAAGCGGTATCGGTTGTTGGATCGACAAGCGGTTGAACTTCAACTTAGCGGGACGCACTCACATCGCTCGATGCTACCTGTCAGTCTGTCGATGGAGCTGCAGTAGCAAAAAAGTCGATGAGCGATCTTTTTTGGATAGGAGTAGTGCCACGTAGCGCCGAAAAAGAAAAAAGCCCCTTTGCTATCTATTTAATAGCAAAGGGGCTTTTCTATATTGGTGCCGGAGAGATGAATCGAACACCCGACCTTCTCATTACGAATGAGCTGCTCTACCGACTGAGCTACACCGGCGAAGCCTCAGATTATAGCCAAGAAATCAAGGCTTCTCGGCGTGGTACTGCGTCAAACGCTCGACTTCGTGACGCGAACCCAACATCACGCTCACGCGCTCGTGCAGTTTGGTGGGCTTCAGGTCGAGGATGCGCTGCTTGCCGTTGGTGGCGGCGCCGCCGGCCTGCTCGACGAGCCAGCTCATGGGGTTGGCCTCGTACATCAGGCGCAGCTTGCCGGCCTTTTCGGGCTCGCGCTTGTCCCACGGGTACATGAACACGCCGCCGCGCATGAGGATGCGGTGCACGTCGGCCACCATGCTGGCAATCCAGCGCATGTTGAAGTCCTTGCCGCGCGGGCCTTCCTTGCCGGCCAGGCATTCGTCGATGTAGCGCTTCACGGGCTCGTCCCAGTGGCGCATGTTGCTCATGTTGATGGCAAATTCCTTGGTGTCGGCCGGAATCTGAATGTCTTCCTGCGTGAGCACGAAGCTGCCTTGTTCGCGGTCGAGCGTGAACATGGCCACGCCGTTGCCCACGGTGAGCACCAGGGTGGTCTGCGGGCCGTAGATGCAGTAGCCGGCAGCCACCTGCTGGGTGCCAGGCTGCAGAAAGTCGGCTTCCTGCACACCGGGGGTGTCGTCGGGCTTCTTCAGCACGCTGAAGATGGTGCCGATGCTCACGTTGACGTCGATGTTGCTGCTGCCGTCGAGCGGGTCGAACATGAGCAGGTATTCGCCCTGCGGGTAGCGGTTGGGCACCACGTGGATGGTTTCCATCTCTTCGCTGGCCATGGCCGCGAGGTGGCCGCCCCACTCGTTGGCTTCAATGAGCACTTCGTTGGCGATGATGTCCAGCTTCTTCTGGATTTCGCCCTGCACGTTCTCGCTCTCGGCGGTGCCGAGCACGCCACCCAGCGCGCCCTTGTTGACGGCCTGGCTGATGCTCTTGCAGGCGCGGGCGACCACTTCGAGCAACAGGCGCAGCTGGCCGGGAATGAGGCCGTCGGCGCGTTGCTGCTCGACGAGGTAGCGGGTGAAGGAGATTTTTTGTTGAGCCATGGATCTTGTGGGGTTCAGTGGGTTCAGTTTCCGGCGAGGGCGCGCGTCACGACTTCGTGGGTGTCCTTGCTCAGGTCGGGCTTGGCGGCCACGCGGGCAATCGCTTCGCGTGCGGCGCTGCGGTAGGGCTCGGCCAGCTTGCTCCAGCGGTCGAGCGCGCGCGCGAGGCGGGCGGCCACCTGGGGGTTGATGGCGTCGAGCTCGATCACGCGCTCGCTCCAGAACACGTAGCCGGCGGCGTCGGCGCGGTGGAAGGCGCCGGGATTGCCGCTGCAGTAGCTGAAGATCACGCTGCGCGCGCGGTTGGGGTTCTTCAGCGAGAAGTCGGGGTGCTTCATGAGCTGCTTCACCAGCGGCAGGATGTCGCCGCCGCGGTCGCTGGCGCCGGCCTGCAGCGAGAACCACTTGTCGATGACCAGCGCCTCGTCCTTGAACATGGCGTGGAAGCGCGCAAGCGCCTGCGCCGCCAGGGTGTGGCCCGACGACACGAGCGCGTTGAGCGCGTTGAAGCGGTCGGTCATGTTGCCCGCGTCCTTGAAGCGCTGCAGGGTCTTGCCGGGCCACACGGTGTCGCCCGAGGCGCGCGCCGCCAGGCACAGGAAGTTGAGCGCCATGCCGGCCAGCGCGCGGCGGCCCGACGAGGTCGGGTCGGGCGTGTAGGCTCCGGTGTCCTTGTTGTCTTCGTAGGCCTGTTCCCAGTCGGCGAAGAGGGCGGTGGCGAGCTGGGCGCGCATGGCTTCGCGCACGAGGTGCACGCGTTGCGGATCGACCACGTCGAGCTGCTCGGCAATGTAGGTTTCCGACGGCAGCGTGAGCACCAGTTCCTTGAAGGCGGCGTCGAGTTGCGGGTGGCGCAGCACGCCGCGCATGGCGTCGAGGTAGGCGTCGTTCAGCACCGGCGTGGTGTCGGTGGCGTGCGCGGCAATGGCTTGCAGCGCGGCGCGCAGGCCCAGGCGCTGGCCGGCTTCCCAGCGGTTGAACGGATCGGGGTCGTTGGCCAGCAGGGTGAGCAGCTGGGCGTCGGTGTACGCAAAGTCGAGGATCACCGGCGCGCTGAAGCCGCGCAAGATGGACGGCACGGGCTCGGCGTCCAGGCCCACGAAGGTGATCTGCTCGCCGGCGCGCGACAGCACGATGGTGCGGGTGCCGCGTGCGACGTCGCTTTCGCCCTCGAGCTGCATGGGCAGCTCGCGGCCGGTGGCGGCGTCGAGCAGGCCGATGTTCAGCGGAATGACGAAGGGTTCTTTTGTCTGCTGGCCCGGCGTGGGCGGGCAGCTTTGCACCACGCTCAGGGTGTAGCTGCGGTTCTGCGCGTCGTACACGCCGTGCGCGGCCAGGCGGGGCGTGCCGGCCTGGCTGTACCAGCGCTTGAACTGGGGCAGCAGGCGGGCCAGTTCGGAGTCGGGGTTGGCGTCGGCAATGGCCTGGGCGAAGTCGTCGCAGGTCACGGCCTGGCCATCGTGGCGCTCGAAGTAGAGGGTGATGCCCTTTTCGAAACCCTTGCGGCCGACCAGCGTCTGCATCATGCGAACGACTTCGGCACCCTTTTCGTAGATGGTGACGGTGTAGAAGTTGCTGATCTCGATGTAGCTGTCGGGCCGCACCGGGTGGGCCATGGGGCCGGCGTCTTCGGGGAATTGTGCGGTGCGCAGCACGCGCACGTCTTCGATGCGCTTCACGGCGCGGGCCGAGGCGTCGGCGCACAGATCCTGGCTGAACTCCTGGTCGCGGAAGACGGTGAGGCCTTCTTTCAGCGACAGCTGGAACCAGTCGCGGCAGGTCACGCGGTCGCCGCTCCAGTTGTGGAAGTACTCGTGGCCGACCACGCTTTCGATGTTGCTGTAGTCGGCGTCGGTGGCGGTGGCCTGGTTGGCCAGAACGTACTTCGTGTTGAAGATGTTCAGGCCCTTGTTCTCCATGGCGCCCATGTTGAAGTCGCTGGTCGCCACGATCATGAAGCGGTCCAGGTCCAGCGGCAGGCCGAAGCGGGCTTCGTCCCACAGCACGGAGTTGACCAGCGAGTTCATGGCGTGCTCGGTCTTGTCGAGGTCGCCGGCGCGCACGTACACCTGCAGCAGATGTTCCTTGCCGCTGCGTGCCTTGATGCGCTGCTCGCGCGCCACGAGCTTGCCCGCCACCAGGGCGAACAGGTAGCTGGGTTTCTTGAAGGGGTCGACCCACTTGGCGAAGTGACGGCCCTCGGGCAGCTCGCCCTGGTCGACGAGGTTGCCGTTCGACAGCAGCACCGGGTAGGCGGCCTTGCTGGCGCGCAGCGTGACGGTGTACATCGCCATCACGTCGGGACGGTCGAGGAAGTAAGTGATGCGGCGGAAGCCCTCGGCCTCGCACTGCGTGAAGAAGGTGTCTTCGCTCACGAACAGGCCCATCAGCTTGGTGTTCTTGATGGGGCAGCAGGTGGTGAAGAGTTCGAGCTCGAAGGCGTCGGGCAATCCGTCGATGACGAGCTGGTCGCCTTCCATGCGGAACGAGGCGCCCTGGCCGTTCACGAGCACGCGCGCCAGGTTGAGCTCGTCGCCGTCCAGGCGCAGCGGCTGGGCCGGCACCTCGGGGTTGCGGCGCAGCTGCATGCGGTTGAGCACGCGGGTCTTGGCGGGGTCGAGGTCGAAGGTCAGGTCGACGGTGTCGATCCAGAACGCCGGCGCGGCATAGTCTTCGCGGCGGATGGCAATGGGTTGCCCTTGGGCGTCACGCTGAAGCAGCATCGAGGGTCTCCAGAAAATTCGAATGGGCCAGTTCGTTGTAGTCGCGAACGGCGGCGATCACGTGGGGGCCGGCCAGCTCGGCGGCCGTATGGGTGCTGCACACGGCCACGGCGCGCATGCCGCCGCGGCGGGCGGCTTCGATGCCGAAGGGCGCGTCTTCGAAGACGATGCAGCGCTCGGGCGCCACGCCGATGCGGCGCGCGGCTTCCAGGAAGATCGCGGGCGTGGGCTTGCCCGAAAAGCCTTCGTCGCCGCCGACGATGGCCAGCGGCAGCGGGTCCATCTTCAGGCGCGACATGGCGAACGCGATGTTGTGCCTGTCGCCGGCCGTGCCCACCGCCACCTTCAGGCCGCGTGCCACCGCGGCCTTGGCGAAGGCGGTGAAGCCCGCCACTTCGGTGAAGTTGTCGTGAAAGAGCTCGCGGTAGATCTCTTCCTTCTCGTGCACCATGGCCTGGCACTCGGCATCGGAGAGCTCGCGTTCGAACAGCTCGCGCATGCTCTCGGTGCCGGTGCGGCCCGTGGTGCGCGCGAGGATCTCGCTCACGTCGAGCTGCACGCCGTGGCGCTGCGCGAAGGTCACCCACGAGCGCGCATGCCAGGGCATGGAGTCGATCATGGTGCCGTCCATGTCGAAGATCAGGGCTTCGACCCTGCCGGTGTTCAGGCTCATCGGTCAGACGCCTTGCTTGAGCGAGGCTTCGATGAACACGTCGAGGTCGCCGTCGAGCACCTTCTGCGTGGCCGAGACTTCGACGTTGGTGCGCAGGTCCTTGATGCGGCTGTTGTCCAGCACGTAGCTGCGGATCTGGTGGCCCCAGCCCACGTCGGTCTTGCTGTCCTCGAGCTTTTGCTGCTCTTCCTGGCGCTTGCGCATCTCGTGGTCGTACAGGCGCGAACGCAGGCGCTTCCACGCCACGTCGCGGTTGCTGTGCTGGCTGCGGCCGTCCTGGCACTGCACGACGATGCCGGTCGGGATGTGCGTCAGGCGCACGGCCGAGTCGGTCTTGTTGATGTGCTGGCCGCCGGCGCCCGAGGCGCGGAAGGTGTCGGTGCGCACGTCCGAAGGGTTGATCTCGATCTCGATCGAGTCGTCGATCTCGGGGTACACGAAGATCGAGGCGAAGCTGGTGTGGCGCCCGCCCGACGAGTCGAACGGCGACTTGCGCACCAGGCGGTGCACGCCGGTCTCGGTGCGCAGCAGGCCGAAGGCGTAGTCGCCCTCGACCTTGATGGTCGCGCCCTTGATGCCGGCGGTGTCGCCGGGCGTTTCGTCTTCGATCTGCGTCTTGAAGCCCTTGCGCTCGGCGTACTTCAGGTACTGGCGCAGCAGCATGCTGGCCCAGTCGCAGGCCTCGGTGCCACCGGCGCCGGCCTGGATGTCGACGAAGGCGTTCAGCGGGTCGGCCGGGTTGTTGAACATCCGGCGGAATTCGAGCTGCTTGATGTCGGCTTCGAGCGTGGCGGCGTCATCGGCAATGGCCTGCAGGCCATCGAGGTCGCCGTCTTCCTTCGACATTTCGAAGAGCTCGGTGTTGTCCGACAGCCCGTTGGTGAGCCGGTCGAGCGTGACGACCACGTCGTCGAGCGACTTCTTTTCCTTGCCCAGTTCCTGGGCCTTCTTGGGGTCGTTCCAGACGTTCGGGTCTTCGAGCGACGCGTTGACTGTCCTCAGTCGTTCAGCTTTGGCATCGTAGTCAAAGATACCTCCGTAAATCGACCGTACGGACGCTCAGGTCCGCGAGCATTGCGCCGATTTGGTTGATCTGTTCTGCGTCCATGGGGTGTCCTGACTGTGTGAGGTTGGTGTTCGGGGGAACCCGTCATTTTCTCACGGTCCGCCAACCCGCCAGGCAGCGCCCCTGTATTGCGCCTTCCCTCTCGGGGGGAAGGCGCGGGGACCGAAATCAGAACGCCGGAATCAACGACCCCTTGAACTGCGTCTCGATGAAGCTGCGCACCTCCGGCGACTGGTAGGCCGCCACGAGGCGCTTGGCCCAGGGCTTGTCCTTGTCGGCGCGGCGCACGGCGATCAGGTTGGCGTAGGGGCTCTGGGCCGATTCCTTGATGACGGCGTCCTTGCCGAACGACAGGCCGGCCTTCTCGGCGTAGTCGTTGTTGATGGCCGAAATGGCCAGGTCGTCGAGCGAGCGCGGCAGCTGGGCGGCGTCCAGCGACACCAGCTTGAGCTTCTTGGGGTTGGTCACCACGTCCAGCGGCGTGGCGTTGTTGTTCTTCACGGCCTCGGGCTTGAGGGTGATGAGCTTGGCCTGTTGCAGCAGCAGCAGGGCGCGGTTGCCGTTCGAGGGGTCGTTCTGGATGCCGACCGAGGCGCCGTCGGCCAGCTGGTCGATCGACTTGATCTTGCGCGAGTAGAAGCCCAGCGGCGCGGTGATGGTCAGGCCCACGGGCACGAGGTCGAAGCCGCGCGCCTTGATCTGGTTGTCCAGGAAGGGCTGGTGCTGGAAGGCGTTGGCGTCGAGGTCGCCAGCGGCCAGCGCCGCGTTGGGCAGCTGGTAGTCGTTGAACACCACGACCTGGACGGTCAGGCCGTCCTTGGCGGCCACCTTCTTGACCACCTCGAACACCTGCTCGGCGCTGCCGACGGAAATGCCGACCTTGACGGTGTTCTTGTTGTCCTGCGCAAAGGCGGTGCCGCCAGCGAAAAGGGCGGTGACGAGGGTGGCGAGGGTGGCGAGGGTGGCGAGCGTGAGGCCGCGGCGGCGGAAAGTGGAATGCATGGTGGCGCGAAATCGAAGAAATGAAGGCGCCGAATGTGGCATTGCCGCCGCGGATCGGGAACGAACCAATCCTCATATCGATATGGCGTCCACTCGCCTCATGTAGTCTTTCTTATCTGATTTTTCATATAAGCACGAGCCGATTTGTTCGTTCCCTTTCGGCTCGTTTCTTTTCATACTCGGCACCTTTTTGCGAACCTGCGCGATCGCGCCCTTGCGGCCCGCGCCTTCTTTCATGACCTTCCCTTCGCCTGATGCGGCACGCGGCAACGCGGCGCCGGTCATCCGTCTTCAATCGGTGCAGAAGTCGTTTGCCTTGCCCAGCGGCGAGGTGTTCGATGCCGTGCAATCGCTCTCGCTCGAGATCCAGCAGGGCGACGTGTTCGGCCTCATCGGCAAGAGCGGCGCCGGCAAGTCGACCTTGCTGCGCCTCATCAACCTGCTGGAGCGGCCCGACGCGGGCCGGGTGTTCGTCGGCGGGCGCGACCTCACGACGCTGTCGCGCCGCGAGCTGCGCGATACGCGCCAGAACATCGGCATGATCTTCCAGCAGTTCAACCTGCTGCAGAACGCCACGGTGTTCGACAACGTGGCCTTCCCCTTGAAGATCCACGGCCGCCACTCCAAGGCCGAGATCAACGAGCGGGTGCGCGAGTGCCTCGACCTCGTCGGCCTGGCCGAGAAGATCGACACCTACCCGGCCCAGCTCTCGGGCGGCCAGAAGCAGCGCGTGGCCATTGCGCGCGCGCTGGCACCGCGCCCACAGGTGCTGCTGTGCGACGAGCCCACCTCGGCGCTCGACACCGAAACCACCCGCGCGCTGCTCGAAACGCTGCGCGACATCAACCAGAAGATCGGCGTGACCATCGTGATCGTCACGCACGAGCTCTCGGTGGTCGAGGTGCTGTGCCGCAACGTGGCCATCCTCGAAAAGGGCTGCCTCATCGAGCAGTTCGCCGTCGATGCGCCGAGCGAGGAACGCAAGACCGCGCTGGGCCGCGAGATCGACGAACTGGTGCGCCGCCGCGAACGCGAGGCGCGCGAACCCGTGGCGCCGCGCGTGGCGACCGCACAGCGCAACGCGCAGGAGCTGGCCTATGTTTGAGAACATCACCCCCATCCTTCCCGAACTGTGGACGGCCACGGGCCAGACCTTCCTGATGCTGGCCATCGGCCTGTCGGCGGCGGTGCTCATCGGTGGGCCGCTGGGCATCCTGCTGTTCCTGCTGGGGCCGGGCCAGTCGCTCGAGAACAAGCCGGCGTTCCACGTCCTCAACTGGATCGTGAACACGGTGCGTTCCTTCCCGTTCATCATCCTGCTGGTGGCGCTGGTGCCGTTCACGCGGATCATCGCGGGCACCTCCATCGGCCCGCTGGCGGCCGCGGTGCCGCTGTCGTTCGCGGCCATTCCTTACTTTGCGCGGCTGGTCGATCAGTGCCTGCGCGAAGTGCCGCGCGGCGTGATCGAAGCGGCGCATGCCATGGGCGCTTCGGAGCTGCAGATCGTCTGGCGCGTGCTGGTGGTCGAGGCGCGCTCGGGCCTGGTGCTTGCGCTCACCGTGCTGGCCGTGAGCTTCCTGTCGTACTCGGCCATTGCCGGCGTGGTGGGCGGCGGCGGCATCGGCGACCTGGCCATCCGCTACGGCTACTACCGCTTCCAGACCGACGTGATGGTGCTCACCGTGGCGCTGCTCGTGGTGCTGGTGCAGATCCTGCAGTTCGTGGGCAACACCACGGCGCGCCGGCTCGACAAGCGTTGATGTCCCTTTCTTCTTTTTCTTCTCTCATCTTTCAGTTCATTCCATGAAAACCGCACTGCTGCGCCGTTCCGTCCTCGCCGTTTCCCTCGTCGCGCTGTCGCTCGGCGGCCTCTCGCTGTCGGCGCAGGCGCAGGACGCCAAGAAGAACCTCGTGATTGGCGGCACCGCCGGCTCCAACGCCGACCAGCTCAAGGCCGGCATCATTCCGATCCTCGAGAAGAAGGGCTACAAGGTGAAGCTGGTCGAGTTCAACGACTACGTGCAGCCCAACCTCGCGCTGGCCCAGGGCTCGCTCGACGCCAATTTCTTCCAGCATCGGGTCTACCTGCAGAAGTTCTCGGCCGACCAGAAGCTGGACCTCGCCGAGCTGGTGCAGGGCCCGATCGCGCCCATGGGCGTGTACTCGACCAAGCGCAAGACGCTGGCCGACGTGAAGGAAGGCGACCGCGTGACGCTGCCGAACGACCCGAGCAACCTGGCGCGCGCGCTGGTGCTGCTGGAGCAGAACAAGCTGGTCACGATCAAGGCCGGCATCGATCCGCTGCGCGCGTCCGAGAAGGACGTGGCCGAGAACCCGAAGAAGCTCAAGTTCATTCCGCTCGAGGCCGCGCAGCTGCCGCGTTCGCTGGGTGACACCGAGTACGCCATCGTCAACGGCAACTTCGCGATCTCGTCGGGCCTGAAGCTCACCGAGGCCGTGGTGCTCGAGAAGACGCCCGACTACTACCTGAATGTGGTCGCCGTGAAGAGCGCCGACAAGAACGCCGCCTGGGCCAAGGACATCGCCGACGCCTACCGCTCGAAGGAATTCAAGACGGTGGTCGACAGCAAGTTCCAGGGCTACGCCAAGCCCAGCTTCCTGCAGTAACCCACCACGCTTCAGCGAAGGACGCCCCATGCCCGTGCTCGCCGTATTCGATGGCCAGGCCAACTGGCGCGACACGCATGTGTGCGACGGCTGGATCAGCGACCACCTCGCGCGCCACGGCGTGCGCTGGGGGCGCGGCGAGGCCGAAGGCCAGCGCACGCTCGACAGCGCGGGGCTGTTCTATCTGCCGACGGCGGAGGGGTATCTGGGGTTGCTGGTCGAAGGCGGGGAATGGGTCGCCATGCCCGCCGATGCGCCGCATTTCTTCGATGCGGGCGAGGCGGATTCGCTCGAAGGGCTGCCTGCCGCGTTGCCGCGCTTCGAGGCCTTTGTCGAAGAAGTGCTCGCGATGACGGGCAACGACGCGAGCGACGAGTAGGTCAGCGCAGGCCTGCGCGGCCCGTCGCATCCCCGGCGTCGCTCAGGCCGGCGCCGTCGTCGGGCTCGGGCGCGCCGAACGCGACGGCCCTTGCGTGTAGCGGTCCATCGCCAACCCGTCCGTGCGGATCTCCGGCCGCTGGCCCGTGACCAGGTCCGAGATCAGCTTGCCCGAGCCGCAGGCCATGGTCCAGCCCAGCGTGCCGTGGCCCGTGTTCAGGAACAGGTTGGGGTAGCGCGTGGCGCCGACGATGGGCGTGCTGTCGGGCGTCATCGGGCGCAGGCCGGTCCAGAAGCTGGCGTTGGGCAGGTCGCCGCCTGGGAACAGGTCGCTCACCACCTTCTCGAGCGTGGCGCGGCGCGCCGGGTTCAGGCGCAGGTCGAAGCCGCCGAGCTCGGCCATGCCGCCCACGCGGATGCGGTTGTCGAAGCGCGTGACGGCGACCTTGTAGGTTTCGTCGAGCACGGTCGATTGCGGCGCGAGCGATTCGTCGAGCAGCGGCACGGTGAGCGAGTAGCCCTTGACCGGGTACACCGGAATGTCCAGGCCCAGCGAGGCGATGGCGGCGCGCGAGTAGCTGCCGAAGGCCATCACGTAGCGGTCGGCCGTGAGGATCTTGCCGGCACGCGTGCGCACGCCGGTGATGCGGCCGCCGTCGGTCTCCAGGCCGTCGATGGTCTGGCCGAAGCGGAAGTCCACGCCCAGGCCGTGCGCGATCTCGGCGAGGCCGCGCGTGAACAGGTGGCAGTCGCCGGTTTCGTCGTTGGGCAGGCGCAGGCCGCCCGTGAGGCGGTCGCGCGCGCCGGCCAGGCCGGGTTCGACGCGCGCCAGGGCGTCGCGGTCGAGCAGTTCATAGGGCACGCCGCATTCCTCGAGCACGGCGATGTCGCGCTGCACCGCGTCGAGCTGCGCCTGCGTGCGAAAGAGTTGCAGCGTGCCGCCGGTGCGGTGCTCGTACTGCAGGCCGGTGTCGGCGCGCAGCTGCTGCAGGCAGCCGCGGCTGTATTCGGCCACGCGCATCATGCGTTCCTTGTTGACCGCGTAGCGTTCGGGCGAGCAGTTGCGCAGCATGGCGGCCATCCAGCGCAGCTGGAACAGCGTGCCGTCGGGTCGGATCGACAGCGGCGCGTGCTTCTGGAACATCCACTTGATCGCCTTCAGCGGAATGCCGGGCGCGGCCCACGGCGTCGAGTAGCCGGGCGACACCTGGCCGGCGTTGCCGAAGCTCGTTTCCTCGGCCGGGCCGGCCTGCCGGTCGAGCAAGGTGACTTCGGCGCCGGAGCGCGCGAGGTAGTACGCCGTGGTGGTGCCGATCACGCCGCCGCCGAGAACGATGACTTTCATGGTGTATCCGCTGATCTGAATGGAATGATGTGAATCTAAAGTGCACAATGCAGTGGATTCCATTGTTTTTAGGGCTTTGGCCGTGAAAATCGCTGCCGAAAACCGTCCAAGGCCCCGCGCGGAGTGAAATGCCCGAACTCGACCGAATCGACCGCAAGATCCTCGACCTGCTGCAGCGCCAGGGCCGCATTTCCATGACCGAACTGGCCGAGCGCATCGGCCTGTCGGCCTCGCCCTGCGCCGAGCGCGTCAAGCGCATGGAGCGCGACGGCGTCATCACCGGCTACCACGCGCACGTGTCGCCCGAGGCGCTGGGCAAGACGCTGCTGGTGTTCGTGGAGATCAAGCTCTCGGCCAAGTCGGGCGACGTGTTCGACAAGGTGAAGCAGGAGCTGCTGCACATGCCCGAGGTGCTCGAATGCCACCTGGTGTCGGGCAGCTTCGACTACCTCGTGAAGGCGCGCCTGAGCGGCATGAGCGAGTACCGGCACCTGCTGGGCGACATCCTCAAGAAGCTGCCGGTGGCGGCCGAGTCGCACAGCTACGTGGTGATGGAAGAGATCAAGGAAACGCTGATGCTGGCGGTGGACCGGTGAGCGCCGGCGCTATCGTCATCCGGCCTTGGCGCCTGGCCGACTTCGACGCCGTGAAGGCCATCCTCGACGACACCTTCGCGAGCACCTGGCTGCCGCAGCTCACGCCCGAGGCCGCCAAGGCCTATGCCGACAGCGGCGAGCCTGTGGGCTACATCGACGAGAGCGGCCCGGCCTTCTTCGTGGCGGAGCTCGATGGCGAGGTGGTCGGCATGGTGCACTGGGAACACGACTTCGTGCAGGCCCTGCACGTGCCCGCCGCGCACCAGCGCAAGGGCATCGCCCGTGCGCTCATGGCCTTTGCCGAAGCCGGCATGCGCGCCGACGGCGTGGCGCAGGCGCGGCTCGAGACCGACACCTTCAACACGCAGAGCCAGGGCCTGTACCTTGCGCTCGGCTACCGAGAGGCCGGCCGCTACCCCGACCTCGAATGGCACAGCGGATTCACGACCATCCTGTATGTGAAAGACTTGGCCTGAGCATTCTTTCCACCCCTTCAAGGACATCGGCATGACCCTCTCGATCCGCCGCGACGGCACCACCGGCACGCGCCACATCCTCAAGATCCGCAACCACGAGATCCCCGTCGATGCCTCGCCCGCGGGCGGCGGCAGCGACGGCGGTGCCGAGCCGCACGACCTGTACGACGCGTCGCTGGCGGCCTGCAAGGCGCTCACGGTGCTGCTCTATGCGCGCCGCAAGGGCATTCCGGTGGAAGACATCGAGGTCGTGGTCGACCGCGACGACAGCGAGGAACGCAAGGGCATCTACCGCCTGAAATCGGGCCTGCGCCTGACGGGTGAGCTGACCGAGGCGCAGCGCGACGAGCTGCTGCGCGTGGCGGGCAAGTGCCCGGTGCACAAGCTCATGACCGAAGTGAAAACAGAAATCGAAACCGGCTGGGCCGACTGAAGGCGCAATAAACCTACTGCGCGTCCCGATCTCGCATCTGCGGTCCTCACCGTACGGGAGTACGGTTCCGGTCCTCGACGCGACCTCGGGGCGCTCGCTACGGTTTCTTCGCGCCTTCAGAGGCGCCGGTCTTACTTCGCCGCTTCGGCCTGCTTGCGCGCCGCCGCCACGCGCTTGGCATAGCGGTCGCCCCAATCGGCCAGCGGCCCCAGCGCCGCATTGAGCGTGGCGCCCAGCGAGGTCTCGGAATACTCGACGCGCGGCGGCACTTCGTGGAACACCTCGCGGTGCACGAGGCCGTCGGTTTCCATCTCGCGCAGCTGCTGGATCAGCATCTTCTCGCTGACCTCGGGCAGCAGCCGCTTCAGCTCGCCGAAGCGGTAGGGCTGCAGGTGCAGCTCCCACAGGATGACGGCTTTCCACTTGCCGCCGATGACCTCGAACGCGGGGCCGATGCCGCAGTTGTAGGGCTTCTTCGCTGCCATCTCTTTCTCCTTGCGATTCCAATACTTCCCATTTGGTAAGTACCTTACTTTATCGTAGGTACTTGACCATATGGAAGTGCAATTTCTACCATGCAGGCGTCATCAACCACCACTGCATCGGATTGCCATGAGCAACACCAACAAGGAAGTTTCGGTTCTGGGCCTGGGCGCCATGGGCGTCGTCATCGCGCGGCTCTTTCTCGACCAGGGCTACAAGGTCACGCTGTGGAACCGCACGGCCGACAAGGCCGACGCGTTGGTCGCCCGCGGCGCCGTGCTGGCGCGCAGCGCGGCTGAGGCCTTGCGCGCGAGCCGCATGGCCGTGATGTGCGTGTACGACTACCGCGCCGCCGACGCGATCTTCGCGATGGACGGCGTGGCCGCCGCCATGGACGGCCGCCTGCTCGCGCAGCTCACCACCGGCAGCCCGAAGGACGCGCGCGAGGCTGAAGCCTGGGCGCACCGCCACGGCGCCGCGTACCTCGAAGGCGCGATCCAGGCCGCGCCGGACCAGATGGGCCGACCCGACACGCCGCTGCTGGTGTCGGGTGCGCAGGCCGTGTTCGCCGAGGCCGAACCCTTGCTGAAGGTGCTGGCCGGCGGCATCGTCTACCTCGGCGAGAAGGCCAGTGCGGCCGCGGCCATGGACCTGGCCACGCTGTCCAGCATCTACGGCACGATGCTCGGCTTCCTGCACGGCGCGCGCATCGCCGAGCACGAAGGTTTCGACGTGGCCGAGTACGGCCGCATCGTGGCCGGCATCATGCCGACCTTCGCGGGCTTTCTCCAGCACGAGGGCGCGGTGATCCAGTCGGGCGACTTCGCGATCACGCAGAGCCCGATGCGCATTTCGGTCGAGGCCACGCAGCGCATCCTGCAGACCGCGCAGGAGGCGGGCATCAACACCGAGTTCCCGGCCTTTGCCGCGGGCCTGTTCCAGCGCGCCGATGCGGCGGGGCTCGGCGGCGAGGAACTGGCGGCGCTGATCAAGCTGCTGCGCAAGTAAGGATCAGGCCCAGCGCATCGACTGGATGGCGCGCACCACCTCGGCCTCGCGCTCCATGAAGAAGTCGGTGTGGTTGCAGTGGTCCAGCGTGAGCCGGTGCGAGGTCTGCAGCGCGGCCGCGAGGCGGTCGGCGTCGGCGCGGCGCACGCGGCGGAAGATGCGCAGGAAGTCGGCGGCGTCCCGGCCGGTCTGCGCATCGAGCGGCCGTTCGAGCCAGGGGAACAGGTCGCGCTGGTCGAACGGCAGCGCGCTCACCACCAGCGCCGGCGCGCGCACCGGCCGGTAGTCGGGCGAGAAGCGGTGGGCCGCGGTGTCCATCGCGGTTTCCACGGCGTCGGGCGTGTTGGGGCGCACGCTGCCGTCGGCCAACTCGTCGAGCGCGTCGCGCAGGTTGGCCTCGAGCGCGGGCCACCAGTTCTTGGACTTGCGTCGCAGGTACGCAATGGCCGCCTTCATCGAGCGGCCGTCCTCGGGCGTGGGCGCGGGCTCGTCGAGCCGGCGGTTCAGCGGCGGATCTTCGCCGCCGGTGTCGGCGTCCTTCGTGTAGTCGAAGGTGGTATCGAGGTACACCAGGCCGCGCACCCGCTCGGGAAAGCGACCCGCGAAGCGCGTGAGTTCGTTGCCCGCGATCGAGTGGCCGCCGAGCACCACGCGCGTGAGGCCGAGCGCATCGCACAGTGCGGCCAGGTCGTCGACCAGCGTGTCGACCTCGTAGTGCTGCGTGGCGCTCTTCACCGGCAGCGGCTTGTCCGACAGGCCGTAGCCGCGCCGGCTCACGGCGAGCACGCGCGAGGCGGCGCCGGCCGCGAGCAGCGCGGGCGCCAGGCTGTCGAAGCAGCGCGCGTTGCCGCCCAGGCCGGCGAGCAGCACGAGCACGGGACCGCCGTCGTCGCTGCGCTGCCAGTCGCGCACCTGCAGCGAGACGTCGGGCGTGGTCGACACTTTCACGCGGCGGTCGGTGGCCGCCACGGGAAGGTCGTTGCCGATGGGGCCGGTGTTGCCACCGCCACCACCTCCGCCGCCGCAAGCGGCCAGCCCGGCCGCGCTGCCCAGGAGCACGGCGCGCAGCAGGTCGCGGCGCTGGAAATGAAGCGGGTTCGCCCAGTGCGGGCGAACCGTGGAAGGTGAGGGGCGAGGCACGTCGGGGCTCCAGGCAGGAAGAAGAAAACAGGAGCCTTGCAGTGTGGGCACGCCGCCTGAAGAAGCCCTGCAGCCTTCATGAAGGCTTCCTGAAGCAGGGCGACGGGGTGTGGCAGATACTTCGGCCACTTCCCGGAACCGGGCTTGTTCGCTTGGAATCCTTCCCATGAATCTTTTGCTTGTTGAGGACGATCTTGATCTTGGCAACGGCGTGCGCATTGCGCTCGCCAACCAGGGCCTGGACGTGGTGTGGGTCCGCCGGCTCGACGACGCCTTGCGCACCCTCGACAACGGCGCCTTCGACATGGTGCTGCTCGACCTGGGCCTGCCCGACGGCGACGGGCTCGACCTGCTGCTGCGCCTGCGCCGCACCCGCCAGATCCTGCCGGTGCTGGTGCTGAGCGCGCGCGACGCGCTCAACGACCGCCTGCGCAGCCTGGACGACGGCGCCGACGACTACCTCGTGAAGCCCTTCGCGCTGGCCGAGCTGCTGTCGCGCGTGCGGGCCCTGGCCCGGCGCAGCTACGGCTTCAACGACGAGACCATCCGCATGCGCGGCCTGGCGCTGCACGAACCCACGCGCGGCGTGATCGTCGACGGCGAGCCGGTCGAGCTGTCGCGCTGCGAGTTCGACCTGCTCGCGTTGCTGCTCAAGCGCACCGGCCGCGTGGTCACGCGCCGCGTGATGGAAGAGCAGGTGCTGCCCGGCGGCCAGGCCAACGGCAGCAACTCGCTCGAGGTGCACATCTCCAACCTGCGCAAGAAGATCGGGCAGGGCTACATCCGCACGGTGCGCGGCATCGGCTATGTGATCGACACCCAGTCGCTGGTGCGGAGCCCGTCGAAATGATGCGCCAGCTGGCGCGCGGCTGGAAGAACTGGAACCAGCCGTCCCTGATGCGCCGCCTGCTGGTGGCGCAGATGGCCGTGGTCGCGCTGCTGTGGACCTCGGCCGTGGGGCTGCTGCTGTACGACTCGTACAAGGACCCGGGGCTGCTCCGGTTCACCAGCATCTTCAAGGCGGCGATCTCCATCGCGCAGAAGCTCGAGGACCAACCCGAGCGGCAACGAGAGGCGCTCGAGGCCTTCGACGCTGCGCTCATCGAGGCGCTCAGCGACGGCGACGAAACCAACGAAGCCCTGGCGGTCATGCAGGTGTGGCAGCGCGGCAAGCTGATCTACAACTCGCGCGCCGGTGTGCCCGTGCTGCTGAACTCGGTGCCCGACCGCAACGAGACCGTGGTCGCGGGCGGCCGCGAGTGGCGCGCGCGCACGATGGCCTCGCCCATCGCCGACACCCGCGTGGTGCTGGCCGAGCCCAGCGTGTGGCGGCTGGCCGTCACCGTGCTGTCGCGCGGCTACTACCTGCTGCCGCTGGTGATCAGCCTGCCGTTCCTGGTCTTTCCCGCCTGGCTGTCGGTGCGGCTGGCGCTGCGTCCGTGGCGCCAGGTGAGCCGCGAGACCGCCGAGCGCGGCCCCGACGACCTGACGCCGCTGTCGTACACGCCGCCGCACAAGGAGCTCAAGCCGATGGTGCAGAGCATCAACAGCCTGCTGCTGCGGGTGCGCGACAGCACCACACGCGAGCGCAGCCTGATCGCCGACGCGGCGCACGAGTTGCGCACGCCGCTGGCGGCCATGCGCGTGAACGTCGAGGCGCTGAAGGAGCAGAGCAGCGACGAGGGCCAGCGCGAACTCATGGCCAACCTGCTGCGCAGCAACGACCGCGCGGCCCGGCTGGTGGGGCAGCTGCTGCAGCTCATGCGCAGCGACGCCGTCGCCACCAACGCGCTGCCGGTGATGCTGTCGCTCGACGGGCTGGTGCAGGACCGGCTGGCCATGATCGAGGGCCTGGCGCGTGCGCGCGGCGTGGAGCTCGAACTGGTGTGCGACGACGCCGTGCCGGTGCTCGGCGAGCGCGAAAGCCTGGTCTCGATGATCGACAACCTGATCGACAACGCGATCAAGTACAGCCCCTGCGGCGCCACCGTGACGGTGCACGTGGCGCGCGAGGGCGCGCGGGCGCTGCTGACCGTGGCCGACACGGGCCCGGGCATTCCGCCCGCGCTGCGCGAGCGCGTGTTCGACCGCTTCTTCCGCAACCCCGACCAGACGCAAAGCGGCAGCGGGCTGGGCCTGGCGATCGTCAAGTCGGTGGTCGACCGGCACGGCGGCGACGCGGTGCTGGGCGAGGCCGCGGGTGGCGGCCTGCTGGCCACGGTGCGGCTGCCGCTGGCGCAGGCCGACGTGCCGCAGCCTTTGCTCGTCGGCGCCTGAGCCCGGGGGAAAAGGCCCCGGCCGGGCCTGTTCCGGGGCAAGGATTTACACTAGCCGGCTCCCCCGGCGCTCGTCTACAGGACACTTTCACCAATGAAGTGGGTCATTCTTGCCATCTTCGTGCTCAGCGCACTCTACGTTCACTTCCGTGGCCAGGTCCGGCACAAGTTCTTCAGACAGCTCTCTGATCACTCGACCTTCCTGGCGCCGCTGAACGTCTTCATGTACCTTTTTTCGAAGGTGCCCGGTACGCCGTACCTGTCGCCCGCGCAGTTCCCCGAGATGCGCATCCTCGAGGAAAACTGGGAAGTGATCCGCGAAGAGGCGCTGGCCATGCGCAACGGCGGCAGCATCAAGGCCTCGAGCCAGTTCAACGACGTGGGCTTCAACTCCTTCTTCAAGAGCGGCTGGAAGCGCTTCTACCTGAAGTGGTACGACGAGGCGCATCCTTCGGCCGCCGTGCTGTGCCCGCGCACCACCGAGCTGCTCAAAGGCATCGGCACCATCAAGGCCGCGATGTTCGCCGAGCTGCCCCCGGGCAGCCGCCTCGTGCGCCACCGCGACCCGTTCGCGGGTTCGCTGCGTTATCACCTGGGCCTGTGGACGCCGGGTGTCGAAGGCTGCTACATCGACGTCGACGGCCAGCGCTACCACTGGCGCGACGGCGAGGCCGTGGTGTTCGACGAGACCTACATCCACTACGCCGAGAACACCACCGACCACGACCGCGTGATCCTGTTCTGCGACATCGAGCGTCCGCTGAAGTACCGCTGGGCCAGCGCCGTGAACCGCTGGTTCGCGAAGAACCTGCTGGCCGCCGCTGCTTCGCCCAACGACGCGGGCGACAAGACGGGCGGCCTGAACCGCGCCTTCAAGTACATCTACCAGATCCGCGTGGTCGGCAAGCGCCTGAAGGCCTGGGACAAGCGCGCGTACTACCTGGTCAAGTGGACGATCTTCGGCGGCCTGGCGCTTTGGATCTTCTGGTGAACTAGGCTCGCCCCCAGGCTGCGCGCACTTCGTGTCGCTGCGCCAACCCCCTACCGGGGGCACCACCAGCGGCCCGGCAAAGCCGGTTCCGCGGTGGTTCTTGAAGGATCCAGCCTGACAGCGCTGCTCAGGCCTCAGCCAGTATCAAACGGGCACGCGGCGCGCGCCGCCAGCACACCAGGCCCGCCAGCAGCACACCGCCGAGCACGTCGAGCAGCACGTGCTGGCGTGTGGCCAGCGTCGAATAGACGATCCCTGCGGCCCACAGCACGTTCACCCATTGCGTCCACGCGGGCGCCTGCACGCTGCGCAGCTGGCGGCCGAGCCACACGGCCGCGAACACGGCGAAGGCCACATGCAGCGACGGGAAGGCATTGCCGCCCGCATCGGCGCTCTTGAGGAACTGCAGCGCCGGGTACTGCGACCAGTCGATCGCAAAGCTCGGCACCACCGTCGGAAAGCACCAGAACACCGCCAGGCCGATGGCCGCCATGAGTGCGGCCCCGCGCGCGCAGGCCCACAGCTCGGCCTTGTTTTTCGTGAAGGCCGGCGCGAGCGAGATGTAGAACCACAGCGAGCTGTACAGCAGCATCGCGTCGTCGCTCACGTCCACCCAGTGGTCGATGGCGGTGAGCGGCATCACCGTCGGCGCCGAGGGCGGGTGGTGCATCACCCAGAAGTACAGGACGAAGAAGCCCGAGATGCCGAGCGTGGTGCCGATCATCTTCACGACCCACAGCGTGGCGAAGCGCTGCCCCAGCGCCAGGTGCCAGGGCGTGACGGGGAGGGCGGCGGGGTTCGGGCGGGAGGGCAGCGTCACCGGTGCGCTTTCAGGAGAGGGAAGCGCCACAGCGTAGGCGCATGCATTGCGTGAACATTGCGTTACCTCATGTGGGGCTCTCTAGAATCACCCGCCTGTCCGGTCTCTCCCCATCCCCCCCCATGAGAATCCTGCTTGTCGAAGACGAAGCCGACCTGGCGCAGGCGCTCGCGTCGGCGCTGCGCCAGAACCAGGCGGTGGTCGATGTGGCGAGCTCGCTGCGCGCGGCCGAGGAGGCCGCGCTCGGCGCGCCCTACGACGTGGTCGTGCTCGACCGCGGCCTGCCCGACGGCGACGGCCTCTCGCTCGTCGCGTTCCTCGCGCAGAACCACATCGCCTGCGCCGTGCTCGTGCTCACCGCCATGACCGACGTGGCCGAGCGCGTGCTGAGCCTGGACGGCGGTGCCGACGACTACCTGGCCAAGCCCTTCTCGATGGACGAGCTGCTGGCCCGCGTGCGCGCACTGGCACGCCGCCCCGCGGTGCGCGCCAACTTCATCATGACGCTGGGGCAGCTGCGCTTCGACCACCACACGCGCCAGGCCCACGTGGGCGAGGCCTGCCTCACGCTGCCGCGGCGCGAGCTGTTGGTGCTGGAGACGCTGCTCGAGCACCGCGGCCGCACCGTGCTGCGCGAGGCGCTGCAAGACCGCGTGTACGGCCACAAGGACGACATCCAGTCGAACGCGCTCGACACGCACGTCTCGCGCCTGCGCTCGAAGCTCGACAAGGCGGGCGCGCAGGTCGAGATCCATGCGATCCGTGGGGTGGGTTACCTGATGTGCGCGCCGCAGTCGGCATGAGCCTTAGCTTGCTTTCGCTGCGCTGGCGGCTGATCTGGAGCCTGATCCTGTTGCAGGTGGTGGTCGGCCTGCTGGTGATGGGTGGCTTCCTCGGCTTGGCGTGGGCGTTGGGCCGCGTGGTCGACGAGACCGGCCACGAGACGGTGGCCTCCATCCAGCGCGCCTTGATGCGCGGCGCCGATGGCCAGCTGGTGGTCGAGCCCACGAGCGCGCTGCGGCGGCTGCAGAAGGCCGACCCGCAGTTCTGGTTCATCGTGCGCGACCCGAACGGCGTGCAGCTGCGCCACGGCGAGGTGCCGCCCGCCTACCTGCGGCTGCTCGATGCGCTCGACGACACCGAGCGCGTGGCCATCGACCCCGAGAGCGACGGCACCCGCCCCAAGGCCCGCTTCGAGCGCATCGAATCGCGCGCCGGCCCGGTGGCCGTGATGGCGCAGACCGGCGGCCCGCTCACGGTGGAGAACACGCTCAAGGGCACCGGCATCGCCTTCCTGTTCCTGGTGGCGCCGATGGCGCTCGTCACCTGCCTGGGCGTGATCCTGGCGACGCCGTTCGTCGTGAAGCGCGGCCTGAAGGGCGTGGTGGCCACGGCGGAGCATGCCGAGGGCATCGACGTGCACGAGCGCACCACCCGCCTGCCGCTGGCCAACGTGGCCAGCGAGATCCGTCCGCTGGTCAACGCGGTCAACCGCGCCTTCGACCGGCTCAACGAGGGCTACGACCGGCAGGAGCGCTTCCTGGCCGATGCCGCGCACGAGCTGCGCACGCCGATCACCACGCTGCAGATCCATCTCGAAGGCCTGCCCAACGACCCGCTGAAGATGAAGCTCATGCAGGCCTCGGCGCGGCTGGCCACGCTGGCCGAGCAGCTGCTCGACCTGCAGCGGCTCGACCACGGCCTGTCGCTGGACCACCAGGTGGAGCTGAAGCCGCTGTGCGAGCGCGTGGCGGCCGACATCGCGCCGCTCGCCATCCGCAGCCGCTGCACGCTGTCGGTCGATGCGCCGCAGCCGCTCACGGTGCGCGGCGATGCGCCCTCGCTGGAACGCGCGCTCACCAACCTGATCCAGAACGCCATCGAGCACGGCGGGCCGGGCTGCGACATCCAGGTGCGGCTGTGCGAGCCCTCGTGCATCGAGGTGCGCGACTCGGGCCCCGGCATTCCCGAGGCCGACCGCGAGCGCGTGGTGGCTCCGTTCCACCGGCTCGTGCCGCGCGGGCGCGGCGCCGGGCTGGGCCTGCACCTCGTGGCCGAAGTGGCGCGGCTGCACCGCGGCCAGCTGAGCATCGGCTCGAGCGAATCGGGCGGCGCGAAGATGCGGCTCGAACTGATGAACCTCGAGGCCTGAAGAAGACCCGCCCACCATGAACGCCATCGACCGGCTGCCCGAACCCACGAACCTCGCCGGCGCGCAAGCGCTGATCGCGCGCGTGCAGGCGATGCTCGATGCCGAAGGGGTGGCGATGCGCGCGCCGCCGCCGGAGCCGACCACCTGCTGCGGGCGTGGCTGCAATGGGTGCGTGTGGGAAGGGTGGCTGGCGGCGGTGGCTTATTGGCGGGATGAGGCGTCGCTGCTGCTGGGCTAGTAGAAGCGCGGCTGCAGCACCCTCATCGTTTCCGCACCTGGCAGATGGTCGGCAAACAGATGGGCTGCGACCAGGTAGCGTCCTACCACGCTGCGCAGATCGGGGGACTCGTACAACAGCGCTTCGGCCCAGTGGCGTTCGACGTACATCAGTTTGTAGCTCAGGCCTTCTTTCAGTAGGTAGTAGGAGCTGTCTCCGTTGGTTCGCTCGGCCCTGAGCTTGTCTTCGTACCAGCGGGTAGTCATTGCGTGATCCACCAGCGCTTCGATGTCGACTGTGAACACCGCGTGGCACTCTTCCGGTGTGAAATCCTCGAAGGACGTCCTATCGTCTTCTCCGTTGTAGGCCGTGCGGACCAGCTCCCATGCCGTGCCGTGCAGCAGGGCGTTGAGCTGCGCCGGGCGATCCGGCTGCTGCACTATTCGATAGGGCGTGATCAAGGGAGGCGCGGCGAGGCTGGTGACGTAGAACGGCTTGGTATCCATTTCCATGCTGGCGGATAGCGTCAGATACCACCGCTCTTGCGCCTCGCGCGGCGTCCGGCGCGCTGCCGTCAAGGTGCCGGCATAGTGCACGTGGCGCTCGCCCGTACCAGCGAGCGTTGATGGCGTGCAGTCGGCGGTGTCCGTGGCCCACTCCTGATCCCTCGCCGACCAACTGCCATCTCCCTTGTCGTTCACCGTCTGGACGACAAGGCGAGCGAAGATCCGGGGCGGCGGCTCCGCGGGTTGATCGCCTACCGATGCTGGCACCGTGGCATCCACGCGAAACGCCAGGGGTTCGCCGATGCGAAAGCGCTCGTCGCGACGGACATCGATCGCGTTCAGGGCCTGGCGCGGTGGCACCGCAGTTCGGAAAAAGCCGTAGGCGGTCGACAGTGTCAGCACGGTGAAGACCGGAAACACCGGCAGCCCCACCAGCAGCCACAGCAAGTTCCAGCCTCCTTCCAGCGACCAGCGCAGTGCGTTGAAACCGAAGGCGGCAAAGAAGGCCAGCACCGCCAGCGCGACCAGCGAACCCAGCCAGTCGGTGAGACGGGTCCGTTGGGGAGCATCTGACGGTGGCGGTGCCGGAGACATCCACGCCGCGTCATGCCGCTGCACGATGCGCGGCAGGCCGATCACGCGCGGATCGGGCAGCGGCGTCCAGAAGCTGTCGTCCTGCGCGGCCAGTGCGATCGTGCGGATGCCATCGCGGTGTTCAAGCTGCAGCGCTGCCTGCGCGACGCCGTCATGCGCCGTGTCATCGAAGCGCTGAGGACGCGCATCGGGCACGCGGTGGTAGCGGCGCTTCTCGACATCGACGATCAATGCGTCTTCACCCGCCGATGTCGCATGAAAGCGCTCGTCAGAAGACGCAAGGCCTTCCGATATCGGCAGCGCCAGGACCCGCGCAAGGACGTCGAGGTAGGAGTGAGGGCGAGACATGCGTCCGAATCTAGCCGGCGATCCCGAGCGCCGCAGCCGCCAGCTTCGCCACCTCCAGCGTGCTCCCAGGCGCCTCGCCATCTTCCAGCATCCACACCGACGACAGCCCCGCCCACGCCAGCACCCACTGCAGCAATCGCCGCTGCTCGATGCCCGTGGCCTCTGCGATGACCTCGATGCGGCGCGCGAAGCGCCCGGGCACCAGCGCACTCTCGCCGTCCGGGTTGCACAGGATGTTCGCGTGGTCGAAGCCGCGCTCGCCGTGCAGGCACTTGGGGTCGATGGCGAGCCAGCCGGCCGGGCCGAAGTCGAGCACGTTGTCGTGGTGAATGTCGCCATGCAGCACGACCACCTCGCGCGGCGCCGCCAGCAGTTCGCGTGCGGTGCGCGCGCTGTGGTCGAAGACGCCGCCGTGCGTGGCCGCGCCGGCCCACAGCGATTCGAACCAACGCGCAAGCGGCACCAGCGTCGGGGGCGGCGGCGTGTCGCGCGGGGCATGCAGGCGCGCGGCGGCGGCGCACAGGATGCGCGTGGCCTCGTCGTCGCGGCCGCCGTGAACCATCTGCGCGAGCGAGGCCGTGCCTTGCGCACGCACCATCAGCAGGGCTTCGCCGTCATGGGCCAGCACGGGCGCGGCGCCGTCGCCGTTCCACCAGGCCATCAGCAGGCTGCCTGCCTGTTCCTCGGCTTCGTGCGAGAGCTTGAGCATGGCCGCCACGCCCTGCTGGCGCACGGGCAGCAGCGTGCCGCTCAGCGAGGTGAAGGCCTCGCCGTCGGGCGTGAGGTTCCAGCGTTCCAGGTAAGGCGCGAACACGCCGAGCGGGACCACTAGCGCGATTCCCAGAACCCCCGGTGCGTGGCGATCATCTCGTCGGCCACCTCGGGCACGGGGCCGATCACCTCGACGGGTTTCTGTCCGCGTGCGAAGACCTCGCGGCAGGGCAGGCTCAGCGTCGGGTTCTCGGGGTGGTCGCCGGTGAGCGCGAGCAGCGCGGATTCTTCCGCGCCGTACACGATGCGCCCGATGTTCGCCCAGTAGCTCGTGCCCGCGCACATGGCACAGGGCTCGAAGGTGGTCACCAGCGTGCACTGCCACAGGTACTCGGGCGGCCAGTTCTGCGCGGCGTGGCGCGCGAGCGTGGCCTCCGCGTGGTGCACCGTGTCGATGTTGCCCTGTTCGGCGAGGATGGTCTCACCGTCGGGTGCGACGAGCACGGCGCCGAAGGGGTGGCGGCCCATGGCCATGGCGCGTCGCGCCACGGCGTCGGCGCGACGCAGCGCGCGGGTGATCTGTTCGGGGGTCATGCCCCCATTATTTATGCGTTCTGCGAGCCGCGGTGTGCCCAGCCGGTGGTGTGTTTCTCGATGAGGCTGAACAGCTCATACATGATCATCGCCATCGCACCCACCACCATCAGGCCCGCGAAGGCCAGGCCCATCTGCATGGCCGAGCCGGCCGAGATCAGCAGGTAGCCGATGCCCTCGTTGGCGGCGGTCATCTCCGACACCGTGGTGCCGACGAAGGCCAGCGTGATCGCCACCTTCAGCGAGCCGAAGAAGTAGGGCATGGAGCGCGGCAGGCCGATCTTGATGAGCACGTCCCAGCGCTTGGCGCCCAGCACGCGCAGCACGTCTTCCAGCTCCGGCTCGAGCGTGGCCAGGCCGGTCGCGATGTTCACCATGATCGGGAAGAAGCTGATCAGAAACGCCGTGAGGATCGCCGGCCCGATGCCGATGCCGAACCACACGACCAGGATCGGCACGAAGGCCGCCTTGGGCAGGGCGTTGAAGGCCGTCATGAGCGGGTAGATCGCCGCATACGCCAGGCGCGAGCTGCCGATCACGAAGCCCAGCAGCACGCCCACCACGATCGCCAGGCCGAAGCCCGCCATCGTGACCCAGAAGGTGCGCCACGCGTGGCCCGCGATGATTTCCTTGAACTCCCAGAACTGCTCCCAGATGCGCAGCGGACTCGGAAAGATGAAGTCCGACACGCCGAAGCCCGCGCAGATCACCTGCCACAGCAGGAGCACCGCCACGAGCAGCAGCCACGGCGACCAGCGCTCGAGTTGTTTGCTGTTTTTCATTGCCGCCTCCTCAGTGCGCTGCCGCCGCCGCAGCGGAGGAGGTGGTGGTGGCGTTGCCGCGGATGGCGCCGATGTGGCCGCGCAACTCGAGCACGATGTCGGTGAACTCCTTGGTGTAGGTCAGCTCCAGCTCGCGCGGGCGCGGCAGGTCGATCTCGCGCTTGACCACGAAGCGCCCGGGGCTCTTGCTCATCACGTACACCGTGTCGGCTAGGAACACCGACTCGCGCAGGTCGTGCGTGACCAGGATCACGTTGAACTGCTGCTCGGTCCACAGGTCGCGCAGGATGCACCACAGCTCTTCGCGCGTGAACGCGTCGAGCGCGCCGAAGGGCTCGTCCAGCAGCAGCATCTTGGGCTCGTGGATGAGTGCGCGGCAGATGCTCGCGCGCTGCTGCATGCCGCCCGAGAGCTGCCACGGGAACTTGTCCTCGTAGCCGCCCAGGCCCACCTTCTGCAGCAGGCGGCGGGCGCGCTCTTCGTATTCCTTGCGCTTGGCCTTGAAGTTCGAGCGGTAGGGTTCGACGATTTCCAGCGGCAGCAGCACGTTGTCGACCGTGGTGCGCCACGGCAGCAGCGAGGGCGCCTGGAAGGCCATGCCCGAGATCTTCAGCGGCCCGGTCACGGGCTGGCCGTCGATGCGGATCTTGCCCATCGAGGGCATCTTCAGCCCGGTGGTGAGCTTCATGAAGGTCGACTTGCCGCAGCCCGAGGGGCCGACGATGGCGATGAACTCGCCGCGCGTCACCTTCAGGTCGATGGCCTCGACCGCGAAGTGGTTGGCGCGCAGCAGCTCTTCGTTGTAGGCGAGCCAGACGTCCTGGAAATCGACGAAGGGGGCGGCTGCGTCGGGTGTCGTTGCGCCGGCCGCCATCACTTGCGCAGGATTCCGCTGAGCTCGGCCGCGGGCGGGAGCATGGCTGCGGTCCACACGGCGTCGGGGCTCACGCGCGTCTTGGTGTTGAAGGCATCGGACACCTGCGACGCCATGAGCGACATGCGGCCCGCGTTGACGGCGCCGAAGCCGTCGGTGCGCGCGTCGGCGCTGTTGATGACGGTGTCGATGGCCAGCTGCAGGCGGCGCGTCTCGAGCTTGCTGTCGATGATGCCGTCGCGCGCCTTCACCGACTCGATGCCCAGGGCCGGGTTGGCGATGACTTCCTTGGCGCCCTTGGCGAAGGCCGAGAGGAACTTCTTCACCGCCGCCGGGTTGTCCTTGAGCAGCTTGGGCGAGGCGATGATCACGTTGCCGTACAGCTTCACGCCGTAGTCGGGGTAGGGCAGGATCACCACGTCGGCCGCCTTGGCGCCGCGCGCTTCCAGGTTGAGCAGCGAGGTGAAGGTGAAGCCCGTGATGGCGTCGATGTCGCCGCGCACCAGCATGGTCTCGCGCAGCGTCGGGTCCATGGCGGTCCAGTTCACGGCGCCGATGTTGTTGGCCTTGGCGAAGATGGGGAACGCGCGGCGGCCCGCGTCGAACACCGGCGCGCCGAGCTTCTTGCCCGCAAGGTCGGCCGGCTTGGTGATGCCGCTCTTCTTGAGCGCCATGACCGAGGCCGGCGTGTTGTTGTAGACCATCATCACGGCCACCGGCTTGTTCGGGCTGTCGGGGTTGTTGGCGTGGAACTCCATCAGCGCCGCCAGGTCGGCAAAGCCCATGTCGTAGGCGCCCGAGGCCACGCGCGTCACGGTGCCGCCCGAGCCGTTGCCGGCGTCGATGGTCACGTCCAGGCCGGCGGCCTTGAAGTAGCCCTTGGCCGCGGGGTGCAGGAACAGCGCGGCCGGTCCTTCGAAACGCCAGTCGAGCTGGAACTTGATCGGCGTCGGGCTCTGGGCCATGGCCGAAGACAGGCCGAAGCTGAGGGCCGAGGCGGCGAGGAAGGACTGGATCAGTTGACGCTTGTTCATGCGGGTTCCGTGAAGGTGAATGCTTCGGCATTCAAGCAAAAACGGTGCCCGCACGCGATTGGTGCGAACCCTTCCGGTGAATCACCGAGGTGCGCGGTGCGCCCAGGGCGTGTGCGGCGTGCACCGCGCCTGGGAATCCGGGCCGTGGACCGCCGTCAGAGCGTCGCGCCGATCTTGCGCAGCTCGGCAATCTGCGGCGCCTTGGGCAGCCAGACCTTGTCGAACTCGGCGATGACCGGCGCGGGGTTGTAGTTGCTGGCGCTCTTGATCGCGATGCCGCTGGCCTTGAACTTGTCGATGAGGCCCAGCTCGGTGGTCACGATGTCCTTGATCTGCGCGTCGAGCTGCTGCTTCACGAGGTCGGTGATGAGCGCCTTGTCCTTCGCATCGAGTGTCTGCCAGATGCGGCCCGACACCAGCGGCGCGAAGGGCATGAACAGCGCGTTCATCGGCAGCAGCGTTTTCGAGACGCGGTCGAAGCGCTGGTTCCACGAGAACTCGATGTCGGCTTCGAGCCCGTCGACCTGGCCGTTGGACATCGCGTCGAACACGCCCGGCGTGGGAATGGGCGTGGGCGCGGCGCCCAGCAATTGGTAGAAGTCGCGGTACACCGGCGTGGGGTTGATGCGCAGCTTCATGCCCTTCAGGTCGGTGGGCGAGGCGATGTCCTTGGTCGCGAACACCACGCGCATGCCGGTGATGCCCCAGCCCAGGCCGATGGTGCCGGTCTCGCGCGGCAGCACGTCGAGCAGCTTGAGCGCCGCGGGCGTGCGCACCAGCGAGGCGACGTTGGTGGTCGAGCGCACGAGGTAGGGCGCATTGATGGCCGCCACGCTCGCCACGCGCGAGCCGAGCTCGGCGGCTTGAATCCAGCCCATGTCGAGCGCGCCCGACTGCAGCTGCTGCATCATGGCCGACTCGTTGCCGAGCTGGCCCGAGTGGAACACCGTGGCGCTCAGGCGGCCGTCGGTGGCCTTCTTCAGCGCCTCGCCGAAGCTCACCGCGGCGCGGTTCCACGAGTGGCCCGCAGGCGTGATGAGGCCCAGGCGGAATTCCTTGGCGGCGGCGGCACGCGACACGGTGCCGAAGAGGGCGGTCGACGCGGCGGCGGTGCCGGCGGCGGCCTGGACGAACTGGCGGCGGGAGAGGGCCATGCGAAGCTCCTGTGGGGTGAGGTGAAGGGAAGCGAGAGAGAGATCGGTTCAGCGCTTACTTGATGAGCGCCAGCGAAAGACTCGGGAACAGCGACAGCAGCACCAGCGCCACGCAGCAGATCAGGAAGAAGGGCAGCGTGACGATGAACATCTTTCCGGGCTTGGCCCCGGTCACCGCCGAGGCCACGAAGAAGCTCAGCCCCACCGGCGGCGTCATCAGCCCGAGCACGAGGTTGATCACCACCACCACGCCGAAGTGGCGCGGGTCGATGCCGTAGATCTCGGTCGCGATGGGCAAGAGGATCGGCACGGTCATGATGAGACCGGGAATGCCGTCGATCACGGTGCCGATCACCAGCAGGATCACGTTCACCAGAAGCAGGAAGGCGATCGGGTCCTTCGCCACCGTCTGTATCCATGCGGCCGTGGCCTGCGGCACCTTGCCGTAGATCAGCAGCCACGAGAACACCGCGGCGGCCGCCACCAGGAAGAGCACCACCGCCGAGTAGATCGCCGACTTGAGCAGGATCTGCGGAATCATCGCGAAGCGGAATTCCTTGGTCACATAGCGACCCACCAGCACCGCGGCCACCGCGCCCACCGCCGCCGATTCGGTGGGGTTGGCCAGGCCGCCGAGGATTGAGCCGACGATCACGATCGGAATGAGCAGCGTCGGGCAGGCCGTGAGAATCGTGTGCAGCCGCTGGCGGGCGGTGCGCTTCTCGGTGCGCGGGTAGTTGTAGATCACGCCCATGCCGGCGATGACGATGAAGAACAGCACCGTGAGGATCACGCCGGGGATGATCCCTGCGATGAGCATGTCGCCCACCGCCACCTGCGCGAGCACGCTGTACACCACGAACATCACCGAGGGCGGAATGATCGGGCCGAGCATGCCGCCGTACACCGTGATGCCGGCCGCGAAGGTCTTGTCGTAGCCCTGCTTCTCCATCTCGGGCACCATGATCTGGCTCATGATCGCCACCTGCGCGGTGGCCGAGCCGATGATCGACGACACCAGCATGTTCGCCAGGATGTTCACGTAGGCCAGCCCGCCCTTCACCGAACCGATGAAGGCCAGCGCGAGGTCGACGAGCCGGCGCGTGATGCCGCCGCCGTTCATGATCTCGCCGATGAGGATGAACAGCGGAATCGCAATGAGGCTGTAGCTGTCGACGCCGCCGAACATCTGCACCGGGAACGACTGGAACAGCACCGTGTCGCCCGAGTTGAGGATGTAGACGATGCCCGACAGGCACAGGCAGGCACCGATCGGCACGCCGACCAGCATGATCAGCAGGAAGAAGGCAGAGGTCAGCATTTCAGTTCACGGCGTCCGCGTTGGCGACATGGAACTCGTCGTGCGTGCGCTTGGGCTGCAGGCCGAGGTCTTCGAAGAGGTTGGCCAGCGCATGCACGCTGAGGGTGAGCGCGAAGACCGGCAGGATGAGCTGCACCACCCACGTCGGCCAGTCGAGCGTCTGCGTGCGCTCGGTGTAGAGGAAGTTGAAGCTCTCGGCCGCGAACTCCTTCGCGTCGAAGCCGTGGCGCACGATGCCGGCCGGGTCCATCCACAGCCAGCACATCGCGAGCAGGGCCAGCCCGAGCAGCAGCACGCCGCCCGAGGCACTGGCCTTGGCGACGCGCACGGCCCGGGCGCCGAGCTTGTCGGTGAGCAGCGTCACCGCAAAGTCCAGCCGCAGCCGCGTCATCGCCGACGCACCGATGAAGGTGAGCCAGACCACGCAGTACACCGAGGCCTCGTCCACCCAGTAGAGCGGAAAGCCGCCGTAGCGCGTGACCACGTTCAGCAGCACCAGCACGATGAGCAGCCCCATGAGGCTGCTGAGCAGGTGGCGCTCGCAGCGCAGGACGAAGTCCGACGCGTCGAGCACGCGGCGGGACAGGCCGCCGCTTTCTTTCAAGGCGTTTTCTTGCATGGTGTTCTGGGCCTTGCGGTGCGTCGTGCGCGCGGCGATTACATGACCGACTGGTACTGCGCGGGCCGCGTGGCCAGCGCCTTGGCGACGACCTTCTCGATGAAGGCGCGCTCCTCGCCGATGAGCGGCAGGCGCGGGCGGCGCATGTGCTCGGTGCCCACGCCGACCAGCAGGTCGATGAGCTTGAGGTTTTGCACCAGCTTGGTCGACACGTCCAGGTGCAACATCGGCGTCATCCACTGGTACAGCTTCAGGGCTTCGGCGAATTTGCCGGCCTTCATCAGGTCGTACAGCGCCACCGTCTCGCGCGGGAAGGCGCAGCCCACACCGGCCAGCAGGCCGTCGCAGCCCAGGGCCAGGCCTTCGTAGGCCAGGTCGTCCACGCCCAGGAACAGCTGGTAGCGGTCGCCGACCGTGTTGCGCAGGTCGGTGATGCGGCGGATGTCGTCGGTGCTTTCCTTGATGGCGGCGATCCATTCGCAATCGGCCAGCTCGACCATGTGCTGGGGCTTGAGGTCCACGCGGTAGGCCACCGGGTTGTTGTAGACCATGATGGGTTTCTGGGCTGCGTTGGCGATGGTGCGCACGTTGAGCATGGCTTCACGCGCGTCGGCCACGTAGATCACCGAGGGCATGACCATGTAACCGGCCACGCCCAGCTTGTTGGCGCCGTCCACGTAGCGCAGGGCTTCGCGGGTGCTGGTCTCCGAGACGTTGGCCAGCACGGGGATGCGGCCGTCGGCGGCTTCCAGGGCGATCTTCGCGACCTGCAGTTTTTCTTCGAGTGTCAGCGTGCTGGCTTCGCCCAGCGAGCCGCAGGTGACGAGGCCGTGGATGCCGTTGCGGATCTGGAAGTCGATGTGGCGGGCGGTGCCCTCGGCGTCGATGCTTTCGTCGGCGTGGAACTTGGTGGTGATGGCGGGGAAGATGCCTTGCCAGCGGGGATTGCTCATGAACGTGTACCTCGAAAAAAAGAAGAAAAGGGCGCTGCGGACAGCGGTCGAAACCAGGGCTTGAAGGCTTGGTTTTTAAATATATTAGTAAGATATGAGAAATATCTGATCAGGGTATTAGCAGATTGCATGCCAGCCGAAATGGTGGTTGGAGGCTTCTGGAAAGGGCGTTTGGGAGCCTGGAGGCACCGCCTTGGCGCACCTGCGCACCGAGGCGCCTCACGATGCGGCAGGCGAAAAAAAGCCCGCAGCGGCGAACGCGGCGGGGCGTGTGGCTTGGGCCGGAGTTGGTGCGGCTACGTCAGCGCGGCGGTCGCCCCGAAGCCCAGCCAGTACGGATCGCCCACGCGCTTGCCCACGCTGCTGGCCGCGTCGCGCACGGTGGCGCCGAAGCGCTCCACCAGCGCTTCAGACAGCTGCTCCGCGGGCAGCGCGATGCCGAAGGCGTAGGTCTGGCGCGTGGCGGGGTCGAGCACCGCCGACGAGATGCCCGCCACGTTGGTCACGTACTCGCCGCGCGACAGGGCCCAGCCCGTGTCGCGGATCACGGCCAGGCGCGCGAGCAGGTCCTTGCGCGTCTTCGGGGCGTGGCCGCGGCCCTGGTCGAGCTTGGTGCCGATCAGGGCGCCCACTTCGTCGTCGTCCAGGCGGGCCAGCAGCGCGCGGCCCATGGCGCTGGAATAGGCGGGTGCGCGGCTGCCCGGCGGCGTGTAGATCTGCAGCGCACCGGCGCCGGTGCGCATCTGGATCACCAGCGTGTCGGCCCCATCGAGCACGTTGATGTAGCCCGTGCAACCCGTCTCGCGCACCAGCGCGTCGAGCGCCTCCTCGACCAGCGAGGCCGTGTTGCGCGAGGCGCGGAAGTGGTACGAGGCTTCCATGATCACGCCGCCCGGGCGGTAGGCGCGCGTGGCTGCGTCGCGGTCCAGGAAGCCGTAGCCGGCCATCATGCTCAGCGTGCGGGAGGCCGAGCTCTTGGGCAGGCCCAGCTCGGTCACGACGTCCGTCACCGTGATGTCGCGGCGCAGCCGCGCGATCAGCTTCAGGACGTCCATGGCGTTGGCAAGGGTGCTCATCGTGTTCGGTGGGTTGGGGTGGGAATCATAGGTTCGGCGCCGGTGCGTCTTTCGGCCGACCCGGGTGAACGCCCGCTTGACAGCCGAAAGTACGGTTTTATCATTCAGTCCAAGTTTATTGGACATGGTTCCAAAATATGGAACTAACAAGGAATGACCATGCACCATGAAGTGACCGCCGTCGCGCCGCTGGAAGACAAGGGCGCCGGGCACACCGCGTTGCCGCCGGCCGCGCTGCATCCCAAGGCGCTCGCGCCCGCCAACCTGATCCTCACGGTGGTGCTGAGCGTGTTCGGCGCCATCGTCGGCATCCAGATGCTGGCCAGCCTGGGCATCACGCCGAGCACCTCGCTGATCGGCGCGCTCGCGGCGATGTCGCTGGCGCGCGTGCCGCTGGCCATGTTCCGGGGCTTTCGCTCGGTGCATGCGCAGAACCTGGCGCAGACGAGCATCTCGTCGGCCACCTTCGGCGCGGCCAACAGCCTGTTCCTGCCGATCGGCATTCCGTTCCTGTTCGGCCTGCCGCAGATGGTGGTGCCGATGCTCATTGGCGTGAGCCTGGCGATGCTGCTCGATGCCTGGCTGCTGTACCGCATGTTCGACACGCCCGCCTTCCCGGCGAAGAACCCGTGGCCGCTGGGCATCGCCGCGGCCGAGGCCATCAAGGCGGGCGACGGTGGCGGCAAGCAGGCCTGGCTGCTGCTGGGCGGGCTGGCCACCGGCGTGGCGGGCGCGGTGTTCAAGCTGCCGATGTCGGCCTTCGGCGTGGCGCTGATCGGCGGGCTCGGCGCCATGACCGCCTTCGGCATCGGGCTGCTGGTGCGGGGCTACTCGGCGCCGCTGTTCGGCTTCGACATCGGCACGCGCTATGTGCCGCACGGGATGATGATCGGCGCCGGCCTCGTCGCGCTGGTGCAGGTGGCGCGCGTGGTGCTGAAGAAGCACGGGCGCGCGGCCGACACTGACGGCACCGCCGCGGCGACAGAGGCGCTGGCCGAGGCGCGCGGCGCCAGCGTGCTCGGCCGCTCGCTCAAGCTCGGCGGCGCGGGCTACCTCGCGATCATGGTGCTGCTGTGCGCGGGCACCGGCATCTACACCGGCATGTCGCCGGGCATGCTGGCCTTGTTCATCGTGTACGGCACCTTCGCGGCCTTCGTGCACGAACTCATCGTGGGCATCGCGGCCATGCACTCGGGCTGGTTCCCGGCCTTCGCGGTGGCGCTGATCTCGCTGCTGCTGGGCATCCTGATCGACTTTCCGCCCGAGGCGCTGGTGGTGCTGGCCGGCTTCTCGGCCGCCACCGGCCCGGCCTTTGCCGACATGGGCTACGACCTCAAGGCCGGCCACCTGCTGCGCGGCGAGGCCTCGGGCTCGGCCTTCGAACTCGAAGGCCGGCGCGAACAGATGATCGCCGGCATGGTCGGCTTCGGCGTGGCGATCGTGGTGGTGGCCTGCGCCTACCCGCTGTTCTTCGCCAACCACCAGACCGCGCCGATCAACGCCGCCTACGTGGCCGCGATCAAGGCCGGCATCTCGGGCGAGACCGCGCGCAACCTCGCGCTGTGGGCCGTGCCCGGCGCGCTGCTGCAGCTGGCGGGCGGGCCGCGCCAGCAGCTGGGCGTGCTGTTCGCCACCGGCCTGCTCATCGCCAGCCCGATGGCCGGCTGGATGGTCGCGGCCGGCATCGCCTGCCGGCTCGCGGTGCACGCCGTGCTCGGCGCCGCCGCGCGCGAACGGCTCGAGGTGTTCGCCGGCGGCGTGATCGCGGGCGACGCGCTCTACAGCTTCTTCTCGGGCGCGGTGAAGAGCCTGCGCAAGTAGTTCTCCTTCTTTCCTTTCATCACACACACAGGAATCGAATCCATGAAACGCAATCTGACCAGCGACGACGTCCGCGCGGCCATCTGGGGCGGCGCCATCCTCGGCGGCGGGGGCGGCGGGCTCATCGCGGCCGGCGAGCGCGCCGCGCGGCTGGCGCTGCAGGTCGGCACGCCGCAGCTGTGGAGCGTCGACGAGTTCGACGACGCCGCGCTCACCGCCACCATGGCGCTGGTGGGCGCGCCGGCCGCGCCCGATCCGCATGTGCAACCGGCGCACCTGCTGCGCACGCTGGAGCTGCTGCGGCGTGAGCTGCCGGCGGGCCAGAAGCTGGTCGCGCTGCATGCCAACGAGAACGGCGCCGAGACCACGGTCAACGGCTGGTTCCATGCCGCCATGACCGGCCTGCCCGTGATCGACCTCGCGTGCAACGGCCGCGCCCACCCCTCGAGCGTGATGGGCGCGCTGGGCCTGCACACCGAGCCCGACTACCTCTCGGTGCAGGCCTACGCGGGCGGCGAGCCGCACCGCTACGTGGAGGGCGTGGTGTCGGGCCGGCTCGAGCAGACCTCGGCCGTGGTGCGCCGCGCTTCGGTGGAGGCGGGCGGCCTCGTGGCGGTGGCGCGCAACCCCGTGACCGTGGGCTACGCGCGCCAGCACGGCGCACCGGGCGCCATCAGCCACGCCATCGCGCTGGGCCAGACCTTTCTCGACGGCGGCGTCGATGCCGTGGCCCGTTCGCTCGACGGGCGCCTCGTGGCCGAGGGCACGGTGCGCAGCTACCGCTGCGAGCAGCAGGAAGGGCTGGACGTCGGCGTGGTCGAGCTCGACGACGCGGCCGGCACCACGCTGCGCTTCATCAACGAGTACATGCTGCTGGCGCAGGGCGGCGAGCGCATCGCGCGCTTTCCCGACCTGATCATGACTTTCTCGGACGACGGCCAGCCCGTGGTGTCGGCGCATGTGCGCCAGGGCGCACGGCTGCGCGTGCTGGTGGCGCCGCGCGCGCGGCTGCTGCTGTCGCGCACCATGTTCATGCCCGAGCTGTACCGCCCGCTCGAGAAGTCGCTGGGCGAAGCCTTCGCGCCGGCCTGAACGGAGACACGACATGGCATTGCGCATCCGCTGGATCCGGGCCGTCGGCAACGACACCTACAACGCGCGCTTCGCGCAGGAGTTCGCGCAGGTGAAGAACCCCGGCACCGAGGTCGAGGTGGTGTCGCTGCGCAACGCCTCGGTGCAGCACCACGTCGAGTACCAGAGCTACGAGGCGCTGCTGGGCGCCGACATCGTGCGCGCCGTACGCGACACCGCGCAGCAGGGCTTCGACGCCGTGGTGGTCGGCTGCTTCTACGACCCGGTGCTGGTCGAGGCACGCGAGATTTCCGGCCAGACGGTGGTGGTCGCGCCCTGCCAGGCCTCGTTCGAGGTCGCGTCCAACCTGGCGCAGAAGGCGTCGGTGATCGTGGGGCGGCGCAAGTGGGTGCCGCGCATCGAGGCACGCGTGCGCGAGTACGGCCACGCGCACCTGATCGCCTCGTTCCGCGCGCTGGAGCTCGGCGTGGAAGACTTCCAGCGCGACCGCGACGAGACCGTGCGCCGCATGATCGCGCAGGGCCGCCGCGCCATCGACGAGGACGGCGCCGAAGCGCTCATCCTCGGCTGCACGCTCGAGTTCGGCTTCTACCGCCAGCTGCAGGACGCGCTGGGCGTGCCCGTCATCGATTCGGCGCTGGCGGCCTTCAAGCGCGCCGAGGCGCTGGCCGATACGAAACAGCGTTTCAACTGGACGCCCAGCCGCGTCGGCGGCTGCGAGCCGCCGCCCGAAGACAAGGAGCTGCTGGCCTGGAATGTGTTCGACCCGGCCGACGTGCCCGTGGCGTCCCCCGTGCGCGCCTGAGCATTGCGCCATGAAAAACGCCCCGCCGCGGAGACCGCGACGGGGCGTTGTGTTTCATGGAAGAAACGTCGGCGTCAGTCCTGGGACTTCACCTTCGCCACGGCCAGCGCCGTCATGTTGATGATGCGGCGCACCGTCGCCGAAGGCGTCAGCACGTGGGCCGAGCTCGCGCCACCCAGCAGGATCGGGCCCACCGTGATGCCGTTCGCGCCCGTCATCTTCAGCACGTTGTAGAGGATGTGGGCCGAGTCGAGGTTCGGGCACACCAGCAGGTTGGCCTCGCCCGTGAGCGTGGTCTCGGGCAGGGCGGTGCGGCGGATCTCGTCGGACAGCGCGGCGTCGCCGTGCATCTCGCCGTCGCACTCGATGTCGGGTGCCATCTGCGAGAACAGGTCGCGCGCCAGGCGCATCTTGCGCGCCGAGCCGCGGCTGGAGGTGCCGTAGTTCGAGTGCGACAGGAAGGCCACCTTCGGCGGCAGGCCGAAGCGGCGCACCTCTTCGGCGGCCATCACGGCGATGCTGGCCAGCAACTCGGCGCTCGGGTCTTCGTTCACGTTGGTGTCGGTGATGAACACCGTGCGCTTCTCGAGCGTGAGCGCATTCAGCGTGGCAAAGCCGGGCGCGCCGCGCTTCAGGCCGATCAGGTTGCGGATGTGCTCCAGGTGCACGTCGAAGCGCCCGACCAGGCCGCAGATCATCGCGTCGGCATCGCCCAGGTGCAGCATCAGCGCGGCGATGGTGGTGTTGGAGCGGCGCACCATGGTCTTGGCGGCCTCGGGCGTGACGCCGCGGCGGCCCATGAGCTTGTGGAAGCTCTCCCAGTAGGTACGGAAGCGCGGATCGTCCTCGGGGTTCACGATCTCGAAGTCGGTGCCGGGGCGGATGTGCAGGCCGGCCTTCTGGATGCGTGCCTCGATCACGGCGGGGCGGCCCACCAGGATGGGCTGGGCCAGGCCTTCGTCGACCGCCCACTGCGCGGCGCGCAGCACGCGCTCGTCCTCGCCCTCGGCGTAGGCCACGCGCTTGGTGGTGGAAATTTTGGCGGCGCTGAACACCGGGCGCATGAACATGCCCGTCTGGTAGACGAAGCGCGTCAGGTGCTGGCGGTAGGCCTCCATGTCTTCGATGGGGCGCGAGGCCACGCCCGAGGCGGCGGCCGCCTTGGCCACGGCCGGCGCGATGCGCAGGATCAGGCGCGAGTCGAAGGGCTTCGGAATGATGTAGTCGGGGCCGAAGGCCAGCTCCTGGCCGGCGTAGGCGGTGGCCACCTCTTCGCTGATGTCCGCCTTGGTGAGGTCGGCGATCTCGCGCACGCAGGCCAGCTTCATTTCTTCCGTGATCTTGCTCGCGCCGCAATCGAGCGCCCCGCGGAAGATGTACGGGAAGCACAGCACGTTGTTGACCTGGTTCGGGTAGTCCGAACGACCCGTGGCAATGATGCAGTCGGGGCGCACGGCCTTGGCCAGCTCGGGGCGGATCTCGGGCTCGGGGTTGGCAAGCGCCAGGATGATCGGCTGCGTGCCCATGGTCTTGACCATCTCGGCGCTCATGACGCCGGGGGCCGAGCAGCCCAGGAACACGTCGGCGTCCTTCACCACGTCGGCCAGGGTGCGTGCACCGGTGTCCTTCTGGGCGTAGCGGGCCTTCGATTCGTCGAAGCCGCCCGCGCGGCCCATGTAGATCAGGCCCTTGGAGTCGCAGGCGTAGATGTTGGCGGGCTTGGCGCCCAGGCCGACCATCACGTCCAGGCAGGCGATGGCGGCGGCGCCCGCGCCCGAGACGGCGATCTTGACGTCTTCGATCTTCTTGCCGACCAGCTCCAGGCCGTTGAGCAGTGCTGCGGCCGAGATGATGGCCGTGCCGTGCTGGTCGTCGTGGAACACCGGGATGTTCATGCGCTCGCGCAGCTTCTTCTCGATGTAGAAGCACTCGGGCGCCTTGATGTCCTCGAGGTTGATGCCGCCCAGCGTGGGCTCCAGCGCCGCGATGATGTCGACCAGCTTGTCGGGGTCGTTCTCGGCCAGCTCGATGTCGAACACGTCGATGCCGGCGAATTTCTTGAACAGGCAGCCTTTGCCTTCCATCACGGGCTTGGAGGCCAGCGGGCCGATGTTGCCCAGGCCCAGCACGGCGGTGCCGTTGGTGATGACGCCCACGAGGTTGCCGCGGGCGGTGTATTCGGCCGCGAGCGCGGGATCTTCCGCAATGTCGAGGCAGGGGTAGGCCACGCCCGGCGAGTAAGCCAGCGACAGGTCGCGCTGGTTCAGCAGGGGCTTGGTGGGGGTGATCGAGATCTTGCCCTTGACGGGCGAGCGGTGGTATTCGCGCGCTGCTTCTCGAAGTGCTTCTTCAGCGGGGGACAGGGATGCAGCCATTTGAAAAGTCTCCTAGGTTCTGGCGGGCAATGAGGCTACCGCAAAAGCGCGGCCTCTTCTCTCGGGGGGAACGACGAGACCCTCTATCTTCCGCCTGATCGAGAGGGTCTGCCGACTCGCTAAACTTCAACACCCCCGTTTCCGGGGGGGCAAATCCGTGCCGCACGGGCGGTGCGGCGAACCAACGTCCACAACCACAGAACAACACGGAGGGACATCGAATGACACCCGGACCTTTCACCGGCACCGAGCCGGATGTCGTGGTCATCGGCGGAGGCCCCTCGGGCTCCACGGTGGCTGCCTTGCTCGCAGACAAGGGCCACGACGTGGTGCTGCTCGAGAAGGCGCAGCACCCGCGCTTTCACATCGGCGAATCCTTGCTGCCGATGAACATGCCGCTGTTCGACCGGCTTGGCGTGCGCACCGAGGTCGAGGCCATCGGCCTGCGCAAGCACGGCGCCGAGTTCGTCTCGCCCTGGCACGACCACAGCAGCCACTTCGACTTCGGCCAGGCGATGGACAAGAGTTTTCCCTATGCCGTGCACGTGCGCCGTTCGGAATTCGACGAGCTGCTGTTCCGCCACGCCGGCAAGCGCGGCGCGCGCACCTTCGAGGGCCGGCGCGTTACCGGCGTCGACATGGACGCCGGCAAGGGAACGCCCGACAACCGCCCGCTGGTGAAGGTCAAGGCCGACGACGGCACCGAGACCGAATGGCGCCCGCGCTTCGTGATCGACGCCAGCGGGCGCGACACGCTGCTGTCGAACCAGTTCGACGCCAAGCAGCGCAACCGCAAGCATGCGAGCGCGGCGCTGTACGGCCACTTCGCCAACGCCGAGCGCCGGCCGGGCCGCTTCGAGGGAAATATTTCGCTGTTCTGGTTCGACCACGGCTGGTTCTGGTACATCCCGCTGAAGGACGGCACCGTGAGCGTGGGCGCCGTGGCCTCGCCGGCCTACTTCAAGCGGCGCCAGGGCGCCTCGCTCGAGGACTTCCTGATGCAGACCATCGCGCTGGCGCCCAAGCTGGCTGCGCGGCTGAAGAACGCCACGCTGATGGAAGGCGCCACCACCACCGGCAACTACGCCTACGACTCCAAGTTCTGCCGTGGCGACCGCTTCATGATGGTGGGCGACGCCTACGCCTTCGTCGACCCGATGTTCTCCTCGGGCGTGTACCTGGCGATGAACAGCGGCTTCGAGGCCGCGACCTGCGCCGACCACTGGCTCAAGGGCGAGGCGAAGGAGGCCGAGAAGGCCTTCCGCCATTACGAGAAGGTGATGAAGCACGGGCCGAAGATGTTCTCGTGGTTCATCTACCGCATCACCTCGCCCGCCATCCGCCGCCTGTTCATGGCGCCGCGCAACATCTGGCGCATGCAGGAGGCGCTCTTGTCCATCCTGGCCGGCGACCTGTTCCGCAACACGCCCATCGGGCCGCGCTTCTGGGGGTTCAAGGTGACGTACTACGCGTCGTGCCTGGGCATCCTGCCGCAGGCCGTGAAGACCTGGGCATGGCGCCGGCGCAACCTGAAAGAGTCTCTGGAGACTGCAAAGAGCTAGTTTCAGTCGGGGGACACGGTGTGCTGAGCGAGGGCCTCAAGGGCCTTCACCAGCGCCGAGTGGTCCAGCTGGCCATAGCCCATCGCCGCGCAGGCGTTCATCAGCTGCGCTGCGTTCGCGGTCTGCGGCAGCGCAACGCCCAGCGAACGGGCGCTTTGCATCGCCAGGTTCAGGTCCTTCTGGTGCAGCGAAATGCGGAAGCCCGGCGCGAAGGTGCGCTTGATCATGCGTTCGCCGTGCACTTCGAGGATGCGCGAGCTGGCGAAGCCGCCCATCAGCGCCTGGCGCACCTTGGCCGGGTCGGCGCCGGCCTTCGAGGCGAACACCAGGGCTTCGCTCACCGCGGCGATGTTCAGCGCCACGATGATCTGGTTGGCCACCTTGCAGACCTGGCCGTCGCCCGCGCCGCCCACCAGCGTCACGTTCTTGCCCATCTTGTCCAGCAGCGGCTTCACGCGGCCGAAGGTGCCTTCGTCGCCGCCGCACATGATCGTCAGGCTCGCGGCCTTGGCGCCCACTTCGCCGCCCGAGACCGGCGCGTCGATGTAGCCGGCGCCCAGCGCCACGATGCGGCGCGCGAATTCCTTGGTGGCGATCGGGTCGATGGAGCTGCAGTCCACCACGATCTTGCCCTGCGAACCCTTCAGGCCGTCGGCCACACCTTCCGCGCCGGGGGCGCCGAACAGCACCTTTTCCACGTCCGGGGTGTCGGGCACCATGATGAAGACGATGTCGGCCTTGCGCGCCACTTCGGCGGCCGAGCCGCAGATGGTGGCCTTGGAGACGAAGGGCTCCGGCGTGTTGCCGTGCGTGTTCACGAAGAGCTCGTGGCCTGCGTCGAGCAGGTGGCCCGCCATGGGCGCGCCCATGATGCCCAGGCCGATGAATCCGATTTTTTGTGCAGTTGCTGCAGTGGTCATGTCTCTGTTTCCTTCGTGAACGTTCATTGCTTCTTCGTGAGGGCTTCGCGCCAGCCGAGGCCTTCCACCGTGGTGGCGCGGGGCTTGTACTCGCAGCCGATCCAGCCGTCGTAGCCCAGCGCATCGATGTGCTGGAACAGCCACGGGTAGTTGATCTCGCCCGTGCCCGGCTCGCCACGGCCCGGGTTGTCGGCCAGCTGGATGTGGCCGATGCGCGCCAGCTGCTTGGTGAGCGTGTTGCCCAGCTCGCCTTCCATGCGCTGTGCGTGGTAGATGTCGTACTGCACGCGCAGGTTGTCCGAGCCCACCTCGTCGATCAGCGCCAGCGCCTGGTCGGTGCGCGTGAGAAAGAAACCGGGGATGTCGAAGGTGTTGATCGGCTCGATCAGCAGGCGCAGGCCCGCGGCTTCGAGCTCGCGCGCTGCGAGGCGCAGGTTCTCGACCACGGTCTTGTGCGCGGCGTCGGTGCTCACGCCCGCCGGCACCTTGCCGACCAGGCAGTTGAGCTGCGGGCAGCCCAGCGCCGTGGCGTAGTCGATGGCCAGCGCGATGCCTTCGCGGAACTCGCCGGTGCGGTCCGGGTGGCAGGCGATGCCGCGCTCGCCCTTGTCCCAGTCGCCGGCCGGCAGGTTGTGCAGCACCTGCTGCAGGCCGTTGGCGCGCAGGGCGGCCGTGAGTTCCTTCTTGTCGAAGGGGTAGGGGAAGAGGTACTCCACCGCCTTGAAGCCGGCCTTGGCGGCCGCCTCGAAGCGCTGCATGAACGGCAGCTCGGTGAAGAGCATCGTGAGATTGGCTGCGAACTTGGGCATGTCTCTTGTCTCCTCGGTCAGTCCAGCATCGCCACCGCGAGGGCGGTCGGTGCGTCGGCCGTGCTTTCGGCCAGCGGTTCGAATTCGTTGATGGCGTCGATCTCGGTGCCCATCGCGATGTTGGTCACGCGCTCCAGCATCACCTCGATGACGACCGGCACCTGGAACTCGGCCATGAGCGCTTCGGCGCGGGCGATGGCGGGCGCCATCTCTTCCTGCTTGTGCACGCGGATCGCCTTGCAGCCCAGGCCCTCGACCACCTTGAGGTGATCGACGCCGTAGCTGCCTTCGATGCCGGCGTCGGCCGGTGCGTTGATGTTGTCGAAGGCCAGCTGCACGCAGTAGTCCATCTCGAAGCCGCGCTGCGACTGGCGGATCAGGCCGAGGTAGGAGTTGTTGACCACGATGTGCAGATAGGGCAGCTTGAACTGCGCGCCCACGGCCAGCTCTTCGATCATGAACTGGAAGTCGTAGTCGCCCGAGAGCGCGACGATCTTGCGCGTCGGGTCGGCGGCGCGCACGCCCAGCGCGGCGGGAATGGTCCAGCCCAGCGGGCCGGCCTGGCCGCAGTTGATCCAGTGGCGCGGGTTGTACACGTGCAGGAACTGCGCGGCCGCGATCTGCGACAGGCCGATGGTGCTCACGTAGCAGGTGTCGCGCTCCAGGTGGTTGTTCATGCACTGGTACACGCGCTGCGGCTTCATCGGCACGGTGTCGAAGTTGGTCTTGCGCAGCAAGGTCTTCTTGCGCTCGCGGCATTCGCCGGCCCAGGCGCCACGGTCGGTGAGCTTGCCGGCGGCCTTCATTTCCTCGGCCACTTCGACGAAGAGCGCGAGCGCGGCCTTGGCGTCGGAGACGATGCCGAAGTCGGGCGTGAACACGCGGCCGATCTGCGTGGGCTCGATGTCCACGTGCACGAAGGTGCGGCCCTTGGTGTAGACGTCGACCGAGCCGGTGTGGCGGTTGGCCCAGCGGTTGCCGATGCCCAGCACGAAGTCCGACGCCAGCACGGTGGCGTTGCCGTAGCGGTGGCTGGTCTGCAGGCCGCACATGCCGGCCATGAGCGGGTGGTCGTCGGGAATGGCGCCCCAGCCCATGAGCGTGGGGATCACCGGCACGCCGGTGGCTTCGGCAAAGCGCACGAGCAGGTCGGACGCGTCGGCGTTGATGATGCCGCCGCCGGCCACGATCAGCGGGCGCTCGGCCGCCTGCATCATGCCGATGGCCTTCTCGATCTGGGCGCGCGTGGCGGCCGGCTTGTAGGGCTTGAGGGGCTCGTAGGCGTCGATGTCGAACTCGATCTGCGCCATCTGCACGTCGAAGGGCAGGTCGATGAGCACGGGGCCCGGGCGGCCCGAGCGCATGAGGTGGAAGGCCTGCTGGAACACCTGCGGCACCTGGCCGGGTTCGCGCACGGTGACCGACCACTTGGTGACGGGCTTGGAGATCGACTCGATGTCGACCGCCTGGAAGTCTTCCTTGTACAGGCGCGCGCGCGGTGCCTGGCCGGTGATGCAGAGAATGGGAATGGAATCGGCCCAGGCCGAGTACAGGCCCGTGATCATGTCGGTGCCCGCGGGGCCCGAGGTGCCGATGCACACGCCGATGTTGCCGGCCACGGCGCGGGTGTAACCCTCGGCCATGTGCGAGGCGCCCTCGACGTGGCGCGCGAGGATGTGCGAGATGCTGCCGCGCTGGCGCAGGGCCGAGTACAACGGGTTGATTGCTGCGCCCGGCACGCCGAAGGCCTGCGTCACGCCTTCTTTTTCCATCACCAGAACTGCGGCCTGGACCGCTGTCATCTTTGCCATTTGAAAGTCTCCTTGAGGTGGCCTCACTGTAGGAAGCGGGGCGCATTCCAAGAAGACGGCTGGGGGCCATAAAACCTATTCCATGGCGGAATAAGTGGCTACCATCCGGCCATGGACCGTCTATTGGCAATGGAAATGTTCGTGCGGGTCGTCGAGACGGGCAGCTTCTCGAAGGCGGCGCGCGAGTTCAACACCACGCAACCCACCGTGACCAAGCAGGTCGCGGCCACGGAGGCGCGCCTGAAGGTGCGGCTGCTCAACCGCAACACGCGCGGCGTGAGCCTCACGGAGCCGGGCGCGCTGTACTACGAGAAGTGCAAGACCATCGTGCGCGACGCGGAGGAGGCCGACAGCATCGTGCAGCTGCGCCAGAACCAGGCGCAGGGCCTCTTGCGCGTGGGCACGTCGGTGGCCTTCGGGCGGCGCGTGGTGGTGCCGCTGGCGCTGGAGTACATGCGCCGGCATCCGCAGGTGCAGCTCGACCTGAGCTTCGAGGACCGCTATGTCGACCTCATTGCGCAGGGCATCGACGTGGCGATCCGCATGGGCAAGCTGGCCGATTCGTCACTGGGGGCGCGCTACCTGGGCGCGAACCCGTGGGTCATGGTGGCGTCGCCGACCTACCTGAAGAAGCACGGCACGCCCAAGCGCGCGCAGGACCTCAGCGCGCACGTGGCGCTGATCTACAGCAGCGTGGTGGGCGACGAGTTCTGGCGCATGCACACGCCCAAGGGCGATCCGGTGACGGTGCCGGTCTCGGGGCGCTTCCGGTCGAACAACCTGTCGGCGGTGCTGGCTGCGGCGCGTGATGGGTTGGGCATTGCGTTGATGCCGCGCTATGTGGCGAGCGAGTCGCTGGCGGCGGGGAAGGTGAACGCCGTCCTTGGGGACCATGCGCTGCCTGAGCAGGAGATTCACGCGGTGTTTCCTTCGCCGAAGTTGGTGCCGGGGAAGGTGTCGGGGTTTGTGGCCTTCTTGCAGGGGCGCTTTGACGAGGGGTGGTGGGAAGCCTGAGCCGACTGTTCAGGGCGCGTGCCCAGGCCACCGGGTACTTCCCTCCGCGAATGTCCCCCGGCCTGCGGCCTCCTCCTTGATTTCGCTGCGGGAAGCACCCGGTGTCCTGGGCACAGGGCCCGCTGTGGGGGAACTGAACCTTCAGGCTGCAAGCCGTTGCGCCGCCCGCCCTGCAGGCCTGGCCAACCCAAGGTGGTCGCGCAACGTGCGCCCCTCGTATTCGGTGCGAAAGAGGCCTCGCTTCTGCAGGATTGGCACCACGCCCTCCACGAAGTCCTGCAGCCCGTGCGGCAGCGCATCGGGCATCAGGTTGAAGCCATCGGCCGCGCCGCCCTTGAACCAGCGTTCGATGTCGTCGGCGATCTGCTCGGGTGTGCCGACGATCACGCGGTGCCCGCCGCCGCCTGCGAGTTCGCGGATCAGCTGGCGCACCGTGTAGCCGTGCGTGCGACCGGCCGCGACCACGGCGTTGAAGAAGGTGTGGTTGCCGTTGCCATTGCCGGGCAGCGGCAGGTCGTCGGGCAGGCGCTCGTCGAGCTTGAGGCGGTCGGGCGTGATGCCCAGCGTGCCGGCCAGGCGCGTGAGGCTGTAGTCCCACGGGATCAGGTCGACCAGCGCGTCGCGGCGGCGAAGCGCCTGCGCTTCGGTGGCGCCGACGATGGTGGTGAGGCCGGCCAGCACCTTCACCGCGTCGGGGCCGCGGCCCAGCTCGGCGGCGCGGGTCTTGAGGGCGCGTGCGTAGGCCTGCGATTCTTCGAAGGATTGCGAGGCGGAGAACACGGCTTCGGCATGGCGCGAAGCGAGCTCGCGCCCGTCGGCCGAGGCGCCGGCCTGCACCAGCACGGGGTGGCCCTGCGGCGGGCGCGGCAGGTTGAGCGGGCCCTGCACCGCGAAGTGCTCGCCGCGGTGCGCGAGTGCATGCACCTTGGCGGGGTCGATGAAGCGGCCGGCGGCCTTGTCGCCGACGAAGGCGTCGTCTTCCCAGCTGTCCCACAGCGCCTTGACGATGTCGGCGAACTCCGAGGCGCGGGCGTAGCGCTTGGCGTGGTCGGGCGTGGTGTCCAGGCCGAAGTTGCGCGCCGAGGGCAGGTCGGCCGTGGTCACCATGTTCCAGCCGGCACGGCCGGCGCTCACGTGGTCGAGCGTGGCGAAGCGGCGCGCGAGGTTGTAGGGCTCGTTGTAGCTGGTGGAGGCGGTGGCGATGAGGCCGATGTGCGTGGTCGCGGCGGCCACGCAGGCCAGCAGGATGGTGGGCTCCAGTGCGGTGATCGGGCGAAAGTGGATCTGGTCGACGATGGCCGCGTTGTCGGCCAGGAACACGGCGTCGAGCTTGGCGGCCTCGGCGATCTGCGCGGTGCGGATGTAGTGCTGGATGTCGGCGAACGCCCACGGGTCGCTCTCGGGCAGGCGCCAGGCCGAGGGCACGAAGCCGGAATGCAGGATGTTGACGTTGAGGTGCAGCTGCCTGCGCGGCGCGGTGTTGTGGTTGTTGCTCATTGGCTGAAGTAGTCCGGCAGCCGGTAGCCCGCCCACACGGGGTTGGCCTTGAAGAACTTCTGGAATTCGGGCGACTGGTAGGCGGTGGCGATGTCTTTCGCGAACTTCGCGTTTTCGTTGCTGCGCCTGACCGCCACCACGTTGACGTAGGGCAGCGTCATGTCTTCGAGCTTCAGCGCCTCGGTGAGCTTCAGGCCCGAGGCCACGGCGAAGTTGCCCTGCACGGCCGCGAGGTCGGCGTCGGCCAGCGAGCGCGGCGCCTGCGCGGCGTCCAGCGGCACGATCTTCAGGCGCTTGGGGTTGCTCGCGATGTCGCGCTCCGACACGCTCAGCGGGCTCACGCCCGGCTTGAGCGTGACCCAGCCGATGGCCGCGAGGATGTTGAGCGCGCGCGCCGCATTCACCGGATCGGCCGGCAGCGTGACGGTGGCGCCGTCGGGCACGGCGTCGAGCGTCTTGTGGCGCCGCGAATACAGGCCCATGGGCGGGGTCGGCACGTGCACCACGGGCACGAGGTCGAAGCCCTGCTGCTTGTTGGTGGCGTTCAGGTACAGCGAGTGCTGGAAGATGTTGGCGTCGATCTGCCCGCGCTCCACCGCGTCGTTGGGCTGCACGCCCTGGCTGAACTCGACGTATTTGATGCTGTAGCCCAGCTTCTTCAGCTGGGGCTCGATGCCGTGGGTGAAGGCGTCGCGGTAGGGGCCCGGCATGAAGCCGACGCGCAGGTCGTCCGCGTGGGCGGGCGCCAGCAGCAGCAGGCTCAGTGCGAGCCCGCCGGACAGCGGGGCGAGGCGGCGCAGCCACGAGGGCGCGCGCGAAAGGGAAGGCATGGCGACAACTCCGGGAGACGGCAAGGGGAGTCGGGCACTCTAGGACGCACGCTGCGCGCCGCGAACGAAGATTTGCGCGCTTGCATATCCGCAGGCCGGATAAACCGCGCCGGCTTTTGTAGGATGCGCCCATGACCCTGCACATCGGAATCGTCGGCTGCTCCGCCGAAGGCGCGGCGCTTTGCTACAAGACCATCTGCATCGAGGGCGCGGCGCTGCTCGGCCCGCATGCGCACCCCGAGGTGTCGATGCACACGCCCTCGCTCGCGGAGTACACGCGCTGCCTGGACGCGGGCGACCTGGCGGGCGTGGGCGAGCTGATGCTCGGCTCCGCGCACAAGCTCGCCGCGGCGGGCGCGGACTTCCTGATCTGTCCCGACAACACGATCCACCAGGCCTTCGACCACGTGGCGCCGCATTCGCCGCGGCCCTGGCTGCACATCGCCGAGGTGGTGGCCGACGAGGCCGTGCGCCGGGGCTTTCGCCGCATCGGCATCACGGGCACGCGCTGGCTGACCGACAGCGAGGTGTATCCCGAGAAGCTCTCGGCGCGCGGCCTTGAATACGTGCGCCCCACCGTCGAAGAGCGCGCCGAGATCGGCCGGATCATCATGGACGAGCTGGTCTGCGGCATCTTCAAGCCCGAGGCCGTGGCCACCTTCCAGCGCGTGATGCAGCGCCTGAAGGACGAGGAGGGCTGCGACGCGGTCGTGCTCGGCTGCACCGAGATCCCGCTGATCATGAGCGATGCGAATTCGCCGTTGCCGACGCTGGATTCGACGCGGCTGCTGGCGCGTGCGGCCTTGCGCCGCGCCACGCAGAAGTAAAACTAGGCCAGGAAGTCTTCGATCAGTTGCGCCACGCGCTGCGGCTGGTCGTGGTGCAGCATGTGGCCCGCGTCGTCGAGTTGCTCGATGCGCACCGAGGGCACGGACTTGAGCCGCTCGTGGAACTCGGCGAGCGTGTAGCGGGCCTTCCACCAGCCGTGCAGGCTGTCGTCCGAGGCCTCGACCATCAGCGTCGGCGCGGTGATGCGCGCATAGAGCGCGAGCGTCTCGTCGACGCGGAAGATGTTGGCGTTGACGATCTTGTGCGCGGCCTCGCCGAGGATCTGCCAGCGCGTGCTGCCGTCGGCCTGGGCCTGCGGCGCCGACCAGTGGCCGGCCAGCCAGTCGGCCTTGTCCTGTGTGAGGCGCGGGTTGGTCTTCATGAGGCGGCGCGCCACGCCGTCCACCGCCGAATAGCCCGCGAGCGCCTTCTCGCCGCGGTGCAGGCCCTTGAGCTCGTCGATCCACTGGCCGTAGCGCGCGGGCGCCTCGGCGGGCTGGCGCGCGGGCATGCCGAAGCCCTCGAGGTTGACGAGGCGGCGGATGCGCGCCGGGCGCACGCCCGCGTAGTGCATGGCGACGTTGCCGCCCATGCTGTGGCCCACGAGGTCGACCGGGCGGGCATCGTCACCTTCGCCGGCGTAGTGGTCGAGCAGCCATTCGAGGTCGGCCAGGTAGTCGGGCAGCCAGTAGTTGTCGACGCCGCCGCCGTCGGTGAGGCCGAAGCCGCGCCAGTCGGGGGCGACGATGAAGCGGTCGTCCTGCAGCGCATCGACCACGAACTGCCAGGAGGCCGCCACGTCCATCCAGCCATGCACCAGCACCAGCGGCGGGCGCTCGCTCGACGGTTGCCCCCAGAGGCGGACGTGGTAGTTCAGGTTGCGCACGGGCACGAATTCGCTGCGCGAGGGGCGGAGGGCTTGGTACATATGGCGCTCGATGATACGGAGAGGCCGCGCCGCGCGCAGTCCGCCACAGGACAGGGCGGCGCTCGGTTTCTCGGGGCCGGGGCAGCGCCTGCCGCGCGGGCGCGCTAGCATTCCGCGCATGAAAAAGATTCCACTCGGTCAGAGCGACCTCCACGTCACCCCGATCTGCCTCGGCACCATGACTTTCGGCGAGCAGGTCGACGAGCCCACCGCCCACGCCGTCCTGAACCGTTCGCTCGAGCGCGGCGTCGACTTCATCGACACGGCCGAGATGTACGCGGTGCCGGCAAGCAAGGAAACCTGCGGCGCGACCGAAACCATCATCGGGAACTGGTTTGCGGCCAACCCCGGCACGCGCCAGAAGATCACGCTGGCCACCAAGGTGGCCGGCCCCTCGCGCGGCATGCCCTGGGTGCGCGAAGGCACGGGCATGACGGCGGCCGACATCGAGGCCTCGTGCCACGGCAGCCTGCGCCGCCTGCAGACCGACGTGATTGACCTGTACCAGATCCACTGGCCCGAGCGCCACGTGCCGGTGTTCGGCAACATCCACTACAACCCCGAGAAGGAAACCTCGCAGACGCCGATCCACGACCAGCTCGAAGCGCTGGGCAAGCTGGTGAAGGCGGGCAAGGTGCGCACCATCGGCCTGTCGAACGAGACGCCCTACGGCGTGCACGAGTTCGTGCGGCTGGCCGAGCAGCATGGGCTGCCGCGCGTGGTGTCGGTGCAGAACGTCTACAACCTCGTGAGCCGCGCGCACGAGAACGCGCTCGACGAGACCATGCACCGGCTCGGCGTGTCGCTGCTGGCGTACTCGCCGCTGGCCTTCGGCCTGCTGACGGGCAAATACGACCAGAGCGGCATCGAGGGCCCCGACGCGCCCAAGGGTGCACGCATCTCGAGCTACGAGTCGGTGCGCAAGCAGCGCTGGGGCAAGCCCGACGCGCTGCGCGCGGCGCGGCGCTACAACCAGCTCGCGCGCGACCACGGCCTGAGCCCGACGCAGCTCGCGCTGGCCTTCTGCTACACCAAGTGGCAGGTGGCGAGCACGATCATCGGCGTGACCTCGGTGGCGCAGCTCGACGAAGACCTGGACGCCTACGGCACCACGCTGTCGGCCGAGGTGCTGGCCGAGATCGACAAGATCCGCCTGGACATCCGTGACCCCGCCGCCTGACCTGAGCAAGTGAGCAAGAAAGCCCACGTTTCCGAGACGCCCGCCACCCAGCTGCTGCGGGCGAACAAGGTCGCCTTCACCGAGCACCCCTACGAGTACCTGGAGCACGGCGGCGCCCAGCACAGCGCGCAGGTGCTGGGCTTCGACCCGTTCACCGTGGTCAAGACGCTGGTGATGCAGGACCAGGACGCCAGGCCGCTGATCGTGCTGATGCACGGCAACCGCACGGTGTCGACCAAGAACCTCGCGCGGCAGATCGGCGCCAAGTCGGTCGAGCCCTGCAAGCCCGAGGTGGCGCAGCGCCACAGCGGCTACCTGGTGGGCGGCACCTCGCCCTTCGGCACGCGGCGCGAGATGCCCGTCTACATCGAGTCGAGCGTGCTCGAACTGCCGAAGATCGCGATCAACGGCGGGCGGCGCGGCTACCTCGTGGGCATCGATCCGCAGGTGTGCCTGACGCTCCTGGGCGCCAAGCCCGTGCAGTGCGCGCTGGCAGAATAGCCGGCGTTTGCTTTTTCCCGCCGGGCATGCAGGCCGGCGGCGCACAACAACAATCCGTTCCCCGGAGACCGCCTTGAGTTTCGATCTGCCTTCCCTCCTTGCCATCGTGGCGTCGTACCTGATCGGTTCGCTGTCGTTTGCGGTCATCGTGAGCAAGTCGCTCGGCATGGCCGACCCGCGCAGCTACGGCAGCGGCAACCCTGGCGCCACCAACGTGCTGCGCTCGGGCAACAAGGGCGCCGCGCTGGCCACCTTGCTGCTCGACGCGGCGAAGGGCTGGCTGCCGGTGTTCCTGATCCGCCAGTTCGGCGCGCAGTGGGGGCTGGGCGAGGGCGTGGCGGCGCTGGCGGGCCTGGCGGCCTTCCTGGGCCACCTGTACCCGGTGTTCTTCGGTTTCCAGGGCGGCAAGGGCGTGGCCACGGCCGCCGGCGTGCTGGTGGGCATCGCGCCCTGGCTGGGGCTGGCCACGGGCGCGACCTGGCTGATCATCGCGATCTTCTTCCGCTACTCGTCGCTGTCGTCGCTGGTGGCGGCGTTCTTCGCGCCGGCCTACTACCTGCTGGGTGGAAACATTGCGTGGCCACTCGACCGCACGGTGCTGATTGCGATCATCATCATGAGTCTGCTGCTGATCTGGCGGCACCGCGAAAACATCCGCCGGCTCGCGGCCGGCACGGAGTCGAAACTCGGCTCGAAGAAAAAGGCTTGAACTCACCATGGCATCCATCACCCGCTTCCACGTCGGCCCGCGTCTGTCCGAGACCGCGGTGCACAACGGCACCATCTACCTCGCGGGCCAGGTGCCCGACGACACCACGCAGGACATCCGCGGCCAGACCGCCCAGGTGCTCGGCATGGTCGACCGCCTGCTGGCCGAGGCCGGCAGCGACAAGTCGCGCATCCTCATGACGCAGATCTTCCTGGCCGACATCGGCGACATCGGCGCCATGAACGAGGTGTGGGATGCGTGGATTCCGGCCGGCAACACGCCGCCGCGCGCGACCGTGGAGGCCAAGATGGCCAACGCGGCCTACAAGATCGAGATCGTGGTCACGGCCGCACAGGCCTGAGACCGGGGCGGGAGCGGTCTCAGTACCGCTTCTCGAGAATCATCTCGTCGGCGTCGCGCCGCATCGAGAAGCGATTGAGAAAGCTGTTGCCCAGCAGCACGTACGGCATGGGCTGCTGCGAGACGATGGCGTCGATGTCGTAGACCTCGACGTCGCCCACGCGCACGCTCTGCAGCCGCAGCCTGTAGCCTGGGGCGTTGCCGTTGGCGGTGCGAATCTGCACCGGCTGCCCCTTGCTGTAGTCGAGCCCGATGCGCTGGGCATCGACCGCCGACAGCGCGATGGTGGTCGCGCCGGTGTCGAGCATGAAGGTGACGGCGCGGCCGTTGATCTGGCCCTGCGTCATGTAGTGGCCCCGGCTGTCGGCCTGCAACACGATGCGGTTGCCGCCGCTGCCGGCAATGCCGCCCCGGCCGATGCTCACGGGCGAATCCATGCGCAGCGAGAAGCGCTTGCCCGCCGATTCGACGACCGCCTGGTCGGCCTGCAGCGACACCAGCTTGACGCCCTGGAAGGTCTCCCCGACCGCCACCGTCTTGGGCGGCGCGCCGTTCACGATGAGGATCGCGCGGCTGCCGATGGAGCCGGTCAGCGTGACCGAGTCGGCGGCGTGCGCCGCCATGGCCGCGGCCGCCCACAGCGCCGCGACGAGGAGCGCCTTCATGCGCGGGTCAGTCGCGGAAGTTGTTGAAGGACAGCGGCATGTCGGGCACGTCCTTCTTGATGAGGGCCATGGCGGCCTGCAGGTCGTCGCGCTTGGCGCCGGTGATGCGCACGGCGTCGCCCTGGATCGCGGCCTGCACCTTGAGCTTGCTGTCCTTGACGATGCGGGTGATCTTCTTGGCCTGCTCGCTCTCGATGCCGTTCTTGATCTTGATGACCTGCTTGACCTTGTCGCCGCCCATTTTCTGGACGTCGCCCTTGTCGAGAAAGCGCACGTCGACGTTGCGCTTGGTGAGCTTGTTGCGAAGGATGTCCTCGACCTGCACGAGCTGGAACTCGGCATCGCCGATCATGGTGATCTCCTTGTCCTTGAGCTCGACGGCGGCGGCGGTGCCCTTGAAATCGAAGCGCGTGCCGATTTCCTTGGCGGTGTTTTCGACCGCATTCTTCACTTCGGGCAGATTGGGCTCGCAGACGGTATCGAAAGACGGCATAGGCTCTCCTGGACGCACGGGGACTGAATGCGACAATTCTCCCATGATCGTGGAGTCCAATGTCCCGCTGCAGCCCTACAACAGCTTCGGCATCGTCGCGCGCGCGCAGCACCTGGCGCGCATCACCAGCGAGGCCGACCTGGCCGCGCTGCACGCCGACCCCGCCTGGCGCGACGAACCCCGTTTCGTGCTCGGCGGCGGCAGCAACATCGTGCTCACGGGCGACGTCAAGCCGCTGGTGCTGAAGGTCGAGATCAAGGGCCGCCGGCTGGTCGAAGAGACGCCGCGGGCCTGGGTCGTCGAGGCCGGCGCCGGCGAAACCTGGCACGACACCGTCGAATGGATGGTGCGCAGCGGCTACCCGGGGCTGGAAAACCTGGCGCTCATTCCCGGCACGGTGGGCGGCGCGCCGGTGCAGAACATCGGCGCCTACGGCGTCGAGCTGCAGGACCGCTTCGACTCGCTCGACGCCTTCGACCTCGAAACCGGCCGCGCCTTCACGCTCGATGCGGCGCAGTGCGCCTTCGGCTACCGCGACTCGGTCTTCAAGCACGTGCGCAGCGGCCCGAACGATTTCGGCCTGGCGGGGCGGGCGGTCATCACACGGGTGCGTTTCCGGCTGCCCAAGCCCTGGAAGCCGGTGGTCGGCTACCTCGACCTTGAGCGCAAGATGGAAGAAACCGGCAATTTCACACCGAGCGCGGTCGGCATCTTCGAATGGATCTGCGCCATCCGCCGCGCCAAGCTGCCCGACTGGCGCGTGCTGGGCAACGCCGGCAGCTTCTTCAAGAACCCGACGGTCACGCCCGAGCAGTGCGCCGACATCATCGCGCGCGACCCCAAGATCGTGCACTACCCGATGGACGACGGCAGCATCAAGCTCGCGGCCGGCTGGCTCATCGACGCCTGCGGCTGGAAGGGCAAGTCGGTGGGCAACGCCGGCGTGTACGAAAAGCAGGCGCTGGTGCTGGTCAACCGCGGCGGCTCGGCCAACCCGGTGACCGGCGGCGAGGTGATGACGCTGGCCAAGGCGATCCAGACCAGCGTGTACGAGCGCTTCGGCATCCGGCTGGAGCCGGAGCCGGTGGTGGTCTGACGCGGTGGATCTCGACTTCCTGCACCTGAACTACCGCCGGCGCATCGCCGTGCTGGGCTGGGCGCAGCTTGCCGTCATCGTGGCGGGCATCGCCTCGGTGTTCCTGGTGCGGGCGGGCTGGTGGGGGTCGGTGCTGCTGATCCTCGCGGCCTTCTCCTTCGCGGTGCTCCTGAGCCAGATCGAACTCAGCCTGCGCCGCCAGTTCATCCGCGAGGCCCGGCTGCCGCCGTTCCTGATCGGCAAGCTCCGTGCGGCGCACCCGCAACTGAGCCGACGCGACGCCGAGCTGGTGCTGCGCGGGCTGCGGCAGTTCTTCATGGCGTACCTGCGCAGCAACCTCAAGTTCGTCGCCATGCCCTCGCGGGTGGTCGACACGGCCTGGCACGAGTTCATCCTGCACACGCAGGGCTACCAGACCTGGTGCCAGGCGGCCTTCGGGCGCCTGCTGCACCACAGCCCGGCCGAGGTACTGGGCCAGGACGCGCGGCGCAACGACGGCCTGCGCCGCACCTGGTACTGGGCCTGCAAGGAAGAAAGCATCGACCCGCGTAATCCGGCGCGGCTGCCGCTGCTGTTTGCGCTGGACATCAAGTTCGCGATTGCGGGCGGCTTCCACTACATCCCCGATTGCCGGGCGATCGAGCGCGCAACGGGCACCGACGCGCACTGCGGCTCGAGCTTCGGCGATTCGTCGTCCGACGGCGGCAGCTCGGGCGATGCCGGGGGCTTCGGTGGCAGCGAGTCGAGCGGGAGCGGCGATGGCGGCTCCAGCGACGGCGGTGGTGCGTCCGATGGCGGTGGTGGATGCGGCGGCGGGTGCGGAGGCGGCGGCGACTGACGCCGGGTGCACCTTCCAAAGAAAAACGGGCCCCGAGGGGCCCGTTGTCATTGCTGCCCTTGCGGTTGGCAAGGGCAGCGAAGGGATCGATCAGCTCGCGTCGCCGTCGTTCGCCAGCTTCGGCAGCGAGGCGCCTTCGCCCGACGACAGCAGGCCGACCTGCGTGTAGATGGCGAGCTTTTCGCGCGTGTCGACGATGTCCAGATTGCGCATCGTGAGCTGGCCGATGCGGTCCAGCGGCGTGAACGCGCCTTCGACCTTTTCCATGCTCAGGCGCTCGGGCTTGTACGTGAGGTTGGCCGATTCGGTGTTCAGGATCGAGTAGTCGTTGCCGCGGCGCAGCTCGACCGTCACTTCGCCGGTGATGGCGCGTGCCACCCAGCGCTGGGCCGTCTCGCGCAGCATGATGGCTTGCGGGTCGAACCAGCGGCCCTGGTACAGCAGGCGGCCCAGGCGGCGGCCGTTGTCGCGGTACTGCTCGATGGTGTCTTCGTTGTGGATGCCGGTGACCAGGCGCTCGTAGGCGATGAACAGCAGCGCCAGGCCGGGAGCCTCGTAGATGCCGCGGCTCTTGGCCTCGATGATGCGGTTCTCGATCTGGTCGCTCATGCCCAGGCCGTGACGACCGCCGATGCGGTTGGCTTCGAGGATCAGCTCGACCAGGTTCGTGTAGCGCACGCCGTTCAGCGCGACGGGCACGCCTTCCTCGAAGCGCACCGAGACGGTTTCGCGCTTGACTTCGACTTCGTCCTTCCAGAAGGCCACGCCCATGATGGGCTGCACGATCTGCATGCCGCTGTTCAGGTGCTCGAGGTCTTTGGCCTCGTGCGTGGCGCCCAGCATGTTCGAGTCGGTCGAGTAGGCCTTCTCGGACGACATCTTGTAGGCGAAGCCGGCCTTTTGCATGAACGCCGACATTTCGGCGCGGCCGCCCAGTTCGTCGATGAAGACCTGGTCGAGCCAGGGCTTGTAGATCTTCAGCGCGGGGTTGGTGAGCAGGCCGTAGCGGTAGAAGCGCTCGATGTCGTTGCCCTTGTAGGTGCTGCCGTCGCCCCAGATGTGGACGTCGTCTTCCTTCATGGCCGACACCAGCATGGTGCCCGTCACCGCGCGGCCCAGCGGCGTGGTGTTGAAGTAGGTCACGCCGGCGGTGGTCACGTGGAACGCGCCGGCCTGCAGGGCGGCGATGCCTTCGTTGGCCAGCTGCGCGCGGCAGTCGATCAGGCGGGCGTTCTCGGCGCCGTAGAGCATCGCCTTGCGCGGGATCTCGTCGTAGTCGGGCTCGTCGGGCTGGCCGAGGTTGGCGGTGTAGGCGTAGGGGACCGCGCCCTTGAGCTTCATCCAGTGCAGCGCCGCGCTGGTGTCCAGGCCGCCCGAGAAGGCGATGCCGACCTTCTGGCCGGCGGGAACGTTTTGGAGAATGGTCGACATGTCAGGGGTTCCGTTTCAACCGAAGTGGCAGATGTAGCTGTAGGGCTCGCCAGTCACGCGGATCTGGAAGCTCGAGTTGCCCGGGATGCTGAACTTCTGGCCGGGGCCCGAGGCGATCCATTCGCTGGTGCCCGCGAGCTGGTATTCGCAGCTGCCGCCGGTGCCTTCCATGATTTCAGGCGCGCCGGTGTTGAAGGTGAGGGTGGAGGGCAGGACCACGCCGACCGATTTCTTGGTGCCGTCCGCCAGGGTGAGGTTGTGGCTCACGCACTTGCCGTCGAAATACACATTGGCCTTGGTGGCCACTGCGGCGCTGTTGATGGTGTCGGTAGTCGTCGTCATTGGATGGATGGCGCCGGCGCCTGCGCGTTCGGCGGATCGAGGGACGCGCCGCGGCAGCAGCACCCCCGGGGTTGGAGAAGCCCTCGATTTTAGGGGCTCGGGCGAGCCGGCCCGCCGTGGGGGAACTCAGTAGCGCCAGCCGTGGCGATGGCCGCCCCATCCGCGGTAGCCACGGTAGTAGCCGCCACCGCCCCAGCCGCGCGAATAGCCCAGGTTCAGCGAGATGCCGACCGGCGGGTAGACGTAGGGCTGCGCATACGGGTAGGTGTAGGCGGGCTGTACGTAGACGGGCGGGGCGTACACCGCGGCCGGCTGCGTGTAGACCGGCGCCGGCGCGTTGGACACCACCACGCCGGGTTCGGGCACGACGCTGTCCCACGGGGAGTTGGCGCCTTGCTGGTACGGGTACTGCCCCTGCTGCGGGTACTGTTCCGGGTACTGCGGGCCGTTGTTGGCCTCGACCGGGTAGGGCTGCAATTGCGACTGGGGCTGGACCGGCGCGGTGGTCACACCGTAGGCGCTGGCCTGGATCGGGATGGTGGCGCCCGGCCGGCTGGTGGTGCGGGTCGTGTACTGGCGGCCCTGGTATTCGTAGGTGACGTTGTAGCTGACGTCGCTGCCGGTCGTTTCGCGGATCGGCGTGGCGGAAATCACGCGCGCCTGGACCACTTGCTGGGCCTGCACGACGCTGGCGCCCGTGGCCAGCAGGCCGGCCGCCGAAAGCCCTGTGAGGATGCGAAAAACGTGTCTGTTCATGGTGTTCTCTCCTGCAGATCGCGGTTGGAGGCCGGCCGGCGGGACGGGGTTCCGGGGTTTACACGGCGTTCACAGCCCAGCGATCGGCATCGAAACCAGTCGTTACGCCCGTCTTCGGGCCCCAGTCGACCACCGGCCGCTTGATCAGGCTGGGGTTGGCCAGCAGCACGGGGCGGGCCGAGGCGGCGTCGACCACCGCGTCGCGGGTGGCCTCGTCCAGCTTGCGCCAGGTGGTGCCCTTGCGGTTCACCAGCGCCTCCCAGCCGGGGGCCTGGAGCCAGCGGTCGAGTTCGGCTTCGGGCACGCCCTGTTTCTTGAAATCGTGGAAGGCGTAGGCCACGCCATGGTCGTCGAGCCAGGCGCGGGCGCGCTTGACGGTGTCGCAGTTCGGAATGCCGTATAGGGTTGTCATGGCCGCCATGATGCCGCGAGCGGCGGGTCGGCGACAATGCCGGCCTCCATGGAAACCCTGAACGACTGGCTCGCGCGCGCCGAGCACCTTCATCCCGACAAGATCGAACTCGGGCTCGATCGCGCCAAAGAAATGGCGCAGCGTCTGGGCCTGCGTTTCGACTGCCCCGTCATCACGGTGGCGGGCACCAATGGCAAGGGCTCGACCTGCGCCATGCTCGAATCGATCCTGACGCACGCGGGCTACCGCACGGCCGTGTTCACCTCGCCGCACCTGGTGCGCTTCGAGGAGCGGCTGCGGCTCAAGGGCGAGGCGGTCGATGCTTCCAAACTGATAGCAAGCTTCGAGGTGGTGGAAAAGGCCCGTGGCGACATGGCCCTGACCTACTTCGAGTTCACCACGCTCGGCATCCTGCATTGCATGATCCAGGAGAAGCCCGACGTGGCGATCCTCGAGGTCGGACTGGGCGGCCGGCTCGACGCAGTGAACATCATCGACGCCGACTGCGCGGTCATCACCAGCATCGACCTGGACCACATGGAATACCTCGGCCCCGACCGCGAAAGCATCGGCTTCGAGAAGGCCGGCATCCTGCGCGCCGGCAAGCCCGCCATCGTGAGCGATCCGGTGCCGCCGCAAAGCGTCATCGACCACGCCAACGCCATCGGCGCCGACCTGTGGCGCTTCGGGCACGACTTCAATGTCTCGGGCGACAAGCAGCAGTGGGGCTGGTCGGGCCGGGGGCGGCGCTACAGCGGGCTGGCCTATCCGGCGTTGCGCGGCGCCAACCAGCTGCTCAACGCGGCGGGCGTGCTCGCGGCGCTCGAGGCGCTGCGCCCGCAGCTGCCGATCACGGCGCAGGCGGTGCGCAACGGGCTCGCGATGGTCGAGCTGCCGGGCCGCTTCCAGATCGTGCCGGGCGAGCCCACGCTGGTGCTCGACGTGGCGCACAACGCCCACGCCGTGGCGGCGCTGGCCGAGAACCTTGACGCGATGGGTTTTTCGCCCACCACGCACGGCGTGTTCGGCGTCATGGCCGACAAGGACCTCGCGCCCATCCTGGCGCGCATCGGGCCGCTGATCGACCGCTGGTACTTCACCGACCTGCCCACGCCGCGCGCCGCCAAGGCCGCCGATCTGCTGGCCGCGTGGCAGGCCCAGAACACGCGCGCCGACGCCTCGGGCAGCGTGCATGCGAGCCCGATGGACGCCCTGCGCGCGGCCATCGAGCAGGCAGGTGCCACTGATAGAATCGTGGTCTTCGGATCGTTCTTCACCGTGGGTGGCGTCCTCGAAAACGGCACCCCCCGGCTGCAAGCCAAACACCTGCTGCCAGGCGGCTGATCGTCGGGCTGTCCACACCCATCCGGCACCATCGGGCACCACCTCGCTGCACTCCTCCAGGGATCGAACTTCATGGCGTTTTTCAAGTTCCGCGCGCGCGGCCCACAAGGCAACGAAGGACGCAGCGCCCCCGCGGCGGTGCCGGCGGAAAGTGTCGAATCCATGCGCCGGCGTGCGCGCCATCGGCTGCTCGGCGCGGCGGTGCTGGTGCTGGTCGGCGTGATCGGCTTTCCGCTGCTGTTCGATACCCAGCCGCGCCCCGTGCCGGTCGACATCCCGATCGAGATTCCCGACCGCAACAAGGCCAAGCCGCTGCCCGTGCCCGCCACGCCGGCACCCGCGACGAGCAGCGCGCCGTCGTCGTCGTCCGATGGCAGCTCCCGCGTGGCGGCAGCCTCGTCGGCCGGCGGCATGATCACTGAGACCGCCGACGGCACCGTGATCGAGCCCGGCACGACCGTGCCCGCCACCCCGCCGGCGCCCAAGCCCGCCGTGGAGCCGAAGAAGCCCGAGCCCAAGCCGGAACCCAAACCCGAGCCGAAGCCCGAACCCAAACCGGAGCCCAAGCCGGAGCCGAAAAAGCCTGAACCGAAGCCCGAGCCCAAGCCGAAGCCGGAACCCGCCAAGCCCGCCGCAAATGCCGACGACGGCGCCCGCGCCCGCGCGCTGCTCGAAGGCAAGCCGCCCGCCGCCGCGCCCAAGCCGGCCGCCGACGACAACGGCCGCTTCGTCGTGCAGGTCGGTGCTTTCGCCGATGCCGACAAGGCGCGCGAAGTGCGCCAGAAGCTCGAGCGCGCCGGCCTCAAGACCTACGTACACGTCGCCAAGACGACCGACGGCGAACGCACGCGTGTGCGCGTCGGGCCGTTCGCCTCGCGTGCCGAGGCCGAGAAGGCCGCGGACCGGGTCAAGGGCTTGTCTTTGGCCGCAGCCATCCTCACGTTGTAAGCACCGCCGTCGCCCGCTGCCTGTAGTTCATTGCCGTGGCCCTGCTCGACTGGATCGCCATCGCGCTCATCGTGCTGTCGATGCTGTTCGGGCTGGTGCGCGGCCTGGTGTTCGAAGTGATTTCGCTGATCGGCTGGGTGGCCGCCTTCATCGTGGCCCAGTGGGTGGCCTCCGACGTGGCGGCTTGGCTGCCGTTCGGCGACCCGCAGGCCACCTGGCGTTATCCGCTGGCCTTCGTGCTGGTGTTCGTGGCGGTGGCGTTCGGCGTGGGGCTGGCGGCAGCCCTCACGCGCAAGCTGATCGCCGCGGTCGGCCTGCGGCCGGTGGACCGGATTTTGGGAGCAGCGTTCGGCGCGGCACGGGGGGCGGTGGCCCTGCTCGTGCTGGCGGTCGTTGTTCATTTGCTGGCGTTGAGCGACAGTGCCTGGTGGCACGAATCGCGCAGCGCCATTGTTCTCGATGCGGCATTGCAGGGCCTCAAACCCTCGCTGCCTGAAAAGTTGGCAAGCTACCTGCCCTGAGAGGAATCGTTCATGTGTGGAATCGTCGGCGTTGTCAGCAACGCACCCGTCAACCAGCTGCTCTATGACGCGCTGCTGCTGCTGCAGCACCGCGGCCAGGACGCGGCCGGCATCGTGACCTTGCTGGAACGCAAGTTCTTCATGCACAAGGCCAAGGGCATGGTGCGCGACGTGTTCCGCACCCGCAACATGCGCGCGCTGCCGGGCAACGTGGGCCTGGGCCAGGTGCGCTACCCGACCGCGGGCAACGCCTACAGCGAGGAAGAGGCGCAGCCCTTCTACGTGAACGCGCCCTTCGGCATCGTGCTCGTGCACAACGGCAACCTGACCAACGCGCACGCCCTGCGCGCGGAGCTGTTCTCCACCGACCACCGCCATACCAACACCGAGAGCGACTCCGAAGTGCTGCTCAACGTGCTGGCCCACGAAGTCGAGCGCTCTTCGCGCGGCGTGCCGCTGCACCCGGCCGAGGTGTTCGCCGCCGTCAAGAACGTCTACAAGCGCCTGCGCGGCTCCTACGCCGTGGTCTCGCTGATCGCCGGCCACGGCCTGCTGGCCTTCCGCGACCCCTACGGCATCCGTCCGCTGTGCATGGGCCGCAGTGCCGACGGCACCGTCATGGTGGCCAGCGAATCGGTCGCGCTCGAAGGCTCGGGCCACGTGTTCGAACGCAACATCGAACCGGGCGAGGCCGTGTTCATCGACCTCGAAGGCAACGTGCACTCGATGCAGTGCGCCGAAGGCGCGTCGCTCAACCCGTGCATCTTCGAGTTCGTGTACCTCGCGCGTCCCGACTCGGTGCTCGACGGCATCTCGGTGTATCAGGCACGCCTGAACCTGGGCGAAACGCTGGCCAAGCGCGTGGTCTCGACCGTGCCGCCGAACCAGATCGACGTGATCATCCCGATTCCCGAATCGAGCCGCCCGAGCGCCACGCAACTCGCGCACCTGCTGGGTATTCCGTACCGCGAAGGCTTCGTGAAGAACCGCTACGTGGGCCGCACCTTCATCATGCCGGGGCAGGGCGTTCGCAAGAAGTCGGTGCGCCAGAAGCTCAACGTGATCGGCAGCGAGTTCAAGGGCCGCAACGTGCTGCTGGTCGACGACTCCATCGTGCGCGGCACCACCAGCCGCGAGATCGTGCAGATGGCGCGCGACGCCGGCGCGCGCAAGGTCTACCTGGCCAGCGCCGCACCGCCGGTGCGCTACCCGAACGTCTACGGCATCGACATGCCGACCAAGGACGAACTCGTGGCGCACGACCGCACCGTCGAGGAAATCCGCGAACTCATCGGCTGCGACGCGCTGATCTACCAGGACGTCGACGCCATGAAGCGCGCCATCGGTTCGCTCAATCCGAAGCTCGCCGGTTTCGACGCCTCGTGCTTCGACGGCGTGTACGTGACCGGCGACATCGACACCGCCGCCATCTCGCGCATGAACGGCAACCGTCCGCGCATCGAGGAAAACGAAGAAGACGCTTCGCGCCTCGCCCTGCCGAACCCCAGCGAGTAAGAGAAAGAAGAGAGGGCCGACGTGAGCCAAGACGAACGCACCTTGCCGCCCGGCCTGCACCGCGACACCCTCGCGCTGCGCACCGGCCTGGCGCCCAGCCAGCACGGCGAGCACTCGGAGGCCCTGTTCCTCACGAGCGGCTTCGTGCAGCCCGACGCCGAGACCTCGGCACGCCGCTTCGCCGGCACCGAGGCCGGCTTCACCTACTCGCGAACGTCGAACCCGACGGTCGCCAGCTTCGAGCAGCGCCTGGCCGCGCTCGAAGGCACCGAGGCCGCGATCGGCGCCTCGACCGGCATGGGCGCGATCCTCATGATGTGCATGGGCCTGCTCAAGGCCGGTGACCACGTGATCTGCTCGCGCTCGGTGTTCGGCTCCACGCTGAACCTGTTCGGCAAGGAGTTCGCCAAGTTCGGCGTCGAGACCACCTTTGTCTCGCAGACCGACGTGGCCGAATGGCGCGCGGCGCTCAAGCCCAACACCAAGCTGCTCTTCGCAGAAACGCCGACCAACCCGCTGACGGAAGTCTGCGACATCCAGGCATTGGCCGACCTGGCCCACGGCGTGGGCGCGCTGCTCGCGGTCGACAACTGCTTCTGCACGCCGATCCTGCAGCGGCCGGCTGAGCTGGGCGCTGACCTCATCATCCATTCGGGCACCAAGTACCTCGACGGCCAGGGCCGCGTGATGGCTGGCGCGATCTGCGGTCCGTCGAAGCTCATCGTCGATGTCTTCGGCCCCGTGGTGCGCACCGCCGGCATGGCGCTGTCGCCATTCAATGCGTGGGTCGTGCTCAAGGGCATGGAAACACTCGGCATTCGCATGAAGGCGCAATGCGCGAATGCGCTGGCCGTGGCGCAGTGGCTCGAGCAGCAGCCCGGCATTGCGCGCGTGTACTACCCCGGTCTTGCCTCGCATGGACAGCACGAACTCGCGATGCGCCAGCAGTCGGGGCAGGGCGGGGCGGTGGTGTCGTTCGACGTGGTCGGCGACACACCCGAAGCCGCGCGCGCCAACGCCTTCCACGTGATCAACAGCACGCGCGTGGTGAGCATCGCCACCAACCTGGGCGACACCAAGACCATCATCACGCACCCCGGCACGACCTCGCACGGCCGCCTCACCGAAGTGCAGCGCCAGGCCGCCGGCATCAGCCAGGGGTTGATCCGCCTCGCGGTCGGCCTCGAATACATCGACGACATCACGGCCGACCTTTCGCGCGGCCTGAGCACCCTGACTTCCTGATTTTTCATTTCATGACCGGCAAAGTTCGCACCCGCATCGCACCGTCTCCCACCGGCTTCCTGCACCTGGGCACGGCGCGCACCGCACTCTATTCGTGGGCCTATGCGCGCCACCACGGCGGTGAGTTCGTGCTGCGCATCGAGGACACCGACGTGGCCCGTTCCACGCAGGACTCGACCGACCAGATCCTCGCGTCGATGCACTGGCTCGGCCTCGACTACGACGAAGGCCCGATCTACCAGATGCAGCGCCTCGAGCGCTACCGCGAAGTCATCGCACAGATGCTCGCGGCCGGCACCGCCTACCACTGCTACTGCACGCCGGCCGAGCTCGACGAGATGCGCGAAGCCCAACGCGCGCGCGGCGAGAAGACGCTGTACGACCGCCGCTGGCGCCCGGCGCCCGGCAAGGTGCTGCCGCCCGTGCCCGAAGGCGTGCCGCCCGTGGTGCGCTTTTGCAATCCGCCCGAAGGCGATGTGACGTGGAACGACCTCGTCAAGGGCGAGATCACCATCAACAACCGCGAGATCGACGACCTGATCATCCTGCGGCCCGACGGTGTGCCCACCTACAACTTCGCGGTGGTGGTCGACGACTGGGACATGGCCATCACGCACGTGTTCCGCGGCGACGAGCACATCAACAACACGCCGTGGCAGATCAACATCTTCCGCGCGCTCGGCGCACCGCTGCCACAGTTCGGCCATGTGCCCGTGATCCTCGGCGACGACGGGCAGAAGCTGTCGAAGCGCCGCGGCGCGGTGAGCGTCACCGCCTACGAGGACAACGGCTACCTGCCCGAAGCCATGCTCAACTACCTCGCGCGCCTGGGTTGGAGCCACGGCGACGACGAGCTTTTCACGCGCGAGCAGATGGTGAGCTGGTTCGACGGATCGCACCTGTCGAAGAGCCCCGCGCAGTGGGACGCGGCCAAGCTCGCGTGGGTGAATGCGCAGTACATCAAGGCCAAGAGCGGCGACGAGCTCGCGCCGCTTGTTGCAGCGCAGTTGCAAAAGCGCGGCATCGTCGCCGACGAGCGTCTGCCTGCGATCTGTGCGCTCTTCAAGGACCGTTGCGACACCACGGTGGCGCTCGCAGGTTGGGCTGCAGCGTTCTATTCGGACATCGAAGTGAGCGATGCGGACCGCGCGCAGCACATCACCGATGCAGTGAAGCCCGCGATCGCAACACTCGTTGAAAAATTGATGACGGTCGCCTGGGAGAGGGCCGAAATCGCAGTTATGATCAAGGAAGTCCTCGCGACACACGCGCTGAAAATGCCCGTGTTAGCGATGCCAGTACGAGTGCTTGTGATGGGAACATCGCAGACACCGTCCCTCGATTCAGTGCTCGAAATTTTTTCCCGCGAAAAAGTTATCGAGCGATTGAAAAAGGCCTGAAAAATCGGGCTATAATTCGAGGCTCGACACCCACACGGGGGTATAGCTCAGCTGGGAGAGCGCTTGCATGGCATGCAAGAGGTCATCGGTTCGATCCCGTTTACCTCCACCATCAAAGTGTCGAGTAGGTTAGAGATGCTGATCGCAGCACGTCCAAGGTTTTGACCCTATCGTCTAGAGGCCTAGGACACCACCCTTTCACGGTGGCTACCGGGGTTCGAATCCCCGTAGGGTCGCCAGTTTCACTTCGGTGAAGTCGGCACGAGTCGTCAACACTCGGTTTCGCAAGGAACGAACGTTGTCTACCAGGAGTGGTAGTTCAGTTGGTTAGAATACCGGCCTGTCACGCCGGGGGTCGCGGGTTCGAGTCCCGTCCACTCCGCCAAACACAAGCCCCAGTAGCAGTTCTGCTACTGGGGCTTTTTGTTTTGCTCCGGGGCTTGGGCGCGGATGGGCACTTGTTCCTGGGATTCCGGCTAACCCACCTCGACCAGCTGGCAGCGTGACATTTGGGAACGTTCTTCACCGTGGCGATGTACGCGACGCCGCCAGGCCAGGCGTTGGTGATGCATCAGGGCAGTTTCTCGCCCTCCAGGAGATGAAATGATTTTTCCCCGGTCCACTCTCAAGCTCGGTGTCGCAGGTCTCGTGGCTGCCGCCGCCGTTTTCACCGCCGCATCGGCCAGTGCGGCCACCAGCTGGTCCATTGGCGTCAACCTGCCTGGCGTGGTCGTGAGCGAGCCGGCACCGGTCTATTACGAGCCGGCGCCTGTCTACTCTAGGCCAGCCCCGACCTACTACCAGCCCGCACAGCCGGTCTACTCCGCCCCTGCACCTGTCTACTACGAGCCTGAATCCCGTTGGGAAGAACGTCGCGCGCAACGCTGGGAGGAACGCCGCGCAGAGCGCCGCGAATGGCGCCGCCGGCAATGGGAGCGCGAGCAGCACCGCCGCTACTACGAGGATCGCGACTGACATCGGGAACGTCGATCCCTGCGAATCTGCCGGGCCTGGCATCAGTGATCTGCTGCCAGGCCCGGCTCGCATGCACGCGCGGTTGACCTGAGCGCAGCACGTTTCCCGAGCGCAGCCACGCGCTCCCGGCGGTTGCCTGCGCGCCCTGCGCATCCGCAGGGCCGACAGGACTTTCACCGAGCCATCAACACGTGAAGTCCGGGCATACTCGCGCGCCCTCCAGATTTCCAACAACAACGCCTAGAAGAACTTCATGTCAGGACACGGCTTTCACGTGCATGGTCCGCACGATCACGAACTCGAACATGCCGCCTCCGGCGGCCACGGCCACGGCCATGACGGTGCCGCCTCTTCAGGCAAGGGCATGAGCACGACGGGAAAGATCGCCGTGAGCACCGCCGCCATTGCGACGGCGGGCGCGATCTTCGCGTACATGGGCGGGGCCACGCAGGCCAACGCCGGCCTTTACAAGAACAACGCGGCCATCAAGAAGACCGAGGCTTCGAACCAGTGGAATTACTTCCAGTCGAAGAGCACCAAGCAGGCGCTGGCGGAGTTCGCACGCGACACGGCCACCGACGACGGCCGTCGCCAGGGCTGGCAGGTGAAGGTCACCCGCTATGAGCAGGAGAAGACCGAGATCCAGGCCGCCGCCAAGAAGCTGGAGGACGAGGCCAGCCGCTGGGACGCGCAGTCCGAGACGCAGATGCACCAGCACCACCGCTGGGCGCAGGCCACCACCGTGCTGCAGGTCTCCATCGCGCTGGCGGCCATTGCGCTGCTCACCCGGAAGAAATGGCTGGAGCGCGCCATGTACGGCGTGGCCGTCGCGGGCGTCGCGATCGGCGCGCTGGCCGCGCTGCACATCTAGGACTGGGCGGGGCGGTTCACCAGCGCGTGAATCCCGCGCAAGTCCAACCGCTCCAGCAGGTCGGCAAGCAGAGCCATGAAAGGCGCGTAGGCGGCTTCGTCGGCGTGGCGTGCGATCCAGTGCTCGATGTCCGTGACGCGGCCCTCAAGCGCCAGGCTGGCGAGTTCGTCCAGGGCGCGATCCTCCGGCATGGCATGTCGGGGCATCGCGGGCGTCGGTGATGCTTCGCCAGGCGCTGTCTCTCGCTGCGCGACGACGGGCCAGTCCGCGTCGGAGGTATCGACCGGTACCGATAGCGTGAAGGAGAACGTCGCGCCCTGGCCGGCCACGCTGGCCACGCTCAGCGTTCCGCCCATGGCCGAGACGATGCGCTGCGCGATGAACAGGCCCAGTCCCGTGCTGCCGCTCGCGGGGTGCATCTGCTGGAAGGCGCCGAAGATGTCGATGTTGCGGCTCATGTCGATGCCGATCCCGGTGTCACTGACAGCGAAGCTCAAGACACAGGCGCGCCCCTCGGGCCGGGCCGTGACCGACAAGGTCACCACGCCGTCGCGCGTGAACTTGGCGGCGTTGGACAGCAGGTTCAGCAGCACCTGCTGCATGCGCTTTCCGTCCAGGCCGATCTCTCGGGGCATTCGCTCGGAAGGGCGGTAGCGAAAGCGGTTGTTCCGCTGCGCGCACAGGGCGACGGCGTAATCGGAAATGTCGTCCAGCAGGCGCGGCAGGTCGGTGGTGACGGGGCGGACCGTCAGCGGTTGCAGTTCTGCCTTGGCGTACTCCAGCAGTTCGTCGATCAGGTGGAGCTGGTACTTGACGCTGCGCTGGATGGTGAGCAGATGCTTGCGCTGCGTGTCGTGCGCATCGGCGAGCAGGAGAGACGCGTACCCGCCGATCGTCGCAAGCGGTGCGCGCAAATCGTGGCCGATGTAGCCCAGGATCTCGACTTTCTGATGGGCCTTGGCCTCGATGTGGGCGAGGGCCGCGCGCAGATCGGCATGCAAGGCGGCGGCGTGCATGTTGCCGAACGCGAGCGCGTAACCGATGTGGGTCAACTTCAAGCCGAAGGCCAGCAGGGTCTGGAAATTGCCCGACGCCAGAAAATCCTGTGGCACGGGAAAGAAGGGCGTGCCGACCAGACGTGCACCATGAACCAGCAACGCCAACAAGGCGACGACGACCACTTCGGGGTTGCTGTTTCCCCCGCGCCCACGACCCATCGTGCACAGTGCCTGAAGGGTCATCAGGGCGATCACGGACTGGGCCGCGCCGTACACGTAGACACGCGCCGAGGTGTCGTACGTGACATAGGAGAAGCAGGCCAGCAAGGCCACTTCCACGGCCAGTACCCCAGCCATCCAGGGCAGCCACGCGCGGCGCCGATCGAAGAACAGGCAGATGCCCACGTAGAACAGGACCGAACTCAGTGTCGTGAGGAAATTCCCGAGGAGGATGGAGAAGAAGTCGGGGATCCTGTCCCGCAGGATGAGCAGCAAAGCGCCGATCCCGAAGAAAAGGAAACCGACGCCCCAGACCAGCAGATAGCGCGCGCGTCCCTTCGCCCACAGCGCCAGCATGCCGGCGGCAAGGACAAACTCCGCCAGCGCCGTGAAGAACGCAGCAGTTCCCAGATTCAGGTTCATTTGGACTTCGATCGACGCTTGGCGATGCGCGTCGCTCCGAGGGGAGTCCGATTCTGCGGAGGATCTCGTCAGCCGCCTTTGCCTGGCGGTGCGCCGGTTTTGATCGGGCGCCCTGTCCGGTCATTGACCGGTTCGCGCCTTCCCAGGTTGCGCGAGTTCAAGCGCAGCGCTACCCCAGCAGCAGGACCCGCGTGCCGTCGGAAGCCACCATCACGCCCGGCGAGGCCGCATCGATCTCGATGCGGATGCCCATGTGCAAGGCCGGGTCCAGGGGGCGCTGGCGGCCCGCGTTGAAGAGCGCCACGTCGCGCAGGTAGGTGTCGTGCTGCGCAAGGTTCAGCACGAACTTCTCTGGATAGGCGCCGGTCGCGCTCAGGTGGTCCGAGAATTTCTCGGTCATCGTGAAGAAGAGGAACAGCGGGTTGTCGGCCATGCCGCAAATCTAGCCGCGCCGGCCGAAATCCGGCTACCGGGTTTGTGGGAGGGGAGAAGGCGCCCGGCCGCAGCCCTCAGGCCATCCCATAGCGCAGCAGCCAGTTCCAGATCACCGCCGAGCCGTTCGACATCGCCAGCGCCGCCTTCGCATAGCCCATGAGGTCGGCCAGCCGCACCTCGGCGCGGATCACGACGTCGTGGCGCTGCAGGTCTTCTTCCTTCACGTCCGCGCGGCGCCGGTCGAGCTCGTCGCGCAGCACGGTGGCGTAGGCGCGGGGGCTCTTCAGGCGCAGGAACATGATCGGCTCCACCACCGCGTCGAGCGCGGGATCGACGAAGGTGTGGATCTCGGGTTCGCGCGAGACGACCTGGTCGCCGTGCGCGTCCCGGATCAGCTGCTGGGCTTCTTCGAGCGCGGCCTCGTTCGCCGCGTAGATCCGGCCGCCGCGTCCTTCGCAGATGAACACGTACTGGTCGGGGCGCGAGAGCCAGTCGACCGGCCCGCGCTGGGCGAAGACGGCCAGCCCTTCGGCGCCGGGCAGCAGCGACTGGCGCAGCGGGTACTTGGTGAGGGGGTCTTCAGCGAACATCTTGCAGCTTCCTCGAAATGACGAGCGACGGGGTGTCGGCGCGGCGGTCCGCGGGCACGACCAGCACGTCGCCCGTGGCCCAGCACAGCACGCGCTGCGCCACGCTGCCGAACAGGAAGTCGGCCAGCGGATGGGCGCGGCGCTTGCCGACCACCAGCAGCTCGGCACGCGCGTGCTGCTGCTGCACCGTGGCCTGCCGCGCCGGGTCGCCGCGGCCGATGGCCGAGAGCACGCGGTTGCGCCGCGCGCTGGAGGAGTCGGTGAGCGAGAACAGCCGCTCGCGCGCCTGCCGCATGCTGTCGTGGCGGTAGGTCTTGATGGCGTGTTCGGACACTTCGGCGTAGCGCAGCTTGCTCTCGTGCATCGTGTTGAGCGCGTGGAACAGCTCCAGCGCGGCGTCGGGGTCCAGTCCGTGGGCCAGGCTCACGAGCTCGCGCGAGGCGGGCGTGAAGTCGACGGCCACCAGGATGCGGCTGTAGCGCAGGCGCGTGTCGAGCCGCGTCACGAGCACCGGGCAGCGCAGCTGCCGCAACAGGCGCTCCACGGGTTGGCCGGTGAAGAAGGCGGCGGGCGAGCGGTCGCGTTCGTGGCTCAGCACCACAAGGTCGACGTAGCGCGCCTCGTCCACGATCTGCGCGAGACCGCCGCCCGGCCCCGCGACCTGCTTGACCAGCACATCGAAGCGCGAGGCCATGGCGCGGGCCAGTCCCGCGAGGGCGGGGGCCGCTTCGGCGTGCGCAAGCGGCGCCAGGTCCGCGGGCGCGTACACGAGCTTCAGCAGCGCGCCGTGCTCGGCCGCGAGCAGGGCGGCGCGTTCGACCGCGCGGTTGCCGCGCGCCGTCAGGTCGGTGACGGTGAGGATGGATTGAAAGGACGGCGTGCTGGATGCGACGCCGCCTCCGGGAAGGGCGTGCTCCCGCTGAACCTGATGATGATGCATGACGCACTCCAGTCGAACGCGACCCCGGATGACGGGGGCGCAGCCGCGCGGGGCAGGTGCCCGGCGGTCGATGGTTTGCGCTGAAAAGAGAGAGGGGAAAGAGGCAGACCGCCGGGCTCAGGAATGTGCGGGCGTCTGCTGGGCCGCCGCTGTCATCCGCGCCCACGCAGGCGTGCAACCGCCGGGGCGGGACGTCAAGGTGTGGAGGAAGGGCTGGGCGTTCATGGCGGGGAGTCTAGGCCGGATGCGGCCGAATCCGTTCAGTACCCGCACAACCTTTGCCAGATTGAAGCCGCGCGGTGCAGGGCGTGCGCGGTTGGGCTTCCCATTTTTCCTTTTCATTTGTCATGCGCAGGAGGGGACGTGTTTCCGTGTCTGTCCCCGTCTTCCTGGAGGTTCACGCATGAGATCCCACTGTCTAGCGCCCGGCCGGGCCGCAGAGATAGCCCATGAGCGCATCGACGATCGAGGCCTCGAGCGCGGCCGGCTCGAACTGCGCGGGCGGTTCGATGACGGCCGCATGCACCAGCGTCTCCATGATCTGCAGCACCACCCAGGTGGCGAGGTCGAGGTTGCGCGGCGCGAGCTCGGGGCGGTGCTCGTCCAGCAGCTGGCGCACGCGCCGGAAGATGTCGTGGTCGGCCGCACTCTCTTCGCGCGGCGCATCGAAGAAGGGAAATTCCTTTTCGAGCACGCGATGCAGCGCCGGATAGAGCGCATGCGCCGCGAGCAGCGCGCGCACCATGGCCTGCACGCGCCCGCGCAGGCTGCGCGCACGCGAGGCGGCCAGCACCTCGTCGATCACCGCGTACATCTGACCCGCGTGCCGCTCGTGCAGCGCGGTGATCAGCGAGTCCTTGTTCGGGAAGTACTGGTAGAGCGAACCCACGCTCACGCCGGCGCGTTCGGCCACCACGTTGGTGTTGGTGCCGGCATAGCCGCGTTCTCCCAGAACGCGAGCCGTGGCTTCCAGAATGACCTCGACCATCTGCTGGGAGCGCGCCTGGCGCGGCGCCTTTCTTGGCTGGGGAAGGGATTTCATCGGGCGTTCCGAATGCGAGTTTTCAATGCGAGTGATGGCTCGTATTCTAAGAAGAACCGAGCAAATACTCGCATTCAAGAGTTCGCAACATCCGAATCGATACACACACCATGACAGCCAATGCCTCCGAGGCCCACGCGCCGCGTGCGTTGCCTTCCGCCTTCCCGCTCCTGCAGCCGATCGCTGCGGTCCCACCCGAGCGGGGCACGCGGCTGGAAGCCCATGTCCTCCAGTGCCGCCTCGTGACGCCGCACATGCGCCGCATCACCCTCGGCGGCCCGGACGTCGCCGCCTTCTTGCGCCACGCGGCGGCCGACCAACCCGGCGCCTGGGTGAAGGTGTTCGTGCCCGGCGGCGAAGGGCGCGCCTACACCCTTCGGCGCATCGACCGCGTCGCCGCCACGCTCGAGCTGGACTTCGTGCTGCACGGCGACAGCGGCCACGAAGGCCCCGCTTCGGCCTGGGCGGCACGGGCGCAGCCGGGCGAACGCATCGGCTTCGCCGGGCCGCGCGACGGCGGTTTCGCGCTCCCGGACGACGCGCGCTGGGTGATGCTGGCGGGCGACGCGACCGCGCTGCCCGCGATCCAGTCGATTGCCGCGAGCCTCGGGCCGGAGATCCGCCTCAAGACCTATGTCGAAGTGCCCACGGCGGCCGATGTGCAGGAGATCCGCAGCCAGGCCGTGTTGCGCACCTGCTGGCTCACCGGCGATCCGGCCGAGCCGGGGCTGGCGCTTCAACAACAGCTGATGCACCGGCCGCAGCCGGCGGGGCCCGGTTACATCTGGCTGGCGGGCGAGTCGGGCGTGGTGCGCACGTTGCGCGCCCATTTCCTGAACGACCAGGGTCTGGCACGCACGCGCCTGACCGCCAAGGGCTACTGGAAGCACGGCGAAGCCGATCACCGCGACCGGGCCTGAGCCCGACGCGCCGGGTCAGTGTTCCGCCGGTGCGTGGCGCGTGCGGGTGTCCGAAGGCCGCTCGCCGAAGCGCGCGCGGTACTGGGCGGCGAAATGGCCCAGGTGAAGGAAGCCGTATTTCTGTGCCACGTCGCGCACGCCCGTCTGCGTGGACGCGGCCTGCAGCTCGGCGCGGACGCGGTCCAGCCGCAGCTCGCGCAGGAACTCCATCGGTCCCTGGCCCGCATGCTGGCGGAACGCGAGCTGCAGGGCGCGTGCACTGCAGCCGGCCTCGCGGCACACGTCGGCCAGCGACAGCGGCTGCTCGGCGTGCGCGGCCATGAACTCCTGCGCTTTGCGCACCGCGCGCGGCAGCAGGTGGCGCTGCGCATCGCCGGCGAGCGCGCGCGAGTGGTTGTGGCCGGCCGACATCAGCAGGCTCGACATCAGGTACTCCTCGGCATGCTCGGCCAGGCGCCCGCCGCCCTGCAGTGCATTGCCGGCGTCGAGCGTGAGCCGCAGGTAGTCGATGAAATGCACCAGCGGCGCGAGCGCGGGGTTGTCCAGCGGCACGCCGAGGTCGAACACCAGGTGCTGGCGCACGGGCGCCTGCAGCAGTGCCTCGAGCCGCGACAACAGCGCCGCGCGCGCGATGCGCACGATCAGGTGCGGGCTGTCGTCGGCCCAGCGCATCGACAGCAGCTCGGTGGGCGAGGGCAGCGAGGCGACGCGCGGCGTGGCCTCGACCTGCTGGCCGCCGCAGCGGATGTCGGCGCCGCCGCGCAACGGAATCTGCAACAGGAAGAAGTCTTGCAGGTAGCCCGGGTCGATCTGCACGCCGGGGCCGTACTGCACGTAATTGAGGCTCACGTCGCGGTGCAGCCGCGCACTGTGGTGGCAGGCGTCCAGCTCGGTGCGCGGGCGCAGCATCGTGAGGCCGTGGGGGCAGAACACGCGGGCCACGCTCTCGCGCGCCTCGTCCATGTCGTGGCTCTCGAACAAACGGTAACGCTGCAGCGGCAGCCGTGGGGCGGTGGCGGTTTCCATAGGGAAGCGGGCAGACCGTAGCAAAAAGCCTTCCAGCCCACAATTCGGGCCGTCCCTTGGACCCCCCCGAAAAAACCTGCGCGGCAGGGACAGCGCCTGCGTTTTCCGGATCGGCCGGCGAGGCCTTGCGTTCTACCTTTGGCCCATTCGCCGAACCGGCGATTCAACCGAGGAGAGCAAGCGTCATGTTCAAGGGTCTCGAAGGCAAAAGCGCCATCGTCACGGGTGGTTCGACATTGATAGGCGCCGGCGTGGTGCGCGCCTTTCACGCGGCGGGCGTGAAGGTGGTCATCGCCGACATCGACGCCGACAAGGGCCAGCCGCTGGCCGACGCGCTGGGCGCCGGAGCGCGCTTCGTGCGCACCGACATCACCGACGACGCGCAGGTGAAGGCCTGCGTCGACGAGGCCGCGGCCCGCCACGGCGGCGTGCACTTTCTGGTGAACCTGGCGTGCTCGTACGTGGACGACGGCTTCAAGTCGCCGCGCGCCGACTGGCTCACCTCGTTCAACGTGAACGTGGCCAGCGCCGTGGCCATGCTGCAGGCGGTGCACCCGCACATGGTGGCGGCGGGCGGCGGGGCGGTGGTCAACTTCACCAGCATCTCCTCGCGCGTGGCCCAGACCGGGCGCTGGCTCTACCCGGTGAGCAAGGCCGCCATGGCGCAGCTCACGCGCAACATGGCGATGGACCTCGCCCCCGACCGCATCCGCGTGAACAGCGTCTCGCCGGGCTGGACCTGGTCGGCCGTGATGGACCAGCTCACGGGCGGCGACCGCGCGCGCACCGACCGCGTGGCCGCGCCCTACCACCTGCTGGGGCGCGTCGGCGACCCCGACGAGGTGGCGCAGGTAGTGCTGTTCCTGTGCTCCGAGCACGCGAGCTTCGTCACCGGCGCCGACTACGCGGTGGACGGCGGCTACTCCGCCATGGGCCCGGAGCAGGCCGTGCCGGCCATTCCCCGCCTGATGGAACCCTGATCGGCATCCACAACAACACCCCACGAGACAACACAGAAGGAGCAAGCCATGAAGCGAATCGCCATCGTCGGCGCAGGCCAGTCGGGCCTGCAACTGGGACTCGGTCTGCTGGACGCAGGCTACGAGGTCACGATGTACAGCAACCGCACGGCGGACGACATCCGCCACGGCAAGGTCATGTCGAGCCAGTGCATGTTCCACACCGCGCTGCAGGTCGAGCGCGACCTCGGACTCGACCATTGGGCCAGCGACTGCCCCACGGTCGATGGCATCGGCTTCGCCGTGCCGCACCCCGAGCAGAAGGGCGCCAAGGCCATCGAATGGGCGGCGCGGCTGAACTCGAGCGCGCAGTCGGTCGACCAGCGCGTGAAGGTGCCGGCGTGGATGGCGCTGTTCCAGCAGAAGGGCGGCGAGCTGGTCTTCAAGGACGCCGGCATCGACGACCTCGAGGCCTGCACCCGCAGCCACGACCTCACGCTGGTGGCCAGCGGCAAGGGCGAGATCTCCAAGCTCTTCGAGCGCGACGCCGCCAAGTCGACCTACGACCAGCCGCAGCGCGCACTGGCGCTCACCTACGTGAAGGGCATGCGCCCGCGCACGCCGTACTCGGCCGTGTGCTTCAACCTCATTCCGGGCGTGGGCGAGTACTTCGTGTTCCCGGCGCTCACCACCACGGGCCCGTGCGAGATCATGGTGTTCGAAGGCGTGCCCGGCGGCCCGATGGACTGCTGGGCCGACGTGAAGACGCCGCAGGAGCACCTGGCGCGCAGCAAGTGGATTCTCGACACCTTCACGCCCTGGGAGGCCGAGCGCTGCGCCGACATCGAACTCACCGACGACAACGGCATCCTCGCCGGCCGCTTCGCGCCCACCGTGCGCAAGCCCATCGCCACGCTGCCCTCGGGCCGCAAGGTGCTCGGCCTGGCCGACGTGGTGGTGCTCAACGATCCGATCACGGGACAGGGTTCGAACAACGCGGCGAAGTGCGCCGACACGTACCTGAAAAGCATCCTGGCGCGCGGCGAGGGCGCGGCCGATGCGCCGTGGATGCAGCAGACCTTCGACCGCTACTGGTTCGGCTACGCGCAGTGGGTCACGCGCTGGACCAACATGCTGCTCGCACCGCCGCCGCCGCACGTGCTCAAGCTGCTCGGCAGCGCCGGCGCCGTGGCGCCGATGGCCAGCGCCATCGCCAACGGCTTCGACGATCCGCGCACCTTCTTCCCGTGGTTCGCCGACCCGCAGGAGGCCGACCGCTACCTCGACACCTGCGCGGCTGCTGCCGCAGCAGCGGTTGCGTAGGCGGAGCCAGCCCATGACACGACGCGTGGCCATCGTCGGCGCCGGCCAGTCCGGCATGCAGCTCGCACTGGGCCTGCGGGCCAAAGGGTACGCCGTGACGGTGTATGCGAACCGCACGGCGCAGGAGATCTTCGACGGGCCGGTGATGTCCAGCCAGTGCATGTTCGAGACCGCGCTGCAGACCGAGCGCGAACTGGGGCTCGACAGCTGGACCGACATCTGCCCGGTGGTCGAGGGCATCGGCATGTCGGTGCGCAGCCCGGAAGGCCAGCGCGCCATCGCGTGGGAGGCGAAGCTCGACGGCCCCGCGCAGTCGGTCGACCAGCGCCTGAAGATCTCTGCATGGATGCAGCTCTTCGAAGCGCGTGGCGGGCGCCTCGTGCACCAGGACGCCGACCTCGACACGCTGGAAGACTGCGCGCGCACGCACGACCTCGTGGTCGTCGCGAGCGGCAAGGGCGAGATCTCGGCGCTGTTCCCGCGCGACGCGGCGCGCTCGCCGTTCGACGCGCCGCAGCGCGCGCTGGCGCTCACCTACGTGAAGGGCATGCGCCCGCGCGAACCGTTCGCGGCCGTGAGCTTCAACCTCATTCCGGGTGTCGGCGAGTACTTCGTGTTCCCCGCGTTCACCACCAGCGGCCCGTGCGAGATCATGGTGTTCGAAGGCGTGCCCGGCGGCCCCATGGACTGCTGGGACGACGTGAAGACGCCGCAGGAGCACCTGGCGCGCAGCAAGCAGATTCTCGAGACCTTCCTGCCCTGGGAGGCCGAGCGCTGCGAACACATCGAGCTCACCGACGACCACGGCGTGCTGCGTGGCCGCGTCACGCCCGTGGTGCGCCACCCGGTGGCCACGCTGCCCTCGGGCCGCCAGGTGCTGGGGCTCGCCGACGCGGTGGTGCTCAACGACCCGATCACGGGGCAGGGCTCGAACAACGCGGCCAAGGCGGCCGACATCTACCTCAAGCGCATCCTCGAGCACGGCGACGCACCTTTCGATGCCGCGTGGATGCAGCAGACCTTCGACCGCTACTGGGAGGGCTACGCCCGCTGGGCCACCGACTGGACGCACAGCCTGCTCACGCCGCCCGCGCCGCATCTGCAGAAGCTGCTGCAGAGCGCCACGCACAGGCCGGCCGTGGCGAGCGCGGTGGTCAACGGCTTCGACGACCCGCGCAACTTCGCGCCCTGGTGGTTCGATGCGGCCGAGGCCGATCGCTTTCTCGAAGCCAAGGCGCGCGAGGCCGCGGTCGATCGCTTCGACCGGCGCGACTTCCGCAAGGCGCTGGGCCAGTTCAGCACCGGCGTCACCGTGATCACCACGCGCGCGCTCGACGGGCGCCGCGTCGGCATGACGGCCAACTCGTTCTCGTCGGTGTCGCTCGATCCGCCGCTGGTGCTGTGGAGCCTGGCGCGGCAGGCGCCCAGCGTGGCCGACTTCACGGGCGCGAGCCACTTCGCGATCAACGTGCTGGCCGCGCCGCAGCACCACCTGTCGCGCCAGTTTTCGACACCGCAGGCCGACAAGTTCGGCGGCGTCGACTGCTGCGAGGGCACGGCCGGCGTGCCGCTGCTCAACGGCGTGCTCGCGCGCTTCGTGTGCCGCAACGTGCGGCAGTACGACGGCGGCGACCACCTGATCTTCATCGGCGAGGTCGAAGGCTACGAACGCTTCGACGGCGAGCCGCTGGTTTTTCACTCGGGCTACTACCAGGTCACGACGCGCCATCCGGAATGCGTACAGTGAGCCCCTGGTTCCCCACGTCCACCTTTGAGCATTGAACGGAGTCACACACCCATGCAGAACAAGGCATCCACCTCCTCGTCGCAAGACATCCGCATCCAGGCCGCCGACGGCAGCGGCAGCTTCGGCGCCTACCTGGCCCTGCCGCGCGGCGGCACCGGCCCGGGCCTGGTGCTTGCGCAGGAAATCTTCGGCGTCAACAAGACCATGCGTGACGTGGCCGACTACTACGCCGAGGAAGGCTACGTGGTGCTCGTGCCCGACCTGTTCTGGCGCCAGCAGCCCGACGTGCAGCTGGGCTACACGCCCGACGACTGGCAGCGCGCCTTCGCGCTGTACCAGGGCTTCGACGAAGCGCTCGGCATGCAGGACATGCAGGCTGCCATCACCGCGCTGCGCCAGCGCCCCGAGGTGCCCGGCGGCAAGGTCGGCGTGCTCGGCTTCTGCCTGGGCGGCAAGCTCGCCTACCTGGCGGCCTGCCGCACCGACGCCGACGTGGCCGTGGGCTACTACGGCGTGGGCATCGACGCCGCGCTCGACGAGGCCGACCGCATCCGCTGCAAGCTGGCACTGCACGTGGCCGAGCTCGACGGCTTCTGTCCGCCCGAGGCGCGCGACCGCATCGTGCAGACCCTGCGCGGCCGGCCGAACGTCGAGGTGCATGTGTACCCCGGCGTCGACCACGCCTTCGCGCGTGTGGGCGGCGAACACTTCCACCGTGCCTCGGCGCTCATGGCGCACGAGCGCAGCGTGGCCGCGCTGAAGTCGGCCATCGGCCCCAACTACGACCTGGCGGCGCTGTGGGACAAGCACTGCGAGTACGAGTTCGGCACGCGCAATGTCGACGACACCATGGGCACCATGGTGGCCGAGCCCTACGTCAACCACATCCCGACCATGACCGGCGGCGTGGGCTACAAGAACCTGCACGCGTTCTACACGAATCACTTCGTCAACAGCAACCCGCCCGACACCTCGCTGGTGCCGATCTCGCGCACCGTGGGCGCGACGCAGGTGGTCGACGAGATGCTGTTCTGCTTCACCCACACCACCGAGATCCCGTGGATGCTGCCCGGCGTGGCGCCCACCGGAAAGCGCGTGGAGATCCCGCTGCTCGCGGTCATCAAGTTCCGCGGCGACAAGCTCTACCACGAGCACATCTACTGGGACCAGGCGAGCGTGCTGGTGCAGGTGGGCCTGCTCGACGCGGCGCTGCTGCCGGTGGCGGGCGTGGAAACGGCGCGCAAGCTGCTCGACGAGACGCTGCCGTCGAACACGTTGCTGACGCGCGCTTGATGCGCGCCTGATGCGTCCGCGCGGCGAAGCTGCCGCGCGGGACGCGGCGGGCGTCTCAGACCGTCATGCCTTGTTCGACGTCGAGCGTCTTGCGGCGCGCCATGGCCAGGTTCGACTTGGTCTTGTCCAGCACCAGGTAGACGAACAGGCCTTCCTTCTTCTGCATCGGGCGGATGATGTGGTACTGCTTGCCGAGCGTGATCAGCATGTCTTCGATGCTGTCGTTCAGGCCGAGGTCGCGCATGGTGCGCAGCTTGGCGCGGACCACTTCGGTGTTGCCGGCGGCGGCCACCTCGAGATCGACGCCCGAGCCGATCTGGCCCAGGATCATGCCGCTGCTCGAATCGACCAGCGCTGCGCACAGGGCGCCGTCGCAGGTCATCAGGTCGTCCATGGATTGCTTGATATTTGCCATCGAAATCTTTCCTAGTCCTCGCCCCTGAAAGTCGGCGGCCACCCGGGCGAAGGGAATGGGCGGCTGCCGGTGTCGAATGGGTGTGGTGCGCTGATGCCCGGCGTCAGGCGTGCTGCAACAGCTGCGTCGCCTGTTTCGCGAAGTACAGGACCTGGCCGATGATGGCTTCGCGGCTGGTGACCACGCTCACGATCAACGTCATCTCGGGATGCCGCGCCTGCAGCATCAGGATGTGGCCGTGCGTGGCCTCGATCGCCACGTTGTCGCAGTGGCCCAGCTGGCTTTCCTCGCCGGCCACGGCGCCCAACGCGGCGAGAGAACTGGCGATGGCCGACAGGCGCGCGACCTGCGCGGTGTTCTCGACGCGCGCGGCCAGCTCCAGGCCGTCTTCGGTCGAGATCACCACGGCCTTCACGCCCTTGATTTCCCGCATCAGGGTGTCGATGGCCGATTCCGCTGCAAGCCTGATTCTTGGAGTGATGTTCATTGCTGCCTGAATGGAAGGAAAAGGAGAAAAAGAGGGGGCGTCCTGCGTTCAGACCTCGAGCTGGAGCAGGAGCAGTTCCAGCAGCTGCACGACCTGCTGCGCATCGGTGACATTGGCCGGCAGCACCGGGCACACGACGCCCTTGGCCTCCATGCGCCGTGCGTAGGCGTCGATGCCGGGGCTCGGGTGCGTCTCCATGCGGCCCACCGCCACCACGCAGGCGGTCTGCGCAATGAGTTCGGCAAAGCCGTCCAGGTAGATGTCCAGGTCGGCCAGCGGATCGGGGCGGCTGTTGTCCACCAGGATCACCACGCCGAGCGCGCCGCGCCCCAGGATGCGCCACATGAAGTCGAAGCGCATCTGGCCGGGCGTGCCGTACAGGCGCAGCTTCTCGCCGTTGTCGAGCGTGAGTTCGCCGTAGTCCAGGCCGACCGTGGTGGTGGCCTTGGCGACCGAGGTGTCGCTGTTGCGCACGTCGGTGCTCACGGGCGGGATCTCGCTCACGCCGGCGATGGCCGTGGTTTTGCCGGCGCCCATGGTGCCGGTGAAGAGGATCTTGTGTTCTACGGTCATTGAGGGCCTGACGGCAGCAAGCCGAGTCGGTTCCTGATGCGTGCGAGCAGGCCGGGCTGCACGGTGTCGCGGGCGGGTGCCGGGAAGCGGCTGTCGGGGAAGACGCTGTCGGGGGCCGAGGCGGCCACAAGAACGCCGGGGCTGGCGGCGCGTTCGAGCAGGCCGGCGCGCTGCAGGTCGGCCAGGAAGTCCGCGCACTCCTGGCGCGTGGCGGGCGAGCGCTGCTGCAGCGACAGCACCGACGCCGGCCGGTTGGACATCAGCGTGGCCAGTCGCAGGCGGATCGGCGCCTCGAGCACGGCCGCGGGCGGCCAGCGCAGCATGCGGAACTCTTCGTGCTCGCCGATCGGCACCTCGGTCATGGCCAGCCCCAGGCCGCGGGCGTGGACGACCATCGCGCCGAGGCGGTTGAGCGCCACTTCCAGCGCATCGGTGTGCAGCGGCAGGGCCAGGAAAGGGCCGCGTTGCGGGTCGGCATGGGCGACGGTCAGCGTGGGCACCGCCGGTTGGGGCGAGGCGGCTGCGAGGGCGACCTGGTCGCCGACGACCCGCAGGTCGGCCTGTTCGGCCTTCCACGACCAGTTCTGGTGCGTGCGGTGGTCGAGCAGCCGGATCAGCGACTTGAGCAGCACTTCTTCGCGGTGCGGCAGCCCTTCGACGCTGTAGCTCAGCAGCGCGCGTTGACTTTTGGGAACGGTGTTAACGGCCGTCATGCAGCCTCCGCACCACCGAGCCCATCGGCCGGCCGCTGTGGGATGTTGCGTTCAACCGCATCGAAAACACCGATTGGAGGCGGCATCGCCGTTCTTTTTGCAACTTAAGCACTCACTGTAAGAAGTTGGACGGAGACGCCGATCGCAACGCTGGCTGGGAGAACTAAAGTGTTTGTTTGGAGGTGGCGTCAAAAATATAACACTTGTTGCAAATAAAAACACAAGATTACGAACAACTGTTTTCAGTGGGTCGCGGACGCGACAAAGCCTCGCGTGCCGTAGCGCGGCACGCGAGGTTTCAGGGAGGGGCGGGGAAAGCGGCGGGCAGGGAGAAGGGCGCCCGCCGGGGGTCAGTGCGCCAGTTGGGCCTGCAGCTCGGCCACTTGCCGGCGCAGGTCCGCGTTCTCGGCCGTGAGTTCGGCCACGCGCTGTTGCAGTTGCTGCACGGCGTCGAGCGCTGCGGGTTCGGCGCCTTCTTCGCTTTCGGGCGCGGCCTCGCGCGGCTTGCGCTTGGCTTCGCGCACGCGCTTGGCGGCCTGCTTCAGCTCATCCTTGCCGGCGTTGGCCGCCGACACCTGCTCTTCGGCGGGCAGGGACGCGACGGCCGCGGCCGTGTTGATCGAGATCACGCCCGACTTCACGGCCGCCACCAGCTCGGGCGCAGCCTGCTTCTGGATCTTCTCGATCATCACGACCTGGCTGCTGCTCAGGCGCGCGGCGCGGGCGATGGCCTCGCGGCTGTTCAGCGGCACGGGCGGCGGCAGGGCCTCGTCGGAAGCGGGAGCGGAGGTCGAAGCGGGCGCGTCGTCGACGTCGAAGGGCGGATCGTCCGCCGTGGTCGGGGTGGTCGGTGTGGCGGCGCTGCTGCGGGCGCGGCGCTCGTCCACGATGTCCTTCTTGCGCAGCGCCAGCACGCCGCGCAGGTAGTCCGAGATGCTGCGGCGGCCCAGGTGCTGGTCGATCATCCACAGGTGCACGTCCTGCAGCGTCTTGAAGCGCGTGTTCTGCACGGTCTGGAAGGGCAGGCCGTGCTTCTGGCAGATGCCGTAGCGGTTGTGGCCGTCCACCAGCACGTCGCCCCACAGCACCAGCGCGTCGCGGCAGCCTTCGGTGAGGATGCTGCGTTCGAGGGCTTCGTACTCCTCCGGCGTCAAGGGATCGATATAGGCTTTGAGTTCTTCGTTGACGACGATGTTCATGGGTACGGGTGCGATGTAAGGGGCGGAATTTTAGGTGTCTCGGTTTCGGCCGCTCGAACGTCTAGACAGGGAGAGAGACGAGAAGGCGCCACCGGGAAAAACAGGGCCTTCTTGCGTCATCAAATGGTAATAGTTCTTATTTGCATCTTTGCCCTTGAACACTTCAGGAGTACCCATGGATCTGTCGCTTTCCCCGTCCGCGCCCACGCTGGGGGAGGTCTTCATCGCGAACCGTGCCCAGCTCCAGCGCGTCGCGCAAAAGATCGTTCGCACCGCTGACCTCGCAGACGAAGTGCTGCAGGACGCCTACCTGAAGCTCGCCGACGGCGCTTCGGTGCGCGATGTCCGCAAGCCGCTCGGCTACTGCTGCCAGGTGGTGCGCAACGTGGCGGTCGACTACCACCGCCATCATTCCGTGGAGGCCAGCTACCGCACCTACTGCGACGACGTCGAGCTCGTGAGCCCGCCCAGCAGCAACGACGCGCCCGACCGCGTGCTCGGCGGCCGGCAGGCGCTGGTGGCCATCGACCGCGTGCTCGAAGCGCTGCCGCCGCGCACCCGCCTCGCGTTCGAACTCAACCGTCTCAGTGGCCTGACCCAGCGCGAGATCGCCACGCGCCTGGGCTGCTCCGCCACGCTCGTGAACTTCATGATCAAGGACGCCGACGCCGCCCTCGAAAGCTGCCGCTACCTCGTGCAGGCCGCCTGAGTTTTCCGACGCACCGCATCGGCGCTACGATGGCCGCCGATGAGCAGCCCCAACGACACGCAAAGCGACCCCACCTGGCAGACCGCCTGGGCGTGGGTCCGCCGCCAGCACGCCGGCGAGGGCGAGCTCGATGCCGCCGCGAGCGCCGAGCTCGCGCATTGGCTCGCCGCCGATCCCGCGCACCGCCAAGCCTACGACGAGGCACGCCGCCTCTGGTTGCTCGTGGGCCTCGTGCCGCCCGCGCACGACGTCCCTTCGCCGGACGCCGAAGACGCGGCCCGCTGACCGACTTCCTCTTTTTTTCGCAGCTCCTACAGCGGCCCTCGCCGAGGCGCAGCCGTGTGCGGCTTTCATGCACAGAGGACTAAACACCCGGCCCCGCGGCGCGTCTTGTATCGCAAGGGCAAACCCTGCCCGTCATTGCACTTACCAAGAGGACCGCCCATGTCTACCAGCTGTTTCGACCGCGAGGACGAGACCTTCATCGTGCTCGTCAACCACGAAGCGCAGTACTCCATCTGGCCGCATTGGAAGGCCGTGCCCGGCGGCTGGAGCGCCGTCGACGGCGTGAAGGGCGACAAGAAGACCGTGCTCGACTACGTCGAAGCCCAGTGGACCGACATGCGCCCCAAGTCGCTGCGCGACTGGATGGCCGCGCAGCAGCAGAGCGACAACGCGTCCGCCTCCGCCTGACGCACATGCAGGCCTCGCTGCCCCTGCTGTGCCTGCCCTGCGCGGGCGCCAGCGCCACCATGTACCTGCGCTGGCGGCGTGCGCTGCCGCGCTGGATCGAGGTCGTGCCGGTCGAGCTGCCGGGCCGCGGCGGGCGCCTGGGCGAACGCTTCGTCGACGACTTCGATCGCATGGTCGCGCAGCTGTGCGCCGAGCATGAAGGCGTTCTGCGCGGTCGCTACGCGCTCTTCGGCCACAGCATGGGCGCGCTGCTGGCCTGGGGCATGGCGCAGCACCAGCGGCAACAGCACCGCCCGCTGCCGGATGCGCTGATCGTCTCCGGCAGCGCTGCACCGTCGCAGCGCGACCCTGACCGCTTTCTCGACATCGCCGACGACGCGGCCCTCATCGCCGACCTGCGCAAGCAGGGCGGCACGCCCGACGAGCTGTTCGACAGCCCCGAGCTGCTGCGCATGACGCTCGACACCCTCGGTGCCGACTACCGCCTGTGCCGCAGCTTCGTGCACGCCGACCCCGCGCCATTGCCCGTGCCCCTGCATGTGCTGGCCGGCCGCCAGGACGACATCGCCCCTTGGCGCATGCAGGCCTGGGCCGCCGAGACCGCGCATGTGCGCTTCACGCTCGATTGGTTCGAGGGCGGTCATTTCTTCATCCGCCAGCACGAGACCTCCGTGCTGGCTGCGCTGGCGCGGCACCTCGCGCCAACGGTGATGGCGGCAGGAGGCGTCGATGCGGCTCGTGCCCTGGCATGACCCCTTGCCGCCGGGCATCGCGTTGCACCGCCTGGACCTGGACCTCGCGGCGGAGGACGGCGATGCCTGGGCCGACCTCGCGCCGGACGAGCGCGCCCGCGCCAATCGCTTTGCCCGCCGCGCCGACTGCGTGCGCTTCGCCCACACCCGCGCCGCCGTGCGCCGCCTGATCGCGCAGCGCCTCGCCTGCCGTCCGGCGGAGGTGCCGCTGCGTGCCGACGCACACGGCAAACCCTACGTCGAAGCAGCGGGCGACAACGCCGTGCCCCTCTTCAACATCTCGCACGCCGGCGATCACGCGCTCATCGCGCTGGCCGACCCGGCGCGCGTGCGCTGCGTCGGCGTCGACATCGAAGCCTGCGCGCGCGACCTCATGGCCGACGCCGATGCGCTGCTCGCCATGGCCTTTACCGCGCGCGAGCAGCGCGAAATCCGCAGCGACGCCGACCTGCCACACGCCTTCTACCGACGTTGGGTCGGCAAGGAGGCCGTGCTCAAGGCCGTCGGCGTCGGCATGGCCGAGCACCTGCAAAGCGTCGGCATCCACCCCGACGCCCACGGCGCACTCGCCATCGACTGCGCCGTGCCCGCGTGGGCCGGCATCGAAGCGATGGCGCTGTCCGCGCCGCCGGGCTACGCCGCCGCGCTGGCCTGGCACACCAAGGAACAACCCCTGTGAACCCGATGCATCCCGTGGACTTCGTGACCCACCTGCGTGGCCTCGCCGCGCAGCGACCTGACGACATCGCATTGATCGCCATCACCGACCGCGACGGCACCGCACTCGACACGCCCATCCGCTACCGCGCCCTCGACGCGCGCGTGCGCGGTCTCGCGGCGCACCTGCAGCAGGCCTTCGCACCCGGCGGCCGCGCACTGATCATGTTGGACAACAGCGACGACTACGTTGTCAGCTTCTTCGCCTGCCTCTACGCGGGCCTCGTCGCCGTGCCGGTGTTCCCGCCCGAGTCCACGCGCAAGCGCCACCTGGGCAAGCTCGAGGGCATCGCCGCCGACGCGGGCGCCTGCTGCGTGCTGACCCACGCCGCCATCCGCGACGCGATGGCAGGCGTGGCCGACGCCTTCGCGCAGGCCACGCTCATCGCCGTGGACGAGATCGACGCCACCGGCGCCGACGCATGGCGCCCGCACACGCCGGCCGCCACCGACATCGCCTTCCTGCAGTACACCTCCGGTTCCACTTCGGCGCCCAAGGGCGTCATGGTCACGCACGCCAACCTGATGGCGAACATGCGCGCGATCGAGGAGGGCCTCTCGGTCTGCACGAGCGACACCTTCGTCACCTGGCTGCCGCTGAACCACGACATGGGCCTCATCGGCGGCCTGCTGCAGCCGATGCATCGCGGTGCGGTCGTGGCACTGATGTCTCCGCGCTACTTTCTCGAGCGCCCCGTGCGCTGGCTCGAAGCCGTGTCGCGGCTGCGCGCCACGGTCAGCGGCGGGCCCGACTTCGCCTACCGCCTGTGCCTGGACCGCGTGTCCGACGCGCAGCTGCAAAGGCTCGACCTGTCGTCGTGGCGCCTCGCGTTCTCCGGCGCCGAGCCGGTGCGGGCCGACACGCTGCGCGCGTTCCAGCAACGCTTCGCGCCCGCGGGTTTTCCGGCCGAGGCGGTGTACCCCTGCTACGGCCTGGCCGAATCGACGCTGTTCGTCACGGGCGGGCAGCGCGGCGCCGGCATGGTCGCGCACGCCTTCGACAAGGCGCGCCTGGCGCAAGGCGCCGTGGTGCGCGACGAGGGCGGCGCGATGCTCGTGGGCTGCGGCCGCAGCGTGACGCACCACGCGGTGCGCATCGTCGACACGGCCACGCTGGCCGTGTGCGCGGACGGCGCCGTCGGCGAAATCTGGGCCTCGGGCCCGAGCCTGGGCAGCGGCTACTGGAACAAGCCCGAGGTGTCGCAGCAGACCTTCGTCGAGCACGAGGGCGCGCGCTGGCTACGCACCGGTGACCTGGGCTTCGTGCACGACGGCCAGCTCTACGTGGCCGGCCGCATCAAGGACATGATCATCGTGCGCGGCCACAACCTGTACCCGCAGGACATCGAGCGCGAAGTGGAGCGCGAGGTCGAAGCCGTGCGCAAGGGCCGCGTCGCAGCCTTCGCGGTCGAGGGGCCGGAAGGCGAGGGCATCGGCCTCGCGGCCGAGGTGTCGCGCAGCATCCAGAAGCTGGTGCGGCCCGAGGTGCTGGTCGAGGCACTGAGCGCGGCGGTGAGCGAGCAGTGCGGCGAGCCGCTGTCGGTCGTGATGCTGCTCAACCCCGGCGGCATGCCCAAGACCACGAGCGGCAAGCTGCAGCGCGGCGCCTGCCGCCAGGGCTGGATCGATCGCACTGCGGACGCCTATGCGATCTACGCACACGGCGCGTTCGTGCTGGGCGGCAGCGCCCCAGCAGTCGACACATCCGAAGCCGCACTCGACGACGTCGAACAGGCCCTCGCCACGATCTGGCACGAGGTGCTGCGCCGCCCCGCCGAACGGCCGCTGGCGCGCGACGCGCACTTCTTCACCCACGGCGGCAACTCGCTCGCCGCCACGCAGGTGGCCGCGCGCATCGGCGAGCGCTGGGACATCGACTTTCCGCTGCGTGCGCTGTTCGAGCAACCGCGCTTGGGCGACCTCGCGCGCGAACTGCGGCGCGTGCTCGCGCTCGGCCAGCGCCGCGCGCACCAGCCGATTCAGGTCTTGCCCGCCGAGCGCCGCACGGGGCTGCTCGCGCTGTCGCATGCGCAGGCGCGCCAGTGGTTCCTGTGGCAGCTCGATCCGCAGAACAGCGCCTACCACGTGGGCGTGGCGCTGCGCCTGTCGGGCGTGCTGGATGCCGACGCAATGAAGGCGGCACTCGAAGGCCTGCTCGCGCGCCACGAAAGCCTGCGCACCGTGTTCCGCACCGCGGCCGACGGCACGGTCGGCCAGCAGGTGCTGCCGACGGCGCCGCTGGCGCTCGCTCACATCGACCTTCGCGCGCTGCCGGACGGCGACCGCGAAGGCGCCGCCGCCGCACAGGCACGCGCACTGCAGGCCGAGCCCTTCGACCTCGTGGCCGGCCCGGTGCTGCGCGCCGCCTGGCTCCAGCTCGGCGACGCGCACCACATCCTCGCGATCGTCACGCACCACATCGTGTCCGACGGTGCGTCGCTGCAGGTGCTGCTCGACGAGTTCGGCGTGGCCTATGCGGCGCACGCGAAGGGCGAGACGCCGTCACTCGCCGCACCGGCGATCCAGTACGCCGACTACGCCGCGTGGCAGCGCGACTGGCTCGCCGCCGGCGAGGCCGAACGCCAGCTGGCCTACTGGCGCACCCAGCTCGGCAACGACCATCCCGTGTTGGCCCTGCCCACGGACCGCCCCCGCCACGCGGTCGCCAACTACCGCGCCGCCTCGCAAGCCTTCGACCTCGACGCAGCCCTCGTCGCCCGCCTGCACGCCACTGCACAGGCGCATGGCGCCACGCTGTTCATGGTCTTGCTCGCGGGTTTCCAGGCGCTGCTGCATCGCTACACGGGTCAGCCCGACGTGCGCGTGGGCGTGCCGGTCGCGAACCGCCACCGCCCCGAGACCACGGGCCTCATCGGCTTCTTCGTCAACACGCAGGTGCTGCGCGCCACGCTGAACGGCCGCACCCCGTTCGCGCAACTGCTGGCCCAGACCCGCGAGGCCGCGCTCGGCGCGCAGGCCCACCAGGACCTGCCGTTCGAACAGCTCGTGGACGCCCTGCAGCCGCAGCGCAGCCTGAGCCACAACCCGCTGTTCCAGGTGATGTTCAATCTGCTGCGCGAAGACACCGCAGTGCTGCGCGGCCTGCCGGGCCTGGCGGTCGACGAGTACCGCATGGACGACAGCGCCGCGCAGTGCGAACTCGCGCTCGACATCCGCGAGCGCGCCGACGGCCGGGTGCGTGCGGTCTTCACCGCGGCGGCCGAGTTGTTCGACGGGGAGACCGTCGCGCGCATGGCCGCGCACTACCGCGCGCTGCTCGACGCGCTGACCGCCGACCCGGCCCGCGCCATCGGCGATGCGCCATGGCTCGTTGCCGAAGAGCAGGCGCAACTGCACGCCTGGGGCACAGGCACATCGCCCGCATCCGCCGCGACACCCGCACACCGGCTTTTCGAGGCGTACGTCCGCCGTGCACCGGATGCCATCGCGTTGATCGCCGGCGACACCGAGCTCTCCTACGCCGCCCTCGACCGCCGCGCGAACCGGCTCGCGCACCGCCTGCTGCGCCACGGTGTGCGGCCCGACACGCCAGTCGCCGTGGCCGTCGATGCCCCGGTCGATCGCGTCGTCAGCCTGCTGGCCGTGTTGAAGGCCGGCGGCACCTACCTGCCGATGGACCCGTCGCATCCGCCGCAGCGACTGTCGGAGTTGCTGGCCGACAGCGGCGCCGCGCTGCTGCTGACCGGCAGCCACAGCTCAGTGAACGGACCCGTCACGCGCATCACGGTCGATGACGCATCGCTCGACGACGAACCGGACGCCCCCCCGCAAGTCGCGCTGCACGACCACCACCTGGCCTACGTGATCCACACCTCGGGCACCACCGGCCGCCCCAAGGGCGTGGCGGTCGCGCACGGCGCGCTGTCGATGCACCTCCAGGCCATGGCCGACACCTGCGGCTTCACGGCGAGCGATCGTTCGCTGCAGTTCGCGCTGCCGCACGTCGATGCCGCCATCGAGCAGTGCCTGCTGCCGCTGACCACCGGCGCCGCGCTGGTGCTGCAGCCGCAGTGGTGCTCGCTCGCCAGCGAACTCGACGCCCTGCTCCAACGCCACTGCGTCAGCGTGGTCGACCTGCCGCCGGCCTACGCGCGCCAGCTGCTGCAGGACCAGCCGCCGTTCCAGCACGCCGTGCGCCTCGCGCTCTTCGGCGGCGAAGCCTGGACGGGCGAAGACCTCGCGCTGATCCGCCGCGTGCTGCACCCTGCGCGCATCGTGAACGCCTACGGCCCGACTGAGGCCGTGATCACGCCGACCCTGTGGTCCGCCGACGCCGAGGCCATTGTGCAGGGCTACGCCCCCATCGGCCGCCCGGTCGGCCGCCGCACCGCCCATGTGCTCGACGCCGACCTGCAGCCCGTGCCGCAGGGCGTGCCCGGCGAGTTGTACCTCGGCGGCGACGGCCTCGCGCGTGGCTACCTCGGGCGTTCGGCCCTGACGGCCGAGCGCTTCGTCGCCGACCCCTTCGACGGGGCGGGCGGTCGCCTGTACCGCACCGGCGACCTCGTGCGCTGGCGCGCCGACGGGCAGCTCGAGTACCTCGAGCGGCTCGATCACCAGGTGAAGGTGCGGGGCTTCCGCATCGAGCTCGGCGAAGTCGAGGCGCGCTTGCGCGAGCAGCCCGGCGTGCGCGCGGCGCTGGTGTGCCTGCACGAGGGCGCAGCCGGCCCGTCGCTCGTGGCCTACGTCGCACCGGCGGCGGGCGCATCGCTCGACGCGACCACGCTCAAGACGCAGCTGGCGCAGGCGTTGCCCGACTACATGGTGCCGTCCGCGTTGATGGTGCTCGACAGCTTCCCGCTCGGCGCCAACGGCAAGGTCGATCGCCGCGCGTTGCCCGCACCGGCGGCCGCCGGCACGCCAGGCTACGAAGCCCCCCACGGCGACGTCGCGCAGACGCTGGCCGCGATCTGGGCCGAGCTGCTCAAGGTTGCGCAGGTCGGCCTGCACGACAACTTCTTCGACCTCGGCGGCAACTCGCTGCTCGTGATCCGCATGCACCGGCTGGTGGAAGACCGCCTGCAGCCGGGCCTGGCGGTGGTCGACCTCTTCAAGTACCCGACCGTCGGCGCGCTCGCCCGCCACATCGAGCAGAAGGGGCACGGCCCCGCCGCTGCCACCGCCACCGACGACGCAGCGCAGGCGAAACAGCGCGCGCAGCAGCAGCGCGCCGCCCTGCTGCAACGCCGCCGACCCACGGAAAGAACCCTCTGATGCACGCGCAAGACGACACCCCGCTTTCTTCCCCCGATACCACGGGCCTCGAGATCGCCATCGTCGGCATGGCCGGCCGCTTTCCCGGCGCGCCCGACGTGGACGCCTTCTGGCGCAACATCCGCGACGGCGTCGAGTCGGTCACCGTCTTCAGCGACGACGAACTGCGCGCGCGCGGCGTGCCCGAGCGCGCGCTGGCCGACCCCGACTACGTGAAGGCTGGCGTGCTGTTCGATGGCTTCGACCGCTTCGACGCCGGCTTCTTCGGCTATTCGCCGCGCGAGGCCGAGCACCTCGATCCGCAGCAGCGCATCTTTCTCGAATGCGCCTGGGAGGCGATGGACCATGCGGGCTGGCCGACCGGGCAGAAGGGCGGGGCGCCCGTCGGCGTCTACGCGGGCGACGGCCCCAATCTCTACCTCATGAAGCACCTGCTGCCCGCCGTCGGCATCGACGCGGGAACCGGCATCGCCGACATGCTGGGCCTCATGAGCGGCAACTCCGCCGGCTCGCTGTGCACGCGCGTGGCCTACAAGCTCGACCTGCGCGGCCCGGCGCTGAGCGTGCAGACCGAATGCTCGACTTCGCTGGTGGCCGTGCACCTGGCCTGCCAGGGCCTGCTGAGCCACGACTGCGACATGGCGCTGGCCGGCGGCGTGTGGCTCAACCTGCTGCAGGAGGGCGGCTACCGCTACCAGAACGGCGCCATCCTCTCGCCCGACGGCCACTGCCGCGCCTTCGACGCCCAGGCCGCGGGCACGGTGATCGGCAGCGGCGCGGGCATCGTCGTGCTGCGCCGGCTGGCCGACGCGCTGCGCGACGGCGACACCATCCACGCCGTCATCAAGGGCACGGCCGCCAACAACGACGGCGCCGACAAGATCGGCTTCACCGCACCGAGCGTGCAAGGCCAGGCCGGCGCGATCCGCGCGGCGCAGCTGATGGCCGACGTGCCCGCGCACACCATCGGCTATGTCGAGGCGCACGGCACGGGCACCACGCTGGGCGACCCGATCGAGCTGGCCGCGCTCACGGAGGCCTTCCGTTCGGACGGTGGTGATGGCGGGCGCTGCGGCTACTGCGCCATCGGCTCGGTCAAGACCAACATCGGCCACCTCGACGCGGCGGCCGGCGTGGCGGGGCTCATCAAGGCGACGCTGGCGCTGCACCACCGCACGCTGCCGCCGAGCCTGCACTTCGAGCAACCGAACCCGCAGATCGATTTCGCGAACAGCCCGTTCCGCGTGAACACGGAGGCGCGCCCGTGGCCCGAGGGCGATACACCGCGTCGTGCGGGCGTCAGCTCCTTCGGCATCGGCGGCACCAACGTGCACGTCGTGCTGGAAGAGGCGCCGCGCGTGGTCACGGCCACCGCATCGGCCGGCTGGCAGGTGCTGCCGCTGTCGACCCGCAGTGCGCCCGCGACACGGCAGGCCGCGCAGCAGCTGGCCGTTCACCTGCGCGCGCATCCCACACTGCGGCTCACCGACGTCGCCCACACCCTGCAAGCGGGCCGCCGCGTCTTCGAGCACCGCAGTGCCGTGGTGGCCGACCGTGCCGAAGGCGCCGTGCAATTGCTCTCGGCGGGCGAAGGACTGGCCGTGCGGGCCGCACCCGCGCAGGCACCCGAGGTGGTCTTCCTTTTCCCCGGCGGCGGCACGCAGCACGCCCAGATGGGCCGCGCGCTCTACGAGGACGACGCGGCCTTCCGCGACGACATCGACCGCTGCTGCGCGCTGCTGGAACCCGAGCTGGGTTTCGACCTGCGCACCGTGCTGTTCCCCGCGCCCGGCGGCGAAGCCGAGGCCGACGCGCGGCTGTTCGACATCGCACTCGCGCAACCCGCGCTCTTCGTCGTCGCGTACGCGATGGCGCAGTGGTGGATGCGCCGCGGCGTGCGGCCCGCCGCGATGATGGGCCACAGCCTGGGCGAGTACGTCGCCGCCTGCCTGGCGGGCGTGTTCCGCCTCGAAGACGCGCTGCGTGTCGCGGCCCTGCGCGGTCGCCTGCTGCAGTCGATGCCGCCCGGTGCGATGACCGCCGTGCCGCTGTCGCAGGCCGCGCTCGCGCCCTTCCTGGCGCCGGGCTGCGACCTCGCCGCCGCCAACGCTGAACAGCTGTGCGTGATCTCCGGCCCGCGCGAAGCGGTCGAGGCCGCCGAGGCGCGGCTGCGCGCGGCGGGGCACCTGCCGCGCCGGCTGCATGTGTCGATCGCTTCGCACTCGGCGATGACCGAGCCGCTGCTGGCGCCGCTCGAAGCGCTCATCGCCTCGGTGCCGCGCCGGCCGCCGACCATCCCCTTCGTCTCGAACGTCACGGGCCAGCTCATCACGCCCGAGGAGGCCATGAGCCCCGCCTACTGGGCGCGGCACCTGCGTGGCACCGTCCAGTTCGTCGACGGCGTGCGCACCTTGCTGCAGGTGCCGGGCCGCGTGCTGCTCGAAGTCGGCCCCGGCGAAACGCTGGCGGGCCTGGCGCGCCAGCATTTGCTGGCCGACACCGCCGCCGGCGTGCTCGCCAGCCAGGCGCATCCGCAGCAGCAGGCACGCAATGCGCAGCAGATCGCGCAGACGCTGGCCCAGCTGTGGGTGGCGGGCGTGGACATCGACTGGGCCGCCTGCCGCGCGGGCGCTCCGCGTCGGCGCGTGCCGCTACCGGCGTATCCGTTCCAGCGCCGCCGCTACTGGGTGGAAGCGCCCGGCGCTGCGAAGGCGCCGCAACGAACCAACGCCGACGCGTTCTATGTGCCCTCGTGGCAGCGCACGGAGCCGCTGGCCGTCGCGCCTTCGACCGATACCAGCGGCTGCCTGCTCGTGCTCGGCGACAGCCGCAGCTTCACGGGCCACCTCGTGCGTCGGCTGCGCGCGCAGGGCCGCACCGTGGTGCTGGCCGAGCGTGGCAGCACCTTCGCGCGCACGGGCCACGGCCGCTGGACGCTGCGCCCCGGCGCGCGCGACGACCATGCCCGCCTGCAGTCCGAGATCGCGGCTGACTTCGGCGCCATCGCCGGCATCTACCACCTCTGGAGCCTCGACGAGGCGCTGCCCGCGCAGCAGCCGCAGGCCGAGCTGCTCGAGCGCAGCTTCTTCAGCCTGCTCGCGCTCGTGCAATCGCTCGAAGCCGGCGAGCGCACACTGCCGCTCGCCGTCGTCGCCAACCAGCTCGAAGACGTCACCGGCACCGAGCCGCTGTGCCCCGAGAAGGCCACGCTGCGCGGCATCGGCAAGGTGATCGGCCAGGAATACCCGCGCGTGCATTGCCGCGTGATCGACGTCGTGCTGCCCGCGCCCGAAAGCGATGCCGAAGGCCGGCTGGTCGCGCAGATCGTGGCCGAGGCCGCGGCGCTGCAGGCCGAGCCCGGTGAGCCGCTCGTGGCCTGCCGTGGCGCGCATCGTTGGATCAAGACCTATGCGCCCGCAACATTGACCGCTGTGGCGCAGCCGCGCCTGCGCCGCGAGGGCGTCTACCTCGTCACCGGCGGCCTGGGCGGTGTCGGCCTCGCGCTGGCGAAGCAACTGGCCGCGCACTGGCAGGCGCGGCTGGTGCTGCTGGGCCGCACCGCGCTGCCGGCGCGCACCGAGTGGCCCGCGCTGGTGGCGGCCGACAGCACGCCCGCCGATCTGAAGGCGCGGCTGCATCAACTGCTCGAAATCGAAGCGCTCGGCGCACAGGTGCTCACCGTGTCGTCCGACGTGTCCGACGCCGACGCGATGCGTGCCGCCCTCGCACAGGCGAACGATCGCTTCGGCCCGCTGCACGGCGTCGTGCACGCGGCCGGCGATGCGGGTGGCGGCATGATGGCCGGTCGCACGCGCGCGCAGGTCGACACCGTGTTCGCGACCAAGGTGCGCGGCACGCGCGTGCTGCTCGACGCGCTGCGCGGCCAGCCGCTGGACTTCGTGCTGCTGTGCTCGTCCATCTCCAGCGTGGCCGGCGGCCTGGGCATGAGCGACTACGCCGCCGCCAACGCCTACCTCGACGCCGTGGCCGTCGCGCACGAACGGCTCGGCGCGTTCCCGGTGTTCTCGGTCAACTGGGACGCCTGGCGCGGCCTGGGCATGGCCGCGCACATGGACGTGCCCGACGACATCGGCATGGACGGCCCCGAAGGCGCGCGCGTCTTCGAGCGCATCGTCAACGGCCCGGCGCGGGCGCAGACCGTGATCTCGACCACCGACCTGGCCACGCGCCTCGGCCCGCTCGACAACGGCATGCTCGACCTGCTCGGCGACGAGGCACCGGCCGCTGCCGCAGGCGCTGCCCATCCCCGGCCCGCGCTGCAGACCCCGTTCGTCGCACCGCAGGGCGAGGTCGAGACCGCGCTTGCCGCGCTGTGGACCGAGCGCCTGGGCATCGCACCCATCGGCGTGGACGACAACCTGTTCGAGCTCGGCGGCGATTCGCTCGTCGCCATCCAGTTGCTGTCGCGTGTGCGCAAGCGCTACGCGACCGAGCTGCACCCGAGCGAGTTCTTCAAGGCGCCGACCATCGCCGGCCTGGCCGCGCGGCTCGGCGTCGTCTCGACCGCCGCCGCGCCGCAGCGCAGCGCGATGGAGATCACGCCCGTCGCGCGCGGCGGTGCGCTGCCGCTGTCGCCGATGCAGCACCGCCTCTGGCTGGTCGACCGCCTCACCGACGCCACCAACCGCAGCGGCCGCGCGGCCTACAACATGTCGGCCGGCCTCGCGCTGCACGGCGAACTCGACATCGGCGCGCTGCGCGCCGCCATCGACGCGATCGTTGCGCGTCACGAGGTGCTGCGCACCGTGTTCACCGAGGACGACGACGGCGAACCCATGGCCGTCGTGCGCCCCGGTGCGCCGCTCGACATTCCCGTCATCGCACTCGACGACGGTGCGCGCTACGGCCCCCTGTTCGACGAACTGGTGCGCGCACCGCTCGCACTGGCCGAGGGCCCGCTCATCAAGGCCACCGTCGTGCGCATGGCGACGCGCGAGCATGTGCTGGTGCTCGTGGTGCACCACATCGTGTTCGACGGCTGGTCGATCGCCGTGTTCGCGCGCGAGCTGGCCGCGTTCTACGAGCGCGCACGGCGCGGCCAGCCGCTGGCACTGGCACCGCTGCCCGTGCAGTACGCCGACTACGCCGCCTGGTATGCGCGCGCGCTGGCCTCCGACGGCTTCGCGCCGAAGGCCGCGTTCTGGCGCGTGCGGCTGGCGGGCGCACCGCAGGCCTCGGGCATCAAGCCTGACCACCCACGCCCCTCTGTGCCCACGCACGCCGGCGATTCGGTGCGACTCACGCTGTCGCCGGCGTTGTCGCAGTCGCTGGCCGCGCTCGCGCGGGCGTCGGACACGTCGCTGTTCACGCTGCTGCTGTCGTCGTTCTTCCTGTTCTTCCACCAGGCCTCGGGCGCGGACGACATCGTCATCGGCACCGACGTCGCGGGCCGCGGCCACCCGGACCTCGAAGGGCTGCTCGGCTTCTTCGTCAACGTGGTGCCGCTGCGCTCGCGTCGTACGAAGGGAACGACCGACTTCGCGCAATGGCTCGCCGCCACCAAGGCCGACACCCTGGCCGCGATGGACCACCAGGACGTGCCTTTCGACCGCATCGTCGAGCTGTCGGGCGTGCCGCGTGCGCGCGACCGCAACCCGCTGGTGCAGGTGCTCTTCGTGCTCCAGAACACACCCGAGATCCGGTTCGCCATCGAAGGCGCCGAGGTCGAGGTGCTGCCCCAGCAGATGAACGAATCCAAGTTCGACCTGGCGGTGTTCGCCAGCGAACACGACGGCGCGCTCACCGCCGAGTGGGTGTTCGCCACCGACCTCTACCGGCGGCAGACCGTCGAAACCTTCACCGCTTCGTGGCATGCGCTGCTGGAGCGGATCGTCGCCACACCCGGCCAGCCCCTCGACGCGCTGGCTCCCATGCCCTCGCAGGAATCCATCGCCATGACAAACGCTCCCAACGTCCGCCCGGCCTCGAAGCTGGACAAGCTCGGCAAACTTGGAAAGCTCGACGCCCTGGGCGCCGGCCGCGTCCCTGTGCGCGCCGCCGCGCGGCCCGCCGTGCAGACCTCGTTCCTGAAGCCCGGTGCCGAATTCCCCATCGTGCTGCAGGCCACCAGCCCCGAGCTCGACACCGTCGCCTGGGCCAAGGGCCAGGCCGACTACATCGAGATGCTGGTCGCCAGGCACGGCGGCATCCTGTTCCGCGACTTCGGCCTGAAGACGCCGCAGGACTTCGAGGCTTTTGCCGAGGCCATCGAGCCCGAGCTGTACGGCAGCTACGGCGACCTGCCGAAGAAGGAGGGCGGCAAGAAGACCTACCGCTCCACGCCGTACCCCGAGCGCCAGATGATCCTGTTCCACAACGAGAGCGCGCACCTGGACCGCTGGCCGCGCAAGCAGTGGTTCTTCTGCGAGCTGCCGTCGCCCGTGGGCGGCGCCACGCCCATCGTCGACTGCCGCGAGATGCTGCGCCGCCTGCCGGCCGAGGTGGTCGCCGGCTTCGAGCGCAAGGGGCTGCAGTACGTGCGCACCTTCACGCCCGGCCTGGACGTGAGCTGGCAGGACTTCTACAAGACCGACCGCCGCGAAGACGTCGAGGCGCGCCTGGCCGCCGCCGGCATCGAATGGCGCTGGTTCGACGGCGACACGCTGCAGACGCGCACCCGTTGCCCCGCCGTGATCCGCCATCCGCTCACCGGCGAGCGCGTGTTCTTCAACCAGGTGCAGCTGCACCACGTCGCCTGCCTCGAGGCGCAGGTGCGCGAAGACCTGCTGGCCATGGGCGGCGTCGAGCGCCTGCCGCGCCATGTGACCTACGGCGACGGCTCGCCCATCGCGGACGAGACCATGGCCATCGTCGGCGAGGCCTACGAGGCCTGCGCCGTGCGCTTCGACTGGCGCCAAGGCGACGTCGTGATGCTCGACAACATGCTCGCCGCCCATGCGCGCGACCCCTTCGAGGGCCCGCGAAAGATCGTGGTGGCGATGGGCGCGATGTTCGACCGCGCCGCGCTCGACGACGGTGCGCGCGGCGCCGAGTCCCGCCTGGCCGACGAACAGGGCGCCTGAACGAAATGACGACCATGACCGACCACTTCGACGACACCACCTTCCCGCTGAGCCCCGAACAACGCGCCGTGCCGGCCGATGCGCCGCGCCTGCTGCTGCGCGCCGACATCGAGGGCGGGCTCGACGCTGCGCGCCTGCGCGACGTGGTGGCGCGCGTACTGGGCGCGCACGGCGCGCTGTGCAGCGCGATCCGCGCGGTGCCGGGCTACCGCGGCCTGCGCCAGCAGTACACCGACGGGATGACGCCGCTGGCCTGGGCGGACGCAGACCTGCGCGATGCGCCTGAAGCTGCCTTGGCCGACTGGCTGGCGAACCTGCAGGCCGCGCCGCTGGACATCGCGCGCGGCGAGATGGTCCATGCCGGGCTCGCACGCACCGGGGAGGCACGTCACACGCTGGCGCTTTCCGTGCATGCCTGGGTCGGCGACCGGGGCAGCCTGCAGCACCTGTTCGACCAGATCGCCACGGCCTTCGCGGACGAACACGCTTTCGATGCCGCCGAGGTGTTCCCGTATGCGCGCTTCGTGACCTGGCGCCAGGACCTGCTCGACGGCGAAGACGCCGCCGAGGGCCGCGCCTACTGGCAGCGCTACCTCGCGCAGGCCGCCGCGCTCACGCCGCCGCGCCTCGTCGGTCGGCAAGCTGCTGTCTCCCAGCAGACTGCGCGCGTGCGTGCCGACGAATCCGTCGACGCCACTTTTCTGAGTCGCATCGCCGCCTGCGCCGACACACTGGGCGCACAGCCCGACGCGCTGCTGCAAGCCGTCTGGTGGCTGCTGCTCGCGCGCCTGGACGGTACCGGCCGTTTCATCGCCGGCTGGCAGCACGACTGCCGCCGCGACTACCCGCCGATGCAGGGGGCGGTCGGCGTGTTCGACAAGGTGCTGCCGCTCATCGTCGAGACCGCGCCCGAGACGCGCTTTGCCGACTGGTTCGACAACGTCGACGGCACGCTGGCCGCGCATGTCGAGGCGCAGGAGTACTGGGCCGTCGAGGCTCCGCCCATCGCCGCGCACCTCGCGGTCGGCTTCGCGTGCCACGACCGGCCGCGCCGTCACGGCGCCGATCCGCAATGGCAACTGGCTGCGCTACCGGGGCCGTTGCCGGCTTTCGAACTCGCCTTGCAGATCGCATGGGACGCCGACGGCGCTGCGCTCTCGGTGCATGCCGATGCCGCGCGCCACAGCGAGATGGCGGCGCAGCGCCTGCTGATGCAATACCTTTGCCTGCTGGATGCCATCGTCGAACGCCCCGACACCGCGCTCGGCGCGCTGCCGCTGGTCGGTGCGCGCGAGCGCGAGCTGCTGCTGCAGTCGCAAGAGGCCGTGGCCGATGTCGGTACGCAGACCGTCACGCAGCGCATCGCCCATTGGGCCGTCGAAACGCCCCATGCGCCCGCACTCGAAGCAGGCGACCAGCGCCTGAGCTACCGCGAACTCGACCAGCGCATCGGTCGCATCGCCCACTGGCTGCAAGGGCAGGGCGTGACGCCCGGTGCGATCGTCGCGCTGAACCTGCCGCGTGCGCTCGACCTGCCGGTGGCGATCCTCTCTGTCTGGCGCGCGGGCGCCGTCTACCTGCCGCTCGACCCCGACTGGCCCGAGGCGCGCCGTGCGGCGGTGCTGGCCGATGCGAAGCCCATCTTCACCATCGACGCGGCATTGCCCGATGCGAGCACGCTGCCCGAAGCACAAGCCGCATCGCACATCGCTGCACCGAGCGACCTCGCCTACGTGCTCTACACCTCCGGCTCCACCGGCACGCCCAAGGGCGTGGCCGTCGAGCAGGGCCAGCTGCAGAACTACGTGGCGGCGGCTTCGGCGGCGATGCAGCTCGACACCTGCCGCCGCTGGGCGCTCACCAGCTCGGTGGCGGCCGACCTGGGCAACACCGCGCTGTTCGGCGCGTTCCACAACGGCGCCTGCCTCGTCGTGGCGGCGCCGCACGAGGCAAAAGATGCCGAGGCCTTCGCGTGCTTCATGCGCGCCCACGCCATCGACGCGCTGAAGATCGTGCCCTCGCACCTCGAGGCACTGCTCGAAACCGCCACGTCCTGCCTGCCGCGCACGCTGGTGCTGGGCGGCGAGGCCGCGCCGCGCGCGCTGGTCGAGCGCATCGCGCGGCTGGCGCCGCAGTGCGCCATCTACAACCACTACGGGCCGACCGAGGCCACGGTCGGCGTCATGGTGCATGCCGTCGAACCTGGCGCGCCGGTGCCCGAGCAGCTGCCGCTGACGCGCGTGCTCGCGAACAACCGCGTGCGCGTGCTCGATGCGTCGCGCGGCCTCGTGCCGGCCGGTGGGTTGGGCGAGGTCTGCATCGGCGGTGCGCAGCTGTGCCGTGGCTACCTGAACCGCGCGAACGCTGACGTGTTCGTCGCCGACCCGTTCCGCGCCGGCGAGCGCCTCTACCGCACGGGCGACCTCGCGTGGGTGCTGCCCGAAGGCGGGCTGCGGCTCGCGGGGCGCGCTGACCACCAGGTGAAGGTCCACGGCTACCGCGTCGAGCCCGCCGAGGTCGAGGCGGCGCTGCTGGCGCGGCCCGGCGTGCGCCAGGCGGCCGTGCTCGCCGTGCCCGATGCAGCCGGCGCGACCACGCTCGCCGCCTTCTTCGTCGGCGACGGCGAGGGGGTCGACGGCCGCGCGCTGCGCGAGCAACTCGCCGCGTTGCTGCCCGCACACATGGTGCCCGCGAGCTGCACGGCCGTGAGCGCCTTCGCGCGCCTGCCGAACGGCAAGATCGACCGGCTCGCGCTGGCGGCCTCGGCCCCGGCCGAAGCGCCGCAGCGTGCAGTGAAGGCCCCGCGCGACGCGCTCGAAGCGCTGCTCGCCGACGGCATGGCCACGCTGCTGGGCGGCGGTCCGGTCGGCGTGGAAGACGACTTCTTCGAACTCGGCGGCCACTCGCTGCAGGTCATCAAGCTGGTCGCTCGCATCCGCAAGCTGCTGCAGGTCGAGGTGGCGGCCGGCGTGGTGTTCGATCACCCGACGCCGGCGGCGCTCGCCGCCGTGCTGCGCGAGGCCAGCGCCGATGCCGTCGCGCTCGAACAGCTGGCGCAGACGCACCGGCAACGCGACCTGGCCGACGAATCCGTGGGCGAGGCCGCATGAGCATCGCCATGGACGAGATCACCCGCACCGTGCACGACGGCCAGGCGGTGCCGCTGTCGTATGCCCAGGAACAGCTGTGCTTCCTGCAGAAGCTCGAGCCCGGGCTCACGGCCTACAACCTGCCGCGTGTGTTCCGGCTGACCGGCGCGCTCGACGCCGATGCGCTGGAACGCGCGTTCCAGGCGGTCGTTGCGCGCCACGCGATCCTGCGCACGCGCTTCGTCGAACACGACGGCGTGCCGATGCAGATGGTGCAGGCCGAGGTGCCGTTCGCGCTGGAGCGCATCGACCTCTCGGGCCAGAGCGCAGACGAGCAGCAAGTTGCTGTCGATTCGCTCGTGCGCCGCACAGCGACGCATGTGTTCGACCTGGGCCGTGCGCCCGCGCTGGTGGCGCGGCTCGCAAAGCTGGCCGACGACCGGCATGTGCTGACCGTCTGCCTGCACCACATCGTGTCCGACGCCTGGTCGAACCCGATCCTGGCGCGCGACCTCGGCGCGGCCTACGCGCTGGCGCTGCGCAGCGAAGGCCCGGTGCAGCTGCCGTCGCTGCCCGTGCAGTACGCCGACTTTGCCGTGTGGCAGCGTGCCCGCGTGCAGGGCGGGGCGCTCGCGCCGCAGCTCGCGCACTGGAACCGCCACCTCGGCGACGAGGTGCCGTCGCTCGATCTGCCGACTGACCGCGCACGCCCCGCGCAACAGACCTTCGCCGGCACCGCGCTGGGCTTCGAGCTGCCGCCGGCGTTGGCGGCGGCGCTGCAGACCTTTTGCCGCGCCGAGCGTTGCACGCCGTTCGTCGTGCTGCTCGCGGCCTGGCAGGTGCTGCTGTCGCGCTGTAGCGGGCAGGACGACTTCGCCATCGGCGTGCCCAACGCAGGCCGTCACCGCGAGGAGGTGCAGGACCTGCTGGGCTTCTTCATCACCACGCAGGTGTTCCGCGCGCGGCTCGCGCCCCGGCGCACGCTGCGCGAGGTGTGCCGGCAGGTGCGCGCCGACGCGCTGGCCGCGCTCGACCATGCCGACCTGCCGTTCGAGGTGCTGCTGGCCAGCCGCAAGGACCGCCGCGACCCCGCGCGCAGCCCGCTGTTCCAGGCCATGTTCGGCGTGCAGATGGCCGGCGAGGCCGTCGCGCTCGACTTCGCGGGCGTGCGCGCCGAGCTGCAGGAGTTCGACGACGCGGGTGCCAAGTTCGACCTGTCGCTGGACTTCTACATCGACCCGCGCGGCGTGCGCGGCCGGCTCGAATACAACACCGACCTGTTCGACGCCACGACCGCGCAGCGCCTGGTGCGCGCCTACCAGCGCGTGCTGCAGGCGATGTCGGACGACCCCGATCGCGTGCTCGCGAACCTCGTGCTCACCGATGCGGACGATGAGGCGCGGCTGCGTGCGTGGAGCGAGAACCTGCCGCACCGCCCGTACACGCAGCCCGTGCACCAGAGGATCGAAGCGCAGGCGCGCGAGCGGCCCGAGGCGGTCGCGCTGGTGTTCGGCGACACGGTGCTGCGCTACGGCGAACTCGACGCGCGCGCCAACGCGCTGGCCCACCGCCTGATCGGCCTCGGCGTGCGGCCCGACATGCCCGTGGGCATCGCCGCCGAGCGCAGCCTCGAGATGGTCGTGGGGCTGCTGGCGATCCTGAAGGCCGGCGGCGCCTATGTGCCCATCGACCCCGAGCTGCCGCGCGAACGCATCGCCTACATGCTCGAAGACAGCGGGGTGACGCTGCTGCTCACGCAGTCGCACCTGCGCGAGGCGCTGCCGGTGGCGGTGCACGTGCAGTTGCTGGCATTGGATGCGCTCGACCTGTCGGCCGAATCCACCGCCTGCCCGCAGGTCGCACTGCATGGCGAAAACCTCGCCTACGTGATCTTCACCTCGGGCTCCACGGGCCGCCCCAAGGGCGCGGCCAACCGCCACAACGCGCTCTACAACCGCCTGGCCTGGATGCAGGACGCCTACGCGCTGGGCGACGCCGACACCGTGCTGCAGAAGACGCCCTTCGGCTTCGACGTGTCGGTGTGGGAGTTCTTCTGGCCGCTGATGCAGGGCGCGCGCCTCGTCGTCGCCGCGCCCGGCGATCACCGCGAACCGGCACGCCTGGTCGAGTTGATCCGCGCGCACGGCGTGACCACGCTGCATTTCGTACCCTCGATGCTGCAGGCCTTCCTGGCGCACGAAGGCATCGAGGCCTGCACCAGCCTGCGGCGCATCGTCTGCAGCGGCGAGGCGCTGCCGGCCGAGGCGCAGGCGAAGGTGTTCGAGCGCCTGCCGGGCGCGGGGCTGTACAACCTCTACGGCCCGACCGAGGCGGCCATCGACGTGACGCACTGGACCTGCCGCGCCGACGGGCTGAACCACGTCGCCATCGGCCGCCCCATCGCGGGCTGCAAGACCTACGTGCTCGACGCGGGCCTGAACCCCGTGCCGCCGGGCGTGGGCGGTGAGCTGTACCTGGGTGGCATCGGCCTGGCGCGCGGCTACCTGCACCGGCTGGGCCTCACGGCCGAGCGCTTTGTCGCCGACCCGTTCAGCGACAGCGGCGAGCGCCTGTACCGCACGGGCGACCTCGTGCGCTGGCGCGACGACGGCCAGCTGGCCTACCTGGGCCGCATCGACCACCAGGTGAAGGTGCGGGGCTTTCGCATCGAGCTCGGCGAGATCGAGGCGCAGCTGCTGGCGCAGCCGCAGGTGCGCGAGGCCGTGGTGGTGGCCGACGAAGGCCCGGGCGGCACGCGGTTGGTCGGCTACGTGTCGCCGCAGCCCGGTGCGGCGGTGGACGTGGCCGTGCTCAAGGCGCGCCTGGCCGAGGTGCTGCCCGAGTACATGGTGCCGTCGCTGCTGTGCGTGCTGCCGGCCCTGCCGCTCAACGCCAACGGCAAGATCGACCGCAAGTCGCTGCCCAAGACCGAACGCAGCGGGGCGCAGGCCTACGAGGCGCCCGAGGGCGTGGTCGAACAGGCGCTCGCCACGGTCTGGGCCGAGGTGCTCGGCCTGCCGCGCGTGGGTCGGCAGGACAACTTCTTCGAACTCGGCGGCGATTCGATCCTGAGCCTGCAGATCGTGTCGCGACTGCGCACGACGGGTTGGAAGCTCACGCCGCGCCAGATGTTCGAGCGCCAGACCGTCGCCGGGCAGGCGGCCGTGGCCGAGCCCGTGGACGCTGCGGTGCAGGCCCAGCAGACCGCTGCCGAAGGCGAGGTGCCGCTGCTGCCGTTCCAGGCCGCGTTCTTCGAGGCCGACATGCCCGAGCGCCACCACTGGAACCAGTCGCTGCTGCTGCAAGGCCGCGAGCCGCTGGCGGTGCCCGCGCTCGAAGCCGCGCTGGCGGCTGTGGTGCAGCACCATGATGCTTTCCGCCTGCGCTTCCATCGCGCGGCCGATGGCTGCTGGCGACAGGCCTACGAGGCCCTGCCGACGCGCTGGCGCGAAGAATGGCTCTGGGTGCGCGATGCAGCGAACCCCGCGCAGATCACCGTGCTGTGCGACGAGGCGCAGCGCAGCCTCGACCTCGCGCACGGGCCGCTGCTGCGTCCGCTGGTCATCCGCCTGCCCGGCGGCGACTGGCGCCTGCTGCTGGCGGCGCACCACCTCGTGGTCGATGGCGTGTCGTGGCGCATCGTGCTCGACGACCTGGCCACCGCGTACGCGCAGTGCCGCGACGGCCGGCCCGTCGTGCTGCCGCCGAAGAGCGCCAGCCTGCAGGCCTGGGCGCGCGCGCTGCAGGGCGAGGCCGCCACGGTGGACGGCGAACTCGCGCACTGGCAGGCCTTCGCCGACGTGCCGGTGGCGCTGCCCTGCGCGCGGCCCGACGGCGTGAACACCGTGGCGCGCCGCGCCAGCATCGCGTGGCAGCTCGACCGCGCGCGCACGCAGGCACTGCTCAAGACGGCGCCGGCCGCCTACCGCACGCAGGTCAACGACCTGCTGCTCACCGCGCTCGGGCGCGCGCTGTGCGGCTGGAGCGGGCATGCGCAGCTGGCGATCCTGCTCGAAGGCCACGGCCGCGAAGACATCCTCCCCGCGCAGAAGGCGCTCGACCTGTCGCGCACCACGGGCTGGTTCACCAGCCTGTTCCCCGTGCGGCTCGATCCGCTGGGCGCGTGGGGCGATGCGATCAAGCGCGTGAAGGAAGACCTGCGCCGTGTGCCGCAACGCGGGCTCGGCCATGGCGTGCTGAGGCATCTGGGCACGGACGCACAGCAGCAGGCGCTGCGCGCATTGCCGCGGCCGCAGCTGGTCTTCAACTACCTGGGGCAGGTTGATGGTGCAGGAGAGGCCGTGTGGTCGCTCGCACCTGAAGACGCGGGCGAGCCGGTCGCCGCGAGCGCACCGCTGCTGCACGAATTCAGCGTCAATGCACAGGTGCGCGACGGTGCGCTGCAACTGACGGTGGACTTCAGCGCGGCGCGGCATGCGCAGGAGGACGTGCAAGGCTGGGTGAACCGTTTCGGCGACGAACTCGAAGCGCTGATCGCGCACTGCACCTCGGGCGCTTGCGGCGTCACGCCGTCGGACTTCCCGCTGGCCGGGCTCGACGCCGCGCAGCTCGACGCGCTGCCGCTGCCCGTGGCACAACTCGAAGACCTCTATCCGTTGTCGCCGATGCAGTCGGGCATGCTGTTCCACAGCCTGGTCGATGCGCAGGGCGAGGCCTACGTCAACCAGCTGTGTGTGGACATCGACGGCCTTGATGCCGAGCGCTTCCGCGCCGCATGGCAGCGCGTGCTGGCACGCCACGAGATCCTGCGCAGCGGCTTCCTGGCCGACGGCGCCACGCCGTTGCAATGGGTGGCGCGCAGCGCCGAGATGCCGTGGGTGATGCAAGACCTGCGCGAGAGCGTCGATGTGCCAGCTGCACTGGCGCGGCTGGCCGCGTCGCAGCGCGCGAGCGGCTTCGACCTCGCGCGCCCGCCGCTCATGCGCATCGCGCTGGTCCGCACGCAGGCGCAGCGCCATCACCTCGTCTGGACCTACCACCACCTGCTGCTCGACGGCTGGAGCGTGGCGCAGCTGCTGGCCGAGGTGCTGCGCAGCTACGCAGGGCAGGCCGGCGAGCCCGCACCCGGGCGTTTCCGCGACCACATCGCGTGGCTCGCCGCGCGCGATGCACAGGCCGGCGAGGCGCACTGGCGCCGCGTGCTGGCCGGTGTGGAAGAACCGACACGCCTTGCCACGGCGCTGGTGCCGCCTGTCGCACCGCGCCCGGGCAAGGCCCGCCAGCGGCTGGCCTTCGACACCGAAGCCACGCGCGGCCTGCGCGAAGCCGCGCGGGCCGCGCACGTCACGCTCAACACCGTTGTGCAGGCCGCCTGGGCGCTGCTGCTGGGCCAGCGCACGCGCACGGGCACCGTCGTGTTCGGCGCCACCGTCTCCGGCCGCAGCGCCGAGATGCCGGGTGCCGAGCGCATGCTGGGCCTGTTCATCAACACGCTGCCCGTGGTCGCGCACCTGCGCCCCGGCCAGCCCGTGGGCGACTGGCTGCGCGAACTGCAGGCGGCGCAGGTCGCGTCGCGCGAACACGAGCACACGCCGCTGCACGAGATCCAGGCCTGGGCCGGGCTGGGCGGGCAGGGGCTGTTCGACACGCTGGTGGTGTTCGAGAACTACCCGGTCGATGCAGCCTTGCGTGGCGATGCTGCGGCCGGCCTGAGCTTCGGCGCGGTGCACACGCAGGAAGAAACCTCGTACCCGCTCACGTTGATGGTGCACGACGATGCGGCGCTGCACATCGACCTCGTGCATGCGCTCGACGTGTGCGACGAGGCGCAGGCCGCCGCGCTTGTGGGCCAGTTGCGCGCGGCGCTGCTGGCGCTGGCCGGCGATGCGGCGCAGGCCGTGGGCCAGCTGACGTTGGCCGATGCGGCCGAGCGCGAGCGGTTGTCGCTTTGGTCGCGCGGTGCATTCACGCCGGAAAGGGTCGTGCCCGTCCACCACCTCATCGAACAGCAGGCGAAGGCGAACCCCGATGCACTGGCACTCGTCACGGCCGACCATCGCCTCACCTACGCCGCACTCAACCGCCTCGCCAACCGCTGGGCGCACCGGCTGATCGCGCAGGGCGTGCGGCCCGACATGCCGGTCGCGATCGCGGTCGATCGCTCGGCCGAGACCGTCGTCGGCCTGCTCGCCGTGCTCAAGGCCGGCGGCGCTTACGTGCCGCTCGACCCGGCGTTCCCGACCGAGCGGCTGGCCTACATGGTCGAGGACAGCGGCGCTTCGCTGCTGCTCACGCGCCGCGCGCTGATGCCACGCCTGCCCGACGCAGCGAGCGTGCAGCGGCTGGCGTTCGACCTCGACGCGGCCGACGACGGCATGGCCGCCTGGCCCGACCACGACCCGGCGGTGCCGGTGCATGGCGAGCAGCTGGCCTACGTGCTCTACACCTCGGGCTCCACCGGCCGACCCAAGGGCGTGGCGATGCGCCACGACGCGGTGGCGCGCCTCATCGCGTGGCAGCTGCAACGCCTGCCGAGCGCGAGCCGCACGCTGCTGTTCGCCTCGCCGTGCTTCGACGTGGCGTTCCAGGAGATGGTCAGCGGGCTGGCCGGCGGCGGCTGCCTCGTGCAGACCACCGACGCGCAGCGGCTCGACCTCGATGCGCTCGAGGCGTTGGTGCACGGAGAAGGCGTCGAACGCATGTTCCTCACCTTCTCGGTGCTGCAGCATTTCGCCGAGCAGTCGCTGGCCTCGGGCCGGCGGTTGCCGGCGCTGCGGCAGATCCTCACGGCGGGCGAGCAGCTCAAGCGCACGCCCGCGCTGGCCGAGTGGCTGGCGCGCGAATCGCAGTGTCGGCTCATCAACCAGTACGGGCCGACCGAGACGCACGTGGTGAGCGAGTTCGTGCTCGACAGCGCAGGCGACGAAGACCTGCCACCCATCGGTACGCCCGCATCGAGCGCGCGGCTGCATGTGCTCGACGCGCAACTGAACCCCGTGCCCGTCGGCGTGGCGGGCGAGCTGTGCGTGGGCGCCGAGGTGCTGGCGCGCGGCTACCTGCGCCGCGCCGGCCTGACGGCGCAGCGCTTCGTCGCCGATCCGTTCGATGGGCACGGCGGGCGGCTCTACCGCACCGGCGATCTCGTGCGCTGGCGCGCCGACGGCCAGCTCGAGTACCTCGGCCGGCTCGACCACCAGGTGAAGGTGCGAGGCTTTCGCATCGAACTCGGCGAGGTCGAGGCGCAGATGCTCGCGCAACCCGGCGTGCGACAGGCCCTGGTGCTGGCGCAGGAAGGACCGGGCGGTGCGCGGCTGGTGGCCTATGCGGCCGGCGCCGAAGGCCAGCCACTGCGCCCCGCGGCGCTGCGTGCGGGTCTCGCGGCGGCGCTGCCCGACTACATGGTGCCGAGCGTCATCGTCGCGATGCCGCAGGGGCTGCCGCTGAACGCCAACGGCAAGGTCGATCGGCAGGCGCTGCCACCGCCCGAAGCGGCGGAAGAGCGCGCGCATGTGCCGCCGCAGAGCGCCACCGAAACCGCGCTGGCGGGTCTGTGGGCGCAGGTGCTGGGGCTGTCGCGCGTGGGGCGCGGCGACAACTTCTTCGAGCTCGGCGGGCATTCGCTCGCGGTGCTCAAGCTGCGCCAGCAGGTCAAGGCACAGATGGGCATCGACTTGCCGCTGCAGCGCTACTTCGAGTTGCCCGACCTGGCGGCCTGCGCGCAGGCGCTCGACGCGCAAGGGCCGGCGCAGGCGCAGCAGGCCGCGCAGGCCGAGAGCGATCTCGATCGCATGGATGCATTGTTGGAAAGTCTGGGGGGTTGAGTGAGCAGTAGCGAACGCAGTAGGGCCATCGCCCAACGGCTGGCGGGTTTGCCGCCGGCGCGGCAGAAGGAATTCATCGCCGCGCTGCGTGCGCAGGGCATCGACTTCGGCCGCCTGCCGATCGTGCCCGACCCGGCCGCTGTGCCGGGTGCGCCGCGGCCCGCTTCGTACGCGCAGGCGCGCCAGTGGTTCCTCTGGCAGATGGACCCCGAAAGCACCGCGCAGCACATCACGGCCGCGCTCACGCTGCACGGCGCGCTCGACGGTGCAGCGCTGCGTGCGAGCCTGCAGGCGCTGGTGGCGCGGCATCCGTCGCTGCGCACGCGCTTCGGCATGAGCGACGACGGCGTGCCGCAGCAGACCGTGTCGCCCGAGGCGGTGCTCGACCTGCGCGAAGCCGATCTGCGCGCCCACCCCGCGCAGGTGCGCGACGAGGCTGCGCGCCTCGTGCGCACGCCCTTCGACCTGTCGCACGGCCCGCTGCTGCGCGTGGGTCTGCTGCGCACCGGCGAGACCGCGCACCTGCTGGTGCTGGTGATGCACCACATCGTGTCCGACGGCTGGTCGATGCAGCTTCTGGTCGACGACTTCGGCGCGCTGTACCAGGCGCACCGTCAAGGGAACGACGCCGCCGTGCCGGCCGCGCCGGCGCTGCAGTACGCCGACTACGCGGCCTGGCAGCGCCACTGGCTCGAAGCAGGCGAGGGCGAACGCCAGCTCGCCTACTGGACCGAACGCCTGGGCGGCGAACAGCCGCTGCTGCAACTGCCCGCCGACCGCGCGCGTCCGCCGCAGGGGCCGTACCTCGCCGCGCGCCATCGGCTCGACCTGCCGGATGAGTTGACGCAGGCGCTGCGCCGCCGCGCGAGCGCCGAGGGCGCGACGCTCTTCATGGTGCTGCTGGCCGGCTTCCAGGCGCTGCTGCACCGCTACACGGGGCAGGGCGAGATCCGGCTCGGCGTGCCCGTGGCCAACCGCGACCGGCCCGAGACGGCCGGCATCCTCGGCCTGTTCGTCAACACGCAGGTGCTGCGCGCCGAGCTGGCCGGTCACACCACGCTGGCCGAGGCGCTGGCGCAGGCGCGCGAGGCGGCGCTGGGCGCGCAGGCGCACCAGGACCTGCCGTTCGAACAGCTGGTCGAGGCGCTGCAGCCCGAGCGCAGCCTGAGCCACCCGCCGCTGTTCCAGGTGATCTTCAACCACCGGCAGCAGGACCTGGGCGCGCTCGACCGGCTCGAAGGCCTGCGCATCGAACCTTGTGAACTCGACGAGCAGGCGGCGCCCTTCGAACTTGCGCTCGACACGCTGGAGCAGGCCGACGGAACGCTCGGCCTGAGCTTCACCTACGCCCGCGCGATCTTCGAGACCGCGACCATCGAGCGCATGGCCGCGCACTACGTCGCGGTGCTGCGCCAGCTGGCCGACGACCCGTCGCGCACGCTGCGCGAGGTGGCGCTGCTCGGTCCGCAGGAGCATGCCCAGCTGCGCGAATGGGGCGAGGGCCGGGACACCGACTGGGACGAGGTGCCCGTGCACCGCCTCGTCGAGCGCCAGGCCGCGCTGCGGCCCGAGGCGACGGCGCTGATCGTCGATGGCGTGCCGATGTGCTTCCGCGATTTCGATCGGCGTGCCAACCGGCTCGCGCACGCCCTCATCGCGCAGGGCGTGCAGCCCGAGGACCGCATCGGCCTCGCAGTGGAGCGGTCGCCCGAGATGGTGGTGGCGCTGCTCGGCGTGCTGAAAGCCGGCGCGGCCTACGTGCCGCTCGACCCGGACTACCCGCCCGACCGGCTCGACTTCATGGCGGCCGACAGCGGCGTGCGGCTGCTGCTCACGCAGGCGCGTGTGCGCGAACGCCTGGCCGCATCGATGCAGGCGCTGCCCGCGCTGCTGCTCGATGGCGGCGTGCTCGACAGGGGTCCTGAAAGCGCGCCCGATGTCGCGGTGCATCCCGAACACCTGGCCTACGTGATCTACACCTCGGGCTCCACCGGCCAACCCAAGGGCGTGGCCGTGGCGCATGGCCCGCTGAGCATGCACATCCAGACCATCGGCCGCGCCTACGGCATGACGCCCGAAGACCGCGAGCTGCAGTTCGCGTCGATCAACTTCGACGGCGCGCACGAGCGCATCTGGACGCCGCTGGCCTTTGGCGCCACGCTGATGCCGCGCAGCCAGGAGCTGTGGACCGTGCACCGCAGCCGCGAAGAGATGCAGCGCCACGGCATCACCGTCGCGTGCTTCACGCCGGGCTACCTGCAGCAGATGGCCGACGAGCTCGGCGAGGACGGGCGCGTGCCCACGCTGCGTTCGTACACCGTCGGCGGCGAGGCCATGGGCCGCGTGGCCTGCGAGCGCGTGATGCAGACCCTGCAGCCGCCACGCCTCATCAATGGCTACGGCCCGACCGAGACGGTGATCACGCCGACCATCGCCAAGGCCTATGCCGGCACTACCTTCGACGCCGCCTACCTGCCCATCGGCGCGCCCGTGGGCGACCGCCGCGCCGTGGTGCTCGACACCGACATGAACCTGGTGCCGCCCGGCATGGCCGGCGAGCTGTACCTCGGCGGTTCGGGGCTGGCGCGCGGCTACCTGAACCGCGCCGGCCTGAGCGCCGAGCGCTTCGTGGCCGACCCCTTCGATGCGAAGGGCGGGCGCCTGTACCGCACGGGCGACCTCGTGCGCTGGCGCGCTGACGGACAGCTCGAATACCTGGGACGGCTCGATCACCAGGTGAAGGTGCGCGGTTTCCGCATCGAGCTCGGCGAGGTCGAGGCGCGGCTGCGCGCGCAGCCCGGCGTGCGCGAGGCCGTGGTGGTCGCGCGCGAGCGTGCAGGCGGTGCGCTGTTGCTGGCCTACGTGTCGAGCCTCGACGCGCAACGCCCGGTCGAGGCCTTCACGCTGCGCGATGGGCTGGCGCAGGTGCTGCCCGAGTACATGGTGCCGTCGGCGATCACCGTGCTCTCGGCGCTGCCGCTGAACGCCAACGGCAAGGTCGACCGCGCCGCGCTGCCCGAGCCCGTGTTCGCTGCTACAGCCGACAGATGGGAAGCGCCGCAGGGCGCGGCCGAGGAGGCGATGGCCGCCGTGTGGGCCGAGGTGCTGGGCGCGCCGCGCGTGGGCCGCAACGACAACTTCTTCGAACTCGGCGGCCATTCGCTGCTGGCCATGCAGCTGCTCGAGCGACTGCGCCGGCAGGGCTTCGGCGCGCAGGTGCGCACGCTGTTCCAGAACCCGCGCTTCGCCGACTTCGCGCGCGCCACGCTGGAGGCCGGCGCCTCGCCGCGCCCGGTGCCGGTGGTGCCCGACAACGCGATTCCCGACGGCTGCACGCGGCTCACGTCGCAGATGCTGCCGTTGGTGACGCTCGACGACGCGCAGCTGCGCCGCATCGAGGCCGCCGTGCCCGGCGGCGCGGCCAACATCCAGGACATCTACCCGCTCGCGCCGCTGCAGGAAGGCCTGCTGTTCCATCACCTGATGCAGGCCGAGGGCGACGTCTACGTGCAGTCGCTGCAGATGCGCTTCGACAGCCAGGCGCGGCTCGACGCGTTCATGGACTGCCTGAACCGCGTCATCGCGCGCCACGACATGCTGCGCACGGCGGTGCTGTGGGAAGGGCTGGCGGAGCCGGTGCAGGTGGTGCACCGCCATGCGCCCGCCGAGATCGAATGGCTGCCGGTCGACGCCGCCGCAGGCGATGTCGCCGCGCAGCTCGAAGCGCATGTGCGCCCCGGCCACTACCGCCTCGACGTGCGCCGCGCGCCCATGCTGCGCGCCATCGCCGCGCACGATGCGGCGGGCGGTGGCTGGCTGTTGCAGCTGCCGAGCCACCACCTGGCGCTCGACCATGTCTCGCGCGACCTGCTGGTCGAGGAGATCACGCTGCTGCTGCAAGGCCGCGCCGACGCGCTGCCCCCACCCGTGCCGTTCCGCAGCTTCGTCGCGCAGGCGCGACTCGGTGCCGACGTGGCCGAGCAGGAGACGTTCTTTCGCCGCATGCTCGGCGACGTGCGCGAACCAACCGCGCCTTTCGACCTGTTCGACGCGCGCGGCGATGGCACGGCCGTGGAAGAAGCGCACCTCGAACTCGACGCGGCATTGGCGCAGGCCGTGCGCACGCAGGCGCAGCGCAGCGGCGTGAGCGCGGCCACGCTGTTCCACCTGGCATGGGCGCTGGTGCTGGCCAAGACCACGGGCAAGGACGACGTGGTGTTCGGCACCGTGCTGTTCGGCCGGCTCGCGGGCGGCGAGGGCGCGGGGCGCGCGCTCGGCATGATGATCAACACGCTGCCGCTGCGCGTGACGCTGGGCCGCAGCCACGCGCTGGCCTGCGTGCGCCAGACCCACGCCGCGCTGGCCGGCCTGCTGCACCACGAGCATGCGAGCCTGTCGCTCGCGCAGCGCTGCAGCGCGGTGCCCAAGGGAACGCCGCTGTTCTCGACGCTGCTGAACTACCGCTATGTGGCGCAATCGCCCGAGGCGGGCGCCGGTGCCGGCGGCTGGGAAGGCATCGAGACGCTCGGCGCGCAGGAGCGCTCGAACTACGCCTTCGCGCTGTCGGTGAACGAACGCGCCGACGGCTTCGCGCTGACCGCGCAGGTCGATGCATCGGTTGGCGCCGCGCGCGTGTGCCAGTACATGGACGACGCGGTGCGCCGCGTGGCCGACGACCTCGCGCAAGCGGCCACGCACCCCGTCGTGGCCTTCGACCTGTACACCGCCGACGAGGCGCAGCGCCTGCAGGCCTGGGGCGAGAACACGCCCGCCTACCAGCACACCGCGCCGGTGCATGTGCTGGTGGCACGCCAGGCCGCGCTGCGGCCCGAGGCCACGGCGCTGATCTTCGGCGACCACACGCTGAGCTACGCCGCGCTGGAGGCGCGCGCCAACCGGCTGGCGCATCACCTCGTGCGCGCGGGCCTGCGGCCCGAAGTGCGCGTGGGCCTCGCGGTGCGGCGCTCGGCCGACATGGTCGTGGCGCTGCTCGCGATCCTGAAAGCGGGCGGCGCCTACGTGCCGCTCGATCCGGCCTACCCGCCGCAGCGCCTCGCCTACATGGTGGAAGACAGCGGCGTCGCGCTGCTGCTGGCCGACGACGCTGTGGTGCTGGACCGCATCGGCCTGCCCGGTGTGAAGGCGCTGAGGCTCGACACGCTCGACCTGTCGGACGGCCCCTCGCACGACCCCGGCGTGGCGGTGCACCGCGACCACCTGGCCTACGTGATCTACACCTCGGGCTCGACCGGCAAGCCCAAGGGCGTGGCGGTGGCGCACGGGCCGTTGGCCATGCACGTGCAGTCCATCGGCGAGGCCTACGGCATGACGCCGGAGGACCGCGAGCTGCAGTTCGCATCGATCAACTTCGACGGCGCGCACGAGCGCACCTGGGTGCCGCTGGCCTTCGGCGCGGCGTTGATGCCGCGCGACGAAGAGGTCTGGCCGGTGGAGCGCACCTGCGCCGAAATTGCCCGCCACGGCATCACCATCGCCTGCTTCACGCCCGGTTACCTGCACCAGATGGCCGAGTTGATGGGCGAGGCCGCGAGCCGGCTGCCGATCCGCTCCTACACCGTGGGCGGCGAGGCGATGCCGCGCACCAGCTTCGCGCTGGTGCAGTCGGTGCTGAAGCCGCCGCGCATCGTCAACGGTTATGGGCCGACCGAGACGGTGATCACGCCGATGATCGCCAAGGCCGCGCCGGGCGAGGGCTTCGACGCGGCCTACATGCCCATCGGCCGCCTCGTGGGCGACCGCACGGCCTATGTGCTCGACGGCGCCATGAACCAGGTGCCGCCCGGCGTGGCCGGCGAGTTGTACCTCGGCGGCGACGGCCTGGCGCGCGGCTACCTGCAGCGCGCGGGCCTGAGCGCGGAACGCTTCGTGGCCGACCCCTTCGGCGCGCCGGGCGGCCGGCTCTACCGCACGGGCGACCTCGTGCGCTGGGAGGCCGACGGGCAGATGGCGTACCTGGGGCGCATCGACCACCAGGTGAAGATCCGCGGCTTTCGCATCGAGCTCGGCGAAATCGAGGCGCAGCTGCTGGCGCTGCCGCAGGTGCGCGAGGCCGTGGCCGTCGCCAGCCAGGGCGGGGGCGGCGCGCGGTTGGTGGCGTATGTCTCGCCGCTGGCGGGCGAGCGTATCGAGCCTTCGCAGCTGCGTGCCGGCCTTGCGGCGCTGCTGCCCGAGCACATGGTGCCGGCCGCCATCGTCGTGCTCGACACGCTGCCGCTCAACATGAGCGGCAAGGTCGATCGCCATGCGCTGCCGGCGCCGGTGTTCGCCGGCGGCGACGGCTACGACGCGCCGCGCGGCAGCGCCGAGCAGGCGCTCGCGCGCATCTGGTCCGAGGTGCTGGGCGTGGCACGCGTGGGCCGCGACGACAACTTCTTCGAACTCGGCGGCGATTCGCTGCTGAGCCTGAAGGTGATGGCGCAGGCGCGTCGCCTGGGCCTGCCGGCGCTCGATCTGAAGCTGCACGACTTCCTGCGCGCGCCGACCATCGCGGGGCTGCTGGGCAGGCGTGCCGAGGCGCCGTCGCTGGTCGCGCTGAATGCCGTGGTGCCGGGTGCGGCGCCGCTGTTCTGCCTGCACGCCGCCCTGGGCACGGTGTACGACTACGCACCGCTGGCGCGCCGCCTGCAGGGCGTGCGCACCGTGTACGGCCTGCCGTGCCGCATGCTCGCCGACCCTGCGCACCGCGACGTGTCGCTGGCGCGCATGGCCGACGACTACGCCCGCATGCTCCGTGGCGTGCAGCCGCAGGGGCCGTACCACCTGCTGGGCTGGTCGCTCGGCGGTGTGCTCGCGGCGGCCGTGGCGGCGCGGCTCGAAGCCGAAGGGCAGGCCGTGGCGTTTCTCGGCCTGGTCGATCCCTACGTGCCCGAGCCCGACGCGCCCTTGCAGACGGTGGACGACGATGGCCGCCGCGACTTCGCCGACTTCGTCGCCTCGGCCTGGCCGGCGGCGCGCCTCGACGGGCTGCTGGACATCGACGACTTCGTCTGCGACGAGGCGACGGTGGCCGCGCTGATCGCCCAGGCGCGTTCCAAGGCGCAGGCCCGTGGCGATGCGCTCGACATGCCGGCGCACGCGAACCTGCCCGACGACGAACTGGCCCGCATCTTCCTCGTGAGCCAGCAGCTGAAGGCGATCGAGACCGAGGCGCTCGTGCCGCTGCGTTGCCGCGCCGAGTGCTGGTGGATCGCGCGGCGCCCGGCGGCGGACCGCGCCGCGCTCGCGCTGCAGCTGGGGCGGCCGGACCTCGCGAGCACTGCGGCGCTGGACGAGGACCACCACGCGATCCTGCGCAGCCCGGTGTTGTTGACGCAACTGGTCGAGCGACTGGGCGAAGCCGAAGCCCTCGCGGCCTGACGCCCGGGCTTAAAAAAACGCACGACCCGGAAGCCGGGTCGTGCGTCAAGGGCACCCTTCTGCCGGTGCCGCCCTATTTCAGTTCGTTGGTGCGTGTCAGAGCTTGTAGCTGAGCTTCAGCCAGGCGTTGCGCGGGTTGCCTTGCGTGTAGCCGTTGTAGGCGCCCAGGCCGTTGTAGTAGCGCTTGTCGCCCAGGTTCTCGATGTGCAGCGAGGCGCTCAGGCGGTTGTTGATGTCGTAGCGCGCCATCAGGCCGAACAGCGTCAGGCCGCCTTGCGAGGCGCGGCCGAGTTCGTTGAACTCGTCGTAGTAAATGCCGCTCTGGTAGCTCACGCTGCCGCCGACGGTGAGCTTGCTCCACTCGCCCGGCAGGCGGTAGCTGGTGGCCACCCGGAACAGGCGGCGCGGGTACTGCGGGTTCAGCAGCACGCCGTCGGCGTCGCGCTTGGCGTGGTAGGTGTAGCCCGCGAGCATCTGCAGGCCCGGCAGCACTTCGCCGGCGGCGGTGAGCTCGAAGCCCTTGCTCTTGGCGCCCTGCACCGCGCGGTACGGGATGCCGCCGTCGGGCAGCAGCGAGCCGGCGCCGGTGTCGATCACGGCCAGGTTGGTCTCGCGCGTCTTGAAGATCGCGGCGCTGGTGTTGAGCTTGCCGCCGAAGTGCTCGCCCTTCAGGCCCAGCTCGATGTTCTTGCCGCGCTGCGGTGCAATGAGCGAGTTGTTGCGGTCGCGCACCGTATTCGGCTGGAAGATGTCGGTGTAGCTGCCGTACAGCGAGAGTTCCTTGCTCACGTCGAACACCACGCCCAGGTAGGGCGTGACCACGCCGTTCTCGCGCATCGAGCTCACGCCGGTGCGCCGCCAGGTGGTCCAGTCGAGCGTGGACGCGTCGGACTTGTACCAGGTGCCGCGCGCGCCGACGATGAGCGACAGCGGCTCGGCCAGCTTCAGGCGGGTCGAGGCGTAGATGGCTTTCTCGGTGGTGTTCAGCGGCGCCGTGTACAACGGGTACGAGAAGGAGGTCGGCTCGGGGAAGCTCTGCAGCTGGTAGAAGTTCAGCGGCCGGCGGTCGATCATGCGCGGCACGGCGCCGCGCGTGTACACGGTGGCGTCGTAGGTGTTGTAGCTCATGCCGACCACGGCCTCGTGCGTCTGGCCGAAGGCCTCGAACGGGCCCTTCAGGTGCACGTCGAGGGCCTTGTTGGCGCCTTCGGCGGGGTTCTCGCGGATGTCGATGGTGGAGGCGCCGGTGCGCGCGTTGATCGCGCGGTAGATGCTCAGGTCGCCCGAGGCGCGCTCGCGCTTGCTCTTGAGGTAGCTGGCGTCCACCTTGAGCTGCCAGCCCGCGCCGAGGCGCTGGTCGAGGTTCGCGAACAGCTTGTCGCTGTACATGTCCCAGTAGCTCCACGGGGCGCTGGAGTTGAACGAGCGTGGCAGGTTGGTGCGCTGGCCGTTGCTGAAGAACAGCGGGCTCTGGCCGTAGTTGGCGCCGTCGATGGCGGTCTTCTGGTGCTCGAAGCCCACCGACAGGCGCGAGCCCGCCGCGAGGTCGACTTCGAGAATGCCGTACAGCGCGTCTTCGCTGCGCTTCTTGTTCTCGATGAAGCTCTTGCCGTCGGTGCGCGAGGCCATGAAGCGGCCGCGCACGGTGCCGTCGGCGTTGAGGGGGCCGCCCACGTCGATCTCTGCGTTGTAGCGGCTCCAGCTGCCGATGCCGCCCGAGATGTGCCCTGCGAACTCGGAGGTCGGGCGCTTGCGCACGAGGTTGATGGCGCCGCCGGGCGAGCCCACGCCGTTGAGCAGGCCGGCCGCGCCACGGATCACCTCGACGCGGTCGTAGAAGGCGGTGCTGATCATGCTCGACTCGCCGGCCACGCTGTTGAAGCCCAGCGTGGGCACGCCGTCGATCATGGTGCTCAGGGCGAAGCCGCGCGAGGAGAAGGTCACGCGCTCGTCGTTGCGGTCGGCCACGATGCCGGGCGTCTGGCGCAGCACGTCCTCGAGGGTGACGAGGTTCTGGTCGTCGATCTGCTGGCGGCCGATGACGCTGACCGACTGCGGCGTCTCGCGCAGCGACAGGTCCATGCGCGTGGCGCCGGCGGCGGCGCGCGTGGTGTACGAGCCCGTGCCTTCGGTGGTGCCGTCGGTGGCGGCCTGCGCGGCCACGGTCACGGCCGGCAGCGTGGACGCGCCGCCCGTGCTCTGGCGCTGGATGGTGACGCGCGTGGGGCCGTTGCGCACCGCCACGAGGCCGCTGCCGGCCAGCAGGCGGTCGAGCGCCTGCTGGAAGCTCAGGCGGCCCGACACCGCCGGTGCGGCCAGGCCCGAGACCACGTCACCGGCGGCGAGCACCTGCACGCCGGTCTGGCGCGACAGCTCGTTGAGCGCGGCGCCCAGCGGCTGGGCGGGGACGTTGATGTCGCGTGCTTGTGCAGCGGGCTGGTCGGCGCCCTGGGCGGCGGCGAGGCCGCTCCAGCTGGCAAGGGCGGTTCCGAAGGCGGCGGCAAGCGCGGCGCTCAGGAGTCGGTGGCGAGGCGAGAAACGCATGGGTGAAGGCTCCAGACAAATAAATCGGTGCGGCATGAAAGCGGGCGGCGCGCCGCAGCCGTCGATCGGATGCGGGGTGCTTCTGGATGTAAGACGTTTGAACTCGAAAAAGAGAGACAGGCCCGTGACAAGGCATCGGCCGCCGCGTCGATGCGGGTCGAAAAACGAGCGGGAAAAAGGAGCAGCGCGCCCGTGGGACGCCCGGGTCAGCGCGCCTGCAGGCGCACGCTGCCGTCGGGCCGGGCCACCGCCACCAGCGGCAGGATGGCCGGCAGCGCGTCGAGCAGGCCGGCCGAGTCGTTGGTGCGAAAGCGCCCCGAGAGCCGCATCGCGTCGATGCGGGCGTCGGCGCCGACGATGGGCGCGCTGCGGTAGCTGTTGACCGCGGCCAGCGCGTCGCCCAGCGGGGTGTTGTCGAACACCAGCCAGCCGTCGCGCCAGGCCGAGAGGGCGGCGGTGTCGGCCTGGCGCACCGGATCGGCGTGGCCGTCGCGCACCTCGAGCATGTCGCCGGCGCGCAGGTCGACCACTTCGCCGCTGCGCTCGGTGCCGGCCTGGCGCAGCACCTGCACGCGCACATGGCCGTGCTCGACGCCCACGGTGATCGGGCCGCCGCGGTCGCGCACGGTGAAAGCGGTGCCGACCACTTCGATGATCGCCTCGCGCGTGCGCACCACGAAGGGCCGCTCGGCGTCGGGCGCCACGTCGAAGCGGACCTCGCCGCGTGCCATGTCGATCATCCGGCGGCGGCGGTAGAGCGTGACGTCGACGGCGCTCTGGGGCGCCAGGTCGAGGCGGCTGCCGGCCGAGGCATCGGCGGCATCGGCCAGCGTGACCTTGAGCATCCGCGCGTTCGGTGTGCGGTACGTCGCCTGGAACACGGGCTGCTGCCAGTACCACTGCACGCCGCGCCCGGCGACCACGCCGGCGCCGAGCAGGCCGGCGACCGACAGCAGCAGCTTGCGGCGCGAGGGGTTGCGCGGGGCCGGTGCGGGCACGGGCTCGTCGAAGTGCGCGCGCAGGTCGTCGGCCATGCCGCCCAGCGCGTTCCAGCGCTCGCGCGCCTCGCGCACGGCGGCGGCGTGTTCGGGCGAGCGCGTGCGCCACTGGTCGAGCGCGAGCCGGGCGCTGTTGGCGGCCGGGCTCGGCGGCGCGATCTCGTCCTCGACGATGAGCGCGAGCGCGCGTTCGATCAGCCGTTCACGCGGAACGACCGCTGTGGCCGCACGGCTCATGAAAAGTCTTCGGCCAGTGCGGTGTCGAAACCGGCGTGGCTGTTCACCGCCTGCGGCTCGATCAGTTCCTGGCGCAGCTCGGCGAACACGCGCGAGCAGTCGATGGTGGCGCGCAGCAGGTGCTTGGCGACCGCCATTTCGGTGATGCCCAGGCGCTGCGCGATTTCGGCGCGCGAATGGCCGTAGGCGCGGAACAGCAGGAACACCTCGCGCCGGCGCGGCGGCAGCTGTTCCATGGTTTCCACCACGCGGCGCAGCACGCGGTGCTGGGCCACGACGTATTCGGACGAAGGGGCCGTGAGGTGCGTGCCCACGACGGCATGCGAGACGGCCCACTCCTGCGCCACCTTGCGGTGGCGGGCTTCGTCGATGCACAGGTTGCGCGCCACGCGGAACAGCAGGGCACGCGGCGACTCGATGGCGGCGCCGTCACGCAGGCCGAGGGTGTGCGTGTACACGCGCTCGAAGCTGGACTGCGCGATGTCGGCCGCATGGTGCGGGTCGCGCAGGTCGCGCGTGAGCTGCCGGCGCAAGTCCGCGTAGTGAGACACAAGTTCCTGGACGAGGTCGCGCATCCGGTCGCCTTCTCGCAAGCATCGACAAAGGACCCCTGGGCCGATGGCTGGTGCGCGCCGGTGAAGAGGAGGCGAGGGCGCTGGCTTCGGTGACCCCGGGGATGGGGTGAATAAGAACTATTCTTATTGAGTGTAGCACCGAAGCCTTGCGTTTCCGTGGCTAGACCACGGGCGCGGCGTGGGCGGGGCGCTCTGCGGCCGGCACCTGTGGCGCCTGCGCGGTGTGCCGCGGCGTGGCGTTCAGCAGCGCCTGGCCGATCTCGTCGGAGCGGATGGCGGTGACCGACAGCAGCGTGTCGCTCAGGCCGTGGCTGGTCTCGCAGGCGCCCTGCAGGAAGATGCCCGGGCGCAGCGCCGGCGTGCCCTGCACGCGGTAGTCGCGGTCGACCGAGAAATCGCCCAGGTAGGGCGCCAGCGGCGCCAGCAGCGTGCGGTGCGCGTCGCGCGCGTAGCCGGTGGCGAGCACCACGGCGTCGTAGGCCTTGTCGTGGCGCGCGCCGGTGTTCAGGTCGTGCAGCGACAGGTGGATGCCGTCCTGCGCGGCGCGCACGACCGACACCTCGTGCCGCCGCAGGAAGCTGTGGCGCGTCGAGCCGGCCACGCGCTGGCGGTAGAACACGTTGAAGATCTGCTGGATCAGTTCCAGGTCGGGCGCGGCGTAGTTGGTGTGCCAGAACTCCTCGAGCAGCTCGGCGCGCTCGTTCACCGAGCGGTTGAACACGAAGTCGGTGAAGTCGGTGTTGAAGATCTCGTTCACGAACGGGCTGTCGTCCGAGGGCTTGATGGAGCGCGCCCGCATGATCAGGTCGACCTGCGGCTTGGCCGGGTGCGACTGCAGGTCCATGAAGATCTCGGCCGCGCTCTGGCCTGCGCCCACGATGGCGATGCGGTCGGCGCCGGGGTGGCGGGCGATGGCCTCCAGGTAGGTGCTCGAATGGAACACGCGGCCGTCGTCCCGCAGGGGCTGGAAGCGCGCCGGGATGTTGGCCACGCCGCCCACGCTCACCACCAGGTTGCGCGCCAGGCGCTCGCGCACCGCGCCGTTGGCGTCGCGCGAGCGCACGCGCAGCAGCGAGACCTCGTTGCCCTTCATCTCGGGCACCACCTCGAACACGGCCTCGCCGTAGGCGCAGCGGTCTTCGAACTGCGCCGCGGCCCAGCCCAGGTAGTCGTTGAACTCGTGGCGGCTCGGGAAGAAGGTCTTGAGGTTGATGAAGTCCTGCAGGCGCTGCTTCTCGTGCAGGTAGTTCAGGAAGGTGAAGCGGCTGGACGGATTGCGCAGCGTGGCCAGGTCCTTCAGGAACGAGATCTGCATGTGCGCATTGTCCAGCAGCATGTTGCGGTGCCAGACGAAGCCCGGCTGCTTCTCGATGAACAGCGCATCGACGAAGTGGCCCTTCTGGCGCTTCTCGTCGAGCGCGATGGCCAGTGCGATGTTGGACGGGCCGAAGCCGACGCCGATCAGGTCATGGATTTGCATGGATGTCCTCCAGGGATGGCTCGTGTCGACGAGCCGGGGCCGGCGAAGCGGCGGTGGGGTCGGCGCGCGGAATCCACAGCGCCTCGCCGAAGAAACGCTCGCGCCACAGCACGCCCAGCAGGGCGCGCTTGTGCGGAAAGTCGAACTCCTTCACATGGGCGTAGCCGCAGCGGCCCAGGCTCCGGATCATTTTTTCGTTGTCGGCGCGCGGCTCGATCACCAGGCGCTGCGTGCGCGGGTCGTCCAGGAACAGGTAGTGCGACACCGACGGCATCCAGGCCGTGAGAAAGGGCTTGCCGCGAAAGCGCGCCTCGCCCACCAGCGCATGCCAGCCGCGGTCGTGGTCGGCCGCGTCGTAGAAGGGCGCGATGCGGTCTTCCTTGGCCCAGTAGGCCTCGAAGTAGCCAAAAGGCTCGCCGTCGAAGCGGCCGACGAGGCCGGTCACGCGCGGGTCGGCCGCGATGCCTTCCAGGTACTGGCGGTGGCGCGCGAGGTCGCCTTCCTCTTCCCAGAAATGGGCGACCACGGGGTCGTTCATCCAACGGTGGAAGGCGGGCAGGTCGCGTTCGATGTCGACCGTGTCGAGCGTGAGCGTCTTACCCAGCCACGGGATGTGGCGGCGGTACACCGTGCCCTGCGGCTTGGCGGGGCGCAGCGGATGGCGCTTGCCCTGCGTGACGACGAAGCGCTGCGCGAAGGGCTCGCGCGGCTGCGGCAGCCAGGCGCGCGGCCATTGCCAGAAGGCCTCGCGCGCGACCGTGGGCAGCGCGCCCTCGGCCGGCGTGACGATGCCCGCGTCCACCAGCCGCGTGCCGGTCGGCAGCGGCGATTGCAGCGCGAGCTGCCGCGCGGCCGGGTGGCGCTGGAAGGCCGCCTCGATCGCCGCCAGCAGGTGCGCTTCGTCAGGCTCGCCCGCGCAGGCGCCCAGCCATTCGAGGCGCGGCGTGCCGGGCTGCGCGCGCAGGGCCCAGGTGCTGCCGTGGCGGTCGCCGTCGAGCGGCGTGACCTTGAGCGCGGAGCCTTCCAGCCGGACGTCCAGCACCCGGCCTTCGGGATGCGCGTGAAAGCGCCATGCAGTGTCGTGGGCGGTCAAGCAAAGCCTCCGGGGTGTGGTCGATGTGTGTGGGATGCAGAAGGAAGACGCAGGCTGCGGCCGGATGTTTAGTCGGCGGTGCTTGCGCAGCGCTCCCGCTCGAACTCGGGCGAGAGCGGACACGCGCCGCAGTAGCCCAGCCGCGGCACGAGGTAGTAGAGGCAGCACTGGCGGTGCAGCGTGACGGGCGGCGCGCTGCGGTCGGTCACGCGCACGCCGCGGCGCGCGGGCATGCACATCGGGTTGTCGCGCAGCGTGCCGCACGGTTGCGGCCAGGTCGGGCGGTGCAGCAGGTGCTCGAGGTCGGCGGCCACGGCGGGCGCCTGGCCGCTCATGCGCAGGCCTTCTTCGAGCACCGGCTCGAGGTAGCGCACGGCGTTGCCCCAGAGGATCTTGGGCGCCAGCCGTGTGAGTTGCGTCAGCAGTGCGAACAACGGGGCCAAGTGTTCCCACAGCAGCACGTCGTAGCGCGCGGCCGTATCGGTGCCGGGGCGCGGCGTGCCGAGTTCGACGATGTGGAAGCACTCCGGGTCGCCGTCTGCGTCGTCGAGCGACACCCACACCTGTTCGGGCGTGACCGGAAAGCCGTGCTGCAGCAGGCTCGCCGCAGCGGCCACGGGCGGCAGCAGTGCGTGCAGGTAGTTCATGCTCCAGGCGGACGCGACCGCGCGCAGGTCGCGCTCCGGCATGTTCAGCGTGCGCGCCTTCAGGCGCAGCAGCGCCAGCAGGCGCGGCGGATCGGCCAGCAGGTCGGCCACGCGCACGGCGTCGGGCGGTGGGTGCGGGGCGCAGGCCAGCGTTTCGCCGTAGGGCGCCCACTCGCCCTGGAAGATCGGCGCGAGCAGCGGGATCACGGGGCGGGGCCGAAGGTGGCGTGAAGAAGAAGGCGCACAGGCATGCAGCAGAAGACGCGCCGGCGGGCCGGAAATTTAGTCCGCGCAGGCCCCGCGCCTAAACAGCCTGCCCCACGGAGCGTCTACTCACTCATCGACAGCAGTGCAGGCGTGCGAATCCCCATGAGCTTCCCGAGACACCGTCCCTCCGATCCGGCCTTCAGCATGGCCTGGCGGCTTTTTCGCGAGCTGCACGACGCACCGTCGCCCGAGCGCGCCGAGCAGCTCGTGGCCTGGCTCGGCCAGGACCCGAGCCACGTGCGCGCGCTCGACGAGGCCCTGACGCTGTGGGCCCTGGCCGGCGCCTCGGTGGTGGAGGCCGCGCGCGAGGCGGGCGCGCAGCCGCTGCTGCAATAGGCGCCGCGCCTTCCTGCTAAACAAGCAGGCGCGCCGAACGTCATTGCAGGGAGCCCGTCTCCCTTTGCAACGAACCGTCCGCCGCATGAACCTCACACCCGCCAGCGCCCCCGCGTCCGAACTCGTCCGGCTGTTGCGGCCCTATTTCCCGTGGATCGCGCTGTCGACCGTGACCGGCATCGGCGCGGGCATCGCGACCGTCGCGCTGCTGGCGACCATCAACCAGGTGCTGCATCGCCCCGGCGGCCTGGCCGGCGGACTGCTGCTGACCTTCATCGGCCTGTGCGTGGTGGCGCTGGTCGGGCGCGCCACCTCCGACATGTCGAACAACGTGGTCGGCCAGCGGCTCGTGGCGCAAGTGCGCAAGAGCCTGGCGCTGAAGATCCTCGCGGCGCCGATCGATGCGCTCGAGCGTTACCGCATGCACCGCCTGATGCCCGTGCTCACGCAGGACGTCGACATGATCAGCGACGTGGCCTTCATGCTGGCCTCGACCATGATCGCGCTGGCCGTCTCCTTCGGTTGCCTGGGCTACCTGGCCTGGCTCTCGCCGCCGCTGTTCGGCCTGCTGCTGGCGGCGCTGCTGGTGGGCATCACCGTGCAGAGCCTGGCGCATGCGCGCGGCATCTCGGGTTTCTTCAAGGCGCGCGAGCAGGAAGAGGCGCTGCACAAGGCCTACCGCGGTATCAGCGAAGGCGCGAAGGAGCTGCGCATGCACCGCGCGCGCCGCGCCAAGGTGTACGAGCAGCAGGTGGCGCACACGGTCGAGCGCATCCACGACATCAACCGCCGCGCCATCAACATCTTCGTGCTGGCCTCGTCCTTCGGCTCGGCGCTGTTCTTTCTGCTGATTGCACTCATCCTCGGCTGGGCCGCATTCCGCGACACCGCGCCGGTCGTGCTCAGCGGCTTCGTGCTGGTGCTGCTGTTTTTGAAGGGGCCGCTCGACCAGGTGGTGGCGGCGCTGCCGCACCTGGGGCGCGCGAAGGTGGCCTTCGAGCGCATCGGTGACCTGTCGGCCCGCTTCGCCACGCCCGAGCCGCACCTGGACCTGCACGCGCCGCCCGCCACGCCGGTGCTGCACGACGCCATCGAGCTGCGCGGCGCGCGCTATGCGTTCCCAGCGGTGGAGGGCGCGGAGCCCTTCGTGCTCGGCCCGGTGGATTTGCGCATCGGCCGCCGCGAGATCGTCTTCATCGTCGGCGACAACGGCTCGGGCAAGACCACGCTCATCAAGCTGCTGCTGGGCCTGTACGCGCCGGTCGATGGCGAGCTGCTGCTCGACGGCCAGCCCGTGACGCCGCAGACGCGCGACGACTACCGCCAGCTCTTCACCACCGTGTTCTCGGACTTCTACCTGTTCGAAGACCTCGTGGCCGGCGAAGAGGGCGGCCACCAAGCGCTGCCCGAAACCGCCTTGCCCTACCTGCAACGGCTGGAGATCGCGCACAAGGTGTCGGTGAAAGACGGCGCCTTCAGCACCACCGACCTCTCGACCGGCCAGCGCAAGCGGCTGGCGCTGGTGCATGCCTACCTCGAAGGCCGGCCGGTGCTGGTGTTCGACGAATGGGCCGCCGACCAGGACCCGGCCTTTCGCCATCTGTTCTACACCGAGCTGCTGCCCGAGCTGCGCGCCAAGGGGCACTCGCTGGTGGTCATCTCGCACGACGACCGCTACTTTCATGTGGCTGACCGCATCGTCCACATGAAGGCCGGGCGCATCGCGCAGGCCACCGAGGCGCCGGCGCCGAGCCTCGCGGCTTGACCCGTTCGCGAAGCGGGTGCTAGTGTGGGGTTCGCTTCGACCGAACCTCCACAACAGAAAGAACAGGCTTCCTCATGCACTTTCGCTCCACCCCGCGCTCATGGACGCGCGCCGCCTGCCAGGGCGCCGTGCTGGCCAGTGCCTTGCTCGCCGTCAACGCCTTGGCCCAGAAGCCGCACCAGGGCGTGCTCGACGCCGCCACGCAGCAGAAGGACGAGACGCTGCAGCTGCTGGAGCGCATGGTCAACATCGATTCGGGCTCGACCAACACCGAGGGCCTGGCCAAGGTGCGCGAGATGGTGGCGGACGAGCTGCGCAAGCTCGACGCGCGCATCGAGAGCTTTCCCGCCGAGCCGCACCCGGGCACCAACCTGGTCGCGACGCTGACGGGGCAGGGCAAGAAGAAGATCCTCATCCTGGCCCACATCGACACCGTGTTCAAGGACGGCACGGCCGCGGGCAAGCCCTTCTACATCAAGGACGGCCGTGCCTATGGCCCCGGCGTGATGGACAACAAGGGCGGCGTCGTGGCCGGCCTGCAGGCGCTGAAGATCCTGCAGAAGATCGGTTTCAAGGACTACGGCCAGATCACCTTCCTGATCGACACCAATGAAGAAACGGGCTCGGTCGGCACCAGCGCGCTCATCGAGCGCGTGGCCAAGCAGCACGACGTGGCGCTGAACCTCGAGCCGGGCCGCCCGGCCGACGGCCTCGTCGTCGAGCGCAAGGGTTCGGCCACGGCGCTCATCGAGGTGAAGGGGCTCGCGTCGCATGCGGGCGTCGCGCCCGAGGCGGGCCGCAATGCCGCGATGGAGGTCGCGCACCAGGTCCTGCAACTGTCGAAGGTGGCAGATGCGGCGAAGAAGACCACGGTCAACTTCACGGTGCTCACGGCCAACGGACCGACCAACGTGATCCCCGCGTCGGCCAGCGCCAAGGGCGACGTGCGCGCCGCCACGCCCGAGGAGCTCGACCGCGTCGAGAAAGATCTGACGCGCATCGCGCAGAACAAGCTCATCCCCGAGACCGAGGTGCGCGTGCGCCTCGTGCGCGGCCTGCCGCCGATGCCGCGCTCGCCCGCATCGGACAAGCTGGTGCGCATGGCCGAGGGCATCTACGGCGAGATCGGCAAGAAGCTCACCATCGAGAGCAGCGGCGGCGCCGCCGACGCCAGCCTCGTGGCCGGTGTCGGCGTGCCCGTGCTCGACGGCTTCGGCATCGTGGGCGGCGGCATCCACACGCCGGAGGAATACGCCGAGGTCGAGAGCGTGGTGCCGCGGCTTTATCTGCTGTCGCGGATGCTCATGGACTTGAGCGCGAACTGATTTCGGTTCCTGGGGACGCTGGCTTGGAGTGCCAGCGTCAGGTTTTCTCGAGCTCCAACTTCAGATCGCTTGCCTTGAAGGTTTGCGGTGAGTAGCGTTTGCCGGAGAGCCGCGACAGTGCATCGACGAGCACCTGTATTTGCGATTCATCGAAGTCCGCTTTGTCGCGCTGCTGGGGGTCGCGCAATTGAGTCGAGGATGTTTCGATCTTGGTTGCAACCGCGGCGAGCGCATTGACGGTTACCGCATCCAGGGCCTTCTTGTCACTCTTGGTGCCGTCGGGCCATTTCACGCTCTGTGCGAAATCGATCAACTTCTTCGCGTCTCGATAGCGCTGGTTCTTGTTGACGCTGGCTTTCAGCGCATCGATGACCGCGACGCGCTCGGCGGTGGAGGCCTGGGCCTCGGAAGAGAGTTTGGCGGTAAATGCAGCGAAGGTGTTGGCGGGGTCGAGCGTGGCCTCCTCCTTGGCGCGATTGATCTGCACCGTGAGGTAGGTGCGATTCTTCAGCACTGAATTGCATGTCGCGTCTTCGTAGATCCGCCCATTTTTCTGGTTGAACCACCAGCGTGTCCAGGGATGCGTTGAACTGCTCCCAGAGCCACCCGAGTCCGCGAATGGCATGCGCACGAACGCGTAGTTGCCGTATTCCAGCCGACCGGAATGCAGTGAATTGATCTGCTCCGCGCCCGGGAGCAACGAGGCGTGGTACTTGAACTCGATGTCGCTCTTGTTGGCTTTGAGCAAGCCGCCGCCGATCGTGTCGAGCACCTTCAGCACTGGCGATGCCGGCGGATAGGCCACGGCGCCCAGGCTGGCCGCTGCGGTGAGCAGGCCCGAGATTTCCGTGTTCTCCTTGATGTCGAGCTCCATGATGTAGAACTCCAGGAGCAGGGGCTTGCCGTGGTATTCGATGGGCCCGTAGATGGGCAACTGGCTGAAATTCAGGTACTGCCCAGGCGCGACGCCTTCCGAGTAGTAGATGAGGCGGCCACGATCCCTTCCGGCAACACTGAAATCGAAATCGGTCTGGGCGTCTTGCTCTGCGATGCGCGCAACGATGGCGATCTCGCCGCGCTTCTTGAAGCCGAGCAGACTGGCACCGCGCTCGACGAACTCGTTGATGAAAACCTGGCTCAGATGAACCGTGATCACGTCGCCCTTTTGTATGGCGGGGTGCTGGTTCTGTGTGACCGCATTACATCTCTCGCCAGTGGCCCGAATGTCATAGGCCTGAGCATCTGTGTCTGCGGAGAAATCGTTGCCGCACACCGATTGGTATTTCCTGACGAACGGGACGCAGGAATTGGCGATGCTCCAGTGCGCCTTCGCGTAGTCGTTGACGCCTTGGTCGTCGGCGGCGTTCGCAAAAGTGCAGGCCTGCACCAGCACGACGGCCGCCGCGCGCAGGATGATTGCATTCTTCATGGCTTCCTCCTTGTGGTTCCACGTGGATGTCGAATCCGGTTTCGTGCGTGGAGGAGGGGAAGCCTGCGCCGTATCGCCGCAAATGTGCGATCGCGTAATTCTTGTCAGTCCCCGCAACAACGCAGAGGGACTGTTCCAGTCGCCGGGAGGGTCAGGAATCCCACAAACGAGGGAGTCGTTCGAGCAACGGGCTCGGTACGGCCGCCGCCGATGCAGACGACGGCCCCGGCAGAGGGCTGATCGAGAGGCCTCAGCCCCGCTTCGGAATGCCCAGGCCCTTCACCACCGCCGGCCGTGCCACAAAGGCCTCAAGCACGCGCGCCACGTTCTTGAACTCGCTGAAGCCCACGAGGTCGCCGGCCTCGTAGAAGCCGATCAGGTTGCGCACCCACGGGAAGGTGGCGATGTCGGCGATGGTGTACGTGTCACCCATGATCCAGGCGCGGTCGGCAAGGTGCTTGTCGAGCACGCCGAGCAGGCGCTTCGACTCGGCCACGTAGCGGTCGCGCGGGCGCTTGTCTTCGTAGTCCTTGCCGGCGAACTTGTTGAAGAAGCCGAGCTGGCCGAACATCGGGCCGATGCCGCCCATCTGGAACATCACCCACTGGATGGTCTCGTAGCGGGCCGCCGCATCCTTCGGGATGAACTGGCCGGTCTTCTCGGCGATGTACAGCAGGATCGCACCCGATTCGAACAGCGCCAGCGGCTGGCCGCCTGGGCCGTTCGGGTCGAGGATGGCGGGGATCTTGTTGTTCGGGTTGAGCGACAGGAACTCCGGCGACATCTGGTCCTGGGTCTCGAAGCTCACGAGGTGCGGCTCGTAGGGCAGGCCGGTTTCCTCCAGCAGGATCGACACCTTCACGCCGTTGGGCGTGGGCAGCGAGTACAGCTGCAGGCGCTCGGGGTGCTGCGCGGGCCATTTCTTCGTGATGGGGAAGTGCGAGAGATCGGTCATGGGGGAAGTCCTTGGAAGGAGGTCGACAACGGCGAGCGCCGGATTCTGCACGGGTCAGGCTGGCGGCGTGCGCGCATGGCCTTGCAGGCGCGGCAGCACCTCGCGGCCGAGCTCGTCGACCACGTCCTGCGCGGGTCGCCGGCTGCTGCGCGCGAGGTTCAGCAGCACGTGGGCGACGCCGGCGTCTTCCATGCGGTCGAGGTAGTCGACGAGCGCATGGCGTCCCGTGCGCAGGCCGAGTTCGATGGGCTCGGCGGGCGCGTCGGCATCGTCCAGCAGGTCGAGCTGCAACGATTGAATGAAGGGCTTGGCTTCGCCGCCCGCGCGTTCGCGCAGCGCGGTCTGCCACAGGCCGATGCGGCCCTGCTGGCGCGCTTCGTCGCGGTGGTAGGTGGCCCAGCCGTCGGCGTGGGCGGCGGTCCATTGCAGCGACTGGCGCGCCGAGCCCACCACCAGCATGCCGATGCGCGCGGCGGGCGCCGCCATGAGGTCGTGGCCGCCGGTGGCTTCGTGCAGCGCGGCGCGCTCGTGCGCATCGGGCGAGAGCGCCGAGCGCACGAGGTTCCAGCGTTCGCGGAAGACGTCGCCGCGCAGCGCGATGTCCTGCTGGAAGATGGCGAACTCGGCCTCGCGGTCACCCGAGCCCAGGCCGAGGATGAAGCGGTCGTTCGACAGGCGGTTGAGCGAGAGCGCGGCCTTGGCCACGTGCAGCGGATGGCGCAGCGGCAGCACCGCGGCGGCGGTGCCGAGCGCGATGCGCTGCGTGGCGGCGGCCAGCGCGGTGAGCCAGACGAAGGGCTCGTCGAGCACCGCGGTCTCTTCGCCCTGCGGCAGCATCACCGGCACGTCGCGCGTCCACAGCGCGGCAAAGCCGAGCGTGTCGGCCAGGCGGGCCAGGTGCAGTTCGATCGCGGGGTCGGCCATCGCGCCGGGCGGGCGCGCCAGCGGCGTCATCAGGCCCAGGGTGAGGCGCCCGGCGAGCAGCGTCTGCCGGTAGGCGGTGTTGAAGGGCGCCATGGCGGCGTCAGGCGCGCCGCTTGCGGGAGGCCGGCGCGACGGGCGCAGCGAACAGCCGCTCGATCGATTGCCGCACGTCGGCCTGCATGTCGGCGATGGCCTTGGTGTCGCCCGAGAGGTGCTTGAGCAGCGCCTGCAGGAACAGCCCGTCGAAGAGGGCGTAGCAGGCCGAGGGCGGCAGGCCCGGCGCCTGGCCGGAGAGTTCGGCGAAGCGGCTCATGATGCGCCAGATCATGTCTTCGAGGCTCTTGTCGATCTGCACCACGTCGTCGTGGAAGGCCGCTTCGAACAGCGCCTGCGAACGCAGGTCGTACCAGAGCCGGTGCACGTGGCCTTCGCCCAGCAGCGTGTCGCCCAGGCTCTGCAGGAAGCCTTCCATGAGCTCGTCATACGTCGTGGCGGTGTCGACCGCGTGGTCGTAGCGCGTGACGCAGCGGGCCTTGTACTGCTTGACGCTGCAGACGATGAGGTCGACCTTGTCGCTGAAGTAGTAGTGCAGCACGCCGTGCGAGAACTCGGAGTTCTGCGCAATCTCGCGCAGGCTGGTGCGCGCGTAGCCGAGCGTGGCCAGCGTGGTGAGGGCGGCTTCGCCGAGCTCGGCGCGGCGCTGCTCGAACTTGTCGGCCGGTGCCTTCTGCACCCGTCCGGCGTGCTTCTTTACCCGTGAATGAGTGGTCATTTCTAGCCAGGCCGCAGTGTGCCGGCCGCTGTGTTTCCTGGTGATTGCAAACCATAGCACGCGGCGTGGGAAATCCCTCGTACGTGCATTCCAGAGGCATTTTACGAAATTTGGGCAGTCGTCAAAAAAATTCTTGACACTCGTCAAGTCGATTCCTAGCATGGCCGCTCCATCTCATACACATATCCACAGGAGACAAGTGATGGCCAAGTTCGACTTGACGGGGCGCAAGGCCCTGGTGACAGGGGGTGCGCGCGGCATTGGCGCGGGCATCGCCCAGGCGTTGGCGCAGGCGGGTGCGTCGGTGATGATCGGCGACGTGCTCGCCGATCTGGGCAAGGAGACCGCACAGCGGCTTTCCGCCGAAGGGGCGAAGGTGGGCTTCGTCCCGCTCGACGTCACGAAGGACGGCGATTGGGCTGCTGCCACCGAAGCCACGGTGAAGGCGCTAGGCGGCTTCGACATCCTGGTCAACAACGCCGGCATCGAGATCACCTCGCTGGTGGTCGACGTCGACGGCGACGACCTGCGCCGCATGCTCGACGTGAACGTGGCCGGCACGCTGCTGGGCATGAAGCACGCCTTTCGCGCGATGCGCCCCGGCGGCAGCGCGGGCGGCGGCGGGGCGGTGGTCAACATCGCCTCGGTCGCGGCCACCATCGCCTTTCCCGCCATCGCCGGTTACTCGGCGACCAAGTCGGCGGTCGACCGCGCCACGCGGGTGGCGGCCATGGAGTCCGGCAAGCTGGGCTACGGCGTGCGCGTCAACTGCATCTACCCCGGCCTCGTGCCTACCGACATGGGCATGAAGCTCGCCAACGACATCGTGGCCGCGGGGCTCGCGCCCAGCGTCGAGGCCGCCGTGGGCGATGTCATCGGCCAGACGCCGCTGGGCCGCCTCGGCGAGATCGGCGACATGGCCGACGTGGTGGTCTTCCTCTGCTCCGACGCCGCCCGGTTCATCACCGGCGCGGGCCTCGCGGTGGACGGCGGCATGGGCATGTGAGCGATCAACCAGGAGAGAAACAATGAGCAGCAAGAAGAAACCCGTCATCGTCTACGGCGCCTCCGGCTACACCGGGCGCCTGGTCTGCGAGTACCTGCGCGAGTACCACATCCCCTTCATCGCCGCGGGCCGCAGCGCAGAGAAGCTCGAAGCGGCGATGAAGTCGAACGTGCCCGGCATCGAGACCGCGGACTACGAAGTGGTCGAGGTCGCGCACACGGTCCAGGCGCTCACCGAGCTCTTCACCGGCGCCTCGGTCGTGCTCAACACGGTGGGGCCGTTCGCCAAGTTCGGTCCCGAGGTGGTCGATGCCTGCCTGGCCGCCGGCTGCCACTACACCGACACCACCGGCGAACAAGACTGGCTCATCACGCTCGACCAGAAATACGGCGCCAAGTTCGCGGCGGCAGGCCTGCTGCTGTCGCCCGGCCTGGCGCAGATGTACACCACCGGCGAAATCGCGGCGCAGCTGTGCCTGGAGACGCCCGGCCTGGACACGCTCGACATCGCCGTGTTCTGGGGCGGCAGCCCGACCATCGCGTCGACGCAGACCATCCTGGTGAACGCGGCCACGTCCAAGGCCTTCTACCTGGAGCAGAACCAGTACGTCGAATGGCAACCCGACGCGGGCCTGTACCACCTGTCGATTCCCGGCCAGCATGAAGCCGCACTGGCATTGCCCTGGGGCGGCACCTCGCACCCGGTGTGGTTCAAGCGCGATCCGCGCGTGGCCAACGTGAAGGTGCTCGGCGGCGTCTTCAACAAGCCGCTGATGCTGGGCGTGCCGCAGATCGTGGCCGCCGCGCTCAAGGCCACCGAAGGCATGAACGACGAAGACCGCTATGCAGCGCTGGCCCAGACGGCCGCGGGCGTGATGAACACCATGCCGCCGCGCGAGAACCCGCGCATCAACAAGTCGGTCGATTCGGTGCATGCCTCCGGTCCGCTGGGGCGCGCGCATTGCGTGATCTTCGGCAACTGCAACTACAAGCAGACCGGCCTGCTGCAGGCCTATGCCGCGGCCTCGCTGCTGCAGCAGGCGCCGCGCCGCGCCGGTTTCGCCTCGGGTTGCCAGGCCTTCGGACACCGCGAGCTGCTGGGGGCGCTGCGCAGCTTCGGGCTGGTGCAGGAACCCGTGCTCACGCGGATGGGCTGACGCGCATGCGCCTCGTCGACTACCTCGACAAAGGCGCCCAGCAGGGCGCCGATTCGCCGTGCCTCACCATGGGCGACGCCGACCTGAGCTACGGCCAGGTGCAACGCATCAGCTGGCGCGTGGCGCGCGGCCTGCAGCGCGCCGGCATTCAGCCCGGGGACAAGGTGGCGGTGCTCTCGAGCAACGACGCCCTGGCCTTCGCCACGGTGTTCGGCATCTCGCGCGCCGGTGGCGTGTGGTGCCCGATCAACCCGCGCAACGAGGCCAGCGAGAACGCCTTCGTGCTCGATGCCTTCGATTGCGCGTGCCTCGTGTTCCACAGCAACTACGCACCCATGGTCGAGCAGATGCGCGCGCAGCTGCCGAAACTGAAGGCGCTGGTGTGCCTCGACCAGCGCCAGGCCTTCGCGTCCGCCATGGACGAGTGGCTCGACGGGCTGGACGACGCGCCGATCGACATCGCGCCGCCCGACGACGTGGCCATGATCGCCGGCACCGGCGGCACCACTGGCCAGCCCAAGGGCGTGATGCTGTCGGGCGGCAACCTGGAGGCCATGTCGGCGCTGACCCTCATGGGCTACCCGTTCGAAGGCCGGCCCGTGTACCTGGCGCTCGCGCCGCTCACGCATGCGGCCGGCGTGCTGTGCCTGCCGGTGATGGCGCTGGGCGGGCGCGTGGTCATCATGCCCAAGCCCGACCTGAGCGAGTTCCTTTCGCTCATCGAGCGCCGGCGCGTCACCCACACCTTCCTGCCGCCGACGCTGATCTACATGCTGCTGCAGCACCCTGAGCTGGCGCAGACGAAGCGCGACTCGCTGCAGTGCTTCTGGTACGGCGCCGCGCCCATGTCGGCCGCGCGGCTCGAAGAGGCGCTCGACAAGATCGGCCCCGTCATGGCCCAGCTCTTCGGCCAGACCGAGGCGCCGATGATGGTCTCGATGATGCCGCCGCGCGACCACTTCAATGCCGACGGCTCGGTGGCGCGCCAGCGCCTGGCCTCGGCGGGGCGGCCCGGGCCGCTGGTGCAGGTCGGCATCATGAACGGCGAGGGCGCCTTGCTGCCCACGGGCGAGAGCGGCGAGATCGTGGTGCGCGGCTCGCTCGTGATGCGCGGCTACTACAAGGACCCGAAGGCCACGCAGGAGGCCTCGCGCCACGGCTGGCACCACACGGGCGACATCGGCTACCTCGACGGCGACGGCTTCCTGTACATCGTCGACCGCGCCAAGGACATGATCATCTCGGGCGGCTTCAACGTCTACTCCGCCGAGGTGGAGCAGGTGCTGATGCAGCACCCCGACGTGCAGGACAGCGCCGTCGTCGGCCTGCCCGACGAGAAGTGGGGCGAGCGCGTGGTGGCCGTGCTGCAGCTGCATGCGGGCCGCAGCGTGGACGCCGAGGCGATCAAGGCGTTCGTCAAGTCGCGCATCGGCAGCGTGAAGGCGCCCAAGCAGGTCGAGGTGTGGGCCGACCTGCCGCGCTCCAAGGTCGGCAAGGTGCTCAAGAAGGAAGTGCGGGCGTCGCTGCTGCAGAAGCTATCGTCATCCTGATTCAGTCGCGCTGGTAGTGCCCCTGGTGCGCCTGGCGCAGCTCGAACTTCTGGATCTTGCCCGTCGAGGTCATCGGCAGCGCGGGCACGAAGACGATGTCCTTGGGCACCTCGAAGCCACCGAGGTGTTCCTTGCAGTGCGCCGTGAGCGCGGCCTCCGAGAACTCGGCCGACGCATCGGGCCGGCGCGTGACGAAGGCCGTGATGGCCTCGCCCCAGCGCTCGTGCGGCAGGCCGACCACCGCGGCATTGAGCACGCCCGGGTGGCGCAGCAACACCTCCTCGACCTTGAGCGAGGGCACGTTCTCGCCGCCCGACTTGACCATGTCCTTGAGGCGGTCGAGAAAGATCAGCTGCCCGTCGTCGTCCAGCTTGCCCAGGTCGCCCGAGTGATGCCAGCCGAAGCGCTGCGCGTGCGCCGTGGCCTGCGGGTCCTTGTAGTAGCCGAGCATCACGTTCGGTCCGCGAAAGACGATCTCGCCGACCTGGTTCGGCGCCAGCAGCTCGCCCTCGTCGCCCATCACCGCGACCTCGTTCACCAGCGTGCCCACGCCCCAGTACGAGCCGAAGCGCTCGCGCTGCTGGTGCGTCTCGAAGATGGTGGCGCCGGGGTACATCTCGGTCTGCCCCGAGGCCAGTGCGAAGTTCGGGCACAGCGCATCGAGCAGGCGCAGCAGCAGCGTGCGCGACATCGGCGCCATCGCATACACGCACAGCCGCAGGCTCGACAGGTCGCGCGACTCGCGCTGCGGGTGGGCCAGCAGCGCGCCGTACATCATGGGCAGTCCGACCGTCACGGTGATCCTGTGGCGCTCGATGGCGGCGAGCATCGCGCCGGGGTCGAAGCCGCGCAGGATGACGTTCGTGCCGCCCACCGCAAGCGCCGACATCAGCACCGTGTGCTGCCCGCAGTGAAAGAGCGGCAGCACGTTGCTCCACACGTCGTGGTGCGCCGGGCCGCCGCCCCATTCGAGCATGTTGCTCTGGAGCACCGAGTGCACCGAGGCGTGCGAATGCATCACGCCCTTCTGCCGGCCGGTGGTGCCGCTGGTGTACATGATGAGCGCGAGCTGGTCGCTGTCGATGGCCACGTCGGGCAGCGTGGCGGGGCCCTGCGCGATGGCCTGCGCCACGGTGGGCACGCCGGACGGCGGCGTGTCGCCGTCGAGCACGCACAGCAGCGGTGAGACGCTGGCCGTGTCCAGCAGCTGGCGCAGTTCGGGGCGCGCGTGCAGCGCGGTGTCGATCACCAGATGCCGCGCTTCGGCGTGTTCGAGGATGTAGCCGATGGCATCGACCGCGAGCGCCGTGTTGATCGGCACCCACACGAGGCCGGCCTTCTGGATGCCGAGCAGCGCGACCACCATCTCGATCGAGTTGTTGCACAGCATGGCCACGCGCTCGCCGCTTGCGAGGCCCAGGCCCAGCAGGTGGTGCGCGAAACGGTTCGATGCGGCGTCGAGCTCGCTGTAGCTCATGCGGTGCTCGCCCTCGATCAGCGCGGTGCGCGCGCCGAAGCGCCGCGCGCTGCGGTGGATCACATCGCCCAGCGCAATGCGGGCGATGCGCTGGAAGGAGGAAGGGGAGGGCTCAGGGCGGGCGGCGGGCATGGCGTCGTGTCTCCGGTCGTTGGGGGTGTCGATCGGAGCGCAGACTAAGACCGGCACCGCCTGCCGGTCTTGCGAAGAGTGGCTATGCGGCGCCGGCCGCCCGCCGGGGCCGCGTCAGAAGCGGGCCTTGAGGAAGGCCGAGGGCCCCTGCAGCCGCACCTTGAGGCGCGAATCGGCAAAGCCGCCCTCGCGCGTGAGGTCGATGTTGGTCACGCCATACGACAGCACCAGGCCCACGTTCTTCACCGGGAACCACTCCACGCCGGCTGCGGCGTTGTAGATGTTGCCGTGGAAGCGGCCGCTGCTCTTCCACACGCCGGAGGCGTCGGCGAACAGCCGAAGGTCGGGCGTGATCGCGTGGCGCACGCCGACCTCGAGCAGGGGCGCGATGGCGTTGTCGCTCGAGCGCTCGCTGACCGAGCGCACCTGTCCGTTCACGCCGACCAGCGCGCTGGCACCGAGCGTCGCGCGGTAGTAGGCCGCGCCGGCGCCCAGGCCGAAGACGGTGTTGCCCGAGCCGAGCCACCACTTGTAGGCGAGCTTGGCGAAGTCGAGCTGGGCCGAGAGGTTCGCGTTGCCGATGGCGCTCAGCGAGCCGAAGCTGCCGAACGAGGTGTTGCCCGCCACCTGCCCTTCGTAGTCGCGCTTGTAGCGGTAGTAGTCGAAAGACAGGCCCTGGCTGTCGCCGATCAGCACGTCGGCCGAGATGCGCGGCATGGTCACGCGGCCCGGCTTGAGTTCGTTCGAGCGCAGCACGCCGTAGGGGGTTTCGACCGAGGCGCTGAACTTGGGATCGGCACTGAAGGCCCCCACCGAGAAGCTGAAACGGTCCAGCGCCGGCGAGGGCTCGGCCCCAGCGGAGGGCACGAAGCAAAGAAGGGAGAGGGCGCCGGTTCCGGCCAGGGCGCCGAATCTCGCGGTCCGGTCGAACGGACGCGAACGAAGCAACAGCATGAAAGAAATCCTTCGGGTGAAAGATGCCTCGGGCATGTGCATGGCGCGATGCCTCCGGGCTGAGGCTCCCTGAAACCGCATCACCTTAGTGACGCGGCACCGCGCTGCGCATGCGCCGTTGGCCGATGTGCCTGTAGGAAATTGCCGATCGCACGCCGACGCATGCCTCGGCGCTACAGTCCGCCCATGCGCGAACACCTTTCCACCACCACCGGTCCCCAACGTCTTCTCTACGGGGCCGCGGCGGCCGTCGCGGTGGCGCTCGTGCCCTGGCCGATGGGCCTCACGGCGCGCGCGCTGGCCGGCTGGTGCGCGGGCGTGGCGGTGTACCAGGTGCTCAGCTGGTGGCTGGCCGAGACCTTCGATGCCCAGCGCACGCGCGAGCGCGCGCAGCAGCTGGACCAGCCCAACGTCGTGATCCTGGTGTCGATGCTGGTGGCGGTGGGCGTGAGCGTGGTCGCCATCGCGATGCTGCTGCAGCAGGTGCGCCAGCTCAGCGGCTGGGCGCGCGGCGCGCACGTGGCGCTCGGGCTCGTGGCACTGGCGGGCTCGTGGCTGATGATGCACACGATCTACGCCTTCCACTACGCGCACCGCTACTACATCGACCGCAAGGACAGCGCCTCCGACGGCGGGCTCGACTTTCCGGGCAAGGAAGCGCCCGACTACTTCGACTTCATGTACTACGCCTACGTGATCGGCATGACCTCGCAGGTGTCGGACGTGCAGGCCACCTCGCACGAGATGCGGCGCATCACGCTGGTCCACAGCGTGCTCGCCTTCGCCTTCAACATGCTGGTGCTGGCCCTGTCCGTGAACGTGGTGGCCGGCGTGGTCTAAGAAGGCTCAGCCCGCGGCCTTGCGCAGCGACGGCAGCTTGACGATGCCGGTCGACAGCGCCACGCCGCACACGATCACGAAGGCGCAGATCAGCATCCACTGCGTGATCTGCTCGCCCAGGAACACGGCGCCGTAGAACAGCGCGAACACCGGCACGAGGAAGGTCACGGTGAGCGCGCGGGCCGGGCCGGCGCGCTCGATGAGCCGGAAGAACAGGATGTAGGCCACGCCCGTGCAGGCGATGCCCAGGGCCAGCAGCGCCAGCCACGCGCGCAGGCTGGGCATCTGCGCGGGCCAGAGCCAGATCGCGGGCAGTGCGAGGAACAGGCTGGCGCCGATCTGGCTGCCGGTGGCCGTGGTCAGCGCGGGCACGCCTGACAGGTGGCGCCGCGTGGCGCTGGCCGAGATGCCGTAGCACAGGCAGGCCGCCAGGCACGCCAGCACGGCCCACAGCGCGGCGTGGTTGCTGGCGCCGGCGTGCAGGCCGGCGCTGCGGCTGGCGAGCATCGCGACGCCCGCGAAACCGATCACCAGACCGACGAGGCGCGAGCCGTTCGGCCGCTCGCGGAACCAGGCCCAGGCCACCAGCGCGCCGAACATCGGCGTGGTGGCGTTGAGCACCGCCGCCAGGCCGGTGTTGATGGTCAGCAGCGCGAAGCAGAACAGCGCGAAGGGCATGCCCGAGTTGAAGATGCCGACCGTGAGGCTGGCCTTCCAGTGCTTGGCGATCGACGGCCCCTGGCCGCGCAGCAGCGCGATCGGCAGCAGGAACAGCGCCGCGATGACGACGCGCACGGCGGCCGTGGGCAGCGCGCCGAACTCCGCCGCGCCGATGCGCATGAACAGGAAAGAGGCGCCCCACAGCGCGCCCAGCAGCACGAGATCGACGAGCCACGCCTTCGGTGCGAGCGCGGCGGGAGCGGGCGAAGGCGAGGGAGCGACGGTGGTGTTGTTGTTCGTTGTGGTCATGCGTCTCTTTGGGGAACGGCGCGGCGCCACATCGAGAGGATGTCGCGCTGCGCCGCGGGCGGTGTTTTCTTCTGTCTTACTTGCCGGTCTCGAGGTCGAGCAAGGCGGTCTTGCGCTCGAGCCCGCCAGCGTAACCGGTCAGCGAGCCGTCTGCACCGAGCACGCGGTGGCAGGGCACGATCACGCTGATCGGGTTGCGCCCGACCGCCGCGCCCACCGCGCGCACCGCGGCCGGGTTGCCCACGCGCTGGCTCAGCGTGCCGTAGGTCGTGGTCTCGCCGGCCGGGATGGCCAGCAGCGCCTGCCACACGCCCTGCTGGAAGGCGGTGCCGTGCGACAGGTCGAGCTGCATGTCGAAGTGGCTGCGGCGGCCCGCGAAGTAGTCGCGCAGCTGCGCGGCGGCCTCGACCAGCGCGGGGTGGTCGTCCTGGGTCTGCCAGCCCGTGGTGTCGGGCCAGTGGCGCTGGTGGTCGAACCAGACGCCGGCCAGGCCCTGGTCGGTGGCGGCCATCGTGACGCCGCCCAGCGGCGTTTCGGTGTGCGAGGTGTAGATGACGGTGCGCTTGAATTTCATGGTCTTTCAGGCACGGGGCCTGCCGTTGCGAGGTCGGAAGAAATGGCGATCGGCGCGGCGGCCGGTGCCGGTTCAGAGGGCGCGGGCGGCGTGTGCCAGGCCCGCAGCACCGCATAGCTGCGCCAGGGCCGCCAGGCCTGCGAGGCTTCGCCCGCGGCGCGCGCGGTGGTCACGCCCAGCGCCTTCTGCAGGGCCACGTCGCCGGCGGGAAAGGCGTCGGGCCAGCGCAGCGCGCGCATCGCGATGTACTGCGCCGTCCAGGCGCCGATGCCGGGCAGTTCCTGCAGCGCCGCGAGGGTGGAGGGCACGTCGGCGCCCGCATGCAGCGCCAGCCGGCCCGAGGCCACTTCGCGCGCGATGGCCTGCAGCGCGGCCTGCCGCTGGCGCACGATGCCCAGCTGCCCGAGCGCATCGCCGCTGGCCGCCGCCAGCGCGGCGGGCGTGGGGAACAGGCGGCTCAGGCCGTCGATGGGCGTGTCGATCGCGTCGCCGAAGGCCTCGACCAGCCGCGAGCCCAGCGTGCGCGCCGCGGCCACGGTGATCTGCTGGCCCAGCACCGCGCGTACCGCGAGCTCGAAACCGTCGACCGTGCCCGGTACGCGCAGCCCGTCGCCGTGCGGAAAGGCGGCGTGCAGCGCGGCGTTGATGGCCATCGGCTCGGCGTCGAGGTCGAACAGGGCGCGTGCGCGGCTGATGACGATGGGCAGCACCGCGGCCAGCGAATCGCTCACGGCCAACAGCACCTGCTCGCGTTCGAGGTCGAAGCGCAGCTGCAGCCAGCCGGCGTGCGTCTGCCCGCCCTGCTGCACGCGCAGCGTGCGCGCCAGCCGCACGTAGGTCGGCGTGCTGCCCTTGGCGGGCTCCTTGCCGTCGGCGGTGTGCACGGTCTCCACGCCGCGCAGCGCGCGCCGTGCGAAGAAGCCGAGCATGGCGTTCGCGTCGTAGGGCGGGCGAAAGCCCAGCCGCACCTCGATGGCCTTGCCTTCGCCGCCCTCGGTGCCGCCCGCGCGGCGCAGCGCGCTCGGGTTGAGCCCGTAGTGCTCCACGAAGGCCGCGTTGAAGCGCCGCACGCTCGCGAAGCCGCTGGCCAGCGCCACCTGCGTCATCGGCAGGCGCGTGTCGGCGATGAGCTGCTTGGCGGCCAGCAGGCGGCGCGTCTGCAGGTACTGCAGCGGCGACACGCCGAACTGCGCCTCGAAGATGCGCCGCAGATGGCGGTCGCTCACGCCCAGGCGGGCCGCGATCTGCGCCGCGCCGGGGCCTTCCTCGGCCCAGGCGTCGGGCTCGTCGATGAGCCGCGCCGCCTGCAGCGCGAGGATGCGCGAGGCGTCTTCGGTCGACCAGCTGGCCGCGCGCGGTGCCAGCTCGGGCCGGCAGCGCAGGCAGGGCCGAAAGCCTGCGGCCTCGGCCTGGGCCGCGTGGCGGAAGAAACGGCAGTTCTCGCGCCGCGGCAGCTTCACGCGGCACACCGGCCGGCAGTAGATGCCGGTGGAGGTCACTGCCGTGAAGAACGAGCCGTCGAAGCGCGCATCGTGCGTCTTCATCGCCAGGTAGCAGGCGTCGCTCTCGAGCACTTCGGTGGGGGCGTGGGCGGTAGACATGGGGAAATGATACGGTTTCGACTCGTTTCAACTGGCCGTTTTCGGACATCGATGTCTACAACGCGTTGCCTACAATGCCCGACTCCGAACCAACAGTGACCCCGCCCTTCATGCAGCTCAGCGCATCGATCTTCAAGGCCTATGACATCCGCGGCGTCGTGCCCCTCAGTCTCGATGTCGAAGTGGCCGAGGCGCTGGGCCGTGCCTTCGGCAGCGCAGCACGCGCGGCCGGCGAGACCGCGGTGGCCGTGGGCCGCGACGGCCGCCTGTCGGGCCCGGCGCTGGTGGACGCGCTGATCGACGGCCTGGTCGCCACCGGCGTCGAGGTGATCGACATCGGCGCGGTCACGACCCCGATGCTGTACTTCGCGGCCCACACGCTGTGCACCAGCGGCATCCAGGTCACGGGCAGCCACAACCCGAAGGACTACAACGGCTTCAAGATGGTGCTGGCCGGTCGCGCGATCTACGGCGACGAGATCCAGGGCCTGCGCAAGACCATGGAAGACGGCAGCGCCACGCTGGCGCCCGGCGGCAGCGTGCGCAAGGTCGACGTCACCGACGCCTACGTGCAGCGCATCGTGGGCGACATCAAGCTGGCACGCCCCATGAAGATCGTGGTCGATTCGGGCAACGGCATCGCGGGTGCGACCGCGCCGGCCATCTTCCGCGCCATCGGCTGCGACGTGGTTGAGCTGTTCAGCGAAGTCGACGGCAATTTCCCCAACCACCACCCCGATCCGAGCAAGCCCGACAACCTCCGGGACCTGATGGCCGAACTGGCCAAGGGCCAGGCCGAGCTGGGCCTGGCTTTCGACGGCGACGGCGACCGGCTGGGCATCGTCACCAAGGACGGCCAGAACATCTTCCCCGACCGCCAGATGCAGCTCTTTGCGCAGGACGTGCTCTCGCGCGTGCCCGGCGGCACCATCGTCTACGACGTGAAGTGCTCGCAGCGCCTGGCGCCGGCCATCGAGGCCGCGGGCGGCACGCCGATGATCTACAAGACCGGCCATTCGCTCATCAAGGCGAAGATGAAGGAAATCGATTCGCCGCTGGGCGGCGAGATGAGCGGCCACATCTTCTTCAAGGAGCGCTGGTACGGCTTCGACGACGGCACCTACGCCGGCTGCCGCCTGCTCGAGATCCTGAGCAAGCACCCGGACGCGAACGCCGTGCTCAATGCGCTGCCCACCAGCTTCTCGACCCCCGAGCTGAACGTCGCCTGCGCCGAAGGCGAGCCGCACGCGCTGGTCGCCCAGCTCGTGCAGAACGCGCGCTTCGACGCGCCCGCCCAGGTCTCGACCATCGACGGCCTGCGCGTGGACTGGCCCGATGGATTCGGGCTGATCCGCGCTTCCAATACCACCCCCGTGCTGGTGCTGCGCTTCGAAGGCCAGACCGAGGCGGCGCTCCAACGCATCGAGACCGAGATGCTTGCGGTGCTGCGAACGGTCAAGCCCGACGCCACGCTGGCCGCTGCTGCCCACTGAAGAACCTGTGCGTTCCCTGCTGCTTCGCCTCTACGGCGTCTTCACCACCGCCGTCCAACCGCTGGTCCGCCGCAAGCTGCGCCGCCGCGCCATCGCCGAGCCCGGCTATGCCGTGGCCGTCGAGGAGCGCTTCGGCCACTACGACGACGCCACCACCGGCTTTGCCCAGTGCTGGGTGCATGCCGTCTCGCTGGGCGAGACGCGCGCCGCCGCCATCCTGATCGCCGAACTGCGGCGCCAGTACCCGGGCATTCCGATCCTGCTCACGCACGGCACCGCCACGGGCCGCGAAGAGGGCGCCAAGCTGCTCGAGCCCGGCGACACGCAGGTCTGGCAGCCGTGGGACACGCCGGGCGCCGTCGCCCGCTTTCTCGACCGCTTCCAGCCGCGCATCGGCGTGCTGATGGAAACCGAGGTCTGGCCCGAGATGGCCGCCGCCTGCGCCGAGCGCCGCATTCCGCTGGTACTGGCCAATGCGCGGCTCAACGAGAAATCGCGCGCCGCGGCCGAACGGCTCAGCGGGCTGGCGCGGCCGGCGTACTCGGCGCTCGCCGCCGTCTGGGCGCAGACCGAGGCCGATGCGCACCGGCTGGTGTCGCTGGGCGCCAAGGTGGCCGGGATCTACGGCAACCTCAAGTTCGACGCCACGCCCGACGCGCGGCAACTGGCCACGGCCGTCTCGCTGCGCGAGCATCTGCCGCGCCCGATGGTTGTGCTGGCCAGTTCGCGCGACGGCGAGGAGCGGCTGCTGCTCGAGGTGCTCAAGCGCTTCGGCGCCACCTCTCCGGTGCCGCCCGAGCAGGGTGCGATCCGCTCGATCGCCAAGCGCGTGCACGACGTGCAATGGATGATCGTGCCCCGCCATCCGCAGCGTTTCGACGAAGTGGCGGCGCTCATCGAGGCCGAAGGCTTTGCGGTGGCACGCCGCAGCGCGGCCGGCCAGCCGGCCGAGGCCGAGATCTGGCTCGGCGATTCGCTGGGCGAGATGGCGCTGTACTACGGCCTCGCCGACGTGGCCTTGCTCGGCGGCAGCTTCGAGCCGCTGGGCGGGCAGAACCTCATCGAGCCGGCGGCCTGCGGTTGCCCGGTGGTCATGGGCCCTTCGACCTTCAATTTCGCCGAGGCGGCGCAGCTGTCGCTCGCGGCGGGCGCGTCGCTGCGCGTCGAGGGCATGGAGCAGGCGGTGACGGCGGCGCTCAAGCTGGTCGAGAACCCGGAGCGCCGCGCCGTGATGGCGCAGGCCGCGCTGGCCTTCTCGTCGTCGAACCGTGGCGCGGCCGAACGCACGGCGGCGGCGGTGCTGGCGATTGCGCAGGCGGCGGAGCCGGTGACGACGCCGGTGGCCGGCGACGACGGCGCGCCGCCCGAAGCGGCGCGGGCCGAACCCACGCTGGATTGAGCGACCCGTTGCCGGGTCAGCGCACCGGCGGGTTCAGGATCACCGGCGGCGGCGGTGCCGACGGCATCGTCGGCGCAGGCGGGTTGAACGGCTGCACCGGCACCGGCGGCACCACCGGAATGGCCGGCGGCGTCACGGGCACCACGGGCGCACCCGTCGTCGCGGCAGGCACCGCAGGCGTGCTGCCGTTGCGTGCCAGCGTCGCGTTGATCGCGTTCATGTCGTCGGTCGTCAGCGTGCCGTTGGCCTGGCGCAGCTTCAGGTTGCCCAGCAGCACGTTGTAGCGCGCCTGCGCGAGGTCGCGCTTGGTCTGGAACAGCTGGCTCTGCGAGTTGAGCACGTCGATGTTGATGCGCACGCCCACCTGGTAGCCCAGCTTGTTGGCGTCGAGCGCGCTCTGGCTGGAGGACTCGGCCGCTTCGAGCGCCTTCACCTGGCCGGCGCCCGACACCAGCCCGAGGTAGGCCGCGCGCGTGGCCTGCGCCACGCTGCGGCGCGTGCCCTCGAGCACGCTGCGCGACTGGTCTTCGAGGGCCAGCGTTTCCTTGATGCGGTTCTCGGTGGCAAAGCCCGCGAACAGCGGCAGGTTGAAGGTGACGCCGACCGTGGCGGCGTTGACGCGCGTGCCCACGGTGCTGGTGCTGGTGCCGGTCGGGTTGCGCGTGACGTTGTAGCCCAGGTTGGCGTCCAGCGTGGGCTTGTGGCCGGCCTGCGCCTTCTGCACCTCGAGCCCGGCCACGTCCAGGCCCAGGCGCGCCTGGCGGATCGCCGGATGCACCTCGTCGGCCTGCGCCACCCAGGCGTTGATGTCGGCGGGCTGCGCGGTCGGCAGCACGACCGGCGCGGCCAGCGGCACGGGCACGCTGCCCGGGCGGCCGACCAGCTGGTCGAGCACCACCTTCTTGACCTGCAGGTCGTTCTCGGCGGCGATTTCCTGGGCAATCACGAGGTCGTAGCGGGCCTGGGCCTCGCGCGAGTCGGTGATGGTGGAGGTGCCGACCTCGAAGTTGCGCTTGGCCGAGGCCAGCTGCTCGGCCACGGCCACCTTCTGCGCGCGCACCAGGGCCAGGCTGTCCTGGCTGGCGAGCACGTCGAAGTAGGCCTGGCTCACGCGCACGATCAGGTCCTGCTCGGCGATGGTGAGCACCGCCTGCGCCACCTCGGCCTGGCGCTTGCCCTGCTCGTAGGTGGCCCAGTTGGCGGGGCGGTACAGCGGCTGCGTGGCATTGATGCCGACGTTCTGCGTGGTGAAGTCGCGCGAGGCGCTGGTGCCGCGGCCGGTGCCGGTCAGGGTGTCGATGTCCAGGTTGCTGCGGTTCACGCCCGCGGTGAGCCCGACGGCCGGCAGGATGCCCGCCTTGGCCTGCGCGGCGCGCGCCAGGTTGGCCTCGTACTGGGCCCGCGCGCCCTGGTAGGTGGCGTCGAAGCCGCGCGCGGAATCGTAGAGTTCGTTCAGTGTCTGGCCCTGGGCCGGCAGTGCGAGCAGGCTCGCAATGGCGCTTGCGAGGGCTGCGGAAAGAGGCAGAAGCCGGGGCCTGGGAGGCATTGAACGTCCTTGGGAGGGAAAGAATCAGTAGCGCGGCACGCTCGGGTCGTGCTGCGCGGACCAGGCGTCGATGCCCCCCGCCACGTTGGCGAGCGAGTCAAAGCCGTTCTGGTGCAGAAAAGCGGCCACGCGCTGGCTGCGGGCGCCGTGGTGGCACAGGCAGGCGATGCGGGGCGCGGGCTGTCCGTCGCCGGCGGCGAGTTCGGCCAGCCGGCCGGGGATCTCGTTCATCGGGATCGCGACCAGCGTGAAGCCCTGCGGCGCGACGCTCGCCGTCTGCAGCTCCCAGGGCTCGCGCACGTCGAGCAGCACGGGGGCGGCGTCGGCGTCCTGTGCGAACCAGGCGGCCAGGTCGGCGGGGCGGACTTGATCGATCATTCGGTGGGCCGCTCGGTCAGAAGGCGAAGCGCGAGGGCTCGGGGAAGTTCAGCAGGCGCGGCGCCACGGTGTCCCAGGGCTGGATCGTCTCCCACTTGCTTTCGCTGGTGCGGGTCACGAAATGGGCGCGCATCATGGGCTCGTCGCCGACGATGGCCGACAGGCGGCCGCCGACCTTGAGCGAACCGAGCAGGTTCTGCGGAATGCGCGCAACCGAGCCGCTGAGCACGATCACGTCGAAGCTCGGGCCGCTGGCCAGGGGCACGGCGCCGTCGGCGTGGCGCACTTCGACATTCGTCACGCCGTTGTTGCGCAGCGTCTCGGCGGCGCGGGCGGCCAGCACGGGGTTGATTTCGAGCGACAGCACCTGGGCCGCGCGGGCGCCGAGCAGGGCGGCCATGAAGCCGGAGCCGGTGCCGATCTCGAGCACCGATTCGTGCTTCTGGATGTGCAGGTCCTGCAGGGTGCGGGCCTCGACCTTGGGCGACAACATGAATTCGCCGGGCACCGAGCCGTCGAGCAGCGGCAGTTCCATGTCGAAGAAGGACAGCGTGCGGTGCGCGTCGGGCACGTAGTCTTCGCGGTGAATCTCGGCCAGCAGCTCGAGGATGTCCGACTCCAGCACGTCCCAGGGACGGATCTGCTGTTCGATCATGTTGAAGCGCAAGCGCTCGAGGGTGGGCGTGGGGTTCATGGCGTGGCTTTCCTTGAAGGCTCTGGACGGGACAAACCTTCAATTTTAGGTCGCGCCGATGACGCCACCGCGCCAGTCGGCCATCCGATGGCCGTCATGCGGGGCTCCCGGGGCGCACGCACAGGCCGTGGAGCACGGTTTCGCACTGGGTGGCGATGAATTTTTCGGGGTCCAGCGTGCTCACGCCGTCGACGCAGACCATGGCCGAATGCTTCCAGAGCATGAGGAACACCATGGGGGCGACCACCGAGTAGATGGCGTGGTCGATGTCCATTTGCACGAACTCGCCGCGGTCGATGCCGCGCTGCAGGATGCGGCGCAGCAGGTCGTGGCCGGGGCGCACCACCTGCTGGCGGTAGAACTCCGCCAGCTCGGGGAAATTGCCGCCTTCGCTCATCATCAGCTTGGTCAGGCCCGAGGCCTTGGTCAGGCCGACGCGCTCCCACCAGACGTTCATGCAGTAGCGCAGCATCTCGGCCGTCGTGCCCTCGAAGGCCTCGAACTCGGCGTTCCACTCTGTGAAACGGCCGCCGAGGTTTTCGATCACCACGGCCTTGAACAGCTCTTCCTTGCTCGGAAAGTAAAGAAAGAGGGTGCCCTTGGACACGCCGGCACGGGCCGCCACTTCTTCCGAGCGGGTGGCGGCAAAGCCCTTTTCGACGAACAGGTCGAGCGCCGCTGCCAGCAGCTCGCCCGGACGCGCTTCCTTGCGCCGCTCGCGCTTGGACGGCAGCGGGCAGAACTTGTCGACGAGGGAACGGGGGGAGGCCATGATGTTAATGACTGACGGGTTAGTAATGTAGTGACCGGCATCCAGCCCGTCAAGCCGCGACAATACCGGTCCCCGCTTTTTCCAACCCACCCGGAGCCGCGCCATGTCTTCCTCACCGTCGCCCACCGAAACCATCGTGCTCGGCGGAGGCTGCTTCTGGTGCACCGAGGCGGTGTTCGACCGGGTGCAGGGCGTGCTGGACGTCGAATCGGGCTACAGCAATGGCCAGACCCTGAACCCGAGCTACGAGCAGATCTGCACCGGCCGCACCGGCCATGCCGAGGTCGTGAAGCTCGAATTCGACCCGGCGCAGATCAGCCTGCGCGAGCTGCTCGAGATCTTCTTCGTGGTGCACGACCCCACCACGCTCAACCGCCAGGGCAACGACGTCGGCACCCAGTACCGCAGCGGCATCTACATCACGAGCGACGCCCAGAAAGAGGTCGCCGACGCCGTCATCCGCGAGATCGAGGCCAGCAAGACCTACAGCTCGCCCGTGGTGACCGAGGTCGCCCCGCTGGCCAACTACTCGACGGCCGAGGCCTACCACCAGGACTACTTCCTGAACCACCCGAACCAGGGCTACTGCGCGTTCGTGGTCGGCCCGAAGGTCGAGAAGTTCCAGAAGACCTTCGCTTCGCGCGTCAAGGCCTGAGCCTCTTCTTTCACGCCCCGTGTCCGCCACCCTGCGCCAGACCCCGACCTGCATGACGCGCGCCACCCGCGCGCTCGTCGTCGCGCTGGCGTTCGCGCTCTGGTTCGCCGGCACGATGGGGCTCATGCACCGTTCGCTGCACGTGCCAGGCCTGCCCGCCGCTGCTGCGGCGGCGCAGGCACAGGCCGCGCACCGGCACGACAGCGGCCACACGCTGGCCAGCCTGTTCGGCGTGCACGACGACGCCGACTGCCGCCTGTACGACCAGCTCGCGCACGGCACGGGCGTGCCCGGCGTGCCGCTGGTGGTGCTGCCGATGCTGCTGCCGGCGGCCACGTTTGCTTATCTGCAGGGCGAAGCCATCGCCCGCTGGGTCGCGCTCTTCGACGCGCGCGGCCCGCCGTCCACTCGCTGAATCCCCCGTGTTCCGGTTGCTGCACCCCTTCGGGCGGGTGAGGGCGGCCGGTCGTTCCCCGATTCAACGAGTGTTCCTTCTTCATGACCCCCCAATTCCGTCGCAACGCCATCGGCGCTGCCGTTCTTTCGCTCGCCTCGGTGGCGAGCCTGGCCCAGACCGCCGACACCGCTGCCGCCCCGACTGCTGACGCCACCAGCCTGCGCGAGGTCACCGTCACCGGCAATCCGCTGGGCGCGAGCGACCTGATCGCGCCGACCACCTCGCTGTCGGGCGACCAGCTGCTGCTGCGCTCCGAATCGACGCTGGGCGAAACGCTGAACAACCTGCCCGGCGTGAGCAGCAGCTACTTCGGCCCCAACGCGAGCCGCCCCAGCATCCGCGGGCAGGACGGCGACCGCATCCGCATCCTGCAGAACGGCGGCGGTGCGCCCGACGCCTCGGCCCTGAGCTACGACCACGCGGTGCCCGTCGACGCGCTGGTGACCGAGCGCATCGAGGTGCTGCGCGGCCCCTCGGCGCTGCAGTACGGCGGCAGCGCCGTGGGCGGCGTGGTCAACGTGATCGACAACCGCATCCCGACCGAGCCCATCAACGGCTTCGGCGGCCGTGCCGAACTGGGCTACGCCAGCGGCAACAAGGAAAAGAGCGGCGGCGTGCTGCTCGAAGGCGGCAACGACCGCTTCGCCCTGCACGTCGACGCCTTCAACCGCGATTCGAAAGACATGTCGGTGCCGATCGACCTCGAATGCAGCAAGCCCGGGCGCCCGTCGCTCGCGCGCCGCATCTGCAATTCAGAGAACCAGGCGAACGGCGGCGCGGTCGGCGGCACGCTCTTCTTCAGCCAGGGCTGGATCGGTGCCTCGGCCAGCACCTACCGCAGCAACTACGGCACCGTGGCCGAGGATGACGTGACCATCGGCATGAAGTCCGACCGCTACGCGCTGGAAGGCGAATGGCGCCCGGGCGGCTTCATCCGCAGCATCCACGCCAAGGTGAGCCGCACCGACTACCGCCACACCGAGTTCGAGGGCCGCGAGGCCGGCACCACTTTCTCGAACCTGAGCAACGACCTGCGCATCGAGGCGCGGCACGAGAAGATCGGCAACCTCGAAGGCCTGGTCGGCTTCAGCCGCGAGACCAACCGCTTCGCCGCCGACGGCTCGGAGGCCTTCGCGCCGCACAGCCGCACGCGCTCCAACGCGCTGTTCCTGCACGAAGAGCTCGGCACCTCGTGGGGCCGCCTGAGCTTCGGCGCGCGCACCGAGAAGGTCACGGTGCGCTCGCTGGGCTACCCCGACGACCTGTCGGTGACGCGCTTCGCCATCGGCGAGCGCACCTTCAACCCGCACAGCGCGGCGCTCGGCGCGCTGGTCAATCTCACGCCGCAGTGGCAGCTGACCTCGAACCTGGCCTACACCGAGCGCGCACCGAAGGACTACGAACTGCTCGCCAACGGCCCGCACGTGGCCACGGCGGCCTGGGAAGTGGGCGACCCGAACCTGGGCAAGGAAAAGTCCACCGGCTTCGACCTGGGCGCGCAGTGGAAGTCGGGCCCGAACACGGCCCGCGTGAACGCGTACGTCACGCGCTTTCGCAACTACATCGGCCTGACCGCGTCGGGCCGCACGCTCGACGAGGAAGGGCAGGTCGTCACCGACCCCGAAGCGACCGACACGCTGGCCGAGTACCGCTACGGCGGCATGCGCGCGCGCTTCACCGGCATCGAGGCCAACGGCAACCTGCGGCTGCTGGGCACCGACGGCTTCGCGCGGATGGCCGACGCGGGCACGCTCGACCTCGAGTGGCGCGGCGATATCGTGCGCGCCAAGAACCTCGACACCGGCGAGCCGCTGCCGCGCATCGCGCCGCTGCGCCTGGGCGCCACGCTGGCCTACGGCAACGGGCCGTGGACCGCGCGCGTCGGCTTCGACTACAACGCGGCGCAGCGCCGGGTGCCGAGCGTGGGCGCGCGCGAGACGGACGCGTACACGCTGTGGAACGCGTCCATCAGCTACCGCATGAAGGTGCAGCGCGCCAACCTCACCTGGTACGCGCGCATGGACAACATCGGGAACACGCTGGCCTACACGCCGACCTCGATCCTGACGACCACGGTGTTCCCGAAGGCGCCGCTGCCGGGGCGTTCGCTGAAGGTGGGCCTGCGCGTCACGTTCTGACGCGCTGGCCTTCCGGGCGACGGGCGCGCGCTATCCTCGCCGGGTGAATTCGTTCGTCATTTCTTCCCTGCTGCCCGTCGTTCTCCTCATTGCCGCCGGCTACCTTGCCGGACGGCGCCGGTGGATCGGCGGCAATGCGGTGAAAGACCTGTCGAACCTCATCTTCCTGCTGCTCGCGCCCGCGCTGCTGTTCCGCGCCATGAGCACGGTGCACGTGCAGCAGCTGAGCCTGAAGCCCGTGGCGGCGTACTTCATCGCCTCGGGCCTGCTGTTCGCGGCCACGCTCGCGTGGCGCGGCTTCAACCGCACGGGCGCGGTGCTCGCGCTGGCCAACACCTACAGCAACACCGTGATGATCGGCATCGCGCTGATCGGCCTGGCCTACGGCGAGCCCGGCATGGTGGTGCTGCTCACGCTGATCTCGCTGCATTCGCTCGTGCTCATGACCAGCGCCACCGTGGTGCTCGAGCTGGCCGTGGCGCGCGAGCATGCGGCGGTGAGCGGTGCCGACCGGCGCTCCATGGCGCGCACCGTGGGGCGCGCGCTGCGCAACGCCATCATCCATCCGGTGCCGCTGCCGATCATTGCGGGCCTGCTGTTCGCGCAGACGGGCCTCGTGATGCCCGAGGTGATCGACAAGCCGATCCAGCTGCTGGGCCAGGCCTTCGGGCCGGTCGCGCTGGTGATGGTGGGCATCACGCTCGCGCTCACGCCCATCGGGCGCCACTGGCGCGGCGCACTGGTGCAGGCGCTGGTGAAGAACCTCGTGCACCCGCTGCTGGTGGCGCTCATCGGCTGGCTGCTGGGCGTGCGCGGCATTCCGCTCACCGTGATGGTGGTGGCGGCGGCGCTGCCCATCGGCGCCAACGTGTTCCTGTTCTCGCAGCGCTACCGCAGCGCAGAAGACCTGGTCACGGCCAGCGTGGCGGTGTCGACCGTGCTGGCGCTGGGCACGCTCACGCTCGTGATGGTCTGGGTGCAGTGGTTGCCATGAAGGAGCTCGCCCCCAGGCTTCGCGCACTTCGTGTCGCTACGCCAACCCCCTACCGGGGGCGACACCAGCAGCCCGGCAAAGCCGGTTCTGCGGTGTCCCACGACTGAATCGCGCCAGTTTCATGGCGCGCCGGATTCCGGCGTTTTCGCGAACTTTTGCCCGACTGAGCGACAGCGCTAGCCCTATGCCGTTTGGCAGGGGTGGCCGTTTGGTGGGCTGGCGAGCGGCGTTCGCGCCCCTACATTTGCCGGCTGATGACGATCTACCCGGCGCGTGTTTCGCCCCTTGCCCTTGCAGTGACGGCGGTGGTCGCGACGGTGATCGCGCTGTACGGCGCACGCGCGCATGCGGCGGGCGAGGCCAAGCCATGCCGCACGCCCTGCCTGGCCGTTCCCGTGCCGGCGGAGGCGCCGCCGGCCAAGGAAGCGGAGCCCAAGCCCGCCGTCGTGCGGCCCGCGCCGAAGCCGCGCCCGCAGATCACCGCCACCGCAGCCCCGGCCCCAGCGCCCGAGGCGCATCGCGAACCCGTCGAGCGCCGCCCCGCGCCTTCGAAACGCTGCAGCGAGATCAACATGCGCGCCGCCGTCGGCGAGCCGCTGTCCGACCAGGACATGACCATTTTGAGGAGCCAGTGCTGATGACCACGACCACCACCACCAACACCGCCGCCCCCCGCACCCTGTGGCGCGTGCTGGCGCTGTGCACCGCCGCGTTGCTGGCCGCCGCCTGCGCGCACCGCCCCGCGTCCAGCAGCGCCATGCCCTTCGACCAGGCCGTCACCCAGGCGGTCGACGACCTCATGGTGCAGACCCAGAAACTGCCGGCCTTCCTGGCCAAGGTGGAGTCGACGCTGACGCAGCGGCGCATCGTGATCGACCCGCTGCTCGAAGGCGCGAGCGGCCAGCAGACCGAGGTGACGCGCGTGGCCGAGCAGCGCATCGTGCAGCGCATGCAGGCGCAGTTCAAGCAGTTCACCGTGACGCCGTTCAACGCCAACGAGATCGGCAACGCGCAGTACGTGCTCAACGGCACGCTGGTGCGCGACAAGGACGCCTCGGGCGCGCCGTACCGGCTGAACCTCGCCATGACCGAGATCAAGAGCGGCATGGTGATCGCGCAGTCGGTGGCGCGCATCAGCGATGCCTCGCTCGACACACGGCCCACCGCCTTCTTCCGCGACAGCCCCGTGAACGGCAAGGACCGCGGCGTGGAGGGCTACATCCGCACCGCCGAGACGCCGGCCGGGCAGGCCGCCGACGCGCTGTACCTGGAGCGCCTGCCGACCGCCACGGTGCTGCAGGAGGCCACCGCCGCCTACGAGGCCGGCCGCATGAGCGAGGCCCTGAACCGCTACGAGGCCGCGTCGAAGCGGTCCGATGGTCAGCAGCTGCGCATCTACAGCGGGCTGTACCTCACGCAGTCGCAGCTGGGCCGCACGGCCGATGCCGAGCGCACCTTCGGCACACTGGCGCGGCTGGGGCTCGAGAGCAACAACCTGAGTGTCAAGTTCCTGTTCAAGCCGGGCTCGACCGACTTCCTGGCCGACCCGAAGATCAGCGCGGCCTACCCGATGTGGCTGCGCCAGATCGCGCGGCAGGCGGCGCAGATCGAGTCGTGCGTGGTGGTCACGGGCCACACGAGCCGCACGGGCTCGGAGGCGGTCAACGAGCGGCTGTCGCTGCAGCGCGCAACCAGCGTCAAGGCGCGGCTGGTGGGCGAGGCGCCGCCGCTGTCGAAGAAGCTGCGCGAAGCCGGCATGGGCTTTCGCGAGAACATCGTCGGCACGGGCGCCGACGATGCGAGCGACGCGCTGGACCGGCGCGTCGAGTTCAAGGTGGCCGGTTGCGAGGCCTGAGCCAGGCTCAGGGCGCGAGCCGTTCGCGCACCCAGTCCGCACCTTCGAGCCGGTAGCGTAGCCGGTCGTGCAGCCGGCTCTTGCGGCCCTGCCAGAACTCCCAGCGGTCGGGCACGAGACGGAAGCCGCCCCAGTGCGGCGGACGCGGCGGCGAGAGCAGGTGCTTGGCGGCGTACACGGCGGCGTTTTTCACCAGCACGTCGCGCCCACTGATCACTTCGCTCTGCGGGCTGGCCCAGGCGCCGATGCGTGAATCGAGCGGGCGGCTGGCGTAGTAGGCGTCGCTCTCCTCGGCGCTGACCCTTTCCACGCGGCCCTCGATGCGCACCACGCGCTCCAGCTCGACCCAGTGGAACTGCAGCGAGGCATACGGGTTGCCCGACAGCTCGCGGCCCTTGCGGCTGTCGTAGTTGGTGTACCAGACGATGCCGCGCGCGTCGTAGCCCTTGATGAGCACGATGCGGCTGGACGGCCGCAGGTCGCTGCCCACGGTGCTCAGCGTCATCGCGTTGGGCTCGGGGATGTGCGCGTCGACGGCCTCGGTGAGCCAGCGCTCGAACTGCTGGAGCGGGTCGGCGGCGCTGCGGGTCTCGTCGAGCTCGGCGCGCTCGTAGCTCTTGCGCAGCGCGGCCAGCGCGTCCTTGGAAAGAGGAGAAGAAGTCATGCCGGGATTGTTGCGCACATACTCGGCCCATGACGACGACCGAGGCGAACTCCCCGACCGTGATCGTGCTGGCCTCGGGCCGTGGCGAGCGTTTCATCGCGGCCGGCGGCACGGGTTCCAAGCTGAAGGCGCTGCTCGCAGGCCGGCCGGTGCTCGAGCGCACGCTCGACGCGGTGCACGCGAGCGGCCTGCCGTGGCACCTGGAAGACGCGGGGCACCCCGGCATGGGCGATTCGATTGCCGCCGCGGTGCGCGCCACGCCCCACGCGGCGGGCTGGCTGATCCTGCCGGGCGACCTGCCGCTGGTGCAGGCCGCGACGCTGCGGGCGGTGGCCGCCGCGCTCGGCGGGCGGGTGAATGCCGTGCAGCCGCAGTACCGGGGCGAGCGCGGGCATCCGGTGGGCTTTGCGGCGGGCTGCGGGGCGCAGCTGGCGGCGCTGGAGGGGAACCTGGGCGCATCGTCCGTCCTGCGGGCGATGCGTGCCATCGATGCGGTCGTCGACCTGGCGGTGGACGATGCCGGCGTCGTGACCGACATCGACACGCCCGAGGCCCTGGCGCGGGCCGAGGCGCTCTGGCAGGCGCGCGCGGGCGCCTGACCACTCACACTTTTTGCTTAGTTCTGGGCAACGACCGCGCAGAGCACGCGTGGGCCGGAGTTGCCGGCGGGCTGCGTCGTGAAGTCGTCGCGGTCGCGGTGCACCACGAGCGCACGGCCGCGCACGTTGTTGGCGGTGCCGTCGGTCAGCGAGATCGCGTGGTTCTCGACGCTGAAGCGCGCCACGCCGCTGGCATCGGCCACGAGGCTGGGCAGCTCGCCGGCATGGCTGCCGGGGGCGGAGAACTTGCCGTGCGTGCCGCCGGCCGGGTTGAAGTGGCCGCCCGAGGCGTTGCCGTTGTTGCCGCAGTCGCCCTTTTCATGGATGTGGAAACCGTGCTCGCTGCCCGGCGCCAGGCCGCGCACCTCGCCGGACACGCGCACGCCGTGGTCGAGGGCGGTGAGCGTCACCGAGCCGCGCGCGGGGTTGGGCGTGACGGCGGCGGTCGGCGTCAGCTCGACCGTGGTGCTCGGCTTGCCGCCCATGCTGCCGCAGGCGGCGAGCACGGCAGTGGCGAGGAGGGCGGTGCCAGTGGCGAGGAGACGGCGATGGATCATTGGTTTTCCTTGTTGATGAACGGGGTGGAGGGTTGAGAGGACGCGGTGTCCGAAGACCCCGCAACGTATACCGGAGCCGGGGCTGTCCCGCAATCGGCGGGTGTCTGAAATGGCGGCTCGGCGGCCAGCGCCACCAGCCGGGCCAGCGCGGCGTCGTGGATCGCGTGGCGCCGCAGCTCGAGCAGGGTCTGGCGCGCGTAGTCGAGCGAGCTGCCGTAACGGCCCACGGCATTCGCGAAGATGTGGCGGTAGCGCTCGTCGCTGAGCTCGCCCGTGAAGTTGGGGCTGCGCCGCGACAGCGTGAAGGCCAGCGCGCGCACCGGCCCTTCGGCGGTGCCGCATTGCAGCCACTTGGGGTCGTACACGCCGGTCGGCATCTCGCGCAGCCAGAGGCGCTTGAGCGTCTCCAGGCCCTCGGCCTTCGGCACGCGGAACACCACGCCCCGGCAGCTGCCGCCCGAGAGCAGCCCGAACACCAGGCCCGGCGTCTGCACGCTGCCGCGGTTGACGCGGCTCCACATCTTGAGCGCGCGGTGCCAGCCGTGCACCGAGGCCGCGCGCCGTTCCGCAAAGCCGAATTCGGGCCGCCAGATCAGCGAGCCGTAGCCGAACAGCCAGAGATCGTCGCGTCCGCCCCAGTCGGCGATCGCGCGTTCCAGCATCGGCTGCGGGTCGCGCAGCGGACGGGGCATGGGGTCCAGCCCCGGCGGACCGGGGTCCGGCGCGACGGCTGACACGGGGGTGTCGGGGGTGGCGCCTACAATTTCGTGATCATGGTTCACCGCACCATTATTTACCGACCCCTTTCCTACGGAGATCGCGCTTCCATGAACAACGACGACAGCCAGCAGAATTTCGCCCTCGGCTTCCTGGTGGCATTGATCATGCTCGTGATCATGTTCGTGATCGGCGTCGCCTTCTGGCACAAGGGCCTGGGCGCGACGGCCGCGCAGGCCAAGCCCGCTGTCGCCGCTTCGGCGGCAGCGGCGCCGGGCGGCGCGGTGCAGGTGACCGAAGTCACCGAGACCGTCACCGTGGTGATCCCCGACGGCGCCAGCATCCGCGTGGTCGGCGGCGTGGTGAACTTCTACTTCGCGACCGGCAGCGCCGACCTCGCACCGGGCGCCGCCGAGGCGCTGGCCGTGGTCATCAAGGGCGTCGAGGGCGGCCGCAAGGCGGTGGTCTCGGGCTTCCACGACGCCACCGGCGATGCCGCCGTGAACGAGGAACTGGCCAAGAAGCGCGCCCAGATGGTGCGCGAGGTGCTGGCGGGCCTGGGCGTGCCGGCCGAGAAGATCGACCTGCAGAAGCCCGCCGTCACCGCCGGATCGGGCAACAACGCCGAGGCGCGCCGCGTCGAGGTCCGGCTGGTCGACTGAGCGATCCGGCCTTTTGCATCCCCCAAGGAAAAACCCGGCATGGCCGGGTTTTTTTGTGCCTGCACGCGACCGGGTGCATGCCTGAGTAATTTCGTATCGTTCTGCGGCCTGATTTCATCGGGGCGTCGCGCTCGAATTGGTACGATGGGCCTCCAGGCCCACAGTCGCGCCGGCGACACGCAGCAAGAGCCAACTTCCCCATGAGCAGCACACACCCCACCGTCCGCGACGTCACCGATCGCATCCGCGCGCGCAGCCGCGACACGCGCAGCACCTACCTCACGCGCCTGGCCGAGATCCGCGCCCGCGACCGCGGCTCCGACCGCATGGGCTGCGCCAACGTGGCGCACGCCGTGGCCGGCATCCCGGCCAACGACAAGTTCAAGGTGGTGGCCGAGCGCGCGCCCAACCTGGGCATCGTCACCGCCTACAACGACATGCTCTCGGCCCACGCGCCGTACCAGGGCTACCCGGACATCATCAAGCAAGAGGCCCGCCGCCACGGCGCCACCGCGCAGGTCGCCGGCGGCGTGCCCGCCATGTGCGACGGCGTCACGCAGGGCACGCCCGGCATGGAGCTGAGCCTGTTCAGCCGCGACCTGATCGCCATGAGCACCGCCGTCGCGCTCACGCACGACATGTTCGACGGCGCGCTGATGCTCGGCGTGTGCGACAAGATCGTGCCGGGCCTCTTGATCGGCGCGCTGCACTTCGGCCACCTGCCCACCGTCTTCGTGCCCGCCGGGCCGATGCCCTCGGGCCTGTCGAACACCGCCAAGTCGAAGGTGCGCGAGCAGGCCGCGCAGGGGCTCGTGGGCCGCCAGGGCCTGCTCGAGGCCGAGATGGCCGCCTATCACACGGTCGGCACCTGCACCTTCTACGGCACCGCCAACAGCAACCAGATGCTGCTGGAGGCCATGGGCCTGCACGTGCCCGGCACCGCCTTCATCCAGCCCGGCGACGCCATGCGCGAAACGCTCACGCGCGAAGCGGTGCGCTCGGTGCTCGGCAAGGCGAGCGACACGGCCTTCAACTGCCCGCCGATTGGCGAGATGGTCGACGAGCGCTGCATCGTCAATGCCATGGTCGCGCTGCTGGCGACGGGCGGCTCCACCAACCACCTGATCCACTGGGTGGCCGTGGCGCGCGCCGCGGGCATCCTCATCGACTGGGACGACTTCTCCCAGCTGTCCGACGTGGTGCCGCTGCTCACGCGCGTGTACCCCAACGGCAGTGCCGACGTGAACGAGTTCCAGGCCTGCGGCGGCCCGGGCTTCGTGATCGGCGAGCTGGTCGAGGCCGGCCTCATGCACGCCGACGTGCTCACGGTGCGCGCCGGCGGCATCCGCGAATTCGCCAACATCCCGTCGCTGGCCGGTGAGAACACGCTGCAATGGACGCCCGCTGCGCCGCTGCAGAAGGAAGCCGTCACGCGCCCGGTGGCCAGCCCCTTCAGCGCCACCGGCGGCCTCAAGCTGCTCAGCGGCAACCTGGGGCGCAGCGTGATCAAGGTGTCGTCGGTGCCCGACGACCGCCACGTCATCGAAGCGCCGGCGCGTGTGTTCGACTCGCAGGCCGCGCTGCAAAAAGCGTTCACGGCCGGCGAGCTGGAGCGCGACGTGGTCTGCGTGGTGCGCTGGCAAGGCCCGCAGGCCAACGGCATGCCCGAGCTGCACAAGCTCACGCCGCCGCTGTCGGTGCTGCAGGGCAAGGGCTTCCGCGTGGCGCTGGTGACCGACGGCCGCATGAGCGGTGCCTCGGGCAAGATCCCGGCCGCCATCCACGTGTCGCCCGAAGCGGCCGCCGGCGGCCCGCTGGCCAAGGTGCGCGACGGCGACCTGATCCGCCTCGACGCCGTAGCGGGTACGCTCGCCGTGTTGCTGCCCGAAGACGAATGGGCCGCGCGCGAGACCGCGACGCTGTCCGACGCGCAACGCATCGCGGACGGGCACGGCCTGGGCCGCGAACTGTTCGCCGGCATGCGTCGCAACGCGCTGACCGCCGAAGAGGGCGCCTGCACTTGGCTGTGAACACAAGCATCGACCGCAAAGTGATGCGCAACGTAATGGAGCTATGACATGACAGACAGACTCACCCCCCTCGACGTGATGCGCGACGCCCCGGTCATCCCGGTCATCGTGCTCAACGACGTGAAGCACGCCGTGCCCCTGGCGCGCGCGCTGGTCGCAGGCGGCATCCGCATGCTCGAAGTGACGCTGCGCACGCCGCAGGCGCTGCAGTGCATCGAGGCCATCGCCAAGGAAGTGCCCGAGGCCGTCGCCGGCGCGGGCACCATCCGCAGCGCGGCCGACGCACAGGCCTCGGCGCTGGCCGGCGCCAAGTTCGGCGTGAGCCCGGGCTACACGCGCGCGGTCGGCAAGGCCTGCCACGACCTCGGCCTGCCGCTGCTGCCCGGCGTGGCCACCGGCAGCGAGATCATGACGGCGCAGGAAGACGGCTACACCCAGCTGAAGTTCTTCCCCGCGCTGCAGGCCGGCGGCCTGCCGATGCTCAAGGCCTGGCAGGGCCCGTTCGGCGACGTCACCTTCTGCCCCACGGGCGGCATCCATGCGGGCAACGCGGCCGAGTTCCTCGCACTGTCGAACGTGGCCTGCGTGGGCGGTTCGTGGATCGTGCCGACCGACGCCATCCGCGACGGCGACTGGACCCGCATCGAGCAACTGGCGCGCGCCGCGAGCCAGCTGCCCCGCTGAGCATGTCGGCCGATTTCGACGCGGGCGACCTCAAGGTCATCGCGTTCGACGTGTTCGGCACGGTGGTCGACTGGCACAGCGGCATCGCGGCCGAGGTCGAGCGCGTGCTGCCCGGCGTGGACGGCGCGGCCTTTGCGCTGGCCTGGCGCGCCGGCTACCAGCCCGCCATGAAGGCCGTGATGGAACGCATCGCGGCCGGCGAGGGCGGCTTCACGCTGCTCGACGAGTTGCACCTGAGCATGCTCGAACAGGTGCTGCACGACTTCAGCCTGGCCGACCACCTCGACAGCGCCGCCAAGCGCGACCTGAGCCGCGCCTGGCACCGCCTGCCGGCCTGGCCCGATGCGGTCGAGGGGCTCACGCGGCTGAAGAAGAAGTTCACCATCTGCACGCTCTCCAACGGCAACATCGGCCTGCTCACCGAGATGGCCAAGCGCGCCGGCCTGCCCTGGGACTGCGTGCTGTCGGCCGAGGTGTTCAAGGCCTACAAGCCCGACCCGCGCACCTACCTCGGGGTGGCGGGCGTGTTCGACGCGACGCCGGGGCAGGTCATGCTCGCCGCGGCGCACCACGACGACCTGGCGGCCGCGCGCGTGTGCGGCCTGAAGACGGCGTACATCGAGCGGCCCCACGAATTCGGCCGCAACCAGCCGAAGGACGTGTCGCCGCAGCCGGACAACAACCTGCATGTGCGCGACATCGTCGCGCTGGCCGACCGGCTGGGCTGCTGATCGATCAGTCCGTGATGAGCTTTTCCACCGTGCGCAGGTTGCGCGTGGTGGTGCTCGACTTGTAGCGGGTCTTCGCAAGCAGCTTCGCGACCGGCGTCTCCAGGCTTTCGCCGCGCGGGCACTGCCAGTACAGCACGCCATCGCCGCGCACCAGCTGTTCGACCTTGGCGTCGACCGTGCCGGCTTTGTCCATGATCTCGTCGAGCATCGCGGCGTCGGAGCCGAACACGAGGTACGGATGGTGCGTGTCGTCGATGCGCTCAAAGGGGTAGCTTGCGGCCATGTCGGCCACGCGCTGCTGCGTGAGCAGCACGATCCACGCCTCGTAGCCGAAGCACTGACGCAGCGCCTGCTCGATGCGCGTGCGCAGCGCGGCGGCATCGGGCGCGTCGGTGTCGAACAGCACGTTGCCGCTGGCGAGCACCGTGCGCACCGCGCCGAAGCCGAGTTCGTCGACGAACAGCGCCTTCAGGTCGGCGCTCTTGATCGTGATGCCGTTGACGTTCACGCCGCGCAGCAGGGCGACGTAGCGCGTCAGCGGCGCGTCTTTCTTCTTTGTCTTCGGGCTTGCCATGGCGTGGGGTGTGGCCCGAAGCGGCTCAGCGCAGGCCGCCGCCCGCGGCGTTCTCGTTGCGCTGGATCAATTCAATCTTGTAGCCGTCAGGGTCCGTCACGAAGGCGATCACCGTCGTGCCGCCCTTGACCGGACCGGCCTCGCGCGTCACGTTGCCGCCCGCGGCCTTGATCTTGTCGCAGGCCGCGTAGGCATCGGGCACGCCGAGCGCGATGTGGCCATAGGCGGTGCCGAGCTCGTAGCTCTCGGTGCCCCAGTTGTAGGTGAGCTCGATCTCGGCCTGGTCAGGGTTGCCGTTGCCGTAGCCGACGAACGCGAGGCTGTACTTGTACTCGGGGTTTTCCGACGTGCGCAGCAGCGTCATGCCGAGCACCTGCGTGTAGAAGTCGATGGAGCGCTGGAGATTGCCAACGCGCAGCATGGTGTGGAGAAGTCGCATCTCGTGGGTCGTGTCGTTATGGGGGATGGCGCTATTGTCGCCCTCTGGTCCGGGCGATCAAGCGGCCAGCGTCAGCAGGTGCGCCTGGTACTTCTTCAGGAAATCCATCAGATGCCGTGGGTACTCGGGCACCACCGCCGCGCGCACGCTGGGGCGCGCCGCCAGCGCGTGGCGCCAGGCGTTCACCTTGGGCAGCGCGTCGAACAGGTGCGAATCGCTGATCGCGTCGAACACTTCGAAGTAGCGGAACACCGGTGCGAACACCGCGTCGACGAGGCTGAAGGCTTCGCCCGCGAAGTAGGGGCCTTGCGCCAGCGCGGCCTCGACGCGTTCGAACTTGGCGGCCAGTGCCTCGCGCTTCTGCGCGAACACGGCGGCGTCCTGTGTGGTCTCGTAGCCCCACAGGTCGGCGAGGATGGCCGAGCCGAACTCCATCCATGCACGGTGCTGTGCACGTGCGAGCGGGTCTTCGGGGTGCAGGCGGGCGCCGGGTTGCGTTTCCTCGAGGTACTCGCAGATCACGTTGCTCTCGAACAGCACGGCCTCGGTGCCGTCGGGGCGCTGCACCTTCAGCAACGGCACCTTGCCCAGCGGCGAGATGTCGAGAAACCATTGGGGCTTGTTCGCGAGATCGATCACGACGCGCTCGAAGGGCACGTTCTTCTCGTGCAGCGCGATCGCGGCGCGTTGCACGTAGGGGCACAGCAGGTGGCTGACGAGGGTGAGGGCCTGGGTCATGGGGCGTTCCGCTTTCGAAGGGTTTGGGTCGGGATCGCCGCGATTCTTGCGGGCCTGAACAACCTTTTCTGGAAAAGCCCATTCGGGCGCCGCCCGGTAGCTACGGCTTGGGAAAGAGGTACGCGTCGGCCGCAGGTTTGAGAAGGGGCTTGAGTTCGGTGAACGGCAGCGCCACCGTGGTGCCGAGGCAGGCGCCGAGCGCATGCGGCACGCCGCTGACCGCGACGGCCAGCGCATCGCGCCCGCGGGTGCGCTCGAAATGCAACGCCAGGTACTCGGGCCACACCTCGTCGCAACCCGTGTAGTGCTGCGGGTCTGCGGCGGCTGCGGATTCGGGCCCGCGTCCCTGTGCTTTCAGCTTCTTCCCGATCAGCGCCATGAGCGTCTTGCTCGGCGCGAACCCGTCCGGTGTCTGGGTGAACGCGCGGAACAGGCGATCGAAGTCGAGGTACTCGCCACGGACCAGGTCGAGCGTGTAGGGCGCGTAGTGGTTGTGGGGATGGGCGCCGCCGCAGTCGGCGCTTCCCGATTCGACGACGCTCATCAGCGTCGGGCTGAGAAAGGTGACGCGCACCGATTCCGCGTCGTAGTTTCCCAGCGAGCCGGCTGCCGGGTGCGTCGCGGTGTAAAGGGTGGCCTTGCATTCGAGCGCGGCGAGGCTGAGCTGTCCGTGCCTGCGCGCGAGGATGGCGTTGACCTTCTCGACCACGCGTGCATTCGGGTGTCGCGTGAGCCGCGGATAGGAAAAGCGCGTGCGCGGATCGATGACCATGCGCCATGCCACCGCTCCGCTGACGTGCTCCGCGCCTTGCTTGAGCGGGGTCTGCAGCTTCAGGTGGTCGTAGGGTGCCGTCTCGATGGAGATCGGCGCGTCCGAAGCCGCGCCGGTGGTGTTGCCTGGCGGGATGGCGCGCGTCACCGGCGCAGTGGCGCCGGGACTCCGGTCTGGGTCGTACTGGCGAACTTGCCGAAGCTCGAACGCGACGTTCTGCTTGCCGGGGCCATCGCTCCAGCTTCCGGCAAAGGTGCCGTCGACGACTTGGCCGCGCCACGTCGGGCCCGGCTGCCGGGTCTGCGCATCTTCGAACAACGGCGCGTTGCCGCCTTGTGCCGCCCGGTACATCGCCTCGCCCTGGATCGGGAGGGCTTCCACGAGCTTCGTCACTGGCCCGGAGAGCGGAATGTCGACACCGTGGCGGCGATAGAAATACCGCCCGCCGCCAGTGGCATTCACTTCGAGCACGACCTCGCTGGTGCCGAGGGTGCCTTGGTAGACCGTGCGGACTTCTGCCATGGCCGGCATCGCCGACCCGAGCAATGTCGCCCACGCGAGGAAGAGTCGGGTCGCCTTGTGCATCGGAGCGCCTCCCTTTACGAGGCCGTCTCCAGCCAGTGCGTGATCCGCCCGTTGTGCATCACGCCGATGCGGTCGGCCATCGCATGCGCCTCGGCCTCGTTGTGCGTGACGAGGATCGCGGTCTGGCCGGCCTTCTTCAGGATGCCGCGCACCTCGCCGGTCAGGCGCTCGCGCGTGCCGCCGTCGAGGTTGGAAAACGGTTCGTCCAGCAACAGCAAGGCGGGCGAGGGCGCCAGCGCGCGGGCCAGTGCGATGCGTTGCTGCTGGCCGCCCGACAGTTCGTGCGGGTAGCGCTCGCCGGCCTCGGCCAGGCCGACCAGCGCGAGCATCTCGGCCACGCGCGCCTGCTGCGCCGCGCGGCCCAGGCGGCGCAGGCCGAAGGCGACGTTCCTGGCGGCCGACAGGTGCGGGAACAGCGCGTACTCCTGGAACATCATGCCCACGCGCCGCTGCTCGGGCGGCAGGTGCTTCTGCGGCGACGACAGCAGCGTGTCGCCGAGGCGGATGGTGCCGGCGCGCACGGGCTCGAAGCCGGCGATGGCGCGCAGCACCGTGGTCTTGCCGCAGCCCGAGGGGCCGAACAGGCAGGCGATCTCGCCCGCGGGCAGGTCCAGCGAAAAGCCGTCGACCACCGTGTGCGGGCCGCGCGGCGTGTCGTACGCGAGCTGGAGCGAGTCGAGATGAAGCGGGGAACTCATGCGGGGTCCGTGTCGGGAGGCGTCACCGCCGGTGTCGTGCCGAGCTGGTTGCGCGCCAGCAGCACCACCGGCAGCAGGCCGGCGACCACGATGGCCAGCGCGGCGATCGCGCCTTCCTCGTAGGTGCCGCGCGCGGCCTCGGCGTAGAGCCAGGTGGCGAGGGTGTCGAAGTTGGCCGGGCGCAGCAACAGCGTGGCCGGCAGCTCTTTCATGGCGTCGACGAAGACCAGCAGCGCGCCCGCCGCGATGGCGGGCTGCAGCAGCGGAAGGTGCACGCGGCGCAGCGTGCCGCCGGTGGTTTCGCCGAGCAGGCGCGAGGCCTGCTCGATGGCCGGCGGAATGCGCGCCAGCCCGGCCTCGATGCCACCCACGGGCATCGCAAGAAAGCGGATCGCGCAGGCCATGACCAGCACGATGCCCGCGCCCATCAGCGGCAGGCCCTGCCAGCCCATCGCGCCGGCCAGCGCCGCGTCGAAGGCCAGCGCCGGCGTCAGCAGGCCGATGGCGAGCACGGTGCCCGGCACCGCGTAGCCCAGCGTGGCCACGCGCGCCTGCCAGCGGGCGCGGTTGAGGCTCGTGCCCTGGCTGCGCGAGGCCCAGGCCACGACCAGCCCCGCCGCCACGGCCACCACCGTCACGCCCGCCGCGAGCGCCAGCGTGTTGCCCAGGCTGGCCACGAGGCCCTGCGAAATGCCGCCGCCCTGGTACAGCCGTTTGCCGCTTTCCCAGACCAGGTACAGCGCGGGCGCGACAAAACCGATCAGCACCGGCAGCGCCGCCGTCGCGGTCGCCGCCCAGGCCGCGCCACCGTGCAGGCGCCGGGGCTGCACCGCGCGCATGCGCTGCGCGGAGCCGAAGCGCTGGTGCTGGCGGCCGTTGCGTTCGAGCCAGACCAGCGCCACCACCACGAACAGCATCGCGCAGGCGATCTGCGCGGCGCCGGCCAGGTCGGAGCGCGTGATCCAGGTGGTGTAGACCGCCACCGTGAGCGTGTTCACGCCGAGGAATTCGGAGGCGCCGATGTCGTTGAGCGTCTCGAGCAGCGCCAGGCTCAAGCCCACGGCCAGCGCCGGCCGCGCCAGCGGCAGGGCCACGCGAAAGAAGGCGCCGCGCCGGTTCTCGCCCAGCGTGCGCGCCGCTTCCAGCAGGTGCGCCGGCTGGGTCATGAACATCGCGCGCGCCGTCATGTAGACGTACGGATAGAGCACGAAGCCCAGCACGAAGATCGCGCCCGGCATCGAACGCAGGTCGGGCAGACGGAACTGGCGCGGGCTGTCGAAGCCCAGCATCCAGCGGATCGCGCCCTGCACGGGGCCGATCGGGTGCAGCAGGTCGAGGTAGGCGAAGGCGACGATGTAGGTCGGCATCGCCAGCGGCAGCAGCAGCGCCCAGTTGAGCACGCCGCGGCCGGGGAAATCATGCGCCGTGACCAGCCAGGCACAGCCGGTGCCGATCACGAGGACGAGGGTGCCGACGCCCGCGAGCAGCAGCGCCGTGTTGAGCGCCGCCTGCGGCAGCACGTGCGCGAACAGCGGCCCCCAGTGGCCGACGCCCGAGCCGAACGCGAGCCAGGCCAGCGTGAGCACCGGCGCGAGCACGCCGAGGGCGATCAGGAACGACGCGCAGCGCCATGCCGGGCCCGCGGCGCGCAGGCCCGGCGGCTGGCGCCGCGAAATCAGCATTCAGTTGCCGGCAAGGTGTGCCCGGCCATGCAAGGTCACTGGTCGAAGCCGACCTTGTCGACGAGGGCGCTGGCCTGCTTGCGGTACTTGGCAATCTCGGTCAGCGGCAGCGGGTCGACCTTCAGTTCGCCGATGGACTGGCCGATGATCGGGTCGAGGGCCACGCCCTTGCGCACCGGGTATTCGTAGTTGGCGTCGGCGTACAGCGCCTGGGCCGGTTCCGACACCAGGAACTCGAGCAGCTTGACCGCGTTGGCGCGCTGCGGCGCGTTCTTGGCCACGGCCGCGCCGCTGATGTTCACATGCGTGCCGCCGCTCTTGGCGCTGGCGAAGGTCGGGCGGATCACCTTGATGGCGTCGCCCCACTTGCGCGCGTCGGTGCCTTCCTTGGCGCTCTTCATCTGGCCGACGTAGTACGAGTTGGCCACGCCGATGTCGCAGATGCCGCCGAGGATGTCGCGCGCCACGTCGCGGTCGCCGCCGGTGGCCTTGCGCGCCAGGTTGCCCTTGACGCCGCGCAGCCACTGCTCGGTCTTGGCTTCGCCGTCGTGCGCGATCATCGCGGCCACCAGGGCCGTGTTGTAGGGGTGCTGGCCGGCGCGGATGCAGACCTTGCCCTTGTACTTCGGGTTGGCCAGGTCTTCGTAGCGGAAGCTGGTCAGCGGCTGGTTCTTGTCGGCGTACAGCACGCGCGCGCGCAGCGAGAGCGCGAACCACTGGCCGTCGGCGCCGCGCAGGTTGGCCGGAATGGCCGACTCGAGCGCAGCCGACTTCACCGGCTGCGTCACGCCGCCTTCGACGAGGTCGACGAGGTTGCCGATGTCCACCGTCATCAGCACGTCGGCCGGCGAGCGCGCGCCTTCGGCCTTCACGCGCTCCAGCAGGCCGTCTTTCACGAACACCGTGTTGACCTTGATCTTGCTCTGCGCGCTGAACGCCGAGATCAGCGGCTGGATCAGCGCCGGCTCGCGCGTCGTGTAGAGCGTGAGCTCGTCATTGGCGGCGTGCGCGGGCAGGGCGGAGAGGGCGAGCCAGGCGGCGGAAACGCCGAGGAGGGCGTGCGCCACGCGGCCCTGGGGGCCGGAACGGTCGGTCATGAAGGATCCTCCAGGTGCGGTGAGGTGTTCTAGGAAAGGCATCGGCGACGACGGGTGCGTCGCTGATGAGAACAATTATCACTGACGGGGAGGGGTGGGTTTTCCTTTGGCTTACGGGTTGAGGGTTTACTGCGATGCGCTCGGCTGGGGGCTCTAGGCCGTCAAGGTGAAGCGCTCCGCAAGGACTTGGCAGCCGGTGACACGACAGCGCGACTGCCATTCCGTTACGCCAGCTGAAACGGAGTGGCGTCCAAGGAAACAAGGGCAGGCTCGGGGCTCTTTCCTATGCCGTCAGCGCCACCACCTCAGCGTCAGTGAGCTTCTGCGGCTGGTAGCGCAGCGCGCGCACATGAAAGAAGGGCTGGTTGCCCCCGTAGCAGAGATTCCCGATCCCGAGGAAGGCAAAGGGTGAGACTGCCGCCAACGCGACCTTCCTCAGCGTTTGACCGTTGCACCCGAAACGAACTCCGTCGACGCCGTAGCTGATCGACGCCTTCACTGTGCCGCCCTCCGGCGTGCCAGCAAGGTTGGCTGTCGAGGTGCTGGGCCCGACGACACCGTTGGTCACCGAAACGGCGTGTGCAGTGCCGGTAGGGTTGAAGCCGATGCCAAGACGGTTCGAGGACGTGGCTCCGATCTCCACCAGGGTCCGAGACTCTGCGGGCCCCATGAGCGGGCGACCGAACTCCATGAAGATCGTGCCCTCGGTTGCATTGCACCAGCCCTTGCTCGTATCGACACGGACGTTGTCGCCTGCGCGCGTCGTGGCCGCTGAGGTCGCGGTGTCCGCTTGGCGGGTCGCGGCGACCGAGGTTGCCGCGTCAGCAAGGCGGGTCACAGGGGCCGTCGTGGTCGGAACGTAGCTTGACGCGAACGAGGCCTGTTCGAGCTGGTATCCGGTGACCTTGAAGGTCCGTGCACTGTTGGCGGCGTACTTGTAGATTCCAGCGCCACCGGCGGGTGCTGCGCCAGTTGTCGCCCAGCCAGAGACCTTGTACACACCATTGCCGACGTGCACTACCGATGTGGCTCCTGTTCCAACAGCACCGTTGGCGATCACCATCGCCAAATCCGCACCTGCCCCCAGACCGAGAACAGGCGGAAGGCCATCATCCATTTTCACAAAGGCTGAAACCACGTAAGTCGTCGACGCGGCAAGGGTGGCCGCCTTGACCGCGTAGTTGTATGGGCCGGTCGGTGCTTGGAATGCAAGCCCTGTTGTGAATCCGAGCCAATCTACCGTCGTGGCCGTCACACCATTGCGGGTTGGCGCATCCGAAACACCGTTGCGGAACTCGCTTTCGGTGAACAGGTTCGCGCCCTCCGCCTCCTGCATCAGCCAAGGCGCAATGGTCGGGTCGGCGGGGTTGTAAGTCATCCGCGCTGCGCCGACCACAGCGGTCTTCATTGCGCCGGTCGAATCGAAGTAGGTCCCGATGGAAGCACGTCCGGTAAAGGTCTCGACGCTCGGAACGTAGCTTGTAGCAAAGGCGCCCGTTTCGAGCTGGGCGCCCCAGATCTGAAATGCACCGTGGTCGGTGCCGTCGCCGACATGAAATGGGTAGATGGCAAGCGTATCGCCGACGGTGATCCCCGTAGACTGGGTGAATGCGCAGCGGAACCATCCGCCGCCTACCGACCGCATTTCCCACCCATTGCCCGAGATAGAAGGACTGCCACCATGAAGCGTGGCATAGCCGAAAGTGAACTGCGCCGCTGTGGTCGTATTGCGCAGCTGTAGCGACACTGGAGCGTTCCTCGATACGTTTTTCAGATAGACGGAGAACGTCATCACCGTCGATGTAGCAGCCGCCGACTGGCCCAATGATCCGGTAGGTGTTCCGGAGACCTCGACGGCTCGCAATGTCCCGTCGGGGGCCAACTTGCCGGTCGCACGTGAGACTGCGCCGGCAAAGAACCATGGAACCAAATGCATGTCGCTGCTCTTGAGCAGGATGTTGGTGCGCTGCTCTTCCACCATCAGCACAGGCGGCAACGCCAGATTCGACGGCTCGTAGCTGTTGCGCGCAACGCCTGCCGCCGCATAGCGCAGGATGCCTTTGGCGTCGTAGTAGCTGCCGATCGAGGCCCGTGCCGTGACTCCGTCCCAACTGGGGATGTAGGAGCTGGCGAACGCACCCACTTCGAGCTGCGCACCCCAGATGTAGAGGCCGGCGACGCCGTCGCCGGGACCGGTGCCGGTAGCCGCTGCGCCGGGGTAGACGGCCGCGGTCAGCGCCGCGGATGCGTCTGTCGTGAAGACGATCTCGACCCTGCGCCACCCACCGCCGACATCGACGATCCGTTTCGACACCTCCGTAAAGACAGAGGTGGTGAAGAGGGAGATGGTCAAGGCCGACAGGTCGAAGGCGAAGCTGATTCTTTCGCCTGTTGTCGCGCCGGAAGCAAAGGCCCATCCATTCGAGGAGCCTGCGGCCTTCGCATAGAAAGAAAAGGCGTAGATGATTGCGGCCGCCGCTTTGGCAGTCGTCTGCGACGCGCGGCCCACGGACGCGATCCCGCCGTTGAGCAAGGTCAGCTTGCAGGCATCCCAACGTCCGTTCGGCGCCTGGGCTGCGCCAGGCACGGCGGTGACGCTCGTCTTCGCCCAGACCGCGTTTTCAAATCGCGACGAAAACGCCAATTGGTTGATTCGCGCGTTTTCAATGAGCAGCCCCTTCGCCACCTTCGTGATCGGATCGAAGTCGAAGCGCGGCGTGGCGCAGGGCTCGATGAAGCCTTGGGCGTTAACGCGAGAGCCGTTCGTGCCGCCCGCATAGGTGAACAGCTCGGCAAAAGTCTTTTCGGTAAGTGTCGTTGTCATCTGGTTGAGTCCTCTGCGGGCTGCCTTGCGCGAACGCAGGCGGTACCTTCGGGTTCGGCGGCGGAGGGTTCCGCCGCCGGCCAGCCCATGGCGGCCATGGCAGTCTTTTCCTTGGTTGGCGATGACGACTTTCTCGCCGAACGCCCCAACGAAAAAGGCCGACATATGTCGGCCTTCAAAGAAGTGAGGGGCGCCCCGCAATTCAACGAGAGCGGGGTCTTTGGGACCTCACCGCCCCGCCGGCACCTCGAACACCAGGCACGTCGTCGTCGCATGCGCATACAGCGTGCCGTCCGCCCCGACCAGCCGCGCCTCGGCGGTGGCGAGCTGCTTGCCGCAGTGGATCACCTTGCCCTCGGCGCGCACGCGCTGCACCTTCGGCGTGAGGCCCTTGACGTAGTTCACGCTGAGCTCGGCCGTCGTGTACGCGCGACCGGGCGGCATCATGGTGTGGACCGAGCAGCCCAGCGCCGAGTCGAGCATCGTGGCGACCCAGCCGCCGTGGATGGTGCCCAGCGGGTTCAGGTGCTGCGGCAGCGGCGTGCCCTGGAAGATGGCGATGCCCTTGCTGACCGAGACGATGGTGAAGTCCAGCGTCTTGGCGATGGCGGCGTAGGGAATCTCGCCGTTGAGCATGGCCTGCATGACCTCCAAGCCGGTCTTGCCGGCGACCTGCTCGGGGCGCGCGAGCCCGGGGCCGGGACCGTTCTCGAGGCGCTCGGCGATCTGCCGTTCTTCGGCGATCCATGCGTCGAGCAGATGGGAGGGGGTGTCGGTGAAAGCTTGCTGCGTCATGCCTGTGTTCCTGCTGGGGGCTTTGCGTGGAGGGGTTGATTGCATATGCAATAGTTGCACATACAATAATACCCCATGGACACACCCACCCAACCCCGCGGCTGCACCAGCTTCAAGACGCGCCAGCTGATGCGCCGCCTGACGCAGCACTATGACGCCGAGGTGTCGCGCAGCGGCCTCAAGACCACGCAGTACTCGCTGCTGTCGCACCTCAAGCGCCTGGGCCCGATGCGCCCGGTCGACCTGGCGGGCGAACTGAAGATGACCGCGTCCACGCTGAGCCGCAACCTGCAGCCGCTCATCACCGCGGGCTGGGTGGCGCAAGTGGCGGGCGCGGATGCGCGCAGCCGGCTGGTGTCGCTCACCGACGCCGGCGACGCCAAGTGGCGCGAAGCGCAGCAGCACTGGAAGACGGCGCAGCTCAAGCTCAATGCGCTGCTGGGCGTGGAGCGCGTGCTGGCGCTGCATGCGCTCATCGACGAATCGCTCGCGCTGCTCGGCACGGGCGAGCCGGTCGACGTGCAGGACTGACGCTTCCCGCCACCCCCACAACGAACACGTTCCGCGTCTACGAAGCCGCGCGGCCGGATTCCCTGTCTCTTCGTTTCTCCCCCGACCCATTCCAACAGTTCCAGAGGTCCCATGTTCGCCACCCACGTCTCCGCATGGCTGCAGCGCCGCGGCATCCACTACGGCTGGATCGTCGCCGCCGTCACCTTCCTGACCATGCTCACCATGTCGGCCGCGCTCGGCCTGCCGGGCGCGATGATGAAGCCGCTCGGCGAGGAGTTCGGCTGGAGCACCGAGCAGATCTCGTCCGCGCTCGCGCTGCGCTTTGCGCTGTTCGGCCTCATGGGCCCGTTCGCCGCGGTGCTGATGGAGCGCTACGGCCTGCGCGCGGTGATGTGCGCCGGCCTCACGCTGGTCGGCCTGGGCATGGCGCTGGTCACCACGGCCTCGCAGCTGTGGCAGCTGTTCGTGCTGTGGAGCCTGATGCTCGGCCTGGGCACCGGCATGACGGCGCTGGTGCTCGGCGCCGTGGTGGCCAACCGCTGGTTCGTCGCGCGGCGCGGCCTGGTTGTGGGCATGCTCACGGCCAGCGCGGCCACCGGCCAGCTGGCCTTCCTGCCGCTGGCGGCCTGGATGATCGAGCACTGGGGCTGGCGCTCGGCCATCGTGCCGATCGTGGTCGGCAGCGTGGTGATCGCGCTGCTCGCGCTGTGCCTGGTGCGCAACCGGCCGTCGGACATCGGCCTGCTGCCCTACGGCGAAGCGCCCGGCACGCAGCCGGCGCCGGCGCCCGCGTTCACGATGAACTTCGCCACGCCGTTTCGCGTGCTGCGCGAGGTGGCGACCAACCGCACCTTCCTGATCCTGGCCGGCACCTTCTTCATCTGCGGCCTGAGCACCAACGGCCTGGTGCAGACGCACTTCATCTCGCTGTGCGGCGACTACGGGATGAGCGCCGTGCCCGCCGCCTCGGTGCTCGCGATGATGGGCGCCTTCGACTTCGTCGGCACCATCCTGTCGGGCTGGCTCTCCGACCGCTACGACAACCGCAAGCTGCTCTTCTGGTACTACGGCCTGCGCGGGCTGTCGCTGTTCTGGCTGCCGCATTCGGAGTTCACGATCTACGGCCTGGGCCTGTTCGCGATGTTCTACGGCCTGGACTGGATCGCCACCGTGCCGCCGACCGTCAAGCTCGCGGGCGCCGCCTTCGGCCCCGCGAAGGTCGGGCTGGTGTTCGGCTGGATCTTCGCGGCCCACCAGCTGGGCGCGGCCACAGCGGCCTATGGCGCGGGCTTTGCGCGCACGCTGCTGCTGACCTACACGCCCGCGCTGTACACGGCCGGCGCGGCCTGCCTGTTCGCGGCGCTGATCGTGATGGCGATCCGCCGTCCCGCCAAGACCGCCGCTGCACCGGCCACGGCCACCACCAACGCCGCCGCACGCGCCTGACTGCCGGAGATCCGCATGACCACCCCCCAACAAGCGAACGGCGACCTCGACCCGCGCACGCGCCGCCTGCTCGAGGCGCCCATCATCCCCACGCTGCTGCGGCTGGCCGCGCCCAATGTGCTCGTGATGCTGGCGCAGGCCTCCGTCGGGCTCATCGAGACCTACTTCGTCGGCAAGCTCGGCACCGACGCGCTGGCCGGCATGGCGCTGGTGTTCCCCATCGTCATGCTGATGCAGATGACCTCCAGCGGCGCGATGGGCGGCGGCATCGCCTCGTCGATCGCGCGTGCGCTGGGCGCGCGCCGCCGGGGCGACGCCGATGCGCTGGTGTGGCATGCGGTGGTCATCGCGATCGGCTTCGGCCTGTGCTTCACGCTCGCGCTGCTGCTGGGCGGGCGCTGGCTGTACGGCGTGATGGGCGGCACCGGCGCGGCGCTGGAAGCCGCGCTCACGTATTCGAACTGGGTGTTCGCGGGCGCGGTGCTGGTGTGGCTCTTCAACTCGCTGTCCGCCATCATCCGCGGCACCGGCAACATGGCGGTGCCGGCCAACGTGACGGTGGTGGGCGTGGTGTTCCTCATTCCCGCGTCGCCGCTCCTGATCTTCGGCATCGGGCCGTGGGGCGGCATGGGCATCGCGGGCGGGGCGCTGGCGCTGCTGCTGTACTACCTGCTGGGCTCGCTCGCACTCATCGCCTACCTGCGCTCGCCGCGCAGCCTGCTGCGGCCCACGCTGGCGGCGTTCCAGATGCGCTGGCCGCTGTTCCGCGACATCCTGCGCATCGGGCTGGTGGGCACGGTGTCGACGGTGGCGACCAACCTGTCGATCGGCATCGCCACCGCGCTCACCGGCCATTTCGGCGCGGGCGCGCTGGCCGGCTACGGCACCGCGTCGCGGCTCGAGTACCTGCTGGTGCCGCTGGTGTTCGGCCTCGGCGCGCCGCTGGTCGCGATGGTCGGCACCTGCATGGGCGCGGGGCTGCGCGAGCGCGCGCTGCGTGCCACCTGGGCTGGCGCGGCGCTGGCCTTCGGCATGGCCGAGGTCATCGGGCTGGCCGCCGCGCTGTTCCCGCGTCCGTGGCTGATGCTGTTCGGCCACGACCCCGTGATGCTCGAGACCGGCGCACACTACCTGCGCGTGGTGGGGCCGCTGTACGGTTTCTTCGGCGTCGGGCTGGTGCTGTACTTCGCGTCGCAGGGTGCGGGCCGGCTGCTGTGGCCGGTGCTCGGCAACATCGCGCGGCTCGCCGTTGCGGGCACGGGCGGCTGGCTGGCGCTGCGTTGGGGCGGCGGGCTCACCGGCGTGTTCGCGGCGCAGGGCGTGGCGCTGGTGGTGTACGGCATCGTCATCGCCTCGGCCATCGCGGGCGGTGCGTGGTTCGGCCGCGTCGGCTGGCCGCGCACGACCCAAGGGTTGCTGCGCCGCGTGGCGCAGGCCTGAAGCGCTCTCGCTATCTCTTCATCAACGAAAGGCTCGTCATGCAGATCAAGGATTCCGTCGTCTTCATCACCGGCGCCAACCGGGGGCTCGGCCTGGCGTTCGCCAAGGCGGCGCTCGCGGCCGGCGCGCGCAAGGTCTACGGGGCCGCGCGCGACCCCAAGAGCATCACGCTCGCGGGCGTCGTGCCCGTGGCGCTCGACGTGACGCAGCCCGCGCAGATCGAGGCCGCGGTGCGCACCTGCGGCGACGTGACGCTGCTGGTCAACAACGCGGGCATCTCGCGCGGATCGAGCTTCCTGGGATCGCCCGACGCGGTGGCCGCGGCGCGCGCCGAGTTCGAGACCAACTTCTTCGGCCCCTGGGCGCTCACACAGGCCTTTGCGCCGGTGCTCGCGTCGAATGGCGGTGGTGCGGTCCTCAACGTGCTGTCGGCCCTGGCCTGGACGACGTTCCCCGGCGTGGCGACCTACAGCGCCACCAAGTCGGCGGCCTGGTCGCTGAGCAACGGCTTGCGCAACGAACTGGCGGGGCAGGGCACGCAGGTCACGAGCCTGCACGTGGCGCTCATGGACACCGACATGGCGGCGCGCCTGCCCGGTCCCAAGACCTCGCCCGATGACGCCGCGCGCCAGGCGCTGGCGGGCGTGGAAGCGGGGCTGCCCGAGGTGCTGGCCGACGAGGTCACGCGCCAGCTCAAGCAGAGCCTGTCGACCGAGCGGCCCGCCTATGCGAGCCCGCCGGCCTGAGGGCGTGCGTCAGTAGCGGTAGGGGTTGTTGGGGCGGCGGTCGTAACGGTTGGGCACACCGTCGCCGTCGTTGTCCCGGCGGCCGTGGCGACGGCCTTCCCAATCGCGGCGGCCGTGGTCGTAGTAGCCGTGGCGGCGCGGACCGTCGTAGTAGCCCGGGTGGTAGTGGCGCGGAGGCGGCGGCGGGGCGTAGTAGTGATGGCGCGGCGGCGGCGCTGGTGTCACGTACACCTGGGCCTGGATGAACGGGCCGCCGGCCTGGGCATGGGCCGGCGCGGTGAGGGCGGCCAGCGACAGCAGGGCGGCAGCACCGAAGGCGAATGTCAGTTTTTTCATGGCGACTCCTGGGGAGTGATTGCGATGCCTCATCGTCGCGCCATTATGTGAAGTTCTTGTAAGCCGGAAGCGAAATCGCATGAAGAGCTGTAAGCCGCTGCGCTCACGCTCTTTCAGCGTTGCGGGGCCGGCAGCATGCGCCGCAGGGCTTCGAAGAACAGGTCGGACTGTTCCCGCTCGCCCTGGATCTGCGCCGCCACATGCGCGGCCAGCTTGGCGTTGACCGGCACCAGCGGGCGCCCGGTCGATTGCGCGATCACCTGGTGCAGGCAGGCGCGCTCCAGGTAGTACAGGTCGTCGTAGGCGTGGGCGATGGTGCCGCCCGCCACGATCACGCCGTGGTTCGCGAGAAAGGCCACGTCCTTGCCCGCCATGGCGCGCGCGATGCGCTCGCCCTCGGCGTCGTCCAGTGCCAGGCCGTTGTACTCGGCGTCGATGGCGATGCGGTTCATGTAGCGCATGGCGTTCTGGCTGGCGGTCGGGTCGAGCGCGCGGTCGACCGTGAGCGTCAGCGCCGTCGCGTAGGGCATGTGGCAGTGCAGCACCACGGCGTGGCCCGTGAGCCGGTGCACCGCGCCGTGGATGAAGAGGGCGGTGGGTTCCACGCGATGACGGCCTGCGAGCACTTCGCCGTGCACGTCGATCAGCACGATGTCGTCGGGACCGATCTCGCTCCAGTGCAGCCCGCGCGGGTTGATGAGGTAGCGGTCCTGCGCGCCCGGCAGCAACACGCTGAAATGGTTGCACACACCTTCGGACAGCCCGTGGTGGGCCGCGGCGCGCAATGCGAGCGCGAGGTCTTCGCGCAACTGGCGCACGGCGGGGCTGGCGTATTCGGAATCGGCGGACATCGCGGGGGTCTCCTTCTTTCTTGTGGTGGACGGGGTGTGTTGGATCAGGCGCGGACCAGCCCGGCCCAGGCCGCCACGAAGCGCTGCGCGTCCTCGCGCACGGCGGCGGCGGTCTTGCCGGGCTTGTAGAGCGACGAGCCGATGCCGAAGCCGGCCGCGCCGGCCGCGCGCCATGCGCCCATGTTGTCGGGCGCGATGCCGCCCACGGGCATCACGGGCGTGCCGGCGGGCAGCACCGCGAGCAAGGCCTTCACCACGGCGGGGGAGGCCAGCTCGGCCGGGAACAGCTTGAGGCCCGTGGCACCGGCCGCGAGCGCGCCGAAGGCCTCGGTCGGCGTCATCACGCCGGGCAGGCAGGCCATGCCCAGGCGCGCGGCCTCGGCGATGACTTCAGCATTGAAGTTGGGCGACACGATCAGCTCGCCGCCGGCCGCATGCACCTCGCGCACCTGCTTTGCTTCAAGCACCGTGCCCGCGCCGACCAGCGCGGTGGGAAAGCGCTGGAGCATCAGCGCGATGCTCTCCAGCGGCTGCGGCGAATTGAGCGGCACTTCGAGCAACCGGAAGCCGGGTTCGACGATGGCGTCGCCCACGTCGGCGGCTTCGGCGGGCGAGAGGCCGCGCAGGATGGCCACCAGCGGCAGGGCCTGCATCGCGGCGTTGAATTTATCGAGGGGCGTGGTCATGGGGCGGGTGTCCTGTCGGTGTCGAGGAAGCCGGACAGCGTGTGCAGTCCGGCCCAGGTGGCTTCGGCGCCGAGCGTGCGCGTGGCGACGCCGGTGGCGCGCAGGGCCAGGGTGTAGCGCTGGGTGAGGGTGGAAGAGCCGATCAGCACGACCTCGCCGACGGCCTGTACCGATTGCGTGCGCAGCTCTTCGCCGATGAGCAGGCCCGAGAGGTAGCTCGACAGCTCTTCCTTGGGCATGCGCTCGAACAGCGCGAGCGTGCGCGTGCCGAAAGCGTTGTGCAACAGGCCGTGGCCGTTCTCGGAGCGCGTCACGCCTTCGAGGAACGCGGCTTCGTCGAGTGGCGCGGCCGCGTCGAGCGTGCGCCCCAGGATCGAGTGCTGGCTCAGCAGCGCGTAGAACTCGCCCGTCATGTAGGTGCGAAAGCCGGCGACGCGGCCCTTCTTGACCGTGGCCCATTTGTTGTGGGTGCCGGGCAGCACGAAGACGCCGTCGTCCAGGCCGGTGATCGTCATGGCGCCGAGGATCTGCACCTCTTCGCCGCGCATCACGTCGGGCACGCCGGCGTGCTCGTCGCTCAGGCCGGGCACGATGGCGATGCGCGCGCCGGGGATGGCGTCTGTGGCGATGATGCTGCGGCCTACTTCGACGCGGCCCGCGGGGCAGGGGCAGTAGGGCGCTTCGACCCAGCCCTGCTTGCTGCCGGCCATGCCGGAGATCAGGCAGCGCGTGTCTTCCAGGCGCATCCAGTCGCCGAACAGTGACTCGAACACGGCAGGAAAGCCGCCCTCGGGCACGGTGAGGATGCCGCGGGCGTCGCTGCGCTCTTCGATGACCTGCCCGCTCGGGTCGAGCAATGCACCGCGTAGCGAGCTTGTGCCCCAGTCGATGGCGATGAGTCTTGTCATGTCTGTCGTCTGTTGCGTTTCGAGAGTTTGTTCGGGGCGCGTGCCCAGGACACCGGGTACTTCCCTCCGCGAATGTCCCCCGGCCTGCGGCCTCCTCCTTGATTTCGCTGCGGGAAGCACCCAGTGCCCTGAGCACTGGAGGCGCGGTTGTTGTGCGTGCCGATCAACGACTGCAGCGAACAACGCTCACGTCGATGGGGTGCCTTGCGCAGCGAAATCAAGGAGGAGCCCGAAGGGCGGGGGACATTCGCGGAGCAAGGTACCCCGTCGGCGGGAGCGCGCCCTGGATCTCTCCAAATCAGTGATTGTCTCGCGGCACAAAAGCCCCACGACGACCACGCAGAAAGGCCAGGTCCGCTCCCTGGTCGGCCTGCAGCACCGTGTCGACGTACAGCTTCCAGTATCCCGAATCGAGCGGGGCCTTGGGCGCCACCCACTTCGCGCGGCGCTTCGCCAGTTCCTCGTCGCTCACATGCAGGTGCAGCTTGCGGTTCGGCACGTCGAGCTCGACGATGTCGCCGTCCTGCACCAGAGCCAGCGGGCCGCCCGCAGCCGCTTCGGGCGCGGTGTGCAGAACGACGGTGCCGTAGGCCGTGCCGCTCATGCGTGCGTCGCTGATGCGGACCATGTCCGTGATGCCCTTGCGCAGCACCTTCGGCGGCAGCGGCATGTTGCCCGCCTCGGCCATGCCGGGGTAGCCCTTGGGGCCGCAGTTCTTGAGCACCATGATGCAGTGCTCGTCGATGTCCAGGTTCTCGTCGTCGATGCGCTTGTGCAGGTCGTCGGCGCTTTCGAACACCACCGCGCGGCCCTTGTGCACGAGCAGCTCGGGCGTGGCCGCGCTGGGCTTGATGATGGCGCCGTTGGGCGCGAGGTTGCCGCGCAGCACGCAGATGCCGGCCTTGTCCTTGAAGGGCTCGGCCTGGGTGCGGATGACCTGCGGGTTGTAGTTCTCGGCGTCCTTCACGTTCTCCCACACGCTTTGGCCGGTGACGGTCAGGATGTCCTTGTGCAGGTGGTCGGCGATTTCCTTGATGACCACCGGCAGGCCGCCCGCGTAGCAGAAGTCTTCCATCAGGAACTGGCCCGAGGGCTGCAGGTTCACGAGGCAAGGCAGGTCGGCGGCGAGGCGGTCGAAGTCGTCGAGCGTGAGCTCGACACCCATGCGCCCCGCAATGGCCAGCAGGTGGATCACGAAGTTGGTCGAACCGCCGATGGCCGCGTTGACCTTGATCGCGTTCTCGATCGCCTGGCGCGTGAGGATCTTCGACATGTTCAGGTCTTCATGCACCATGTCGACGATGCGCCGGCCCGCCTGGCGCGCCAGCACGTTGCGCCGGCCGTCGACGGCAGGGTAGGCCGCGTTGCCCGGCAGGCCGATGCCCAGCGACTCGACCATGCTGGCCATGGTGCTGGCCGTGCCCATCGTCATGCAGTGGCCGTGGCTGCGGTGCATGCAGCTCTCGGCCTCGAAGAAGTCCTGCAGCTTGAGCGTGCCGGCGCGCACCTGCTCACTCATCTGCCACACGCCGGTGCCCGAGCCCAGCTCCTGGCCGCGCCACTTGCCCGAGAGCATCGGGCCGCCCGACACGCCGATGGTCGGCAGATCGACGCTGGCCGCGCCCATCATCAGCGCGGGCGTGGTCTTGTCGCAGCCCATGAGCAGCACCACGCCATCGAGCGGGTTGCCGCGAATGCTTTCCTCGACGTCCATGCTCGCGAGGTTGCGGTACAGCATGGCGGTGGGGCGCAAGAGCGTCTCGCCCAGCGACATCACCGGGAACTCGAGCGGGAAGCCGCCGGCCTCGTACACGCCGATCTTCACCTGCTCGGCGAGCGTGCGGAAGTGCGAGTTGCAGGGCGTGAGTTCGCTGAAGGTGTTGCAGATGCCGATGACCGGGCGACCGTCGAACTGGTCGTGCGGCACGCCCTTGCCCTTCATCCAGCTGCGGTAGATGAAACCGTCGCGGTCGTGGCGTCCGAACCACTGCTGGCTGCGCAGTTCGCTGGCGGGCTTTTTCTTCGGGGCGTTGCTCATGGGATGTGTCTCTTCGTCGTTGATGCTTTGCGGAAATCCTCAGGGTTTTTCCTGCGGGACGCCGGTTTCAATCATCATATGATAAGCGTGACGAGCTGTCGCGCATTCAGGGTTTTCGAGTGGCCGGCACAGGCAGGAGCTGCCTGAATCCGGCCCCGATACGGGCAGGCAAACAGGCACCGGACACCACCAGAACCACACACCCACAGGCAGGCATGATCAAGAACGTTCACGGCAACACGGTCGACCGCATCGGCAGCGACATCGTCGCGGGCCGCTATGCGCCCGGCGCGTCGATTCCGCCGGAGCCGCTCTTGTGCGAAGAGCTCGGCGTGAGCCGAACCGTGGTGCGCGAATCGATCAAGTCGCTGATCGCCAAGGGCCTGGTGACCAGCGGCCCGAAGGTGGGCACGCGCGTGCAGCCGCCCGACCAGTGGAACTGGTTCGACGCCGACGTCATCGTGTGGCAGACGCAGGCGGGCCTGTCGGCCGAGTTCCTGCGCGACCTGCAGGACCTGCGCCGCGTGGTGGAGCCCGCCGCGGTGGCGCTGGCCGCCCAGCGCGCCACCGCCGAAGACATCGCCGACATGGAAGACGCCTACGCGGGCATGAAGCGCGCCATCGAATTCGGCGGCGACTACATCACGCCCGACCTGCGCTTTCACCAGGGCCTCATCCGCTCCAGCCACAACCGCATGCTGGTGCAGATGAGCCGTGCGCTGGGCGCGCTGCTGCGCACCAGCTTCGAGATTTCGACCACCCGCAAGAACGGGCCCGCGAGTTCGCTGCCGTTGCACCGCGCGGTGCTCGACGCCGTGATCGCACGCGATCCGGCCGCCGCCGAAAAAGCCGTGCTGGTGCTCATCGACGGTGCGCGCCACGACATCGAGACGGTGCTGGCCTCGCGCAAGAAGATTCCGCGCATCAGCCGCCCGGCGACGCAGCTGAAGGCCTTCCCGCTCTAGACGCGGCGGCCGCGCAGACATCCCATAACAACACTGGAAAGTCAGGAGACGCAGATGCTGATGCAAAGGGCTATCGACGGATTTTTTCGCCTGCTGGAGTTCCTCGTCGTCGTGTGCATGGTGGCGATGGTCGTCATGGTGTTCGGCAACGTGGTGCTGCGCTACGGTTTCAATTCGGGCATTTCGGTGTCGGACGAGATGTCGCGCTACTGCTTCATCTGGCTCACCTACATCGGCGCCATGGTGGCCATGCGCGACGGCGCGCACCTGGGCGTCGACACGCTCATCAAGCACCTGCCGCTCATGGGCAAGAAGGTCTGCTTCTTCCTGAGCCAGTCGCTCATGCTGTTCTGCAACGTGCTCTTCTTCATGGGCACCTACGAGATGCACGAGCTGCAGGTGACCAACATCTCGCCCGTGGTGGGCATCTCGATGATCTGGGTCTACGGCATCGGCTACGTGGTGTCGGTGGTGATGGCCCTCTTCAACATCGACAAGCTCTGGCGATTGTTCAGGGGCCGGGTGCCCGACCAGGAGCTGATCCAGATCATGGAATCCGAAGAACAGGTGCTCGACGCCGCCGCACACGGGAAGGTGGCGCAATGACCGTCACGATCTTCATCGTCTCCCTGCTCGGCGCCATGGCACTGGGCATTCCGATCTCGTACTCGCTGCTGGTGTGCGGTGTCTCGCTGATGGGCTGGCTGGCCTACACCGGCGGCCTGCCGGCCTTCGACAGCCAGATCATTGCGCAGCGTTTTGTCGATGGCGCCGACAACTTCCCGCTGCTCGCGGTGCCGTTCTTCCTCCTGGCCGGCGAGTTCATGAACGCGGGCGGGCTCAGCCGGCGCATCGTCAACCTGGCGATGGCCTGGGTCGGCCACTACCGCGGCGGCATGGGCTATGTGGCGGTGCTGGCCGCGATCATCATGGCCTCGCTGTCGGGTTCGGCCGTGGCCGACACGGCCGCGCTCGCCGCGCTCCTCATCCCGATGATGAAGGCCGCCGGCTACCAGATGAACCGTTCGGCCGGCCTCATCGCCGCGGGCGGCATCATCGCGCCGGTGATCCCGCCGTCGATCGGGCTCATCGTGTTCGGCGTGGCGGGCAACGTGTCGATCACCAAGCTGTTCCTCGCGGGCATCGTGCCCGGCATCCTGATGGGGCTCGCAGTGGGCGTGGCCTGGTGGATCGTGGCCCGGAAGGACAACGTGAAGTCCTCGCCGCGCGTGCCCTGGGGCGAGCGGCTGAAGGTCACGGCGCAGGGCAGCCTGGCGCTGGCGCTGCCGATCATCATCATCGGCGGCATGAAGTTCGGCGTCTTCACGCCGACCGAAGCCGCCGTGGTCGCGGCCGTCTATTCGCTCGTGGTGGGCCTCTTCATCTACGGCGAGCTCAAGGTCAAAGACCTGTACCGCCTCACGCTCGCGGCGGGCAAGACCACCGCGGTGGTGATGTTCCTCGTGGCCGCCGCGATGGTGAGCGCCTGGCTCATCACGGTGGCCAACATCCCGACCGAGGTGGTGTCGCTGCTGGAGCCCTTCCTGGACAACAAGACGCTGCTGATGTTCGTGATGATGGTGCTGATCGTCATCGTGGGCACCGCGCTCGACTTCACGCCCACCGTGCTCATCCTCACGCCGGTGCTGATGCCCGTGGTGCTCAAGGCCGGCATCGACCCGGTGTACTTCGGCGTGCTGTTCATCATGAACAACGCCATCGGCCTGATCACGCCGCCCGTGGGCACGGTGCTCAACGTGGTGAGCGGCGTGGCGCGCATCTCGATGGACGATGCCTTCAAGGGCGTGATGCCCTTCTTCATCGCCCACCTGGTGGTGCTGTTCACGCTGGTGTTCTTCCCGCAGCTCGTGACCGTGCCGTTGCAGTGGTGGATGGGGCGCTAGTTCTTCGTTTTTCCTGTCAGTCAGTTCGTTCAACCAACCCCTCGAATCGAAGGAGACAAGCATGTTGTTTCGCAGAACCCTGATGACCGCCGCCCTCGTGGCCGGCGGCCTGCTGGCGTCGACTGGCGCCCTCGCGCAGTTTGCCGAACGCACGATCAAGTTCACCAACGGCGTGAACGAAGACCACCCCGTGGGCGTGGGCGTGAAGAAGATGCAGGAAGTGCTGGCGGCCAAGACCGGCGGCAAGATGAAGATCACGGCCTTCTGGGGCGGCGCCGCGGGCGGCGACCTGCCGGCCACGCAGGCCCTGCGCGCGGGCACGCAGGAAATGGTGTGCACGTCGAGCTCGCCGCTGGTGGGCATCGTGAAGGAGCTCGGCGCCTTCGACCTGCCGTTCCTGTTCGCCAACGAGAAGGAGGCCGACGCGGTGCTCGACGGCCCCGCGGGCGAGTACTTCAACAAGAAGCTCGAAGCCGCCGGTCTCGTGAACCTGGCCTACTGGGAGAACGGCTTCCGCAACCTCACCAACAGCAAGAAGCCCGTGGCCAAGGCGGAGGACTTCGAAGGCGTGAAGCTGCGCGTGATGCAGAACAACATCTTCCTCGATTCGTTCAAGACCCTGGGTGCCAACGCCGTGCCCATGGCCTTCGGCGAGGTGTTCACCGCACTCGAGACCCGCACCATCGACGGCCAGGAGAACCCCTTCGTGACCATCGAGACCTCCAAGTTCAGCGAGGTCCAGAAGTACCTGAGCGTGACGCGCCACGCCTACACGCCCTTCCTCATCCTCTACAGCAAGAAGCTCTGGGACCAGCTCAACCCGCAGGAGCAGGCGGTGCTGCGCGAGGCCGCGAAGGAAGGCCAGAAGGTCCAGCGCGAAGCCAACCGGGCGCTCAACGAGAAGTCGCTCGCCAGCCTGCGCAAGACCATGACGGTGAACGAAGTCTCGGCGGCCGAACAGAAGCGCATGCTGGAGAAGGTCAAGCCCGTGTACGACAAGAACGTGCCCAACATCGGCACGGAAGCCGTGGGCGTGGTCACCGACGCGCTGAAGAAGGCGCGCGGGGGCTGACCGAGGTTTTCGGCCATGCGCTGAATGTGTGCAAGAGCCGCGCGGCACCTGCCGCTGCGGCTTTTTCTTTTTGCGGAATCCTTGTCATGAAAATCACGCAGCTCGAAACCATCCGCCTCGGCGAGTTTCCCAACATCCTGTGGGTGCGCCTGCACACCGACGAGGGCCTGGTCGGCCTCGGCGAGACCTTCATGGGCGCCGAAGCGGTCGAGGCCTACCTGCACGAATGGGCGGCGCTGAAGCTGCTGGGCACCGACCCGCTGCAGATCGAGGCGCGCAACCGCGACATCACGGGCTACCTGGGCTGGCGCGGATCGGGCGTGGAAACGCGCGGCAACTCGGCCGTCGACATCGCGCTGTGGGACCTGTTCGGCAAGGCCGCCAACATGCCGGTGCACACGGCGCTGGGCGGCAAGAGCCGCGATGCGATCCGCATCTACAACACCTGCGCGGGCTACCAGTACATCCGCAGCGCCACCAACCAGACCAGCTCGAACTGGGGTCTGGCCAACAACAACGGGCCGTACGAAGACCTGCAGGGCTTCCTGCACCATGCCGACGAACTGGCCGAGTCGCTGCTGTCCGAAGGCATCACGGCCATGAAGATCTGGCCCTTCGACCCGGCGGCGGAAAAGAGCCACGGGCAGTACATCAGCAACGCCGATCTCGACACCGCGCTCGAGCCCTTCCGCAAGATCCGCCAGGCGGTGGGCGGCAAGATGGACATCATGGTCGAGTTCCACAGCCTGTGGCGGCTGCCGATGGCGCAGAAGATCGCGCGCGCGCTGCAGGAGTTCGACACCTTCTGGCACGAGGACGCGATCCGCATGGACAGCCTGGACCTGCTCAAGCAGTACGCGAAGGACTGCCAGGCGCTCGTCTGCGCCAGCGAGACGCTGAGCTACAAGTGGGGCTTCAAGGACTACCTGCAGACCGGCGTGGCCGGGGTCGCGATGCTCGACCTGAGCTGGTGCGGCGGCCTCACCGAGGCGCGCAAGATCGCCGCCATGGCCGACGCCTGGCAACTGCCCGTGGCACCGCACGACTGCACGGGGCCGGTGGTCTGGGCCGCGTCCACGCACCTGAGCCTGCATGCGCCCAATGCGCTCATCCAGGAGAGCGTGCGCGCCTTCTTCACCGGCTGGTACAAGGAACTCGTCACCGAGCTGCCGAAGGTCGAGAACGGCATGATCAGCCTCAATGACAAGCCCGGCCTCGGCCTGGAGCTGCTGCCCGACCTGCACAAGCGCGCCGACGCGATCGTGCGGGTGTCGAAGGCGGCGTAGCGCGGTTCGTCAGCGGTTGTCGTCGGTGCGCAGCCGCAGCAGGGCGCGCACGAAGCCGTGGTCCGAGCGCGAGCGGTCGCGGCCTTCGTGCAGGTGGTCGTTGAAGTAGTCGACGCGGCGCACGTCGCCCAGGCTGTGGCGGCTGCTGGCGACGAACTCCTCGCTCACCAGGATCTGGTCGAGCACGTCCGGAAAGCCCTGGTGGATGTGCGAATAAGCCACGTCCTTCTTCAGCGCCGACTCGCCCTGCATCTCGTAGGCGTTGAACAGCGCCACGTCGCGCGCGGCCTTGTCGTAGGCCACTTCGGAGGTGGCGGCCACCAGCTGCGTGGTCACGCTGTGCGGGTTGTCGTTGAAGTCGCCCATCACCACCAGCGGCACGTTGGTGCCCTGCAGCAGGTCGATCACGATGCAGCGCAGGGCCGCGGCCTCGGCGCCGCGCATCAGCAGCGAGCGCAGCGAGGCCATGGCGCCGATCTTGCGGTCGTCGCGGTCTTCGAGGTGGTTGCCTTGCGCGTCCTGCAGGAACTTGGGGCGCTTGGACTTCAGGTGCACCGTCAGCACATGCACCTGCTGGCCGTGCTTCATGCGCACGGTGGCCAGCAGGGGCGGGCGCTCGAAGCGCGTGTGCGGGCCGATGCCCGGCACCTCGACGCCGAAGCCCGCGGGAAAGTCGACGAAGGACTGCACGCTGTCCACCTGCAGCCGCGTGACGATGCCGACGCGCGGCGTGCCCTGTGCGCCCGGCCGTCCGGGCGTGCCCGGCGGGCTGCCGGGCGGCGGCGAGTTCTCGGCGCCCGGCACCGAGACGAAGTCGTAGCGCAGCCCGCTGCGGCCAATGGCGGCCTTCAGCGCGGCCTCGTCCCACACCTCCTGCACCGCGAGCACGTCGGCATTGAGCGCGTGGATGCGCTCGCCGATCCAGTCGATCTTGCGTTCGTATTCGCGCTCGTTGTAGGCGTCCTGGTTCTCGTAGTACACGCGGTTGGGGTTCGCGAGGTTGAGCAGGTTGCAGGTCGCGACGAAGAGCGTGGCGTAGTTGGGCGGGATGTATGGCATGGAAACGCGATTGTGTCCCGGGTTAGGATTTCAAGCTGAGGTGCGCCCGCCATGTCGTCCATGTCACTCGATGGCGAGGCCGGCCGCAAGAAACAACAACGAAACCGGGGAGCCGCCCAGCGCGGAATGCATGAAGCTCATCCATCTCACCATCTGCGCCGTGGCGGCGCTGCTCGTTGCGGGCTGCGCGTCCAGGAGCCATCCGTCGATGTCCTTCGGCGGCAGCCTTGTCGAACACAGCCTGCTGCGCGTCGAGGACCATGTGTCCTTTGCCCTGGAAGATGGGCCCGAGACGCGCAACTTCACTGTCGCGTGCAATGCGCCCCAGGCGTGGTTGCTCTACTCCGATCTGCGCACCGGCCGCAGCTATCCGGTGACCGGCCGGCGGTATGGCGTGCGCAAGGAACTGGACGAGCGCCAGGCATTGGCCCTGAAAGCGCAGCCGGCGGTCGAACGCGCATGCCGCGCGACCCCGCCCGATTGGCGCGAGGTGCAACGCGGCGCAGACGGCACATTCACACTCATCGACATCGCGAGCGTCGAGACCTCCGAGGGCGCCTTGCTCTTCTGGGGCGCGTTCGACTATCCGCGCATGGACTTCGACCTGCCTTACCGGGCACCCTTTGGCCAGAAGCGCGAGCGCTTCAGGCTCGCGTGCCAATCGCAATCCTATGCCCAGGTGAGTGGCTTCGACATCGACGAGCGCGGCCGCGTTACGGACGGCCGGGTTGAAGGTGACAGGGCGAAGTCGTACACGGTCGGCGGCGACACGAATGCGGACTACAAGGCGCTCTTCAAGGCGGCCTGCAGCGGTGCTTCGGCAGGGCAGGTGTTGCCTGCCTTCACTTCTCGCGCCAAGGCGCTGCCTGATCCCGCAGGCCTGACGCCGCCGAGCCCGGCGGTGATGAAGGCTGTTTCCCAGCTGGGGCTTCCACCGGCGCCCAAGCGCCTGAAGCGCGTCGTGCTCGAAGGCACATGGACCCGCGACGGGAAGACGACGCCGACCCGCAACGAGCTCCAGATTGCGCCGGACGCGACAGCTTCCATGTTCCGAACCCGGACGAAGACCGGCACAGGCCCCGCGGACGGCACGCGGTCGCAGACCGCTTCATTCCTGGGCCTGGTCGACTTGAGCAGCTTCGTCAACTTTCTTCCTGGCTCTGACACGATCAGCCAGGCCATGACCGATCTCACGTTGACGGGCGACTGGCAACGTATGGCCGTGGGCTCGGAGTTGCGCTACGAGACGAAGAAACTGAGCTTGTTCAGCATGATCGGCGGAGTGACCTACGACTACACGACGGTCTGCAAGGTCGTCGGCGTGAGTGCGGCTGCCGAGCTTCATCCTGTCCTGAGTGGCGACGCCAGGCGCCTGGAGTGCCGCATGCAGCCCGATTCGCTCGAACGGACCGACACCTACGTCTATCTGACTGACTACGGCTACGCCCTGCAGCTTCGGGAGGCCGCAGCCAAGCCGCCTTCAGAAGGCATCAAGAAGATCACTGCAGTCGAACAGTGAACGCAGCCGCGGCGCATCGGCGCACGCTGCTGCACAGCCTTGGTCTGGCCGTGGCCTGCGCAGGCGCGCCGGCTCCCGTGGCCCGGATGCAGGCGGCGCCGCCGCGCTGACGGCTGCTCCTGCGGGAGCTCAAAAGAAAAGGGCACCGAGGTGCCCTTTTCCAATTTCCGGGTGGCGTGCCACCCGCGGTGTCTTGTCAGCGACCGAACGAACGGCCACCGCCGCCGCCGGAGCGGCCACCACCGCCGCCGCCGTAGCCACCGCCACCACCCGAGCGGCCACCGCCACCCGACCGGTTGCCGCCGTAGCCGCCACCGCCGCCCGGACGGCCGCCGCGACCGCGACCACCCATGTGGTCGACGCTCGTGCGCAGCGGGTCCGGCTGGCCGGCGCCGCCGCCTGCAACGGCTTCGGCGCGCAGGTGTGCGACCTGGTTGGCCTGCGTCGGGCTGTGGCTGTTGCCGTGATGGCGCGGTTGGCGCTCTTCGTGCGGGGCGTGGTGATGGGGCTGCTGCGGTGCGCGCGGCTGGCCTTGCTGCGGGCCGCGGCCCTGTGCGGGACGGGCTGCGCCCTGGCCACGCGGGCCCTGGCCCTGGCCTTGGCCGCCACCGTTGGCATTGCGGGCTTGACCGCCGCCCTGGCCGCCACCACGGCGTTGACCGCCGCCATTGCCGCCGCCACCACCGCCGTTGCCGCCACCCTGGCCGGCCTTGTTCTCGCGGATGCGCGACATCATCTCGGTGCGGGCGGCCTTGGCGGCTGCCTGCATGACTTCGCGGCTCGGCGGACGGCCGGCGCCGCCCCAGATCGTCTGGCGACCCATGGCGATCGGCTCGGCGCGTTCGCCTTCTTCAGGACCGAAGCCCTCGACCTTCTGCACCGGGATCGTCTGCTTCGTGAAGCGTTCGATTTCCTGCATGAAGCCTTCTTCGTCCAGGCACACGAAGCTCACGGCCTCGCCGCTCGAACCGGCGCGGCCGGTGCGGCCGATGCGGTGCACGTAGTCTTCGCTGACGTTCGGGATTTCGTAGTTCACGACGTGCGGCAGCTCATCGATGTCGATGCCGCGCGCGGCGATGTCGGTGGCCACCAGGGCGCGGATGTCGCCGCTCTTGAAGCCGGCCAGCGCCTGCGTGCGGGCGCTCTGGCTCTTGTTGCCGTGCAGCGCCATCGCCTCGATGCCGTTCTTGGTGAGGAATTCGGCCACGCTGTTGGCGCCGAACTTGGTGCGCGTGAACACGAGCACCTGGCTCCACTTGTTCTCGTTGATGATGTGCGCGAGCAGCGCCTTCTTCTTGCCGCGGCCCACGGGGTGGATCACCTGCGTGATGCGCTGCACCGTGGTGTTGCGCGGCGTGACCTGGATGCTCTGCGGGTTCTTGAGCAGCGAGCCGGCGAGGTCGCGGATCTCGTCGCTGAAGGTGGCCGAGAACAGCAGGCTCTGCTTTTCCTTGGGCACCAGGGCCAGGATCTTCTTCACGTCGTGGATGAAGCCCATGTCCAGCATGCGGTCGGCTTCGTCCAGGATCAGCATCTGGACCTGGCTCAGGTCGAGCATGCCCTGCTGCTGCAGGTCGAGCAGGCGGCCGGGGGTGGCCACGAGGATGTCGACGCCCTTCTTGAGCTTGCTGATCTGCGGGTTCATGCCCACGCCACCGAAGATCACGGTGGAGTCGAGCTGCAGGTACTTGCCGTAGGTGCGCACCGACTCTTCGACCTGGGCCGCGAGTTCACGCGTGGGGGTCAGCACGAGGGCACGGATGCCGATGCCGCCGAACTTGTTGGTGGCGCTGCGGCTCATGGTGAGCTTGTGCAGCATCGGCAGGGTGAAGGCCGCGGTCTTGCCGGTGCCGGTCTGGGCGCCGCCCAGCAGGTCGTGGCCGTCGAGGACCACGGGAATGGCTTGCGCCTGGATGGGGGTGGGGGTGTCGTAGCCGTGCTCGTGCACAGCCTTCAAGATGGCGGGAGCCAGCTTCAGTTCGTCAAAATTCATTGTGGAAACAACAAGCGCCATACACGGCGCAGTGGCATCGGCCCGCCAGGCGTCGTTTTGGGGTGACGCCGAGCCAGTCAAGGCAGATGAAGGTCAGGGGTGGGAGCCGGAAGACCCGCGGTGATTTGGGGTTTTCTTCGTCCCCGGCAGAGAGCCGGTTTGCGGGCAACTGGACCCGGCAACGAGGACTATTGTCGCATGAGTCGATAATCATGGGTTCGCCGCGCCCGGATCACTGTCCGGACGACCGTGCTTTTACGCAAATCCCAAGCTACCCAAGGTAATCATTCACAGATGGCTCAATACGTCTATTCGATGAACCGCGTCAGCAAGACCGTGCCGCCCAAGCGGCAGCTCTTGAAGGACATTTCGCTCTCTTTCTTCCCCGGCGCCAAGATCGGTGTGCTCGGCCTGAACGGCTCGGGCAAGTCCACGCTGCTCAAGATCATGGCGGGTGTGGACAAGGAATTCGAGGGCGAGGCCCTGCCCATGCCGGGGATGACGATCGGCTATCTGGAGCAGGAACCCAAGCTCAACGCCGAGCACACGGTGCGCGAATCGGTCGAAGAGTCCATGGGCGCGGTGTTCGCGGCCAAGGCCCGCCTCGAAGAGGTGTATATCGCCTACGGTGCCGAAGACGCCGACTTCGACGCGCTGGCGGCCGAGCAGGCCCAGCTCGAAGCCATCATCGCCACCGCCGGCACCGATTCCGAGCACCAGCTCGAAATTGCCGCCGACGCGCTGCGCCTGCCGCCGTGGGACGCCAAGATCGGCCTGCTGTCGGGCGGTGAAAAGCGCCGTGTGGCGCTGTGCCGCCTGCTGCTGTCCAAGCCCGACATGCTGCTGCTCGACGAACCGACCAACCACCTGGACGCCGAATCGGTCGAGTGGCTCGAAGTGTTCCTGCAGCGCTTCACGGGCACCGTGGTGGCCATCACCCACGATCGCTACTTCCTGGACAACGCCGCCGAGTGGATCTTGGAAATGGACCGCGGTCGCGGCATTCCCTGGAAGGGCAACTACAGCACCTGGCTCGAGCAGAAGGGCGAACGCCTGGCGCAGGAGCAAAAGAGCGAAGAAGCCCACGCCAAGGCCCTGAAGAAGGAACTCGAGTGGTCGCGCCAGAACCCGAAGGCACGCCAGGCCAAGAGCAAGTCGCGCCTGGCCCGCTTCGAGGAGCTGAGCGACATGGAATACCAGAAGCGCAACGAAACGCAGGAAATCTTCATTCCTGTGGCGGAGCGGCTGGGCCAGCAGGTGTTCGAGTTCCACGGCGTCAGCAAGTCCTTCGGCGACCGCATGCTGATCGACAACCTGAGCTTCACCGTGCCGCCGGGCGCCATCGTCGGCATCATCGGCCCGAACGGCGCCGGCAAGTCGACGCTGTTCAAGCTGCTCGCGGGCAAGGAAAAGCCGGACACGGGCGAGGTCGTCATCGGCCAGACCGTGAAGATGGCCTTCGTCGACCAGCACCGCGACGAGCTGGCGTCCGACAAGACCGTGTGGGAAGACATCTCCAACGGCCTGGACATCATCAACGTCGGCAAGTTCCAGATGGCCAGCCGCGCGTACGCGGGCCGCTTCAACTTCAACGGCGCCGACCAGCAGAAGAAGGTCGGCACGCTGTCGGGCGGTGAACGCGGCCGTCTGCACCTGGCCAAGACGCTGATCGCGGGCGGCAACGTGCTGCTGCTGGACGAACCGTCGAACGACCTGGACGTGGAAACCCTGCGCGCGCTGGAAGACGCCCTGCTCGAGTTCGCCGGCACCGTGATGGTCATCAGCCACGACCGCTGGTTCCTCGACCGTATCGCCACGCACATCCTCGCGGCCGAAGGCGACAGCCAGTGGACCTTCTTCGACGGCAACTACCAGGAGTACGAAGCCGACAAGAAGAAGCGCCTGGGCGAAGAAGGCGCGAAGCCGAAGCGCATGCGCTACAAGGCCCTCAAGTAAGACAGGACGCGGGCGGCTTCGGCCGCTTCGACGACCAGAGCGCGCGGTTCCGCAAGGGGCCGCGCGCTTTGTCGTTCAGGGGGTGTTGTCGTCGACGAGGTCCGCGTCGAGCCAGCCGCGCAGGCTGTTGACGAAGGCGAGCGCTTCGACGCGGGGCAGATCGTCCACCCGCACGACGGCTTCGGCAAGCTGTCCCTCGCGGATGCGGCGGGCCCGGCCGATGCCGTCGAGCAGGCCGCAATGCAGCGGCGGCGTGACCCAGCGGCCGTCGAGCTGCAGCGCGATGTTGCCACGCGTGCATTCGGTGATCTCGCCATCGCGGTTCCACAGCAGCGTGTCGAACACGCCGGGCGTGGTCGGTGTGAACGCCTCGTAGTGCGCGCGGCGCGTGGTCTTGAAGCGCGAGAACTCGCTGTCGGCCTCATCGAAGGCACGCGCGGCCAGCTGCAGGCGCACGCGCGGTGGCGCAGCGTCCATGGCGAAGGCTTCGGCGCGCGGCTGGCCTTGCGCGTCGAGCAGCAGGCGCACGCGCCATGTGCCTGCGGCATGCGCTGCGCTCAGCCGGTCCAGGCAGGCCGTCAGGTGTGCTTCATGCCACGGATAGCCGAAGTGCGCCGCCGCACGATGCATGCGGGCGAGGTGCGCGGGCGCATCGCGCAGTGCGCCATCGGTCAGCGCCAGGGTTTCGAGCAGCTCGAAGGAGGTCATGGTTGCGAAGATACCGCCGCGCCGAGAAAGGCGCGCTTGTGCCGCCACTCGTCCCACTCCGCATCCGCCTGCGCATCGGCCGTGATGCCGCTGCCGATGCCGCAGCGCGCGGCGCCCTCGCGCAGCGTGACGGTGCGGATCGGCACGTTGAAGGTCGCGTGCCCGCCGGGCCGCACCACGCCCACGGCGCCGCAGTACACGCCGCGCGCGTCGGGCTCCAGCGCGCGGATCATGCGCATGGCGCTCACCTTCGGCGCGCCGGTGATGGAACCGCAGGGGAACAGCGCCGCGAACAGGTCGGCCAGCGTCGTGCCTTCGCGCAGCCGGGCTTCCACGTCGGAGGTCATCTGCCACACGGTGGGCAGCGCCTCGGTGTGGAAAAGGCGCGGCACGCGCACCGAGAAGGGCTGGGCCACGCGCGAGAGGTCGTTGCGGATCAGGTCCACGATCATCACGTTCTCGGCGCGCTCCTTGGGCACGGTGCGCAGCCGCAGCGCGTGGGCTTCGTCCTCGGCGGGCGTGGCGCCGCGTGGTGCGGTGCCCTTCATGGGGCGCACGAGGATGCGGTCGCCGTCGCGGTCGAAGAACAGCTCGGGCGACACCGATAGCACCTGCTCGTCGCCGGTGTCGATGAAGGCGCCGTAGCCGTTGGGCTGTGCCTGCCGCAGCGCATGGAACCAGGCCTGCGCGTCGCCGTCAAAAGTGGCGCGCAGCGGCGCCGTGTAGTTGAGCTGGTACAGCACGCCGTCGGCGATGGCGCGGTGGATCGCGGCCATATTGCGGTCGAAAGCCTCGCGCGACAGCTCGGCCGTCCACGCGACGGGCGCTACAGCGGGTGCCGGCGCATCCGGCCATGGCAACGCCTCGTCATGCACGCCGAACCAGGCCAGCGGCCCGTCGGGTGCATGCACCTCGAACGCCGGGTCGAAGGCCGCGGCGGCTTCGTAGCGCAGGTGGCCGACGCACCAGCGACCTTCGCGGGCCAGCGCCTCGACGGTCTCCAGCACAGGGCGCACCTCGTGCGGCGCATGGGCGACGAGCACGCGCACCGGTGTGCCGAAGGCGGCGCGCAACCGGGTCGCCCCGTCGGTGCGCGGGTCGGCGAAATCGATCAGCGTGGACAGCAAGCGCGCGCCCGGGCCTTTTTGTCAGGTGGCCGCGCGGACCGGCGCTGCTGCTGCTGCTGCGCCCGCCGATCCCGCGAGGGCCCGCTTGCGCACCGCGTAGATGTTGTTGCGCAGCGCATAGAGCTCGTCGGCGTACGACAGCGGCACGGCCACCTTGTTGACCACGCGGTCGAGGTCGTCGAGTTCTTCCAGCAGCTTGTCGCGCTCGGCCTGACTCTGGCGCCCGTCCACCTTGGCCTCGATGTCGCGCAGCCGCGCGTACCAGCGGAACACGCGGCGGCGCACGCGGAACTGGTACAGCGGCGGGATCACGCGGCTCAGCGGCAGCATCAGCACCAGCACACCGCCCAGCACCAGCCACATGCGCTCGACCAGGTTGCTGGCCCAGAACGGCAGGTAGCGCTGCCAGAAGGGCGGCGTGCCGTTGATGGCGCGGTCGCCCTCGGGGCTCACGGGCAGTTCGCTGGTGCGGGTGTTGGGAAAGTCGCGCGCGCGGTTGAACCAGCCGGCGTCGCTGTGCACGGTCTGCGCGGCCTGCGCGAACAGCTGGCGCAGGGCCGGGTGGGTCTCGTCGCGCGACAGCAGCGAGGTGGTGGCGGCGAGCAGCGACACGTCGTGCAGCGGCAGGTCCTTCGACAGGTCGACCACGCCGCGCGGCAGCGACACGGCCGACAGGAACGGAAAGCGCCGTGTGTAGGCCTCGGCCTGGCCGAAGTCCATGAGCTGGATGTCGCCCGCGCGCAGCAGGCGCTGCACCTGTGGCGACTGCGGCGCCGAGAACAGCACGATGGCGTCGAGCAGCCCGGCCTGCAGCGCCTCGGCCGCGGCGGCCTGCTCGAGGTTCGACAGCAGCAGGTCGTCGGGCCCGAGGCGGTTGGCCTTGAGCAGCCGCTCCATGATCTCGGGCAGCCCGCTGCCGGGCAGGTCGACGTTCACGCGCAGGCCGCGCAACTGCGTGAGCGAGGTCAGGGTGCTGGTCTTGCGGTCGATCTTCTGCGCGCTGTCGGTGCGGTAGAACAGCCAGATCGGCTCGAAGAACAGCGCGCCCAGCGAGCGCAGGCCGGCCTCTTCGTCGGCCACCGGGTCGGCGCTGCCGCCGCGCACGAAGGCCACGTCGGCGCCGCCGGTGCGCAGCAGTTGCAGGTTCTCGGTCGAGCCCGAGGTGGCCTTGAGCTCGACGGTGATGCCGCTGTGCTTCAAGGCGTCGGCGTAGCGCTTGCCGAACTGCGCATAGGCGCTGCCCGTGGGGCCGGTGGCCAGCGTCACGTGCTTGGGCGGCTGCGGCTGCAACCACCAGTAGGCCGCAATCAGCAGGCCGATGACGATGAACACGATCGGGCCGGCCGAGGCGATCAGGTCGCGGATCGACAGCAGGATCAGCTTCAGGGTGCGGGGAAACGCCATGGGGTGCCTCGTCGTGCGGTGCGCGCGTCAGCCGCGCGGTGCGGCCAGGTCGGCGGCGCAGGGAATGTGCAGCTCGCCCACGGTCATCGCGCGCGCGGCGCGCACCGCGCGCACCGTGGCGATCGCGGTGGCTTCGGCGGCCATGGTGCTCAGCACGGTCATGCCGGGCGCATCGCCTTCGAGCGGCACGCGGCCGGTGGCCAGTGCGAACAGCGTGTCGCCGTCGCTCATGGTGTGCACCGGGTTGATGGCGCGCGCCAGGCCGTCGTGCGCCACCATGGCGAGCCGGTTGGCCTGCACCTTGGTCAGCACCGCGTCGGTGGCGATCACGCCGATGGTGGTGTTGGTGCCCGCCAGCAGCGGCTTGGGCAGCTCGCCGCGCAGCAGCGCGCGGCGCGTGTCGAGCAGGGCGCTGCCGTCCTCGGTGCGCGCGCCGGCCACGGGCAGCGCGGTGTCGGGGTCGATCACGTCGCCCAGCGAGTTGACCGCGATCAGCGCACCCACCGTCACGCCGCCCACGGTGACCGAGGCGGTGCCGATGCCGCCCTTCATCGCGCGGTGCACGCCGAACAGCTTGCCCACCAGCGCGCCGGTGCCCGCGCCCACGTTGCCTTCGGCGGGCGCGTCGGTCGAGGCGGCTTCGCAGGCGGCGTAGCCCGCGGCCGCGTCGGGCCGGATGCGCGCGTCGCCCATGGGCAGGTCGAACAGCACGGCGGCCGGCACGATGGGCAGGGTGCCGAAGCGCACGTCCATGCCGACGCCGCGCTCTTCGAGCCAGCGCATCGCGCCCTCGGCGGCGGCCAGGCCCCAGGCGCTGCCGCCGGCGAGCATGACGGCGTGCACTTCCTGCACGAGGTTGCCGGGCGAGAGCAGGTCGGTCTCGCGCGTGCCGGGCGCGGCGCCGCGCACATCGACACCGGCCACGGCGCCGTCGCGCGCAATGATCACGGTGCAGCCGGTGGGGCGGCGGGTGTCGGAGAAATGGCCGACTTCGATGCCGGCGACGTCGGTGATGGCACCGGCGTGAGAAGAGGAGGAAGAAGACGCAGCGGACATGGCGGCCGATTATGGGACCGCGACCTTTACGATCCCCACAATGACAGTTGCAAGAAGTTTCTCCCCCGAGGGCGGCAGCCGCCACGTGGTGGTGATCGGCGCGGGCGCGGTGGGCTGCGCCACTGCCATCGAGGCCCTGCGCGCGGGCCTGCGCGTGACGCTGGTGGAGCCCGGCGAGCCGGGTGGCCCGCAGGCCACGAGCTACGGCAACGCCGGCTGGCTGTCGTCGCACTCCGTGGTGCCGCCCGCGCTGCCGGGGGCCTGGCGCAAGGTGCCGGGCTGGCTGGCCGACCCGCTCGGGCCGCTGGCGTTGCGCTGGCGCCACCTGCCGCGCGCGCTGCCGTGGCTGTTGCGCTACCTGGCCTCGGGCTGGACCGAGGCGCGCGTGCAGCGCACCGCCGACGCATTGCGCACGCTGCTGGCCGATGCGCCCGCGCTGCATGCGCAACTGGCCGCCGAGGCCGGCGTGCCGCAGCTCATCGAACGGCGCGGGCTGCTGCATGCCTACCGTTCGCGCGCCGAGTTCGACGGCGACGCGCTGGGCTGGCGCGTGCGCCGGCGCGCCGGTGTCCAGTGGGAAGAATGGCCGGCGGACGAACTGCGCCGCCGCGAGCCCGATCTGGCCGCGCGCTACACGCTCGGCATCTTCGTTCCCGAAGCCGGCCACTGCCGCAATCCGGGCGCCTACGTGGCGGCCCTCGCCCAACGTGCGCTCGACGCGGGCGCCGAACGCGTCGCCGCGCGGGCCACCGGCTTTCGCATCGAGGGCGGCCGGCTGCGCGCCGTGCGCACCGAGGCCGGCGAGATCGCCTGCGATGGTGCTGCCATCTGCGCCGGCGCGCGCTCGGGCCCGCTGGCCGCGGCGGCCGGCTCGGCGGTGCCGCTGGAGTCCGAGCGCGGCTACCACGTGGTGCTCGAAGCCGCCACGGCCGGCCCGCGCACGCCGACCATGGTGGCCGACGGCAAACTCATCGCGCACTGGATGGACGGCGGCCTGCGCGCGGCGGGCCAGGTGGAGATCGCGGGCCTCGAAGCGGCGCCCGACTGGCGCCGCGCCGAGATCCTGCACGCGCATCTGCGATCGATGTTTCCGTCGCTGGCACCGCCCGCGCCCGGCGCGCCTTCGGTGGCGCACTGGCTCGGACACCGCCCGAGCCTGCCCGACGGCCTGCCGTGCATCGGCCCGTCGGCGGCCAGCGCCGACATCGTGCTGGCCTTCGGGCATGGCCACGTCGGCCTGTGCGGCTCGGCGCGAACAGGGCGGCTGGCGGCGCAGCTGCTGGCGGGCGTTGCGCCGGAGATACCGCTGGCGCCCTTCGATCCGGGGCGCTTCAGGTCCTGAGGTTCAGTTCGCCGGCGTGATCGACAGCACGGTGAGTGCGCCGTCGACCTTGTCGACGGTGAACTTCACCTTGTCGCCGGCCTTCACCTTGGCGAGCAGTGCCGGGTCGCTCACGCGGAACACCATGGTCATGCCGGTCATCTCGAGGTTCGGGATGTCGCCGTGGCGCAGGGTGATCTTCTTGGCGTCGGTGTCGACCTTGCGGACTTCGCCGTCGACCTGGGGCAGCGCGGCCTGCGCGAACGCCGCGGCGGCGAGCACGAGGGTGGAGAGGGCGGTGAGGACTTTTTTCATGGTCGGGGTTCCTTCCTGGTTTGGATGGGATGAAGGGTAAGAGGGGGTCAGCGGTAGCTCTGGTAGACGCGCGTGCTGCCGTCGGCCAGCACCAGCAGCACGTCGTAGGCGTCGCGCTGGTCGCCGTAGGCCGGGCCGTCCATGCCGGGCGAGCCGATGGGCATGCCGGGCACGGCCAGGCCGATGGCCTTGGGCTTTTCCTTCAGCAGGCGCTGCATCTCGCGCGCCGGCACGTGGCCTTCGATGACGTAGCCGCCGACGCGGCCGGTGTGGCACGAACCCAGCTTCGCCGGAATGCCGAGCCGCTCGCGCGCGGGGCCGTTGCCCTCGTCGTGCACGCGCGTGGCAAAGCCGTTCTTGTTGAGGTGCTTGACCCAGTCCTGGCAGCAGCCGCAGTTCGGGTCTTTCCAGATCTCGACCATCGGCGCGGCGGCCTGCGCGGCGAGCGGCAGGGACGCGGTGGCGGCGGCGAGTTTCAGAAGGGTTCGTCGTTGCATGGTGGGTTTCCTTTCAGTGGGTCATCGTGCGGGCGCGGCAGCGGCCCGCACGCGCACGCGGCCGGCCATGCCGAGTTCGTAGTGGTCCTTCACGAGGCAGGCGAAGTCGAAGTCGCCAGCGCGGTTGAAGGTCCAGATCAGTTCGCCGGTCTTGCCCGGCTGCACATGCGCCATCCAGGGCTCGTCGTGCTCCATGCCGGGGTGCTTCTTCATCATGGCGGCATGGTCCTCGATGACGGCGGTGGTGCCAAGCACGAGCTCGTGCAGGTCCTTGCCGCGGTTCTTCAGCCGCAGGCGGATGGTGTCGCCTTCGCGCACTTCGAGGACCGAGGGCGTGAAGGTCATGTCGTCGGCCATCGCGATGTCGATGGTGCGCTTCACGGCGCTGGCCTTGCCGGCGATGCCCCAGGCTTTCTGCTCGGGTGCGAGCGATGCGGCAGCGGCCTTGCCGGCTTCGGGCGCGTGGTTTTCGTGGGCCGTGGCGAAGGTGGCGACGGCCGCCAGTGCGAGGCCAGCGACGAGGGTGGAGAAACGGGTGTTCATGAGTTGAATCTCAAAGAATTGGATGGATGCGATCAGTGGTTGTGGGCCCCGTGGCCCGAGGGCTTGCGCACGGTGGCGCTGCCGCTGTCAGGGCTCGCGGGTGCGGCGCCCGTCTTGCGCGGCGCCACGGGCGCACCGCTGGCCGACACCTCGCGCGCGACCGTGCCGGCCGGGTGCTTGAACCAGCCCGGGTCGCGGTAGTCGCCCGGCTTCTGGTCGCGCCGCACCTTCAGCAGCGTGAACATGCCGCCCATCTCGGCCGAACCGAAGGGGCCGGTGCCGGTCATCATGGGCACGGTGTTCTCGGGAATGGGCATTTCCATCTCGCCCATGTCGGCCATGCCCTTGTCGCCCATCACCATGTAGTCGGGCACGAGCTTCTTGATCTTCTCGGCCACGCCCTTGTGGTCCACGCCGATCATGGTCGGCACGTCGTGGCCCATCGGGCCCATCGTGTGGTGCGCCTTGTGGCAGTGCAGCGCCCAGTCGCCTTCCTCGTCGGCGATGAACTCCATCTGCCGCATCTGGCCCACCGCCACGTCCACCGACACCTCGGGCCAGCGCGCGGTGCGCGGCACGGGGCCGCCGTCGGTGCCCGTGACCTCGAACTCGTGGCCGTGGATGTGGATCGGGTGGTTGGTCATCGTGAGGTTGCCCGCGCGGATGCGCACGCGGTCGCCTTTGCGCACGTTGAGCGTGTCGATGGCCGGGAACACGCGGCTGTTGAAGCTCCAGATGTTGAAGTCGGTCATGGTGTTGACCTTGGGCGTGGCGCTGCCGGGCTCCACGTCGAAGCTGCCGAGCAGGAAGCAGAAGTCGCGGTCGACCTTCTCGATCAGCGGATGCTCCGCCTTCGGGTGCGTGACCCAGAAGCCCATCATCCCCATCGCCATCTGCACCATCTCGTCGGCATGCGGGTGGTACATGAAGGTGCCGGGGCGGCGCGCCGTGAACTCGTAGACGAAGGTCTTGCCCGGCGGGATGTGCGGCTGCGTGATGCCGCCCACGCCGTCCATGCCGTTGGGCAGGCGCTGGCCGTGCCAGTGCACGGTCGTGTGCTCGGGCAGCTTGTTGGTCACGAAGATGCGCACGCGGTCGCCCTCGACCACCTCGATGGTCGGGCCCGGCGACTGGCCGTTGTAGCCCCACATGTTGACCTTGAAGCCGGGCGCCATCTCGCGCACGACGGGTTCGGCGACGAGGTGGAATTCCTTGACGCCGGCGTTCATGCGCCAGGGCAGCGTCCAGCCGTTGAGCGTGACGACGGGGTTGTAGGGCCGGCCGTTGGGCGGCACGAGCGGTGGCGCGGTGGCGGTCGATGCCTGTGTCACCGGCTCGGGCAGTGCAGCCATGCTCACGCGGCTCACGGTGGTGGCGGCCACGGCTGTGGCGGCGCCCGCAAAGAAGTTGCGACGGTTCATGTCAGTGGCCTCCCGCCGCAGGTTCGTTGGTGGCCGCGGTCTGCAGGGCCGTCATGCCGCCGGGCGAGCTGCCCGTGAGCACCAGTTGAAGGTCGGTGTCGGCCAGCCAGAAATCGCGCTGGGCTTCCATGCCGGCGTTCACCGCCAGCATGCTCGCGCGCGTTTCGCCGAGCAGCTCCCACACGCTGGCGAGCATGCCGTTGTAGCGCAGCACCATCTCCTCGTTGACCTGCTTGCGCAGCGGCAGCACCTCGTCGCGGTAGCGGCGGGCGAGGGCGTAGGCGGTGTTCCAGCCCTGCCAGGCTTCGCGCGCCTCGCTGGCCGCGAGCACGCCCACGTCGCGCACACGCGCGGCCGACTGCAGGTACTGCGCCTCGGCGCGGCCGCTGCGGGCCTGACCCCAGTCGAAGATCGGAATCGGCAGCTCGAGCTCGAAGCCGCGCGTGGTCGATTTCGAGCGATCGGCATCGTTCTCGAAGGTGGTGTTGCGCACCACGCCCAACTCCATCGCATTGATCATGCGGGTGGCGTGCGTGAGGCCGAGCGAGCCGGCCACGGCCGTGTTTTGCGCCTGCGCCGAGCGCACGTCGAGCCGGTCGCGCAGCGCCAGGGCCTGCACGTCGCCGAGTTCGGGCGCGGCTTTCGGCAGCGGCGGCAGGCGGTCGGGCAGGGTGTAGGCGGTGCGCGCGCCGCTCAGGCCCAGCAGGCGCGTGAGCTGTTCGCGGCTGGCGACGGCCGCCTGTTCGGCGCGTGCGAGCTGCGCGGACGCGTCGGCCAGCAGCAACTGTTCGCGCGTGCGCTGCAGCGCGCTCCAGTTGCCGACCTGGGCCATGCGGTGCGCCAGTTCGGCGCCGGCCTCGGTGGCGTCCTTCGCGTCGCGCAGGTAGCTCACGCTCTGCTGCGCGGCCACCGCGCGCACCCAGGCGCGGCGGGTGTCGGCGGCCAGCAGCAGCACGCTCTGCGCGGCCTGCAGCTTGGCGGCCTCGTGCCGCTGGCCGGCCCAGCGCGCCTGCCACGGCAGCGTGAGCAGGCCCACCACGTTGAAAGTCAGCATGCGTTCGAACTCGCGCTCGCTGCCCTGCGCCAGTCGGCTGAAAGACAGCACCGGGTTCGGCAGGCTCGCGGCCTGCACGCGGTCGGCGTCGCTCAGTTGCAGCGTGGCAAAGGCCTCCTGCACGCGCGGGCTGTTGACGAGCGCGATGCGCACGGCGGCCTCGGCGTCCAGCGGCTTGGCCAGCAGCGCGTCGACGCTTTGCTGCGAGGCGTCGTCCGGCTTGCGCTGGGCCGCGGCGCCCGCCATGAGCGGGTTGCCGTCGACCAGCGCCTGCACGTCGCCGGCGCCGCCGTCGGGCGACAGGCTGGCGCAGCCGGCGAGCACCAGCGCGGCGGCCAGCGCAGCAGCGGTTCGTAGAAGTGAAAGGTGACTTTTTCGCCCGAGGGGCGGGCTATCTGTTCGATAGCGGGGGATGCCGGCATACGGCCGGCGAGCAAGGGAATTCACGAGCGATCTCCATGGGCAATACGGCGAACGCTGCGAGCCGGCAAAGGCTCACTGCGGACGGACTACGGGCAGGAAGATCAGGAAATGGGCGGCTTGAAGCCCAGGACGGGCTCGGCGCTGGCAAAGCGGGCCGCGTGTGCGGCCGGCGGCGCCTGGGGCGCCGCATGCGGGGTGTCGACCAGCGGCATGCTGCCGAGCGCCACCGTGTGGCAGACCTGGCAGGCGACACAGGTGCCGCAGTTCGCGTGGTCGGTGCCGTGGGACTGCTGCGAATCGCTGCTGTTGTCGTGCATGGCCGCCATGTCGTGGCCGGTGTCGGCCTCCATGGTGGCGTCATGGCAGTGCGATTCGGCGATGCCGGCTGCTGCAGCCACCACCGCCTCGGCGGCGGGCAGCGAATGCCGCACCATCTCGACCGCCATGGCGTCGCCGAGCCAGCCACGGATGGGCAGCAGGGCGATCATGAGGGCGAGCAGCAGGGTGCGCATGGTTGGGCGCGATGATAAACCGGGGCGGGGCGCCGGCGCCTCAAGACACCAGTTGGCCGCGGGCCTTGTCGACCCACACCTGCAGGTTGTCGAGCAGGTCCTTCTGGCTGAACGAGCAGCTTTCCTCGCTGAAGAGCGCGCTCGATTCGAGGCGGTCCAGCAGGTTCAGCAGCACCTCGCCGTAGCGCGGCGGCAGGGCGCCGAGCAGCTCGGTGCTGGCGCGCGCGGCCGTGGAGAGCGTGGCGACCGAGCCGCCGCCGCCTTGCAGCGCGGCGATGCCCGAGGCGATGGTGTCGAGTTGCGTCACGGTGCTCATGAGGTGGCCATCGCTGGTGGTGGCAATGCCAGCCCGCGCTCGCGCATGAGGTCGCGCAGCACGTCGGGGTAGTCGGTGATCAGGCCATCGGCGCCCGCGTCCATGAGCCGCACCATGTCGGCGCGCTGGTTCACGGTCCAGGGCACGACCTTCATGCCGAGCTTCTGCGCTTCGCGGATCGCGGGGGCGCCCAGGTCGGCATGCGCCGGCGACCAGATCACCGGCCCGGTCGAGGCACCGGCCGCGGCCTTCACCAGCTGCGGCACCGAGGCGAAGTTCGCGGCGGCCAGGCCGGCGGTCCAGCGGCTGTCCTTCAGCGTGCGGGGCGTGGTGAGGTAGGCGCGCGACAGCTGCGGCGCGAGCTGGCCGACCAGCGCGAGCGTGCGCCAGTCGAAGCTCTGGATGGTCACGCGGTCGCCCATCTTCGCCTTGTCGATCTCGGCCAGCAGCGCGCGCACCATGGGCTCGGGCGCGGCGGTCTCGTCGGGCTTCGTGGGATCGATCTTGGTCTCGATGTTGAAGTGCACCCGCGCGGCATCGGCGCCGCGCGCCTGCACCTGCGCGAACAGCGCGGCCAGCGTGGGAATGCGCTCGCCGTCGCGCGGTTGTTGCAGCGCGAACTGCTTGCCGTAGTTGCTCTCGGGGTTGAGGCGGCCCACGTCGTAGGTCTGCAGCTGCGCCAGCGTGAGCGAGCGCACGGAAGGGGCGGGCTTGGCCGTGAGCCAGGCGCCGCGCGCGTCGCGCGTGTGGTCGGCGTTGAGCGCCGTGTCGTGCGACACCACCACCACGCCGTCGGCCGTGAGCCCGATGTCGAGTTCGAGCGTGGTCACGCCCAGGTCCATCGCGTTGGAGAACGCGGCCAGCGTGTTCTCGGGCGCCAGGCCGCGTCCGCCGCGGTGGGCCTGCAGGTCGAAATGCTGTTTCGCCTTCGGGGCGATGGCGGCGCAGCCGGCGCCGACGAGCGCAGCGGCGATCAGGACAAGAAGGGCGGCACGTTGTTTCATTTGAGTTGCACTTTGATGCCGTTGTCTTGCACCGTGATGTCGCCCACCTCGTAGGTCTTGCGCCCGACCGTGAGTTCGTCGGCCGTGAAGCTGCGCAGGATCTGGCCCTGCAGCAGTTCCTGCGCGACCACCGCGCCGACCTTCTGCAGGCGCTCGGCGTCGCGGCCTTCCACGCCCTGCAGCTCGAGGCGCTCGGCCTTGGGCTGGTCCAGCCGCAGCGCGCGTGCCGCCGCGTCGTAGCGCAGCGCGCTGCTCACCGACACCACGCCCTGCACCGGCGAAGCCGCCAGCAGCGGGCTGGCGATGGTCAGCGTGGCCGTGATGGCCGCGCGGTTGGCGCGCCCGTCCAGGCCCAGCTGCGGGTCGCGCAGCCCGACCATGAAGATCTCGGCATAGCGCTCGGCCACCGGAAAGCGCTTGGCGATCTGCGACTGCAGCTCCTCGCGCGTGGCGGTGTATTCGTTGGTGAAGAAGTTGAAGCCGGCCAGCGCCGCGAACGGCGCGGGCAGGGCGGCGGCGCCCAGCAGCGCGCGCAGCACCCGACGGCGGAAATGAGAGGGCGGGATTCGGTCGGTCATGGAGCTTGCGAGCTTGCCACAGGCGACGATGTTCCCGCCAGCGGCGCAAGAGCGCGCCGGCGTGTCGGAGGTTCAGCCGTTCACGCGCAGTTCGTAACGCGCAAACGTCCCGCCGCGCAGGTCGATGCAGCTGTGCAGTGCGAAGCCGAAGCCTTCGTACAGCGTGCGCAGCGCGGTGCGGTCGGCCACGCAGTCCAGCCGCAGCCAGGGGCGCCCGAGCGCGCGGGCGTGGTCGCGCGCATGGCCCAGCAGCGTGCGCGACACGCCCCGGCCCGCCCAGGCGCGGCGCACGGCCAGCTTGTGGACGAAGAGCGAACTGCCGGGCGCGATCTCGGGCCAGAACGACGGGTCTTCCAGGTCCAGGCGCATCACGCCGGCCCAGTCGCCGTTCTCCTTGGCCACCACATAGCGGCCGGCGTCGGTGTCGCGCTGGATGCGTTCGATGCCGGTGTCGGCGGCGCTCCAGAGCGGGCGTCCGCCCTCGGCGAGCCATTGCGCGGCTTCGGTCAACACGGCCGCGACGGCGGGCGCTTCGCTGGAAAGGGCAGGTTCGATGTGCATCGGCGCGCAGCTTACCGATCGTGGCGGATCACGTGGAAGCCTTCCTCGGTCGTGGGCGGCACGAAGTGACGGGTGATCAGGTCGAACTGCGCGTCGGAGGTCTCGAACGGGTGCTCGCCCGCCGCGTTGCGCGCCCGCAGCCGCGCCTTGCAGATGTCGTCCGGCACGTCGAGAAAGTGCAGCTGGTGCGCCGCGCCGGCCTGCTCGAAGAGGCCGCGCGCCCAGGCCCGGTGGCTCACGGTGTTGGCCGGAAAGTCGAGCACCACCGACACGCCGGCGCCCAGCAGCGCGCAGACGTGCTCGCCCATCGCCTGCTTGAGCCGGCCGGCGGCGCGCACGTAGTCGGGCAGCGCGTGGATTTCACCGGGGTAGAGCGCGGCGAGCCAGGTGTCCTCGCTGATGCACACGGTGGCGGGCGCCTGCGCCAGGCGCCGGGTCAGCGTGGACTTTCCGGCGCCGATCTTGCCGCAGACCATGTGCAGCACGGGCGAGGGCGGTGAGGGTGGTGTCGATGTCATTCGGTCTCCTGCGGGTGGGAACAAAGCTCGGGAGACGGACAAGAAAAACCCGCCTCCTGGGGCGGGTTGCATGGCGTGGTTTCGAACCGTGCGCTAGCTCACCCGCTCTCGCGAGAGCGGGCGAATGATCGATGCGGTGCGAAGGCGGGCCATGGAGGGCGAGGTTAACCCGGCCCGGGGCGCGCGGGAAAGCGGCGGCGATCACGCGTTGCCGATGGCGCGCCATTGACCGGGCCGCGAGGGGCGAACCAGGAACCACGGTTCGAAATGCGAAAGAAATACCTGTGGAGCGGTTTGGGCGCATTTGTGAATCGGATTCGATATTTTTGTTATCTATGTAATTATTTGTGTTTATTCCATTTTTTATATTCTTCATCGATGTAATCAGTTCGAACTAATTTGAATTTCTTATTGTGGTCTGGCAAAAAATACGTGCTAAAGAAGCGAGCCGGTTTTTTCGAAGCCGCCAGGCCACGGAAATCGCAGGGCCGCGAGGCTCCGGGCCCTCATTTCTGGAGCAGCTCATGGACGAATTCCTGATCGCCGTCGACGCCGAAGACCGGTCGCTGCACGCGGTCGAGAAGATGAACGCCCACCGCGAGGGCATCCTGCACCGGGCGTTCTCGATCTTCCTGTTCGACACGCAGGGCCGGGTGCTGCTGCAGCAGCGCGCGCTGGGCAAATACCACTCGCCCGGCCTGTGGAGCAACAGCTGCTGCGGGCATCCGCGCCCTGGCGAGGACACCGGCGCGGCCGCCCTGCGGCGGCTGCACGAAGAGCTGGGCCTGCGGTGCGCGCTGCAGCCGGTGACGGCCTTTCTCTACCGGGAGGCGGTGTCCGCGGAGCTGGTCGAGCACGAGTACGACCACGTGTTCGTCGGCATCGCGCACGGGCTGCCGCAACCCGACCCCGGCGAGGTGCGCGAGTGGCGATGGCTGGCCTTGCCCGACCTGCACCGCGAACTGGCGCGGGCCCCGGCGCACTTCACCATCTGGCTGCACCGCATCGCCGAGCGCTTCGGGCCGGAAGGCCTGGGGGCCTGGCGGGAGCGCGCGTTGGCGGCGCATTGACGCGCGGCCCCGGCCAGGCCCGCAAGGCCCACCGATTCCCGTGGCTTTCGGCCGAATCGCACCTAACGCCAAAGTTCTATATCAAAAAATTCTCTTTAACAGGAACTGCAATTGCACTAAATTCTCAATTCGCTCCCGGCGATGCCTTACAAGCCTGGGAGTCGGTTAATTCAAGGATTTGATGAGAAGGAATCACCTCTGTTGAATTGGATTGGATCCGTGGTTTGCGTCCGTAGTCATGGGAATTCACGCAATTAGAATTCCCCGTTGCGTGGCCTTCTCGCCATTCGATGCGATTGAATTGCTTTGAAAGAAGGCAGACATGAAGCAGAAGAGCGAACAGGCCGCGGTGTACCCCTGCACGTCCACGACAGCCCCCGGCTGAAAGGGGGCTGCGGTGTTGCGCATCACCTTCCGGCAACTGGAGGCCTTTCACTGGGCCGCGACATTGGGCTCCGTCAACGCGGCGGCCCGCCACCTCTTTGTCAGCCAGCCGGCCATCACGGCCCGCGTGAGGGAGCTCGAAGGCATCCTCGGGCACGCGCTGTTCGCGCGCAGCCAGCAGGGCGTGCAGCTGACCGCGGCCGGCGACGAACTCTTCCAGCAGGTGCAGCAGCTGCTGAAGGCAGGCGAAGAGGTCGAGCGGCGCGGCGGACGGCTGGTGCCGCCGCTGGCCGCGGGGCTGCGGCTGGGCATCGACGAATCGCAGCACCTGTAGCGGCTGCTGCTGCTGCTGCCGCCGCGCGCGCGGTCAGTCGTGCAGCGATGACAGGAACTGCTTGAGCTCCGGCGTCTGCGGCGCGCCGAACAGTTCCGCCGGCGGGCCCATCTCGTGCACGCGGCCCTGGTGCATGAAGATCACGCGGTCGCTGACCTTGCGCGCAAAGCTCATCTCGTGCGTGACCATCAACAGCGTCATGCCTTCGTCGGCCAGTGACTCCACCACGCGCAGCACCTCGCCCACCAGCTCGGGGTCGAGCGCCGAGGTGATCTCGTCGCACAGCAGCACCGCCGGTTCCATCGCGAGCGCGCGGGCAATGGCCACGCGCTGCTGCTGGCCGCCCGACAGCTGCTCGGGCATCGCATCGAACTTCTCGGCCAGGCCCACGCGCTCGAGCAGCTTGCGCGCCTGCGAAGCGGCTTCCATCGACGAACGCTTCTTCACCAGCGTGGGCGCGAGCATCACGTTCTTGCCGACCGTGAGGTGCGGGAACAGGTTGAAGCCCTGGAAGATCATGCCCACGCGCTGGCGCAGCGTGCGCATGGCCATCGCGCTCTCATGCAGGAGCGGCTTGCCGTCGACCGTGAGCGCACCTTCCTGGAACACCTCGAGCCCGTTGATGCAGCGCAGCAGCGTGCTCTTGCCCGAGCCGCTCTTGCCGATGATGGCGATCACCTCGCCGCGCTTCACGTCCAGGTCGATGCCCTTGAGCACCTCGTTCGTGCCGTAGGACTTGCGCAGCGCCGTGATGCGCACGATGGGCGCGGCGAACGGTGCGGCTTCGGGTTGTGGTGTTGGTTCAAGCACGGCGGCCATGGGTCTTCCTCTCGAGGGTCTTGGCGTACAGGCTCACGGGGAAGCACAGCACGAAGTAAAGCAGGGCGACGCAGCTGAACACCACGAAGGGCTGGAAGGTGGCGTTCGAGATCATGCTGCCGGCCTTGGTGAGTTCGACAAACCCGATCACCGACGCCAGCGCCGTGCCCTTGATCACCTGCACCAGGAAACCGACCGTCGGTGCGATGGCGATCTTCACGGCCTGCGGCAGGATCACGTGGCGCATCTGCTCGCCGAAGCTCAGCGCCAGGCTGCCCGAGGCCTCCCACTGGCCCTTGGGGATCGAGGCCACGCAGCCGCGCCAGATCTCGGTGAGAAAGGCGCTGGTGTACAGCGTGAGCGCCACGCTCGCGGCGGTCCACGCCGACACGTCGATGCCGAACAGCGCGATGCCGAAGTAGGCGAGAAACAGCTGCATCAGCAGTGGCGTGCCCTGGAACAGCTGCACGTACAGGCCCACGGCCCGCTGCGCCGCCTTGCCGCCGCGCAGCCGCGCGAACAGCAGCAGCGCGCCCACGATCCCGCCGCCGACGAAGGCGATGAGCGAGAGCACGACGGTCCAGCGCAGTGCCATCAGCAGGTTGCGCAGGATGTCCCACAGAGAAAAATCGACCATGGTGCAAGGGCCTCGCGTTCAGCGGCCGAAGAAGAAGCGCGGCCCCGCCCACTGGAGCAGGCGGCGCAGCGCCACGGCCAGCGCCAGGTAGATGAGCGTGGCGACGATGAAGGATTCGAAGGCGCGGAAGTTGCGGCTCTGGATCAGGTTGGCCGCATAGCTCAGCTCCTCCGTCGAGATCTGCCCGCACACCGCCGAGCCCAGCATCACGATGACGATCTGGCTCACCATCGCGGGCCACACCTTCTTGAGCGCCGGCGGCAGCACCACGCGCAGGAACACCTGCGCCTTGCTGAGCGCCAGGCTCACGGCGGCTTCGATCTGCCCCTTGGGCGTGGCCTCGATGCCGGCGCGGATGATCTCGGTGGAATACGCGCCCAGGTTCATCACCATCGCGATCACCGACGCCACCTCGGGCGAGAGCTTCACGCCCGCCGCCGGCAGCCCGAAGAAGATGAAGAACAGCTGCACGATGAAGGGCGTGTTGCGGATCAGCTCCACGTACGCGCCCACGAGCGCGCGCAGCCACGCCGGCCCGCCCGAGCGGGCCCACGCGCACAGCGTGCCCACCGCCAGGCCGAGCACGGTGCCGACGGCCGTGAGGCCCAGCGTCCATGCCACGCCGCGCAGCAGCAGCGGCCACTCGGCGAGCACGGCGCCAAAGTCGAATTCAATGCCCATGGCCGCGCCCTTCGATCAGACCGGCAGGTCGCCGGCGGCCTTGCCAAGCCACTTCTTGGACATCGCGTCGAGCGTGCCGTCCTTCTTGGCGGCGGCAATGATCTCGTTGACCCGCGTCTTCAATGCGGTCTCGCCCTTGGCGATGCCGATGAAGCAGGGGCTGTCTTTCAGCAGCAGCTTGTACTCGGCGCTCACCTTCGGGTTCTTCGCGAGCATGTCGCCGGCCACCGCCGCGCTGGTCGCGAGGGTCTGCGTCTGGCCGGCCACGAAGGCGGCGATCGTCGCGTTGTTGTCCTCGAAGCGGCGGTAGTCGACGTTCGGCGGCGCCACCTTGTTCAGTTCCTGGTCTTCCATGGCGCCGCGCGTCACGGCGACGGTCTTGCCGGCCATGTCGGCGAAGCTCGTGAGCTTCATGCTCTTGGCGGCATACACGGCCTGGAAGAAGGGCGCATAGGCCGCGCTGAAGTCGATCACCTTCTCGCGCTCGACGTTCTTGCCGAGCGTGGAGATCACGAGATCGGCCTTGCGCGTCTGCAGGTAGGGAATGCGGTTGGCGCTGGTCACCGGCACCAGCTCGACCTTCACGCCGAGCTTGGCGGCGACGAGCTGCGCCATCTCCACGTCCAGGCCCTGCGGCTGCATGTTGCGGTCGACCGAGCCGTACGGCGGGTAGTCGGTGGGCACGGCGATCTTGATGGTCCTGGCCTTGAGCACGTTGTCGAGCGCGTTCTGCGCCTGGGCGGCGCCGGTGGCGGCCAGCAGGGCGACGCTGGCCAGCGCGAGGGCAAGACGGCGGGAGGCGAAAGAGGTCATAGCAGGGCTCCTAGGTAGGTCGATGAATCGGTGGTGGCGTCGTCGGCGGGCGCGGCCTTGCGGCGGCGCTTCGGCGTGGGGGTGGGGTTGTTGTTCAGCGGTGCCAATGCATCGCGCAGCTGCGCGAGCGGGTCGGCGGGCGCCTGCACGCGCAGCGCCGACTGCACCGTGCCGATGTGTTCGGCCATCAGCGCCTCGGCGGCGGCGTGGTCGCCGCGCTCCAGCGCCGCGACGATCTGCACGTGGTCTTCGCACGACTGCACCGCGTCATGCGTGCTCTGGTAGAGCATGGCGATCAGCGTGGTGCGCGCGGTGAAGTCGCGCAGCGTGTCGGCCAGCAGCGTGTTGCCCAGGCACTCGGCCAGGCACACATGGAAGTCGCCCAACAGGAAGCTGCGGTGGCCGACGTCGCTCTCTTTCAGTGCGGCCTTTTCACGCTGCAGGTGCGCCTTCAATTGGCGCAGCGCAGCCTTGTCGATCTTGTCGGTACTGCGGATGAGCCCGAGCTCGATCACGCGCCGCGCCTCGAAGGCCTCGCGCGCCTCGTCCTGCGAGGGCTCGATGACGAACCAGCCGCGCCGCGCGCTCACCGTGACGATGCCGCGTGCGGCCAGCCGCGTGAGCGCCTCGCGCACGATGGTGCGGCTGCAGTCGAAAAGCATCGCCAGCGGCTGCTCGCCCAGGCGCGCGCCGGGCGCGAGCTTCTGCGCCATCACCGCTTCGACGATGCGTGCACTGATTTCGGATGCGGAGATGGCCATATGCCTGCATATCAGCAGCTTCCGTGCCAACTGGTATGCAAGCCGTGTGCACCGAAATGGGCCGGCCGCGGTGCGCCGGCGGTGCGCGCTACCGTTTGCCGAGCGCGCTGCGGGGCAGGGCCAGCAGCATGAGCAGCGCCGACAGCACCAGCGCGCCGCTCAGCACATACAGGCTGGCCGTGAAGCCGCCCGTGAGCGTCTTGAGCGCGCCCACCATCATCGGCGCCACCAGCCCCGCGCTGCCGCCGATGGTGCTGATGAGCGCAATGCCCGCCGCCGCGGCGCTCTTGGACATGAAGCTGCCGGGAATCGCCCACAGCACGGTGAAGGCGCTAGAGATGCCCATCGACGCCAGCGCCAGGCACAGCACGGCGGCCACGGGGCTGTGCATGAAGAGCGTGGTCAGCGCCAGCCCGGCCGCGCCCGCGAGCGCGCCCAGCGCGAAGTGCCAGCGGCGTTCCTGGTGCCGGTCGGAGTGGCGCCCCACGACGATGTTGGCCGCGATGCCGGCCACGGCGGGGATCACCGAATAGAAGCCGATCTGCAGCACGCTGAGCCCCATCGACTTCAGGATCGTCGGCTGCCAGAACGACAGCGCGTAGATGCCCAGGATGATCAGGAAGGACATGAAGCCGATCAGCCACACGCGCCCGTCGCGCATCGCCGCGCCGAAGGTGTGGCGCCCGGCGGCGCCGTGCGCGGCCTGGTCCTCGGCCAGCAGGTGGGCCACGCGCTGCTTCTCGGTTGCCGAGAGCCACGGCGCCTGCGCCGGGCTGTTCGACAGCGTGCGGAAGGCGATCACGCCCAGCAGCACGCTCGGCAGCCCCTCGAGCAGGAACAGCCACTGCCAGCCGCGCAGCGCGAGCACGCCGTCCAGGTAGGTCATCGTGAGCCCGGCGATCGGCCCCGCGACGATGGGCGCCGCGCCGAAGGCCATGAAGAAGAGCGCGGTCGCCTGCGCGCGGCGGCGCGAGGGGAACCACAGCGTCAGGTAGAACAGCACGCCCGGCGCGAAGCCGGCCTCGAACACGCCGATGAGAAAGCGCAGCACGTAGAACTGCGTGGGCGTGGTGGCGAACATCATCGCCGCCGAGGCCAGGCCCCACAGGCCCATGATGCGCAGCAGCGTGGCGCGCACGCCGATCTTCGCGAGCATCAGGTTGCTCGGGATCTCGAACACCGCATAGCCCAGGAAGAAGATGCCGGCGCCCAGGCCGAACACCGCGTCGCTGAAGCCCAGCTGGTCCTTCATCTGCAGCTGCGCGTAGCCGACGTTGGTGCGGTCCAGGTAGTTCAGCACGTAGCAGGCGCACAGCAGCGGCATCAGCCGCCAGGTGATCTTGCGAAAGAGCGCGGCATCGTCGCGCGCATCGGCCGAGGCCGGTGTGCGCGCGCCGGCGGCGGCGTCGAGGGTGGCGGTGTTCATCGGTGTGTCTCCTTCTCTTTTTTGCTGTTGTGCGCGTGTTGGCAGGTCAGGCCGGCACGAGCGCGCCGAAGCTGGTTTCGCCCCACAGGTGGCTCGTGGGCGCGCCCGGAAACAGCCAGTGCGGCGAGCACTCGGCCGACGGCACGACGTTGCTGAAGCCGTGCAGCGCCGAGGTGCCCGCGAGCGTCTTCTCGAGCACCATCGACAGGTACTGGTCGTTGCTGCTCTCCTGCGTGTTGCCGTTGAGGATCACCTCGGCGCCCGTGGCCTGCGCATAGCGGCGGATGCCGTTGTGGCGCGACTGCAGCGGCGCCCAGCTGTCGGCCGACACGCCGTTCTCGCTGCTCACGCGCAGGCCGTCGCCCGTGCGGTACACCAGCGAGTGGTTGCCTTCGGTGTGCCCCGGCGTGTGCACCAGCGCGACGCCGGGCCCGAGCTGCAGGCTGCCGTCGAAGGCGACGATGCGTTCGGGCGGCACCCCGTCCAGGCCGTGCGGGCAGTACCACTCGGCCTGCACCGGCAGCAGGCCCTGCACGTTCGCGAGTTCCTGGCGGTGCACCAGCAGCTTCGCGTTCGGCAGCAGGCCCGGCGCGCCCGCGTTGCCGAGCCAGCGGCGCACGTCCTGCGTGTGCAGGTGGTCGTAGGTGATGTGGTCGATCTGTTCGGGCGAAACGCCGCAGCCGGCGAGCGCCTGCAGCACGGTCTGGTAGACCGGCGCGATGGCCTTGTGCAGGAACTTCGGCGTCTGGTCGCTCAGGCGCTTGAAGTAGGGCGTCTCGTTGCCGGCCTCGAAGTCGGCCGGCGTGAAGAGCAGCGTGCGCAGCCGGCCTTCGAAGTCGTCGTATTGGACGAGCACGGTGCGCGCCAGCAGATGCACCATGTGCGGCTTGAGCAGCTGCTGCGAGTACACGCCGGTGAAGGCGAACCACGCGGGGTACGGAATGCGCAGCAGGTTGAAGCTGCGCGCGAAGTGAACGGGCGGCGCGTCGAGCAGCCGCTCGCGCAGGGCTTCGGCGCCGCGGCGGATGGCGCGCAGGCGGTCCTGCGGCATGGCGACGTCGCGCGTGCCGTCGAGTTCGGTGATCTGCGCGAAGCCGGTGGGGTCGGGGTCTCGGGTCATGGTCGTCTCCTGTGTCTGGATGCGTGGGCTGCTTGCTTCGTCGCTCAGTACATCGAGCGCCCTCCGGAGATATCGAACACCGCGCCGGTGCTGAACGAGCACTCGTCCGAAGCCAGCCACGCGGCCATCGCCGCCACTTCGTCGACGTCGACAAAGCGCCCCATCGGCACGCGCGAGAGCAGGGCGGCGCGCAGCTGTTCGCGGTGCTCGGCGGGCACACCTGCGAAGACGGCCGTGTCGGCCGCCGACGGCGTGATGCAGTTCACCAGCACGCCCGACGACGCCAGCTCCTTGCCGAGCGACTTGGTCAGCGCGATGAGCCCGGCCTTCGAGGCCGAGTAGGCGGCGTTGAAGCCGTTGCCTTCCTTGCCCGCGACCGAGGCGATGTTGACGATGCGCCCGCGCTGCTGCGCCAGCATCAGCGGCGCGATGGCGCGGCAGCACAGCCAGGCGCCCGTGAGGTTGATGTCGAGCACGTGGCGCCATTGCGCGGGCGTGTGCTCCCACGCGGGCACGGTCGGTCCGAGCACGCCCGCGTTGTTGACGAGGATGTCGACGCGGCCGAAGCGCTCCTGCGACTGCGAGGCCGCGTGGGCGATCTGGTCTTCATCGCGCACGTCGACCAACGATGTGACCACGGTGCCCAGCGGCGCCAGTTGCGCCATGGCCTCCGCCAGCGTCGCGGCCTCGACGTCCCACAGCGCGACGCTCGCGCCGTTCGCGAGGCAGCGCCGCGCGATGGCCAGGCCGATGCCGCGCGCACCGCCGGTCACGATCGCATGGCGCCCTTCGAGCGCCCGGGCGGGCGTGCCGGTCATGCCGTGGCTGCCTCGGGCCGCGGGGCGGTTTGGCCGAGCAGTCCGGCGACCATGCCGCCCACCATCTCCGGGGGCACGCCCACGAGCAGCTGGCGCAGCATCGTCAGCGTGTCGAAGTACACGCGCTCGCACACCAGCCGGTCGCCCTCGAAGATGAAGAAGGCGTTCATGCGGCAGCGAAAGCTGTTGCCCGTCGGCGGCAGGCCCTTGAGCGGGCCGCGGTGCGTGCCGAGCAGCCAGAACTCCACGATCACCGAATCGTCGGCATGGCGCAGCTGGATGATCTCGTGGCGCTGGTCGGGGAAGGCGCGGCGCGTGTCGGTGTAGTACTGGCGCACGTCGGCGATGCCGTCGTGCACCTCGCCGCTGGGAATCAGCTCGTAGTGCGGGTGCGGGAAGGTGCCGAGCACCGCGTCGAAGTCCTGGCGGGTCTCGTCGGCGAAATGGTCGAGCACGAGGCGCTCGCGGCGGGCTTGCAGGTCGGTCAGTGTGGTCATCGGGGTGTGCTCCATGCGACAGGGGTGACAGGGGACATCGGGTTGCCGCGAATGCGTCGACCCGGGTGGCCTGCGTACTATCGACAGCCCCTCGAACCCAGACTGTCCGGTGTTGGCAATCGAGGCCCCGGACAAACCCGCGATGCCACGCTCTTCCCCTTCTGCCAGCGCCAGCCCCGCCGAGCCGGACGCGCAGCCTTCGCCCGTGCACAACAGCGACATGCGGCTGGCCGACGACGTGCAGCAGCGCCTGCTCGCGGTGGCGCACCGGCGCACGCTGGTGCGCGGCGAATCGCTGTTCCACAAGGGCTCGTCGCCCGACGCGCTGTTCGGCGTGGTCAGCGGCTCGTTGCGCGTGAGCGTGGTGGCGCCGGGCGGGCGCGAGGCGGTGATCGCGATGCTGGAGCCGGGCCACTGGTTCGGCGAGGTCTCGCTGCTGGTGGGGCGCGAGCGCGTCTACGACACCTGCGCGGTCGACACCACCGAGATGGCCGTGGTCGCGGCGGCCGACTTCCACCGGCTGGTGGCCGACCATCCCGACGTGCACATGGCCTTCACCCGGCTCGTGTGCCTGCGGTTGCGCCAGGCGCTGGCCTGGATCGACGACGTGATCCTGATGCCGCTGCCCGTGCGGCTGGCGCACCGGCTGCTCACGCTGGACGCGCGCGCGGTCGCGCCGACCGAGGAAGGGGGCGGCACGTTGCTGGGCGTGTCGCAGGAAGACCTGTCGTTCATGCTCGGCGTGTCGCGCCAGAGCGTGAACCGACAGCTCAAGCTGTGGGAGGAAGACGGCACGCTGCGCGTGCGCTACCGCAGCATCGAGTTGCTCGACCGCGCACAGCTGGAGCGGCACGCGGCCACGCCGCGCTGAGCGCGGCCGGGGTTCAGTCCATCCGCGCGCCCGAGGCCTTCACCGCCTTGTCCCAGCGCGGCGTTTCCGTCGCGAGGAAGCGTGCGAAGTCTTCGCTGCCCAGGTAGGCCGGGTCCGCGCCCTGGCTCACCATGCGCTCGCGCACCTCGGGGCTGGTCAGCACCTGCCTGAACGCATCGCTGAGCTTGGCGACCACGTCCTTGGGCGTGTCCTTCGGCGCCAGGAAACCGTAGAAGCCCACCACCTCGAAGCCCTTGACGCCCGACTCGATGACGGTCGGCACGTCGGGCAGCGCGGGGTTGCGCTCGCGGCTGGTCACGGCCAGCGCGCGCACCTTGCCCTGCTTGTGATAGTTGGCGGCCTGCGGAATCGATTCGGCCATGAACTGAACCTGCCCGCCCATCAGGTCGGTGAAGGCTGGCGCGCTGCCGCGGTAGGGGATGTGCACCATGAAGAGGCCGGTCGCGGTCTTGAACATCTCGGGCACGAGGTGGCTGATGCCACCGTTGCCCGCCGAGCCGTAGTTGACCTGGCCCGGCCGCGCCTTGGCGTAGTCGATGAACTGCTTGAGGTTCTGCACCGGCAGCTTGGGCGTGACCAGGAGCGCGAGCGGCTGCATCGCGGTGCGCGCGATCGGCACGAAGTCGCGCTGCGTGTTGTAGGGCAGCTTGCTGTAGAGCGCGCCGTTGATCACCGCCACGCCGGTGTTGGCCAGCACCAGCGTGTAGCCGTCGGCCGGGCTCTTGGCGACGAAGTCGGCACCGACCGAGCCGCCCGCGCCGGGCTTGTAGTCGACGATCAGCGGCTGGCCGAGCACGGCCTGCAGCTTGTCGGTCAGAAGGCGCGCGTGCTGGTCGAGCGGGCCGCCGGCCGGAAAGCCGATGACGACCTTGATCGGCTTGTCGGGGTAGGCGGCCAGGGCCGCCGTGGTGCCGAACGCACCGAATGCGCCGAGGGCGAAAGAAAGGACCGCCGATGCGGTCCGGGTGGGCTTGCTCATGATCCGTCTCCTTTGTTGTGGAGACGATCATAAGCAGCGCGGTCAGTTCGCCAGCGTGGCCTTCAGCGTGATCTCGGGCACGCTCGCCAGCGCCTTCGACAGCGGGCAGCCGGCCTTGGCGGCGGCGGCGATTTCCTGGAACTTCGCTTCGTCGAGGTTCGGCACGGCCGCGTCCAGTTCGAGCTGGATGCGGTCGATCTTGAAGCCGGCGCCGTCCTTGGCCAGCCGCACGGCGGCCTTGGTGTCGACGCGCGTCGCGGTCAGGCCTGCCGCTTCCAGCGCGAAGGCGAAGGCCATCGTCAGGCAGGCCGCATGGGCCGCGCCGACGATCTCCTCGGGGTTGGTGCCGCGCCGGTCGTCTTCGAAGCGGCTGGCGAAGCCGTAGGGATAGTCCTTGAGGGCGCCGGTCTCGGTGCTGACCAGGCCCTTGCCGGTCTTGCCGGCGCCTTCCCAGTGAACGCTTGCGTGCTTGTCTGCTGCCATGGACATTCCTTCAGTCAGGTGGAGGGTGGATCGGAGGGAGAACCGCAGGTATCGCTCCGAAATCCGCGCCTGTCTGTAGTCGCAGAGCGCATCGCATCGGGGGCCGACGTCAGCCGCCGTGCACGCCCCAGGTGCTGCGCTTGAGCTGGCCCCGGACCTCGCCGCCCGGCCAGGCCAGGGTCGACACGCTGACATACCAGAGGCCGGCCATCAGGTCGGCCATCTGGGCGGGCGTCAACCGGCTCGTGCCGGTCCGCTCGTAGCCGGCGCCGGTGCCGTCGTTGCGCGGCTCCCCCTCGCTGGACAGCGGCAGCTGGATCGCCAGCGGGCCATTGCTGCCCGTGGCGGCGGGGCCGTAGAAGCCGACGACCGTTGCCGGCCCGCTCAGGCGTGCGGCGTTCACGCGCCATTCGAACACCCCGGTGGCCAGCGTCAGGGTGCCGGCCGCCGAGCCGCCGGCCTTGCCCTTGTGCGGCGGGACCACCTCTTCGGTTCCGAGCCAGCAGTCGGCCACGAACCACGTCGGTGGTTCCTTGGACGGCTGCTCCGTCGTCGGGGCCGACATGCCGAACCGGGGGACCCGCGAGCAGCCCGCCGCGGCCAGGGCGGCCAGTGCGGCACCGAAGAGGGCGATGCGTCGGCGCAGGGGAGTGCGGGCGGGATCAGGCATGGCGGACAGTCACGGGGTGAAGCGGAGCCCGCACGATAGCCGATGCGCTGTGCCTACCCGACGTACGAAGAATGGGCGTCGCCAAGGTGACGCCCCGGGGGCTTCCCCGATGGGAGCGGCGGCCGGTGCGGCTTAGGCTGGCGCATTGCGCCTTTGTCGCACCGCTTTCTTTTCCCTCTCCTTCCTCCTTCGCCTGTTCACAGACCATGCAACCACGCCCGCATTACAAGTTCTGGCCCAAGCGCCTCCCGCATTCGATCACCGTCCCCGCGACCTCGCTGTGGCACAACCTGGCCACCTCGGCGGCGCGCTACCCCGACAAGGCCGCGCTGGTCTTCTTCGGCCGCGTGCTGAGCTACCGCGACGTGGCCGACCAGGTCGAGCGGCTGGCCGGCACGCTGCATGCGCTGGGCGTGCAGCGCGGCGACCGGGTGGTGCTGAACATGCAGAACTGCCCGCAGCTGGTGATCGCGCATTTCGCCATCCTGCGCGCCAACGCCGTCGTGGTGCCGGTCAACCCGATGAACCGGGCCGAAGAGCTCAAGCACTACATCGTCGACCCCGACGCCAAGGTGGCGATCACCACCGGCGACCTCGCGGCCGAGCTGGCCAAGGCCAGCGACGCACTGCCGCCCGAGCAGCGCCTGTCGCACCTCATCGTGAGCCAGTTCACCGACGCCTTCGATGCCGGCGTGACCGGCGACGACGCCCCCGCGCCGGCCTGGGTCGACTGGCTCGGCACGCGCCACCCGCTGCCCGCGCTGGCCGACGGCCAGGTCATGGCGTGGACCGACGCGCTCGCGGCCGGCCACCCGGCCCCCGCGCACGTGGTGGGCGCCAACGACATGGCGCTGCTGCCCTACACCAGCGGCACCACCGGCCTGCCCAAGGGCTGCGTGCACCACCATTCGAGCCTCATGCACAACGCGATGGCCGGCCAGCTCTGGGGCCAGGCCACGTCGGAGGCGGTGGTGCTGGCCGTGGTGCCGATGTTCCACATCACCGGCGTGGTGAGCATGATGCACACCTCGATCCTCGCGGCGGCCACGCTGGTCATCATGCCGCGCTGGGACCGCGACGTGGCGGGCCGGCTCATCTCGCGCTGGAAGGTCACGAGCTGGACCAACATCCCCACCATGGTCATCGACCTCATGGCCAGCCCCAACTTCGCGAGCTACGACCTCACGAGCATGACCCACATCGGGGGCGGCGGCGCCGCCATGCCGCAGGCCGTGGCGCAGCGCCTGCTCGAGCAGTACGGCCTGAAGTACCAGGAAGGCTACGGCCTCACCGAGACCGCCGCGCCCTCGCACACCAACCCCTCGGACCACCCCAAGCAGCAGTGCCTGGGCATTCCGTTCATGAGCACCGACGCGCGCGTGGTCGACCCCGACACGCTGCAGGAGATGCCCATCGGCGAATCGGGCGAGATCATCATCCACGGCCCCGAGGTGTTCCAGGGCTACTGGAAGCGCCCCGACGCCACCAAGTCCGCTTTCGTCGAGTTCGAGGGCAAGCGCTTCTTCCGCTCGGGCGACATGGGCCGCATGGACGAGGAGGGCTACTTCTTCATCACCGACCGCTTGAAACGCATGATCAACGCGAGCGGCTTCAAGGTGTGGCCGGCCGAGGTCGAGCTGCTGATGTTCCGCCACCCCGCGATCCAGGAGGCCTGCGTCATCTCGACCAAGGACGACTACCGCGGCGAATCGGTCAAGGCCGTGGTGGTGCTGCGCGCCACGCACAAGGACACGACCGAGCAGCAGATCATCGACTGGTGCCGCGAGAACATGGCGGTCTACAAGATTCCGCGCAAGGTGGAGTTCGTCGATGCGCTGCCCAAGAGCGGCAGCGGCAAGGTGATGTGGCGCTTGCTGCAGGAGAAGGAAGGCACGGCGGCCTGAGCAGCCTTTGTCTTTGCTAGGGCTGGCGCGCGTAGCGCCCCGGCGCCTGGCCCACATGGCGGCTGAACGCCGTGCTGAAGGTGCTGGCCGAGCTGTAGCCGACGCGCGCGGCCACCTCCGCCGGCGCGCAGCCGCCGCGGCGCAGCAGGTCCTTGGCGAGCGCCATGCGCCACGCCAGCAGGTATTCCATCGGCGGCAGGCCCACGGCGCGCGAGAAGCGCTCGAAGAAGGCCGAGCGCGAGAGCGCGGCCTTGCCGGCGAGTTCTTCCACCGTCCATGAACGCGCGGGGTCCGCGTGCATGTGCCGTACGGCGACGGCCAGCCGGCTGTCCGCCAGCGCGCGCAGCAGCCCCGGCGGCGCGCCTTCGCCAGGCGCCGAGCGCAGCGCCTCGATCAGCAGCACCTCGACCAGCCGCCCGAGCACGAGGTCGCGCCCCGGCCGCTGCGCCAGGGACTCTTCGCGCACGAGCTGCACCAGCAGCGACAGCCGCGCGACGCCGCGCATGTGCAGCACCGAGGGCAGCAGCGACACCATCAGGGCGGCGTCGGGCGAATCGAAGGCGAAGTAGCCGCCGAGCATGCGCACGTCGGGCGGGCCCTGCCGGTCGCCGTGGCGAACCTCGTTGTGTGCGTCCTCGCGCGCCGCCTGTTCATGCGAATCGAGAAACACCGGCGGTGCCGGCGTGCGCCCCGACAGCGTGAAGCCGGGCGTGGCCGGCATGAGCAGGAAGTCGCCGGCGGCCAGCGCCAGCGGCGGCTGGCCGTCGACCGCCAGGATGCACTCGCCCTCGAGCATGGTGCAGAAGCTGGGCTGGCCAAAGGCCGAGTAGCGCACGGCCCAGGCGCCGGCGCCCGCGATCACCTTGGAATACACGGCACGCGGGCGAAGCAGCGCGATGACCTCGGCCAGGGGATCGGCCATGGCTGGACTCCTGCAAAAGAAATGGCGACTTTCGATGGTAGCAAGTCCGGTCGGTCGTCCCTATCGTTGGGGCTCTTCATCACCCACTTCCAAGGAACCCCATTGAAAACCGCACTGATCACCGGCTGCTCCTCCGGCTACGGCCTGGCCACCGCCCGCCACTTCCACGCTCAGGGCTGGCGCGTCGTCGCCACCATGCGCACACCGCGCGACGACCTCTTTCCCGACGCGCCGAACCTGCGCGTGCTGCCGCTCGACGTGACGCAGCCCGACAGCATCGCCGCCGCCATCGAGAACGCGGGCCCGATCGACGTGCTCGTGAACAACGCGGGCGTCGGTCTTTTCGGCGCCTTCGAGGCCACGCCCATGGCCGCCGTGCGCGAGGTGTTCGAGACCAACACCTTCGGCATGATGGCCATGGCGCAGGCCGTGCTGCCGCAGTTCCGGGCGCGGCGCTCGGGGCTGCTGGTCAACGTCACGTCGACCGTCACGCTCGCGCCGATGCCGCTGGTGGCCGCGTACACCGCGAGCAAGACGGCGATCGAGGGCTTCACTGCCTCGCTCGCGTTCGAGCTGGCGGCGTTCGACGTGCGCGTGAAGCTGGTCGAGCCGGGGTACGGGCCCGGCACGCGGTTCACCGAGAACGGGGCGCAGCGCATGCAGGGCCTGATCCCGCCGGACTACGCACCGCTCGCGCAGGGCGTCTTCGCGGCGCTGGGCAACCCCACGGCCGTGACCACGGCGGCCGACGTGGCCGAGGCCGTCTGGCGCGCCGCGAACGACACGGCGGAGACGCTGCGCTATCCGGCGGGCGCGGACGCGGTGGCGCTCGCGGCGGCCCGGCCGGCCTGAGCCACGCTGTCCGCAGTGCGGACAGGACGGGCAGGGCGGCAGTGCGGCCTTTTTGCTTAAAATGAGAATAATTCTTATTTGTAGGCGGAGCCCCCGCCGCCGTGCCGCCCGCCATGTCCGCTGCCGAAGCCGCCTTCCAGCAAGTCCACACCCTCTACAGCGACCACCACGGCTGGCTGCAGTCGTGGCTGCGCAAGAAGCTCGGCAATTCGTGCGATGCGGCCGACCTCGCGCAGGACACCTTCGCGCGGCTGCTGACGGCGCGCAACCCCGAGGTCATCGTGCAGCCGCGCGCCTACCTCACGAGCGTGGCCAAGAACATCCTCGTGAACTGGTACCAGCGCCAGGCGCTGGAGCGGGCCTACCTCGAGGCGCTGGCCGTGATGCCCGAGCCCGAGGCGCCGTCGCCCGAGCAGCGGCTGGTGATCCTGCAGACGCTGCACGAGATCGACGCGATGCTCGACGCCCTCAAGCCGCTCGCACGCCGGGCCTTCCTGCTGTCGCAGCTCGACGGCATGAAGTACGAGGACATCGCGCGCGAGCTGGGCGTGTCGCTGGTCACGGTCAAGCGCTACATGCAGCAGGGCTTCCGGGGCTGCCTGGCGGTGATGGCATGAGCGCCGCGCCGGGCCGCCCCAAGCAAGCGCGCGCCGAAGTGCGAAGCACGAAGGCATTCTGATGAGCGCGATGAATTTCGAAACATCGACGCTCGCCCCGCGCGTGCTCGACGAAGCCGCCGAATGGCTGATGCGGCTGCACGACAGCGCCGTCACCGACGAAGACCGCCGCGCCTGCGAGCGCTGGCGCCAGAGCCACCCCGACCACGCCCGCGCCTGGGCGCGCGCCGAGCAGCTGATGAACAAGCTCGGCGGCCTGCCGCCGGCGCTGGCGATGTCATCGCTCGCGCGGCCCGCGCGCGGCAATGCGAACAGCCGCCGCGCCACCCTCGGCCGGCTGGCCGCGCTGCTGGCGGCCGTGCCCGCCGGCTGGCTCGGCTGGCAGGCGGTCGAGATGGCGGACGAGCGCGGCTGGATGGCCGGGCACCGCACCGCCACCGGCGAGCGCCGCGAACTGCGGCTGGCCGACGGCAGCCGCCTCACGCTCAACACCGCCAGCGCGGTCGATGTGCACTTCGACGGCACGCAGCGCCGCGTGGTGCTGCAGGCGGGCGAGATCTTCATCGCCACCGCGCCCGACCCCGCCGCCGCGCACCGCCCGTTCCGCGTGGCCAGCGCCGGCGGCACGCTGGAGGCCCTGGGCACGCGCTTCAGCGTGCGCAAGGAGGCCGGCGGCGCCACCCACATCGCCGTGCTCGAAGGCGCGGTGCGCATCACGCCCGAGCGCGCCGCCGCGCGCGTGCTGCCGGCGGGGCAGCAGGCCCGCTTCACGGCCGACGGCATCGACGACTTCCGCCCGGCGGACGCCTCGGTGCTGGCGTGGACCCAAGGCATGCTGCTCGCCGACGGCATGCGGCTGGCCGACTTCGCCGCCGAGCTGTCGCGCTACCGCCCCGGCCTGCTGCAGTGCGACGCGGCGGTGGCCGAGCTGCGTGTCTCGGGCGCCTTTCCGCTGGCCGACACCGACGGCGTGCTGCGCATGCTGGTGTCGACGTATCCGGTGGACGCGGCCACGCGCCTGCGCGGCTACTGGGTCACGCTGGTGCCGCGTGCGGCATCTGAAGAAGGCGCGGCGGGCACTTCGAAAAATATTTCGATCCGGGGGTGAGACTTTTTTTCGTTTCGGCTGGCAAGGAGGGTGAAGAACCCACCGTTGCCCAACCGAAAGGCCCGTCTCCATGTCTGCATCCCGCCCGTCCGCCTTGCGCCCGTTCGCAGAGCGCCGCCTGAACACCGTCCTTCGCCATGCCCTGGTGGCGCTTGCCCTCGGCGGCCTGGCCGGCGCGGGAGGGCCGGCCTTCGCGCAGGCGTCGCCGTCCTCGCTCGACGCCGCGTCCCGCGCCTACGACATCCCCGCCGGTCCGCTGGGCCGCACGCTCGCCGCCTTCGCGGCGGGCAACGGCATCGCGCTGTCGTTCGACCCCGCGCTGACGCAGGGGCGCAGCAGCCCTGCGGTGGCCGGCCGCTACACCGCGCGCGAAGCCATCGAGCGCCTGCTCGTGGGCAGCGGCCTGCAGGTGGTGGCGCGCACCGACGGCAGCTACACGCTGAACCGCCGCGAGGCCGGCGCGCCTGCTGTGGGGCTGGGCGGCATCGACACGCTCTCGCCCGTCACCGTCACGGCCGAGGCCGACCGCAGCGGCACCACAGAAGGCACCGGCGCCTACACCACGCGCGCCACGGCGGCGGCCACGGGGCTCGCGCTCTCGCCGCGCGAGACGCCGCAGTCGGTCACCGTCATCACGCGCCAGCAGATCGACGACCAGAACCTGCTGTCGCTCGGCCAGGCCATGCAGAGCGTGCCCGGCGTGTTCTCGGTGAGTTCCGACAGCGACCGCACCGACCTGTACGCGCGCGGTTTCTACATCGACAACTACCAGTACGACGGCGTGCCGACCACGGTCACCACCGACTTCTTCGGCGCCTCCACCAACGACCCGGTGCTGTACGACCGCATCGAGGTCGTGCGCGGCTCGACGGGGCTGCTCACCGGCGCGGGCAACCCGTCGGCCTCGGTGAATCTGGTGCGCAAGCACGCCGACAGCAAGGTGTTCGCCGGCAACGCATCGCTCGCGCTGGGCTCGTGGAACCTGCGCCGCGGCACCGTCGACCTGCAGACGCCGGTGACGAAAGACGGCCGCGTGCGCGCCCGCCTCATCGGCATGACGGAAGACCGCGACTCCTTCATCGACATGTACCACGGCCGCAAGCACGTGCTGTACGGCGTGGTCGATGCCGACCTCACGCCCAGCACCACGCTGAGCGTGGGCATCGAGTCGCAGGCCACGCGGCCCACCTCGTCGACCTGGGGCGGCCTGCCGCTGACCTTCAGCGACGGCACGGCCACGCGCTGGGACCGCTCCAAGACCGTCGGAACACCATGGACCCACTGGGACACGACCACCACCACCGCCTTCGCGAACCTCACGCACCAGTTCGACAACGGCTGGAAGCTCAAGGCCAACGGCTCGCACCGGCAGAGCAAGCAGAACGCCAAGCTGCTGTACCTGTACGGCGACCTCGACCGCCTCACCGGCACCGGCCTGGGCTCGCTGCCCGGCTACTTCGAGCACCAGTTCCGCCAGAACAGCCTCGACCTGCAGGCCACCGGCCCGTTCAAGTTGCTGGGCCGCACGCACGAACTCGTGGTGGGCGTCAGCAACAGCCAGTCGCGCTACGTGGAGGCGAGCCATCCACGCACCAGCGCGTTGCCCGACACCGGCAACTTCTACGACTGGAACGCCGCGTCGTACCCCGAGCCGGGCTGGGACCCGCTGAAGGTCTCGGCCATCACCAAGACGCGCCAGACCGGCTACTACGGCGCCGCGCGCCTGTCGCTGGCCGATTCGCTCAAGTTCATCGTGGGCGGGCGTCAGAACAGCTGGCGCTCCACGCGCCTGACCGCCGACGCCCCGGCCACGCGCAAGCACGAGGTGTTCACGCCCTACGCGGGCCTGGTGTACGACCTGAGCGAGAACTACTCGGTGTACGCGAGCTACACCGACATCTTTCAGCCGCAGAACTACCGCGACGCCAGCGGCGCGTACCTCGACCCGGTGACCGGAAAGAGCTACGAGATCGGCCTCAAGGGCGAGCACCTGAACGGCAAGCTCAACACCTCCATCGCCGTCTTCCGCGCCGAGCAGGAGAACGTGGCGCAGCGCGACGGCACCAAGCTCGTGCCCAACTCGAGCGAAGGCGCCTACTACGGCGCGCGCGGCGTGACCAGCAAGGGCATCGAGCTGCAGGTGTCGGGCGAACTGGCCCCGGGCTGGCAGCTGAACGCGGGCATCGCGCGCACGCTGGGCCGCGAAGGCAACGGCAACCGCATCAACACCGCCATGCCGACCACGCAGGCCACGCTGTTCACCACCTACCGGCTGCCCGGCGAATGGCACCGGCTCACCTTGGGCGGTGGCGTCAACTGGCAGAACCGCACCTACTACGCGTACAGCGTGGGCGACGTCGACCTGCGCTACCAGCAGGGCTCGCGCGCGGTCGTGAGCCTGATGGCGCGCTACGCCTTCACGCCCAAGCTGGCGCTGCAGCTGAACATCGAGAACCTCTTCGACAAGAAGTACTACAGCAACATCGACGGACAGGCCTACTTCGGCACGCCGCGCAACGCGGTGGCGACGCTGAGCTACGCGTTCTGACCTGGAAAGAGCGGGGGGCATGACCCTTTTTTCGTTCTCGTTTGTCATGTAGGGGAGGGGCGCATGTCCGCGCCCCGTTTTCCGGTCCCCGATGAACACCCGCACCTCCTCCTTTTCTCCCGCCCTGCGGCTGCTGTCCCGTGTCGCGGCCGCCGTGCTTGGCGGCTACGCGCTGGCCTCGGCCGCCGCCGTCTTCCTGGCCGCCGTGCTGCCGGCCGGCCCCGCCGAGGCCGCGCTCGGGGGCATGCAGTTCAGCTTCGCGGTCTACACCGTCGCCGTGATCTGGGCCTTTGCGCCCGTGTCGCTGCCGCGCGCCTGGGCCGGCCTTGTGCTGCCCGCCGTGGTGCTGGCCGGGCTCGGCCTGGCCTTGCGCGGCGCGGGAGGCGGCGCATGAGCACGAAGACAACCAATGCGCCCTCGCGAGGGGGCTTTCGCCAGGCCCAGGCTTGGCTGCACACCTGGTGCGGCCTGTGGTTCTCGTGGCTGCTGTTCGCGGTGTTCCTCACCGGCACGCTGGCGGTGTTCGACGAGCCCATCACCCACTGGATGACGCCGGAACACCACGCCGAGGAAGCCGCCGCCGCAGCCAGAAAGGGCGAACCCACGGCCGACCGCGCGCAGCGCCTGGCCTGGGGCATGGCCTACATGGCCGAGCACCACCCGGGCGCCTCGATGTGGGAGCTGTGGCCTTCGGACGCGCAAGGCGGCGGTGAGCTGCGTGTGTTCTGGTTCGACGCCAACCGCCAGTACGCGGGCGTCGCGCTCGACCCCGCCACCGGCAAGCCGTTGAAGGAAGACGGCGGCCACGCGGCGCGCGCCACGCTCGGCGGCCATCACTTCGTCGATTTCCACTACGAGCTGCACGCCGGCACTGTCGGCCTGTGGATCGTCGGCATCGCCGCGATGGCGATGCTGGTGGCGCTGGTGTCGGGCGTCATCACGCACAAGCGCATCTTCAAGGACTTCTTCACCTTCCGTCCCAAGAAAGGCCAGCGCAGCTGGCTCGACGCGCACAACGCGGTGGCGGTGCTGACCTTGCCCTTCCAGTTCATGATCGCCTACACCGGCCTCGTGATCTCGGGCACCAGCTTCATGCCGGCCCCCAAGGTCTTGCACTACGGCACGGGCCCGCAGGCGCAGGTGCGTTTCGTCTCCGAACTGGGCGACAGCGACAAGCCCGCCGCCACCGGCCGCGCGATGCCCGTGCCCGTGCTCGAACCCTTCGCGGCACGCGGCCAGGAGCGCATGGGCCAGCCGGTGCGCGCGGTCGTCATCGACCACCCGGGCGACGCGGCTGCGCGCATCGGCGTGTACGGATGGAACGGCGACGACGAATCCGCGCGCCGGCTCAGCGCCACCACCGGCATGGTGCAGTTCTCGGCCGCCAGTGGCGAGGTGCAGCGCGTGCGCCTGCCGGGCGCCGCGGACGGCGGCGCGGCCATGCTCGCGCAGTCGGCCATGAGCGGGCTGCACATGGTCACCTTCGGCGGCTGGCCGATGAAGTGGCTCTACTTTTTATGTGGGCTCGCGGGCACCGCGATGATGGGGTCGGGCGCCGTGCTGTTCATCGTCAAGCGCCGCCAGAAGCATCTGGGCGAGTTCGCCGGCGCGACGGCGCGGGTCTACCGGCTGGTCGAGGCACTGAACGTCGCGGCCATCGCCGGCCTGGCGATCGCCTGCGTGGGCTACCTGTGGGCCAACCGGCTGGTGCCGGTGGGCATCGGGCACCGCGCGGACCGCGAACTGCAGGTCTTCTTCGCGCTGTGGGCGCTGGCGCTGGTGCACGCCTTCGTGCGCCAGCCGGCGCGCGCGTGGCGCGAGCAACTCGGTGCGCTGGCCGCGCTGTGCCTGCTGCTGCCGGTGCTCAACTTCGTGACCACGGGCGATCACCTGCTGGCGCAGTTTCGGCGCAGTGATTGGGAAAGCCTCGGCGTCGAACTGGGCGTGGTGGCCTTCGGGCTTGCGGCGCTGGGCGCGCTGCGCCATCTGCTGAAGAAGGTGGTGCGATGACGACGGCATGGGCTTCGTTGCTTGGCCTTGCGCTGGCGTATGCGGGCATGGCGTGCCTGAGCTTTGCCATGGACCGGCACCACGAGCAGCTGACGCGCGGACGCGAAGTGCCCGCGCGCCGGCGCACGGGCTTGCGCGCGATCGGCATGGTGCTGCTGGCAGCGGCCATCGTGCCCTGCGTGATGGCGTGGGGCCCGACGGTCGGGACGGTCGCCTGGCTGGGCTTCCTGTCGGCGGGTGCGTTGCCGGTGGCGCTGATGTTGCCGTACCGCCCACGCGCCGTGGCGTGGGCGCCGGTGCTGCCGCCGTGGCCGGTGGAGCGGGGCTGGCGCCGGTGCTGGCGGCGCTGCTGCGCTGAGGTCAGTCCACCTTGATGGCCGCGGCCTTGACCACCTGCTGCGCCTTCGCGGTCTCGTCGGCAATGAACTTGTTGAACTGCGCGGAGGGCATGGTGAAAGGTTCGGCGCCGAGTTTCTCCAGCCGTTCCTTCAGCTCGGGCGCGACCATGATCTTCGCGACCTCGGCCTGCAGCCGGTCCACCACGGGCTGCGGCGTTTTGGCGGGCGCGAACAGGCCGACCCAGAACAGGTAGGCCGAGCCCGGCACGCCGGCCTCCACGGTGGTGGGCGCGTCGGGCAGGGCGGACGAGCGGCCGGCGGTGCCCACGGCCAGCGCCTTCAGCTTGCCGCTCTTGATCAGCGGCAGCGCCGACACCATCGGCGCGAAGAACCAGTCGACGCGCCCGGCCATCACCTCGGTCATGGCTTCGGGCGTGCCGCGAAAGGGCACATGCTGCGCATCGACGCCGGCCGCGAGGCGGAACACCTCCGCGTTCATGTGCGTGGCCGAGCCGTTGCCCGCGGAGCCGTAGTTCAGCCCGCCGGGCTTGGCCTTCGCCTTGGCCACGAGGTCTTTCACGTCGGCGAAGTGCGAGGGCGAGGTCACCAGCACGTTGGGCAGGCTGGCCATCGGCGTGACGCCCGTGAAGTCCTTCAGCGTGTCGTACGACAGGCCCTTGTAGATCCACGGGTTCACGAGATGGCCGGCCGAATGCACCAGCAGCGTGTAGCCGTCGGCCGGCGCCTTGGCGGCGATGGCCGCGCCCAGCGTGCCGCCCGCGCCGGGGCGGTTGTCCACGATCACGCTGGTGCCCAGCGCGGGCCCGAGCTTTTCGGCGACCAGGCGCGCGACGATGTCGGTGCCGCTGCCCGCCGTGAAGGGCACGACCAGCTTGATGGGCTGCGTGCCCGGCCACGCGCCTTGTGCATGGGCGCCGCCGAGCGTGCAGGCCGCGAGTGCCGCAGCGATCGTGAGTGCCTGTCGGCGGCTCCAGGGGAATGTCTTCTTCATGCGTCTTGTCTCCGTTGATTTGTTGGTGCGAGCGATGAATGACTGACTGGGAAAGGAGCGCGTCAGGCGGGCGGTGCGTTCGCCATCACCAGCGCCACCAGCACCGGGCGGTTGCTGCGGTTCTCGAGCTGGCGCTTCTCGCCGGGTGCGAAGCGGCAGCTGTCGTAGGGCAGCAGCACGTCTTCCTGGTGCGCGCCCTCGAGTTCGCCGACGATGTGCAGTTCGCCCTCGAGCACAAGGTAGAGCTTTTCCATCGGCGAGCCGTCCAGCCCGGTGTGCCCGCCCGGCAGGATCTGGCTCATGCCCATCCACATCTGCGTCGAGGGGCCGGCTTCCTTGCCCTGCAGGCGCAGGCAGCGCATGTCGAAGTGGTTGGGCGCCTCGTAGTGCGGCGCCTCGCTGAAACGGGTCACATGCATGGTGGGTGTCCTCGGGAGTCAGGGGCGCAGCACGACGCGGTCGGTGCTGCCCGACAGCACCAGCCGGTAGGCGTCGAGCGCCTCGTCGAGCGCGAAGTGGCGTGCCACGGGAAAGGGTTTCAGCGTGCCGCGCTCGAAGCCTTCGCGCATCGCGTCGAGTTGCGCGGTGGAGGCCACGCAGTCCATCGCCAGCGAGTCGATGCCCACGTAGGTGTGCATGCCGCGGTAGAACGCGAAGATGTCGAAGGGCACCGCGCGGTCGTGCGTGGCGATGAAGATCTGCGTGGCCCCCTTGGCCATTGCCTTGTTGGCGGCCTCGAAGTAGGCGCTGCCCACGGTGTTGTAGACGATGTGCGCGCCGCGTCCGTCGGTGAGCTCGCGCACCTGCGCGCCCACGTCGGCGTGGTGGCGCGCATCGACCACGTCGACCGGCGCGCTCGCGAACCCCGCGAAGGGCCCCGGGCCGCGCTGCACCGCGATCACGCGCGCGCCGGCCTGCGCGGCCAGCTGCACCGCCGCCTGCCCGACCTTGCCGTTGGCGCCCAGCACCAGCACCGTCTGGCCCGTCTGCGGCATGCCGCAGCGCCGGAAGCCCTCGTAGGCCGTGACGAAGGGCACGCCCACCGCGCCGGCCTCGTCCATCGAGATGCCCTTCGGCTTGGCGCGCAGGGCCGCTTCGGGCAGCACCAGGTAGCGCGCATGCGAGCCGTCGCGCGTGATGCCGACATCGCCGCCCGAGCCGTAGACCTCGCGGCCGATCCATTCCGAAGGGCCGCTCACGACGGTGCCCGCGAAGTCGCGGCCCGGCGTGCGCGGCCAGGCGGCCTGCGGCATCAGGCCCAGCGCGGCCTTCACGTCGCTCGGGTTCACGGCGGCGGCGGCCACGCGCACCACGGCATGGCCGGGTGGCGCCACGGGCTCGGGTTGCGGCGCGGCCTCCAGGTGCAGTGCCTCGGGGTTGGCGGCCTTGCCGTTCACGCGCAGGGCGCGGGGCTCTTGAGTGACGGCGCTCATCGTGCGGCTCCCTGAACGGCGCGGGCGTCGGCCAGCCCCAGCATCGCGCGGGCCTCGCGCGGGTTGGCGACCTCGCCGCCCAGGCTGCGCAGGATGTCGCGCGCCTTCGCCACGAGCTGCGCGTTGCTCTGGGCCAGCACGCCTTTCTCGAGGTAGATGTTGTCTTCCATGCCCACGCGCACGTGGCCGCCCAGCAGCCACGACTGCGCGACGATCGGAAACTCCGTGCGGCCGATGCCGAAGGCGCTCCAGAAGGCGCCGCGCGGCAGCAGGTTGCGCGCATAGAGCAGCGTCTCGGGTGTGGGCGCGAAGCCGTACTTCACGCCGAGCACGAAGGTCCACATCGCGGGGCCATCGAGCGTGCCGTCGGCGATGAGGTCCAGCGCCAGGTGGATGTCGCCCGAGTCGAAGATCTCCAGCTCGGGTTTCACGCCGGCCTCGCGCATCACCTTCGCCATGCGGCGCACGTTCTTCGGCGTGTTGATCACCACGTCGGGGCCGGAGTTCATGGTGTTGAGGTCGAGCGAGCACACGTCGGGCCGGATCAGCGCGATGTGCTCCACGCGCTTCTCGGGCGGCAGCAGCGTGGTGCCGGGCGCGGCGATCTTCGGGTCGTCCTCGCTCGGAATGAAGCGCCCGCCCGGCCCGGTCGTGAGGTTCACGATCAGCTCGCGGTTCTCGCGGCGGATGCGATCGACCACCTCGCGGTACAGCTCGACCTCCATCGAGGGCTTGCCCGTCTCCGGGTGGCGCACGTGGATGTGCACCTGCGCCGCGCCGGCTTCGGCGGCGGCCAGGCATTCGTCGGCGATCTGCACCGGCGTGATCGGCAGGTGCGGCGTCTGCTCGGGCTTCACGAGGTTGCCCGTGACGGCGCAGGTGATGAGCGTCTTGGCGTTGTTCACAGGTGGCGCCCTCCGTCGACCACGATGCGCGTGCCGGTGACGAAGCGCAGCGTGGTGGCCAGCGCTTCCACGGTGGCCGCCACGTCGTCGGGCTTGCCGATGCGCCCCAGCGGCGTGGTGCTGGCCATCTTGTCGGCGAATTCCGCGCCGCGCCCGGGCACGAAGCCCGACTCGACCGCACCCGGCGACACGGACACCACGCGCACCGCCGGCGCCAGCGCCTTGGCCAGTGCGTCGCCCACCACGTCGAGCCCGGCCTTGGCCGCGACGTACGCGAGGTTGCTGCCCACGCCCGTGAAGCCGGCGATGGACGAGATGTTGACCACCAGCCCGTCGCCGGTCGCCTTGAGCATCGGCGCGAAGGCGCGGATGGTGGCGAACACGCCGCGGAAGTTGGCGCGCAGCAGGTCGTCGATGAGGTCGTCGGTCAGCGCGTCGAGGTCGGCGGCGGGCACGGGCCGCGTGTGGCCTGCGCTGTTGACCAGGATGTCGCAGCGCCCGTGCGCGGCCTTCACCTCGGCGGCGGCGGCCTGCAGGCTCGGCGTGTCGACGATGTCGGCGCGGATCGCGCCGTGGCGCTGGCCGCTGTCCGAGGGCAGGGCGGCGGCGCGCGCGGCGGCGTTGTTGTTGTCGCCACCGCGGTGCAGTAGCACGCAGGTGGCGCCCAGCGCGGCCAGCCGCGTGGCCGTGGCATAGCCGATGGCGCCGAGGCCGCCGGTGATGACGGCGATCTTGCCGTGGAGTCGGGATTGGGGATCGAAGCTCATGGGATGAAGGGAAGTTGCGGAATCAGGGGATCGGTGGGCGGGGGAACTTCATCTCGCCGGGTTCGAGCTGGAAGTCGTACTGCAGCGTGGCGCTACCGCCGTCGGGCGCGAGCGCGAAGCGGCCGATGAGCTGGCGCGTCACGCCGAAGGTCGGGTCGCTCTCCAGGTTCTCGTCGTCGTCGGCGAACACCTGCGTGACCAGCACCTTGTGGCCCGGCTTGCTCAGCATGAAGTGCAGGTGCGCGGGCCGGTTCGGGTGGCGCTGCTGCGCGCGCAGCAGCACGCCGCACGGCCCGTCGGTGGGCACGGGGTAGCCGGCGGGGCGCACGCTGCGGAAATGAAAGCGGCCCTCGGCATCGGTGGTGAAGCGTCCGCGCAGGTTCATGTCGTCCTGTTCGGGGTCCTGGTTCTCGTAGAGCCCGACCGGCGAGGCCTGCCACACATCGACCGTGACATCGGCCATCGGCTGCCCGCCCACGTCGCGCACCGTGCCCGTCACCTCCAGCGGCGTGCCGGGCGTGCCCGAGCGCGCAATGCTCTCGCCCGCCGCGCAGGCTGGCGAGTTGGCGCGCCAGAAGGGGCCGAGCAGGGCGGCCGGCGATTCGCCGTGCGGGTCCTGGTTGTTCTGCAGCGCCACCACCGTGGACACGCCCAGGATGTCGGCCGCCAGCACCACCTCGTTCTTGGTCTCTCCCGTGGCGTGGCCGATGGCGACGATGAATTCGAGCGCCTGCTCGAACTCCTCCTCGGTCAGCTTCACCTCCTGGACGAAGGCATGCAGGTGGCGCGTGAGCGCGTCCATCACGGTGCGCAGGCGCGGGTCGGGGGTGCGTTGCATGGCGTCGAGCGCAAAGCCGAGCACCGAATCGGGGGAGGTGGCGATGTTCATCTGCAATTCTTGCAATCGTTTGCATAATCTTACGGCAGATTCCAGAAAAGTAAAATGGCGGGTATCCGGGATGCCAGAATGGGAATTCGCCAACCATGGCGCACCGGATGCCCAACAATCGTTTGCACCAATGAGCACCCATCCCCCTTCCAGCCCCGTCACCATCCGCGACGTCGCCCGTGCCGCCGGGGTGCATGTGTCGACCGTGTCGCGCGCGCTCAGTCTCGAGAAGCGCTCGCTGATCAGCGACGAGGTGCTGCGCGTGGTCGAGGAGGCCGCGCAGCGGCTGGGCTACCGGCCCAACCGCGCGGCCTCGGCGTTGCGCACGGGCCGCACCCACACCATCGGCGTGCTGGTGCCCGACATCACGAACGCGGTGTTCCCGCCGATCCTGCAGGGCATCGAGGCCAGCGCGGCGGCGCGCGGCTACTTCGTGTTCGTCACCAACGTGGTCGACCCGGCGCTCGCGCGGCCGGTGCTCGAGCGCATGCTGGCGCAGCGCGTGGACGGCGTGATCCTGGCCACCGCCACGCGCGACGACCCGCTGGTCGACTTCGTCGCCAAGGCCGGCATGACCGCGGTGCTGGTCAACCGCGCCGACGAAACCGGCCGCCTGCCCGCCGTGGTGAGCGACGACCGGCTGGCGATGAAGCTCGCGGTCGATCACCTCGTGGGCCTGGGCCACAAGCGCATCGCGCACCTGGCGGGGCCGCAGACCATCCCCACCGGCGTGGGCCGCCTGCTGGGCGTGGAGCAGGCGCTGCGCGACCACCGCATGAAGCCGGCCCGCATCGTCGAATGCACGAGCTACAGCCGCGAGGCCGGCGCGGTCGCGATGAAGCAGATGCTCGCGGCCGGCGCCGCGCCGCAAGCCGTGGTCTGCTGCAACGACCTCGTGGCGCTGGGCGCCTACGACGCGCTGCGCGAGGCCGGCCTGCGCGTGCCGCAGGACATTTCGATCACCGGCCACAACGACATGCCGCTGGTCGACATGGTCGATCCGCCGCTCACCACCATCCGCCTGCCGCACCGCGAACTCGGCTGGCGCGCGGCCGAGATGCTGTTCGAGGAGATCGACGGGCAGGCGCTGTCGGCCTCCACCGTGGTGCTGCGCCCGGAGCTGGTGGTGCGCAAGTCGACGGCCGCGCCGGCCGCGCGCTGAACGAAGACGAAAACAAATGCATCCGCAGGGCGGCGCGCACACTTCGCGCCGAGAATCGTCGGCCATTCCCGGCCCCGTGTTCCGTTCCCTTTCCGCATGCGCTTTCGTCCCGTCTTCCTGCTTCTTTCCCTCGGCCTTTCCCTCCCGCTGCTGACCCACGCCGCGTCGCCGCGCACCTGCCTCGTCGTGGGCGTGAGCGACGGCGACACGCTCACCGCGCGCTGCGGCCGCAGCGGCGCCTACGAGCAGGTCAAGGTGCGCATCGCCGCCATCGACGCGCCCGAGAAAGCGCAGCCCTACGGCCAGCGCAGCCGCCAGGCGCTGAGCCGCCTGTGCTATGCCGAGAAGGCCGTCATCACCGAGCGCGACACCGACCGCTACGGCCGCACCGTGGCCGATGTGCGCTGCAACGGCGAAGACGCCGGCCGCCGCCTGGTGGCCGAAGGCTGGGCCTGGGTGTACGACTACCACGGCATCGCGAAGAAGCGTGGCGGCGACCTGTTCCGCCTCGAGGCCGCGGCGCGTGCGCAGCATCTGGGCCTGTGGGCCGACACCGCGCCGACGCCGCCCTGGGACTGGCGCCGCGAACGGCGGGAGCAGCCGCGCGGCAACAACAACCACGGCGGTAACTCGCGGCCCTGGGGCGACGTGCGCTTCGAACCCCTGTCATGACGGCTTCATGGGGGCGCGGGAGCATCGCAGGTTCCCACGATTCCCACGGACCCCCAGGACATGGCCAAAGACTTCGCGCGCATGGAGGACTCGAACCCCTCCAGCAACCCCACCATCCACGACGTGTCCGATCCGCAGCGGCGGGTCTTCGTGCGCGGCGGCCTGGCGGCGGCCGTGGCGGGCCTGTTCGGGCCGCTGGCCGGCTGTGCCAGCACGGGCAGCGGCAGTAGCAATAGCGCCGTGAGCGGCCTGGGCCGCGCCATCGGTTTCAAGAGCGTGCCCATGGCGGCGGTCGACCAGGTGGTCGTGCCCGAGGGCTACCGCACGCAGGTGCTGTACCGCTGGGGCGACCCCACCGGCATCGCGGGCCGCATGCCCGCCTTCAAGACCGATGCCTCCGACTCCGCCGACGACCAGGCGCTGCAGGCCGGCATGCACCACGACGGCATGGCCTTCTTTCCGCTCGATGGATCGAACCGCGGCCTGCTGGTGCTGAACCACGAGTACGTGGACGACGGCCTGCTGCACACCGACGGCATGAAGACCTGGAGCGCCGCGAAGGTGCGCAAGTCGATGCACGCGCACGGCGTGTCGGTGATCGAGCTGCAGCGCGACGGCGCGGCCTGGCAGCAGGTGCTGCCTTCGCGTTTCGCGCGCCGCATCACCGCGCTCACGCCGATGACGCTGACCGGCCCCGCGGCCGGCCACCCGATGCTGCGCACGGCGGGCGACCCCTCGGGCACGCAGGTGCTCGGCACCTTCAACAACTGCGCCAACGGCCAGACGCCGTGGGGCACCTACCTGACCTGCGAGGAAAACTTCGCCGACTACTTCGAGGGCACGGCCACGCCCGACGCGCACCAGAAGCGCTGGGGCCTCAAGAAGGGCAACGGCGCCAAGTACCGCTGGCACGAGCACGAAGAACGCTTCGACGTCGAAAAGCACCCGAACGAATCGAACCGCTACGGCTGGGTGGTCGAGATCGATCCGCAAGACCCGAGCTCCACCCCGCGCAAGCGCACCGCACTGGGCCGCGCCGCGCATGAGGGCGCGGCCGTGGCGCTCACCGACGACGGCCGCGCCGTGGTCTACATGGGCGAGGACTCGCGCTTCGAGTACATCTACAAGTTCGTGAGCCGCGACAAGGTCCGCCCCGGCGGCGCCGCCGCCAACCGCGAGCTGCTCGACCACGGCACGCTCTACGTGGGCCGCTTCGACGTCGACGGCACGGGCGAATGGCTGCCGCTGGTGCAAGGCAAGGGCGGGCTGGTGGCCGACAAGGGCTTCGCCACGCAGGGCGACGTGCTCATCAAGTCGCGCCAGGCCAGCGACATCCTTGGCGCGACGAAGATGGACCGCCCCGAGTGGACCACCGTCGATCCGCTGACGAAGGAGGTCTACTGCACGCTCACCAACAACAGCAACCGCGGCGCACCGGGCCAGCCCTTCATGGACGCGGCCAACCCGCGCTCCAACAACACGATGGGCCAGATCATCCGCTGGAAGGAAAGCGGCGACCTCGACGCCACGAAGTTCGCGTGGAACCACCTCGTGCTCGCGGGCGACCCGAAGCAGACGCGCTACGAGGCGCAGGGCAACGTCAAGGGCGACGCCTTCGGCAGCCCCGACGGCCTGATGGTCGATGCGCGCGGCGTGCTGTGGATCCAGACCGACGTGTCGACCTCCACGCTGGGCAAGGGCGAGTACACGAACCTGCCGAACAACCAGATGCTGGCCTGCGACCCGACCAAGGGCGAGATCCGCCGCTTTCTGCTCGGCCCGGCCGGCTGCGAGATCACCGGCCTCACGGCCACGCCCGACCTGCGCACGCTGTTCATCAACATCCAGCACCCGGGCGAGCCGGCCAACGAGCGCAGCGACCCCGAGCGCCCGCTCGCCGTGTCGAAGTGGCCCGACGGCGCGGGCCGGCCGCGCTCGGCGACCGTGGTCATCACGAAGATCGACGGTGGGGTGATCGGCAGCTGACGCAGCCAAGAGGGCGCCTTGCGGGGCGCCCTCGGGCCTTCAGCAGTGGCCCGAGTACCAGCAGCGCATCTCGGGCATGAGCAGGCCCCAGACGAAGCTGATCGCGCACACGACCAGCATCAGCAGCGCGAACATGCGCAGGCCCTCGGCGCCCCAGCGCGGCGCGAAGATGCTCACGAGAAAGCCCGAGAGAAAGGTGCCCTCGAGCCAGGCCGCGCCGCCCCAGCGCAGGATCCAGAGCCAGAACAGCGCATCGAGCGCATGAAAGACGACCCACCAGAGCAACGTCATCGCGCGGCGTGGGAAGTGCTTACGACTCGCTGCGGCCCTGCACGTCGGCCACCACGCGCGCGTTGCGCTGGAAGCTCCAATAGGCGCTGGCCCAGTCCCACATCACGACCACGCGGTTGCGGAAACCGATGAGGAAGTACGCGTGCGCGAACAGCCAGAACAGCCACGCGGGCCGGCCGCTGAAGCGCAGCGGGCCGAAGGGCGTGCCCAGGTCGACCACCGCCGAGTTGCGCCCGATGGTGGCCAGGTTGCCGTAGTCGGCGTAGCGGAACGGCACGGTGGGCTGGCCCGCCAGGCGGCGCAGGATGTTCGCCGCCGCCGCGCGGCCGGCCTGCTTGGCGCCGGGCGACACGCCGGGCACCGGCTTGGGCGGCTTGCCGGGCGCGTGGCTCATGGCGGCGGCCAGGTCGCCCACCACGCTGATCTCGGGGTGGCCGGCCAGGCTCAGGTCGGGCTCGACCTTGATGCGGCCCGCGCGGTCGCACTCGACGCCCGTGGCATTGCCGAGCAGCCGGCCCAGCGGCGAGGCCGCGACACCGGCCGCCCACACCACGCAGCTGCTGGGAATGCGGTAGCTCTGCAGCGGCGCGCCGTCGGGGCCGCCGCCGGTCTGCACTTCGAGGCCGGCGTTGTCGATGGCGGTGACGCGCGCGTTCAGCCGCACCTCCACGCCGAGCCGTTCCAGTTGTTCGAGCGCCTTCTGGCTCAGGCTTTCGGGCATGGCCTGCAGCACGCGCGGGCCGCCCTCGACCAGCAGCACCTGCGCGCTGCCGGGGTCGATGCGGCGGAACTCGCCCGCGAGCGTGTGCTTGGCGATCTCGGCCAGCGTGCCGGCCATCTCGACGCCGGTCGGCCCGGCGCCGATCACCACGAAGGTGAGCAGCGCGCGGCGGCGCTCGGGGTCGGCGGTGGTCTCGGCCGTCTCGAAGGACATCAGCACGCGGCGGCGGATCTCGAAGGCATCGGCCAGCGTCTTCAGGCCCGGCGCGGCGGGCGCCCATTCGTCGTGCCCGAAGTAGCTGTGGGTGGCGCCGGCCGCCACGATCAGGTGGTCGTAGGCCACCTGGCTGCCGTCGGCCAGCTGCACCGTGCGCGCGGCCGGGTCGATGCCCGTCACCTCGGCCAGCAGCGTGGTCACGTTGGACTGCTTGCGAAACAGCGCCCGCACCGGCGCCGCGATCGACGGCGCCGCGAGCCCGGCGGTCGCCACCTGGTAGAGCAGAGGCTGGAACAGGTGGTGGTTGGTCTTGTCGATCACCGTCACATCGACGTCGGCCCGCTGCAGCTTGCGCGCTGCCTCGAGTCCGCCGAAACCGCAGCCGATGATGACAACGTGGGGCCTGGCCGAAGGAGAGGGGGTTTGCATCGCCCGGATCATACGCAGCGGGCCGGGGCGTTCCGGGGCCGCTTGCGCGCAGGACGGGCTCCTGCGGCGGCGCGGCGGCGGCGTCTTGTCCTACGTGCTTTTGTCGCCCGAATGGGCTAAAACTTCCCGCTGACCTGAGAAGGTGTGAACGAACCCGCCATGCCCGCTCATCCCGCGCAGACGCGCGCCCTCGGCGTTGCAAATGCTCGCCGCAGCCCGAGCTGCGACTGCGCTTTGCGCCTTGATGGCACACGCCTGCGCGGGCCGCTCGGACACGGCGGATTCATTCACACCTTCGAACTGGAGACACCATGACGTTTTCCCGGCCGATCGCCCCCGTGGCGAGCGCCTTGCGCGAGCAATTCCGCACGGTGCGCGCCGCCAGCCTGGCGCTGGCCGCGCCGCTGTCCGCCGAGGACCAGTGCATCCAGTCGATGCCCGACGCCAGCCCGACCAAGTGGCACCTGGCGCACACGACATGGTTCTTCGAGACCGTGCTGCTGCAGCCGCATGCGGCGGGGTACCAACCCTTCGATGCGCGTTTTCATTACCTCTTCAACTCCTACTACGAGGCGCTCGGCCCGCGCCACCCGCGGCCGCAGCGCGGGCTGCTCACGCGGCCGTCGCTCGACGAAGTGCATGCCTACCGCCGCCATGTCGACGAGGCGGTGCTCGCGCTGCTGGCGGCGCCGGAGGCGCTCGACTGGGCGGCCATCGAGGCCATCGTCGCGCTGGGGCTGAACCACGAGCAGCAGCACCAGGAGCTGCTGCTCACCGACATCCTGCATGCGCTGTCGTGCAACCCGCTGCTGCCGGCGTACAAGCCCGCGAGCGGCCCCGCGCGGCGGCTGGCCGCCGTGCCGGCCGAGGTGCGCTGGCTGGAACAGCCGGGCGGCACGGTCGAGGTCGGGCATGCAGGCGAAGGCTTCTGCTTCGACAACGAGACGCCGCGCCACGCCGCCTTGCTGCGCCCCTACGCCATCGCCGACCGGCTGGTGAACTGCGGCGACTTCGCGCAGTTCATTGCCGACGGCGGCTACCGGCGGCCCGAGCTGTGGCTGTCCGACGGCTGGGCCACGGTGCAGGCGCAGGGCTGGCGCCACCCGGCCTACTGGCTCGAAGCCGACGACCCGCGCATCGCCACCCTCGGTGCCGGCGGCGGCCATGCCGCGACTGGCGGCTGGCAGGTGTTCGGCCTGCACGGCGTGCGGCCGATGGAGGCCGACGCGCCCGTGTCCCAGCTGAGCTTCTACGAGGCCGCCGCGTACGCCGAATGGGCCGGCGCGCGGCTGCCCACCGAGTTCGAATGGGAGGCCGCCTTCGACGCGCCCGGCATCGCGCAGATGAGCGGCCATGTCTGGCAATGGACGCGTTCGTCGTACGACCCGTACCCGGGCTTTCGTCCGCTGCCCGGCATCGCGGCCGAATACAACGGCAAGTTCATGGTGGGCCAGCTGGTGCTGCGCGGTGGCAGCGTGGCCACGCCGGCCGGCCACACGCGGTCGAGCTACCGCAATTTCTTTCCGCCGGCGGCACGCTGGCAGTTCTCGGGGCTGCGGCTCGCGAAAGACCTTTGACCGACACCTCGATGGAGCCGAGCACCATGCGCAATCCGACCGCCCCGTTCGCCCTCGCCAGCCACCTGCAGCGACAGGAAGCAGCGACCCCGCCCGACACCGCCCCGTGGTCCGAGTTCGGCCGTGCCATGCAGGCCGGCCTGGCGCGCACGCCGCGCCACATCTCGCCCAAGTTCTTCTACGACGTGGCCGGCTCGCAGCTGTTCGACCGCATCTGCGAACTGCCCGAGTACTACCCCACGCGCACCGAGCTGGGCATCCTGGGCGCCTGCGCCGGCGAGATCGCCGCGCAGATCGGGCCGAACGCCGAGATCGTCGAGTTCGGCGCCGGCTCGCTCACCAAGGTGCGGCTGCTGCTCGACGCGCTCGAATCGCCCAAGCGCTACTTGCCGATCGACATCTCGGGCGAGCACCTCGAAGCCGCGGCGGCGCGCCTGAAGGCCGACTACCCGGCGCTCGCGGTGCAGCCCATCGCGGCCGACTACACCATGCCGCTCGTGCTGCCCGCGCCGATGGCCGGGGCGGGCCGGCGCGTGGGCTTCTTTCCGGGCTCGACCATCGGCAACTTCGAGCCCGACGAGGCGCTGGCGTTCCTGCAGCTCGCGGCGCGCATGCTGCGCGGCGGCGGCCTGCTCATCGGCGTCGACCTGGTGAAAGACCCCGACCGGCTGCACGCGGCCTACAACGACGCACAGGGCGTGACGGCGGCGTTCAACCTCAACCTGCTGCGGCGCGCGAACGCGGAGTTGTCGGCCGACTTCGACCTCGACGGCTTCTCGCACGCGGCCTTCTACAACGCGCCGATGCGGCGCATCGAGATGCACCTCGTGAGCCGGCGCGCGCAGAGCGTGCAGCTGCGCGGCGAGCGTTTCTCGTTCGAGGAAGGCGAGACGCTGCACACCGAGTACTCGCACAAGTTCACCGTCGAGGGCCTGCAGGCCCTGGCGGTGCGCGCGGGCTTCCGCGTCGGGGCGGTGTGGACCGACCCCGAGCGGTTGTTCAGCGTTCACTGGCTCCTAAGCTGAGCCTCAGGACAGGTCCGCGCCGTTCACGAGCCGGACCGGCACGCTGGCCAGGTCCACGCCTTCAAGACAGCGCGCATTGATGGCCCATCCCGTGAACGGAAGCTTGCCTTCGGCTGCCTCTTGCGCGGTCGGCGCGCTGGGAATTCGGAACGGCATGATTCCGCAGGTGGGGCAGAAGTAGTCGCGTGCGGTCCGTGAGTGCCACTGATAGACCGTGAGGTCTTCCAGCGGCGTGAGCAGGCGAAGCGCCGATGCGGGCACGCGGTGAATCAGCGCGCCCCGGCGCCGGCACACGGAGCAGTTGCAGCTGCGGACATGGTCGAGGTCGGTGTCGACTTCGAAGCGGCACGCGCCGCAGTGGCAAGCGCCTTGGTACGTTGTCACGGGCAGCGAGTTCTTAGCTGTCCAGCCCCGCAAGGCACACGTACTTGATCTCGAGGAAGTCGTCGAGCCCGTACTTCGAGCCCTCGCGCCCCAGCCCCGACTGCTTGACGCCGCCGAACGGCGCCTCGGCCGTCGACACCAGCCCGGTGTTCACGCCCACGATGCCCGACTCGAGCGCTTCGGCCACGCGCATGATGCGGCCGATGTCGCGGCTGTAGAAGTACGCGGCCAGGCCGAACTCGGTGTCGTTGGCCGCGGCGATGGCTTCGGCCTCGGTGTCGAACGCGAAGATCGGCGCCAGCGGGCCGAAGGTTTCCTCGCGCGCGAACAGCATGTCGGGCGTGGCGCCGCCGATCACGGTCGGCTCGTAGAACAGGCCGCCCAGCGCATGGCGCTTGCCGCCCGCGAGCACGGTGCCACCCTTGGCGACGGCGTCGGCCACGTGCTCCTCGATCTTCTCGACCGCCTTGGCGTCGATCAGCGGTCCCTGGTTGACGCCGGCCTCGGTGCCGTTGCCGACCTTCAGCGCGTTGACCTTGGCCACGAGCTTCTGCGTGAAGGCCTCGAGCACACCGCGCTGCACGTACAAGCGGTTCGCGCACACGCAGGTCTGGCCGGTGTTGCGGTACTTGGAGACCATCGCACCTTCGACGGCCGCATCCACGTCGGCATCGTCGAACACGATGAAGGGCGCGTTGCCGCCGAGTTCGAGCGACAGCTTCTTGATGGTGTCGGCCGACTGCTTCATGAGCGTGCGACCCACCTCGGTCGAGCCGGTGAAGGTGAGCTTGCGCACGATGGGGCTGCGCGTCATCTCGCCGCCGATCTGGCTGGCCGAGCCGGTGAGCACCGACAGCAGGCCCTTGGGCACGCCCGCGCGTTCGGCCAGCACGGCAAAGGCCAGCGCCGAGAACGGCGTCTGCGTGGCCGGCTTCACGACCATCGCGCAGCCGGCCGCGAGCGCGGGCCCGGCCTTGCGCGTGAGCATGGCGGTGGGAAAGTTCCAGGGCGTGATGGCGGCGGTGACGCCCACGGGCTGCTTCAGCGCCAGGATGCGGCGGTCGGCCTGCGGTGCGGGAATGGTGTCGCCGTACACGCGGCGCGCTTCTTCGGCGAACCACTCGATGAACGAGGCGGCGTAGGCGATCTCGCCGCGGCTCTCGGCCAGGGGCTTGCCCTGCTCGGTGGTCATGATCAGCGCGAGGTCGTCCACGTTCGCCAGCATCAGGTCGTTGAGCTTGCGCAGGATGGCCGAGCGTTCCTTGGCGGGCACCTTGGCCCAGGCCTTCTGGGCCTTTTCGGCGGCGGCGATGGCGCGCACGGTTTCCTCGGTGCCGCACATCGGCACGGTGCCGATCTGCTCGCCGGTGGCGGGGTTGGTGACGGCGACGGTGGTGCCGTTGTCGGCATTCACCCAGGCGCCGGCGATGCAGGCCTGCTGGCGCAGCAGGGTGGGGTCTTGGAGTTTCAGTGGCATGGGTGGTTTGTCTCAGGCTTGCAATGCGGCGGCGAGGATGTCGAGGCCTTCGCCGAGCACCGCGTCTTCGATGGTCAGGGGGAACAGGAAGCGGACCACATTGGCGTGCACGCCGCAAGTCAGCAGCAGCAAACCCGCGTCGCGCGCTCGGGTTTGCACCTGCTTCGTGAACTCGGGGTCGGGCGCGCCGTCGGCGCCCGCGAACTCGACCGCCACCATCGCGCCCAGGCCGCGCACGTCCGCGATCTGCGGCACCTTGGCGCGCAGCCCTTCGAGGCGCGCCTTGAGCCGGTCGCCCAGCACCTGCGCGCGCTCGCACAGGCGTTCGTCCTCGATCACGTCGAGCACCGCATGCGCCGCCGCGATGGCGAGCGCGTTGGCGGCGTAGGTGCCGCCGAGCCCGCCGGGCGCGGGCGCGTCCATGATCTCGGCGCGGCCGCACACGGCCGACAGCGGCGTGCCGCCGGCCAGGCTCTTGGCCATCGTCATGAGGTCGGGCACCACGTCGTAGTGATCCATGGCAAACCACTTGCCGGTGCGCGCGAAGCCGGTCTGGATCTCGTCGGCGATCAGCAGGATGCCGTGGCGGTCGCAGATCTCGCGCAGCGCGCGCATGAAGGCGGGCGGCGCGGCGTAGAAGCCGCCTTCGCCCTGCACCGGCTCCAGGATGATGGCCGCCACCTGCTCGGGCTCGATGTCGGCCTTGAACAGCTTGTCGATGGCGCGCAGCGAATCGTCCACCGACACGCCGTGCAGCGCGATCGGCGCGGGCACGTGGAAGATGCTGCCGGGGAAGGGCCCGAAGCCGGTCTTGTACGGCACCACCTTGCCCGTGAGCGCCATGCCCATGAAGGTGCGGCCGTGAAAGCCGCCGCCCAGCGCGATCACGCCGGGCCGGCGCGTGGCGGCGCGCGCGATCTTGATGGCGTTCTCGACCGCCTCGGCGCCGGTCGTGAAGAAGGCGGTCTTCTTGGCGTGGGTGCCGGGCGTGAGGCGGTTCAGGCGCTCGGCCAGCGACACCACGCTTTCGTACGGCACCACCTGGTAGGCCGTGTGGGTGAAGCGCTCGAGCTGCGCGCGAATGGCCTCCACCACGCGCGGGTGCCGGTGGCCGGTGTTGAGCACCGCGATGCCCGAGCCGAAGTCGATGTAGCGCCGGCCTTCGACGTCCCACAGCTCGGCGTTGAGCGCGCGCTCTGCGTAGATCGGAAAGCCGATGCCGACGCCGCGCGGCGTGGCGGCGATGCGGCGCGCGTCGATGGCGGCGTTGGTCTTGGATGTCATGAGAGATTCCTTTGTTGCTTGTATTGGGGGGCGCTCAATGGCTGCCCGGCGCCACCATGCGATGGCGGATCTGGTCGGCGACCACGGCCACGATCAGCAGGGCGCCCAGCACCACCATCTGCAGGTACGAACCCACGCTGGCCAGGTTCATGCCGTTCTGCACCAGGCCGATGAAGATCGCGCCCATCACCACGTTGGGCACGCGGCCGATGCCGCCGCGCAGGCTCACGCCCGCGATCACGCAGGCGGCGATCGATTCGAGCGCCACGGTGCCGCCGAGGTTGGCCTCGCCGGTTTCCACGCGCGCCGTGAGCAGCAGGCCGCTCACCGCCGCCAGGCCCGCACACAGCAGATAGGCCATGAGCAGCACGCGGCGCGTGTCGATGCCCGACAGTGCCGCGGCCTTGGCGTTGCCGCCCACCGCGAGCAGGTGCGTGCCGGTCGGCAGGCGGCCCATGAGCAGGCCCATGCCGGCCACGCACACGGCCGTCACGAGGATCGGCACCGGCACGCCGAGCACGGTGCCGAAGCCGAACAGCTCGCTGAACTGCGCCGGCATGCCCGACACCGGCACGCCGCCCGTGAGGAACAGCGCGAAGCCGAAACCGATCGACTGCACGCCCAGCGTCACGATGAAGGGCGACACGCCGATCACCGCCACGCCGAAGCCGTTGACCAGGCCCACCACCAGCCCGGCGAGCATCCCGCAGGCGCAGCCCACGAGCACCACCATCCAGGCCGCGTCGGGAAAGGCCGCGCCCAGCGCCTGCATGGCAAGCGCCGAGACCACCGAGGTGATCGCCATCACCGTGCCCACCGACAGGTCGAAGCCGCCGGTGACCAGCGCCAGCATCTGGCCCAGCGACACGAGGATCAGGTAGACCGACTGGCGCAGCAGGTTCACGAGGTTCTGCACTGTGAGGAACTGGTCGGACAGCGTGGCGAACACCACGCAGGCGATCACCAGCATGAAGGGCAGCACGCCCAGGCGCAAGAAGAGGCTGCGCAGCAGGCCGAGGGCACGCCCGGCCAGGCCGGGCGTGGGAGCCGCCGGGGCGGCGGTGAGGGAAGGCGAAGTCATGAGGAGGGGTTCTCGCTGGGGCCGAAAAACAGGTTGAGCACGGCGGTTTCCTGGATGGCGTCGCCGTGCAGCTCGCCGGCGATCTCGCCGCGGCACATCACGTACACGCGGTGGCTCAGGTGCAGCACCTCGGGCAGGTCGGACGAGATCACGACCACCGCCGCGCCGCCTTCGCAGAGCTTGCGGATCACCTCGTACAGCGCGCTGCGGGTGCCGACGTCGACGCCGACCGTGGGCTCGTCGAACACGTAGAGCGCGGCGTCGCGCGTCATGCCCTTGCCGAACAGCACCTTCTGCTGGTTGCCGCCCGAGAGCAGGCCGACGGGCCGTTCGAGGTTGCGCGGCGCAAGCTCGACGCGCTCGGCGGCTGTCGTCGAAAGCCGTCGCCCGAGGCGCTTGCGCAGCCAGCCGCCACGCCCGCGCAGCGGCCCGTGCACGAGGGGCAAGGTGATGTTGGCGCGCGACGTGAAGCCGAGCACCAGCCCTTCGCCCTTGCGGTCGGGCGGCAGGTAGAACAGGCCCTCGTCGAGCAGCTGGCGCACCGTCGCGCCGGTGCGCGGCCGGCCCTTGAAGAGCACGCGGCCTTCGCTCACCGGGTCGAGCCCGTAGATCGCGCGGAACAGCTCCGACTTGCCGCAGCCCACCAATCCGGCCAGCCCGACCACTTCGCCGCGTCGCACCGTGAGGCTGGCGTGGCGCACGCCGTTGGGCGAGGCCAGCCCCTCGACCTGCAGCACCACCTCGCCGGGGTTGGCCGTGATGCGCGGGTAGATGTTGTCGATGGCGCGCCCGCTCATCAGCTCGATGAGCCGGTCGGCGCTGGTCGCATGCGCGTCCACCGTCGTGACCTTGCGGCCGTCGCGCAGCACCGTGATGCGGTCGGCGATCTGCGCGATCTCCTGCATGCGGTGCGAGATATAGACGATGCCCACGCCGCGCGCCTTCAGCCGCGCCACCAGTTCGAACAGGCGCTGCGTTTCGGTGTCGGTGAGCGAGGCGGTGGGCTCGTCGAGGATCAGCACCGACACCTCGCCGCGCAGGCCCTTGGCGATCTCCACCATCTGCTGCTGCGCGCGCGTGAGGCCCGCCACGGGCGCATCGACGTCGATCTCGAAGCCCAGGTCGGCCAGCATCGTGCGGGCGCGCTCGCGCACCGCCGCGCGGTCGAGCAGGCCGCCCTGGCACGGCTCTTCGCCCAGGCTCAGGTTCTGCGCCACCGACAGCGTGGGGATCAGCGAGAACTCCTGGAACACCGCGCTGATGCCGTGACGCCGCGCGTCGTGCACGTTGGCGAACTTCACCGGCGCGCCGTGCATGCGGATCTCGCCCGCGCTCGGCACGTTGGCGCCGGCCAGCAGCGAGATCAGCGTGGACTTGCCGGCGCCGTTCTCGCCGAACAGCACGTGCACCTCGCCGGCGCGCAGCTCGAAGTCCATCGCATCGAGCGCGAGCACGCCGGGGTAGCGTTTGCCCAGGCCGAGGGTCTGCAGCAGCACGGGAGCCATGGCCGGCCTACTTGACCTCGAACACCGGCTTGAAGCCGGTCGGCGGCAGGATGTCGGCCTGCTTCACGGTCTTGATGTTGCCGGCGTCGACCACGAAGATCTTCGGGCCGACGTGCTTCACCACGTCCTTGTTCTCGAGCAGGCGCACGGCCTGGTCGACCGCGATGCGGCCCTGGATCACCATCGAGTCGGCCGGCGCGGCCACGATGCGGCCCTTCTGGATGCCTTCGTAGACGCCCGGCGTCATGTAGAACGAGAGCACCTGCACCTTCTTGTCGAGGTTGCGCGCGCGCAGGATGCCGGTGGCGGCCTCAGCGGTCACTGCCGTGCCGGCCACGTAGGCGAGGTCGGGGTTGCCCTGCAGCACGTCTTCGACCAGCTTGGCCTGCGCCTCCTTGCCGGTGTCGCCGTACTTCGGGTCGAGCACCGTCACGGCGCTGCCCTTGATCGCTTCCATGAAGCCCTTGTGCGCGGCCTCGACCCAGCCCGCGCCGGCCGGGCCGGGGAACCAGCCGACCTTTACCGGCGGCGAGCCGGCCGGATGCTTCTTGGCGAGGTACTCGCCGGTCGATTGGCCCATCGTGTAGAACGAAACGAGCGACTTGGCCGACAGGTCGGGCGAGCTGATGCCGTTGACCAGGTCGATCACCGGCACCTTCTTCGCGGCCGTGGCCTTGATGACATTGTTGAGCCCGTCGCCGGAGATCGCGCCGATGACCACCGCGTTGGCGCCGCGCGCCACGCAGTCCTCGATCTGCGAGACCTGCTTGCCCAGGTTGGTGTAGCCGCCCGCGTCGACCACCTGCAGCTTCACGCCCAGGCGACGCGCCTCTTCGATCACGCCGTAGTCCACGCCGAGCCAGTAGGCGTCCTTCATGTGCGGGAACGACACGCAGATGTCCCACTTCTTCGATGCCTTGGCCAGCGGCGTGTAGTCGATGGGTTTCTTCGTGCCTTCGGCCGAGAAGGCGGGCTCGGTGGCCTCGGCCTTGTAGGGAAACCAGTCGGCGGCCGAGGCCGGGGCGTGCCACGCCAGGGTGGCGGCGAGCGAAGCGGCGATCAATGAAACGCGCAGGGGCGAGCTGTTCATGAAGAACTCCTTGGGTGACAGCGGTGAAGAAAAAGGGGAGGACGGGCGCGCGTCAGGCCGCGAGCGCGGCCCGCAGGCGGTCGAGCCGTCGTCGGCGTTCGGCGCGGGCGTCGAGCGCCTGCGCCATGTCGACCTCGACGAAGCGCGCCTTGTGGTTGGGCTGCATCTGGGCGATGAGGTCCATGTCGGCGCTGATGACGGTGCCCACCATGGCGTAGCCGCCGCCCGACACCGCGTCGCGGTGCAGGATGATCGGCTCGCGTCCGCCCGGCACCTGGATGGAGCCGTACGGGTAGCCCGCATCGACGATGTTCGACGGGTCGTCGCCCGCGCCGAAGGGCGGCGTGCGGTCCTGGAACTTCAGCGGCGTGCCGTGCTTGTAGCGGTAGCCGATGCGGTCGGCCTCGGAGCCGACGGTCCAGGTGTCGGCGAAGAAGCTGTGCACCGACACCTCCTGCAGGCGATGGAAGTAGATGCCCGGCAGCACGCGCAGGGCCACTTCCTTCTCGAGCACCGGCAGCAGCGCGGCATCGACCGTGCGGCCCGCGCGGGCGTTGGCCGAAGGTGTTCCCACGGGCAGCTTGTCGCCGGCCAGCAGCTTGCGGCCGTTGAAGCCGCCGAACGCGCCCAGGCCATAGGTCGAGCGGCTGCCGAGCACCACCGGCACGTCGATGCCGCCGGCCACGGCGATGCACATGCGGGCGCCGAGCTTCATGAAGTCGAAGCTCAGCTTGTCGCCGGCCTGCACCGCGAACGAGGTGTTGCGCGGCGCTTCGTTGCCGTTGAGCTTGATCTTCGCGTCGGCGCCGGTCACCGCCACCAGCGCGGGCGCGTCGAACTGCAGCTCGGGTCCGAGCAGCGTGCTTTCGATGACGGCCGCGCCTTCGTCGTTGCCCACCAGCAGGTTCGCGAGCACCAGGCTTTGCTGGTCGAGCGCGCCCGACAGCGGAATGCCCAGGTGGTAGTAGCCGGGGCGGCCGGCGTCCTGCACGCTGGTCGCGAGGCCGGGCTTGAGCACGTCAATCGCCATGGAGCACCTTCAGCAGTTGTTGGTTGTAGCCGTCGGGGTCGGCCAGAAAGTCGTTGAGCGAGAACGACACCGGCGCGATGCGCAGTGCGTAGGTGCCGGCCTCGACCTGCGCCACCTGGCGGTCGTACTCGGCGCGATCGATGGGTTTCCACTTGACGATGTCGCCGGGCTGGAAGAACACCATCAGGTCCTTGAGGTACGACAGCCGCTGGGCCGGATCGAAGATCGGCGCGGGCGTGACGCCGAACATCTGGTAGCCGCCCGCGCCGCGCACCGAGTAGATGCAGCTGAAGCAGCCGCCGTGGCCCAGTGTGAGCTTGGGCGTGTCGGTGCGCGGGCTCAGGTACTTGGGCACCTGGATCTGGCGCTGGCGCTCGACCATCTGGAACAGGAAGGGCAGGCCGGCCACGAAGCCGACCATCGACACGAACCACGGCGCCGACGAGTGCGCCTCGATGAAGGCCTCGACCGAGGCGTGGCCGTTGATGCGCGCCGCGTACTCGATGTCGGTGCTCGACGGGTCCTGGTGGCGCTCGCGAAAACGCATCAGCGTCTCGTGCGTCCACGGGTCGTTGTAGAGCACCGGAATCTCGACGATGCGTGTCTGCATCTGCAGGTCGGCATCGCCCAGGCCCGCCTCGATCTCCTTCAGCGTGGCGAGCAGCGCGTCGGGCGCGATCGCATCGGGGTCGAAGCGCACGAGGTAGGCGGCGTTGGCCGGGCAGATCTCGGTCACGCCGGGCAGCGCGCGGCGGCGCAGCTCGTTGCAGATCGCCATGCCCTTGAAGAAGGCAGGCAGCGACATCTCTTCGCTGATTTCGACGAACAGGTGCTCGTCGCCGCCGAAGCTGTAGCGGGCTTGCGGGGGGAGGGTGCTTGCAGCGGTCATGCGGCCACCTTCAACAAAGGAGGCGCGTCGGCGAGTGGATTCGCCGCGAGCCAGGTTTCGAGAAAGCCGGTATGGAACTCGGCCTTGGCGACATCCGCGTCCTCGCACAGCGCACGGTGCAGCGGGATCGTCGTGTGGATGCCTTCGACTTGCAACTCGTCGAGCGCACGCCGCATGCGAGCCAGGGCGCTGGCGCGGTCGGTGTCGTGCACGATGAGCTTTCCGAGCAGCGAGTCGTAGTAGGCCGGCACGGTGTAGCCGGGAAACAGGAAGGTGTCGAAGCGCACGCCCGGGCCGCCCGGCACCACGAGCTGCGACACGAGGCCGGGGCTCGGCATGAAGTTCTTCGCCGCGTTCTCGGCGTTGATGCGCACCTCGATGGCCGCGCCGGTGAGGCGGATGTCCTCCTGCTGCAGGCGCAGCGGCTGGCCCAGCGCGATGCGCAGCATCTCCTTCACGAGGTCGACGCCGGTGACCATCTCGGTGATCGGGTGCTCGACCTGGATGCGCGTGTTCATCTCGATGAAGAAGAACTCGCGCGTGTCGTCGTCGTACAGGTATTCGAGCGTGCCCGCGCCGCGGTAGGCCACGGCGCGTGCGAGCCGCAGTGCCGATTCGCACAGCGCGGCGCGCGTGGCCTCGCTGATGGCGGCCGAGGGCGCTTCTTCCCACACCTTCTGGCGGCGCCGCTGCAGCGAGCATTCGCGCTCGAAGCAGTGCACCACGCGCTCGCCGTCGCCCAGGATCTGCACTTCGATGTGGCGCGCCTGGCGGATGAAGCGTTCGAGGTACACCTCGCCGTTGCCGAAGGCCGCCTGCGCTTCGGCGGTGGCCGTGGCGAACTGCTGGCGCAGCTCGGCCTCGTCGTGCGCCACGCGGATGCCGCGCCCGCCGCCGCCGGCCGAGGCCTTGATCATGATGGGGTAGCCGATGTCCTTCGCGACTTCGACGGCGGTGTCCGGGTCGGTTACCACGCCCGCGCTGCCGGGCACGGTGGGCACGCCGGCGCGCAGGGCGGCGGCACGCGCCGCGGCCTTGTCGCCCATGGTGCGGATCGCATGCGGCGTCGGGCCGACGAACACCAGGCCCGCGGCCTCGACGCGCTCGGCGAAGGCCGCGTTCTCCGAAAGAAAACCGTAGCCCGGATGCACCGCGCCGGCACCACTGTCGGCGGCGGCCTGCAGGATCGCGTCGATGCTCAGGTAGCTCTTGGTGGCGTGCGCCGGGCCGATGCGCACGGCCTTGTCGGCCATGCGCACGGCGAGGCTCTGCGCGTCGGCGTCGCTGTAGACGGCGACGGTCTTCAGCCCCAGCTCCTTGGCGGCGCGGATGATGCGCACCGCGATCTCGCCCCGGTTGGCGACCAGCAGTGTGTCGAATGCGGCGGTCATGGGCGGTTGCCTCAGGCCGTTTCGATGACGGCCAGCAGCTGGCCCGGATCGACCGGCTCGCCGTTCTCGACGGCGAAGCGGGCCAGGCGCCCGGCCGCGTCGGCCGTGACTTCGCTGAACTGCTTCATCACCTCGACCAGGCCGAGCACGTCGCCCACGGCCACGGTGTCGCCTTCGGCCTTGAACGGCGGCGCGTCGGGCGCCGAGCGGCGGTAGAAGGTGCCCGGCAGCGGGCTCAGGACTTCATGGGTAGCGGGCATCGGGGCACTCCTGGAACAAGTTCGGGAAAACGAGAAAAAACTCAGGCGGGCTTGGCCAGGCCTGCAACTTCGATGCCGTTGTCGGCAAGGGCGCGTCGCGTGGCCTGCACGAGCGCCAGCGCGCCGGGCGTGTCGCTGTGGATGCAGACCGAGTCGAAACCGACCGCCACGTCCTGGCCTTCGACCGTGCGCACCACACCCTCGGTGCAGGCGCGCAGCACCTTGGCGGCCACGGCTTCGGGGTCGAGCGCGCCGACGCGGCGCGTGAAGACGATGGAGCCGCTCAGGTCGTAGTCGCGGTCGGCATAGAACTCGCGCACCACCGGCTGGCCCAGCTCGCGCGCCACCTGGAAGGTGACGGACGACTCCATGCAGAACAGGCGCAGCGTGGGTTCGATCTGCTGCAGCGCGGTGACGAGGGCGCGCGACAGCGCCTCGTCGCGCGCCGCATGCATGTACAGCGCGCCGTGCGGCTTGATGTGCTGCAGCGTCATGCCGGCCAGGCGCGCGAACTCGCGCAGCGCGCCGAGCTGGTAGACCATGTCGTTCACCAGCTCGTCGGCCGGCGCGGTGATGTGGCGGCGCCCGAAGCCCACGAGGTCGCGAAAGCCCGGGTGCGCGCCGATGCCCACGCCGTGTTCGCGGGCCAGCAGCACCATCCTGCGCATGATGTTCGGGTCGCCGGCATGGAAGCCGGTCGCGATGTTGGCCGAGCTGATCAGCGGCATGAGCTGCTCGTCCACGCCGTCGCCGATGGTCCAGGGGCCGAAGCCTTCGCCCATGTCGGAATTCAGATCGATCCGCGTTGTCTTCGTCACGTCGTCCCGCCTTTGTGTGGTGCGCATCGCCAAGGGGGCGGTGCAGGTTGGCGCGAAGGTTAGCCAGCAGTCGAAAGGCCGAAAAGCATTGTTTTCAGGCGGTCCGATATCTGAAAAACAGATGCTGCAAGCCGCTGGAATGGGCGCTACGCTGGAGGGAAGCGATCGCGCGGTATCGGGTTTTCGCCCGAGGCAGGCAGCGCGTATCCGTAAATACCCTAGGAAGACGGCGCCATGTCCCTGACCCTTCGCCAGCTCAAGTACTTCTCTGCGGTGGCCGAGGTGGGGCGCATCTCGCACGCGGCGCTGCAGCTCAATATCTCGCAGTCGGCCGTGACCACCGCCATCCGCGAGCTCGAGGAGCTGATGGGGCAGCAGCTCTTCGAGCGGCACCCGCACGGCGTGGAACTCACCAAGGCCGGGCGCCGCTTTCTCAGCCATGCCTACGCGGTGCTGTCGGCGGCCGACGAGGCGGTGCGCATGCCGCACGAAGGCGAGAACGTCGAGGGCTCGCTCACCATCGCGGCCAGCTACACGGTGCTGGGCTACTTCCTGCCGCACCACCTGCAGCGCTTCGAGCAGCTGCATCCGCAGGTGACGGTGAAGGTGCACGAGGTGGCGCGCGAAGCCATCGAAGAGGGCCTGATCACGCAGCGCTACGACATCGGCGTGGTGCTCACGTCGAACGTGGTGCTGCGCGAGCTGTCGCTCGAAACCTTCTTCGGCTCGCAGCGCCGGTTGTGGGTGCCGGCCAAGCACCCGTTGCTGGACAAGGCCGAGGTGACGCTGGCCGACGTGGCGGCCGAGCCCTACATCATGCTCACCGTGGACGAGGCCGCGGCCACCGCGCTCAAGTACTGGAGCAAGACGCCGCACCAGCCGCAGATCCGGCTGCGCACGAGTTCGGTGGAGGCGGTGCGCAGCACGGTGGCCAACGGGCTGGGCGTGACGGTGCTGTCGGACATGGTGTACCGGCCGTGGTCGCTGGAAGGCAAGCGCATCGAGACCATCAACCTGCGCGACGCGGTGCCCACGATGAACATCGGCCTGGGGTGGAAGCAGGGCGTGGAGTTTTCGCCGGCGATGACCGCGTTCCGCAACTACTTCCGGCAGCTGTTTCTCGAGCCGGCGTCGGGGCGCACCGGGCGCGGCCGCGCCTGACACGGCCGGGGAAACCCTGCCGGCATCGGGCCGGGATGACCCGGCGCAAGGAAAGCACGTCGCGCCAGCGTCACAATAGCCGCTGTCCCGAGCGCGCAATGCGGCATCGGCACCTTGCACCTCCCCGGAGATCGATCCCATGAAAGCAACCTGGAACGGCGTCACCATCGCCGAAAGCGACGACACCGTGCTCGTCGAAGGCAACCACTACTTCCCGATGAGTTCGCTCAACCGCGACGTGGTCACCTTCAGCAACCACAAGACCACCTGCCCGTGGAAGGGCTCGGCGAACTACTACTCGCTGCTGGTCAACGGCGAGCTGCACGCCGACGCCGCCTGGTACTACCCCGACCCGAAGCCCGAAGCCGAGGAAATCCGTGACCGCGTCGCGTTCTGGAAGGACGTGAAGGTCAGCGCCCAGTGAGCACCGCCGCCTTCGCTCCCCCGTTCACGCCGCCGGCCGAACTGGCCGGTGCGCTGCGCGAGCACGGCTACGCGGTGCTCAGCCCGCAGGGCGTGTGCGACTGGCTCGGCGTGCCGCTGGCGCAGCTCGAGGCGCTGCACGCCGACTGGAACGACCTGCCGCCCGACGAGTACCTGAAGGACGGCGGGCGCTACCGCACGCGGCGCCACGCCTGCTTCACGGTCGAGGCCGACGCCACGCTGGCGCAGGTGCCGCACCGCGCGCACTGGCAGCCGGTCGAATACAACGCGCTGCACGGCGGCATGCAGCGCTGGTTTGCGCCGATGCTCGACGCCACGGTGGCGCAGCCCGTGTGGCAGCGGCTGATGCAGCAGCTGGGCCAGGTCAGCAGCGACATGCGCGGCGCACCGCAGCGCTGGTTCGTGGAAGCGCACCAGTTCCGCATCGACACCGCCGGCGGCATCGGCCGCCCCACGCCCGAAGGCGCGCACCGCGACGGTGTCGACCTGGTGGCGGTGGTGCTGATCGGGCGCCAGGGCATCAAGGGTGGCGAGACGCGCGTGTTCGAGGCCAATGGCCGGCGCGGCGAGCGCTTCACCATGACCGAGCCGTGGACGCTGCTGCTGCTGGACGACGCGCGCGTGATCCACGAATCGACGCCGATCCAGCCGCTGGAAGAGGGCGGCGATGGGTGGCGCGACACGCTGGTGGTCACCTGCCGGTCTGAGGGTTTCCAGGGGGATTGAGACGCCTGCGGACTTCGCTGGTCGGAGTCCTACAGGGCGGGTTCTGCATAGCGGTTAAATTCGGGGCCCGACCCGGTGCGAACCGGGTCCGTCAGTCTGTCTGTCTGCGAACGCTAAGCGAGGTCCCGCCATGTTCAATCACATCCTGGTCCCCATCGACGGCTCCGAAACTTCCATGCTCGCGGTCAGCAAGGCCAGCGGTCTCGCCCTGGCCTTCGGCAGCCGCATCACGCTGATCCACGTGATCGACAACTACCCCTTCATCGGCGTGGGCGCGGACTACGCGCTCGGCCAGAACGAATACCTCGCGGCGGCCACCGCCAGCGCCAACGCGGCGCTCGCACGCGGCGTGGCCGCCCTGGCGGCCGAAGGCCTGCACAGCGACCAGCGCGTGATCGACGGCCACGTGGTGCACGAAGGCATCGTGGACACCGCCATCGCCATCGCGGCCGACCTGATCGTGATGGGCTCGCACGGGCGCAGCGGCATCGAGAAACTGCTGCTGGGCAGCGTGACGCAGCGCGTGCTGCAGGACGCCACCATGCCGGTGCTCGTCGTCAAGGGCCGCTGAGCACGAAGCCCGCCGCACGTTCGAAGTGCAACGGCTCCCGCGTCGCGGGATGCACGAACCCCAGTTCCCTGGCATGCAGCAGCAGGCGCGGTGCGCGTGCCTGCAGCGCGGCGTCGCCGTACAGCGCATCGCCCAAAATCGGGTGCCCGATCGACAGCAGGTGAACGCGCAGCTGGTGTGAGCGGCCGGTGAGCGGCTCCAGCAGCACGTGCGTGGCCGCAGGGCCGCCGGGCGGCGACACGCTGGCCAGTGCGCGCCAGCGCGTGAGGCTGGGCTTGCCGGCCGGGTCGATCTTCTGCAGCGGCCGGCGCGGCCAGTCGGCCATCAGCGGGGCGTCGATGAGCGACCAGTCATCGCGCTGCGGCATCACACCGTCGACGATGGCTTCGTAGCGCTTGTGCACCTCGCGGTCGGCGAAGGCCGCGCTCAGGGCGCGTTGCATCTCCAGGCCGCGCGCCATCACCACGAGGCCGCTGGTGCCCATGTCGAGCCGGTGCACGATGAGCGCGTCGGGCCACTGGCGCTGGGCGCGCGCGCTCAGGCAGTCCTGCTTGTCCTCGCCGCGCCCGGGCACGCACAGCAGGCCGGCGGGCTTGTCGAGCACCAGCAGGTGGGCGTCTTCGTGAACGGGGAGCAGGTCGGGCGGCGAAGCGGTCATGGGGACAGCGAGTGTAGAGAGGCTCAGAAAGCCGGAAGAAGGCTGGGCTATCCTCGACCGATATGCCCGGCGCCGCTTCTCCTCCCTTGTCTCCCACGTTCACCGACCTGAGGCGCGAGCGCCCCTTCATGCAGCTGTGGGTGGCGCGCCTGTTCGGCACCGCCGCCTCGCAGATGATGCTCGTGGCCATCGGCTGGCACATGTACGAGCTGACGGGCAGTGCGTGGGACCTGGGCCTGGTCGGGCTGTACCAGTTCGTGCCCGCGCTGCTGCTGGCATTGCTGGCCGGCCACGTGGTGGACCGGCACCACCGCGCCCGCATCGTGGCGGTGTGCTTCGCGGTGCAGGGCACGGTGGCCTTGGCGCTGCTCTTCGCGGTGCTGCACAAGAACGACACGCGCGGGCTGCTGCTCGGGCTGTCGCTGGTGCTGGGCGCGGTGCGCGCCTTCCAGATGCCGGCGCAGCAGGCGCTCACGCCGCTGCTGGTGCCGCCGCTGCTGCTGTCGCGCGCGATGGCGTTCAGCTCGGCCGGCATGCAGGGCGCGATCATCGGCGGGCCGGCGCTCGGCGGGCTGCTGTTCGTGGCGGGCATGGCGGTGGTGTACGGCGCGAGCGTGCTGTGCTTCGCGGTGGCCTGCGTGCTGGTGCTGCGGCTGCGCTACGACCACGCCCCGGCCGCGCGCGAGCCGGTCACGCTGGCCACGGTGTTCGCGGGCGTCAATTTCATCTGGAAGCGCAAGCCGGTGCTGGGCGCCGTGTCGCTCGACCTGTTCGCGGTGCTGCTGGGCGGCGCGGTGGCGCTGCTGCCGATCTATGCCAAGGACATCCTGCACACCGGCCCCTGGGGCCTGGGCCTGCTGCGCAGCGCACCGGCGGTGGGCGCGCTGGTGATGTCGATCGCGCTCACGCGCCGGCCGGTCGAGCGCAACGTGGGGCGCACGCTGCTGCTGGCGGTGGGGGCGTTCGGGCTGTGCATGGTGGTGTTCGGCTTGTCGAAGAGCTTTCTCGTCTCGCTCGTCGCCCTGGCGGTGTCGGGCGGGGCCGACATGGTCAACGTCGTGATCCGCCAGACGCTGGTGCAGCTGGAAACTCCCGACGCCATGCGCGGGCGGGTGAGCGCTGTCAACTCGATCTTCATCGGCGCGAGCAACCAGCTCGGCGAGTTCGAGTCGGGCGCCACGGCGGCGCTGCTGGGGCCGGTCGGCTCGGTGGTGCTCGGCGGCGTGGGGACGATGCTGGTGGCGCTGACGTGGTTCCGCCTGTTCCCGTCGCTGGCGCAGCGCGACCGGCTGGTGGTGGCTGCACCGGCTTCGGCTTCGGCGCGGTCCTGATCGTCAGTCGAAGAGGGCGCGGGCCTGCGGCGCGTCGAGCGTGAGGTCGCTCTGCGCCACGGCCACGCAGGGAAGAATCCAGCCGTCGATCTTTTCGTCGAAGCTCAGGCCTGGCCATTCGATGAGGTGGCGGCTCTCTCCCGACAGGCGCTGGCAGATGCAGGTGCGGCAGGTGCCGTTGCGGCACGAACTGGGCAGCTCGATGCCGGCCGCCTCCGCCGCATGCAGCAGCGTGACGCCCGCCTCGGCCTCGAATTCGAGGCCCGACGGTTCGAGACGGACCTTCATCGCGCGGGAGGTTCTTGCTGCTGTTGCTGTTCGCGGCGTTGCTCGCGCAGCATGAAGAGGTACAGGCTCTCGACCTTGTCGCGTGCCCAGGGCGTCTTGCGCAGGAACTTGAGGCTGGAACCCACGCTGGGCTCGCTGATGAAGCAGCGGATCGGCACCAGGTGCCCGAGCTGCTCCCAGCCGTAGTAATCGGCCAGCGCAGTCACGATGGCCTCCAGCGTGAGGCCATGCAACGGGTTGCGCGGCTGCGCCGGCTTGGGGGCGGGCGCGGGGACGTCGGTCACTCGGTCACTTGTTCTTGAGCTTGCCGCGCGGAATCACCGCCGTGGTGACGGTGCGCACGGGCTCGATGCCGCCGGTGGGGGCCTTCGGCGGCGAGGTGTCCTTCTTCGGTTTCTTCGCTTCCTTGTTGGTGCGTTGCTGACCCTTGGCCATGTGCTTTCTCCAGTTGATACGTGCGGATGCCGGAGGAGTTTAGCGGTGCGGCGACAATAGCCGGTTCCACACGTTTTTCCGCTTTCATGTCCGATTACGAAGTTCGCCCCGCCACGATGCGCGACGCCAAGGCCGTCGCCGAAGTCCATGCCCTCTCTGCCAAGGCCGCCTACGAAGGCATCCTGTCCGAAGACGACCTGCGCGTGCTGGCCCCCGCCTCGCGCGAGGCCAAGTGGCGCGAGGCCATCGAATTCAGCGAACCCCAGGTCCATGTGGTGACGCACGGCAGCGAGATCGTCGGTTTCGTGGGCTTCGACCGCTCGCGCGACCCCAAGACGCCGCCCACCACGGGCGAGATCTGGGCCATCTACGTCAAGCCCGAGCACTGGGGCAAGGGCGCCGGCGTGGCCCTGTGGGACGCCGCCCGCGAAGGCCTGGCCGAAGAAGGCTGCACCACGGTCACCATCTGGGTGCCGCTGCGCAACGACCGCGCCATGCGCTTCCACGAACTCGCAGGCTTCAAGCGCGAGATGAAGACTGCCAAGACCACCGCACTGGGCACGGTCCGCGTCGAGGAAATCCGCCTGAAGCGGGCGGTGGACTGATCCACCCCCGGATGCCGCGTACGGTCTTCACCGGCGCGGCCATCGGCTGCGGATAAGCTCGCCGCTTCTTCCACAGCCTGACTTTCGCCCATGGCCACCAGCCTGCTCCTGCTGCTCGACGACATCGCCACCGTGCTCGATGACGTCTCCGTCCTCACCAAAGTTGCTGCCAAGAAGACCGCCGGGGTGCTCGGCGACGACCTCGCGCTGAATGCGCAGCAGGTCACCGGCGTGCGCACCGAGCGCGAGCTGCCAGTGGTGTGGGCCGTGTGCAAGGGCTCCCTCGTCAACAAGGCGATCCTGGTGCCGGCCGCACTGGCCATCGGCACCTGGCTGCCCTGGCTGGTGACGCCGCTGCTCATGGTGGGCGGCGCGTTCCTGTGCTTCGAGGGCGCCGAGAAGCTGGTCCACAAGTTCCTGCACAAAAAGGAGCACGAGGCCGACACCGCGCGCCACCAGAAGGCCGTGGCCGACACCACGGTCGACGTGGTCGCGGTCGAGAAGGACAAGATCAAGGGCGCGGTGCGCACCGACTTCATCCTCTCCGCCGAAATCATCGCCATCACGCTGGGCACCGTGCAGGGCCAGCCGTTCACGACGCAGCTCAGCGTGCTGGTCGGCATCGCGCTGATCATGACGGTGGGCGTCTACGGCCTCGTGGCCGGCATCGTGAAGCTGGACGACGCGGGCCTGTACCTGAGCCAGCGCAGCAGCGCGGCGGCGCGCGCCCTGGGCCGCGGCATCCTGGCGGCGGCGCCGTGGCTCATGAAGGGCCTGTCGGTGGCCGGCACGGCCGCCATGTTCCTCGTGGGCGGCGGCATCCTGGTGCACGGCGTGCCGGCGTTCGGCCATGCGGTCGAAGACTGGGCCAAGGCCACGGGTGGCGTGTTCGGCTCGCTGGGCTCGATGGGCGTCAATGCCGTCGTCGGCATCGTGGCCGGCGCCGTCGTGCTGGCCGTGGTGGAACTCGTCGGCAAGCTGCGCGGCAAGAAGGCGGCGGCGCACTGAGCGCCTGCTGACCTTGCGGCCGGGCCTCAGCGCTCCGGCTTGCCGCGCTGGAACAGGCCGACGCCGACCAGCGCCACCCCCAGCGCGAGCGCGAACCAGCCGACGAGGTACGCGCCGGCCACCATCTCGAACCAGCGCGTGCCCTGCAGGAAGCGCGGGCCCAGCAGCACGGCGACGCCGATCAGGAGGCAGAGGATGCCGCGCTCGATGGTGCGCAGCTGTCGTTGGGGGCGTCGGGCCATGGGGGTCTTTGCAAGGGAAAACGGAAGCGGCCATTGTCCCGCGCCGCGCGGGGAGGCCGGTGGCCACCGCAAAACGTCGCGTGCGCGCATCGCTCGGCGCGCAAAAATGCTTCCAAACGTTGCAGAATCGCAGGCCATGCCATACCGCCACCTGCCCATCGGTTCCGCCTTCTTCCTTCCGTTGCGACGCGCCTGCGTGGGCGCCTCGCTGGCCGTGATGGCCGCCACGGCCTTCGCGCAGCCGCAGCCCGACCCCGCCGGTTTTCCGATGGACTCGGTCGGCTACCTCAACGAGGAGCTGCCGCGCATGGAAGCGGCCATTGCCGCGAAGGACCGCAGCTTCTTCCTCGGCGCGATGACGCGCATGGTGCAGTTCTCCGAGCGCTGGGGCTTCAAGGCCAAGGCCAACCCCGAGCTGGCCGCCTACCCGATGTGCACGGCGGCCGTCATGGACTACGCGGTGGTCGGCATGTGCAGGCTGAACCCCGCCGACGACGCCTGCGAGCCGGGCCTGGCGCCGCGTTTCGATGCGAACGTGAAGCGCTGCCGCGAGCTGGCCGCGCAAAAATAGGCCTCCGGCCTTTCGTCCTTCCTCTCACCGAACGAAGTCCCCGCGCCATGGCCGTGCGTGCGGGGCGGAGACACACGCATGGACTACACCCGCTACCAGACCCTCGCCCTCACGCGCCGCGGCGCGAACGGCGCGGTGCTCGACATCCAGATGCGCGCCGCCAACGGCAAGCTGCCCACGGCCGGCCATGACGGCCATCGCGAGCTGGCCGAGATCTGGCGCGACGTGGCGGCCGACGACACGGTGCGCTGCGCCGTGCTGCGCGGCGAGGGCATGGGCTTCTCGGGCGGCGGCGACCTGGGCATGGTGCAGGACATGACCACCGACGACACCGTGCGCCAGCGCGTGTGGAAGGAAGCGCGCGACCTGGTCTACAACCTCGTCAACTGCGACAAGCCCATCGTCAGCGCCATGCACGGCCCGGCCGTGGGCGCAGGGCTGGTGGCGGGGCTGCTGGCCGACATCTCCATCGCCACGAAGAACGCGAAGATCGTCGACGGTCACACCCGCCTGGGCGTGGCGGCGGGCGACCATGCGGCCATCGTGTGGCCGCTCTTGTGCGGCATGGCCAAGGCCAAGTACCACCTGCTGCTGTGCGAGCCGGTGAGCGGCGAGGAGGCCGAGCGCATCGGCCTGGTGTCGCTGGCGGTGGACGAGGCCGACCTGTTGCCGCGCGCCTACGAGATCGCCGACCGCCTGGCGGCCGGCAGCCAGAGCGCGATCCGCTTCACCAAGTACGCGCTGAACAACTGGCTGCGCCAGGCCGGGCCGACCTTCGACGCCTCGCTGGCGCTGGAGTTCATGGGCTTCGCGGGCGCCGACGTGCGCGAAGGCGTGGCCTCGCTGCGCGAGAAGCGCGCGCCGAACTTCGGCTGAGCCGAAGTCCGCCGGGTCAGGCGTTCTTGAGGCCTTGCAGGGTCTGCAGGAGCACGACGCGCGTCTGCCCCAGCACCATGCCCTTCCACTCGTCGTTGTCGCAGTAGAACGCGTCGCGCAGGCGGCGACGGATCTCGCGCTTCTGCGATTCGGGCGCCTCGGGATGGCGGCGCAGCCAGGTGTCGGCGCGCAGGCGGTCGAGCACTTCCAGGTCGGGCAGCGTGCCGAACTCCAGGCCCATGGGCGCGACGCGCGCGTTCGGGCATTCGTCGTACGCGGTCGAGATCACCGGGCCCGACACGTCGGCCGAGGCCGAGTCGCCCGCGAAGGGCGCGAACACGTCGGCGCCCCACCAGGCGTGGGCCAGCGCGAGGTCTTCGGGCGTGTTGCGGCCCGGGTAGATCTTTTCGCCGTGGCCGTAGGGGCCCAGGCCCGTGTGCACGTCGATCCAGCCCAGGTGCGTGGCCGAGGCCGCGTAGCCGCGCAGGATCGCGCGGATGGTGCGGTTGCTCCACGACGGCGCGGTGCCACCGTAGAAGAGGCCGTCGGGCGAGGTGTACTGCCCGCGCGTGACGGCCGCGCGGAAGGCGGTCATGCCGTGCGTGGCGATGTAGGCGGCCACCGCCGCGTCGTCGGCCGGCGTCGGCGGCCAGCTGGCAGGGAGCACCAGCGGCTCCACGTCGGCGTACTCGGCGTTCACCGGCAGTGGCGCGCTGAAGTCGATGTGGTTGCGGTTCAGGTCGATGTTGTCTTCGTTGGTGCGGTGCAGGTGCGAGAAGCCGTGCGGGTTCACCGCATGCACCAGCAGCAGCGCGACGCCCGCGCGTTCGAGGCGCGCGAGCAGGTCGGCGTCGTTCAGCGTGGCCACCTGCGCGCCCGAGCCGCAGAAGCCCTCGGGGCCGTGCGTGCCCGAGGTGACGAGCAGCACCTTTTTCGCGTCAGCCGCGCCGAGCAGCGCGACGTCGGTGGCGAGTTCTTCGCCGAGCGCCCCGCGGTGCGTCGGGTGCACGAACGACTCGATGGTGGCGCCGCGCGCCGCGGCGGCCTCGAGGAACTTGGCGCGGGCTTCGACGTACGTGCCCGAGAAATGGCGGGTGGCGGCGGTGGCAGGCTGGGACATGGCGGGAAGATTCCTGTGCATGAGGGCGGGAAGGAGGAAGACGGTATCAGGCCGGCGCGTGGGCGTGGGCCGCATCGATGTCGCGGCCGGTGTGGTCGCGCAGCCAGAGCAGGCCCAGCAGCGACACCAGCGTCATCCCCACCAGGTACCAGGCCGGCGCGAGCTTGCTGCCGGTGGCGTTGACCAGCCAGGTGCTGATGAAGGGCGCGAAGCCGCCGAAGAGCGCCACGCCGACGCTGTAGACCAGCGACATGCCGCTGGCGCGCACGCGCTTGGGAAACATCTCCGGCAGCATCGTGATGCCCGGCACCGTCTGCACCACCAGGCCGATGCTCAGCACGCCGAGCACGGTGAACAGCACCACGGGCGTGGGCGAGGCGTTGAGCCACAGGAAGCCCGGGTAGATCAGGATCGCCATCACGATGCGGCTCCACAGGATGAGCGTCTTGCGGCCCACGATGTCCGACCACTTGCCCACGAAGGGCGCGAGCGCGAACGACAGCAGGCCCGTGAGCGCTGCGCCGAACAGCGCCACCGACGGCGTGAGGCCGAGCTCGCGCACGGCGTACGTCGGCATGTAGAAGGTGACCACGTAGGCCGCCGTGGTGCCGCCCACCAGCGCGAGGATGGCGGCCAGCACCGTCCTGCCGTGCTGCGTGCAGACGATCTTCAGGCTGCTCTCGCGCGGTGCCTTGGCGTCTTCCGGCGTGATGTGCAGCGACTCTTCGAGGTGGCGACGGATGTACATGCCCACCGGCGCGATCAGCATGCCGAGCACGAACGGCACGCGCCAGCCCCAACTCTGCATGGCTTCGGCGGACAGCGAGACGGTCAGCACGCCGACCACCACGGCACCCATCAGCACGCCCAGGCCCTGGCTCGCGAACTGCCAGCTCGCCATGTAGCCGCGGTTGGCCGGCGTGGCGTGCTCCACCAGCAGCGTGGTCGATGCGCCCACCTCGCCGCCGGCCGAGAAGCCCTGGATCAGGCGCGCCAGCACGATCACGATCGGCGCCGCGACGCCGATGCTCGCGTAGGTCGGCGTGAAGGCGATCAGCGCGCAGCCCAGCGCCATCAGAAAGATCGTGAGCGTCATGGCCTTCTTGCGGCCCGCGCGGTCGGCGTACGCGCCGATCACGATGCCGCCCAGCGGCCGCATGATGAAGCCGACGCCGAAGCTCGCCACCGTGAGCAGCAACTGGCCGTAGGAACTGAAGGTGGGGAAGAACAGCTTGCCGATCACCAGCGCGAGAAAGCCGTAGACGGTGAAGTCGAAGAACTCCAGCCCGTTGCCGATGGTGGTGGCCACGATGGTCTGGCGCCGGCGGGCCGGCGACGAGGGCGATGTGGGCGAGGGCTGGGAAGCGGGGGTGTTCATGTGTCTCCTGTGTGTATCGGGGGCGCAGGCCGCGTGGGCCCGAACCGCGGCGGATGCTAGAGACTCACCGCTGTCATGAAAAGACAATAATTGGGCGTCAACGATAACTTTTGGTTGTCACTCCAAAGATGAAACCCAATCAGTTGCATGCCTTCGTGGCCGTGGTCGAGCAGCTCAGCATCCGCGCCGCCGCGCGCGTGCTCGGCATTTCGCAGCCGGCCGTGACCAAGATCGTGCGCGAGCTGGAGCGCGAGGTCGGTGCGCCGTTGGTGGAGCGCAGTGTGAAAGGCGTGCGGCTCACGCAGTTCGGCTTGGCCTTCGCGCCGCGCGCGCGGCTGCTGCTGGCCGACATGGAACGCGCCCGCGACGAAATTGCGCAGATCCGCGACGGCGCCACCGGCTCCGTCTCGCTGGCCGTGAGCGCCTCGTTCGCGCTCACCGTGCTGCCCGCCGCCTTCAAGGACTTTCACACGCGCCTGCCGGCGGTCGACGTGCAGTTCAGCGAGGCCGTGCTGCCGTGGATGCTCGCGCGGCTGCGCGACGGGTATCTCGACTTCGCGGTGGCGCACATCGTGCCCGGCACGCTCGATCCGCAGTTCGAGGCGCTGGAGCTGTTCCCGGTGCAGCTGGTGGTCGGCCTGCGCGAGCGCCATCCGCTGCGCAATGCGCGCTCGCTGAACGACCTTTATGCCGCCGAATGGGTCCTGCCGGGCGACGACCACGGCGGAACCAACGCCGTGGCGCCGCTGTTCACCCCGCTCGGGCTGTCGCCGCCCACGCGCGTGCTGCAGGGCCACTCGGTCACCGTGGCGCTCGCGCTGGTGGGCCACATGGACCTGATCGGCCTCTTCGTCGAGCCGCTGGCAGGGCTCAGCTTCAAGCGCCACGGCATCCGCCGCGTCGACGTGCGCGAGACGCTGCCGGTGCTGAACGTGTGCGTGGTGCGCCGGCGCGGGCAGCCGTCGACGCCGGCGGCGCAGCACTTCATCGAGTGCATTCAGCGGGCGTCGGCGATGAGGGCGGCGTAATGGCCAGCCGGGCCTTTGCTCAGCGCCTGAACGTCACCAGCATCGCGATGAGCAGTTGGACGCCGAAGGTCACGACGGCGCTGGCGACCACCAGCAGCACCACGAAGGCGACGAAGTAGGCCACGCGTCGGCCCCAGTGCGGCACGCTCGGCACGGCATACCAGTAGAGCAGTGCGGCCGTGCCGATGTTGAATGCCACGGTCACATACAGGATGACGGACGAGGCTTCGGGGGCGTCAAAGACCACCGCGCCCAGCCACAAGCAGAGAAGTCCCAGCAGCGGGACCACGGTGACCCAGGCGAGCACGCCGAGCGCCAGGCGTCCGGCCGTCTTCATCGCAGGGCCTCCCGCCTGGTCGATGTTTCACTGGCAGTCATGAATTCCTCCTTGATGGCGTTTCGACATGGAACGCTCTGGCGCTCGATCCTATCGGCAGGGTCCGGCAACTGTTGTCAAATGAGAACTCCTCTCATCCATAATCCCTCCCGCTTCCGCACGCCGGAAGCGTCACCAGGCCGCCGGGAGGCGCGCCGCCAGAAGAACATCCAAGGGATTTGAATGAAGAGAGTTTGTGTGGGCCTCGCGCTCGCCGCCGTGCAGGCAGCGCAGGCGCAATCCGTGCCTGCGTCCGCTGCCCCCGAATCGCGGGCAAGCGAGTTGAGCACCGTCAACGTCGAGGCCTCGCGCGCCAACGGCTTCCTGGCCGAGACGGTCGAGGCGGGCACGTTCCGGGGCGCGTCCGTGATGGACGTGCCGGCCACGGTCAACACCGTGACGCGCGAGGTGATCGAGCTGCAGGGCGCGGCGGGCGTGTACGACGTGCTGCGCAACACGGCCGGCGTGACGCGCCAGCAGAACGGCGGCGACACCTTCGACCAGCTTGTGATCCGCGGCATCGCCGTGGAGAACCGCACCAACTACCGCCTCAACGGCGCGCTCGCGATTCCCAACGTGTCGGAAATTCCGATGGAGAACAAGGAGCGCGTCGAGGTGCTCAAGGGCGCGTCGGCGCTGTACTACGGCTTCACCACGCCGGCCGGGGTGATCAACTTCGTCACCAAGCGCGCGGGCCGCACGCCCGTCACCTCGCTCGGGATGAGCGTCGACAACCAGGGCGGGCTGCAGGGGCAGGTCGACATCGGCCGCCAGTTCGGCGAGAACGACCAGTTCGGGCTGCGCCTGAACGCGGCCGGCGGCCAGCTGGGCTCGACCATCGACGGCGTGGACGGCAAGCGCAGCTTCGTCTCGGCCGCGCTCGACTGGCGCGTGAACCGGCGACTCACGCTCAAGGCCGACATCGAGCATTACCGCAAGCGCATCACCGAGCAGGCCGGCATCGCGCGGCTTGCGGCCGTGAACGGCGTCATCGCGCTGCCGGCGCTGCCCGACCCGCACAAGCTGATCGCACCGCCCTGGGCCGTGTTCGAGGCCGAGGTCACCAACACGCAGCTGCGTGCCGACTACGCCTTGAGCGACCACTGGGCGCTCAGCGTGGAAGCCGGCCATTCCGAGGCCGAGCGCGACCGGCGCCTGGCGCAGTTCGGCACCTACAACGTGCGCACCGGCCTGGGCCGCCTCACGGGCAATGTGCAGCATCTCGAGCAGCGCTCCGACCTGCTGCGCGCCGAGCTGTTCGGCACCTTCGCCACCGGCGCGCTGCAGCATGAGCTGACGCTCGGCGCGGCGCGCAGCGACAAGACGCAGGCGCCCGTGTTCCAGCGCAACTACGGCGGCGCGACCACGCTGCAGAACCTGTGCAGCCCCGTGCCCATCGGCGCGCTGGCGCTGAGCGCGCTGCCGTCGCGCCCCACCTCGGGCGCGCAGGACAGCGAGGAGCTCGGCCTGTACGCGCTCGACCGCATCACGTTCTCGCCGCAGTGGCAGCTGGTGGCCGGCCTGCGCCACACGCGCTACCAGAGCTGGCAGGGCGCGAGCGCCACGCTGCCGGCCTTGGACTACAGCGTGCGCAAGACCACGCCGCTGGCGGCGCTGAGCTACAAGTTCACGCCCGAGCTCATGGCCTACGTGTCGTACTCGCAGGGCGTGGAAGAGGGCGAGGTGGCGCCCGCCGGCACCGCCAACCAGAACACGCGCATGCCGCCCGGCGTGAGCCGGCAGAAGGAAGTCGGCCTGCGCTGGCTGACCGGCGGCGGCACGCTGCTGTCGGGCGCGCTGTTCGACATCGAACGGCCCGGCGCCTACACCGACAGCGCCAACACCTTCGTGGCCAGCGGGCGCCAGCGTTATCGCGGCCTTGAGGTGTCGGCACAGGGGCGGCTCACGCCCGCGCTGGCGTGGCAGCTCTCGGGCCAGTGGCTCGATGCCGAATTCCGCCGCATCAACGCGCAGTACGACGGCAAGCGGCCCGAGAACACGGCGCGCACCACGGCGAGCGCCTTTCTCTCGTACGACATCGCGGCGGTGCCGGGGCTGTCGGTCAATGGCGGTGCGTACTTCACGGGGCGGCGTCCCGTCGACGACCTGAACCAGGGCTTCATCGGTGGCACCACCGTCTTCGGCCTGGGCGCGCGCTACGTGGCGCAGCTCATGGGCAGGCGCACCACCTTCCAGCTGAACGTCGACAACGTGGGCGACAAGCGCTACTGGTCGGCGGCCGGCACGCGACTGGCGGTGGGCGCGCCGCGTACGATCAAGGCCCTGGTCAAGATCGATCTTTGAACCCGCGCGCCCCGCCTGGCGGGGCTTCCTGTTTCTCGTTTTCTTCTGTTTTTCATGGCTTTGCTGCGACGCGTCTGGTTCCAGATCCATTGGTTCATCGGCATCACGGCGGGCAGCGTGCTGGTCGTCATCGGCCTGAGCGGCGCGACGCTGTCGTTCCGTGCCGAGATCACCGACCTGCTGAACCCGATCCCGGCGGCCTCGGCCGCGCCCGCATTGGCGCCGCCTGCGCTCGTTGCGCGCGTGCAGGCCGAGATGCCCGGGCGGCGCATCGCCACTGTCGCCGTCTCCACCGAGCCCGGGCGCGCCGCGCGCATCGGCTTCGCGCCTCCGCCCGGTGAGCGGCGCGGCGAGACGCGCTTCGCCGATCCCGCCACCGGCGCGCTGCTGCCCGATCCGGTGGGCGAGCACTTCTTCGAGTTCGTCGAGGAGCTGCACCGCTGGCTGCTGCTGCCGCGCGACGACGGCAAGCCCATCACCGGCTCGTTGGCCGGCCTGTTGCTGCTGCTCGCGCTGTCGGGCCTGTACCTGCGCTGGCCGCGCCGCCCCTTCGCGTGGCGCCAGTGGCTGCGCATCGACTTCGCGCTGCGCGGGCGCGCCTTCCTTTGGAACCTGCACGCAGTGGTCGGCACCGTCGCGCTGCTGGCGTATGTGGTGTCGACCACCACCGGCATGTACTGGGCCTTCGACGGGCTGCGCAAGGCGGTCGACGGCGCGGTCGGCGAAGGCCGCATGGCGCGCGCCGAACGCGCGCCGGCCGATGCCCCGGTGACGCTCGACCTGGCGCGCGTCTGGCAGGCCTTCGTCGACACCACGGGCGGCGACTGGACCCAGGTGACGCTGCGGTTGCCGGCGCGCAACGGGGCGCAGGTGGAGGCCGTCTACCTGCGCACGCACCCCGAGCATGAGCGCGCGCGCAACCGCCTGTACCTGCAGGCCGCGACCGGCGAGACGCTGCGCCACGAACGCTATGCCGACAAGCCGCCCCTGGGCCGCTTCGTGAACAGCATCTACCCGCTGCACATGGGCACCTACTGGGGCCTGCCGGGGCGCATCGTGATGATGCTCACGAGCCTGGGGCTCGCGCTGTTCGCGATCAGCGGCTGGATGATGTACCTCGGCCGCCGCCGCACCGCGAAGGCCGTGCGCGCCGAGCGTGCGCGGCTCGATGCGGTCGCCGTGCCCGCCCCGGCGGGCGACGCGGGGCAGGTGCTGGTCGCCTTCGCGAGCCAGACCGGCCATGCCGAGCGCCTCGCGCTGCAGACGGCCGGCGCGTTGCAGGCGGCCGGTGTCGCGGCGGTGGTGCGGCCCGTGTCCGCGTTGAGTGCCGACGCGCTGCTGCATTTCCGTCAGGTGCTGTGGGTGGCGAGCAGCTTCGGCGAGGGCGAGCCGCCCGACAGCGCGCGTGCCTTCGCCCGTGCGTTCGCGCGGCAGAGCGGCCCGGGCTTGCGCCACCTGCGCTATGGCCTGCTCGCGCTCGGCGACCGCCACTACGCGACCTTCTGCGGCTTCGGCCGCAAGCTCGACCACGACCTGCACAACCAGGGGGCGCAGCCGCTGTTCCCCATGATCGAGGTGGACGGCGAAGACCCGCTGGCGCTTGCACGTTGGCACGACGCGCTGCGCGAGACCTTCGGGGTACGCGATGCAACGTGGCCCGTGTCGACCGCGCCGGCTTTCGAGGCCTGGCGGCTCGACGGTCGGCGCCTGCTCAATGCGGGCAGCCAGGGCGATCCGCTGTTCGAGATCGAGCTGCGGCGCGTCAGCGGCAGCGATGCGGTGAACTGGACGCCCGGCGCACTGGTCGAGATCGTGCCGCGCCAGATGCACGACGACGGCGCCCCGGCGCCCGCGCCGCGCAGCTATTCGGTCGCGTCGATTCCGTCCGACGGCGCCGTCCAACTGCTGGTGCGGCAGGCGCGGCACGACAACGGCCTGGGCGTGGCCTCGGGCTGGCTCACGGTCGGCGCGCCGATGGGCACGGAACTCGCGCTGCGCCTCGTCGCCAACCCGGGCTTCGCGCTGCCCGACGATGCGCGGCCCTGCATCTTCATCGGCAACGGCTCGGGCTTTGCGGGCCTGCGCGCGCTGCTGCGCGAGCGTGCGCGCCGAGGGCACGGCCGCAACTGGCTGGTGTTCGGCGAACGGCAGGCGGCGCACGACGGCTTCGGCGCGGACGAGGTCGCGGCATGGCAGGCCGGCGGCCTCGTGGCGCGCGCCGATTTCGTCTACTCGCGCGACCAGGCGCAGCGCGTGTACGTGCAGGACCGCCTGCGCGAGGCTGGCGAGGTGCTGACGCAGTGGGTGGACGAAGAGGGCGCGATCGTCTTCGTCTGCGGCAGCCTCGAAGGCATGGCGCCGGGCGTGGATGCGGCGCTCACCGAGGTCCTGGGCGAGAGCGGCATGGACGCGCTCATCGCCGAAGGCCGCTACCGCCGCGACGTGTACTGACCGGCTACGCGGGCGGGAAGTCCACGCCCGGGTCGCCCGTCTGCCACGGCGCGTACTTGGCCATGATGCGCGCGAACATGTCCGACGCGGTCCAGCCCGCGAGCCAGGCCTGCAGGCGCGCCCACGGCTGAGCGTCGAACCAGGCCGCATCGACCATCGCGAACTGGCGAACGAAAGGCATCAGCGCCGCATCGGCCAGCGTGGCGTGCGCGCCGGCCAGCTGCGCCGACATTGCGAGCCGGTCTTCGAGCCCTTGCAGGAAGCGCGCACCCTCGTCGCGCGCTGAGCCTTCCGACGCGGGATAACGCGCCGGGTACTTGTAGCGGTCGAGCAGCGGCTTGAAATCGTTATCGCAGGCGGCGATCAGCGCGAGCAGCTCATCGAGCGTGCCGCGCTCCGGAGCCAGCCAGCGCAGCGGATCGTGGCGACGCAGCGCCCACAGCATCACGTCAAGGCTCTGCTCCAGCACCGCCGCGCCGCCGTCAAGCACCAGCACGGGCACCGTGCCCTTGGGCGAGGCCGCGAGCATCTCGGCGGGCTTGCGCTTGAGCTCGACCTCGCGCAGTTCGCAGCGCTGTCCGCTCGCAACCAGCGCGAGCCGGGCCCGCATCGCATAGGGGCAACGGCGGAACGAATAGAGCACGGGGAGGGCGGAATCGGGCATGCGAACGACAGGGGAGCAGAGGGAGCCGGCCGATTGTCGGCCCGTGCCTGCCGGGTCGCGCGGCGGCGGGTTTTTACTCACAATCGACCGCCATGGGCGAACGCCTTTTCCTCCGGCTCCACGACGACCCACTGCACGGGCCGGAGTCGGGCGTGCCCGACGGCACGCTGCAGGTGCTGCCGATCGCGCCGGCCCTGCGGTCGCATGTCTCGCACCTGCTGATGTACCGCGAGACCTTCGCGCCCGGCCACGAGGTGCGCGAGCGCGTGCTGCCCGATGGCGCGATCCGGCTGGTCTTCAATTTCGGCGACGCGCCCTCGGCCGACGACGCGCCCGGGCAGGCGATCGAAGCCATCGGCGCCTTCGCCGCGCCCGCCGTGGTGCGGATGCGCGACACGGTGGAAGGCCTGTCGGTGGCGCTGCGCCCCGGCGCGGCGGCCGCGCTGCTGGGCGTGCCGGCCGGTGAGATCGCGGGCCGTGCGGTGCACCTGGACGAACTCTGGGGCGGCGAGGGCACGACGCTGCTCGCGCGCATGGCCGAAGCGCACGGCGATGTTGCACGCGCCGATCTGTTGCAGCAGGCCCTGATGAAGCGCCTGCAGAAAGCCGGCGACGGCACGCCGCCGGCCGCCGCGATGCACGCTGCACGGCTCATCGCCGCCGCCGACGGTCGCCAGGCATTGCGCGAGGTGGCGCAGGCGGTCGGCGTGGGCGAGCGCCGGCTGCAGCAGCTCTTTCATGCGCACGTCGGGCTGTCGCCGCGCGCCTGGGGCCGGCTCGCGCGGCTGCATGCCTGCCTGCGCGCATTGCGCCTGCACAGCGCGCCGGCCTGGGCCGACATGGCGCTGGACCACGGGTTCTACGACCAGTCGCACCTCGTCAACGAGTTCCGCGCCCTGTGCGGCGTGACACCCACCGAGTTCCTCGGGTGCCGGGTTTCGGTTTCTTCCAAGACGGCGCGCTGAGGCCGGCCTATCGTGGCGGCTTGTCCTCGCTCTGGAAGGAGGACCCTCACCGAACGAAGGAGCAACGAAAAATGACAGCAGCCCCCTCCACCCCTGACGCCGCGCACCGTCCGCTGGCGGGCCGCGTGGCCGTGGTCACCGGCGCCAGCCGCGGCGCGGGCCGCGGCATCGCGCAGGAACTGGGCGCGGCCGGCGCCACCGTGTACGTGACCGGGCGCAGCACCCGCGCGCGGCCGGCGGACAGCTACGGGCAGCTGCTCGCCCTGTCCGAGCTGGCCGCCTTGCCCGGCACCATCGACGACACCGCCGACGAGGTCACGCAACGCGGCGGGCGTGGCATCGCCGTGGCCTGCGACCACACGAAGGAAGACGAAGTGGCGGCGCTGTTCGCGCGCGTCGAGCGCGAACAGGGCCGGCTCGACCTGCTCGTGAACAACGCCTGGGGCGGGCACGAAAGCTTCACGGGTGTCTTCGAGGCGCCGTTCTGGGAACACCCGCTCGCCAACTGGGACTCGATGTTCGACCGCGGCGTGCGCAACCACCTCGTGGCCAGCCGCTGCGCCGCGCCGGGCATGGTGGCGCGCAAGCAAGGCCTGATCGTCACCACCACCTTCTGGGACCGCGGCCACTACCTGCGCGGCAACCTGTTCTACGACCTCGCCAAGGCCTCGATGACGCGGCTGGCCTTCGGCATCGCGCAGGAACTGCAGCCGCACGGCGTGGCCTCGGTGGCGGTGTCGCCGGGCTGGATGCGCACCGAGTTCGTGCTCGCGGGCCACAAGACCGACGAAGCGCACTGGCAGGAGCGCCCCGCGCTGGCGCGCACCGAATCGCCGCGCTACCTGGGCCGCGCCGTGGCCGCGCTGGCGGGCGATGCGCAGGTGCTCGACAAGACCGGCCAGGTGCTGCGCGTGGCCGACCTGGCGCGTGCCTACGGCTTCACCGACATCGACGGGCGGCAGGTCGAGGCGTTCGAGCTGTAGGGCACGTCAGCGCAGGTCGCGCACGTCGATGCGAAAGCGCAGCTCGGGCGCGCCACCGAGCCCGGGCTCGGTGATGAACTCCTCGACCAGCACGCCGCCGTTGGCGCGGATCACGCGCTGCGAGGCGAGGTTGTCGGGGCTGGTGGTGATCTCGACATGGTCCAGGCCGATGGCGCGTGCATCGGGCAGCAGCGCACGCAGCGCGGCGGTGGCATAGCCCCGGCCGCTTTTCCACGGCACCACGCCGTAGCCGATGTGGCCGAGGCAGTACGAAGGCAGGGCGTTGGTGCCCGGCTGCCAGCGCAGCTGGATGCTGCCGCAGAACTCGCCGTCCCACAGCCAGCGCCGGTAGCCCGGCAGCCGGGGGACGGTGCCACCGGTGGGCAGCGCGATGGGCGGGCCCTTGGCCTCGCGGTCGACGAGGCCGGCGAGAAAGCCGTCGGGGTCGGTGCGGATCAGCGCCAGTTCTTCCAGGCCGGCTTCGGCCCGCAGGTTGTTGGGCGACCAGCCGCGCTCCAGGGCGGCGATGTAGCCGGGCAGGTGCTCGGGCGACGGCCAGACGAGCTGCAGTGCGGAAAGGGACATGGGAAACGGTCCTTGTTTTTTGATCAGTACGAGCGCAGGGCGATGCCCCAGCGCCCCTCGGCCTGCACGACGATCCAGAGGTTGGCGTGCGTGCTGAGCACCGCGCCGGCCGCATCGCGCCGCGTGTAGTGCACGACGAAGTGCACCTTGTCGTGACTCACGAGCACGGGTTCCTTCTGTTCGTACTGCGTGGAGGCCCAGCCGCCGGCCTTGAGCGTGTCGAAGAAATCCACCGGGTGCCGGCCGGGCGCGGGCCAGTCGAGCCGCTGCGCACCCGAGAGCATCGTGTGCGGAAAGTGCAGCTCGGCGTCCATGCCGCGCGTGTCCGAGGCGTTGAAGGCGGCCGTGAAGCGGTCGAGGCAGGCCGACGCGGCGGCGACGACGGCAGCGTGCGGCGCGTCGGAGGGCGGCGGGGCGACGAAGGCAGAGAAATCGGTCATGCGCTGGATGGTAGGCGAGCGCGCGCCTGTCGGTCACTCTTGCAATAAATGCAACTTAGTTGCGTCAATCCATATAATGCAATTCTGTTGCAACTATGGAGCCTGCCCTCATGGCCGATCGCCTTCCCGTCACCGTGCTGTCCGGCTTCCTGGGCGCCGGCAAGACCACGCTGCTCAACCACATCCTGCACAACCGCGAGGGCCGCCGCGTGGCGGTGATCGTGAACGACATGAGCGAGGTCAACATCGACGCCGCGCTGGTGCGCGAAGGCGGCGCCGCGCTGTCGCGCACCGACGAGAAGCTGGTCGAGATGAGCAACGGCTGCATCTGCTGCACGCTGCGCGAAGACCTGCTGATCGAGGTGAAGCGGCTCGCCAAGGAAGGGCGCTTCGACCAGCTCGTGATCGAGTCGACCGGCATCTCCGAGCCGCTGCCCGTGGCCGAGACCTTCACCTTCGCGGGCGAGGACGGCCAGAGCCTGGCCGACGTGGCGCGGCTGGACACCATGGTCACGGTGGTCGATGCCTTCAACTTCCTGCGCGACTACGGCTCGCCCGACAGCCTGGGCCAGCGCGGCCAGTCGCTGGGCGACGAAGACACGCGCACGGTGGTCGACCTGCTGATCGAGCAGATCGAGTTCTGCGACGTGCTGGTGGTCAACAAGACCGACCTCGTGACGGGCGAGGAGCGCGAGCGGTTGATGGCCATCCTGCGCAGCCTCAACCCGCGTGCGCGCATCGAGGAGTCTGAGTTCGGCCGCGTCGCGCTCGACCGCGTGCTCGACACGGGCCTGTTCGACTTCGAGCAGGCCGAGCAGGCGCCCGGCTGGCTGGCCGAGCTGCGCGGCGAGCATGTGCCCGAGAGCGAGGCCTACGGCATCCGCAGCTTCGTCTACCGCTCGCGCCTGCCGTTCCATCCGCAGCGTTTCTGGGACCTGGTGCAGAGCGAGTGGGAGGGCGTGGTGCGCTCCAAGGGCTTCTTCTGGCTCGCGAGCCGGCCGACCCGCGCGGGTTCGTGGTCGCAGGCCGGCGGCGCCTGCCGCTACGGCGTGGCAGGCCTGTGGTGGGCGGCCGTGCCGCGCGAACACTGGCCCACCGACCCCGACGGGCTCGAACTCATCCGCAAGAACTGGGACGACGCCACCGGCGATGCGCGCCAGGAGCTGGTGCTGATCGGCATCGGCATGGACGAAGCCGCGCTGCGCGCGCGGCTCGATGCCTGCCTGCTCACGCCCAACGAGATGCGCTTCGGCCCCTCGTGGTGGCAGAACCTGCCCGATCCGTTTCCGTCGTGGAACGTGTGAGTGCGCGGGCGGTTCAGTCGCCGGCGCTGCCGGGCTGCATCGCCTGCTGCACCAGCCGCGCCATGGCCGACGCGTTCTCGCTGCCGACAGCGGCCAGGCCCTGCACGGTGCCTTGACGGTCCTGCAGGGCTTCGTCCTGGCTGGCCTTGAGCTTGCCTTCGAGGCGGTCGATGGGGATCTCGATGCCCACCACGGCGCGCGCCAGCTTGCGGATGAAGGTCTCGGGCGCGTCCGTGGTCTGCCAGGGCACCGGTTGGCTGGCCTCGTTCGCCGCGGTCAGCCGCGCGAGCAGGTCGAGCAGCCAGGCTTCGTCGTCGATGGCGCGCGCGATGCCGTGCGCATGGGCGACGGCGTAGTTCCAGGTCGGCACCACCTGGCCGTGCTCGGCCTTGCCGGGGTACCAGCCGGGCGTGATGTAGGCCTGCGGCCCCTGGAACATCACGACCGAAGGGGCCGCGGCATCGAGCTGGCGCCACACGGGATTGGCGCGCGACACGTGGCCGAGCAGCGTGCCGAACGGGCCGCGCGAGCGGTCGAGCAGAAAGGGCAGGTGGTTGGCGACCAGCCCGTCGGCGCCCGGCACGACCCAGGCGCCCAGCGGATGCGCGTCGATCAGCGCGTGGCTCGCGCCGAGGTCGGGCTGGCGGTGGTGCCGGGAGACGTACACGCGCGGCCTGGTCGGCTCGGCGACCTATCGGGCACAGTCGCCGCACATGCCGTGCAGCGTGAGCGCCGTGTGCCGCGTGTCGATGCCCTGCTTGCGCAGCGCCTTGCCGAGCCGGCCCATCACCTTGGGCAGTTCGGGGTCGGAGGGCAGGGCCAGCACCTTGTGGCACTGGTCGCATTCGAAGGTGTTGCCCGAGGCGGTGTCAACGTGCCGCGCGAAACGGTTGACCCGGTCGGCGCCCACGCGGCGGTCGCACAGGCCGGCCTCGACCAGCCGGTCGAGCACGCGGTAGAGCGTGACGCGGTCGGGCGGCTCGCCCGTGGCGGCGGTGTAGGCGGCGGCCACTTCCTCGTGAGTCAGCGGCTGCGAGCCGTGTTCGAGCAGCTCGAGCACGGTCTGGGCGGCGCGCGTCACGCGCAGCCCGCTGCCGCGCAGCAGCGCCTCGCTGTCGAAGGCGGGGCCGGGCGACGAGGTCTTCGGGGACGGGTTCGGGGTGGTCTTCATGCGAAACGCCATTGTGTTGCATCCGGCGCCCCCTTGTGCCGGCAAGGGCGCCGGGGCGGGCCCGAAGGCCCGGATGTTGCGAGGTGCAAGTCAGCCAACCGGCCGTTTCGCCGCGGCCCGGGTCGCCCGAATGCGCTAAGGTCCGGGCATTCGCATTCCTGAATACCTTCGTTGACCATGTCCCGTCCCCCCATCGAAATCGAAACCGCCCCGAACCCCACCGCCTCGGTGATCCTGATGCACGGCCTGGGTGCCGACGGCAAGGACTTCGTGCCGATCGCCGGCGAGCTCGACCTGTCGGCCGTGGGCCCGGTGCGCTTCGTGTTCCCCAACGCGCCCGTCATTCCCGTGACCATCAACGGCGGCTACGAGATGCCCGCCTGGTACGACATCGCGGTGGCCGATCTGGTGGCGCGCGAGGACGAGGCCGGCCTGCGCCGCTCGCAGGCGAGCATCGAGGCCCTCATCGCCAACGAAAAGGCACGCGGCATTCCCACCCATCGCATCGTGGTGGCCGGCTTCTCGCAAGGCTGCGCGATGGCGCTGATGACGGGGCTGCGCCACGGCGAGCGGCTGGCCGGCATCGTCGGCCTTTCGGGCTATCTGCCGATCGCCGCGACCACGGCGGCCGAGCGCCACGGCGCCAACCACGACACGCCCGTGTTCCTCGCGCACGGCCGGCAGGACCCGGTGGTGCCGCTGGCGCGCGCCGAACAGTCGCGCGACGCGCTGGTGGCGCTGGGCCACCCCGTCGAATGGCACGAATACCAGATGGCGCACTCGGTCTGCATGGAAGAGATCGCCGACCTCAACCGCTTCCTGCTGCGCGTGTTCGGCTGAAGGCCCGCCACGGCGGGCCGCGCGCGCATCCATCCTGATCCTGTCACCCCGAAAGAACGCACAGAAGGAGACCCCCATGATCCTGGTCATCGGACACGCGCTGGCAAAGGCCGACACCCTGCAGGCGATGCTGGCCATCAGCGTGGAACACGTGCTGCGCTCGCGCGCCGAGCCCGGCTGCATCTCGCACGACGTCACGACCGACGTGCAAGACCCGCTGCAGCTCACCTTCGTGGAGCGCTGGAGCGACATGGCGGCGCTGCAGGCGCACTTTCGCGTCGATGCGTCGCGCGCTTTCGGCAAGGCGCTCGCGGCCATGGCCGACGGGGTGCCGTCGATCCATGTCTACCAGTCGGAAGAGATCGACCTGTCGGCGGGCCGCGCCAAGGCCTGAATTTCGAACCCCGCTGCGCGCCGAAAGGCCGGTGGTATTTGAGAGGGTAGCTATGAAAAAAGTAGCAAAAAACAGCATAGCCGGATGCGGGATTCCCTGCTTCAGCAGTGCCTGTCCGCCCGTGCTACCTTCCAGCCCCACAGAAGATTGATGGGTCATAAGAACATGAGCAACAGATTGCAGGAGAGGCTGGGTGCACTCCCGGCCGCGCGACTGAAGGGAATGCGTCGCGGCATCGAGAAGGAAAGCCTGCGCGCGCTGCCCGACGGCAAGCTGGCCCTCACGCCGCATCCGCTGGCGCTGGGCTCGGCGCTCACGCATCCGCACATCACGACCGACTTCAGCGAGTCGCAGCTCGAACTCATCACGGGCGTGCACGCTGGCGTGGAGTCGGCGCTCGAAGAGCTCACGCGGGTGCACCAGTTCACCTACCGCGTGCTCGACCAGCTCGGCGACGAGCGCCTCTGGGTGTCGAGCATGCCCTGCGGCCTGCCGACCGACGAGACCATTCCGATCGGCCGCTACGGCTCGTCGAACGTGGGCCGCGCCAAGAGCGTCTACCGCATGGGCCTGAGCCACCGCTATGGCCGGCGCATGCAGACCATCTCGGGCATCCACTACAACTGGTCGCTGCCGGAGGTGTCGAGCGAAGAGTATTTCGCGCTGATCCGCAACTTCCGCCGCCAGGCCTTTTTGCTGCTGTACCTGTTCGGCGCCTCGCCGGCCCTGTGTTCGAGCTTTGTCGCGGGCCGCCCGCACGAGCTGCAGCCGCTGGGCGACGGCAGCATGTACATGCCGCACGGCACCTCGCTGCGCATGGGCCGCCTGGGCTACCAGAGCGAGGCACAGGCCTCGCTGGCCGTGAGCTACAACAGCCTGGAGGGCTACGGCGCCTCGCTGCAGGACGCGCTCACGCGCCCGTGGCCGGCCTACGAAGCCATCGGCATCCGCAACCTGGGCGGGGACTACAACCAGCTGGGCACCAGTCTGCTGCAGATCGAGAACGAGTTCTACGGCACGATCCGCCCCAAGCGCGTGATCCATTCCGGCGAGCGCCCGCTGCATGCGTTGCGCGAGCGCGGCGTGGAGTACGTCGAGGTGCGCCTGATGGACCTCGACCCCTTCGAGACCGTCGGCATCAACGCGCAGACCATGCGCTTCATCGACGTGTTCCTGCTGCACTGCCTGCTGAACGACAGCCCCGACGACACCCCGCAAGAAATCGCCGACCTGGCGCAGAACCAGCACCTCACGGCCGCGCGCGGCCGCGAGCCGGGGCTGAAGCTGCGCCGCGACGGGCGCGAGGTCGCGCTCACCGACTGGGGCCTGGAGCTGGTCGAGCAGTGCCTGCCGATTGCTGCCGCGCTCGACGCGGCGCAGGGCGGCACGCAGCACGTCGACGCCGTGCGCGCCGCCAAGGCCGGCCTCGAGAACCCCGACAGCCTGCCCTCGGCCCGCGTGCTCGCGGCCATCGAGCAGCAGCACGGCAACTCCTTCGTCGGCTTCGTGCGTGCCCAGTCGGAGCAGACCCGCGCCGCGCTGCTGGCGCTGCCGTTCTCGGCCGCGCAGCAGGCCGGGTTCGAGCAGATGACGGCCGAGTCGATCCAGGCGCAAAAGCGCATCGAGGCGGCCGACACCATGCCCTTCGAGATCTACCGCGAGCAGTACGTCTCGCCGGCGCGCCTGGGCATGGCCCCCGGCCGCCTGCCGGTCGCAGCCTGAAGCATCCTCACGGCGGTGCCACGGCGGCGCCGGCCGGCGCATGCCGACAGCGCCGCTGGCCGATGGCCTACAGCCATTGACCTGTCCGGCTCACCGTGGCGCGGCGGCCAGCCCCGAAGATGGCGTCATGCGCTGCCCAGTTCCGGACCCGAGACACCCACCATGACGCTCCATGCCTACCTGGTCGAGGACAGTCCGGTGATCCGCGAGAACCTGGTCGACTTTCTCGAGGACGTGATCGATGCGCACGTGATCGCCTCGGCCAGCACCGCCGACGAAGCGCTCGACTGGCTGCGCGATCACAAGAGCGATTGGGACCTGGCCATCGTCGACCTGTTCCTGCAGCGCGGCAACGGCCTGGCCGTGCTGAACGCCTGCCGCCAGCGCTCGCCGCACCAGAAGGTGGTGGTGCTCAGCAACTACGCCACCGCCGACATGCGTCTGCGTTCCCAGCAACTGGGCGCCGATGCCTTCTTCGACAAATCGGCCGAACTCGACCAGCTGGTGGCGTACTGCGCCACGGTCCAGCCGTCGCATGGGTGACTCCCACCGGGGGCGCCCGGCGGCGAACGGGGCGGGGAACTGAGGTAAAACGTTGGGTTGTTGTCAATTGGCAACCCTCACCAACACCGACCCACACAGTTCAGACAGCGAGCAGAGACCTCATGAGCAACAGCACCTCCATCGACTTCCAGGGCCGCGTGGCCATCGTGACCGGCGCCGGCGGCGGCCTGGGCCGCCAGCATGCGCTGGCCTTGGCGGCGCGCGGCGCCAAGGTGGTGGTCAACGACCTGGGCGGCGCGCGCGACGGCTCGGGCGGCTCGGTCAGCGCCGCGCAGGCGGTGGTCGACGAGATCAAGGCGGCCGGCGGCGAAGCCATTGCCAACGGCGCCTCGGTGACCGACTTCGAGGCCGTGCAGGCCATGGTCAAGCAGGCGGTCGACGCCTGGGGCCGCGTCGACATCCTGGTGAACAACGCCGGCATCCTGCGCGACAAGAGCTTCGCCAAGATGGAACTGGACGATTTCAAGCTGGTGGTCGACGTGCACCTGATGGGCGCCGTGAACTGCACCAAGGCCGTCTGGGCGCTCATGAACGAGCAGAAGTACGGCCGCATCGTGATGACCACCTCGTCGTCGGGCCTGTACGGCAACTTCGGCCAGAGCAACTACGGCGCCGCCAAGCTGGCGCTGGTGGGCCTGATGCAGACGCTGAGCATCGAAGGCGCCAAGAACGACATCCGCGTGAACTGCCTGGCGCCCACCGCCGCCACGCGCATGACGGAAGACCTGTTCCCCAAGGACATGCTCGAGGCTTTCCGTCCCGAGGCCGTGGTGCCCGCGATGCTGGTGCTGGCCGCGCAGGACGCGCCCAACCGCACCATCCTCTGCGCCGGCGCCGGCACCTTCGAGGCCGCCCACATCACGCTCACGCAGGGCGCCTGGCTGGGCATTGCCGCCGACACGCCCGAGCAGCTGGCCGCGCGCCTGTCGGAAGTGACGGCGCGCGAGGGCGAGGCCGTGCCGCAAAGCGGCGCCGCCCAGGGCGCGAACGAAGTCGCCAAGGGCCAGGCGAACGCCGGCCGGGGCTGAACTTTCGTCACTCGGTGCATGGCGCTTGACTTCGAGCGCACTCGAGCATTTCCAATGAATTCACCGGATGTCCGGTGTCTTCATTCATCCAAGGAAATCACGCCATGCACACGATCGACAACAAGGCCCTGGTCCAGCGCATCCACGCGGAGCTGGACAGGGGCAACGGCCAGGCCTTCATCGACAGCCTCGCCGACGACGCCAGCTGGACGCTGGAAGGCAGCACGCCCTGGTCGCGCACCTACCAGGGCAAGCAGGCGATCCGCGAAGAGCTGATCAAGCCGCTGTTCGGGCAGTTCGCCGGGCCCTATGTGAGCAAGACCGAATGCATCATTGCCGAGGGCGACCGCGTGGTGGTGCTGTTCAGCGGCGACGTGCCCACCAAGGCCGGCAAGCGCTACAACAATCGCTATTGCTACGTCTACCGACTCGAAGGAGGCCAGGTGAAAACATTGACCGAGTACTTCGACACCGCGCTGGTCGAGCGGGCGCTCGACGCGCCGACCGCCCATGCCGGTTGACGCCAGCACTGCCACGCCGTCGTTCCACATCGGCGAACTGGCCGCGCGCACGGGCCGCACGGTGCATGCCATCCGTTGGTACGAATCGCAGGGCCTCGTGCCCGGCGTGGCGCGCGATGCGGGCGGACGGCGCGTGTACGGCGAACTGCATGTGGGCTGGCTCGACCTGATGGACCGGCTGCGCCGCACCGGCATGTCGATCGCCGAGATGCGCGACTACACGGCGCTCGCATTGCAGGGCAAGGCCACGCTGCGCCAGCGGCGCGACCTGCTCGAGGCGCACCGCGCGCGCGTGCACCAGACGATCGCCGACTGGCAGCAGGCGCTGTCGCTGGTCGATCGCAAGATCGATTTCTACGACGCCTGGATGGCCGACGGGCGGCGCCCGCCGCTCATTCCGGTGGAGACGCCGCAGCGCCTGCCCGCGCCGAAGCGCAAGCCGGCGCGCTGAGCTTCGACTCGACTACTCGGCGACGAAGCCCTCGCCGTCGCGGCGGATCGAATCGCGCGCGCGGTGGTTGTTGAGGCGGCCCAGCGTGTTGTCGAGCAGGCGCTTGAGCTTGTCGGCCGCGCCGCGGAAGGCCTCGTCGAGGCTGGTGGCATGCTGTGTCACCGCGAGCGGCTGGTGGTGCGCCAGGCGCGCTTCCATCACGCAGCACTTGTCGCCGCCGCCGGCCTTGTCGTGGTTCTCGTCGCTCAGGTGCACCTCGACGCGCGTCACGTCTTCGACGAAACGGCTCAGGTGCTGCTTGATCTCGGTGTCTGCCCAGCGCTCCAGCGTGTCCTTGTTGGTGATGCCATTGCTCGTGTTGACCTGGATCTGCATTGCGTATGTCCCTGCTGGATGGTGAACGAGCCTTCACTGTGCACCCGAAAGAGTGCCCCTGTGCGTAGGTGTGTTGCCCCTTTTTGCCGGGGCATCGCAGCGTGTTCAGCTCTGGATGTAACTGGTCAGCTGGGTGATGGTCTGCTCGTGCTCGGAAATGATGTCGTCCATCAGGTCTTGAATCGAGATCATGCCGACCACCTTGTCGCCGTCGACCACGGGCAGGTGGCGGAACTTGCGCTGGCTCATGAGCGCCATGCAGGCGCGGGTGCGGGTCTGCGGGGTGACGGTCATCACGTCGGGCGTCATGATCTCGGCGACCTTCATCTCTTTGGAGTTCTTGCCCTGCAGCGCCACCTTGCGGGTGTAGTCGCGCTCGGACAGAAAGCCCACGAGCTTCTCGCCGTCCATCACCATGAGCGCGCCCACCTCGAAATGCGCCAGCGTGGCCAGCGCGTCGAACACGCTGGTGTCGGGCGAGGTGCGCCAGGCGGCGGAATCGTGGCGCTTGAGCAGTTCGGAGACGGGTTTCATCGCAGGCACTCCATTCAGGGGTTTCGATCCGGCCGACGCACGTGGCGGCGCCGTGCTTCGGACAAATCATAGGGGCGGAATCGCCCTTCGCGATGCAAAACCCTCCCGGGTGTTGCGCGTGTCATGCCGCGCACACGAACCTGGGGATGATCAAGGGTGCTCAGGGCGCGGCGGCGAGCACGCGGCTCAGCGCCACGGCATTGCCCGCGACGTCCTTCACGAGGCCCTGCGCGTCGAAGTTCACCTGGAACTCCGACCAGCTGTCGCGCCAGTAGCGCCACACCGGCGCGTCCAGGCTCGGGTTCTCGCTGGCCACCGGGTAGCCCAGCGCCATCAGCACCTGTTCGCGCGTCATGCCCGGCATCACCTTGCCCGCGAGGATGGCGGCGCCCACCGCAGGCGGGAAGCTGGCGATCTTGCGCTTGGGGTCTTCGGTGACCACGTAGCGCTTGGCGAAGTCGATCAGCGTGATGTTGCGGCTGTAGTCGTTCTTGATGCGCTGGGGCTTGCCCGCGAGGTCGAGGTTGAAGAAGCGGAAGTCGTAGGCCGTGATGCGCGCCGGCGTGCCCACCGGGACGATGCTCGTGCCCTGTTCGTCGTAGTTGATGTCGCTGATCGAGTCGCCATACGTGCGCATGTTGCAGCACAGGAAACCGTCGGTCAGCGGGCCGGGCGGCGGCGACGGGCGCTGGGCATGCGCCACGGTGGCGGACAGGATGGTGGTGGCCGCGAGCAGGGCGGCGGCGGCAAGGCGCTGGACCATGAAAAGGATCTCCCTCGATGTGACTTTTTGAAACGGCTGCAGGCGCAGCGCGCGGATTCTAGGGGTGATCTTGCGGCCAACAAGCCAGTGAATACGCCAGTCGGTGCTATCAAAAGCGAAGCATCGAGAAATCGGTCCGTTTCCCGGTTCACAATGCGCACCCGGCCTGCGAGGCCGGTCCCCTTCCAGACAGCGCGAAAGAAAGAGCATCCATCGATGGCGATCCAGTGGTTCCCCGGTCACATGTATTCGACCCAGAAGGCCATCACCGAACGGGTGAAGGACATCGATGTGGTGATCGAACTGCTCGACGCGCGCCTGCCCGGCTCCAGCGCCAACCCGATGCTGGCCGAGCTCACGGCCGGGCGGCCCACGCTGAAGGTGCTCAACAAGCAGGACCTGGCCGACCCCGCGCGCACCGAGGCCTGGCTGGCGCACTACAACGCGCTGCCCGACACCCGCGCCATCGCGCTCGATGCCAGCCTGACCATGCCCGCGCAGCGCATCGTGCGCGCCTGCCACGAGCTGTCGCCCAACCGCGGCGGCATGGCCAAGCCGATGCGCGTGCTGATCTGCGGCATTCCCAATGTGGGCAAGTCGACCCTCATCAACACGCTCACCGGCGGGCGCAAGGCCAAGACCGGCGACGAGGCCGGCATCACCAAGCTCGAGCAGCGCATCACGCTGGCCGACGACTTCTACCTGTGGGACACGCCCGGCATGCTGTGGCCGCGCATCATCGTGCCCAAGAGCGGCTACAACCTCGCGGCCAGCGGCGCGGTGGGGCGCAATGCCTTCGATGAAGAAGAAGTGGCGCTGGAGCTGCTCGACTACCTCAAGGCGAACTACGCCGAGGGCATCGTCGCGCGCTTCAAGCTCGTCGAGCTCGATGCCTCCACCCTGGCTGGCATGAAGGACGAAGACGTTCTCGACACCGTCGGCCGCAAGCGCGGCGCGCTGCTGGGCAAGGGCAAGGTCAACCTGCAGAAGGCCGCCGAGATCGTGATGCACGAGTTCCGCGCCGGCAACCTGGGGCGCATCACGCTCGAGACGCCCGAGGAGTTTGCGCAGTGGCTGGCCGCCGGCCAGCGCGCCGACGCCGAGCGCGCCGCGAAGAAGGCGGCGCGTGGCAAGAAGGGCAAGGCCAAGCCCGAGGCGCCCGAGGCTGACGGCAGCCCGACGGCCGACGCGTGAAGGTCTTGCGCGCGCCGCGCTGAAGGCCGCGCGGGCCGCCCCTATCATCGAGAGATGCAACGTCTCACGCGCCAGCGCAACGCCGTTTTCTCCGCCTTCAGCGACGCCGGCCGCGTGCTGACCGCCCCCGAAATCCTCGAACACGCACGGGCCATCGTGCCCGAGATCAGCCTGTCGACGGTGTACCGCCAGGTCTCGCTGCTGCTGGCCGACGGCGAGATCGCCAAGGTCGAGCTGCCGGGCGAACCGGCACGCTACGAAGTGGCCTGCAAGGCTGATCCACACGACCACGCTTCGCACGGCGCTGGTGACGATGCAGGGCACCACCACCATCACTACTTCCATTGCTCGCACTGCGGCCAGGTCTTCCTGCTGCACGCGTGCCCGGGGCCGATGCACGACCTCGCCCCCAAGGGCTTCCAGGTGACGCACCACGAGGTCACGCTGCATGGCCTGTGCGCGGCCTGCGTCGACGCCGGCGCGAAAGCACCGAAGGCGCATCCGCCGCACTGACGACGGCGAAGCCCCGGATGCCGGGGAAGGTTAACAAAGTTATTGAGAATGAATTCGCAATAACGTATATTCGCGTGTCCGAACGAACTCCCCGGCCACGCACATGCAAGTCCTGTCCTCGCTCAAGGAAGCCAAGAAGCGTCACCGCGATTGCCAGGTGGTGACGCGGCGCGGCCGCACCTACGTCATCTGCAAGTCCAACCCGCGCTTCAAGGCGCGGCAAGGCGGCGCAAAGAACAAGAACAAGCGCTGACGCGCGGCGGCACCGCTGCCGCCTTCATTCCCCCTCGATGACCGCATCGGCGTGCCCACGCCGGGGCGTGCCTGCGCGCGTCTTTCCTTTCCTTCTTCCTTCCATCGGAATCCCTCCGCCATGCTCCGAGCCTCCGGCCTCACCAAACGCTACGGCGCGCACACCGCGCTCGACCGCCTCGACCTCGACATCCGCGGCGGCGACATCTACTGCCTGCTGGGTGCCAACGGCGCGGGCAAGACGACGACCATCAACCTGTTCCTGAACTTCATCGCGCCGACCGACGGCACGGTGCAGATCAACGGCACCGACGTCACGCGCCACCCGGTCGCGACCAAGCAGGACGTGGCGTACATCCCCGAGCAGGTCACGCTGTACGGCACGCTCTCGGGCCTGGAGAACCTGCGCTTCTTCGCCGGCCTGGCGCTGGGCCACGAACTGCCGCGCGAACGCCTGCTCGCGCTGATGACCGAGGTGGGGCTCGACCACGCGGCCGCCGACAAGCGCGTCAGCATGTATTCGAAGGGCATGCGCCAGAAGGTGTGGATCGCGGTGGCGCTGGCCAAAGAGGCCAAGGCGCTGCTGCTCGACGAGCCCACCTCGGGGCTCGACCCGCATGCCGCCGCCGAGTTCTCCGACCTGCTGCGGCGCGCGGCCGACCGCGGCGTGGCCGTGCTCACCACCACGCACGACCTGTTCCACGCGCAGCAGACCGCCACGCGCGTCGGAATCATGAAGCGCGGCCGGCTGGTCGAAAGCCTCGACGGCGCGCAGATCGGCCAGACCGACCTGCAGTCCCTCTACCTGCAACACATGAGGGCCTGACCCGATGACGATGCGCTGGATCGCCCGACGCGAATTCACCGAACGCCTGCGCGACGGCCGCCTGTACTGGGCCGGCGGGCTCGTGGCCGTGCTGCTCTTCACCGCGCTGGCCGTCGGCTGGGCGCACCAGCGCGGCGCGCATGCCGAGCAGGTCGCCGCGCAGGCCATGGACTACCGCGACTGGCTGCACCAGGACAAGCGCCATCCGCACGACGCCGCGCACCAGGGCATGCACGCCTTCAAGCCCGAGCCGCCGCTGTCGATGGTCGACGCGGGCATCAACCCCTACATCGGCAGCACCGTGTGGCTGCAGGCGCACCGCCAGAGCGAGGTCAAGTTCAACGCCGCGCAGGACGCGACGGGCCTGCAGCGTTTCGGCAACCTGTCGGTGGGCTGGATCCTGCAGGTGCTCGGCCCGCTGCTGGTGATCGTGCTGGGCTTCAACGCCTTCGCGGGCGAGCGCGAGCAGGGCATCCTGCGCCAGACGTTGAGCCTGGGCGTGGCGCCGCTGCGCCTGCTGGCCGGCAAGGCGCTCGCGCTGTCGGCGCTGCTCGCGGTGCTGCTGGTGCCGGCGGCACTGGTCGCGGCTGTCGCCGTGGCGGTGGGCGCGGAGCCGGGCGGGCGCGTCGATGCGCTGCTGCGGCTGGGCGCGTGGTCGCTGGGCTACGCGGTGTACCTCGGCATCTTCGTGTGCCTCGTGCTGGGTGTGTCGGCGCTGTCGTCCACCTCGCGCATGGCGATCACCGTGCTGCTCGCGCTGTGGATCGGGCAGGCCGTGATGGCGCCGCGCGTGCTCTCCGAGCTTTCGCGCACCTGGTATCCGAGCCCGACGCGGCTCGAATTCAACAAAGCGCTGGGCGCGGAACTCAAGGCCGTGTCGAACCAGGTCTGGCAGCAGAACTTCGGCACCACCGAGCGCTGGGGGCGCGACGTGCCGCTGAGCAAATGGGGCATTGCGCTGCGCCTGGACGACCAAGCCTCGTACCCCGTGTACGACCGTCACTACGGCCGCCTGTGGGACACCTGGGAACAGCAGCAGAAAGTGCAGGAGTGGAGCGGCCTGCTGCTGCCGCTGCTCGCGGTGCGCAGCTTCTCGATGGGCATGGCGGGCACCGACTTCTCGCACCACCGCCGCTTCACCACGGCCGCCGAGCTGCACCGCCGCCACATCCAGGACCTGATGAGCAAGGACCTCGTGGCGCATGCCGATCCGCTCGGTGACCGCCACTTCTCCTACCAGGCCACGCCCGAGCTCTGGGCCACCGTGCCGCCCTTCGACTACCACCCGCCGGGCGCAGGGTGGGCGCTGCGGCACCAGGCGCGCAGCTTCCTCGTGCTGTGCGCCGGCCTGCTGCTCGCGGCGGCGTTCGCGGCCTTTGCCACCTTGCGCCAGCGCGCGCTCTGAGAGGGGATGCCACCCATGTCGTCCCTCCATCCTCCCCAAGGCCGCCGCCTGCTGGCCGTGATGCGCCAGGAAGTTCGTTTGATGCTCGCCGAGCGCGGCCTCTGGGTCGTCGGCGCGCTGTTCCTCTTGCTCGTGGCCTATGCACTGGGCAACGGCCTGCTGCAGACCGCCCAGCGCGACCGCGCGCAGGCGGCCGTGGCGCAGGCCGACCGCGACACCCGCACCGCGCAGCGCACCTTGCTCGAAGCCATCCTGGCCGGCACCGCGCAGCCCACGCCCTTCGAGAATCCGGCCGACCCTTCGCGCATGGCGAGCGGCTACGGCGGCCAGCACGTGCTGCTGCCGACCGCGCCGCTGGGCCCGGTCGCGCTGGGGCAGAGCGACCTGTTCCCGAGCCAGTACCAGGTCACGAACCAGAGCCGCGTGGTGTTCATGAACCCGAGCGACATCGAGAACCCGTGGCACCTGCTGAGCGGGCATTTCGACCTGGCCTTCGTCATCGTCTACCTGCTGCCGCTGCTGATCTTTGCGCTCAGCTACAACCTGCTGTCGGCCGAGCGCGAGAACGGCACCCTGCGCCTGCTGCTGTCGCAACCGCTGCGGCTGCGCACGTTGCTCGCGGGCAAGCTCACGGTGCGCGCAGCCGTGCTGCTGGGGCCGGCGGTGCTGCTGCCGGTGGCGGTGCTGTGGATTGCGCGCCATGCGGGGCTCACGGCGGGCGGCGCGGGCAGCGCCACGCTGTGGTGGGCGCTGCTGGTCGGCGCCTACGCGCTGTTCTGGTTCGCGCTGGTGGTGGCGGTCAATGCCTTCGGCGCCTCGTCGGCGACGAACGCGATGGTGCTGGTCATCGCCTGGGTGCTGCTGGTGCTCGTGGCGCCGGTGCTGCTGAACCTGGCCGTCACGCAGGCCGCGCCCGCGCCGTCGCGCACCGAACTGGCCACGCGCCAGCGCGTGGTCACGGCCGAGGCGATGAAGCGCTACCAGGACCTGCTGGGCACCGAGTACCAGCACGTGGGGCAGGGCGCCATCCTCGTGCCGCGCGACGGCAAGATCGAGATCGCCGGCCGCTCGCTGGCCAACTACCGCATCCAGCGCGAGGTCGACGAAGCGATCCGCCCCGCGCTCGCGCGCTTCGACGCACAACAGGCGGCACAGCAGGCGCTGGTGGGCCGCTTCGGCGCCGTGTCGCCGGCGGCCGTGGCCTACGAAGGCATGACCGCGCTGGCCGGCAACGGCGCACGCCGCCACGCGCGCTTCGATGCGCAGACCGTGGCGCACCACGAAGCCTGGAAGGCCTTCTTCTTCCCGCGCATCGACGCGCGCGATGCGCTCGCCCCGGCCGACTTCGACCGCATGCCCACCTTCGCCTGGCACGAGGAGCCTGCCGAGCTCGTGCGCGGGCAGGCCGCGCTGGCCGTGCTGCAACTGCTGGTGCCGAGCCTGCTGCTGTTCGGCCTCGCGGCCTGGCGGCTGCGGCGCTTCTCGGTGGCCTGACGCTTTCTTCATTTCTTCCACGCACCGCTCCATGACCCCGTTCACCCGCACCACCGTCGCGCTGGCCGCCTTCACCGCCTTGCAAGTCGCCTCTGCACAAGACAGCCGCAACAACGCCGAACTCGGCACCGTCACCATCGAAGGCAGCCGCGACGCGAACAGCCTGCACCTCGATGATTCGAGCGGCACGGCCTCGCGCCTGGGCCTGTCGGTGCGCGAGACGCCGGCCTCGGTCGAGATCCTGTCGCAGGACGCGATCCAGCAGCGCGGCGCGCGCACCTTCAGCGAAGCATTGCGCGGCATGGCGGGCCTCTCGGGCGGCGGCCCGCCCTCGTCGCCGACCACGCTGTCGCTGCGCGGCTTCACGAGCCTCATGTACCTGTACGACGGCGTGCGCAGTTCGGGCGCGGGCGTCACTAACCGCGTGCAGGACACCTGGAACTACGAGCGCATCGAAGTGCTCAAGGGCCCGGCCTCGGTGCTCGACGGCGAGGGCGCCATCGGCGGCATCGTCAACTTCGTGACCAAGCGGCCCGACCGCAGCAACCCGCACAAGGAGGCGCTGCTTTCGTACGGCAGCTACGGCTCCACGCGCGCGGCCTTCGGCTTCGGTGGTGCGCTGGGCGAGGCCAGCGCCTACCGGCTCGACTACAGCCGCAACGACACGAAGGTGGGCACCATCGACCGCAACGGCGAGCGCATCGACCACTTCACGAGCGGCCTGCTGGTGGACCTGGGTGGCTCGGTGAAGCTGGACCTTTCGTTCGATTACCTGCGCGACGACAACGACGCCTACTGGGGCACGCCGCTCGTGCCGCGCAGCTTCGCCACACAGCCGACGAACGTCGTCAGCACGCCCGACGGCCGCGTGATCGACCGGCGCATGGCGCGCACCAACTACAACGTGCGCGACGACGAGAACTCGTCGGAGACCTACTGGCTGCGCGCGCGCCTCACGGGGCAACTGGACGGCGGCTGGTCGTGGCGCAACGAGTTCTCGGCCAACCAATCGAAGCGCATGTTCCGCAACTCCGAAAGCGCGACCTTCGTGCCGCCCGCCAGCATCGCGCGCGACCAGACGCTCATCACGCACGACCAGGACTTCTGGCTCGACCGCTTCGACGCCACGCACAAGGGAAAGATCGCCGGGCTGGACAACCGCTTCGTCGTCGGCGGCGAGTACAGCGAAACTCGCTTCGGCAGCCAGCGCCGCTTCTCCAACAGCAGCCCCGCCACCGCCGCGCAACTGCGCGTGCCCGTGTTCGATCCGTACACCGGCTACTTCGATGACAACCCCGCGCTGACCACCGGCGCGGGCAACCGCGCCGACACCTTCTCGCGCGTGAAGGTCGCCTCGGTCTTCGTGGAAGACGCGCTCAAGCCGATGCGCGACCTCACGCTGGTCGGCGGCCTGCGCCACGACCGCACCGAGGTCGACCGCCGCATCTGGGACCTGAACGCAGGCAGCGTCACGCGCTTCGGTGCGAGCTACCGCGCCACCTCGGGGCGCCTCGGCGCGGTGTACGACCTGTCGCCGCAGTCGAGCCTGTATGCGCAGTACACCAACGCCACGCTGCCGGTGGGATCGCTCTTCCTGCTGTCGGCGTCGAACGCCGCGTTCCCGATGTCGCGCGGCAAACAGGCCGAGGTGGGCTTCAAGCAGAGCCTGCCTGCAGCGAACCTGGAGTGGACGGCCGCGCTGTACAAGATCGAACTCGACAACGTGCTCTCGCGCGACCCGAACAACGCCGCCACCACCGTGAACAACGGCCGGCAGTCGTCACGCGGCCTCGAGCTGTCGGCCGTGTGGAAGCCCACGCGCGAATGGACGCTGGCGGGCAACCTCGCGGCGCTCGATGCGCGCTTCGACACGCTGGTCGAAGCCGGCAACGTCTCGCGCGTGGGCAAGACCCCGCCGAACGTGCCCGAGCGCATGGCCAATGTCTTCGCCACCTACCGGCCCGACGGCTCGAAGTTCGAGTACTTCGCATCGCTGAACCACACCGGGCCGATGTACACCGACAACGCCAACCAGATCCGCATCAACGGCTTCACGACGGTCGATGCGGCCGTGAGCTATCGCTTGAAGAATGCCCTGTTGAGTTTCCGTGTGCGCAACCTGACGGACCGGCTCTACGCGACCTGGACCGGCCGCGCCGCGAGCCAGGTGCTGCTGGCGCCGCGGCGGACCTTCGAGGTGTCGGCGAAGTTTGATTTTTGAAGGGCCGAGTGTTCGGGGCGGCGCTCCCGCCGACGGGGAGCCTTGCTCCGCGAATGTCCCCCGGGGCTGCGCCCCTCCTCCTTGATTTCGCTGCGCAAGGCACCCCATCGACGTGAGCGCGGTCAGAGCACTTGTTGATCAGCCGCACACCACCGCCGCGTCCCGTGCGCAGGACACTGGGTGCTTCCCGCAGCGAAATCAAGGAGGAGGCCGCAGGC